>NZ_CP010029.1:2801601-4275406 GCF_001656035.1 Yersinia entomophaga
CACCGCAATGATAAATTGGTGTAAGTTCGCTGAGATTGTCCGATTGTAAAAATGGCCCGATTCCGCAAAGAATCAGGCCATTTTTTTACCCCAAAATCAGGCTAATGAATCACTACAGGCTGCCCGGCGTGCGGGTATTATTGCGAGTTGGCGTGTTCACGCTGCGGCCAGCGCGCCCCAGCGTTTCCATTCGAACCTGGAACGGTGGGAACGGCAGAACAATACCATGCTCGCGGAAGCCTTCCAGAATCAGTTGATGTATTTCGTGGCGCATTGGCAAGCGATGAAGCATTTCGGCGGCATAGATACGCAACTCGAAAATCTGAATGCCTTGCTGTAGATCCATCAGGAATGCTTCTGGCCCAGGGTTATCCAAGACCATGGAACAACGTCTGGCGGCGGTAAGCAGCAGTTCGGTCACTTCTTCGCTATTGGCTTCGGCCGGAGCCGGTACTGTTAAGACCACGCGAGTAATAGGATCGGACAGTGACCAGTTAATGAACTGCTCGGTGATAAAGGCCTTATTCGGCACGATAATCTCTTTGCGATCCCAGTCGGAAATGGTGGTGGCGCGGGTATTGATTTTGGTTACGCTACCGGTTAAATCGCGAATAGTTACGGTATCGCCAATACGAATCGGTTTTTCAAATAGAATGATCAGCCCAGAGACGAAGTTGGCAAAAATTTCCTGTAAGCCAAAACCTAACCCTAAACCGAGAGCGGCGACCAGCCATTGAAATTTCGCCCATTCAATCCCCAGTAGTGAAAAGCCTAATAGGCCACCGAACAAAATCACCAGATATTTGGTTATTGTCGAAATGGCATAACCGGTGCCGGGCGTCAGGTCCAGATGCTGTAATAGCGCCAGTTCCAGCAGGGCAGGCAGGTTCCGCACTAACTGAGTCGTCACGATTATGACCAGAATGGCGATGATCAGCGATCCCATAGTGATCGGCTGGATGGATTCGACGCCGTTGATAGTCGAAGAAACATCCCATAGGCGAATATTTTCCAGGAAACCAAAGGCTGAATGGATCTCTGACCACAGGAAGATCACTGAAACCAGCGCGATCATAGTGAGTATGGAACGAACCAGACGCAGCGATTGAGCGCTGATCACGTCCAGATCAATAACCGGCTCATCAACATCGACCGACCCCTCGGAACTATTCGTATGCGGCGTATCTTCTTCACCTCTGGCACGCTGCGCCAGGATATCGGCCCGACGCTGTTTAGCACGGTCAAAGGCAATACGGCGGCGCTGAATCAGCATCCAGCGGCGAATAATATGGTAAATCACCAGCAGGAAGAACCAGATGGCGACGGAGGTTTCCAGACGAGCCAGCAGCGCCTGAGACGTGGTGAGATACCCCATCAGCGAGGCCAGCGCGGCAATCAGCGGAGCGGAAAGCAGCAGCCCCCACAGCGCCTGATTGATCTTATTCTCTCCCGAACCTTTTTTATCCAGATACAGCGGAATACCGGCACGTTTCAGACTGTTGGTGACCAGACTTAGTGCGATACACAACAGGACAAAGCACAGTCGGCCTAATGTGCCGGCGAATTCGCGGTCGTTATAATTCTCGAAGGTTATCAACGCCATCATCAACGGAATAATCAGCCATACCGACATACGGTAAAAGCGCATCGCACGCGCGACCTGATCTGGCGCCCAGCGGAAATGGGTGATAAACAGGCCGTGAGGATGAGCAAAAGCGGCGCTGATCATAAACACCCACAGTACCGGAACCGTGGCGGTCACTGCGTTGCCAATGGCAATCGCCATCGGGTAGGACCACGCGTTTTGCAACCCGTAACCCAGCGCCGCCCAGAGCACAGGAAGCGGCAAGGCCACCAGAATCGACCAGAAAACGGTGCGCAGCGTTAATGAAAACTGATCTTGCGTAACTTTGCCGACCCGGCTGCTGGCTCGCTCCAAAAACGCATGATAATGGCGACGGGAGCTGACGCTAAAGCTGACAAACAGCAGCGCGGCGATAATCGGAATCAGCGTTTCCTGACTGGTCATCATCATCACAAAGGCACCGCTGAGCTGGGATAAGGTATCCAGCGAAAGCAGGCGCGTCAGGTCACGAGCGACATCGATCGGATAAGACAAGGAAATTGGGCTAACGTCCGCAACCCAAAACAGATAGCGGTGGGTCGCCTCGCGGATTTCATTCAGGGCATCAACCAATTGACTATTGGCGACTTTCAGCTTGGTCAGTTCGAGAATCTGCGTGTCATAGCCAGAAAGCAGTGAATTTAGCAGTTCTCGCTGGGTGCGTAGCTGAGCGTCCATAATGCGTTGTTGCTGAACCGTCAGCGGCGTACCGTCGTCCTGCGTCGCTTTGGTTCCTTTTTGCTGCTGCTCCAGCATCCCTTCATAGGTCAGACGCTGAACTCGAAGCTGAGCCATATCTCTATCTAACTGTTGAGATTTTGGCATTTCAGGCAAGCGGGCTACGTGCGCTCGTAGGGTTTCCCCCAGTGCAGTAGAAATACCCAGCCATTGCGCCTGTTCGCGAATGGTGCTGAGAGTCTGCCGAACTCGCAGAGTGTCTGCCGCCGCCTGACGTTGTTGAGAGGAAATCAGGTCCATGCGCTGAGCCTGACTGTTCAGCGCGCGGGATAAATCTCGGTTGGTTTCTAGCTGCTGGCTGATGGAGGCCGGCAGATCGCCACCTTGTTCCGCCAGTAATTCGGTGCGTTCCAGCGCTCTTTCCGCTTCAAGCTGGCGCTGATTATTCAAATTGTTACGCAATGTCTGCAATAAGGTGTCTGTCCGCTCATGGTTCTTTTTATATACTTCGGCGCGCATGCGGGACAATTCTTGCCGGTTATTGGCAGAAAGCTGAGAAAGCTCCAGCTCATTCACTTTGGCTTTACGAGCCGTAACTTCCGCCTGTAATAGTGCAAATTGCGCCTGCGCCAGCGGAGAGGTTGGTGAGTTTTGAGATTGCAGACGCGTCGTGGCTTCACCTAATAGGCGGCGGGCATCTGATTGTTGTTGAGGAAGTTGCCCCAGAGAGTCGCTAATTTCCCGCAAACGATCCTGTTCTTGCTGCATTTGACGGGAAAGTTCCAGCAGTTGGCTGCTGGTTTGCAGGATTTGCTGCTCCATCTCATTGGTCGATAAATTGGTTGGCACCGGCAGCGGTTTTTCGCTATCCGGCGTCAACTGTTGACGTAACTCTCTGGTTAATTTGGGGAAATCATCAATGACTTTCTGGTATTGCTGTGCCCGTTCGTCGGACTCTTTCGCATCATTAAGCCAGTTGATAGCACCTTGCAGCGCCTGAACAATTTCCGCCTGGTTGGCGGCGCCTTTATTCGCCTCAGCCTGCTTCAGCTCTTGTCTGAGCTGAGCCTCATTAGGCTGAGTTGCCGCATAAAGCGGCAGAGAGAGAAAAATACCAAGCAGGAATGTGGTTATCAGGCGCACGTTATGCTTCCTTAAATCAAGTTACGCCATAAAGCGTTAGGTTAGCACGGAGGCGTCGGTGGAACGGCTTCTGCCAGTAGCTCACCCATACGGGTGATGGAGCCACTGTTTAGCTGCGGAGCCAGATACACTTTGCCTGATGCAAATAGGTTAATAACCGTTGAGCCCAGCTTGAAGCGACCCATTTCCTGCCCTTTCTCCAATGCAATCGCCCCTTCTTCACCGGCCTGCGGGTAGGTCCAGCGGCGGATAACCCCTTCGCGGGTTGTATTGGTTGTTCCTGCCCAAACGGTTTCAATGCTACCGACAATGGTGGCACCGACCAGAATCTGCGCCATCGGGCCAAAAGCGGTATCAAAGATACAGATCACGCGTTCGTTACGGGCAAACAGGTTAGGGACATTGGCTGCGGTCAGCGGATTGACGGAGAATAAATCCCCAGGTACATAGATCATTTCACGTAGTACGCCGTCACAAGGCATATGCACTCGGTGATAATCGCGCGGCGCTAAATACGTGGTGATAAAGGTGCCGTTCTTGAATTCTTCAGCCAACAGGTAGTTACCGGCCAGTAAAGCTTCCAGCGTGTAATTGTGGCCTTTTGCCTGCAAGATTTGGTCTTCGCGGATAGCGCCAAGCTGACTGACGGCGCCGTCAGCAGGCTGTGCCAGCGCATTGTCTTCCGCCACCACAGGGCGTGCATCCGGGCGTAACGGACGAACGAAAAATTCGTTGAAAGTGGCATAAGCGGTGAATTCTGGGTTCTGCGCTTCTTTCATATCTACGTTATAGAAACGGGCAAAGCCTTTAATAACCAGTTGAGTCAACCAGCCGCCTTTTTTGTCTGCACCCCAGCCAGCCAGGCGCGTAAGTCCTTGCTTCGGAAGTAAATATTGCAGTCTGATTTTGATGCTATCCAGCACGAGAACCTCTTGGATTAGGCATTAGCCATTAGATAAAAGGGGCGCATTGTAACGTTCGGCGCCCGCAATGTCAGTTATTCAGAATCTGAAAGCGGTTTGCGTGGTTTGACTTGTTCCATGCTTTCCAGAATTCGATGGTAGTTATCGAAACGCTCTTCGGCAATATCACCGCGCTCCACCGCTTCGCGCAGGGCGCAGCCGGGATCGGTGGTATGGCTGCAATCTCGGAATTTGCAATGACCAATGTAGTTGCGGAATTCGACAAACCCTTGCGTGATTTGTTCCGGTGCTAAATGCCACAGGCCAAATTCGCGCACTCCAGGTGAATCGATCACATCGCCGCCGTGCTGGAAATGATACAAGCGCGCGGCGGTGGTGGTGTGTTGTCCTAAACCTGAGTTATCGGAAACTGCGTTGACCAAAATTTGCGTATCGCTTGGTGGTAACAGGGCGTTCAGCAGGCTGGATTTACCCACGCCGGATTGGCCGGCGAAAATGCTGATACGGCCAGCCAGCGCCTGTTCAAAGGCTGCCATCCCTTCGCGAGTCTGGCTAGACACTTCCAGTACCTTGTAATCGATACGGCGATAGATATCCATCATGCCATCGACGAATTTGCGGCCTTCGGCATCCAACAGATCGACTTTATTCAGTACGATCAGCGGTTCTACGTCCAGCGTTTCACAGGCCACCAGATAGCGATCGATAATATTGAGTGAGAGTTCCGGCAAAATGGCCGAGACGATCACGATTTGATCGATGTTAGCGGCGATCGGCTTCACGCCGTCGTAAATATCAGGACGGGTTAAAACCGAAGTACGTTCATGTACCGCTTCAACAATACCTTTAACTCGAACACCTTCCTGCTGAATACCCGGTCGCCAAACGACACGGTCACCGGTTACCAAAGAGGTAATGGTGCGACGGATATTACAACGGTGTTGGGTGCCATCAGTGGCTTCAACGTCGGCGTGCTGACCGAAACGGCTGATTACGATACCTTCTTGCGCATCGCCAAGCTGAGAGTCATCTAACTCAGGTTTTCTATCAGTGCGTAGCCGGCGCTGATGGTTAGCCTGCACGCGGCGTTGTTGACCTTTGGACAGTTTATTCTTGCTCACTGCGCCTCACTTGAATCTGCATTTATCGCTCGTTGCGACTAAAAGAACTATGATACACATAATTTTATCATTTAACCGTTTGTTCGGTTGATCCCCCCGATGAATAGGCAGGAAATATCATGGCAGGAAATGAAAATAATCTGATCTGGATTGATCTGGAAATGACCGGTCTCGATCCAGAGCGGGATCGGATTATTGAGATCGCAACGTTGGTAACGGATGCCAATCTTAATATTCTGGCAGAAGGCCCGGTTTTGGCGGTGCATCAGTCTGATGAGCAACTGGCGCTAATGGATGAGTGGAATGTGCGTACTCATACCGGTAGTGGTCTGGTTGAGCGGGTAAAAGCCAGCCCATTCAACGACCATGATGCAGAAATGCAGACCATTGCTTTCCTCGAACAATGGGTGCCGGCCGGCAAATCGCCTATCTGCGGTAACAGCGTGGGTCAGGATCGCCGCTTCCTGTTCCGCTATATGCCTGCGCTGGAAGCTTATTTCCACTATCGCTATCTGGACGTCAGCACATTGAAAGAGCTGGCTCGCCGTTGGAAACCGGAAATCCTGCCGGGCTTTAAAAAGCAAAATACGCACCAGGCGCTGGACGATATTCGTGAATCTGTGGCGGAACTGGCTTATTACCGCGAACATTTTATCCAGCTTTAGTCTTTAATAGATAAAATCTGGTTTAAACACGGCAGAATCTTGTTCTCAGTACTATGATTCTGTCGTGCAAATCACGGGTTTTAAGCGCTTAGCCGATTTATTCAACACCCGTCGCTGGCAAAAAGTACATATTGTTGATTTAATCGACACTTGAACGAAAAAATGATTTTTTTGCTTTCAGGGGCTTGCAGCAAAACGGAATTCTCGTATAATGCGCACCCCGTACCGATGAAGATTTTCGCCAGTTAGCGAGATCGAATTTAGTACGTAGAGCGGGAATAGCTCAGTTGGTAGAGCACGACCTTGCCAAGGTCGGGGTCGCGAGTTCGAGTCTCGTTTCCCGCTCCAAATTTTTCAAGTAGTGGCAGAAGCTAACGATGTCGGCGAACCATTCGCTAATATCTGTGATGCGGGAATAGCTCAGTTGGTAGAGCACGACCTTGCCAAGGTCGGGGTCGCGAGTTCGAGTCTCGTTTCCCGCTCCAATCTTCAGCCATGAATACCAAATGCCGTCAAACAGACAGCAGGGTGCATCAGCATCTCAATGCGGGAATAGCTCAGTTGGTAGAGCACGACCTTGCCAAGGTCGGGGTCGCGAGTTCGAGTCTCGTTTCCCGCTCCAATTTTATCTTCATCTCCAAAATAATTATCCACAGACAGTTCGCGCTTTTTGTCGTGCCTTTCACAGAATGTATTAACTTCTTCAACAGACTTATCCACAGATTCTGTATTTTTTATATACTGATGCTAATTAAACCAATGGCTATTGCCTAAATTTAACTATTTGTTTTAATTGTTTATTTATTTATGGGAAAACGTTATGGCGATCTCTTGCGCTTTTTTTCCCACTTGATTGGCAAGGCATTTTTATTTTTATGCACAGGGCGCTTGACAGGTTTATTACGGAAAAACCCGCGATTGAAAAGTTATCATGCGTCTCGCGGCAGCCCTTTCTCAATGGCTCGAACCAGCCTCTTTTTCTGCGATGACTGCACTTCAACACTTTGTTCTGCCCGCCGCGCCAACTGCCGCTCGATAGCCCAGACGATATGCTCATCCAACATAGGGTCGATGCCTTTGCGACTTTCCAGCGCCAGCACAATTTCATCCTGATAGGCGGCATTTCCCAAAGCCACCGAGATATTACGTAGCCAGCGCAGATGCCCAATACGGCGGATCGCGGAACCTTCGGTGACTCGTAGAAACTTTTCTTCATTCCAGGCGAACAGATCCAGCAGCTTTGGCGTATGTAATACCGCACGCGGGCTGAAATCTTCCTCCTCTGTTAGTTGAGAGAAGCGGTTCCACGGGCAAATCAGTTGGCAATCATCACAGCCATAAATACGATTTCCCATTAACGGTCTAAATTCTTCGGGAATAGCGCCTTCCAACTCAATGGTGAGATAGGAAATACAGCGGCGAGCATCCACGGTGTAAGGCGCGACAATGGCCCCGGTTGGACAGGTCGTCATGCAAGCCACGCAGCGGCCACACTGTTCCTCTTGCGGTTGATCGATTGGCAACGGCAAATCAATCAGTAATTCCCCAAGGAAGAACCAGGAGCCAGACTCGCGATTAAGAATAAGTGAGTGCTTGCCAACCCAGCCAATACCCGCTTTGGCAGCGAGTGAACGTTCCATTATCGGAGCTGAGTCGACAAACGGACGAAAATTGACGCCGTTTTCACTCGATTGCTGTGCGCAATACTCCTGAATCTGATCGCCCAATTTCTTTAACCGTTGCCGCAATAGCTTGTGATAGTCGCGTCCCAAGGCATAGCGGCTGACATAGCCCAATTCTGGATTGCTCAAAGTGCTGGCAAAGGCGGCTTTGGCTGGCAGGTAGTTCATGCGCACGCTGATAACCCGCAGCGTACCGGGCAGCAGTTCATGGGGGCGCGCCCGCAACATACCGTGGCGCGCCATCCACGCCATTTCACCGTGGTATTGCTTGTCTAACCACGCCTGCAAACGAGGTTCTTCCGCAGAAAGATCGGTATCGCAGATGCCAACCTGCTGGAAACCTAGCGATTGCCCCCATTGCTTGATATGTTGGGCTAATTGATTCAGATCGAGGGGGTGTGTCATGACGGACCATAGTAAGAAACAAAACGGCCTAAGTTTACCACACTCTGTTTTTTCTGCGGACTGGGTCAGGCAACATGAAAGCGTTGCTGCTGCCGCTTTGTCACTTTCTCTGTTTGAACTGATGGTTAGAGCCGGTGAAGCCGCTTTTGCTCTGGCTCGCCAATATTATCCTGCGAGCCGACACTGGTTGATTCTGTGCGGTCATGGCAATAACGGCGGGGATGGATATATCCTGGCTGCCCGCGCTCAAGCGGCGGGTTTGAAAGTGACATTAATTGCCTGTGAGGGCAATCGTCCATTGCCTGCCGAAGCTGCTCTGGCGCGTGAGCAGTGGTTATCGGCGGGGGGGAATATTTTTCCTCAGGATAGTCTTTGGCCGCAGGATATTGATTTAATTATCGATGGGCTGCTGGGCACCGGCTTACGTGCCGCGCCACGAGGCAGTTACGCTACTTTAATTGAAATGGCGAATAGATATCGGGCGCCTAAACTCGCGCTGGATATTCCTTCTGGCTTAGGGGCGGAAACCGGCGCTGCTCCTGGCGTAGTGATTCGAGCCGAGCATACGCTGACGTTTGTGGCGCTAAAACCAGGGTTATTGACCGGGCAGGCGCGTGATTGGGTCGGTCAGTTGCATTGCGACGATCTGGGTTTGTCCCCATGGCTTGATCAGCAAATGCCGCACATTGAGAGAATTACCTCTGATAACCTCAGCAAATGGTTGAAACCGAGGCGACCTTGTTCTTACAAAGGTGAGCAAGGTCGTCTATTGTTGGTAGGGGGTGATAAAGGTTTGGGGGGCGCAATACGGATGGCGGGAGAATCCGCACTACGCAGCGGTGCTGGATTGGTGCGAGTGCTTACTAACATCGATCATGTTGCTCCTCTACTCACTGCTCGTCCTGAA
The DNA here is from genome assembly GCF_001656035.1 of Yersinia entomophaga. Lineage (NCBI taxonomy): Bacteria > Pseudomonadati > Pseudomonadota > Gammaproteobacteria > Enterobacterales > Yersiniaceae > Yersinia > Yersinia entomophaga. The sequence continues at coordinate 2,810,750 of NZ_CP010029.1, forward strand.
CTTATGGTACAGGCACTCAGCGATGATTTATTGATTGAGGCTATCGATTGGGCAGACACTTTGGTTATTGGACCGGGGCTGGGGCAAGGAGATTGGGGCAGGAATGCTCTGAAATTACTGCAACAGAGTGATAAACCTGCGTTATGGGACGCAGATGCGCTCAACTTGCTGGTATTAAATCCGCTGAGGCGTCAGAATCGAGTGTTGACCCCTCATCCCGGTGAAGCGGCTCGTTTGCTCGGTTGTACCGTCGCTGAAATTGAGAGTGATCGCTTACTTTCAGTTCGTCGACTGGTAGAGACATACGGCGGCGTAGTGGTACTAAAAGGTGCCGGTACGTTGATAGCCAGCGAGCAGGGCGAAATGGCGATAGCCGATGTGGGGAATGCGGGCATGGCGACCGGCGGTATGGGCGATATTTTGTCCGGTATCATCGGCGGTTTGATAGCGCAAAAGCTGGTGCTGTATGATGCGGCTTGCGCAGGTTGTGTGGTCCACGGCGCGGCAGCCGATCAACTGGCTGAACAACAAGGCACCCGGGGTTTACTGGCGACAGATTTATTGCCGGTTATTCCGAACTACGTTAATCCTGAGTTAGCAAAATAGATATCAAGAATGAAAGAACTCGTTTTACCTTTGCCTGATGAGGCAGCAACCGTTGCATTGGGGGCTCGTTTGGCGCAAGCCTTCGAAGGTGCCAGCGTTATTTATCTGTTCGGCGATTTAGGTGCCGGAAAAACTACATTCAGCCGCGGCTTCCTGCAAGCTCTGGGACATCAAGGCCACGTAAAAAGCCCTACCTATACCTTGGTGGAGCCTTACGCACTGACGCCTCGGCCGGTTTATCATTTCGATCTTTACCGATTGGCGGATCCGGAAGAGCTTGAATTTATGGGAATTCGCGACTATTTCGATCGACAGGCTATTTGCCTGGTGGAATGGCCGCAGCAGGGCGAGGGCTTCTTGCCTAAGCCTGATATCGAATTACATTTGGACTATCAGCCGCAGGGGCGTGAAGCTCGGCTGGTAGCGCTGTCTGATTCTGGTGCGGATGTTCTGCACCGCTTAGCCGCTGCGCAAGGATAAACTGTCGATGATGCTTAGCTGGAGAGGCTATTTAGCCACCGCATTGTTGGTTGTTTCTAGCGTATTGGCCGCTCCGGCGGCATGGGCGATGAAGTTAACCGATATCAAAGTTACCAACGGTTCCGGCGAAAGTCAGATAACCCTGAGCTTCGACGGCAAACCGATTTATGCCTTCTTCCCGCTGAGCGGGCCGGAGCGCGTTGTGCTGGATATTCGTCAGAGCGGTAATCTTTCCGGTTTACCGCTGGAATTCAGTGGGCAGAATCTGTTGAAAAGAATTCGCTCCAGCCAGCCGAAAGACCCGCAAAGCACCCGATTGGTGTTTGAACTGACGCAAAAAGCCAAAACACGCGCAGTGACGCAGCAAGTGGGCAATCAATATAACGTGGTGTTCACCCTGACAGCCGCTGGTACGCCAGTACGTCAAACTCAAACGGTGACCACGGCGACGGCGACGCGACAGGCAACCAAGGCCACCGCCGGCAGTAATCCGTTCAATAATAAGCCAACGGTAGTGACCAGCAGCCCGACCATCACCACCTCAACCACGCGTCCGGTTAAAACCAGCGCGCCAGCCAGTAGCGATCGTGTGGTGGTGGCTATCGATGCTGGTCACGGCGGTCAGGATCCTGGCGCTATTGGGCAAAATGGTCTGAAAGAGAAAAACGTGACCCTCTCCATTGCCCGTAAGCTGGAGACATTACTCAATAATGACCCGATGTTTAAACCGGTGTTGACGCGCAACGGCGACTATTTTATCTCGGTGATGGGGCGTTCAGACGTGGCGCGTAAGCAGGCTGCCAACGTGCTGGTTTCCATTCATGCCGATGCGGCACCGAATCGCAGCGCCAACGGTGCTTCTGTCTGGGTACTGTCTAACCGTCGCGCGAACAGTGAAATGGGCAACTGGCTGGAGCAGCATGAGAAGCAATCTGAGCTGCTGGGCGGAGCGGGTGACGTACTCGCCAACACTTCAGCCGATCCTTATCTCAGTCAGGCGGTGCTGGATTTACAATTTGGTCACTCCCAGCGGGTGGGTTACGACGTAGCGGTAAAAGTGCTACATGAGCTTCAAGCCATTGGTTCTATTCATAAACGTAGGCCGGAACACGCCAGTCTTGGCGTGTTGCGTTCACCGGACATTCCCTCTTTATTAGTGGAAACCGGCTTTATCAGTAATGGTACGGAGGAGCGGCTGCTCGGCAGCAGTGCGTATCAGGATAAAATTGCCCAAGCGATTTACAAAGGCTTGCGCAGTTATTTCCTGTCGCATCCGCTACAAGCCGACCCAAAGGTCGAAAACCGTCCGCTGGGCGCAACAGCGGCGGTTGAAAGGTCAGCGCGTCAAAGTGGTGTTAATCAGCCTGGCCCGGTAGTCAGTGCGGTCAGCAGTGGGGGGAAAGCCACCATTAGCGGTAAATCGCTGATTCACATGGTAAAACGGGGTGAAACTCTATCCGGCATTGCCAGCCAGTACGGTGTCAGTATGGCGGCGATGCGGCAGAATAATACGCTGAAGAAAGACGTGGTATGGGTTGGGCAGCGCCTGCGAATTCCCGCATCTGGCAGCGCGGTAGCTAGCGTCGCCAAGGTGCCTGCGGTGAAGAAAATCAGCCCGGCCAAACCGATCAAGCATCAGGTTAAACGCGGGGATACTTTATCCGCTATTGCGGCGAAATATGGTGTATCTCAAAGTGAGATTCAACGCGTGAATAAGCTGAAGTCTGGTTCGGTACAACTCGGCCAAACGCTCACCATTCCACAGTCTTAACCGAAGGGATTTGTTATGCCGATTCAGATATTACCGCCACAACTCGCCAACCAAATTGCCGCCGGTGAAGTGGTAGAGCGGCCTGCGTCGGTAGTAAAGGAGTTGGTGGAAAACAGTCTGGATGCTGGTGCCACGCGAATCGATATTGATATTGAGAAAGGTGGCGCAAAATTAATCCGCATCCGTGATAACGGCTGTGGGATAGCTAAAGACGACTTATCGCTGGCGTTAGCGCGCCATGCAACCAGTAAAATCAGTTCGTTGGAAGATCTGGAGGCCATTCTCAGCATGGGCTTTCGCGGTGAGGCGTTGGCCAGTATTAGCTCGGTTTCCCGTTTGATGCTGACCTCGCGTACCGCCGAACAGAACGAAGCCTGGCAGGCTTACGCCGAAGGGCGGGATATGGCGGTGACCATCAAACCCGCCGCCCATCCGGTAGGCAGTACGCTGGAAGTGCTGGATTTGTTTTATAACACGCCAGCGCGGCGTAAATTTATGCGCACGGAAAAAACCGAATTCGGCCATATTGATGAAGTGGTACGCCGCATCGCGTTGGCGCGCTTCGACGTGGCGATTCACCTCACTCACAACGGCAAGCTGGTTCGCCAATATCGAGCGGCCCCAGATCCTTCGCAGCATGAACGTCGTTTGGCCAGTATTTGCGGCCCGGCCTTCCTGCAACATGCGCTGGCGATTTCATGGCAGCACGGTGATTTGAATATTCGTGGCTGGGTGGCCGACCCCAGCGCTGCCCGAACGCCTAGCGAGATGCAATATTGCTATGTCAATAATCGCATGATGCGCGATCGGCTGATTAATCACGCTATCCGTCAGGCTTATCAGGATCTGCTAAAAGACGATCAGCAGCCCGCTTATGTGTTGTATCTGGATATTGATCCTCATCAGGTGGATGTGAATGTTCATCCGGCCAAGCATGAAGTTCGCTTCCATCAGGCACGTTTGGTCCATGATTTTATCTATCAGGCGGTGACCAGCGTTTTACAGCAAAGCGCAGAACCAGCGCTGATTGTCTCCGAAGATGGCGAAATTGAAGCCCCGCGCTGGCAGCCGGAGAATCGGGTGGCCGCTGGTGGAAATAAATACGCTCAGCCACAGCCGGAAAAAACAGCCATTCAGCAGCAATACGTGGCTCCACGGGTTGCCAATACGGGTTCTCATACTTCTGCACGTGAGCCTCGAGCGCCAGCCTATACGCCGCCAGCGCCTTATCAAAAACAGCAGGGTGAACTGTATCGCGAATTGCTGAAACCGGCTCCTGCGACGGATAAGTTGCCAGAACAACAGCCTGCGGCAGTGATAAAAAGCAGAAAGGATGAAGAACCGCTGCGCAGCGGACAATACAGCTTTGGCCGGGTATTGACGGTGCTGCCACCCTGCTACGCGGTGATAGAATATGGTCAGGGCTTGGCATTGCTTTCTCTAACGGTTGCCGAACGCTGGCTGAAACAGGCGCAGCTTAATCCGCCAGAGGAAGGGTTGCGTCCGCAGCCGTTGTTGATTCCGCTTAAACTGACTTTGGATAAAAACGAAGCCACGGCCTGCCAGCATCACCAGAAATTATTGATTACCATGGGAATCGAACTGGCGATTGAACACGGACGAGCGACGCTACGTGCAGTATCTTTACCATTACGCCAACAAAATTTACAAAAACTGATACCGGAACTGTTAGGCTATCTGTCGCAACATAAGGAGATGTCGCCGGAGGTACTTGCCACCTGGATTGCCCGCCGCCTTGGCAGTGAGCATGAGGTCTGGAATGTATCCCAAGCGATACAATTATTGACGGATGTCGAACGTCTTTGTCCGCAGCTGGTGCAATCACCCCCTGCCGGGCTTTTACAACCTATTGATATACAGGCCGCATTGGCAACTTTAACCCATGAGTCATACTGAGAATTTGAACCGGCCCCCAGCTATATTCGTGATGGGGCCGACCGCTTCCGGCAAAACGGCGCTTTCTATTGCGCTGCGTCAACATTTGCCTGTGGAGCTTGTCAGCGTGGATTCCGCGCTAATTTATCGCGGTATGGATATCGGTACCGCCAAGCCCAGCGCAGAAGAGCTGGCGCTGGCTCCCCACCGATTAATCGATATTCGCGATCCGGCTGAATCCTACTCGGCCGCTGATTTCCGTAAAGATGCTCTGAAAGAAATGGCTGAAATTACCGCCGCCGGGCGTATTCCGCTGCTGGTGGGGGGCACGATGTTGTACTTCAAGGCGCTGTTAGAGGGACTGTCTCCGTTGCCTTCTGCCGATCCAGAGGTGCGCCAGCGCATTGAGGCACAAGCCGCTGAACGAGGTTGGGAAGCTCTGCATCAGCAACTGACTGAAATCGATCCGGTTTCTGCCGTGCGGATTCATCCCAATGATCCCCAGAGACTTTCTAGAGCACTGGAAGTTTTTTTTATTTCGGGTAAAACTTTAACGGAACTGACTAAAATTTCGGGTGAAACCTTACCTTATCAGGTTCACCAATTTGCGATTGCGCCTGCTAGCCGCGAGTTATTGCACCAGCGTATTGAATTACGTTTTCGTCAGATGCTGGATGCAGGATTTGAAACCGAGGCTCGGGCGCTTTTTAACCGTGGAGATTTGCATACGGACTTGCCTGCCATTCGCTGTGTTGGTTATCGCCAGATGTGGTCTTATCTCGCTGGTGAGATTGATTATGACGAAATGGTTTTCCGCGGAATTTGTGCGACGCGTCAGTTGGCAAAGCGACAAATGACCTGGCTACGAGGTTGGGAATCTGTTCATTGGCTCGACAGTGATAAGCCGGAACAGGCTTTAGACTCTGTAATACAGGTTGTTAGTGCATAGGTTGAATGATTGTGTACAATTGATTAGTACTCAGCGCGCAGATTTTTTTTACGCAGTTTATTTTCGAGCCGATAGGTTCTTAGTTAAAAACAACAAGCAAATAAGGAAAATATAGAATGGCTAAGGGGCAATCTTTGCAAGATCCGTTCCTGAACGCATTGCGTCGTGAACGGGTTCCGGTTTCTATTTATTTAGTGAATGGCATTAAACTGCAGGGCCAAGTTGAGTCTTTCGATCAGTTTGTCATTCTGTTGAAAAACACAGTTAGCCAGATGGTATATAAGCACGCTATCTCTACTGTTGTCCCGTCTCGCCCGGTATCGCATCACAGCAATAATCCGAGTGGCGGCACCAATAATTATCATGGTAGTAATCCGTCTGCGCCGCAACAACAGCAGCAGGATAGCGATGACGCTGAATAAAGCGTATTGCTGGTCAACCATGACGGAGAGCATAAGCAACATTGATTGTCTTATGTTCTCCGCACTAGCGGTTTTTACCCGTTTGAGAGGTTGCACGCTTGTTTGACCGTTATGAAGCCGGTGAGCAGGCCGTACTGGTTCATATCTATTTCTCGCAAGACAAAGACACAGAAAATCTCAGCGAATTCGAATCGTTGGTATCTTCTGCTGGCGTAGAGGCACTGCAAATTGTGACGGGCAGTCGCAAAGCGCCTCATCCCAAATACTTTGTCGGTGAAGGAAAGGCCGAAGAAATTGCAGATGCCGTTAAGGCCAGTGGCGCATCTGTTGTCCTGTTTGATCACGCACTTTCCGCCGCGCAGGAGAGGAATCTTGAGCGCCTGTGTGAATGTCGGGTGATCGATCGTACCGGATTAATTTTAGATATCTTTGCCCAACGGGCGCGTACTCATGAAGGTAAGTTGCAGGTTGAATTGGCGCAATTGCGTCATATTGCAACTCGACTGGTACGCGGCTGGACGCACCTTGAGCGTCAAAAAGGCGGGATTGGCCTGAGAGGGCCGGGGGAAACCCAACTAGAGACCGACCGCCGTTTGTTACGTGACCGCATTAGCTTGATCCTCAATCGCCTAGAGCGCGTGGCCAAGCAGCGTGAGCAAAACCGACGCGCTCGCAACCGGGCTGAAATACCGACTGTTTCGCTGGTAGGATATACCAATGCCGGCAAGTCCAGCCTGTTTAACCGAATTACGTCTGCCGATGTTTACGCAGCCGACAAACTATTTGCCACGCTGGATCCAACGCTGCGCCGTATTAATGTGGCGGACGTTGGCGATACGGTATTGGCGGATACTGTAGGATTTATTCGACATTTGCCGCACGATTTGGTCGCCGCATTCAAAGCGACATTACAAGAAACGCGGCAGGCTTCGCTGTTATTGCATGTGATTGATGCAGCTGATTCACGCGTGAGCGAGAATGTAGCCGCAGTCGACACCGTGCTAGCAGAAATTGAAGCGGACGAAATCCCTACGCTGTTAGTGATGAACAAAATCGATATGTTGGACGATTTCGAGCCGCGTATCGATCGCAACGAAGAAAACCTGCCGGTCAGGGTTTGGCTCTCAGCCGAAACCGGCGCAGGTATCCCGTTGCTCTTTCAAGCGTTGACGGAGCGTCTTTCTGGTGAAATCGCACACTATGAATTGAGCTTACCGCCTCAGGCTGGCCGTCTACGTAGCCGTTTTTATCAGCTTCAGGCAATTGAAAAAGAGTGGATAGAAGAGGGCGGGCATATCGGTATGGTGGTTCGACTGCCTATCGTTGAATGGCGTCGTCTCTGTAAACAAGAGCAGGAGCTGATCGACTACGTCGTTTAATTGGCCCTTTGGGTTAATGAAAGAGTCGGGTTTGATCGAACTTGTGAGATTGAGGGCCAGCTTCTTATAGGGAAGTGCGCTCTTGGCCTGAAGAAAACCAATCATAGAAGAATGGAGCTAAAACATGGCGTGGAATCAGCCCGGTAATAACGGACAGGACCGCGACCCGTGGGGGAGCAGCAATAATAATGGCGGCAACTCTGGCGGAAATAATAATAAAGGTGGCCGTGATCAGGGGCCGCCGGATCTGGATGATATCTTCCGCAAACTGAGCAAGAAACTGAGTAGTTTCGGCAAAGGTAGCGGAAGTGGTAACGGTGGCGCAACACAGGGTCCTGGCTTTAGCGGACGCATTGTGGGTATCGCTGCGGTAGCCGTTGTCGTCATTTGGGCCGCAAGTGGTTTCTATACCATTAAAGAAGCCGAACGTGGCGTTGTGACACGTTTGGGCAAACTGAGCCATATCGTTCAACCAGGTTTGAACTGGAAACCGACCTTCATCGATGAAGTGACCCCGGTAAACGTTGAATCCGTGCGCGAATTGGCCGCTTCAGGCGTGATGCTGACATCCGATGAGAACGTAGTTCGCATCGAAATGAACGTTCAGTACCGTGTAACCGATCCGGCAGCTTATCTGTTCAGCGTAACCAACCCTGATGACAGTCTGCGTCAGGCAACGGACAGCGCAGTGCGTGGTGTTATCGGTAAATACACCATGGATAAGATTCTGACTGAAGGCCGCACCATCGTTCGTAGCGATACTCAGCGCGTATTGGAAGAAACCATTCGTCCATACAACATGGGTATTACTTTGCTGGACGTCAACTTCCAGGCCGCTCGTCCGCCGGAAGAAGTGAAAGCCGCCTTTGATGATGCGATTGCTGCACGTGAAAACGAACAACAGTACATCCGTGAAGCAGAAGCTTACGCTAACGAAGTTCAGCCACGTGCTAACGGTCAGGCGCAGCGTCTGTTAGAAGATGCTCGTGCTTATGCCGCGCGTAAGGTGCTGGAAGCGCAGGGTGAAGTCGCTGGCTTTGCCAAGTTGCTGCCAGAGTACAAGGCTGCACCAGAAATTACTCGTGAGCGTCTGTATATCGAAACCATGGAAAAAGTCCTGGGTCATACTCACAAAGTATTGGCTAACGACAAGAGTAATAATCTGATGGTGCTGCCATTAGATCAAATGCTGCGTGGACAGGCCGGTGCGGATAAAGCCGGTGCTAGCAAAGACTCAAGTCTGATTCGTTTGAATCCGTCTTCCTCTGCGGCAAGCAGTCCGGAGAAGAGCGCGACTAGCTCAGACTCTGGCTCTGTCATGGATCAGCGCCGGGCAAACGCCCAGCGTGACACTTCCACTCGCGTAGGGAGAGAATAATCAATGCGTAAGTCGATCTTATTCGTCGTGGCTGTGGTGCTGATTGCGCTCTATGCTTCATTATTCGTGGTACAGGAAGGCCAGCGCGGGATTGTGCTGCGTTTCGGTAAAGTACTGCGTGATAACGATAACAAACCTTTGGTGTACGCACCGGGGCTGCATTTCAAGATTCCTTTCATTGAAACAGTGAAGACCTTGGATGCGCGTATTCAGACCATGGATAACCAAGCTGACCGCTTCGTGACCAAAGAGAAAAAAGACCTGATTGTCGATTCATACCTGAAATGGCGTATCAGTGATTTTAGCCGTTACTATCTGGCAACCGGTGGTGGCGATATTTCTCAGGCAGAAGTGTTATTGAAACGTAAGTTCAGTGACCGCCTGCGTTCTGAAATCGGTCGTTTGGATGTGCGTGATATTGTTACGGATTCTCGTGGTCGCCTGACCTCTGATGTCCGCGATGCGCTGAATACCGGTACCGTAGATGACGAAGCCGTTACTACCGAAGCCGATAATGCGATTGCTTCCGTAGCTGCGCGTGTTGAAGAGGAAACCCGTGGCAAACAGCCTGCGGTGAATCCGAACAGCATGGCGGCACTGGGTATTGAAGTGGTTGACGTGCGTATCAAGCAAATCAACCTGCCGGCTGAAGTTTCTGATGCGATCTTCCAGCGTATGCGCGCTGAGCGTGAAGCGGTCGCTCGTCGTCACCGTTCACAAGGTCAGGAAGAAGCGGAAAAACTGCGTGCAACTGCTGACTACGAAGTGACTCGTACTTTGGCAGAAGCTGAGCGTCAGGCGCGTATTACTCGCGGCGGCGGTGATGCAGAGGCGGCTCGTCTGTTCGCAGATGCATTCAGTAAAGATCCAGATTTCTATGCCTTTATTCGTAGCCTGCGCGCCTATGAAAATAGCTTTAACAGCGGCAACGATGTGATGGTGTTGAGTCCGGACAGCGATTTCTTCCGCTATATGAAATCTCCGGATAATTCCAGCAAACGTCCGTAAGGGGGTTCGCGTGTGATGCAAGGCCCGTTAACGCGGGCCTTTTCTTTTTGAGGCAGATAATGAACTCCACAATCTGGTTAGCACTGGGGCTGGTTTTGGTGCTTGAAGGGCTAGGTCCGATGCTCTATCCCAAAGCATGGCGTAAAATGATTCAGGCGATGACGCAGTTACCTGACTCCACGCTACGTCGTTTTGGCGGTGCATTAGTGGTTGCTGGCGTCGTCATCTACTACATGTTGCGTAGCCGCATGGGTGGCTGAATCCAAGCGCAAAAACTGTGCAAGCATGTGTTAAAAAGTGCTGAAAGCACACGGGTGAGATGTTAGAATCCTTTTTTAAGGCAACCTGGTGATTTTTGAGATGGGTAAGAACGTCGTCGTACTGGGCACCCAATGGGGTGACGAAGGTAAGGGCAAGGTCGTCGACCTGCTGACTGAACGGGCTAAATATGTTGTGCGCTATCAAGGTGGGCATAACGCTGGCCATACTTTGGTTATCAACGGTGAGAAAACCGTTCTTCATTTGATTCCCTCAGGTATTCTGCGTGAAAACGTAACCAGCATCATCGGCAACGGTGTTGTACTGGCTCCTGATGCGTTGATGAGAGAGATGACAGGGTTAGAAGCGCGCGGCGTACCAGTACGTGAGCGACTGTTACTCTCTGAAGCATGCCCGCTAATCCTGCCATATCACGTGGCTCTGGATAACGCGCGTGAAAAAGCACGTGGTTCGAAAGCTATTGGTACCACCGGTCGCGGTATCGGTCCTGCCTACGAAGATAAAGTTGCTCGCCGCGGTCTGCGCGTGGGTGATTTGTTCAATAAAGAAACCTTCGCTGCAAAACTGAAAGAAATTGTGGATTACCACAACTTCCAGTTGGTGCATTACTACAAAGTTGATGCGGTTGATTATCAGGAAGTTCTGGATAGTCTGATGGCTGTCGATCCTCAGACCGGCGTTTCTGTTGCCGATATCCTGACTGGCATGGTTGTTGACGTTTCTGAACTGTTGGATAGCGCCCGTAAGAAAGGCGAGCTGATCATGTTCGAAGGCGCACAAGGCACCTTGCTGGACATCGACCACGGTACCTATCCGTACGTGACTTCGTCTAACACCACCGCGGGTGGCGTTGCGACAGGTTCTGGTATGGGGCCACGTTACGTAGATTACGTACTGGGTATCATGAAGGCTTACTCTACTCGCGTAGGTGCAGGTCCATTCCCTACCGAACTGGAAGACGAAACCGGCAAATTCCTGCGTACGCAAGGTAACGAATACGGTGCGACTACCGGTCGTGACCGTCGTACCGGCTGGCTGGATATCGTTGCCGTTAAGCGCGCCGTTCAGATCAACTCTCTGTCAGGTTTCTGCATGACCAAACTGGACGTGCTGGATGGCCTGAAAGAAGTGAAAATTTGCGTGGGCTACCGCATGCCAGACGGCCGCGAAATGGATACGACTCCGTTGGCAGCTGAAGGCTGGGAAGGTATCGAGCCAATCTACGAAGTTATGCCAGGCTGGTCAGAAAAAACCTTCGGAGTGAAAAAGTACGAGCAGCTACCTCAGGCAGCGTTAAACTACATCAAACGTGTAGAAGAGCTGACTGGTGTTCCGGTTGATATAATTTCTACCGGCCCAGATCGTGACGAGACTATGATCTTGCGCGATCCATTTGATGCCTGATTGATAGATACACCGTCAAATCCATGCGATCAAAATACTCAAACCGGGCTTATGCCCGGTTTGTTGTTCCTCGATAAGCAGTTTTTACGCCAAAAACCTCCGCCTCCACCTAAATGATTAGCCGCAAGCTTTGTGGCTGGTTTATCATTCAAAGAATACGCTTTCATAAATAACACTTAGACTGGTGTCATCGCAGATGAGCTTTAGCAGAGTACACTGATACTCAGGGGTATACGTGCAGTTAACAAGTTTTACTGATTATGGCCTACGGGCGCTTACCTATATGGCTTCGTTACCGCCGGGGCAGATGACTAGCATCTCTCAGGTGACCGAGGTCTATGGGGTATCGCGCAATCACATGGTGAAAATTATCAACCAGTTGAGCCGTGCCGGATTAGTGACCGCAGTTCGAGGCAAAAACGGCGGCATTCGGTTAGGCAAACCGGCAGAAAGTATCCGTATCGGCGACGTCGTGCGTGAACTTGAGCCTCTGTCTTTGGTGAACTGTTGCAGCGATTTTTGCCATATCACCCCAGCCTGCCGTTTGAAACAGGTGCTCCACCAGGCTGTACAGAATTTCCTTAAAGAGCTGGATAACTATACTTTGGCCGATATGGTTAAAGATAACGCTCCGCTCTACAAGTTATTACTTGTTGAATAGTGTGTTTGCTTAATGAATAACGTTGAGCAACCTGCTGATGACTACGGAGGAACCGCAATGTCACAAGATCCTTTCCTGGAGCGAGAAGCAGAGAAGTATGAATCACCGATCCCAAGCCGGGAATTCATTTTAGAGCATCTCGCCAAACGCGAAACGCCAGCCAGCCGTGAAGAGTTGGCCACAGAACTCAATTTATCCGGCGAAGAGGCTTTAGAAGCTCTGCGTCGTCGCCTGCGTGCCATGGAGCGCGATGGCCAATTAATCTTTACCCGCCGTCAGTGCTATGCGCTGCCTGAGCGTCTTGATTTACTGCGCGGTACCGTTATTGGTCACCGTGATGGTTTCGGTTTCTTGCGAGTTGAAGGCAGCAAAGACGATTTTTACCTGTCCTCAGACCAAATGAAAATGGCTATTCACGGTGACGTGGTGCTGGCTCAGGCCATGGGTGCCGATCGTAAAGGCCGTCGTGAAGCGCGTATTGTTCGTGTATTAGTGCCGAAAACCAGCCAGATTGTAGGCCGTTACTTTACCGACGCAGGCATTGGTTTCGTGGTTCCGGACGACAGTCGCCTCAGCTTTGATATCCTGATTCCGCCAGATTCCATCAGCGGTGCCCGCATGGGTTACGTAGTGGTGGTGGAACTGACTCAGCGCCCAACTCGCCGCAGTAAAGCCGTGGGTAAAATCGTTGAAGTGCTGGGTGAAAACATGGGCACCAGCATGGCGGTGGATATCGCTTTGCGCACCCATGAAATCCCTCATACCTGGCCACCGCAGGTGGAGAAACAAGTCGCAGATTTGAAAGAACAGGTTCCTGAAGAAGCGAAGAAAGGTCGTGTGGATCTGCGGGATCTGCCGTTGGTCACTATCGATGGCGAAGATGCACGTGACTTTGATGATGCGGTGTACTGCGAGAAAAAACGCGGCGGCGGCTGGCGGCTGTGGGTAGCGATTGCGGACGTGAGTTATTATGTACGCCCGCGTACCGCACTGGATGACGAAGCTCGCGCTCGGGGTAACTCGGTGTACTTCCCGTCGCAGGTCGTACCTATGTTGCCGGAAGTGCTGTCTAACGGCCTCTGCTCGCTGAATCCGCAGGTAGACCGCCTGTGTATGGTGTGTGAGATGACCGTCTCCTCCCAAGGCAAACTGTCTTCCTATAAATTCTACGAAGCGGTAATGAGCTCCCACGCGCGTCTGACCTATACCAAGGTTTGGCGAATTATTGATGGCGAAGAATCATTGCGTGAGCAATATAAGCCGTTGGTACCGCATCTGGAAGAGCTACATGCGATGTATAAAGCGCTGGATCACGCGCGTGCAGAACGTGGCGGCATCGCCTTCGAAACCGAAGAAGCCAAATTTATCTTCAACGCAGAACGTCGTATCGAACGCATCGAGCCAACTATGCGTAACGATGCGCATAAACTGATCGAAGAATGTATGATTCTGGCTAACATCGCGGCGGCGCGTTTTGTCGAAAAACATAACGAACCGGCTTTGTTCCGTGTCCACGATCGTCCAAGTGATGACCATATTTCCGCACTGCGTAGCGTGCTGAATGAGCTGGGTCTGGTATTGGGTGGTGGAATGAAACCAGAGCCAAAAGACTATGCGGTTCTGATGGATGAGGTTGCCGATCGTCCAGATCACGAAATGCTGCAAACCATGCTGCTGCGTTCGATGAAACAGGCGATTTACGATCCGGAAAACCGCGGTCACTTCGGTCTGGCACTGGCATCTTACGGCCACTTTACTTCCCCGATTCGTCGTTATCCTGATTTGGCGATGCACCGGGCAATTAAGTATCAGCTAGCCAAAGAGCAGGGTTCGGTGAAAGAACGTTGGACACCAACCGGCGGCTGGCACAGCGATTACGAAGATATGCTACAACTGGGCGAACATTGCTCTATGACTGAACGTCGGGCTGATGAAGCCACGCGTAACGTTGCTGACTGGCTGAAGTGTGACTTCATGCAAGATCAGGTGGGTAAAGTGTTTACCGGTATTATCGCTAGCGTGACCGGTTTTGGCTTCTTTGTGCGTCTGGACGATCTGTTTATCGACGGTTTGGTTCACGTTTCCAGCCTGGACAACGATTATTACCGCTACGACAATATAGGACAGCGGCTGATCGGCGAATCTTCCGGCGTGGTTTACCGTTTAGGTGACACCGTTGAGATTCGTGTGGAAGCTGTCCACATGGATGAGCGTAAAATCGACTTTGCTTTGGTATCCAGCACGCGTAAACCGCGCGGCGAAGGGAAAACGGCGAAAGACAGAGAGAAAAAAGCGGGCCAACGTACCATGCGTGGCAGCGCACCTTCACGTCGTGAAGGCGGACAATCTCGTCGCGGTGCTGCCGATGGCGGCGCGAGTAGTGGACAGAAGCGTAATCGTCGAGGCAAGAAACCGGCTAATTTTGAGCCTGATAGCGCTTTCCGCCCTGATGCTGACAAGCCAACTGACAAAGCGGCTGCGGAGAAAAAGGCCAAAGCGAAAAAAACGTCTGAAAAGACCCGGAAGATTGCGGCGGCGACTAAAGCCAAACGAGCTAAGAAAAAGTCAGCCAGTTAGTATCCACAGGGCGGCGGAGCGTCGCCCTGATCAAAGCCTAACCCTTAGTGTTACGCATTATTTAATCAACGGCGGGTCCTGTATAGGATTCACCGACACATGTAAAAGAGCATCATGAGCGAAATTATTTACGGTATTCACGCCGTCAAAGCCCTGTTAGAACGCGATCCGCAACGTTTTCTGGAAGTTTTTATCCTGAAAGGACGGGATGACCGTCGTTTGCAGCCAGTAGTTGCAGAGCTGGAGGCCGCTGGTCTGGTGGTGCAGGTTGCTAGCCGCCAATGGCTGGATTCTCAGGTAGAAGACGGTGTTCATCAGGGGATTGTCGCGCGTGTGCGGGAAGGCCGTCAGTATCAGGAAAACGATCTGCCAAGCCTGCTGGCCAGCGTAGAATCGCCTTTCCTGTTGGTTTTGGACGGCGTTACCGATCCGCATAACCTGGGAGCTTGCCTGCGTAGCGCCGACGCTGCTGGTGTCCATGCGGTTATCGTTCCGCGCGATCGTTCCGCTCAGCTGAATGCGACGGCCAAGAAAGTAGCCAGCGGCGCTGCGGAGAACGTCCCTTTGATTCGAGTGACCAATCTGGCTCGTACTTTGCGCGTATTGCAGGAAAATAATGTCTGGATCGTGGGTACCGCAGGGGAAGCCGATCATACGCTGTATCAAAGCAAGCTGACGGGGCCAATGGCTCTGGTAATGGGCGCGGAAGGCGACGGTATGCGTCGCTTGACTCGTGAGCATTGCGATGAATTAATCAGTATTCCGATGGCGGGGACCGTATCTTCTCTGAACGTATCTGTGGCGACCGGTGTGTGTCTGTTCGAAGTTGTACGTCAGCGCGGTTTGAAAGCTAAAGCCTAATTATTTTCATAGCGCCATATTTTTAAAACTTAATGTTGTTAAAGGCAGTTCCCGCGGGGGACTGCTTTTTTTTGCCTTAAATATACTCAAAGATATATTTAACACACAATTAAAACAGATAGTTAACGATGTTTCCATGATTTAATAATTCAGCAAATAGATATTATTATATTTTATAAAGTCCTAATGAAATCTAATAACTATTAATTACGGATTGTTCCTATTCATCAGTATATTTATCCAGCAGTAAGCATTTATGTCAGTGATCATAAAATGCATTACTTCTGGTGTCTTTTTATGTACATGGAGAGTTATGAAATGGAAATTAAATCTATAAGATTCAAAACAATTGCTGCTCTGATCCTTTCAGCTGCGTTAACTCCTGCAGCCTTTGCTGCGGATAACAGCGCAGAAATTACGGTTAAAGGTAAATTGATGCCGGGTGCCTGCCAATTGGATGTAAACGGCGGAGAAATTAATTATGGGAATATTTCTTTACAGGAGTTGGTTGAAAAAGAAGAAAGAATCATCGATTTAGGAAAGAGAAATATTGAGTATGCTATTAACTGCCCTCATAAGACAGCAGTATCGATGAGCTTTGTCGATAACCGTAAAGGTAGTGTTCCGGCTGAAATTGGTACCTCTTATTTTGGTTTGGGTGAAGGTGCTCTTAATATGGATGATGTAAAGGTCGGTTTTGGTGGTTATAAAGTCTCACTGACCGAACCTAAAGTTGATGGAGAGTCTGCGCTTCTAGGCGGTATTAATGATGTTGAAGGACAAGCATCGGTCGACTTAGATAAGTTTGAAGATCAGAATATTACTTATTTCAACGCTGATAAAAGTATTTTTGAAGGGGCATTATTTTCGGGTCGCTATAACGTAGATACTAAAATCATCAATCCTAAAGAGTTTAAGGGAGGTTCTAGTATTGAACTTGATGGTTCCGTTACCATGAATGTGTCTTATCTCTAATAACCTCTGTTAATTAAATGGGTGCTGTATGGCATCCATTTATTGCTATTCTATTGCCATGATAAGTAAAGAAAATAAGGCTATAGGGATATAAATTTATATAATAAACGGATAATTTATGATGAAGGTTAATCTGGTTTTATCAGTGGCTATTTTATTTTCTATCGCAAGTTTTTCCCGCGCGAATACAACCGGCTCTTCGACTCCGGGTATCCAAATTAATGACTCAGTGATTGTCATTAATACTGCGGAAGGTGAAGCGACCACTACGTTGACCAATAAGGCCGCTAACCCGGTAATGTTACATTCTTCCGTGGAGTTTGTAGCCGAAGATACCGCCGAGAAAGTGATTGTCACACCCAGCGTTGCCCGTATTGAAGCCGGCGAGACACAAATGGTTCGTTTCTTCCTAAAGGACGAATTTAGAAACTCACTGACTCAGCAAACCATGGTCAGAGCTATATTCCAGAATATTCCTCCTAAAGGAAAGAATAACGTTCGTTTGACCATTAGACACAACATTCCGTTGATTATTCATCCTTCCGGTTTAGCAACTCACAATAAACCTTGGGAGTTTCTTAAGTTCAGTCGCAATGCACAAGGGAACATTCTTGTGAAAAATGAAGGAGACTATGTAGTCCGTTTATCTAATTCTATTGAGTTGCAGCCAGGAAAGGGGGCTGCTGAGTTAACGCAGAATTATATTTTACCAGGAAAGAGTCTGGTGGCTATTACGGATAAGGCATTTAAAGGTCAGGCGAATAGCGTCAGAATACAACCAGCTAATTTATACGGATATATTACTGAGTCCTATTCTTCCGAACTGAAATGATCGTTAGATAATATCGATGTAAAGCTCGTTGTATCACACGGAGATAGAAAAAATGAAACCGAAGAAGAATAGCATTCGGTTATTTTTATATTTCAGCATTTTTCTTATTTCCGTGAGATCTTTGGCTGATGATGGCGTTGAGTTTGATATTGGTATTCTTGAAGAACGCGGTGTTTCTGCCAGTGCGGCAGACTACTTTAAATATAAAGCCAGATTTAGCTCAGGAGATCATTCCATTGAGTTAACTATTAATGGTGTAGCTCGCGGCTGGGTAGATATGACGTTTAATCAGCAGGGTGAACCGTGTTTTAGCCCGGATTTTTACCAAAAAAGCGGGATTATTCCTCCCCCAATGGAAAACGGCTGTAGTGATTTACGGCTACATTATCCCAGAGCTTTGGTGAATTTATTCCCCAGTACGTCACGTATTGAAGTGATTCTCCCGGCGGAATTATTACAAGTCGGTGAAGTTGTTACGGGGAATTATGAAACCGGAGGTTCAGCGTTGTTAATGAATTACGACGCACTGGCGATAAGAAATCAGAACGGTAGCAATAATCTGCAAGCCTCCACGGAGGCTGGGTTTAATAGCGGCAACTGGATTTTTCGTTCCCGTCAGATCTTTAGCTATAAGGATCGGCGACAGCAATGGAGCAGGCTATATAGTTATTTGCAGCGTACTTTTATCGAAAAAAAAACGACGTTGCAAATGGGAGAAATTAACCTGAATAGCGGCTTATTCAGTACGCCACAAATTTACGGATTGCAGATAATGCCTGAAAGTGCTTTAGCCAGCAGAGAAGGCAGCGGAGCAACGGTGTCAGGCATTGCGCCAACGCAATCAAGCGTTGAGATACGTCAACGCGGAGCCTTGATTTACGTGACTCAGTTGCCGCCCGGCCCCTTCACTTTAACCCAAATTCCTATTAATTCCACCGGTGCAGATTTATTGGTATCGGTGATAGGCGTGGATGGGCAGACTCAGAGTTTCAGCGTGCCGGCGGCGAGTTTCAACTTGCAGTATGTTCCCAGAACGCGCGGTATTTATGCCGGAATGGGTAGAACCGGGCCAGGTTCTAATCAGCATCAGGAAAGCTGGCTAGGAACGTTGACAGACGTTCGCCCGTTAGGCGACTTATCGGATATTACTCAGGGTGTTTTGCTGGGTTCCCGTTACCACTCTGCCGGATTGGCAGTAAATACCGGTTTGATTCCCCGAACTTTTTGGGCGGTGAATGCGGTGACCAGTTGGGATCGCCAGAATGAAAAACAAGGCGTTCAATGGGGTAGCCACGTTGGCGTGAAGCTGGTTTCCTCATTGAAACTGAATTTATCGACTATGCATCGAACGGCTGGATTTCGCCAGTTTCAGCATAGTTTGCGAGAAAGGCCAGTGGCGGAGTTACCCGCAGTAGAGCCAAAGAATAAAAATCCTAACGCGGATAAAAGTGGCGTTAAGAATCAATACAGGGCGCAGTTAAGTTATAGCCAATCGTTGTTGGGCGGAATCAGTCTGGGTTATACCCAATCGGTATCTTTTGCTAAACAGCAGGAACGCCGTTGGAGTTTGGGGTGGAATAAACAGCTGCCTTACAACATTAATTTTAATCTGAATATGGAAAGAAACCTGAATAGCAAAGGAGACAAGATTATCTATGGAAATATCAGCATTCCGCTGAATTCTAATATGTCCTTAAGCAGCACCGTTTCTCAAAGCAGAGGAAGAACTCAGCAACGCGTTGGTTTGAATCATCAGGTTAATAATCAGTTGGGTTACAGTCTGGGGGTAAGTCAAACCGCGAATCAATCGGGGCAGGCGCTCAGCGGTACGCTGAGGGTATTACCTAAATATGCTCAGTTAGGCGTGGGTTATTTTCAGGATAGCGCGCGAAATAGCAGCTATCAGCTTCAGGCCAGTGGCGGCGTGGCGGTGCATAGTGCAGGCGTGACTCTTTCACCTTATGCGATTCAGGATACTTTTGCCGTTATCGCGCTGCCGGGCATCAGCGGTGCAGAAATACAAACTAATTCAGGTCCGGTATGGACCGATCGGCGAGGCTATGCGTTGGCTCCCAGTTTGTCGCCGTTTAGCTCCTCTCGGCTAGAAGTTAACACTAAGAAACTGGCGCGAAATATCGATATTAAGAATGGTATTCGATTAGTGGATGCCAGCCGGGGTGCGGTACTTAATTATAATTTCAAAGCAAATAAAACTCGGCGAATTTTGCTCTCGATACGCCTTGCATCGGGGGAGTATGCCGCTGAAGGCAGTGATATCACGGATAAAGAAGATAATTATGTTGGCACTGTTGGTAGCAAAGGAACGTTGCTGCTGAGCAATAGCGACGGAAATCCGGACTTATACATTAAGGACAATGAAAATGAGATATGCCAGTTGGATTACAGTCTGCCTGAGGCAAAGGATGCGCCGGTTTTATATGAAGAAGCTGATGCCCGCTGCCTGTAAAAATACTCCCTTCAGCGGCGGTTTTAAACTGGCGGTAGCGGCCCTACTGCTAAGTTTTACCGGAACGGCACTGGCGCAGTGCCACATCAGCGTGACTCAATCCCAACTGCATTTCGGCTCCCTGCCTCGTGCCCAGCTTAAGGGCGCGACCGATCGCGGCGTCAGTTTGGGAAAACACTATTTCAATGTCGATGTGCAGTGTCCGCAGCCGCGTTTATTTGCCATCGCTTATCAAGGGAATAGCCAAAGCGGCGAAAGCTATTCTTTGGATTCAGACCACGCCAGAGTTGAGCTGACGCCTTCTGCCGCGCAGGCTGATGGGCAACCGGTCATATTGTATCTCGGCGCTCGCTCTGCTTTTCCCGCAGGGAATAATGCGGAACACGCCAGACTCCCCCTGCATCCATTGACTCGAAATATGATTTACCCCGGTCGGCGAGCGGTTAGCCAATTAAGTTTTCAGATGACGGCAGAAGTGTGGCTGGCGGCAAATGCACTTAACCGCGGTGAACGGGTTCACCTGAATGGCATTGGCACTTTTGACGTGATGGAGTACCAATAATGAACCGTTCTCTCAATAGATATTTTGCTCGTTATCTTTCGATTGTAGTGGGAACGGTGAGTTACCTATTTGCTCATTTGGCTAGCGCAGAGACTTCTGTCAGCATTTATTTCAGCGCTGAAATCGAGCCGGTAGCCTGTCAGGTTTCCATCGATAGCGCCGTTGATTATGGCGAAATAGCTCAGTCCAAGCTCTCTGAAACCCACTTTACTGCTTTGTCGCATCGGGCGTTGCCGCCTATCAGCGTGGAATGTGACGCCAAAACTGCGCTGGGATTTAAGGCGACGGATAACCGTTCCGGCATCGCGACGGATGCCAGACTGATTGGCAGCAGCGGTACGGTTATTCCGCCAGAACATCATTTTAGTCTTGGGCGAACCTCAGACGGACAGCCGATTGGTGCCTGGGGCGTGATATTTTCTTCCGGCACGGTGGATGGCCGCACGGCGTTGATTGCCGGAACCTCGGCGGAGCCATTCCATGCGGCGAATACGTTAAACCCGAAAGGAAAAGTGGCTCAATGGATGGAGAATGGCACTCTCGCTATTGGTGAAACCTTTACGCTGCAAGGGGAAGTTGTGGCCGGTATTGCGAAGAAATCCGAATTACCTAGCGGCGATATTATTGTTCTGGATGGCATGGCTACGCTGGAAATTGTTTATTTGTAAATTAGTTAGCTGTAAATAGTGGGCGATTAACTTTACGCTTTCTCCCGCATTATCTGTGGTGATGATCGGCAAAAGTACCAGGCTGAACCATACTTAATCCTGATTTTTATGCTAATGAATCTGAGGGAGAAAGGTATGGATTGGCGGACGCACGAAGTGTTCAATCAGCCTGAGCCATTATCAAACAGCAATTTATTTTTGTCTGATATGGCGTTAAGGGAAGCTGTCATACGCGAGCAAGCCGGTTGGGATAATGAAGTATTAATTTCAATGGGCGCGCAGTTGGGATCGGCAGAATCGCTGGAGTTAGGGCGTTTGGCTAATACAAATCCTCCTGAACTATTACGCTTTGACGCAGCTGGACGGCGTCTGGATACGGTCAGGTTTCATCCCGCCTGGCATGTTCTGATGAAAGGGTTGGTAGGCAATCGGGTGCATAATCTGAGCTGGCAAGAAGATGCTCGTATCGGATCTGTGGTGGCCAGAGCGGCTCGTTTGATGCTGCATATACAGGTTGAGGCCGGAACCCTTTGCCCGATAACCATGACCTACGGTGCCATTCCTCTTCTGCAACAATCCCTACCTGCGCAATTTCAATCCTGGATATCTCCTTTACTCTCCGATCGTTACGATCCTCACGTCGCTCCCGGTGATCAAAAACGCGGTTTATTGATCGGTATGGGAATGACGGAAAAACAGGGGGGGTCTGACGTCTTGAGTAATTCCACGCGAGCAGAGCCTTTGGGCGCTCGCGGTGCCGGTGAAGCTTATCGGTTAGTCGGTCATAAATGGTTTTTCTCCGTGCCGCAAAGCGATGCGCACTTGGTTTTGGCGCAGGCCGAAGGTGGATTATCCTGTTTCTTTATGCCCAAAATTCTGCCCGGCGGCAGCAGTAATTCCATTCGTTTAGAACGCCTGAAAGACAAGCTGGGCAACCGCTCCAATGCCAGCAGCGAAGTAGAGTTTGATAATGCCATCGCCTGGCTATTGGGCGATGAAGGGGAAGGCATCCACCATATTTTAAAAATGGGCGGCCATACCCGTTTCGATTGTGCGTTAGGCAGCCACGGCATTATGCGGCGAGCCTTTTCCGTCGCTCTGGATTATGCCAGCCAGCGGCAGGCCTTTGGTAAGAATCTGACCGACCAACCTTTGATGCGTCAGGTGCTCAGCCGTATGGCGCTGCGTTTGGAAGGCCACACGGCGCTGTTATTCCGTTTGGCCAAAGCATGGGAACACGGCAGCGCGGAAGACGCATTATTCAGCAGGCTGATGACGCCGGCCGCCAAGTATAAAATATGCGGGCAGGGCAGCGCTTTTGTCGCCGAAGCGATGGAGGTGTTAGGCGGAATCGGCTATTGCGAACAAAGCGAATTGCCGCGCTTATACCGTGAAATTCCGGTTAACAGTATTTGGGAAGGCTCCGGCAATATTATGTGTCTGGATGTGCTGCGGGTTTTGCGCAAGCAGCCCGCAGCGATAGAAATGCTGAATCAAAATTTTTATGAAGTTCGCGGGCAGAATCGTTTGTTCGACCGTTCTTGGCGCCAGTTGGCTTTCCGGTTAAAAAATCCGCAGGAAGCACAGGGGCGAGAATTGACGCTGCAACTGTTTAATCTGAACTGTGCCGCTCAATTGTTGCGTTTTGCATCGCCGTCGCTGGCCGACGCATGGTGTCGTATGATGCTGGATCATCGGGATCAATATTCTATTCCGGAACCGCTTTGCGAACTGTTACTGACCCGAGCCGCAGCCGTTTAGCGATACAGAATGGCCTGTGAGTACCACTGACCCGGAATGACAGAATCGCTATTCATAATGACTAAATAGTAACGGGCTCCGCTGGCATTGGCTTTGCTACGGAGTGCCGCTTCAGCATCCATCGGGCTGCCATATACCTGCACCGAAGCCATCCCGATTTTTTGTAATGTTCCGCTTTGAGCTCGGTTAATTTCCTGCGCGAAAGGCTGTGGCGCGGGAGGTGGTAGCGGCGTGGTTTTCAATGCGCTACAGGCGGAAAGGCTCAGTGTGAACAGTAGAACGACAAAGGCGCGATAATAGGTCATGGTGTGTTTCCTGTGTTGATATTGCCCCACTTTCTCTCAGTGTAACGCTCAAACATTCATAACGACCAGATATGTGTCATTTCTGATATATCTCGGAGGAGATTGGTTTAAGACTTTATTCAGCAGGTTTGGCACTATGGCGGTGCGTTTACAATTGGTTTGGCTGATAAGGCTTGTTTGACCCATAAGGACTGTTGTTATGGTTGAAATGTCGTTAGAAAAAGTACAGGGCATTGAGGTAATTCACGCCGCGCCAGCAGGCCAGCGTCATCAGCCTTTGCCGACCCTTTTCTTCTATCACGGTTATACCTCCTCCAAAGAAGTGTATTCCTATTTTGCCTATGCTCTGGCGCAGGCGGGATTTCGCGTGGTGATGCCGGATGCCGATATGCACGGAGCCAGATTTGACGGCGATGAAACCCGGCGACTAGGCTGTTTCTGGCAGATTTTGCGTTCAAATATTGATGAAATGGCTGGAATTAAAGAACACTATCAACAAACTGGATTAATTGATGGCGATCGAATCGGCGTGGGCGGCGCCTCAATGGGCGGGATGACTACTCTGGGAGCCTTGGTGCGCTATCCGTGGATAAAGGCGGCCGCTAATTTCATGGGGTCAGGTTATTTCACTTCTCTGGCCAAAACGCTGTTTCCTCCTTTGCCCAGTGCTGGTTCAACAAAGCAGGATGAATGGGAACGACAAATTGCTCCGTTGATTGAATATGAGGTAACCCACCAACTGGAGAGAATCGCCCGCAAACCTTTGCTGGTCTGGCATGGTGAAGCGGATGAAGTGGTTCCGGCGGTGGAAAGTGAGCGTCTGGTCGCAGCTTTGAAAGAGCAGGGGTTGGATCATCATCTAAGTTACCTGACCGAGCCTGGTATCGGCCATAAAATCACGCCAACGGCGCTGACGGCGGGCGCGGCATTCTTCCGGCACTATTTATAGTTATAGCCGCTCATTTATTGGCATTTATTTATAGGCACTAAAGGCCAGAAAAAACCCCCGATAGACGGGGGTTAAGTGTTTTAAGGGCTGTATTGTTTTACTGTCGGTCTTTCTCTGGTGTTGTATTTATCTTTGCAATTCTAGCGGTAAAGAACAGCGTTAATCTGAATAGAGCTGTTGCCGCCAGGTTCATGCATAGCGATGATTTGATAGGCGGTTGCGCCGCGTTCATCGGCTAATTTGCTAACCTGTGAGGTTGCATCGTCAGGGGAAACCACATTGTGACCCAGTGACACTGCGCCAACGCTGACACGCTGTTGCTGCATTGCCTGTTGAGCGGTGATTTCAGTGGCGGCGAAAGTGCTGGCCGATAGGAAGAAACTGAGGATCGCGGCGATAGTGAGCGTGATTTTCATAGGTGACTCCAATATTTTATTTATATACTTTGAATAAGTTTCCTGGCTGCTGCGCCGCTTGTTATGCGGTGGATGTAACTAATAGTAGTTCTCTTTTATAATTAATAAATGCGCTATTGCTGACTGACTCTTTCAAAAAATATGAATGATTTTTGCGCTGACCTAATGATTTTGTTGAAAGATTTAAAAAACTAATGGATCTCCATCCATAGTTCATTTGGTGAACAAAAAGTGCTATTTATTGGCTAGAACGGATATAGCTCGAATAATTCCTCTGCAATCCTTGAGTTTCCCTCCTCGCGCAAGTATAGTTACGCGTCATTTTTCGGCCGCACACAAACACGTTCCTTGCCTCCATGGGCCGCGGCTGACCCTATCAGGAGGCTGAATAATCCGTAAGGAGCAATTCGATGCGTCATTACGAAATCGTTTTTATGGTCCATCCTGACCAAAGCGAACAGGTTCCGGGCATGATCGAGCGTTATAGTGCAACAATCACTAACGCTGCTGGTCAGATTCACCGTCTGGAAGACTGGGGCCGCCGTCAACTGGCTTACCCGATCAACAAACTGCACAAAGCTCACTACGTTCTGCTGAACGTTGAAGCCCCGCAGGAAGCGATCGATGAGCTGGAAACAAACTTCCGCTTCAACGACGCCGTTATCCGTAGCATGGTTATGCGCGTTAAAAACGCGGTAACTGAAGCATCACCAATGGTTAAAGCGAAAGACGAACGCCGTGAGCGTCACGACTTCGCGTCAGAAACCAATGATGATTCTGAAGCTGGGGATTCTGAAGAGTAATTGCCGTGGTGGCCGCTAATCGACTGGTACTCTCTGGCACTGTGTGCAAGACACCCATTCGAAAAGTGAGTCCTTCTGGTATTCCTCACTGCCAGTTCGTGCTTGAGCACCGTTCAACGCAGCAGGAAGCCGGATTTAGCCGACAAACATGGTGCCGAATGCCCGTGATTGTCAGTGGACACCAGTCACAAGCATTAACTCACAGTATAACGGTCGGCAGTCAGTTAACCGTGGAAGGCTTCATTAGTTGCCATCAAGGGCGCAATGGGCTTAACAAATTGGTTCTGCATGCCGAGCAGATTGAATTGATAGATTCTGGAGACTAGCCTAATGGCACGTTATTTCCGTCGTCGCAAGTTCTGCCGTTTCACCGCGGAAGGCGTTCAAGAGATTGACTATAAAGACATCGCTACGCTGAAAAATTACATCACCGAAAGCGGTAAAATTGTCCCGAGCCGTATCACCGGTACTCGTGCCAAATACCAGCGTCAGCTGGCCCGTGCTATCAAGCGCGCGCGCTACCTGTCTTTGTTGCCGTACACTGATCGTCATCAGTAATCGGCCACTGTCCATTAACGACTTTGAGAGGATATGGTAATGCAAGTTATTCTGCTTGATAAAGTAGCAAACCTGGGCAGCCTGGGTGATCAAGTTAACGTTAAAGCGGGCTACGCTCGTAACTTCTTAGTACCGCAGGGCAAAGCTGTGCCGGCAACTAAGAAAAACGTTGAGTTCTTCGAAGTGCGTCGCGCAGAACTGGAAGCCAAACTGGCTGAAGTTCTGTCTGCCGCTGAAGCTCGCGCAACTAAAATTAACGAATTGGGCAGTGTTACAATCTCCTCTAAAGCAGGGGATGAAGGTAAACTGTTCGGCTCTATCGGTACTCGTGACATCGCTGATGCAGTATCTGCAGCGGGCGTTGAAGTAGCGAAGAGCGAAGTTCGTTTGCCGAATGGCGTTCTGCGTACCACTGGTGAACACGAAGTTCACTTCCAGGTACACAGCGACGTGTTCGCAAAACTGAACGTAGTTGTGGTTGCAGAAGCGTAAGTTACGCTGCTGTTAACCGTTAAAACGCCAGCCTCGAGCTGGCGTTTTGCTTTTCTGAGAACGACAAAAAAGCCCCTGTAACCCTGCCAGTTGCGATAATTCCTTTCCAGCATCCAGACGTAGCGATATCACGCCGCGAGCCTTTGGTTGGGCGCAGATAGCCTACAGAGAGAGAAATGGGTGACAGCGGCGTTTGGATCAAAGCCCAGGCCAGATTATGGCTGCAAAA
Organism: Yersinia entomophaga; assembly: GCF_001656035.1. Lineage (NCBI taxonomy): Bacteria > Pseudomonadati > Pseudomonadota > Gammaproteobacteria > Enterobacterales > Yersiniaceae > Yersinia > Yersinia entomophaga. The sequence continues at coordinate 2,837,438 of NZ_CP010029.1, forward strand.
TCTGGGCTTTATCAGTCCTTGGCATTCGCGCTGAGGATTATCGATCGCGGCGGTAAGAACCGTCCGCTTGGCGGCTAAACAATACTTCCGCACTGTTGGCCGTTTCAATAGCCAGCGCGGTTACGCTGCCTTGCGCGTCCAGTATGATTTTCACTTCTTGTCCGGCTTTCAGGTTGCTCAGTGGCTTATCATTGCCTTCCACCTGCGCCATGGCAAACACTTCATTTACCGGTAAATTATTATCGCGGAACAGCTGGGCCAACGTTTTACCCGCTTGTACCTGATAGCTTTGCCAATTCCCCTGCGGTAACGTTGAGGACGGCTGGTTGACTGCGGGATTGCTCCCGCGTAATTCGGCCTGTAACGGAATATCTGTCGGTTCTGCCGTCACCGGGAATTGCCCGCTGCCGTTGTTACCGGAAGAAGGCCAAAGCAGTGCCAGCAACAATACCGCTGCGGCAATGATGACCCAGCGGCGATGGAAGAGAGGCAAGGGCTCCATCCAATGGAAATCATCCGGCAGATGCCAGATTTTTTGCAGCCAGTCTTTAATCACGGCTTGCTTTCCCGGCGACTTGATCTGCGGTGCTGATACTTTGTCGTCATCCATTACCGTTTCTGGCGGTAAGAGATCGGGCTCGCCAATGGAGGGCTCGGCTTTGACGCGGTTTTCAGGCTCATCGGTCGGTTTATCTGGCAGAATTCGCTGCCGGATAGTTAGCCAAGTGTGTAACAAAGGCTGGTAGACCCGATTGTTTTTCCTTCTCCTGGGCGCGATTCTGCCCATGGTGACCTCTCTTTCAACGACGTAAAAAAAATCACAGTGCTCGATCAGCGACTGCTGGATGGAACCTTTTCCCTGTTACTTGTTAGTATAGTTTGCTAACTGATTGATGCAGAAAGAAACAGGGATAATGCTGCCGAACGGGCTGTTTTAAGTCAGTGCAGAACCATTGTTTCTTTTTCTTCGACAAAAGTCATCATTAGCGATGCAAGATTTTACCCTACTCCCTTGCTGCTGTTATGCTTGCACCTTCGACTTTTTAGAGAATTAAGGAAAATCCATGACAACCCCTTCTTTTGATAGCGTAGAAGCGCAAGCAAGTTACGGTATCGGTTTACAGATAGGCCAACAATTACAAGAGTCCGGCTTGCAGGATTTGCAGCCAGAAGCCCTGTTGGCGGGCTTGCGCGACGCAATGGAAGGGAATACACCAACAGTTCCTGTTGATGTCGTTCACCGCGCGCTGCGTGAAGTTCACGAACGTGCCGATGCTGTTCGTCTGGAGCGCCAGCAGGCACTGGTTGTTGAAGGCGCTAACTTCCTGGAAGAAAACGCTAAACGTGATGAAGTGACCACCACTGAATCCGGTTTGCAATTCTCCGTGCTGCAACAAGGCGAAGGTCCAATTCCTTCACGTCAGGATCGTGTGCGCGTGCATTATACCGGTCGTCTGGTTGACGGTACGGTATTTGATAGCTCCGTAGAACGCGGCCAGCCGGCTGAATTCCCGGTTAGCGGCGTGATCCCAGGCTGGATCGAAGCACTGACTTTGATGCCGGTTGGCTCTAAATGGCAGTTAGCGATTCCACACAATCTGGCCTACGGCGAGCGTGGCGCTGGCGCATCTATTCCGCCATTCAGCGCGCTGGTATTTGACGTAGAACTGCTGGAAATTCTGTAAATTCTGAGCGGTTAGTGTGAAAAAGGGCGATCCAGGATCGCTCTTTTTTTATGGCTTTTCTACGACTTAGTTGCCACTTAACGCTCTGGGAAATAGCAGATTATTTTCTAAGTGAACGTGTTCCATCAAATCGCCGACGAATTCGTTGAGATTGGCATAAAGTGCGCGCCAGGTGGTGCAGGCTCCAGGTGGGGGCGTGATGTTATTGGTGATCTGTTTGATGGTTTCCAATTGCTGCCCTGCCGCTTCGTGCTCTGATTCCATCACGAAAATCGGCACGCTAGCCATTTTCCCCATTCCTTTGGCAATCATGGGGAATAACACTTTTTCCTCTCTTTCCATATGCTGTAATAAATCCTGATGTAGCACGCTGAGCTGCACTGCTAAACCTCGTGGGCAGGTGGGTTTTGCGGCATGTACGCGCTCTACCTTTTCTGCCATTAACACCAGCTCCGGCAATTGCTCGCGGTGCCGTTCATGATAGCGGTTGAGAATAAAACTGATCAGGTGCTCCTGTGGAACCTCTTGCCAGTTCTGCACTGCCTGAGTTTCTTTTTGCAACATGGTGAGCTCCGCTTCCAACGCGTCAATATTCAGAGCCCTGCGCTCGGCGGCACGTTGTAGTGTCTGTTTCCCTCCGCAGCAAAAATCGAGTTCATACCGGCGAAATAACGTTGTGGCTCGTGGTATGGCAATAGCCAGAGAACCGAGAGATTGATTGCGGTAATCCATTATGACACCTCTTTAATGTGTAACTTCTATAAGTTGCATTATAAATGCATGTTAATGTGTGTGCCATAGTTATTAAGAGGTAGTAAGGATGAGGGAGAAAGAGCAAAAGCGCTCCGTAGAGCGCTTTAAGGAGGGATTACTTCTTCTGCAAATCGACCTGATAAACTTCAAAACCAATGTCATCCAGTCCCTGTGCCTTCATGGGATACTGGGATTTTTGCTTGATAAATTCAGCGGCTTTGGCACTTGGTGAAGTTTCAAAACGAATATCCAACGGCTGCGAACTGGTGATTTCGGCTAGACGCCAGTTGTTATCAGCCTGAGGCTTAACCTGACCGTTCTTCTTGGTTTCTGCGCTGATATAGGCAGAGAGTACCGAACGGTTCTCATCCGGTGAAGCAAAGGCAATATGGTCATCGCCGGTGCCCGCGAATTTGCCACTGTAAGCGCGGTAGTTATTGGTCGCAATCAGGAAAGTGGCCTTTGGATCTAGTGGCTTACCTTTGTAAGTCAGGTTTTTAATACGTTCGGCTTTATCGTTGATCAGATTACAGTCGCCGTTGTAGCGAGCCGGCTGTGTCACATCAATTTCATAGTTAACGCCGTCAATCACGTCGAAGTTATAGGTACGGAAACCGTTCCAGTTAATTAGCGACTGCGGTTTGCTGCTTTTCACATCGATCTGATTGAATTGCCCGGCAGAGCATTCCAGCCACTGCTTCACCTCAGCGCCGCTGGCTTTCACTACGACCAGAGTATTGGGGTAGAGATACAAATCCGCGGCATTACGGAAGGTTAAATCACCTTTTTCGACTTCAACAAAACTGGCCGGATCGTTTTTGCGACCGCCTGCTTTGAACGGCGCTGCGGCAGAAAGCACGGGTAAATCGGCCAGATCCGGATCGCCCTGAATAAAGTGTTCGGTATAGGCGCGCTGAGCGTTGTTGACGATCTGTACCGTTGGATCGTCCTGAATCAGCGACAGGAAGCTATACATATTATCGGAGGCTTTTCCGATAGGTTGGCTGACAAAATCGCGGGTGCCTTTATGGTCATCGGCCAGTACTTTAACCAGCTTGGCGTTTTCCGGTGCCAGCGATTTTTTGTTGGTTTTATCGTAGATAGGGCGGGCTTCTGCCTTCGCCTGTTCGACCTGCCAGCTACCTTTATCGTTATTCAGTACAAAGTCTACAACGCCTAAATGGTCACCCCATTGGCCCGGCATTACTGCTGGAATGCCGTTTAGCGTACCTTGCGCTATATCCGCGCCTTTAATCGCAGCGAAATCTTTACTTGGGAAGACGGCGTGGGAGTGCCCGAACATAATTGCGTTGATTCCCGGAACCTGGCTGAGGTAATAAACCGAGTTCTCAGCCATGGTTTTATACGGCTCGCTGGATAGGCCTGAGTGCGGGATGGCGATAATCAAATCAGCCCCTTGCTTACGCATCTCCGGTACCCATTTTTTCGCGGTTTCGGTGATGTCGTCTACACGGACTTTGCCCGTCAGATTGGCTTTATCCCAGATCATGACCTGTGGCGGAACAAAACCGATATAACCAATGCGTAAATTATGGGTTTTACCGTCGCGATCTTTAACCGGTGTATCGGCGATCAGGAAAGGTTGGAACAGCGGTTTACCGGTTTTTACATCAATCACGTTAGCATTTACATAGGGGAATTTTGCTCCCGCCAGAGATTTCTTCAGGTAATCCAGGCCGTAGTTGAACTCGTGATTACCGATGTTTCCTACGGCATAATCCAGCGTATTCATTGCTTTGTAGACCGGATGAATTTCGCCTTCTTTCAATCCCTTGGCTGCCATGTAATCCCCGAGTGGGCTGCCCTGAATTAAGTCGCCGTTGTCTACCAGTACGCTATTAACCGCTTGCTGACGCGCTGCGTCAATCAGGCTGGCAGTGCGAACCAAACCGAACTGTTCAGTCGGTTTATCCTTGTAATAATCGAAATCCATCATGTTGCTGTGGAGATCGGTGGTTTCCAATACGCGTAAATCAACCGTAGCGGCCTGAGCCGCGCTGGCAATCAGACAGGCGAGTAGGGACAACGTCAGGGGACGCTTTATCATGGCTTTCTCCATTGTGGCTTTCCATATGAGAGCTATTCGACATGTATCGCAAAAGCAGATGTAATTTTAATTAATTGTGGCAACAAAGTGTGAAGTTTGGCAGAAAGCCAGCCAGATTAACGCGTAGACGCTCACAGATGCGGCAGGTTAATCCCCTTGATTTTATTACATGTTAAGTTGGCGATGGCTATTAATGGCAAAATTCACTAGTCTGCTACTCAAGCCGAATTCATCCTTTAGGTGAAGTTTATTTTGGTATTTACCTCTAAAATAAATAGAGGGAAAAGGGCGTTGCCGACCGGTAACAGCCGGACTGCGGTGAGCCGAACAGCGACGAAAAGAATGATAGATAACTTCAGAGGTGGATGATGTTAGAGCAAATTTGCCAGTTGGCACGCGATGCCGGGGCGGCGATTATGGCCGTCTACGATGGAGAGAAACCTCTTGATGTAGCACACAAAAAAGATGATTCGCCGGTAACCGCAGCGGATCTGGCGGCGCATCATATTATTAAAGCCGGTCTGGCAGCGCTGACGCCGAATATTCCCCTGTTGTCGGAAGAGGATCCTCCGGCGTGGGAAATTCGCCAGCACTGGCAGCGTTACTGGCTTGTCGATCCTCTGGATGGAACTAAAGAATTTCTTAACCGAAACGGTGAGTTTACCGTGAATATCGCGCTGATCGAGCAAGGCGCGCCAATCTTGGGCGTGGTGTATACGCCGGTGACGGATGTGATGTACAGCGCTGAGAACGGGCAGGCGTGGAAAGAGGAAGGCGGACGTAGGATGCAGATCCAGGTTCGTGATGCGCAACTGCCGCTGGTGGTGGTGAGCCGTTCCCACAGTGATGACGAGCTAAGAGACTATCTGGCTCAGTTGGGCGAGCATCAAACGGTATCCGTCGGTTCTTCCCTCAAGTTTTGTCTAGTGGCCGAAGGAAAGGCGCAATTGTATCCACGTTTTGGGCCGACTAACGTTTGGGATACCGCCGCAGGCCATGCGGTGGCCGTCGCAGCCGGAGCGCAGGTCAATGATTGGCAGGGCAAACCTTTATCTTATACCCCGCGTGAGTCTTTCCTGAACCCCGGCTTCAGAGTGTCGCTGTTTTAAGACTTCAGCAACTGGTGCAGTTGGGCGATGACCTGCTGCACTTCTTCCGCGCTTAATGCCCCATCTTTAACGAAACGAACGTTACCTTGCTGATCCAGCACCACGATGGTGGAGCTTTTGGCGGCCAGATCCCAAGCTTTCTTCACGTTGCCATTGCTGTCGACAATAAACTGCGACCAGGGAAACTCACGCTTACTGTCTTCAATGCTGTTACGCACAAACATAGCAGTGCCGATAATGGCGTCATCGGTATCGACGATTGTCGTCGTTTGGTAACGATCGTGCGGTAATTTGGCGGCCTTGATTGCTTCAATCAAGGGGGCATTCATCTCTTTGGCACTGCTGCGGCCGGCGATATGTTGCACCACCCGGACTTTGCCGGCTAATTGCGAGCTATTCCAGTTTTTATAGCTAAACTTATTATTAGCCAAATCCAGTTCACCTTTATCACTAACACCCACCGGCGGCACACGCTGATCGAGTTGAATGTTATGAGCCGAGGCAAGCAAAGGTGTGAAAATAAGGGAAAGAATGAGCAGGCTATTTTTTATCATGTGATGTCCTTGACGATGCTGAACGATGGAATTAGGCACTTGCGCCGCGAATTGAGGCAAGTTTTCAAATCATAGGTGCAGATCAGAGGTCTGTCCTGTCTGATGCCGATTTTAGTAATCGTTACTGTTTAGATGGTTATTCTGCCTTAACGGCCGTTTATGTTCGTGTGATTCTGTAATTTTATGTAAACACAGTATGTATGACTACTTTTGGCGGAACTTAGCGCCACTCTTCAGGTCTATTACTCTGCAATTATCTTACGCTACCTGTGATCCTGGTCGCTTAGGCCATTCGCGGAGCGTATTTGTGTCATGGGAGGAAAGCAAAAAAATGAGGATCTTCCAGCGTTACAACCCCGCTAAAGTCGCGATGTATGTCAAAACCCTATTCCGCGGTCGGCTATACATCAAGGATATGGGGGCTTTTGAATTCGACAAAGGTAAGATTTTGCCACCGAAAGTACGAGATAAACGCCACTATAGCGTGATGTCCGAGGTCAACCGCCAGGTTCTACGGCTACAGGCAGAAATGGGTTGATAAGGCGTAAAAGCAGTAGCGCCGAATGAATTGCGGCCCCGATAATGGGGCCGCTAGTATTTTCAGCAAGTCATTCTGCTCGTATCAATCAGGCATCGCTGCTTTCGTGCGGCGCTTTGGGCAGAATGGGAGCCGGAGTATCAGTGAGCTTGGTAACCAGTAGCTGATCGATCTTGTAGCTATCGATATCGACCACTTCAAACTTGTAGCCCGCATACTTGACGAAATCCGTGCGTTTCGGAATTTTACGCAGCATATACATCATAAAACCGCCGATGGTTTCATAATTGCCAGACTGCGGGAACTCATCGATATCCAGCACGCGCATCACGTCATCGATAGGCGTACCGCCTTCAATCAGCCATGAGTTTTCATCACGAGCAACAATCTGTTCTTCCTGCCCCTGGCCGACTAAATCCCCCATCAGCGTGGTCATTACATCATTCAGAGTAATAATCCCAACCACCAATGCATATTCGTTAAGAATAACGGCGAAGTCTTCTCCGGCAGTTTTGAAGCTTTCCAGCGCTTCAGAAAGCGTTAAAGTATCCGGAACTATAAGCGCCGAGCGGATTTGTACGCCGCTGCTCAGTACCAAACTCTGGTTGCCCAGCACGCGGTTTAGCAAGTCTTTAGAGTCGACGTAGCCTACGACCTGATCGATATGGCCGTCGCAAACTAAAAACTTGGAGTGCGGATGAGTCGCAATTTTCTCTTTGATGCTTTCTTCGCTTTCCCGCAGGTCAAAATAAATCACGCTTTCGCGAGATGTCATTGATGACGGAACGGTACGGGATTCCAGCTCAAAAACGTTCTCAATCAGTTCGTGCTCTTGTTTGCGCAGTACCCCAGCTAATGCTCCGGCTTCCACGACGGCGTAGATATCATCAGATGTAATGTCATCCTTGCGAACCATTGGCAACTTGAATAAACGGAAAATCAGGTTGGCCATGCCGTTGAAAAACCACACTAACGGACGGCAGATCATCAGGCAGAAACGCATCGGGTTGACGATCCGGACGGCGACTGTCTCTGGTGCAATCATACCGATGCGCTTCGGGGTTAAATCGGCAAACAGGATGAACAAGCTGGTTACCAGAACGAATGAGCAGATGAAACTGACCTGGTCTGCCATTTCTGGCGACATAAAGCGCTCGAACACCACTTTGAATGACGGCGAGAAAGCGGCGTCACCAACAATACCACCCAAAATAGCGACGGCATTCAGGCCGATTTGCACTACTGTAAAGAAAATGCCCGGCGTCTCTTGCAGTTTCAGCACCCGAAGTGCGTTGATGTCTCCCTCATCAGCAAGAAGTTTAAGTTTGATTTTGCGTGAAGCAGCCAGCGATATCTCCGATAAAGAGAAAAAGGCACTTACCGCGATCAGAAAAAGAATCAGTAAAATACTGTTTAACATAATCTATCCGTGTCGTACCGACGATTCAGTCGGCGATCGTAAGGAAGGGTCATACATAAAAGTTAAAATGGCGGGCAGGAAAGCCGCCATTGGGCTGTGTCAACAGCCCGGATAGTATAGCAGCAGCAATCAGATGCCCGCTAGCCCCTACAAATTCGGTGGCAGGCAAACCCCAATGCCCCCTAAACCACAGTAGCCGTGAGGATTTTTATACAGATACTGCTGGTGATCGTCTTCCGCATAATAGAAAGGCAACGCCGCAGTAATCTCACTGGTAATGATGCGCTTATCACCGGCGTCTGCCATCGCTTGCTGGAATCGGGCGCGGCTGGCGTTAGCCTGCTGTTCCTGTTCCGGGGTCAATACGTAGATAGCCGAGCGATACTGAGTACCGATGTCGCCGCCCTGACGCATTCCTTGAGCCGGGTCGTGGTTTTCCCAGAAAATCTGTAGTAACTGGTCGTAGCCAATCACTTTGGGATCAAACACCACTCGCACCACTTCGGCGTGGCCGGTGCGGCCGCTGCAAACTTCATGATAAGTCGGATTTGGTGTATAGCCTCCGCTGTAGCCTGCGGCGGTGCTATAAACCCCCGGTTGTTGCCAGAACAGGCGCTCTACGCCCCAAAAACAGCCCATGGCAAAAATCGCTTCTTTCATACCTTCTGGAATATGAGTCATCGAGTGGCCATTTACGGCGTGAGTAGTTGCAACCGGCATCGGGGTGGTGCGTCCCGGCAGGGCATCTTGTGCGTTAATAACGGCTGATTTTTCTGAATTGTGCAGCAAAATGAACTCCGGTTATCACAGTGTTAAAGGATAGATAGTTGTATCTGATTGCGAGTTTGCACACAATAAGAGGCATATTGCGTTAATGTATCAGCTTAACGCAGAATCTTAGGGGCGACAGGCTTAAATCGGTCTTCATAAAGGGAAATATGGTGTGAAAACACCGTCATATATCCGTTAGCCGGTGAGATCGTTTTTTTACAGGAAAGTAAAAATTAATCAGGAGTACGCGTGTCTCGATACCCTATTGTGTGTTTTTTGTGTGCATTACTCGCAACACCGTTTGCTTATGCCGCCAATGTTCGGCTGCAGGTTGAAGGTCTTAGCGGGGATTTGGAAAGAAACGTTCGGGCGCGATTATCAACTATCGGCACCGATGAAGTCAGCGCCGATGGCCGGTTCCGTGCCAGGGTGGACGAAGCAATCCGTCAGGGACTTAGAGCGCTTGGCTATTACGATCCCATCATTGAATTTGATTTACAGCCCAAGCCTGCACCGGCGCGTTCAATATTAATGGTGAAGGTCACTCCGGGTGAACCGGTATTAATAGCCAGCGTTGATATCGTATTACAAGGCGGTGCGAAAACCGATCCTTCCTATCTGGCTCTGGTACGCCGGGACACGCCAAAAATCGGTTCAATTCTGAACCACGGCGAATTCGATAGCTTCAAAGGTTCGCTGACTAATCTGGCGTTACGCCGGGGTTATTTTGACGCTAACATGATCAAAAGTCAGTTAGGCGTAGCGGCTGAATTACGGAAAGCCTTTTGGGATATCGATTTTGACAGCGGCGAACGTTATCGTTTCGGTACGGTGAGTTTTCAGGGTTCACAAATTCGCGAAGATTACCTGCAAAATTTGGTTCCTTTCCACGCAGGGCAAGATTACAGCTCGGACGATTTAGCCGAACTCAACCGCCGTTTAGCGGCCACCAACTGGTTTAACTCCGTGGTGGTTTCTCCTGATTTTCGCGATGCGAAGAAAAGTAAAACATTGCCATTAGACGCCGTGCTGACGCCCCGCACGGAAAATACCGTTGAGCTAGGCGGTGGTTTTGCCAGCGATATCGGCCCAAGGGTAAAAGCCAGTTGGCGTAAACCCTGGGTGAATAATCGTGGCCACAGTTTTACGACGAGCGCCAACGTTTCGGCCCCTGAGCAAAGTCTTGATTTTAGCTACCGCATTCCTTTGCTGAAAAATCCACTTGAGCAATATTATCTGCTTCAGGGCGGTTTCAAACGTACCGATCTGAATGACACCAAATCTGACACCACCACGCTGAATGTGGCGCGTTTCTGGGATATGTCCAGCGGCTGGCAGCGTTCTATCAATCTGCGCTGGAGTCTGGACCACTTTACGCAGGGTAACGTTACGGATACCACTATGCTGCTGTATCCGGGCGCCAGTGTGAATCGCACCCGTCAGCGCGGCGGCGCGATGCCGTCGTGGGGAGACAGCCAGCGTTACTCGGTGGACGTTTCTGATACCACCTGGGGTTCCGACGTCGATTTTGCCGTGTTCCAGGCGCAAAACGTGTGGATTCGTACATTAGGTGAGAAAAACCGCTTCGTTGCGCGAGGAAATCTCGGTTGGATCGAAACCAATAACTTTAATCGAGTCCCTCCATCTCTGCGTTTCTTCGCCGGTGGCGATCGCAGCGTGCGGGGTTATAAATATCAAAGCATTTCACCGCTGGATAGTTCCGGTAAATTGAGCGGCGCATCCAAGTTGGCTACTGGCTCCATCGAATATCAATATAACGTCACTGGAAAATGGTGGGGTGCCGTATTTATCGATTCGGGTGAAGCTGTGAACGATATCCGTAAGAGCGATTTTAAAACCGGCGCGGGTGTTGGCGTGCGCTGGGAATCCCCGGTTGGACCGATTAAATTTGACCTTGCAGCGCCGGTTGGCGATCAAGAAACCCACGGAGTCCAATTCTATATTGGTTTGGGGCCTGAACTATGAATTGGCTAAAGAAACTCAGTATCGCATTTTTACTCATTTTGCTGTTGCTGATCGGCACTGTGGCCGGTTTGCTCGGCACCACTACCGGTTTGCACTTTCTGATCAACAGCGCGGCGCGTTGGGTGCCGGGGCTGGATATTGCCAGTGTCAGCGGCGGCTGGCGGGATCTCACGCTGAAAGGCATTCAGTACCAAATGCCGGGCGTGACGGTGAAAGCCGGCCAGTTCCATCTTTCCCTGCAGTTATCTTGTCTTAAACGTAGCGAACTGTGTGTTAACGCTTTGACGGCGCAGGATATTGACGTGGTTGTCGATACAAAATTGCTGCCGCCTTCTGAGCCTGTGCCGCCGGATAGCGAACCCATGGGCGAGCTGAGCACGCCGTATCCGATGACTCTGCGGCTGCTGGCGATTAACCATGTCAAAGTGACCATCGACGATACGGCGATTTCGCTGGACGAGTTCCGCACTGGTGCTCACTGGCAACAACGCGCGTTAACCTTGATGCCGACCAAAATTAGCGGGTTGTTGATTGCCTTACCGAAAACCACGCCAGTTGCCGTGCCGGAAGCAATGAAACCGGCGGTAGACACGGCGATTGCAGTCAAAGAAGCCACGGAAAAAGCAGCGGAGAAAGTGGCTGATTCCGCGCCAACGCAAGATTTAGCTCAGTCCTCCGAGCCTGAAAAACCGCTAGGGGAAACGTTAAAAGCCCTGTTCGCCAAGCCGTTGCTGCCAGAGTTGCCTGATTTTCGTTTGCCTGTCGATTTGCAGATTCAGGAAATCAATGCTCAACAGCTGCGTTTGACCGGCGATACCGAAGCATTAATCACTAGCCTGATATTGAAAGCCAGCACGCAAGATCAAAGGGTGACGCTGGAAACGTTGGATATTAAATCCCCGCAGGGTGGCTTGACCGCCAGCGGGCAGGCTACGTTGGCAGATAAATGGCCGTTGGAGTTGGTGGTAAATAGTGCCGTTAACGTTGAGCCGCTGAAAGGCGAGAAAATCAAACTGAACCTGGGTGGCGGCCTGCGGGATCAACTCACTGTGGCGCTAAATTTGTCCGGCCCGGTCAGCGCTCAGCTTGAAGCACAAACTGAACTGGCTAAAGCCGGTTTACCTCTGGCTTTGACCTTACAAAGCAAGCAGCTGCGTTGGCCTTTTACCGGCGACGCTCAGTTCCAGGTCAATAACTTCAAAACGCGCTTTAACGGACAGGCCTCAGATTATGCGTTGTCTATTCGCGCAGACGTAAAAGGGGCGGATATTCCTCCCGCCGTCATTACTTTGGACGGGAAAGGCAACGTTGAGCAGTTTAGGCTAACGCGTTTGCGGTTGGCGGCACTGCAAGGAAATACCGATCTAACTGGCGTAGCCGACTGGAGTCACGCTATTAGCTGGAACTCGGTTCTGACGCTAAACGGCATCAATACGGCGAAGCAGTGGCCGGAATGGCCGGCGAAACTGGACGGCAAGATTGTCACCCGCGGCAGTATGCACGGCGGCAGCTGGCAGCTTAATGTTCCAGAGCTGACTTTAGACGGTAACGTAAAACAGAATCGCGTCACGGCCAGAGGCTCTCTCACCGGCAATGCCGCCGGACAATGGCATATTCCGGGTATCAATCTGGCGTTGGGTCGCAATAAGCTGGATGTGAAGGGCGATCTGAATGACAAATGGGTTCTCGACGCCAATGTGGACGCGCCGCAGTTAGATGGCGCTCTGCCAGGTTTGGCTGGCGTGGTTAAAGGCAATCTGAAGCTGCGCGGCGATCTTGCAGCACCACAGCTTTTGGCCGATCTAACCGCGACGGGGTTGCAATGGCAAGCACTACATATTCGCCGGATTAAGGTCGATGGCGATGTGCGTTCTGCTGAGCAGATTCAGGGGCAACTGGCGGTACGGGTTGAGCAACTGAAGCAGGACGACTTATTGGTCAGTCTGTTGACGCTAGATGCCAAAGGGAGCGAAAAGCAGCATCAGCTACGTTTAAACGTTCAGGGAGAGCCGGTTTCTGGCCAGTTGGCGCTGGACGGCAGTTTCGATCGTCAACAGCAGCGCTGGCGTGGCAATCTGAACAATACCCGCTTTGACACGCCAGTTGGAGAATGGCGTTTAAATCGCGCTATTGCTCTGGATTATCTCAATACGGCGCAGAAAATCACCATCGGGCCGCACTGCTGGCAGAACCCGAATGCCGAACTTTGTGTGCCACGTACCATTGAAGCTGGGCCAAGCGGGCAAGCTAGCATCGTGCTTAATCGCTTTGATTTGGCGATGATTAAACCCTTCCTTGGGCCGGATACCACGCTAAACGGCGTATTCAGCGGTCGAGCGGACGTGAGCTGGGCAGAAGGTGGTGCCTTGCCTCAGGCCAAGGTTTCTTTGGTGGGTAAAGGGGTTAACGTTAAACAGATGGTTCAGGGGAATCCTCTGCCGCTGGCCTTTGATACCCTGAATTTGAACGCGGCGCTGAATAATGGCCGGGCTCAGGCCGATTGGCTAATTAAGCTGACAAATAACGGCCAGTTTAACGGTCAGGTGCAGGTCGCGGATCCGCAAGGGCGCAGAAATCTCTCTGGTAATATTGCTATCAGTCATATTTCGCTGGCGATGATTAACCCGATTCTCAGCGACGGCGAGAAAGCCAAAGGGATGCTGAACGCCAACCTGCGTCTTGGTGGCAATGCCAAAAATCCACTGGTCTTCGGGCGTTTGGCGCTTGAAGACATGGATATTGACGGTAGCTGGATGCCATTTGATATTACTGATGGGCGTCTGGCCGTGAATTTTGATGGCATGACCTCCACTCTGGAAGGGTTGATTCGAACCACAAACGGGCAGCTTAATCTTGATGGGAGCGCGGATTGGCGCAATATCGATGCATGGCGTGCCCGTATCGCGGCGAAAGGCAATAAGCTGCGAGTCACTATCCCACCAATGGTTCGCGTTGATGTATCACCGGATATTGTGTTTGAAGCTACCCCGCAGCTGTTCTCTCTTAACGGTTCTGTGGATATTCCGTGGGCGCGTATAACGGTACAAGAAGTGCCGGAAAGCGCGGTTGGCGTATCTCCGGATGAAGTGATGTTGAATAACAACCTTCAGCCTATCGCCCCAAGAAGCGCGGGTATTCCGATTAACAGTAATCTGCTTATTCATGTTGGCAATGATGTTCGTCTGAACGCTTTTGGCCTGAAAGCGCGCCTGCAAGGCGATCTGAAAATGGTTCAGGATCAGCGCGGTTTGGGGTTAAACGGCCAAATTAATATTCCGTCCGGTAGTTTCCGTGCCTATGGGCAGGATCTGATCGTGCGGAAAGGCCTGCTGTTGTTCTCCGGGCCGCCGGATCAACCGCTGCTGAATATTGAAGCGATTCGTAACCCAGATTCTACCGAAGATGGCGTCACCGCTGGGGTTCGGGTTACTGGGCTGGCAGATGCGCCGCAGCTTGAGGTGTTCTCCGATCCGGTCAAATCTCAGCAAGAGGCTTTGTCATACTTACTGCGCGGCCAGGGTCTGAGCAGTTCTGGCACCGATAGCAGCATGATGACCTCAATGCTCATCGGCATGGGGGTGGCGCAGAGCGGCAAGCTGGTGGGGCAAATCGGTGAGGCGTTCGGCGTAAGCGATCTGGCGTTGGATACTCAGGGCGTAGGAGATAGTTCGCAAGTGGTCGTTAGCGGATATGTCACCAAAGACCTACAGGTAAAATATGGTGTCGGTATATTTGACTCATTGGCGACGTTAACATTACGCTATCGATTGATGCCCAGGTTGTATCTGGAGGCGGTGTCTGGTATTAATCAGGCATTAGATGTGCTCTATCAGTTTGAGTTTTAATGATGCGAATTATTGTCTACGGTAGTTTACGGCGCAAACAAGGTAACAGTCACTGGATGACTGACGCTCAGCTTTTGGGTGAATATGACCTTGATGGGTATGAAATGTACAATTTGGGCCATTATCCCGCGGTCATTCCCGGTGAAGGTCAGGTGCATTGCGAGGTTTATCGGATAAACTCAGCCATCATGACCGAGCTGGATGAACTGAAGAGTAATACCAAAGATTATAAGCGTGAGCTAATTCAAACGCCTTTTGGCAGCGCCTGGATTTATCTCTATCGCCTGAGTGTTGCAGGATTGCCGCGGATTCGAAGCGGTGACTGGCTCAAACGCCACGAAGAACACGAAGAAAAGTGATTTGAAAGTAAAAAAACACCGCTCATTGAGCGGTGTTTTTTTATGGGGCAGCGGCAAGAATTACTTCTTGGCCGCGCGCTCGAAAGAAGCAACGATTTCAGCTTTCGCTGCTGCTGCATCTTCCCAACCGTCAACTTTAACCCATTTGCCGGTTTCCAGATCTTTGTAGTGTTCAAAGAAGTGTTTGATCTGCGCTTTCAGCAGCTCTGGCAGATCTTGCACGTCTTTAACGTGATCGTATTCTTTAGTCAGTTTGCTGTGCGGAACGGCAACCAGCTTGGCATCTTCGCCCGCTTCGTCAGTCATTTTCAACACACCAACTGGACGGCAACGAACCACTGAACCCGGCTGTAATGGGTAAGGCGTTGGAACCAGAACGTCAACCGGGTCACCGTCTAAAGACAGGGTGTTGTTGATGTAGCCGTAGTTGCACGGGTAGAACATGGCGGTAGACATGAAACGGTCAACGAACAGAGAACCGGTTTCTTTGTCGATTTCGTATTTAATTGGATCGGCGTTAGCTGGGATTTCGATCACAACGTAAATATCTTCTGGCAGGTCTTTACCTGCTGGTACTAAGTTCAAGCTCATGTCGGTTTCCTTTTATCAAACCAGAAATGGAGTGCCGGCTATTATAGCCAACTCTTTTCTTAATTCCCGTCCTTTTCACATCTGGATAATGGAGGTATTAGCTAAATTTGGCTGAACAAGCCGCGTAGAAATCTCGTCATTGCCTAATCGTATCTATTTTCACCTGTTTTACTCGCCATAGCTCAAGAAGGTATCGGGTACGCCGATAACTTATCTAAATAATATGCCTGCTCACTTTTAGTTAACGCTTTGTAATCTTCATTCTTCGCAGATAACCGGGAAAAAAAGATGTTAAAAAAGATTACCGTAAAGACCGGGTTGATCGCCCAGTTGAGTTTGATGTCGTTGATTTTATTAGTTGTTAGCGTAATTGGTATCAACTCCATTCACGAAAGCTCTAATTCTTTGCGGATCATTAATCAGATTCAGGGAGAGGAGCTGGGGGCGTTATCCAATAGTTTTAATGCGACGTTAAGTGCCAGAGCCGCGGCTGCCTTGGCTGTCAGGCAAATGGAAATCGGCCTGATTGATGAATCCCAGAAAACGGCCAACAAAATTGAAGCCGATTTGGCCCAATCTCAGCAGGAAATGAAGCGCTTTATTGCGGCGGTCACTGCCAGAGGGGAAGGGGAAGACCTGGCGAATAATATTCAAAAAAGTTATAAATTCTATCTCGAGCAAGGCGTGTTTCCGATGCTGGAAGCGATCAAAGCAGGTAAGGCGGACGATTACTATGAAGCGCTGGAAAACCGGATTTCCAGCATCAGCGGTGCTTTCGATGGAGATGTGCAGCAATTCCGCTCTTATGCGCTGAATGCAGGCCAGCAGCAAATTGAGCAAGCCAATAGCGCGGCACACATTAAAGTTGCCATTATTGTCGCTTCGGGGCTGATAACTTTATTTTCCGCGATAGTTGCCTGGTTTGCTTTGCAAATTATTATTCTGCGTCCGTTGGAGCAGTCTATTCATCAATTGGAGTTTATTGCGGCCGGAGATCTGACCCATAGTATTAATGGCGAAGGTAAAACCGAACTGGCGCGCTTGGCCATGGCTTTACAGGCCATGCAGCAATCGCTGGTGGCTTCAGTGAGCCATGTCCGGGATGTTGGCGGTCAGATTGGTATCGGATCGCGGGAGTTAGCCGCAGGTAATATCCATCTCGCGCAAAGAACCGAAGAATCAGCCGCTTCGCTGGAACAAACTGCCGCCAGCATGGAGCAACTGACTTCTACGGTGAAAATGAACGCGGAGAATTCAGATCAAGCAAACCGTTTGGCTGTGAGCGTCTCTGAGATCGCTAATCAGGGGAGTTCGGTGGTTAATCATGTGATGGATAAAATGCAGGCGATCACCACCAGTTCGCGAAGGATTTCCGATATTATCAGCGTGATGGATAGCATAGCGTTTCAGACTAATATTCTGGCGCTGAATGCGGCGGTGGAAGCGGCCCGCGCCGGAGAACAGGGACGAGGTTTTGCCGTCGTCGCCGGTGAAGTCCGTAATCTGGCTCAGCGAAGCGCCCAGTCAGCCAAAGAAATCAAAGGGTTGATTGTAGAATCGCAAAGTCGGGTACGGGAAGGGGCTGATATGGCTGAGTCCGCTGGTAAAACCATGAATGATATTGCCCGCGAGGTAAGCCGGGTAACGGCATTAATGAAAGAAATATCCGCTGCGTCCCATGAGCAAAGCTCTGGTATTGAGCAGGTTAATCTGGCGATTACGCAAATGGATCAGGTAGCGCAGCAGAACGCAGCGTTGGTTGAACAGGCAGCGGCGGCAACGCGCTCGCTAGAAGAGCAGGCGGATGCGCTTGCTGCCAGCATGGCGGTGTTTAAGCTGCAGCCGGATGAAGAAACCGTGGCAGCATAAAAAACAGCGGCCGTAGCCGCTGCTTGATTCGATCTATATGGAATAATAATTAATCTGGGAACTGAGCGATAAAACGCTCTGCATCTTCCACCATAGATTTGGTACCGACGAAGAATGGCGCACGTTGATGCAGCTTCTCCGGCACGATATCCAGAATACGATTCACACCATCGGTGGCTTTACCGCCGGCTTGTTCAGCCAGGAATGCCATTGGGTTGCATTCGTACAGCAAACGCAGTTTCCCTTGCGGATGGCTGGCGGTACTTGGATAAATATAGATGCCGCCTTTCAACAGGTTACGGTGGAAGTCTGCGACCAGAGAACCAATATAGCGAGAAGTATAAGGACGCTGGGTTGCATCATCCTGCTCCTGACAATACTTGATGTATTTCTTCACGCCCTGAGGGAATTTGATGTAGTTCCCTTCGTTGATTGAATACATGCAACCGGTTGCTGGATAGCGAACTTTCTCATGGGATAAACAGAAAACACCCAGCGATGGGTCGTAGGTAAATCCGTGAACGCCGTAACCGGTAGTGTAGACCAGCATGGTGGATGAACCGTAGACCACGTAGCCTGCCGCAACCTGAGCGCTGCCCGGCTGAAGGAAATCTTTTTCTGTGACGGGTTCGCCGATTGGCGTAATGCGACGATAGATAGAGAAAATAGTACCGACCGAGACATTCACATCAATATTAGAAGAGCCGTCTAATGGGTCCATCAGAACCACATATTTGGCGTTCTCTGCTCTCTCACCTTCGAAAATAACGATGTCATCTTCTTCTTCAGACGCGATACCCGCAACTTCGCCACGCGCTTTAAGAGCGGCTTTCAGCTTCTCATTGGCATACAAATCCAATTTCATCTGAACTTCACCCTGCACATTTTCAGCGCCGCTGGTACCGAGAATATCGACCAGACCTGCTTTATTGATGTCGCGGTGAATGATTTTAGCGCCTAACTTGATAGCTGACAGTAATGCAGTTAATTCGCCTGTGGCGTGAGAGAAGTCTTGCTGTTTCTCGACGATAAATTCGCCTAACGTTTTCATGACACAATCCCTGAATCTACGGTTGAACATCGAATTACTAACAAACCACTTACAATATGCTCGCAGTGTAGCCCAAAGCTAAGATTGATTCATAGGCAATTCCATTTCTTCTCTCGGATTCTGAGCGGTAGAATAGCCGCAAACTCGATGCAATCAGACGGAAACATTTATGCGCATTCATATTCTTGGTATTTGCGGCACGTTTATGGGGGGGCTGGCAATGCTGGCGCGCTCATTGGGGCATGAGGTCACTGGGGCCGACGCTAACGTTTATCCACCGATGAGTACCTTGTTAGAGAACCAAGGGATCAGTTTGATCCAGGGATACGATCCGGCTCAGCTCGATCCTGCACCGGATCTGGTGATCATCGGTAATGCGATGACTCGCGGCAATCCTTGTGTCGAAGCAGTTTTAGAACGCGGTATTCCTTACGTTTCTGGCCCGCAGTGGCTCCACGATCAGGTTCTGCCTGAGCGCTGGGTTATTGCGGTCGCAGGCACTCACGGTAAAACCACCACCGCCGGTATGGTGACCTGGATTCTGGAAGCCTGTGGCTATGAGCCAGGCTTTGTGATTGGCGGTGTACCGGGTAATTTTGACGTTTCTGCCCGTTTAGGTAACAGCCCATTCTTTGTGATCGAAGCCGACGAATATGACTGCGCCTTCTTCGATAAACGTTCCAAATTCGTTCATTACAGCCCACGCACGCTGATCATGAACAATCTGGAATTCGATCACGCAGATATCTTTGACGATCTTAAAGCGATCCAGAAGCAGTTCCATCATCTGGTGCGTTTGGTGCCCGGGAAAGGCAAGATCATCCTGCCAGATAACGACAACCACCTGAAACAGGTGATGGCGATGGGGTGCTGGAGTGAGCAGGAATTTGTGGGCGAAACCGGCAGTTGGTCAGCGAAGAAAGTCACGGTCGATGCCAGCGCTTATCAGGTATTCCTGGATAATGAACTGGTTGGCGAAGTCAATTGGTCGCTGGTAGGTGAACACAATATGCATAACGGGCTGATGGCCATTGCTGCCGCTCGGCACGTCGGTGTACAGCCAGCCGACGCTTGCCGCGCTCTCGGTGATTTTATCAATGCTCGTCGCCGTCTTGAGCTACGTGGCGAAGCCAACGGCGTAACGGTTTATGATGATTTTGCTCATCATCCAACGGCCATTCTGGCTACTTTAGCTGCGCTGCGTGGCAAGGTTGGCGGGACAGCGCGGATTTTGGCGGTGCTGGAACCTCGCTCAAACACCATGAAAATGGGGCTGTGCAAAAATGAGCTGGCGCCGTCACTCGGCCGGGCTGATGAAGTCTTTCTGTTCCAGCCACAGCATATTCCGTGGCAGGTGGTGGAAGTGGCCGAAGCCTGTATTCAACCGGCTTCATGGAGTGCTGATATTGATACGCTGGTAGAAATGATCGCGAAAACCGCTCAGCCGGGCGATCACATTCTGGTCATGAGCAACGGTGGTTTCGGCGGAATCCATAGCAAACTGCTGGAAGCGCTGGAGAAAAAGGCGCATCAGCAGCTATTGAACTGATTTAGATAAAAAAAGCCCCCGAAAGGGGGCCAAAGGGTTCGCTGGATAGGACAGCGAGGGATTATCTAGCATTGCTCTTTCTTACTTTTTTCTTGCTCTTGCTCAATAGACTTATGTTCATCTGTTTATAGTTAAAAGATTATTGAGCAAGCTTGTCTGTTTGGGATTTGCCGCTTAAAACACCGTGCATTCGCCCTTATTTGTAAATCTTGGCTGTTGCATGCCAGCCATTTTCCTGACGCATTTCAATGATTTTATACGCTGTAGCGCCTTTGCTATCGGCTTTGTCGGCCAGTGCCTGAGTAATATCAGAAGGCGCGCCGGTGATGCCACTCACGCTGATGGTTCCCATATCGGTCAGGCTGTTAGTTTGAGCATTATTAACAGACTCGGCGGCTGAAGCGCCAAACGCGATAACGGAAAATAAGCCTAGTGCAGCGATGGTATTTTTGATTTTCATGATCTCTTCCTAAAAATAGCCAACAACCAGAAAGCATTATTATCGATTCTGCTACTTAGAGGCTGTTGTTTTGATTGTGTTTCTATTCTGACTGAATCTGGTAAGGCGATGCGCCAGGTCAGAATTTACTGGTAGATTTTTGCTGTAGCGTGGAAGTTGCCGTCTTCGCGAGCTTCGATAACCTGATAAGCCTTGGCGCCTTGTGCATCTGCTTTGTCAGACAGTGCCTGACGAATATCTGAAGGCGTCCCATTCACACCGCTAACAGTAATGGTGCCAACCGATTGTAAGTTAGCCGCTTGGCTTGCGTTGATTGAATCGGCTGCAAATACGCCAAATGACAGTGCAGAAAGAACGCTTAATGCTGCTACGGTAGTTTTAATGTTCATGTTATGGCCTCTTAATATTCTTTTATTAGTTTGCGTAAATGTGATTTACGTCACGAAATGAGTATACATCTAGTCACCCGAAACATTAATAGCGGGCTAATAATATTTAGCGTGACTTTAATGTGAGTTATTAGTTTTTAATAACCAAACGGAATAAAAATCGATCAAAAAATGAGTGATTGAGGCAAAAAAGTAGATATTTCAAATGAGTGGGTGTTTTTGACCAAAAGTGCGAAAATTTTAGCGTGTATTCGCTGTTTAATGAAAAAGGGTCATTTTCCGTGCCGGTTAGATGAGAAAATCCAGTGATATTCACTACATGCAGTATGCCTCTTGGGAAATAGCTCAGAGGCTAGTTATATCTATAGGATGATAACGAGCAAAAAAGCGAAGCTGCATGGCTTGGAAAGGATGGCTGATGCAAGGTAAAGGAAGATGACTAAGGGAATAGGCTGTCGCAGATCGAAGATGGCAAAGGGATTGAAATGCAGAGTATGTACTGTAAAAGGCCAATAGAACCTTGATTCTACTGGCCGCGATCTGATTGGCTGGGATTACAGCTCTTGGTCGAATAAACCTAAAATGGCGTCATGCAGCTGTTTAACACTAAAGCCTTTAGCTGGCGTGGTGAAAATTGTGTCATCTCCGGCAATGCTACCCAGGATGCCTTCGGCTTTCCCTAATGAATCTAGCAGGCGGGCGATAAGCTGAGCAGCACCAGGGCTGGTGTGAATCACCACGACAGAATCATTATAATCTACGTCGAGAACCAGATTTTTCAGCGGGCTGCTGGTCGTTGGAACTCCCAATTCTGCTGGCAGACAGTAAACCATCTCCATTTTCGCATTACGGGTTCTAACGGCACCAAACTTGGTCAGCATGCGTGATACTTTGGATTGGTTAATGTTTTCAAACCCTTCCTCCTGCAATGCCAAAACAATCTCGCCCTGAGAACTGAATTTTTCCTCTTTCAATAACGCTTTAAACGCTTTGATAAGGTCTTCTTGTTTTGCGGGATTTCGCATTTTTCACCTGGGGGAATGGAGAGTTAGGAAGCCAATTATGCATTTAAATGAATTTTTATTCAACATTAGCATGCGTAGGAAGTAATAAAAGCTCTTATATCAAAGCAGATGACAATTTAGCGTAAATATATCTCTAACTATTATGCCTAAGCTAAATGCATAGCAATCAAACAGTCGTGATAAAAATGTTATTAAAATGATGTTGTTCTGATGTTATGGAAGGGTGTAATGTAACCGCCGATTAACCTGTTGTGGATGCTTAAATTATTTTTAGAAGAATGTGCGCTATATCATTAATCGATAAGCGAATTACTCTAAAATAAGCCGACTTCACACCCGTTTTTAATGCGTGATCTCTCAATCTGACTGTTAATAGATTGTGTTTAAAATCGCAATAAACTAAGGTGCGTAAATAGATGAATTCACGGCAAATTTAAATTATATATAACAAGGAGTATAGGATGAAAGTTGCAGTTCTCGGTGCCGCTGGTGGTATCGGCCAGGCCCTCGCTCTTCTACTCAAGACTCAGCTTCCTTCAGGTTCAGACCTTTCTCTGTACGACATCGCTCCGGTTACTCCGGGTGTAGCTGTAGATCTGAGCCACATCCCTACGGCAGTCAATATTAAAGGTTTTAGCGGCGAAGACGCTACCCCAGCTCTGCAAGGCGCTGATGTAGTTCTGATTTCTGCCGGTGTAGCCCGTAAACCTGGCATGGATCGTTCGGATCTATTTAATGTTAACGCTGGGATCGTTCGTAATCTGGTTGAGCAAATCGCTCGTACTTGCCCAAAAGCATTGATCGGTATTATCACTAATCCAGTGAACACCACCGTAGCTATCGCGGCTGAAGTACTGAAAAAAGCTGGGGTATACGACAAGAACAAACTGTTTGGTATCACCACTCTGGATACCATTCGTTCAAACACCTTCGTTGCTGAATTGAAAGGCAAGCAGCCTCAGGATATCGAAGTGCCGGTTATTGGTGGTCACTCTGGCGTGACTATTCTGCCATTGCTGTCACAGATTCCTAGCGTGAGCTTCACCGAGCAGGAAGTTGCCGACCTGACCAAACGTATCCAGAATGCGGGTACTGAAGTCGTTGAAGCAAAAGCCGGTGGCGGGTCTGCAACGCTGTCTATGGGCCAGGCTGCTGCGCGTTTCGGTCTGTCTCTGGTTCGCGCTCTGCAAGGTGAAAGCGGCATTGTTGAATGTGCATATGTGGAAGGCGATGGCAAATATGCTCGCTTCTTCGCGCAGCCAATTCTGCTTGGAAAACAAGGTGTTGCTGAACGTAAAGACATTGGCAAACTTAGTGCCTTTGAGCAAAATGCATTAGAAAGCATGCTAGACGTGCTGCACAAAGATATCGAACTAGGCGTAGATTTCGTCAACAAATAACAATTGTTGATTGAAAACAGCGGGGGGTTATTTTCCCTTGACTGTTTCGTCTAAGAAGCCGCTGGTGGCAAGCACCGGCGGCTTTTTTATGTCAGTAAGTTATGACTGTGCTGAACGAATACGCGTTTTCCTATCCAGTAAGGCCCCTGTTCTAGCGTCAAAATAGCGGGAAGGCCAGATTTCCGAGGGATGAATCTCCAGACATTCCGCAATTAGCCACTCACCTTTCGGCCAGGGACGAGTCAGGGCATTGGCTAGCGTTGATGAGCTAAGACCGGCATTTCGAGACAACGCCGCCAGGGTTGTTCCTTTCTTCCGCAGTGCCGCAATAACGTCGGCAGGGTGCCAATCAGATTTCCTTAAAATCATCTTTAATCCTTTTTTTTACTAAGCTGCTGGCATGTTAGTGGTATAACTAACCGTGTATCGTTAATCATATTACGAACGAAAAGTAATCATTTAGAAACAGGATAACATCAAATTTCCAAATGATTTTCAAATATTTTCTAAAAATTCCTTTTTTGCGTGTTACCGCATAGTAGAGAAGAAAGGCTATGAAAAAAGAGTGGTTTGCTGCCAAGGAACTGACAGGTATCGCGGGGTTGCCCTCGTCTCCACAAGGAATCAACCTCATGGCAAAACGTGAGGGTTGGAAACAACGGCGTCGCCGGGGAGTTCAGGGTAAAGCGGTTGAATATCATATAGATAGTTTGCCGGTAAGCGTGCTTAGTCTGCTACGACTCAAAGAGGACCCGGTAGATTATGTCGTCACGCGACAGGAACCGATAGCGGTATGGGTAGAGGCCTACTATCAGTTAACCGAAGCGGAGCGCGACAAAATCATCAGTTTTATTTTGCGTGAAGGGATTGGTTCGTTAATGACGCGTTTAGCCATTACCTGATTAATGCTGAGCGGGGCATCTATTTTATTGCGCTGTTCGGATGCCCGAATTGTTGAGTAAATCCGAGAGTAGATCATCCATGAAGAAACAGTGGTTTTCAGCCAGGGAATTAACAGGCATCGC
Organism: Yersinia entomophaga; assembly: GCF_001656035.1. Taxonomy (NCBI): domain Bacteria; kingdom Pseudomonadati; phylum Pseudomonadota; class Gammaproteobacteria; order Enterobacterales; family Yersiniaceae; genus Yersinia; species Yersinia entomophaga. Next base: position 2,861,885 of record NZ_CP010029.1, read on the forward strand.
AGGATTACCCTCCTCGCCACAAGGAATCAACCAGATGGCCAGACGCGAAGGCTGGGAACTACGCCGCCGACGTGGAGTTCAAGGTAAAGCTATTGAATATCATGTTGATAGCTTGCCTGGGCAAGTGCTGGATATGATAAGGATGAGGGAGGAACCTGCGGAATATATCGTTGCCAGACAGGACCCTTTGCAGGTTTGGATTGAAGCTTATTACCAGTTGACGGAGGAAGAACGCGATCAAATTATTGCGTTTATTTTCCGTGAGGGCGTCGCAACATTAATGGCGCGTTTGGTTAATCGTTAGCGATAAATCAGGAAAACAACCCAGTCGTTATTTAACTTCCGGGTTGTTTCTTTAAGTTTCTCAAAAATCTCGCTGTACGGCTATATGCGCTAAACCTTCCAGCGCTAATCGATGCGGAGTTTCTGGCAATATCTGCAATGCGGCAATTGCCTTGTCAGCCTCTTCTTCCGCACGCTGACGCGTATAATCCAGAGAGCCACATTGGCGCATGGTTTCCAGAACGGGTTCCAGCAAATGGCGACCATTTCCTTCTTCAATCGCTTTGCGGATCAGGGCAGACTGCTCGGGATTCCCGTTATTCATGGCATGCAGCAGCGGCAAAGTCGGTTTACCTTCATTTAGGTCGTCACCGGTATTTTTACCGAGAGTGGAGCCATCGGAGCTGTAATCTAACAAATCGTCGATAAGCTGGAATGCAGTGCCAAGATAGCGGCCATAATCCTGCAGGGCAATTTCCTGCTCTGGGGTTGCGTCGGCAAGAATGGCGGAAGATTGAGAGGCTGCTTCAAACAGGCGGGCCGTTTTACTGTAAATCACCCGCATATAGCTTTCTTCGGTAATATCTGGGTTATTACAATTCATTAATTGCAGAACTTCACCCTCAGCAATCACGTTGGTGGCCTCTGACATCAATTGCAGCACGCGTAGAGAACCCAGACTGGTCATCATCTGGAAAGAGCGGGTGTAAATGAAATCACCAACCAGCACGCTGGCGGCGTTACCAAAGGCGGCATTAGCCGTCGCTTTACCGCGACGCATATCGGATTCATCAACAACGTCATCGTGTAATAATGTTGCAGTATGAATAAATTCAATTAATGCGGCGATAGTGACATGTTTATCGCCCTGATAACCCAGCGCTCGGGCAACCAGCACCGCAATCATGGGGCGAATACGTTTCCCGCCACCGCTGATAATGTAGTAACCCAATTGATTGATGAGCGTTACATCGGAGTTCAACTGGTCGAGAATTGTTGCGTTCACGGCCGCCATATCCTGCGCGGTTAACTCGATAATCTTTTCTAGGTTCATTGTTTTATTCAGCTGTTTTTCTCTTTAACTACGATGACATCGCCGCTAACATTATTACATGACGTTCCCTGAGACCATGATTGTACTTGAAAAACGCGTTAAATAAATGACATGTAAGAAACTGCGCTTTTTTTCTTCGTTTGCAGCTATTCTGCGCTTGTCATCCGATCCGTTTTTGCGTAGAATTCGCGCCCTAATATGAATATTTATAGTGCGCTCTGGACTACTTAAGTAGGGTGCACGGAAAGCGGAGTTTTATATGTACGCGGTTTTCCAAAGTGGTGGTAAACAACACCGAGTAAGCGAAGGTCAAACCGTTCGCTTGGAAAAGCTGGACATCGCAACTGGTGAAACAATTGAGTTTGACCAAGTTCTGATGATCGCTAACGGTGAAGAAATCAATATCGGCGCTCCTTTAGTCAATGGCGGTCTGGTCAAAGCTGAAGTAGTTGCTCACGGTCGTGGCGACAAAATTAAGATTGTTAAATTCCGTCGTCGTAAGCACTACCGTAAGCAGCAAGGTCACCGTCAGTGGTTCACTGATGTTAAAATCACCGGTATCAGCGCTTAAGTTTTAGGAGAGCGGACAAATGGCACATAAAAAGGCTGGTGGCTCGACTCGTAACGGTCGTGACTCCGAAAGTAAACGTCTAGGCGTTAAGCGTTTTGGCGGCGAAGCAGTATTGGCAGGCAGCATCATCGTTCGTCAACGTGGTACTAAATTCCACGCTGGCATCAACGTAGGTTGCGGTAAAGACCACACTCTGTTTGCTTTGGCTGACGGTAAAGTCAAGTTCGAAGTTAAAGGCCCGAAAAACCGTAAATTTATCAGCATCGAAGCTGAATAAGTTTTTCGCGTCCTGCTAATAGATGTAAGCCCTGCAATTTTGTTGCGGGGCTTTTTACATTTCTGGGTTGACCTTACCTGAGTGAAGTCATGAATACGAAACAGCAGGCCGGTTTAGGCATTCTTCTTGCGTTAACGACTGCCGTATTCTGGGGTATTCTGCCGATAGCAATGAAGCAAGTACTTGAAGTGATGGACCCTTTTACCATCGTCTGGTACCGCTTTACGCTTGCGTCTTTGGGCCTGGGATTGATTTTGGCCTCCAGACGGCAATTGCCTTCTCTCACGTTATTTCGTCAACCTCGGTGGTTGTTGTTATTGGTTATTGCCACCTGCGGTTTGCTGGGGAACTTTCTCTTTTTCAGCTCATCGCTACAGTATCTTAGCCCGACGGCGTCTCAGGTTATCGGACAGTTGTCACCGGTTGGGATGATGATCGCCAGTGTGCTGATTTTAAAAGAGCGCATGCGAATTACGCAGGTTATCGGCGCAGCGATGCTGATTTGCGGTTTGATGCTCTTTTTTAACACCAGCCTGCTGGAAATCTTTACCAGACTGACGGATTACACCCTCGGCGTGGCATTAGGCGTGTGCGCCGCTATGGTTTGGGTGAGCTACGGTGTCGCTCAGAAGGTGCTATTAAGACGCATGGCATCGCAACAGATCCTCGTCTTGTTGTACACTTTATGTGCACTGGTTCTGTTTCCGCTGGCCAAACCCGGCGTTATTTTTCAGTTAAGTGGATGGCAACTGGCGTGTCTGCTGTTCTGCGGGGTTAACACCCTGGTTGGATACGGAGCTTTGGCTGAGGCCATGGCGCGTTGGCAGGCGGCGCAGGTAAGCGCTTTAGTGACGCTGACTCCGTTGTTTACACTGATTTTTTCAAATTTATTAGCGCTGGCGTGGCCAGATATGTTTGCCGCACCTCCCCTCAATGCCGTGGGCTACGTAGGGGCGTTTGTGGTGGTGGCAGGTGCAATGTTTTCCGCAATTGGTCATCGATGGTGGCCACGGCGGACAGAAACAACCCTGGTTGCTCCGTTGAAGCAGCCCGGTGAATGATTTACGGAGAGAGACATGAAGTTTGTAGATGAAGCGGCGATTCTGGTTGTAGCCGGTGATGGTGGTAACGGTTGTGTAAGCTTCCGTCGTGAAAAATATATTCCTAACGGCGGCCCGGACGGCGGCGATGGCGGCGACGGCGGTGATATCTACCTGCTGGCTGATGAAAACCTGAATACCCTGATCGATTACCGCTTTGTGAAATCTTTCCGCGCTGAACGTGGACAGAATGGCCAGAGCCGTGATTGTACCGGTAAACGTGGTAAAGATATTACCATCAAAGTGCCGGTCGGTACGCGTGTACTGGATCAGGATACCGGTGAAGTTATCGGTGATATGACTCGTCACGGGCAGCGTCTGATGGTTGCCAAAGGCGGGTTCCACGGTTTGGGTAACTCCCGTTTCAAATCTTCGGTTAACCGCGCACCGCGTCAGAAAACCATGGGTACTGAAGGGGAAACTCGCGAACTGATGCTTGAGCTATTGCTGCTGGCTGATGTCGGTATGCTGGGTCTGCCAAACGCAGGTAAATCTACCTTTATCCGTGCGGTATCTGCGGCAAAACCGAAAGTTGCCGACTATCCATTTACCACCTTGATCCCAAGTCTGGGCGTGGTGCGTATGGATCATGAGCAAAGCTTCGTCGTTGCCGACATCCCTGGTTTGATTGAAGGGGCTTCGGAAGGCGCTGGTTTAGGTATTCGCTTCCTGAAACATTTGGAACGTTGCCGCGTACTGTTGCATCTGATCGACATCGCACCTATTGATGAATCCAATCCTATTGAGAATGCCAAAATCATTATCAATGAATTGCAGCAATACAGTGAAAATCTGGCCGAGAAGCCACGCTGGTTGGTATTTAACAAGGTTGACCTGTTAGACCAGGCTGAAGCGGAAGAACGCGCTAAGGCGATTGCAGACGCTCTGGGATGGGAGGATAAGTATTATATGATCTCGGCCGCCAACCGCGAAGGCGTTAACGCGCTGTGCTGGGACGTTATGAACTTCCTGAATACCCAACCTAAAGCTATGGCAATTGCTGAGACTGCCCCTGAGAAAGTCGAGTTCATGTGGGATGATTATCACCGTGAACAGCTGGCAGAAGTGGAAGATGAAGCGAAAGACGAATGGGATGACGATTGGAATGAAGAAGACGACGATGGCGTTGAGTTCATTTACGAGCGTTAATCTCAGACATCAGTTTTGAGCTAAAAGAGGCTGCCTGCGGGCAGCCTTTCGTTTTTTGGGCTTATTGCTGATTTGGCAACCAGCACTGGGCGTTCAATCCCTGTCGATCGCTGCGGTTCTCCAGCGACAGTTTTCCCTGATGCAACTGTGCGATTCTCAATACGATATTCAGCCCCAATCCGCTTCCACCATAGCGTTGATCCATACGGCGAAAAGCCTGCGTCAGCTCGCCAATCTGGTTCTCCTTAATCCCTGGGCCTTCGTCCAAAACCTGCAACAGTACACCGCTATCCTGCGATGTCAGTTTAACGATAATCAGGCTGTCTGAGGGGCTATAGCGGTGAGCGTTCTCCACCAGATTACGCAGCATTAAACGCAGCAGGGCGGCTTCACCTTGAATACAGGAACGTTCTGGTAAAATCCATTGGAGACGCTGTTTACGCTGCGCCGCCATTTCGGCCAGTTCTTCCCGCAACGGTTGCACCACATCCTGAATCCAGTCAAAAGTCTGATATTGTCCGCTGGCAAAATTCTGCCCTGCGCGTGACAGCATCAACAGTTGTTCGATGGTATGCATCAATAAATCGAGGCGATTAATTAGCACTTTGCTTTCCGCTATGCCATTTTTTTCCATCAATTCCAGATGAAGGCGAATGCCCGCCAGCGGTGTGCGTAGTTCGTGGGCGGCATCGGCAGTGAAACGACGTTCTTGCTGAATGGTATTGGAAAGGCGGGAAAACAGCTGATTTAGCGTGCCGGTAACGGCGACGATTTCCTGCATATCACTTTTGATAACCAGCGGGCTAAGGTTGTCCGCGGAGCGTTCAGAAAGCTTGCTCTGAAGTTGATCCAACGGGCGTATGATCCAACTGATAGCCCAAAAAGAGGCGAGGAGAGTGATGATCATCATAATCAGAGAAGGGGCCAGCAGTGAAGCGATGGCCTCCGCAATTTCTGTGTCGACTTTTTCATTTCTGACTTTGGCGGTGAGAGTTTCATCTACTAAAAACTGAATTTGTTCCTGGCTCTCATGCCACAGCCACAGCGCGCTAATTAACTGAGTGACTAATAGAATCAGCGCTAGCATCAGAATCAGACGACGACGCATGCTGATCATGATAAGACTTCCAGACGATAACCAATGCCCCGAACCGTTCGGATTCGATCTTTACCCAATTTTCTTCGTAGATTATGAACGTGCACTTCGAGAGTATTCGAGCCAAGATCGTCCTGCCAAGTATAGAGATCTTGCTGTAACAGCTCCCGATTGACGGTGTGCCCGGCGCGCATAATCAGGCGGGAAAGAATGGCAAACTCCTTCGGCGTGATTTCCAGCGGCTGTTCCTGTAGATAAACCTGTTGAGTTGCCAGATTGAGGCTCAAATTCCCTTGTTGAAGCAAATTATCACTTTGCCCCTGATAGCGGCGAATCAGAGCACGCACGCGAGCCAATAATTCTGCCAGCGCGAAAGGTTTAATCAAATAATCATCAGCGCCAGCATCCAGCCCATCGACGCGGTCTTCCAACGCATCGCGAGCTGTTAATATCAGCACTGGCAGGCTAATACTCTGGCGGCGCCATTGGCGGAGCAACACGGCACCATCCTGATCTGGCAATCCCAGATCGAGAATAACCATGCTGTACTGACTGGTGATAATCAGACCGTTGGCTTCAGCCGCGGTACTGGCGCAATCGCAGGCGTAACCCTCACTGGTGAGGGCCATGGCAATGCCTTTTTGTAACAACTCATCATCTTCGACAATCAGTAGTTTCATGGTTTTCAGTTATTCTGATAAATATCTTTGTACAGGCGGCTTTCAAATCGAACCAGCGGCGCCCGGCGGTTTTTTTGATCTTCCGGTGGAACGGCATAGCCAGACAGGAACTGGACAAACGCCATGCGCTGACCGCTGGCGGTAGTAATAAAGCCTGCCAGATTGTAGACCCCTTGCAGCGCCCCGGTTTTGGCTGACACTTTGCCATCAACCCCGGCTTCGTGCAGACCACCGCGATAGCGCAATGTGCCGTCATAACCCGATAATGGCAGCATGGAGATGAAGTTAAGTTCTTGATCGTGCTGGGCAATATATTGCAATGCCTGCATCATGGTCGCAGGAGCAATAAGATTATGGCGCGATAAGCCCGAACCATCCACCACGATGCTATTTCCGAGGTCAACTCCAGCTTTCTGACGTAAAACCTGACGTACTGCGTCAGCGCCGGCTCGCCAGGTGCCCGGTACGCCGAAACGCTGATGGCCAATAGTTCGGAAAACTGTATCGGCGATCATATTGTCGGATTTTTTCAGCATGATTTTTAGCAAGTCATGCAACGGAGCGGATTGTGCCTGCGCCAACACGCTGCCAGCCGCGCTCGGCGTAGTTTGGCGTCTTAGATTACCGTCAATCTGAATATCGGCTTTTTTTAGCTCGTCTTTCAAAATAGCACCGGCATAGCTAGCGCCGTTTTGCACCGCAAAGGCTAAGGGCAGGGGTTCGCTGCGTTGAGTCAGGCAGCCGGTAAGGGTAAAGCGGTTGAGTTCGCCGGGAACCACATCTAGTTCGCAATATTGGGCATCCGGCGAGCCTTTTGCCAGAGTGCGAACTTCGCTAAACATTTGTACGGGATAGTAAGAAGCGACGCGAATAAAGGCCATATCGCCGGGATTCGGTGCGCTGTACAGCGATACCGAGAAACAGTTGCGATCGACAATTGCGGCCGCTGGCGGTGCGCTGAAGCACTGGGTCATATCGTTCCACGGCCAGCCGGGCGCTTTATCATGGCTGGCAAAAACCGAGGTATCGATAATCAAATCCCCGGCAATTTGGCGTAGACCCGATTTTTTCAACGTTGTTACCATATTTCGCAGTTGCTGGCGGGTTAAGGTCGGATCGCCATCGAAACGGGCAATCAGATTACCGCGCAGAACGCCGTCAGTTATCGGCGCATGACTTTCCAGCGTGGTAACGAAACGAAAATCAGGCCCTAGCTGCAACAGGGCGGCTAGCGCTGTCAGTACTTTCTGAGTACTGGCCGGGAGTGCCATTTGCTGGGCGTGATAGTCTATCACCGGAGTTGTCGCCCCGATTTTTTGCACCACTAAAGCAAGATTCGCCCCATCGGGCAGATACTGCGTGTAATTTTCTACCTGCGCCGCATTGGCATTGAATACGCTGATGTTGATCGCAAAAACGCAGGCCAATTTACTGACTATTCGTGAAAAATGCATAATTTCGGTATAACTGCTGGGTAACGTACAGCCATACTACGGTGCAACGAGGGCGAAAGTAAACGATGACCCTAAAGGAACTCTACGTTAAAATGTTTATCAAAATGCAAAATCGATCCTAACTTGGAGTTTTAGCTCCGGGAGGGTTTTTTTTGTTAATCGCCTGGAGGCGGGTAGGATTTTAGGCTAGCCGTATTTTCATTCGAAAACGTCAGGATGACGATTATTTGAACAGGATAGATTTAGAGGTATTTAACAGATGAAACAGATTCCGATGACGGTACGTGGTGCAGATCAACTGCGCGAAGAGCTCGAATATTTGAAGGGCGTGCGTCGCCCAAAGATTATCGCTGATATTGCGGATGCTCGCGAACACGGCGATTTAAAAGAAAATGCTGAATACCATGCGGCTCGTGAACAACAGGGGTTCTGCGAAGGCCGTATTCAGGAAATTGAAGCGAAGTTATCTAACGCTCAGGTGATTGATATCACCAAAATGCCGAATAATGGGCGGGTTATTTTCGCTTCTACGGTTACAGTGTTAAATCTGGACACGGAAGAAGAGCAGACCTACCGTATTGTTGGTGATGATGAAGCAGATTTTAAACAAAATCTTATTTCAGTAAATTCACCGATTGCCCGCGGCCTCATCGGTAAAGAAGTTGATGATGTGGTGGTTATTCGTACTCCGGGCGGTGATGTAGAATTCGAAATTCTTAAAGTCGAATATCTGTAATACGGCTGATTTGAGCAATAAGTAAGCAGATATTTGTAAAGAAAAGAAAAAAGGCCGCAAGCGGCCTTTTATCAGAACTAAGTGCATGGCACCTTTTCTTTAAAACGAACGTCATTAACGCGGTAAAATAATCTTGCGCTCTTTCGCCGGGCGGTAGAGTACTAAAATATTACCGATAATTTGCACGTTAACTGCACCGGTTTCACGCACGATAGCATCAGCGATCAAGGTTTTGGTTTCACGCTCTTCAGCAGTGATTTTTACCTTGATAAGTTCATGATGTTCCAGTGTTTGTTCGATCTCAGCCAGCACCCCTTCGGTCAAGCCGTTATTGCCCAGCATGACTACTGGTTTTAACGGATGGGCCAGGCTTTTCAGGTGCTGTTTTTGTTTGTTATTCAGATTCATCGTCTTTTTTGCTTAAGTTGGGATTGAAAACGGTTCATTCTACCGCCATCTCATGTGTATCACCAAATCGGTCTTTTACCGGTTAGGGAGTCTACGCGAGCTAAGCAATAGATGCGCGGGCTCTTAATTAGGATAGTTGGAAAAAGAGATGGCCAATAAAAAGCGTTCAGCTAGCTCCAGTCGCTGGTTACAAGAACACTTTAGCGATAAATATGTGATTCAGGCACAGAAAAAAGGGTTACGTTCGCGCGCCTGGTTTAAACTTGATGAAATACAACAGAGCGATAAACTCTTTAAACCCGGTATGACAGTTGTGGATTTAGGTGCAGCTCCGGGCGGCTGGTCTCAGTATGTAGTTACTCAGATCGGTGGTAAAGGTCGAATCATCGCTTGCGATCTTTTACCAATGGATCCTATCGTTGGAGTCGATTTCCTTCAAGGCGACTTCCGTGATGAAATGGTGCTGAAAGCACTGCTTGAGCGGGTAGGTGAGAAAAAAGTTCAGGTGGTTATGTCTGACATGGCCCCGAATATGAGCGGTACTCCGGCAGTCGATATCCCTAAATCGATGTATCTGGTTGAATTAGCGCTGGATATGTGTCGTGATGTATTGGCACCAGGCGGAAGTTTCCTGGTGAAAGTGTTCCAGGGAGATGGCTTTGATGAATACCTACGGGAAATTCGCTCCCTGTTTACGAAAGTTAAGATTCGTAAGCCAGACGCTTCTCGTGCGCGATCGCGAGAAGTGTACATTGTAGCGACAGGGCGGAAACTGTAGTACCCTAACGCTGTTTGTTAACACAGTTGTAATATGAGGTTAATCCCTTGAGTGACATGGCGAAAAACCTAATTCTCTGGTTAGTTATTGCAGTCGTACTGATGTCTGTATTCCAGAGCTTTGGTCCCAGCGAATCGAATGGTCGTAGAGTGGATTACTCTACTTTCATCTCTGACGTATCCCAAGATCAGGTTCGTGAAGCACGTATCAACGGGCGTGAAATTAATGTTAGCAAGAAAGATAACAGCAAATACACGACCTTTATTCCGGTTAATGACCCGAAACTGCTTGATAACCTGTTGACTAAAAATGTGAAAGTTGTTGGTGAGCCACCGGAAGAACCGAGCTTGCTGGCTTCTATCTTTATCTCCTGGTTCCCAATGTTGTTGTTAATTGGGGTCTGGATCTTCTTTATGCGTCAAATGCAGGGCGGCGGCGGCAAAGGGGCAATGTCCTTTGGCAAGAGCAAGGCGCGCATGTTGACTGAAGATCAGATTAAAACCTCTTTTGCCGACGTTGCAGGCTGTGACGAAGCGAAAGAAGAAGTTAGCGAACTGGTTGAATACCTGCGTGAGCCGAGCCGTTTCCAGAAGCTGGGCGGTAAAATTCCGAAAGGCGTATTGATGGTGGGTCCTCCAGGGACCGGTAAAACCTTGCTGGCGAAAGCCATTGCAGGGGAAGCTAAAGTGCCATTCTTTACTATTTCCGGTTCTGACTTCGTCGAAATGTTCGTTGGTGTGGGTGCATCCCGCGTTCGCGATATGTTCGAGCAAGCTAAGAAAGCTGCTCCATGTATCATCTTTATCGATGAAATTGATGCAGTAGGTCGCCAACGTGGCGCAGGTTTGGGCGGTGGTCACGATGAACGTGAGCAAACCCTGAACCAGATGCTGGTTGAGATGGATGGCTTCGAAGGTAATGAAGGCATCATCGTGATTGCGGCAACTAACCGTCCAGATGTTCTGGATCCAGCATTGCTGCGTCCGGGTCGTTTCGACCGTCAGGTTGTAGTTGGTCTGCCAGACGTGCGTGGTCGTGAACAGATTCTGAAAGTCCATATGCGTCGCGTACCGCTGGATATCGATATCGATGCGTCAGTGATTGCCCGTGGTACTCCAGGCTTCTCCGGTGCTGATTTGGCTAACCTGGTCAACGAAGCTGCGTTATTTGCCGCTCGCGGTAACAAACGCGTTGTTTCAATGGTCGAGTTTGAGAAAGCTAAAGACAAAATCATGATGGGTGCGGAACGTCGCTCCATGGTGATGACCGAAGCGCAGAAGGAATCTACGGCATATCACGAAGCTGGCCATGCGATTATCGGTCGCTTAGTGCCGGAGCACGATCCGGTGCATAAAGTGACAATTATTCCTCGTGGCCGTGCGTTGGGTGTGACTTTCTTCCTGCCGGAGGGCGATGCAATCAGCGCTAGCCGTCAGAAACTGGAAAGCCAGATTTCTACGTTGTACGGCGGTCGTCTTGCTGAAGAAATCATTTATGGCCCGGAAAAAGTGTCTACCGGTGCTTCAAATGACATTAAAGTAGCTACCTCAATTGCACGTAACATGGTTACGCAATGGGGCTTCTCAGAAAAACTGGGTCCGCTGCTTTATGCTGAAGAAGAAGGCGAAGTGTTCCTCGGTCGCTCAGTGGCAAAAGCTAAGCATATGTCCGATGAAACCGCGCGTATCATCGATCAGGAAGTGAAATTGCTGGTTGAGCGTAACTATCAGCGTGCACGTAAGTTGCTGATGGAAAACATGGATGTTCTTCATTCCATGAAAGACGCGCTGATGAAATATGAAACTATTGATGCGCCGCAAATTGATGATTTGATGAATCGTAAAGAAGTTCGCCCGCCGGCTGGCTGGGACGACGCTACGAAGAATAAATCATCTGATAGTGACAATACGCCTCAGGCACCAACGCCTGTTGACGAACCGCGTACCCCAACTCCTGGCAACACCATGTCAGAACAGTTAGGTGATAAGTAAGCGGATTGTTGGCATCTAAATGCGTAGTGATTAATATAACCCCGGGCTTGCTCGGGGTTTTTCTTTTTCTGGCCGGGATAAATTGAAGTGCTTAACCATTTTTAAGGTAAATAACGATGTATTTGACTGCCAGGGATCTGACTCTTGATCTCTCACACCCTCAGGTTATGGGGATTTTGAACGTCACCCCCGATTCGTTTTCCGATGGCGGACGCCACAACGATCTCGATAATGCCCTTCATCACGCGCAGGCAATGATTGCCGCAGGTGCAACTCTGATTGATGTGGGCGGCGAGTCTACCCGGCCTGGAGCCGCTGAAATTAGCGAGCAGGAAGAATTGGATCGAGTGATTCCGGTCGTTGAAGCGTTGGCGAAACGTTTTGAGATCTTTATTTCGGTTGATACTTCAAAAGCGGCAGTGATAACCGAATCAGCCAAAGTCGGCGCGCATCTGATCAATGACGTTCGTTCTTTGCAAGAGCCGGGCGCTCTGGATGCCGCGGCCGCGACGGGCCTGCCTGTCTGCCTGATGCATATGCAAGGGCAACCGCAGAGCATGCAGCAATCCCCTCACTACGATGATTTACTGGCGGATGTGAACCAGTTTTTTGAACATCACATTGAACGTTGTGTTGCGGCAGGTATCGCAAAAAGTAAATTGTTACTCGATCCGGGATTCGGTTTTGGTAAAAATTTAGCGCATAATTACCAGTTATTGGCTCGGTTGGCAGAACTTCACCATTTTGAGCTTCCGCTTTTGGTCGGAATGTCGCGAAAATCTATGGTGGGTCAGTTACTTAATGTACCACCTCAACAGCGAGTTATTGGCAGCGTTGCCTGTGCAGTCATTGCGGCAATGCAGGGCGCGCAGATCGTCAGAGTGCATGATGTTAAAGAAACCGTCGAGGCGATGCGTATCGTCGAGGCAACACTTTCAGCGAAGGAATAGAGAGAAATTATGAGTGACCGTAAATACTTTGGTACAGATGGCATTCGCGGAAAAGTAGGTGACAACCCGATTACGCCTGAGTTTGTATTGAAGCTCGGTTGGGCCGCAGGGAAGGTTCTGGCTCGTCATGGCTCGCGCAAGATCATCATTGGTAAAGATACGCGTATTTCCGGTTACATGCTGGAATCAGCGTTGGAGGCCGGTCTGGCTGCCGCTGGTTTATCTGCGTCATTCACTGGCCCAATGCCAACTCCTGCTGTGGCTTACCTGACTCGCGCTTTCCGAGCGGAAGCGGGCATCGTTATTTCCGCCTCTCATAATCCTTTCTATGACAACGGCATTAAATTCTTCGATATTGATGGTGCAAAACTGCCTGACGAAGTAGAAGAAGCCATTGAAGCGGAGATGGAAAAGCCACTGACTTGCGTTGAGTCATCAGAATTGGGTAAAGCCAGCCGTATTGTTGATGCAGCCGGCCGTTATATCGAATTTTGTAAAGGTACCTTCCCGAACGAATTAAATCTGAACGGTTTGAAAATCGTTGTGGACTGTGCCAACGGTGCAACCTATCACATTGCGCCAAGCGTATTACGTGAACTGGGCGCTACCGTGATTGCCATAGGCTGTGAGCCTGACGGTATGAACATCAATGAAGAATGTGGTGCTACCGATGTTCGTATGCTGCAAGAGCGCGTATTGGCTGAAAAAGCACACGTTGGTCTGGCCTTTGACGGCGACGGCGACCGCCTAATGATGGTTGACCATTTGGGCAATAAAGTGGATGGCGACCAGATTCTTTATATTATTGCGCGTGAAGGCCTGCGTCAGGGTCAGCTGAAAGGTGGCGCTGTTGGTACGCTGATGAGCAATATGGGTCTGGAGCTAGCGCTGAAGCAACTCGGCATTCCTTTCGCTCGCGCAAAAGTGGGCGACCGCTACGTGTTGGAAAAAATGCAGGAAAACGGCTGGCGTATCGGGGCTGAAAACTCCGGCCATGTGATTCTATTGGATAAAACCACCACCGGTGACGGTATCGTAGCAGGTTTGCAAGTGCTAACTGCGATGGTGCGTAACGACATGAGCCTGCATGATCTGTGCAGCGGCATGAAGTTATTGCCTCAGATACTGGTTAACGTTCGTTTCTCCGGTAATCACAATCCGCTAGAGTCCGAAGCCGTTGTTGCCGTGACTCAGCAGGTCGAGGCTGAACTGGCGGGGCGTGGCCGCGTGCTGTTACGTAAATCTGGCACTGAACCATTGATACGCGTAATGGTTGAAGGCGATGAAGAGGAAGAGCTAATTAAGTCTCTGGCTCATCGTATTGCCGATGCGGTAAAAGCAGCAGGTTAATGGCTTTATTTTAGGGGGGAGGACGCCGCTCTTCCCCGTAGAATTGTCCGCAAGTTGAGTAACCTGGCTGTTTTTTCTGCAAATGAGCCCGGTTAATGAAATTGCCCTTGCGTGTATTAACCGCTTTGGTTAGTATTCACACCCGCTTAAGTGGGTGAATGAATTCCCGCTGTTATGGGTGAAAAGCATTTGGCATGCGGTGAACCCGCAAGGATACAGGTACAACTATGTACGAAGCTCTTCTGGTAATTTTCTTGCTGATTTCGATCGGGCTTGTGGCTCTGATCATGTTGCAGCAAGGTAAAGGCGCGGATATGGGAGCCTCATTCGGAGCAGGTGCTTCTGCCACTCTGTTCGGTTCGAATGGTTCCGGTAACTTCATGACCCGTATGACGGCTGTCTTGGCGACTTTATTTTTCGTCATCAGTCTGATTTTGGGCAATATGAGCACCAACCAGGGCCGTAAAGGCAGCGAGTGGGAAAACCTGGGTCAGCCAGTTAAAGCTGAGCAGACTACAGCGCCGGTAGCACCAGCTAAGCCGAGCAGCGATATCCCGCAGTAAGAAATAGTAAGTTGTTGTAACGTCGTAAGATAGTACAGAAAGAAAGTTGAAGAATGGTTGTGGCGCTTGGACAGTAAAGCAGACCATTAATATCAGTGCCGTGGTGGTGGAATTGGTAGACACGCTACCTTGAGGTGGTAGTGCCCGATTGGGCTTACGGGTTCAAGTCCCGTCCTCGGTACCAAACAGATAGATAACTTGCTTTTTTATCGTTATCGACGTAGTATTTGCCACGTTTTCGGACGCGGGGTGGAGCAGCCTGGTAGCTCGTCGGGCTCATAACCCGAAGGTCGTCGGTTCAAATCCGGCCCCCGCAACCACTTTCCTAAAGTGTTTTTTTTCAAATAGTAGTATTCGCAGTCCTCAATACTTTCGATTTCAATTTGAAAAAAATACTTGTCAGAAAGTTGTACCGAAGCCGCTTAGCGGCAAACAGGGTCCAGTTGCATAAAGCCCCGAATTTCGGGGTTTTTTGTTATTTGACAGCAGAATCACTGGGCTATTAAGCCCTTTTTTTATGTCTTGGGGGTGGGCTTGTCCACATTAGAACAAAAGTTAACAGAGATTATTTCAGCACCGGTCGAAGCGTTAGGCTACGAATTAGTCGGCATCGAGTTCATCCGGGGGCGCCAATCGACGCTACGAATCTATATTGATAGTGACGATGGTATCACTGTTGATGCTTGTGCTGATGTCAGCCACCAGGTCAGCGCTGTATTGGACGTAGAAGATCCAATCACAGTCGCTTACAACTTGGAAGTTTCCTCTCCGGGCCTTGATCGCCCTATGTTCACCGCCGAACACTATAGTCGTTACCTTGGTGAAACAGTCATCCTGGTTTTGCGTATGGCAATGCAAAACCGCCGGAAATGGCAGGGTATTATTAAAGCTGTTGATGGTGAAATGATCACGGTTACTGTGGATGGAAAAGATGAAGTGTTCGCGCTGAGCAACATCCAGAAAGCGAACCTGGTACCCCACTTTTAAAGTTTGGATGAGGCAACTAGGATGAACAAAGAGATTCTGGCTGTTGTAGAAGCAGTTTCCAATGAGAAATCCCTTCCGCGCGAGAAGATTTTTGAAGCGTTGGAAACCGCTCTAGCGACAGCGACCAAGAAAAAATACGAACAAGAAATTGAAGTCCGTGTCAGCATCGATCGTAAAACCGGCGATTTCGACACCTTCCGTCGTTGGGTCGCTGTTGATGAAGTGACGATGCCAACGCGTGAAATCACGCTGGAAGCCGCTCAATATGAAGACCCAAGCATTCAGTTGGGCGATTATGTCGAAGATCAGATTGAATCCGTAACTTTCGACCGCATTACTACGCAAACCGCGAAGCAGGTTATCGTACAAAAAGTACGTGAAGCTGAGCGTGCGATGGTGGTCGAGCAATTCCGTCAGTATTTAGGCGAGATTGTCACGGGTACAGTGAAAAAAGTTAACCGCGATAGTATCGCGCTGGACTTGGGTAACAACGCTGAAGCGGTGATTGGCCGTGAAGATATGTTGCCACGTGAAAACTTCCGTCCGGGCGACCGCATCCGTGGTGTTCTGTACGACGTGCGTCCTGAAGCTCGCGGCGCGCAGCTGTTTGTCAGCCGCTCCCGTTCAGAAATGCTGATTGAATTGTTCCGTATTGAAGTACCAGAAATTGGTGAAGAGTTGATCGAAATTAAAGCCGCAGCCCGTGATCCGGGTTCTCGTGCTAAGATTGCGGTCAAAACCAACGATAAGCGTATCGATCCTGTGGGTGCCTGTGTAGGTATGCGCGGTGCGCGAGTTCAGGCCGTTTCCAGCGAGCTTGGCGGCGAGCGTATCGATATCGTGTTGTGGGATGATAATCCGGCTCAGTTTGTTATCAATGCCATGGCTCCGGCTGATGTTGCGTCAATCGTTGTTGATGAAGACCGACACACGATGGATGTCGCTGTTGAAGCCAGCAATCTGGCTCAGGCGATTGGCCGTAACGGTCAAAACGTCCGTTTGGCTTCACAGCTTAGCGGCTGGGAGCTGAACGTGATGACAGCAGATGATCTTCAGGCGAAACATCAGGCTGAAGCTCATGCGGCGATCGATACCTTCACCAAACATCTTGATATTGATGAAGATTTCGCCACTGTGTTGGTTGAAGAAGGTTTCTCTTCTCTGGAAGAGTTGGCTTATGTGCCAATCAACGAACTGTTGGAAATAGATGGCCTTGATGAAGATATGGTAGAAGCGCTGCGTGAGCGCGCTAAAGCTGCATTGACCACGCTGGCCCTGGCACAAGAAGAAAGTCTTGGCGATCAAAAACCCGCAGATGACCTACTGAATTTGGAAGGTCTGGAACGTAGCATGGCATTTAAATTGGCTGCGCGCGGTGTGTGTACGCTGGAAGATCTTGCCGAGCAGGGTATCGACGATCTGGCAGATATTGAAGGGTTGAGCGATGAGCAAGCCGGCGAGCTGATTATGGCCGCACGTAATATCTGTTGGTTTGGCGATAATGCGTAATAAACTGTAGCAGGAAGGAACAGCATGACAGATGTAACCGTTAAATCGCTGGCAGCAGAGATTCAGACCCCGGTTGATCGCCTGGTACAGCAGTTTGCTGATGCAGGGATCAAGAAGTCTGAAGTAGACTCCGTTACCCAGCAAGAAAAAGAAACATTGCTGGCGCACCTGAACCGTGAACACGGCAGCGCGCCAAATAAACTCACGTTGCAACGCAAAACGCGTAGCACCTTGAATATTCCGAGCACCGGCGGAAAAAGTAAATCGGTGCAAATCGAGGTCCGCAAGAAACGCACTTATGTAAATACGCCGGAAGCTGAACAAGCGAAAGCGGAAGAGCAGGCACAGCGTGAAGCGGAAGAGCAGGCACAACGTGAAGCAGCAGCGGCAGCGCAGAAAATCGCTGAAGAAAATGCTAAACGTGCGGCCGAAGAACAAGCCAAACGTGAGGCCGCTGAAAAAGCTAAACGCCAAGCAGCGGAAAAAGAAAAAGTGACGAATCAACAAACCGACGAAAAAACCAAGCCAGCTCAGACCGATAAAGCACGCCGTGAAGCTGAAGCTGCCGAGCTGAAACGCTCTGTAGAAGAAGAAACACGCCGTAAGGTCGAAGAAGACGCGAAACGCGTTGCTGAAGAGGCCCGTAAAATGGCGGCTGAAAACGAAGGTAAATGGCCAGAACCTGTGGCTGAGCAGACCGAGTCTGCTGACTACCATGTAACGACCTCTCAACATGCTCGCGCCGCAGAAGATGAAAACGACGCGAAAGTTGAAGGCGATCGCCGTAGCCGCACTCGTGGTGGCAAAGCGACTAAACAGAAAAAAGGCAATAAACTTTCCGAGTCTAAAGCCGATCGCGAAGAAGCGCGTGCCGTTGGCCGTAAGGGTAAACGTAAGCCAAGCACTTTGCAGCAGAGCTTCAACAAGCCAGTGGTTGCGGTAAACCGTGACGTAGTGATTGGCGAAACTGTTACCGTTGCCGAACTGGCTAACAAAATGGCTGTTAAAGGTTCTCAGGTCATCAAAGCGATGATGAAACTGGGTGCAATGGCAACCATCAACCAGGTTATCGATCAGGAAACAGCTCAGCTGGTTGCTGAAGAGATGGGCCACAAAGTTATCCTGCGTCGTGAAAACGAGCTGGAAGAAGCGCTGATGAGCGACCGTGATACAGGTACTGGTATTGCAGCTGAGTCACGCGCTCCAGTTGTCACCATCATGGGCCACGTTGACCACGGTAAAACCTCTCTGCTGGACTACATCCGCTCCACTAAAGTGGCGTCGGGCGAAGCAGGCGGCATTACTCAGCACATCGGTGCTTATCACGTTGAAACTGACAACGGCATGATCACCTTCCTGGATACCCCAGGACACGCAGCGTTTACTTCAATGCGTGCTCGTGGTGCTCAGGCGACAGATATCGTTGTTCTGGTTGTTGCGGCAGACGATGGCGTGATGCCACAGACTATCGAAGCTATCCAGCATGCGAAAGCGGCGAACGTGCCGGTTGTCGTTGCAGTGAACAAAATGGATAAGCCAGAAGCCGATCCAGACCGCGTTAAAACCGAACTGTCTCAGTACGGCATCCAGCCGGAAGAGTGGGGCGGCGAGTCTCAGTTCATCAACGTGTCTGCTAAAGCGGGTACAGGTATTGACGAACTGTTGAACGCAATCCTGCTGCAAGCTGAAGTGCTGGAACTGAAAGCGGTTCGTAGCGGCATGGCAAGCGGTGTGGTTATCGAATCCTTCCTGGATAAAGGCCGTGGCCCAGTTGCTACCGTGCTGGTTCAAGAAGGAACGCTGAACAAGGGCGATATCGTACTGTGTGGCTTCGAGTATGGCCGTGTGCGTGCGATGCGTGACGAATTAGGTCGCGACATCACCTCCGCTGGTCCGTCTATTCCGGTTGAAATTCTGGGTCTGTCCAGCGTTCCTGCTGCCGGTGACGAAGTTACCGTTGTTCGTGATGAGAAAAAAGCGCGTGAAGTTGCACTGTATCGTCAGGGTAAATTCCGCGAAGTTAAACTGGCTCGTCAGCAGAAATCTAAACTGGAAAACATGTTTGCGAACATGACCGAAGGCGAAGTTTCTGAACTGAACATCGTAATCAAGTCTGACGTACAGGGTTCTTGTGAAGCTATCTGTGATTCACTGGAAAAACTGTCTACCGACGAAGTGAAAGTGCGCATTGTGGGTTCAGGCGTTGGTGGTATCACCGAAACTGATGCAACTCTGGCCGCTGCTTCTGGCGCAATCATTCTTGGCTTTAACGTCCGTGCTGATGCTTCAGCCCGTCGCGTAGTTGAGACTGAAGGCCTGGATCTGCGTTACTACTCCGTTATCTATAGCCTGATTGACGAAGTCAAGCAGGCAATGAGCGGTATGTTGGCACCAGAGTACAAACAGCAAATCATTGGTCTGGCTGAAGTTCGTGATGTATTTAAATCACCGAAATTCGGCGCCATTGCTGGTTGTATGGTTACCGAAGGTGTGATTAAGCGTAACAACCCAATCCGCGTTCTGCGTGACAACGTGGTTATCTACGAAGGCGAGCTGGAATCTCTGCGCCGCTTCAAAGATGACGTAAACGAAGTCCGTAACGGTATGGAATGTGGTATCGGCGTTAAGAACTACAACGACGTGCGTACTGGCGATATGATCGAAGTATTCGAAATCATTGAAATCAAACGTACCATCGCTTAACGACCTCTGATCTGCTTATATCCATTTGGGGGGCCTTGGCCCCCCTACTTGTCTGGAGAATCCTAATGGCAAAAGAATTTAGCCGCTCTCAGCGCGTTTCTCAGGAAATGCAAAAAGAGATCGCAATCATTCTACAGCGTGAAATCAAAGATCCTCGTGTCGGTATGGCGACGGTGTCGGGTATCGAACTTTCTCGCGATCTGGCCTACGCCAAGGTTTTTGTCACTTTCCTGAATGTATTAACCGACAATGCCGATCCTGATACGGTCAAAAACGGTATCAAGGCACTGCAAGACGCTTCCGGTTATATCCGTACTTTGCTGGGTAAAGCCATGCGTTTGCGCATTGTGCCCGAGCTGACATTTGCCTATGACAACTCCCTGATTGAAGGGATGCGTATGTCTAACCTGGTCACAAACGTCATCAAAAATGACGTTGAGCGTCAGACCTCTACAGGCACTGACGAGGAGAAGTAATGGGTCGACCACGTCGTCGTGGCCGTGACATTAACGGTGTTCTGTTATTGGACAAACCGTTAGGCCTCTCATCAAATGACGTTTTGCAGAAAGTGAAGCGTCTTTTCAGTGCTAACCGTGCAGGTCATACCGGTGCATTGGACCCATTAGCTACCGGTATGCTGCCTATCTGTCTGGGCGAAGCGACCAAGTTTTCTCAATTCCTGCTGGATTCTGATAAACGCTACCGCGTGATTGCCCGTCTGGGCCAACGTACCGATACCTCTGATGCAGAGGGTGCGTTGATTAGCGAGCGTGACGTCAATTTCACTCAGGAACAGCTGGACGCCGCGTTGGATAGTTTCCGCGGTGACACCCAGCAAGTGCCTTCCATGTATTCTGCGCTGAAACATCAGGGCAAACCGCTGTACGAGTATGCTCGTCAGGGAATCGAAGTGGAGCGAGAAGCCCGTGATATCACGGTCTATGAGCTGCAATTCATTCGTTGGGAAGGTTATGAGCTGGAGCTGGAAATTCATTGCTCAAAAGGTACCTACATTCGCACCATCATTGATGATTTGGGCGAAATGTTAGGCTGCGGTGCCCATGTCAGCTATCTGCGTCGTTTGCAGGTTGCAACTTATCCGAGCGATCGGATGGTGACACTGGAGCAACTAAGCGCCATGGTTGAAACGGCTCAGGCCGAAGAGCGTTCACCTAACCCGGAACTGGATAAACTGTTGCTCCCAATGGATAGCGCAGTGTTGAATTTCCCGGAAGTGAATTTGCTGCCAATCGTTGCAGCTTATGTGAAACAGGGTCAACCGGTTCAGGTGGCGGGTGCGCCAACTGAAGGCATGGTCCGCATGACCGAAGGCGAAGAGCGCAATTTCATCGGCATCGGTATTATTGCTGATGATGGCAGAGTCGCACCGAAACGTTTGGTTGTGGAACACGTAGAATAGGCGCAATCGGCCTATCTTGCGATCCCACACATCAAAGAGTAGAATAGTCCGGCTTACATATTGGGTTGCTGAATTAGAGATCGGCGCCTGTCTAATTTAATCTATTATTTGGAGTTGTATTATGTCTCTAAGTGTTGAAGCGAAAGCTAAAATTGTTGCTGACTTCGGTCGTGGTGCTAACGACACCGGTTCTAGCGAAGTTCAGGTTGCTCTGTTGACTGCACAAATTAACCATTTGCAAAGTCACTTCTCCGAGCACAAAAAAGATCACCACAGCCGTCGTGGTCTGCTGCGTATGGTATCCACGCGTCGTAAGCTGCTGGACTACCTGAAGCGTGAAGATGTAGCGCGTTATGCTTCCCTGATCGAGCGTCTGGGTCTGCGTCGCTAAGTCTGCGAGTTTCGAGTAGAAAGGGGCCTAATTTGGCCCCTTTCTTCTAAGAACCGATGACAGAAAACGTTAACGTATTGTTATTGTTTCTAAAATAGGATCTTCCGTTACAGCATTTCGCGCGGCTAATGAGAGACTTTAGCTCAATGGTGAGTTAAGGGTTGTCATTAGTCGCGAGGATGTAGTGTGAAGATCGGTAAGTAACAGGTGGATCAGGTCGTCAATACGATCGAGCGCCGATCAAGCTAAAGGATATTATTTTGCTGACTCCGATTATTCGTAAGTTCCAGTACGGTCAACATACCGTGACCATTGAAACCGGTATGATGGCTCGCCAGGCAACTGCTGCCGTTATGGTAAGCATGGACGACACCGCAGTATTCGTTACTGTTGTTGGCCAGAAAAAAGCCAAGCCAGGCCAAAGCTTCTTCCCACTGACCGTTAACTATCAGGAGCGTACTTACGCTGCTGGTCGTATCCCAGGCAGTTTCTTCCGTCGTGAAGGCCGTCCAAGCGAAGGCGAAACCCTGACCTCTCGCCTGATTGACCGTCCGATTCGCCCTCTGTTCCCAGAAGGCTTTCTGAATGAAGTTCAGGTTATCGCGACCGTTGTTTCCGTTAACCCACAGGTTAACCCGGACATCGTTGCTCTGATCGGTGCATCTGCGGCTCTGAGCCTGTCAGGTATTCCATTCAACGGCCCAATCGGTGCTGCACGCGTTGGTTTTATCAATGACCAATACGTTCTGAACCCGACGACCGATGAGCTGAAAGAAAGTCGTCTGGATCTGGTTGTTGCCGGTACAGCTGCCGCAGTATTGATGGTTGAATCCGAAGCAGACATCCTGAGCGAAGATCAAATGCTGGGCGCAGTGGTATTCGGTCACGAACAACAACAGGTTGTGATTGAAAACATCAACGCACTGGTTGCTGAAGCGGGCAAACCTAAGTGGGATTGGCAGCCAGAAGCGGTTAACGAAGCGCTGTATGCGCGCGTTGCTGAATTGGCCAGCGCACGTCTGGGCGATGCATACCGTATTACCGAGAAACAAGAGCGTTACACTCAGGTTGATGCAATCAAAGCTGAAGTGACCGAATCTCTGCTGGCGGCAGACGAGACTCTGGATGCTTCAGAAATTCAGGACATCCTGGGCAGCGTAGAGAAAGACGTGGTTCGTAGCCGTGTTCTGCGTGGCGAGCCGCGTATCGATGGCCGCGAAAAAGACATGATCCGTGGTCTGGACGTTCGTACTGGCGTATTGCCACGTACTCACGGTTCAGCACTGTTCACCCGTGGCGAAACTCAGGCGCTGGTAACCGCGACTCTGGGTACCGCACGTGACGCGCAAAATATTGATGAACTGATGGGTGAGCGTACTGACTCATTCCTGCTACACTATAACTTCCCTCCTTACTCTGTTGGTGAAACAGGTATGGTTGGTTCACCTAAGCGTCGTGAGATTGGCCATGGCCGTCTGGCGAAACGCGGTGTGTTGGCCGTTATGCCAAGCCCGAGCGAATTCCCCTATACCATTCGTGTGGTTTCTGAAATCACCGAATCTAACGGTTCTTCCTCAATGGCTTCCGTTTGTGGTGCTTCTCTGGCCCTGATGGACGCTGGCGTGCCAATCAAAGCCGCCGTTGCGGGTATCGCAATGGGTCTGGTTAAAGATGAAGAAAACTTTGTGGTTCTGTCCGATATCTTGGGTGACGAAGATCACTTGGGCGACATGGACTTCAAAGTAGCGGGTAGCCGTGAAGGTATTACCGCGCTGCAAATGGATATTAAAATCGAAGGTATTACCCGCGAAATCATGCAGGAAGCACTGAGCCAGGCCAAGGGTGCGCGTCTGCACATTCTGGGCGTAATGGAACAGGCTATCAGCACACCACGTGGTGATATCTCCGAGTTCGCTCCACGTATCTACACCATGAAGATCAACTCTGACAAAATCAAAGATGTGATCGGTAAAGGTGGTTCTGTGATTCGTGCGCTGACGGAAGAAACAGGTACTACCATCGAAATCGAAGATGATGGCACCATCAAGATTGCAGCAACTGACGGCGAAAAAGCGAAACACGCTATTCGTCGCATCGAAGAAATCACTGCTGAAATCGAAGTGGGTCGCATCTACGCTGGTAAAGTAACTCGTATCGTTGATTTCGGTGCGTTCGTTGCTATCGGTGGCGGTAAAGAAGGTTTGGTTCATATTTCTCAAATCGCTGACAAGCGCGTAGAGAAAGTGACTGATTACCTGCAAATGGGCCAGGAAGTGCCAGTTAAGGTAATGGAAGTTGACCGTCAGGGTCGTATTCGCCTGAGCATCAAAGAAGCGACTACGCCTGATGCAGAAGCTCCAGCGCCTGAAGCAGCAGAGTAATTAAGTCCGTTTTCAACTCCTTGCCAAGAGGCAGGGAGTTGTTCTTATCTCGAGGGCAGGACGCTCTTGTGTTAAACAAGCGGATGAAAGGACGTTTATCCAATGTTTGTCTTCGGGAGTAGGAAATGAAGCCTTTCTTGCGCTGGTGTTACGTTGCGACAGCACTCATGCTGGCAGGATGCAGCAACAATGATTGGCGTAAGGATGAGGTTTTGGCTATCCCGTTGCAGCCTACGCTGCAGCAGGAAGTGATTCTAGCTCGCATGGAACAGATCCTTGCAAGCCGGGCACTAACGGATGATGAGCGCGCGCAGCTTTTATATGAGCGCGGAGTGCTGTATGATAGCCTCGGGCTACGGGCACTAGCGCGAAATGATTTTTCGCAAGCGTTAGCTATTCGTCCTGATATGCCAGAAGTTTTTAACTATCTGGGCATTTATTTAACGCAGGCAGGCAATTTTGATGCTGCCTATGAAGCGTTTGATTCTGTACTAGAGCTTGATCCAACTTACAATTACGCGCGTTTAAATCGGGGCATCGCACTTTATTATGGCGGTCGCTTCCCGTTAGCGCAGGATGATCTGCAGGCGTTTTATCAAGACGATCCAAATGATCCCTTCCGTTCGTTATGGCTGTACCTGGTGGAAAAAGAAATTGATCCCAAGGCTGCCGAAGTAGCGTTGAAACAACGCTATGAAAAGTCGAACAGAGGGCAATGGGGATGGAATATTGTCGAATTCTACTTGGGGAATATCAGCGAAAAAACGCTGATGGAACGCCTCAAGGCGGATGCAACGGATAACACTTCGCTCGCTGAGCATCTCAGTGAAACTGACTTCTATTTAGGTAAACATTACCTAAGTCTGGGGGACAAGGACACCGCTTCGGCGCTGTTCAAACTGACGGTAGCTAACAACGTTCATAACTTTGTTGAGCACCGCTATGCATTGTTGGAATTGGCGCTTTTGGGCCAAGAACAAGACGACCTATCGGAATCGGACCAGCAATAGCTGACGGACAACTATTAGCCTGATATACCTTGGTTTTAACCAATGTTTATCACCTTCGCGGGTGATGGCCTTTTTGTTCGTTTTATAATCTAATTTGAGCCGGTTCACACTTTTCAATGAAAATGACTGAAAATTTTCTCGACGAGTTATGTAGACTGGCTGCCATTATTAATGAGGCACGTGTACATGACTACTGAGCTTGAAACCTCTTTTGCTGATTTGGGGCTGTCCGCTCCTATTCTTTCTGCCCTTACTGATCTGGGCTACGAAAAACCATCTCCAATTCAATTGGAATGTATTCCACACCTGCTGAACGGCCGTGATGTTCTCGGCATGGCGCAGACCGGTAGTGGTAAAACAGCTGCTTTCGGGCTTCCGCTGTTGCACAACATTGACCCAACGCTGAAAGCACCACAGGTGCTGGTACTGGCTCCAACTCGTGAGCTGGCAGTTCAGGTTGCGGAAGCATTATCTAGCTTCTCTAAACATATTAGCGGCGTTAACGTGGTGGCCCTGTACGGCGGCCAGCGTTATGACGTTCAATTACGCGCTTTGCGCCAAGGGCCACAAGTTGTTGTTGGCACCCCAGGTCGTCTGTTAGACCACCTGAAACGCGGTACCCTGAACCTGTCCAACCTGAGCGGTTTAGTGTTGGATGAAGCAGATGAAATGCTGCGTATGGGCTTTATCGAAGACGTAGAGACCATCATGGCGCAGATCCCGGCTGAACATCAGACCGCTCTGTTCTCTGCAACTATGCCAGAAGCTATTCGTCGTATTACCCGTCGCTTCATGAAAGAGCCACAGGAAGTACGCATTCAGTCTAGCAATACTACTCGTCCTGACATCAGTCAGAGCTACTGGAAAGTCGGCGGCGGTTACCGTAAAAACGAAGCGTTGGTGCGTTTCTTGGAATCTGAAGATTTCGACGCGGCAATCATCTTCGTGCGTACCAAAAACGCAACGTTGGAAGTGGCTGAAACTCTGGAGCGCAGTGGCTACAGCAGTGCAGCACTGAACGGCGATATGAACCAGTCCCTGCGTGAGCAGACTCTGGAACGTCTGCGCGATGGTCGTTTGGATATCCTGATTGCAACTGACGTGGCTGCTCGTGGCCTGGACGTTGAGCGTATCAGCCTGGTTGTAAACTATGATATCCCTATGGATTCAGAGTCTTACGTTCACCGTATCGGCCGTACCGGTCGTGCAGGTCGTGCGGGCCGTGCGTTGCTGTTCGTTGAGAACCGTGAACGTCGTCTGTTGCAGAACATCGAACGTACGATGAAGCTGACCATTCCAGAAGTGATGTTACCAAATGCAGAATTACTGGGCGAACGTCGTCTGGCTAAATTCGCGGCTAAAGTTAGCCAGCAGCTGGAAAGTAGCGATCTGGACGTATACCGTGGTCTGTTGACTAAACTGCAACCAGAAGATGAGTTCGATATCGAAACTCTGGCCGCTGCGCTGCTGAAAATGGCACAGGGCGAACGTCCTCTGATTCTGCCACCAGAGCCAGTACGTCGTCCGCAGCGTGAGTTCAGCCCGCGTGAAGACCGTGGCAACGATCGTGGCGATCGCCGTGAGCGTCGTCCGGAAAGCCGTGACGGTGGCGAGCGTCCTGCGCGTCGCGAACGTCGTGACGTTGGCGAGATGGAACTGTACCGCATTGAAGTGGGCCGTGATGATGGTGTTGAAGTTCGTCATATCGTTGGCGCTATTGCTAACGAAGGCGACATCAGTAGCCGTTATATCGGGAATATCAAGCTGTTCGCTTCCCACTCAACCATTGAGCTGCCAAAAGGCATGCCGGGCGATATGCTGTCTCATTTCACCCGTACTCGTATCCTGAACAAGCCGCTGAACATGCAGCTGTTGGGTGATGCGCAGCCTCACGAACGTCGTGAGCGTGCTCCAGGTGCTGGCGCAGAGCGTCGTGGCGGTGGTCGTTCATTCGGCGGCGAACGTCGTGAAGGCGGCAACGGTGCTCCACGTCGTTCATTCGGCGGTGAGCGTCGCGAAGGCGGCAATGGCGGCGAACGTCGTGGCAACCGTGACGCTCAACGTCCAGCTGCCGCACCACGTCGTGATGATGCAGCCGCTCCGGCAGCAGCACCAGCCCGTCGTCGTTTCGGTGACGCATAAGTCATAATCATCTGAATGATGAAAACAAAAACCAGCCTTAGGGCTGGTTTTTTTTATGTCTGTAATTAAAGGATTAGCTTAAATCTGCGTGGGGTTAAGCATATCTTGCTGTAAACCGGCGACAATTTCGAAGGAACGCAGGCGAGCCTGATGATCAAAAATCTGTCCGTTAATCATGATTTCATCCGCCTGAGTCTCACGCAGCAAAGATTGCAGTCCGTGGCGGACTTTACTTTCATCGCCAATTATCGATAACCGTAGCGCCTGATCCACGCCAAACTGTTCCGCCGGTGAACAGATGCTGGACATATCCTGCACCGGAGGAGGAAGTTGCCCTGGTGTGCCACGACGTAGATTAACAAACTGCTGCTGCATGGAAGTAAACAGGAAGCGAGCATCCTGTACGCTATCGGCAGCGACGACGTTAACGCAAACAATGGCGTAAGGCTGCGACCATTCGGCAGAGGGTTTGAAGTTCTCCCGATAGAGTTTCAGTGCCTGAAGCAGCATGTCTGGTGCAAAGTGAGAGGCAAAAGCGAAAGGCAGGCCCATAGCGGCGGCCAGCTGAGCGCTGTACAAGCTAGAACCGAGTAACCATAGCGGAACATGCAAGCCTTGTCCCGGAACGGCCTGCACTGCTTGCTCGGGCTGTGCTTCGGCGAAATAACGCTGTAATTCACGCACGTCCGCAGGGAAATTATCTTCACCGGACAAATGGCGGCGAAGTGCCATCATAGTGCGCTGATCGCTTCCCGGTGCTCGGCCCAACCCCAAATCTATTCGATTAGGATACAGAGAGGCTAGGGTACCAAACTGCTCGGCAATCACTAACGGAGAGTGGTTTGGCAGCATCACGCCACCGGAGCCAAGACGGATTTTTTTGGTTCCAGAGGCGATATAGCCAATTAATACCGAAGTCGCTGCGCTGGCAATGCCAGTCATATTGTGGTGTTCAGCCAGCCAGTAGCGTTGATATCCCCAGTCTTCAGCGCGTTGAGCCAGATCCAATGACGCATGGAAAGCATCGCGAGGGGTTTTTCCCTTGGCTATCGGGGAAAGATCCAAAACGGAAAGGGGGATAAGGCGTTTATCAGTCATAGAATCGTCCATCTTACCTTATGTCGGTTCGCTTGAAGGGCGAGCGCATGAATTAACCTGCTGCTGTGAAAGCTCTGGTAAATAGCGGGTGATTTATTACCAGAGCTGGGAATTTACCTTTAAAGCATAAATGAAATTGCTTGCCCACAAGGGGAAATAAATGCTTCGCCTGATTGGGGCCTTTGTCTCATTTTTATCCGAATTTTGTTCAATTAAAGTGCTGTTGAGTATTTTATTTCGGCTTTGGCTTTCTCGTTGGAATAAGATGGTGAAAGTGGTAGTTGATAATGCTGAAATGCTGCGTTAAGAAGTGAACATAAAATATTTTATGCTGTTTCAATGGCTGCGGGCTGGTTTTATTGTGACGGTAACAGCAGAATGCCGATTAACCATTAATTAATTATGGTTAATCATTTTTGATAGGCATCACAAATGTTACCGTGATTATCTTCGGTTTCATCTGCACTTCAATGAGTTCTTTCAGTCTATCTTATTAATAATCAATTGATTAGAATGCTGCGTCGATAATGACAGCATAAAGTAGCAGGGACAGCGCTCAGAGGGAGATAGATCTTCAGAATAACCCTCTTGAGGTAGAATTATTTTCTATTGAGGCCAGCGGAAGACATGGATGTTAAAACAATATTCTCTGTACGCAAGCGTAATATAGCCAAAAAATAAAAACACCTGCCTGTCTGATAACGCCTATTTTCAGGGCGATGATCGGATAACTGACTCTGTACATTTTAATAACGATAAAACCTACTAACCAGAGAATAAAGGCGAGAGCTATTATGGAAACGGCAAGTTCTAATAAGAGCATCATTTTAATTGACTCTCCGGCGGCACAGCGTGCAAATATGTCTGAAAGCCAATGGCGTGAAGCAATTAAATTTGATAGTACAGATTTTGGCTGGGTCATTATGAGCATCGGGATGGCTATCGGAGCCGGGATTGTGTTTTTACCGGTTCAGGTAGGATTGATGGGGCTTTGGGTATTTTTGTTATCATCAATTATTGGTTATCCTGCGATGTATTTATTTCAGCGTTTATTTATTAATACGCTGGCTGAATCTCCAGAGTGTAAAGACTATCCCAGTGTGATTAGCGGGTATTTAGGAAAAAACTGGGGAATAATATTAGGTGCACTGTATTTTATTATGTTGGTGATCTGGATGTTTGTTTATTCCACCGCCATCACGAATGATAGTGCCTCTTATCTGCAAACTTTTGGCGTGACGGAAGGATTATTATCCGATAATCCGTTCTATGGTTTGGTGCTGATTTGTGTCTTGGTCGCTATTTCCTCCCGAGGGGAAAAACTGCTGTTTAAGTTATCCAGCTTTATGGTGATAACAAAACTGTTAGTGGTTGCGGCCTTAGGCGTCTCTATGGTTGGCATGTGGCATCTTTACAACGTAGGCCTACTGCCACCGGTGGGTTTGCTGATCAAAAATGCCATTATCACTCTGCCATTCACTCTGACTTCCATTCTGTTTATCCAGACGCTAAGCCCAATGGTTATTTCTTATCGGGCAAAAGAAAAGTCGCTGGAAGTTGCACGGCACAAAGCGCTCAGAGCCATGAATATCGCATTCGGAATTCTATTTTGTACCGTATTTTTCTATGCGGTTTCATTTACCTTAGCAATGGGGCATGACGAAGCGGTAAAAGCTTACGAGCAAAATATTTCTGCTTTGGCAATTGCAGCTAAATTTTTCCCTGGTGGCTGGGCAACGGTCGTTAGCGTTATTTTAAATATATTCGCCGTGATGACCGCATTCTTTGGCGTGTATTTAGGATTCCGCGAAGCAACTCAGGGCATTGTGATGAATATATTACGTCGCATAATGCCTGCGGAGAAAATAAATCAGAAATGGGTGCAAAATGGAATTATGGTCTTTGCCGTATTATTGGCATGGGGCGCCATTATTTTAAATGCGCCAGTATTAAGTTTCACCTCTATTTGTAGCCCGATATTTGGTCTGGTTGGTTGTTTGATTCCTGCCTATCTGGTTTATAAAGTTCCAGCACTGCATAAATATAAAGGTGTGTCTTTGATGATTATTATCATCACCGGCATTTTACTGTGTATTTCACCTTTCCTGGCGTTTTCATAAGTTAACGGCATCTGATATTACCTGCTGTAAAGGTTGAAGGTATTCATTATGAGTCACTGTAGTCATTCAGAGTTATGGGATGAATTCATCCGCGCGGTAAAACAGGAAGTTCAACCCGCTATCGGCTGCACCGAACCTGTTTCGTTGGCATTGGCCGCGGCTATAGCCGCATCTCATTTGTCAGGAGCCATCGAACGTATTGAAGCACGTGTTTCCCCCAATTTGATGAAGAACGGGATGGGCGTTACTGTGCCGGGAACCGGCATGGTCGGGTTAACAATAGCTGCCGCCGTGGGGGCGCTGGCTGGCGATGCTCAGGCGGGTTTGGAAGTGCTGAAGCACATTAGCGCGGAGAAACTGGCAGCCGCGAAAGCTATGCTGTCTCAGGGAAGCGTTCGGGTCACGATGCAGGAAAGTAAATATATCCTGTTTTCCGAAGCGACGTTATATAGCGGTGATGAATGGGTGACTGCCACTATTGCCGGTGGGCATACGAGGTTGGTTAACATTGTAAGAAATGGTGAAGTACTGTTTGCATTCGGTGATTCTGGCCATGAAATTCATGATGGGAATGAACCTACACTGGGTTATTGCTTGAAGCAGGCCGATGCTCGTTCAGTTTATCAGTTCGCCACAGAGGTTCCATTTGAGCGTATCGCCTTTATTCTACAGGCGGCGCGACTAAATGGTGCGCTGTCTGATGAGGGGTTGAGCGGCAATTATGGCCTGCATATTGGTGCAACGCTGGCTCGCCAGCGGCAGCGTGGATTACTGGCGCAAGACTTATTGTCGAATATTATGATTCGCACCGCTGCCGCTTCAGATGCGCGCATGGGCGGGGCAACGTTGCCGGCGATGAGTAATTCAGGATCGGGAAATCAGGGGATTGCGGCCACTATGCCGGTCGTGGTGGTGGCGGAGCATCTGGGAGCCAGTGAGGAACAGCTGGCGCGGGCGTTGATGCTATCTCATCTGATGGCGATTTATATCCATAGCCAGCTCCCGTCATTGTCGGCTTTGTGTGCCGCAACCACCGCTTCTATGGGGGCCGCGGCGGGAATGGCATGGCTAATTGAACCGGGTTATGACGCTGTAGCTATGGCGATTAGCAGCATGATCGGCGACATTAGCGGCATTATCTGCGACGGCGCGGCCAATAGCTGCGCGATGAAAGTCTCAACCAGCGTAACGGCAGCTTATAAAGCGGTGCTTATGGCGTTGGATCACAGCGGCGTAACCGGCAACGAAGGCATAGTCGCGGGGGATGTCGATAGCTCCATTTCCAATCTGTGCGCTCTGGCTTGTGGCGCGATGAGGCAAACCGATAGCCAGATTATCGATATTATGGCTCATAAGGCATGTGTCTGAAATCACGCTAAATTAGGCAAAAAAATGGGAGAGGCAGAAATACCTCTCCCTGTTTATTTCCAACTTATCGAACCTTAAGAAACCAGTTCCAAACCGGCTACCCGACGCCAGTAACCATTGCAGTCGGCTTTATCCGTCAGGGTCAGCGGAGCCAGACCTTTTTCATTGGCACGGAATTTATCGATCATGGTGAGCGCTTCGGTACTGTGTGGCGATAAACGCACGATATCCACCAATCCTTGCATAGAAATTAGGTCATTACCTAGGTTATAGCAGTAACCACTTTGCGTCTGAATGCCATTGAGAACAAATACTTGCTGATTTTCCTGTGAGAGAATACTGCGCCCCTGAGGGTACTTGATGCAGCAGGTCTCGCACTCGTCTTTAGCTCGATCCTCGGAACGAGCGGTAAAGCAGCGAGCCGAATAAGCTAACGGCAGATAGCCGTAAGCCAGCACTTCTACTTCGAATTTATTACGGAATCCCAGCTCATCACACTGAATCAGCATGTTTTCCAACCAGTCTCGCGAGAGCTCTACCGGCATACACCAACGCATCATGCCCTGACGATGTAGAATACGCAGGGTATAGGCGTTATAGCAGTTGAGCGCGTGGCCTGCTACGAAGGGCAGTCCTCGCTCAGCGGCCATATTCACCGTACCAAAGTCATTGGCTTCTAACAGAAAATCGCCGTTTTCTACATAACGTTTGAGTTCAGTCAGTTCTGAAGGGGCCTGTAGCAATGCAAGGGTAGAAATCGCTACCTGCTTTCCGCTGGAAGCGACTTGTTTCGCCAGTTCCAGCCAGTCGCCTACTTTCATTTCACGTCGTTTGGTACAAACGTTTTCACCAAGATAAATAATATCGGCACTGCTTTCACAGGCTTTCTGATAGAAAGCCTCAATATCTGTTTTTGGCCAGTAATAAAGCACTGCGCCCAATGAGTATTTCATGCTTTTTCCACCCTACTGCCACTTGCGATGATAAGCGCCCAGCGTTGTTTGGGTGCCTTCTGACATCGAACCTAGTTGCTCCATCCATTCGGTTTTTGCTGCGAATTTTGCCGGTTCTTTCTGATAGAGGTCGATGGCCTGACGCCAGACTTTAGCAACCTGGCTGACGTAAGCCGGGCTACGTTGGCGGCCTTCAATTTTGACCGAAGCGATATTGGCCGCGAAAAGTTCCGGCAACAGCTCCAGCGTATTGAGGCTGGTGGGTTCTTCCAGCGCGTGGTAACGCTGCCCGTCAACCAGGTAGCGACCTTTGCACAACGTGGGGTAACCGGCGTTTTCATCGTCCTGATAGCGGTCGATCAGCACTTCGTTCAGGCGGGATTCCATGCCCTGCGGCGTCTGTTGCCAGCGCACATAGCGGGCCGGAGAACAGGCACCGACGGTATTGGGAGATTCACCGGTAAGATAGGAGGAAAGGTAACAGCGGCCTTCAGCCATAATGCACAGGCTACCGAAAGCAAAAACTTCCAGCGGCACCGGGCTGGTGCGGGAAAGCTGTTTTACCTGATGCATAGACAGCACTCGCGGTAAAACTACCCTTGCTACATCAAAGTTGCGTTGGTAAAAACGGATGGCCTCGTCGTTTGTAGCCGAAGCCTGAACCGAAACGTGGCGTTCCACCTCGGGATAGCGCTCGGCGGCATATTCCAGCATCGCCAAATCTGCCAGTATCAACGCATCTGCACCCAGTTGAGCCGCCATATCGACGGCGCGTTGCCAGCGGGAAAAACCGTCCGGATGGGCAAAAGTGTTGATGGCAATGTGCAGCTTACGTTTCCGGCTGTGAACGTAATTCACCGCCTCTTGCAGCTTTTTATCGGTAAAATTCAGTCCGGCAAAATGGCGGGCGTTAGTATCATCTTTCAAGCCGATGTACACAGCATCAGCGCCGTTATCCACCGCAGCTTTTAGCGCGGGCAAATTACCGGCAGGACAAAGCAGCTCCATAGAAATTTCCTGAATGAGTCAGCGGCAATACCTCGGCATTACCAGAGGTAGTAAATAATCCTCATCCGTAGATGATCGTGGTGACATGGATAATTTTAACGAGGAGCAATTTTAGTTAACCTGCTGCAGACATATCTTGATTTGGGGCAGTTTCTTCCGCATTGCTGATAGTGTTCTGATATTTAGCAAAGAAAGCATCGGTAATCTGGTGCAGAATTTATTGATTTAGTCCGCGTGGGTCGTCTATCCGTGTGGCAAAATAGAAACCGATGAATTCAAAGGAGTCAGCCTGTGTTGGGAAAACTACGAGCACACCTTGTGCGCCAAGGGCCTGCGCTGCTGCGGGCCCCGCTGAAAATTACGCCTTTTGCTGTGCAGCGTCAGGTACTGGAACAGGTACTAAGCTGGCAGTTCCGCCAGGCGCTTGAAGAGGGCGATCTGAAGTTTCTTGCTGGTCGCTGGCTGAAGATTGAAGTGCGGGATCTCGCATTACAATGGTTTATGACAGTGGAAAACGGTAGGCTGGTGGTGAGCCAACAGGCGGACGCTGATGTCAGCTTCAGTGGTGATGCCAACGATCTTGTATTGATCGCTGCCCGTAAAGAAGATCCGGACACGCTGTTTTTCCAGCGTCGACTGCGTATTGAAGGGGATACCGAATTGGGCCTGTATGTAAAAAATTTGATGGATGCCATCGAGTTGGAATCCATGCCAACATTGCTACGAGTGGGTCTGCAACAACTGGCCGATTTTATTGAAGCAGGGCAACAAGAGGGCGCGGAGCAGACTTCCCGTGCCGTGGTATCGTGTTGATCCGTACCGAGATCCCAGTAGACGCACCGGGGATCGATAAACTGCTGCGTGAGTCTTTTCCCAGCGATGGGGAAGCAAAGCTGGTGCAACAACTGCGTGAAGACGGTTTACTGACGCTAGGTATCGTCGCGACCGATGATGAAGGTGGCGTGGTGGGCTATGCAGCATTCAGCCCGGTAGATATTGAAGGGGAAGATCGTCAGTGGGTCGGTTTGGGTCCTCTGGCCGTGAAAGAAGATTTACGTTGTCAGGGGTTGGGCGAAAAACTGGTATATGAAGGTTTGGACGCGCTGAATGAATTCGGCTATTCCGCCGTGGTGGTACTGGGCGATCCGGCATACTATCAGCGTTTTGGTTTCAAACCTGCGGCTGACGCTCAGCTATATTGCCGTTGGCCAGGTTGCGAAGCGGCATTTCAGGTTTACTCACTGGCTCCCGATGCTTTGGATGGAGTCACTGGCCAGGTAAATTACGCCGAAGCCTTTAATCAGCTGTAATTATTGCTGATTTTTCAGGTAACAGTAAATCTGCTACACAAGAAGGCTGGTCGCGTACCAGCCTTTCTTTTTGCTTTTTTGTCAGCTGTTTCAGGCGATATTCCAGTTTTAGCGCGGTGGAGCGATCGCCCGCCACGCAGTGAAAAACCAGGTTCAATTCTCCTTTTCCTCGCAAAGATTTAGCGCCTTTACCCGACTGATGCTGTGCCAGACGGCGTGAAACATCGGTAGTTATACCGGTATATAAACTGCCTGCGGCGGTACGAATCAGATAAATAGACCAGATGCTTTCCGACATAACGCTCTCTGTTGAATGAGGGGCGGGAATATTATCGTCGGAATCAGGACTGAAGCACGGTTTTTTTATCCGGTATGAAAAACCGGAGGAAACAACGCGGACGGCAAAGGGCTTGCCGCCCGTGAAGCTGCTGCTTATTTGGTTTTATCTGCCAGAGCAAAGCGAGGTGAAACCAGGCCGTAGAGCGTCCAGCCCAGGAAGGTCACAATCGCGCCCCACATCATGGCTTCCTGACCTGAGCTATACAGGGCGTAGAAGCTATACATGGCACCGATAAAGGCAATGATATTGGCTCGACGAGCCTTAGCTGCCGGTACGTTAGCGGCTTTTTGAATGATAACCAAAGCAGCCATAGACAAAATATATGGAATGATGTTGGTTACGACCGCCAGATTGACCAGCACATTGAACTGTTTATTCAGCGATGGGCTGATAGTCATCAGAGACAGGACGCTCTGAATAATGACGATGGTCAACATGCCTTTGATCGGCGCATTGGCTTTACTCACTTTAGAGAAGATTTTCGGGAAGAAACCTTCGTCCGCAGAGGATTTGAATACCTGTGCGATGGTGAACTGCCAGCCGAGTAGGGAACCTACGCAGGACATAATCATTAGCGCCATAATTATTTTACCCACGGCAGGGGTAAACATATAGGCAAATGCCAGACCGAAAGGCGCAGTGGAATTAGCCAGATCCATGTTTGGTACGATACCGGCAATCACGTTGGTCGAAATAATGTAGATAAAGGCCGCGCCTAAAGTACCGCCCAGCACGGCGATAGGAACATTACGCTCAGGATTTTCTACCGCATCGGTATTGGCACAGGCGGATTCCAGACCCAGGAAGGCCCATAGAGTCATGGAGATGGATGAACCGATAGCTTCAAAGGTTGGGAAACCGTGTGGGTTCCAGGAGGCGACATAGGCATCGGCGCTAAACCACCACCAACCGATAACTGAAATACCCAGCACAGGAATGATAACGCCCCAAATGGTTACACTACTGATTTGGCCGGTAATGCGTGCGCCGCCAAAGTTAGCGACTGTTGCTAACCAGAGGACGCCAATGGTCGCCAGACAGATCCCCAGCGGGCTGAGAGTGCTGCCCAGCAATTCAGTACCATAGCCAACGGCAGAAATAGCGATGGCGATATTGGCGATCAGCAACGATGCACCGTAGGTATAGTTCGCCATAAAGTTGCCGGATTTACCAAAGGCATATTCGGCGTAGCCGCCCATACCGCCAGATTTACGGCTGAACATGCCGCATTGGGCGAAAGCATAGGCCAGCGCCATGGAACCTACGGCGGTGACAAGCCAAGATACGATAGAAATGGTGCCGACTTCGGCGAGTTTAGTTGGTAGCATAATTATGCCAGAACCCATCATGTTAACCGCCGTCAGAATGGTTAACTGTACTACGCCCATCTTATTATTAGATTTACTCATATTATTTTCTCTTTTTATCTTTCAGAGACTGCGGAGATAAATATCCCCGCAGGTTTGAGTGTCATTTTTGGTGTTGTATAAATAAAATATTTATTATTTTTTCATCATGTAGCCGTAGGCGCGATTCCAGCCGTCTTCGTCTACTTGTAAATACACGCCTTGTAATTCTGGTGCAAAGCCAGGCAATAAATTGATGCTTTCTTCTAATGCCAGGAAATAACGTTGCGCTGCGCCACCCCAAACTTCCCCAGGAACGACACACAATACTCCCGGTGGGTAAGGAAGCGCGCCTTCTGCGGCAATACGACCTTCTGCTTTACATAATGGAACCAGCTCTACGTTGCCACGAACAAATTCAATATTGGCATCTTGCGGATTCATCATAACTTTCGGGAAATATTGTTTACGGAACATTTCTTTCTGCAATTGTTTTACGTCGTAGCTGACGTAAAGGTCGTGCATTTCCTGACACAGGCGGCCAATGGTGTAACCTTTATAACGGGCTTCATTATTGCGATAGACCGTTGGTAATACGTCGCACAACAAAGCATCTTCTTCAATGAAACGCTCGAATCGGGCGATTTGCGCAACCAGATGCTGCATTTTTGCCAGGTCTTCTGCAGGTGTTAATAAGAACAGAATTGAATTGAGGTCACATTTTTCTGGCACAATGCCATTTTCCCGCAGGAAATTAGCCAAAATAGTAGCTGGAATACCTGATTGAGTATATTCACCAGTATTGGTATCAATTCCTGGCGTGGTTAATAATAGCTTGCAAGGGTCAACAAAATATTGGGAAGCTTCATACCCTTCGAAAGCATGCCATTTCTCACCGGGAATAAAGTTAAAGAAACGCAAGTCTTGCGCCATGGTTTCAGTGTCATATTCTTGCCACGGTTTTCCGTCTACGCTAACCGGAACGAAAGGCTTAATCATAGAACAGGTATTTAACAGCATTTTACGGGCTTCAATCCCGTTTTTAACACATTCCAACCACATACGGCGGCCGCTTTCCCCTTCATGCATTTTCGCATTGACATCCAGAGCGGCGAATAATGGATAGAATGGGCTGGTGGATGCATGAAGCATAAAGGCGTTATTAAAGCGTTTATGATTACAGTAACGATCCTGACCTTTAATATGTTTATCTTTTTTATGAATTTGCGACGTTTGAGAGAAGCCAGCCTGTTGTTTATGTACTGACTGGGTCACAATAATACCCGGATCGTTTTCGTTCAGCTCCAGTAATAATGGTGAACAATCCTTCATCATTGGAATAAATTGTTCGTAGCCAACCCAGGCGGAGTCGAACAGAATGTAATCGCATAAATGACCAATTTTATCGACAACCTGACGAGCGTTATAAATGGTGCCGTCGTAAGTTCCCAATTGAATAATTGCCAATCGGAAAGGACGAGGTGCATCAGCACGGTCAGGCGATACGCTACGTATTTGTTCACGCAGGTATTTTTCTTCAAAACAGTGGGCATCGATACCGCCGATAAAGCCAAACGGGTTACGAGCCGTTTCCAGATAAACTGGCGTTGCGCCAGCTTGAATTAAGGCACCGTGATGGTTAGATTTATGGTTATTACGGTCAAACAGAACCAGATCGCCACGGGCCAGAATCGCATTGGTTGCGACTTTATTAGAGGCTGAAGTCCCGTTAAGAACGAAATAGGTTTTATCGGCATTAAATACTTTTGCCGCGTGTTTCTGTGCATCGCAAGGCGCGCCTTCATGAATCAGCAAATCACCTAATTTGACATCAGCGTTACACATATCTGAACGGAAAATTGTTTCGCCATAAAAATCGAAGAATTGGCGACCTACCGGATGTTTGCGGAAGAATTGGCCGCCCTGATGACCCGGACAGGCGAAAGTAGAATTACCCATTTCAACGTATTTTGTTAGTGTGTTGAAAAATGGTGGTAATAGCTCATTTTCGTATTTTTCGGCAGCAGATTCTAATTGTTTACCGTAGAATCCGGTGTTGTCACCGCACAATTCAAATACGCCATTGAGGGAAGGCAATACATCATTATTTAGCTCTTCTTCGCAGCATACGGCAGCGAAAATAGGAATGTTAAACCCTAATTTATGAATGGAATCAATAACGCCATTATTTATATCTTGAACTGATAAAACCACCGCTGAAACATCGGTAAAATCAGTATGTAAAACATCAACAATTTCCCGCTGGGTTTCAAAACAAGAGATTGCTGAAGCACTTGCCGCAATATTTAATTTTTTCATTTTTGCTCTCTTTTATTTAGGGTGTATCAACCCGTCCAACTTGTAGGTGCGTTGGATTTCGTTTCATTAATTTTTTTGTATAGCAATCCACATCAATGACGTTGAGACATTAATTATTTGAAATGCTAATTTTCGCCTGCACTGTTTCTCACCTAAAAAATAGGCAAAGAATTTCTTAAGCCATTAAATTACGGCAAAAGTTCACATCACGAATTAATTGGATAAGTTAACGAACGATTTATTCCGACAGATGAAAAATGTAAATCTGTAGGTTAAGTAAATCGATAATTAAGCATCATTTTTGAAACAGACAATAGTTAACCGACGCCAAATGCATTCGCAATTTTCGCACAAGCTAAATATTGTGTTTATGACAATGACGATCCAATAAGTACGGATGTCATCGCAGGAGGGATATTATCTGTAATGGAAATAAGAGAAGTTAAAATAGCTACGATGAGCCGGCATCATAAGATGAGTTGTCCGCCTTATATGCGCCATCTTCTTGTTGTTATTTTCCATTTTCGTAACGTCTCTTTGTTTTTGAACAATGGGTTGATGCGGGCTATTCTAGCGATAACACTCATTCATTCCGTGATGTGCGTCACATTTTGTTCGGATTTTAAAATGTGTTTTGACTAAATCATGAATATATTTACTTCTTTATTCATCTATTTCGGTTTTTATGCGTTTTTATGATTATTTTCACGAGAGCGCAGTAAGTTATATTTAACATACCTGACACATAGAAATATCCTAATAGGTTTATTAATAGAATTGAGAGCGCACTCACCCGTAAATTGTTTTCTATTTGTTAATTCTGATTAATTAAATCTTAATCGAGATTTATCCCGTTTTTATGCATATAAATGCAAAATGGGTTTATATAAGAAATGATAGCTAAATCACTATTAGATACAATTTAGTTATGTCTTTCTGCTATTTCATCCACCGGATAACAGAACAATTAGTCCTGCCTGAAGGGAAATCTTGTCTGGCTCATTTCGCGTTTTGTGATCGGGTTCGGTTACACTGCAATGATAATACAGAGGAGCTCGCAGTGAATAATCCAGATGATTTACAGGTGATTAGCCAGTTTTTACTGAAGCAGCATGTGTTGACGCTGTGCGCAAGCCACGCGGGCGATATGTGGTGTGCCAACTGTTTTTATGTTTTTGAACCGCAGCAAATGGCGTTATTTCTAATGACGGAAGGCCATACTCGCCACGGTGAACTGATGCAGAAAAACCCTCAGGTGGTCGGCACTATTGCTACGCAGCCTCGCAGTGTAGCCTTGATTAAGGGAGTGCAGTACCGAGGAGAGATTAGTTTGCTAAGCGGTGATGACGATAAGTTGGCGCGTCAGCGTTACTGTCGGCGCTTTCCTATCGCAAAAGTAGCCTCTGCGCCGATCTGGCGGCTAAGTTTGCAAGATATCAAAATGACGAATAATACCTTGGGATTTGGCAAAAAGTTGTACTGGGTACGCGACTCCGCGTGAACCACCAAACATCTTGCTGGCTTATGCCATAGTGCCATTTATTTCATTCGCGTATTGTCTTCACGGGAGCGTTGTCTCCATCCAAATATTATCTTTATCCGAATCGTGTTTTCATTTGGGTATTGTGGTGGAAAAGTATCCCCGTTGTTCTGGCACGATGTTTTCCCTGCGCGGTTTCTTCGATCCGGCTATTCTTATCTTATTCATGGGGTTAAGGAGATTTAATCGTGAAGGTTTTATTATTGGGCGCGAGCGGTCTGGTCGGTGGGGAACTATTAAGATTATTGCGGCTAGATGCCAGAATTAGCCACATCATTGCTCCTACGCGTAAGCCTTTGTCGGTAATGAATAAATTGACTAATCCACAGGCTGACGATATGAGTACTTTGCTGAAAACCTTAAGCGCTCCGGTAGATGCAGTTTTTTGCTGTCTGGGTACTACCCGTAAGCAGGCGGGGACTCAGGCGGCGTTTCGCGCAATAGATTATCGTTTAGTGGTAGAAACGGGGGAAACCGGCCTGCGACTGGGTGCGCGCCATTTGTTGGTGGTAAGCGCCATGGGGGCCAATCCGCATTCCTGGCTGCTTTACAGCAGAACCAAAGGTGAAGCGGAACGAGCGTTGAGTCAGCAAGGCTGGCCGCAACTCAGCATATTCCGGCCTTCTATGCTGACCGGTAAACGCCCGGTACCGCGTCTGACCGAACGTTTGACCGCGCCGCTGTTTGCAGTGCTACCGAAGAAATGGCGTTCAATTTCCGCAAAAAATGTGGCGCAGGCGATGTTGCAGCAGGCTTTTACGGTTGCTCACAGCGGCACCGTGATTATCGAATCGGATGCCATGCAGCCGGCGGGAAAAATTTCGGATAACCGATCTGCTTCCTAGAGTATGATCACCTGATTATCGTAGGCTGCGGCAACGCCGGCGGGCAGCAAGTTATTCATCAGCCAGCAATCCAACTGGTGGCTGACATGGGTGAGCAGGGTGTTTACCGGGAGTAATTGCCGGTGGATCTCCAAGGCCATGCTCACATCATTATGGTTGCGTGGAGCATTGGTTTGCGGCGGATGACTGCAATCCATCACCAGAAGATCTAACGGCAGCCGAGCCAGAAAAGCGGTGGTAGACTCTGGCAGACCGGCGGTATCGGTCAGATAGGCCAGCGTTCGGCGCGGACTTTGGTAGAGATAACCAAAGGTTGGTTTTGAGTGGTTGAGCGGCAGGGGCGTTATCTGTAAACCGGCGATGTCCAGCGGTTGAAAAGGAGTTAACGGCGGTTGGAAATCCAGTATTCCAGAGTGTTTGAACAGGTCGTCGCAGCCGTCGGCATCCGGCGGGCCGTAGACGGGAATTGGGCTGGAATAGCCCCAACGTAACGGAAATAACCCCTGAACGTGATCCATGTGATAATGTGTAAGCCAAAAACGCTGAATTTCGTCCGCAGAAAAACGCTCTCCTAACGTCGGTAAACCGGCATCAATAAAATGCGATTCTCCCTGATAACGCAGCATGGCGCTGCATGGACCACGCCGAAATCTGGGCTGCTGACAGGCGCGCTGGCAGGCTGGGCAATCGCAGCCGAATGCCGGAACCTGCTGTGCTCCGCCGGTTCCCAGAAGGGTTAGCTGCATTTTATTTTCCACTCATAAGCTCCTGCGAATGCGTATTTACCACCAGTTGAATCAGATTTTTCAGCCGGTGTAAGGTATCGGTTAGCGAACCATCATTATCTAGCCGTACACAATGGGCGGGTAAACGTTGCTGATAATGCGCAGCTCTTGCCAGACGTTGAGCGATTTGAGCCTCATCTTCGCGCCCACGCTGTAGTAAACGCTGCCGCAGAATTGCCGGAGACACCGCCAGGCAGACCGGCAGCAGTCGGTGCCCATAGCGTCGCTGAGCGTGGGAAAGATGCGCCCTTGAGCCATTGGCTACCACATCCAGCCCTTTTTCCAGCCACAGGTCTATTTCCGCGCCTAAGGCATA
Organism: Yersinia entomophaga; assembly: GCF_001656035.1. Lineage (NCBI taxonomy): Bacteria > Pseudomonadati > Pseudomonadota > Gammaproteobacteria > Enterobacterales > Yersiniaceae > Yersinia > Yersinia entomophaga. Next base: position 2,904,215 of record NZ_CP010029.1, read on the forward strand.
ATGATGCTGATGTGCCTGCCAGCTTAAAGCAAACAGCCCCTGCGCCTGGCGCTGCAAGAATTCCTCCTCGCTCAGTGCAATATGATTTTCAGCACCGGCATCTGCTGGGCGAGTGATATAGCGGTGCGCTACCAGAATTTTATGTTGCTGGTCTTTGCGTAGCGCGGAAAGCAGGCAATCCTTGCCAGCGCCGGATGGCCCCATCAGATAGATTAAGTGCGCCATCAGAACACCCGAATGCCTTGACGCCAGACGTTTTGCACGTAGACGTGTTCGCCCTGATTTCTCGCCAAAACCAGATCCGCTCGCTTACCTTCTTCAATGACGCCGCGATCGGTTAATCCTAATGCGCGAGCCGGATTGCAGGTCACCAACGCTACCGCCTGTGGCAGAGAGAAATCGTTGCTTGCATCCTGAGCAATACGGAAAGCGGCATCCAGCAAACTGGCCGGATAGTAATCGGAAGAGAGTATATCCAACACGCCTAATGAGGCCAGCTTATGGGCGGCAACATTGCCGGAATGCGAGCCGCCGCGCACGATATTGGGCGCGCCCATCAGAACTTGCATACCGTGCTGATGAGAGGCTCGCGCCGCCGCTTCCGTTGTGGGAAATTCGGCAATAACGCTGCCTAGCGCCTGAGATTCAGCAACGTGCTCGGCGGTGGCATCATCGTGGCTGGCGAGAGAAATATTGCGCTGGCGGCAATGGGCTGCAATGGCACTGCGGTTTGGCGCCGCCCAGCGAGCAGATAGATTGATTTGTTCTTCTTCAAACTGCGCCATTTTTTCATCATTAAGATGATATTTGCCCTGATAGTATTCCCGATATTTTTCACGGGAGGCGAATTGACGCTGACCCGGCGAATGATCCATCAGGGAAACTAAAGATAGCTCGGGTTGATCCATCAGTTTTTCAAATAATGGCAGCGTGGTGTGGTGAGGCAATTCACAGCGTAAATGAATGCGATGTTCTGCCCGATTTAAACCAGCACGCTGACTATTCACCACCGCATTAATCATTTTCTGTAAATTCTCCAGCCGATGACCGCCGTCGCGCACATCGCCCACGGCCACCGCATCCAGCACCGTGGTCATACCGCTGGCAACCATGAGCGCATCGTGGCTGCTCATGGCAGAATGTGCGGGCCAGTCTACGTTGGGGCGCGGGGTGAAGAATTTGTCCAGATTATCGGTATGTAGCTCGATCAACCCAGGTAATAGCCAGCCATTGTCACCGTCAATGGCTTGAGGCAGTTGGCTGGGGCGATCGGTAAAACTGCGAATCATTCCGTCCTGGATCTCCAGCGATCCGGCTATCGTGCGATCTTGCAGAACCAGTTTCACATTATTGAGGATCATGCTGGGATCTCCTGAAGGGTGTCGAACTGGGGCGGCGTCATGATCTGCAAGCGATCGCTGACGTGCTGGCGTACGGCCTCATCATGGAAAATACCAACGATAGCCGCGCCTCGCTGTTTGGCTTCATCGATCAGGCTGACCACCGCAGCGCTGTTGACGTTATCCAGTGAAGCCGTTGGTTCATCCAGCAGCAAAATGGGGTAATCGACGATAAAACCGCGGGCAATATTCACACGCTGTTGTTCACCGCCGGAAAAGGTCGAAGGAGCCAGATGCCACAGACGTTCCGGCACATTTAAGCGAGTAAGTAATGATGCCGCCCGTTCCTGACAAATGTGGCGTTCAACGCCTAATTCCAGCAGCGGCTGCATCACGACATTCAGCGCACTGATACGCGGAATCACACGTAAAAACTGGCTGACCCAGCCCAGGGTGTGACGGCGAACCGCTAAAATCTGACGGGCTTCGGCATGCACCATATCGATCCATTCGCCCTGGTGTTTTATCCAAATATGGCCGCTGTCTGGCAAATAGTTGGCGTAAAGAGAGCGAAGCAACGTTGATTTTCCGCTGCCTGAATGGCCGTGCAGTACGACGCATTCACCGCTGTTTACCGCCAGTTCTGCCCGATGGAGTACCGGTAAGCGAATGCCCTGTTGCTGATGTAATACAAAGGTTTTACTGAGGTTTTCAACCCGTAATTGCTGATTCATTTTCTATTCCCGCAAAGGCCGAAGGGTGTCGCGTCAAGGTGTGCATCAGTTTTGCAGCACCGATGACACTAACAGTTGGGTATAGGCGTGATGCGGGTCGTCCAGCACCCGATCGGTTAAGCCACTCTCAATGACTTTCCCTTCTTTCATCACCAGCAGACGATGTGCCAGCAGGCGCGCGACGCCCAAATCATGGGTCACAATAACCACCGCCAACTGCATTTCCACGACCAGACTGCGCAGTAAATCCAGCAATCGCGCCTGAACTGAAACGTCCAACCCGCCAGTCGGTTCATCCATAAACACCAATTTTGGATGAGTCACTAAATTTCGGGCGATTTGCAGCCGTTGTTGCATGCCACCGGAAAACGTCGTCGGTAGATCGTCGAGGCGAGAAATCGGAATTTCGACGTCTTCCAGCCAGCGTCCGGCCTGTTGGCGAATCTCGCCGTAATGACGCTGGCCAATAGCCATTAAACGCTCGCCAATGTTGCCGCCCGCGGATACCTGCGGGCGCAGACCGTCGAGAGGATGCTGGTGAACCACGCCCCAATCGGTACGTAACAGGCGGCGACGCTGGCTTTCTGCCATCGCGTACAGATCTTGTTCTTGCTGCCCGTCGGGTCGATAAATGATTTGTCCCTGTTGGGGAGCCAGTCGCGCGGAAATGGATTTTAGCAGCGTGGTTTTCCCCGATCCGGATTCACCGACAATCCCCAGAACCTCACCGGGATAGAGCTGAAAAGACACATCGCTAAAACCTTTGCCCGGCGCATATAAATGGGTCAGATTTTCCACTGAAAGTAACGGAGTCGCGGCCAGTTGTGCAGGTTTCATCAGGCATTCACCTCGGATTGGCTGGCCGCAGCGGTATCGCTAAGCTGTTGTTGGCAATAATCGGTATCGGAACATACAAACATACGATTGCCGAGATCATCCAACACCACTTCATCCAGATAACTGTGGTGAGAGCCGCATAGGGCACAGGGTTCGTCCCATTGCTGAACGGTAAAGGGATGATCGTCAAAATCGAGGCTTTCCACTTTGGTAAACGGCGGAAGGGCATAAATACGCTTTTCCCTGCCTGCGCCAAATAGCTGTAATGCTGGCATCATATGCATCTTCGGATTATCAAATTTGGGAATAGGAGATGGGTCCATAACGTAGCGATCGTTCACCTTCACCGGATAGGCGTAGGTAGTGGCAATATGGCCGTAACGGGCGATATCTTCATACAATTTCACCTGCATCACGCCGTATTCTTCCAGCGCATGCATTTTGCGGGTTTCGGTTTCCCGCGGCTCGATAAAGCGCAGTGGTTCAGGAATGGGAACCTGAAAGATCAGAATTTGATCCTCCGCCAGCAAGGTTTCCGGAATGCGGTGGCGAGTCTGGATCAAAGTGGCATCGGTAGTTTTTTCCGTGGTGGCTACGCCGCTGACCCGCTGGAAGAAGTGGCGGATAGAAACCGCGTTTGTGGTGTCATCGGCTCCCTGATCGATCACTTTCAGGACGTCGCAGCGGCCAATCACGCTGGCGGTGAGCTGAATACCGCCGGTGCCCCAGCCATAAGGCATCGGCATTTCTCTGCCGCCGAACGGCACTTGATAACCGGGAATGGCTACGGCTTTCAGAATGGCTCTGCGAATCATGCGCTTGGTTTGTTCGTCCAGATAACCCAGATTGTAACCGGTGAGAACCTCAGTCATGGTGCGGCTCCTGATGTTCGGCCCGATACTCGCTGCGCAGGCGTTTCAGCAGTTCAAGTTCGGCCTGAAAATCAACGTAATGAGGTAATTTAAGATGGGAAACAAAGCCAGCGGCTTCGACGTTATCAGCGTGAGACAGTACAAATTCTTCGTCCTGCGCCGGGCTGGCGATGCTTTCCCCGTATTGCTGGGTTTGCAGGGCGCGATCCACCAAGGCCATCGACATGGCTTTCCGCTCCGCTCGACCAAACACCAGGCCGTAACCGCGGGTAAAATGCGGTGGACGATCTTCGGGATCGACAAACCCGTTAACCATTTCGCACTCGGTCAGCAGGATTTCGCCAATATCAATGGTAAACCCCAGCTCCTCTGGCGCGATCGACACCGTCAAATAACCGCTGCGGATCTCGCCGGCAAAGGGATGCGTACGGCCATAGCCGCGCTGGGTGGAATAGCTCAGCGCCAGCAAAAAACCTTCGTCGCCGCGTACCAATTGCTGCAAACGCGCAGAGCGATTGCAAGGGAAAACCGGCGGATTGCGGGTGATATCGTCGGGCTGTTGCCCGTCGTCTTGTTCCATTAATGCAAGCTGTTCCTGTACTAATAAATCAAACACATGGGCGCAGTTCTCCGGTAGCGCTTCTCCACCTTTGGGCGCAGCAGGCACATCGCCTGAGGCCAGCAGGGCGAAATCCAGCAGGCGATGGGTGTAATCGTAAGTCGGGCCAAGAACTTGTCCGCCGGGCAGATCTTTGTAAATTGCCGAGATTCGCCGCTCCAGACGCATATTGGCAGTATTCAGCGGCTGGCTGACGGCAAGGCGAGGCAACGTCGTACGGTAGGCGCGCAGCAGGAAGATCGCTTCCACCAGATCGCCTCCGGCCTGTTTGATCGCCAGCGCGGCCAGTTCAGGATCGTAAATTCCGCCTTCTGTCATTACCCGATCCACCGCCAGACCCAGTTGTTGCTCGATCTGCTCGCAGTCGATCGCCGGGATTTTTGGATCACCGCGTCGCTGGTGAGCCAAGAGTTGATGGGCGGCCTCGATGGCTTTTTCGCCCCCTTTTACGGCTACGTACATCAGCGCACCTCTACTTGGGTTGTTCGGGGAATGGCCATCAGATCTTCTCCACAGGCCAATAGGACATCCATTCCGGTGGGGAAAGTATTTGGCCGATTAATCAGATAGTTCAGTATCGCCGCAGGTAGGTGAGGAGCGATTTGACGCTGTTCTTCAATGCCGGGCCCACGCAGGTGTAATGGCGTGCCTTGTTGCAGGTTATCGACCTGAATAATCAGCGTAACGGAAAGCTCCGGCGACACTTCATCGCCCGTCGGGCAGATCTCCAACTGCTCAGCGGCTATGTGGTGACGAAATACCGCGAAAACCGCCTGCTGAGTGGCGATAGCTTCCGGCGCGCCGGTATGAAAACGTAGGTTTTGCCGAATCAAATCGTTATTTAAATCGCCATCCAGATAAACGGCGGTTTCCTGATCTGCCAGCGTCAGCAACACGCTGGTTGCCGCTGGGTTAAGTTCTTTCCAGCCCTGACGATGCGGCAGAGTGACCTGTATACCCGGTTCGCTGAGCGCTTTGAGGATTTGGCGAAAGGCGCGTTGGGAATCGTCAATGGGTTGATCAAAATGATTAAGCAGTGTCATCAGTCTTCTCCTCGCACTAAAGTGAAGAAGTCCACCCGGCTGGTGGCAATGGCGCGAGCCCGCTGCTGGTGGCGCTCTTGCTGCAATGCTGCCAGTGGGGTAATCACCGTTTTTTGCAGCAATTCGTGCAGCGCAGTTTGCTGTAGCAGGGCATCCAACAGCGCGCAGCGTTCGGCATGGGGTTTATTGCGTCCGGCAATGTAGCTATAACCATAAATTTCATCGTTTTCTTCCAGCCTGACTACCGCGCGAGTGATGGTCATGTCTCCGAGAATAAAGCGTTTCCCGGTAGCGCCCATTCTGGCCTGTAGCTGGTTTAGGCCGATTTCTGGCGCGCGGATAACCTGATAGCGCGGGCTGAGATTCAGCGTCTGCCAGTGAGCGAGCAGATCTTCCGGTTGGCTGTGAGCCAATACTGACATCCAGCCCTGCCGGGTAGAGTTACTTTCCATTTAATGCTCCATGGTCAGTTCGATCATGTCGGCACGGGTCAGGCTGACGGAGTACTCCGCAACCTTATTGCTACCGGCATGAATATTCAGAGTACGCACACACAGCAGAGGCGCGTGGGTGGCTATTTCCAGCAGACGGCTTTCTTTCGCCTGCGCGCGACGAGCGCTGATACGGGTCTGACTTCGGTTGAGGGATTGGCCCAATTGCTGGCTAATGAACTGATGCAAAGAGCCGGAGGAAAACTGCTGTAGCACTGGCCACCAGGTGAGATCGGGCAGATAGTGATCGATTACGCACACCGGCACGCCGTTAACCCGACGCAAAGTGCGTAGGTGAATCACATGTTCCCCTTCGAGCAGCGACAGCGCTTTGGCGATGTGATCGGTGCAAGGACGTAGCACCGCCAGCAACCGCTCGCTGGTGGGATCGCTGCCCTGTTGTAGCAGGTTTTGGCTGAATCTGGCCTGAGCGTGCAGCGGGTAATCGTAAGGGCGCATGAGCACCAAAATGCCAATACCCTGACGGCGCTGTAGCCAGCCGCGCTGCACCAGCTCATCTACCGCCCGACGCAGAGTATGGCGGTTAACCTGATAGCGATCCGCTAACTGTTGCTCAGAGGGCAGATAATCGCCGCAGCGATAGTTACCGCGCAGTTCTTGCTCCAACTGGGCGGCAATTTGCTGATAGCGGGTGGGAAAACTGGTCGGTTGTCTAGATAACTGCATGGCGGGTATAACCTCCATCAATGTAATAAGCCCAATCCCCTTTGCTGAACAATGTAGTGGAAGATGGGTAAGCGAAATCATGGGTTGGCTTCATGGAATTTACTCATCAACGATCTGCCAACTATGCTGGCAAGCTTTAATGACAGTTCGGTTATGCTCAGATGGCATAACGATGAATCTTTTTAGTTACGGGAAGAAGGAAGGAGACAAAAGAGGAAGTTTGTCAACGCTGAGAGGAAGATGAGTGATTTCATACGCATACTTTTTCTGTATGAAAAAACATCAAATAGATTAAAAATAAACACTCTGTTAACTGGAATGAAATATAAGTGCCTCTTACAATTAATTAGCGCCGCCTTGGCGTTATCAACGTAGGGGGTTGCATTATGTGCCCTAAAAATCTCGGCCGTTTGAGCAAAATAAGCCTGGCGATCCTCCTGGCTTGCTCATTGGCGGCATGTAGTGGGAGCGGTGGTGGCTCCAGCAACACCGCGAAAGGTAGTAGTGGTCAGACAACGGGTAGTACCGCCAGCGGAACGGGTGACGGCACGACGGCAAACAGCGGTAGCGGTTCTGGGTCAGGCTCCGGCGCTGGCGGCAGTGGAACAGGTACTGGTACTGGTACTGGTGGTGGGGCTGGCAGTGGCTCAGGTGGAACGGGTTCCGGCGGTGGAACCGGAACAGGCACTTCTACGCCTCCTTTAGTCGTCGGAAGCGTATTAGGCGGCGTCGGTGGTGCGGTCAGTGGCGTGGGTTCCGAAGTAAAAGATGTGGTTAGCCAGACTCCGGTTGGCAGCATTCCTATTGCTGGTAGCGGCGTGGTCACAGTGGTGGATAGCGCAGGTAATGCGGTTACCGATATCGGAAGTGGTATCCAGAACGGCGTTGGACAATTAGGTAATAATCCTAATGCATTAGGTGTGACGGCTGCGGGTGTACCGAAAGCCGTGGCGGATGTCGGCACCGGGGTTTCCGGCTTGGGTAGTACCGTCAGCGGGGTGGGTAATAATACGCCGCTGGGTGGCGTAACTAACACTGCGGGTGGTCTGGTTGCAGGGGCCGGTGGTGCAGTCACCAGCATTGGCAATGGTTTATCGCAGGATTTGCAAACCGGCGCGACTTCTAAAGTCACCACGGCGGCAACGGGTCTGGTTACGCCAGTGGTTGCAGATACCCAAGGCATAACACAAAGCGTGGGTGGTGCAACGGGGCTGGGTGCACCTGTCGGTGGTTTACTGAATAGTGTAGGTAACACTGTGTCGGCAACGGGGACTCAAGTTGGAGCAGCATCACCAACGCTGGCTGGCGTAGGTCAAACGCTACAAAGTACCGGCCAGGCCGTTGCCAGTTCTGGTGGGGTGGTGACACCCACCACGACGACCGGCGGTGGATTGTTAGGAGGCGTGACCGCCGGAGCTACGGTGAGCGGTAGCGCCAATACTAACGTATTAGCTCCGGTAACTAATACCCTAGGTGGCCTGACCGCAGGCGCGGGTGTTACCAGCGGTACGGCAACTAACGGCGGATTACTCGGCGGCGTCACTAATACGCTAACGGGTAACGCAGGGGCAAGCACTAACACCGCCACAAACGGTGGGTTATTAGGAACAACAATACTTAATAAATAACAGAACCTATTACGCTCCCCTGAAGCATTGGGGAGCGCTTCTTTTGCTCCATAATAAATTTATGCGCAAATGCAAATAAGGAAATGGACGATGAAGAACAGAATTTGGCTGTTTTTTTTATTCATTGCCGTGGCAGAAAATACCTTAGCAAATACCGTCCCGATGTTAATCGATCAAAATAACCCTTCAAGACTCGCGCGTGAAATACCTAAACCCCAACCGGCCAGACCGCAGCCTCCCGCGTTAAACACGCCAGCCCCTTCTCATGCGTTAACGCTAGATACACTCATAGACGTTCGCCATTTGGATTTTATTGGCGGCACTCGCTACGATGCTAAAACATTGCTGGCCCCTTTTGCTCCTTATATTGGGAAGAAGGTGCCGCTAAAGAATTTGATGGTTGCTACTCAGGCTATTACCAAATTATATCAACAGGATGGTTATGTATTATCCTACGCCTATTTACCGGCAGATAATTTTAATAACGGTACATTAAAAATAGGATTGGTTGAGGGATATATTGGCAATACGCTAATTAAAAGTGATAACGCCGCATTGGGGCGTTGGCTAACCAAATTATCCAAGCGCATTATGGCTGATAAGCCTCTCACCAAAGAGGTTTTCGAACGCTATACCATTTTAATGAGCAGAACGCCGGACGCGAAGGTTACCGCCACGGCGAAAAATCCTAACAATATCTACGGCGCTACGGTTTTGGAAGTTAAGGCCGATCATCCGCGTAGCTGGAATGTCAGCACCGCGCTGGATAGTCGTAAAGGCGTATATACCGGTGTACTCAATGCCACTTTTAGCGGTTTTACCGGTTATGGCGAACAGTTGGGCGTCGCGACACTATTGCCTATCAATAATAAAGATAACGATCGTTATCTAGGGCTGAACTACCAACAATATTTGGGTGATAACGGCCTGCTGATGCAGTTGAAAGGCAGTTACTATAAACAGAATCCTAAAGACTACACCGATGTTCTGACTTTGCAGCCGGACAATATTACCCTGTCAGCGCGCGCGGAGCAGACCCAATATAACGGCGGGGTAGTTTTCAGTTATCCACTGTATCTAACGCAGAAGAAACAATGGACGGTTAGCGGCGGTCTGGATTATGTGGATAAAAGCTACGATCTGAAATCCCGCGCCCGATTCAATAACTTCAATAATCAATTACGGGATTTGCCGGATCAAAATCAGAGTATGCATTACCCGGCGGCAGAAGTGGCGTTGTTGGGCTATCGGGAATATACCCAGGCTTATTGGAGTACCCGCTTTAGCGTTCGACAAGGGATTAACGGCGCGCTGGCAAGCAGCTCTACGCCTTGGGGGGATTTAGGATTCACTCGCTGGAAAGTGAATGGAGATACCGCCTATTTGTTCGCGGAGAAATGGCGTTTAAGCGCGTCGGCAGAAGGGGATTGGTCGGATAATGTGTTACCGGAAGCGGAACAGGCAACTTTTGGCGGGCTGCGTTATGGCCGCGGTTATCCTGATAGTGAGGCCACCGGTGACTATGGCTACGGCGGGCAGGTGGAAATGCGCTATATCCATAATCGGGAGGGGCAATGGCTGAAAACCATTCAGCCTTATATGCTGGTGGATACGGCCAGAACCTTCTTCAATACGCCGCAGCTACCGGCGAAGAAATTGGCGTCTTATGCCGTGGGCGTCACTTTTGGCGATAACAAACATTATTCTTTCTCACTGGAAGGCGCGCGGCCAATCGGCGATGTCCCAAGCGATAGTACTCGCCGTGACTGGCGTTTTAACGCCACCTTCACCTATAACTTTGCTAACTGATTTTTACATTATGATGGTGTGAGGAATGCTTCCGCGTAGTGTCAGCGGAGGCACAGTTTTATCGAGGTTTAACGCAGTTTATGCACGATTTGATTACTGCTGCCACGCCAAATTAGCGAGGGATCTTTGAGACCCTGCACAAATTTCCCGTCGATCAATACATTTATCAAATCCACCACTTCGCGCTGTTCATTGCTTAACTCAGCCAATTCGTAGCCAGTCCATAACCAGATATCTTTATTATCGCATTCGGCATGCACACGCTTAACCAGTGACAAAATAGCGGAGAGATTTTCTGGATGCAGCGGATCGCCTCCGGACAGGGATAACCCTTGGCGGCGGATGCGGGTGTCATTCAGATCCGCAATGATCTGGTCTTCCATCTGTATTGTGAATGGCTTGCCGGAATTGAGCCGCCAGGTGCTCTTGTTATAGCAGCCGGGGCATTGGTGTACACAGCCGGAAACAAACAGCGTACAGCGGGTTCCGGGGCCATTAATCACATCGACAGGATAGTATTGATGATAATTGATGATCTTTGTCCGACGTTAGTTGGTTAGATTTTCAGGGCGACCTATTGGCCGCCCGAATACTCTTAAATACTGACTGGATTAACCCAACTGGCCATTGGCCAGATGTTTAACCCGGCGCTTCACTTCTTCCTGCTTCCCGGCGTTGAACGGACGCGCATCCGGACTTCCCAAATAGCCACACACCCGGCGCGTCACCGAGACTTTGGACGGCTCGTGATTACCGCATTTCGGGCAGGTAAAACCTTTGCTGGTGCAGGAAAACTCACCGGTAAAACCGCATTCGTAGCATTCATCAATAGGTGTGTTGGTGCCGTAATAAGGCACGCGGTGATAGCTGTAATCCCATACGTCTTCTAGCGCTTTCAGGTTGTGCTGTAGGTTTGGATATTCGCCGTAGCAAATAAAACCGCCGTTCGCCAACGGTGGATAAGGGGCTTCAAAATCCAGTTTATCGTAAGGATTAACCTTCTTTTCCACGTCCAGATGGAAGCTGTTGGTGTAATAACCTTTGTCAGTAACGCCTGGAACAATGCCGAATTCGGCAGTATCCAAACGGCAGAAGCGGTCACACAGGTTTTCACTCGGCGTACTGTAAAGGCTAAAGGCGTAGCCGGTTTCATCTTTCCAGCTATCGGTTGCATCTTTCAGATGGGAAACGATGGCGATAGCTTTGTCACGCAGTTGCTGATCGTCAAAGACGTGGGTTTGATTGCCAAATAGCGCGTTAACCGTTTCGTGAATACCTATATAGCCCAAAGAAATGGAAGCTCGGCCATTTTTAAATATTTCTGCAATATTATCATCGGCTTGTAGTCTAACGCCGCAGGCTCCTTCCATATATAAAATAGGCGCAACCCGAGCTTTGATACCTTCCAGACGAGCAATACGTGTCATCAGGGCTTTTTTCGCCAGCGACAGACGCTCATCCAGTAACTGCCAGAAGCGAGCTTCATCGCCTCGGGATTCCAGCGCGATACGCGGCAGGTTCAGGCTGATAACGCCCAAATTGTTGCGGCCATCGTGGATTTCTTTGCCATTCTCTTCATAAACGCCGAGGAAGCTGCGGCAACCCATTGGCGTCTTAAATGAACCTGTAACTTTAACTACCTGATCGTAATTAAGAATGTCTGGGTACATACGTTTGGTCGCGCATTCCAAAGCCAGTTGTTTAATATCGTAATTTGGATCGCCAAACTTATAGTTCAGGCCGTCGCGGATGGCAAACACCAGTTTAGGGAACACGGCGGTTTTCCGGTTTTTACCCAAGCCGGCAATGCGATTACGCAAGATTGCCTGCTGGATCATTCGGGATTCCCAACTGGTTCCCAGACCAAAACCGAAGGTCACAAACGGGGTTTGTCCGTTGGCGGTATGCAGAGTATTCACTTCGTATTCCAGTGATTGGAAAGCGTCGTGACACTCTTTTTCGGTACGCGCCATGGCGTAGCCTTTCGCATCTGGAATTGCCCATTCTTCGGCTATACGCTGGTGTTTGTTGTAACTGGCGGTCACAAAGGGAGCCAGAATTTCATCAATTCGGTTGATGGTTGTACCGCCATAAATATGGCTGGCAACCTGAGCGATGATTTGGGCGGTCACCGCCGTCGCGGTAGAAATTGATTTTGGTGGCTCGATTTCAGCGTTACCCATTTTAAAGCCTTGGGTCAGCATGCCGTCCAAATCGATCAACATACAGTTGAACATTGGGAAGAAAGGCGAGTAATCCAGATCGTGATAATGAATTTCGCCGCGTTCGTGAGCCAGCACCACATCTCGCGGTAAAATATGCTGTTTAGCGTAGTGTTTCGCCACAATACCGGCGAGCAGATCCCGCTGAGTCGGAATCACTTTACTGTCTTTATTGGCGTTTTCGTTGAGCAGCGCCATATTGCTTTGCTCTACTAAACCACGAATTTCCTGATTCAGGCGACCGCGTAATTCTCGTGACACATCGCGATCGTGGCGGTATTCAATATAGGCGCGCGCCAGCTGTTTATAATCACCGGCCATCAGCTGATTTTCGACCGCGTTTTGAATTTCGCGGATATCGACCTGCGTTTGGTTTTCCATTTTTTGAGCGACCACGCGGGCGACGGTGGCACAATAATCCGCGTCTACCACGCCGACAGCCAGAGCTGCACGCTCCACGGCTTCTTTAATGCGCACCTCGTCAAAAGGTACCTGACAACCGTCCCGCTTAATCACTACTGGTTTCACGATGTGACTCCTGTTTCCCGTTATGCAGGGTTATCCACAAGGCAATCCCACAGCTGGAAAGGGCTGCGGAGGAATGTGGATGACACTGTGGATAACTACTATATATAGGTGTTTTGCTTTTGATAGACACTATATATGGGTTTAATCGGAAGTGACAGCCAACTTATTTGACTTAGGACAAGGAAATATTCTTTAGGTTTATTCCCTGTACAGTCGATCACAAATTTGAAATTTTTAGTGGATTTTTTGTCGAATCGCGAAAATGCTCTAGCAGAAAATCGACCCAAACCCGCACACGGGGAGGCAGATTTGCCGAAGCATAATACAGCCATAGCGGAACGGAGGCTGGCCAGTGTTTCTCCAATACCGGTTGTAAACGACCAGCAGAGAAATGGGCGGCAGTGTGCCACTTTGCCAGATAGGCAATACCCATATTCGCCAGAGTGGCATCCAGCATCATGGCGGGCTGAGAAACGATCAAACGTCCGGCGGGTTCAACGAATTTGACGCGGTGATCTTGTTGTAATTGCCATTTTACTACGCGGCCGGTTGCTGGATTGCGATGCAACAGCGCCAGATGCTGATATAAATCTTCTATGGTTTGCGGCGTTCCATTCTCGGCAAGATAATCGGGAGAGGCGGCCAGCACCATTTGCACCGGAGAGAACTCGCGGGCAATCAAGCGGCTGTCGGGATCGTTACGATTACCAATGGCCACATCAAACCCTTCCCCCACCAGGTTAACCACTCTGGCATCCAGCGAAATATCTAAATCGATTTGCGGATAACGGGCTAAAAAAGTCGGAATCAGCGGCATAAGCAGCTGGTGGGCAAATCCGGGGATCACGCTAATACGTACGGTGCCGCTGGGCTGCTGTTCCTGACTTTGGACACTTTCCAGCGCGGTGGATAATGCTTGCCACAGTGGCGCTACGCGGGCGAGCATCGCTTCGCCTTCATCGGTTAGTACTACGTTATGGGTATTGCGTTGAAACAGCCTGACGCCAAGTTTTGCTTCCAGTACGCGAACGTTTTTACTGATAGCCGCAGGCGTGACCCCTAGCTTGCGGGCTGCGGCGGAGAAATTATCGCTTTGAGCGGCGCTGAGAAAGGCGGGGAGTAAACGATGGAGATCCGAAGGCAGCGACATAATGGTTGATACCTTTAGTTTAAATTGATGTTGCCGATTACAGACTACACCAACATGGGGAGAAATGAAAAAATGACGTAATAAAACCGCAGAAGGAATCATTATGTCTCGTATTTTAGTATTAGCGGCACACCGTAATCCGGATGAGTCTCGTATCAACCGTCAGTTGATTGACGCTTTGCGTCCGCTGCCGAATGTCACCGTTCACGAGCTGATTCGTGCTTATCCAGATTTTAAGATTGATGTCGCTCGTGAGCAGGCGTTATTGGATGCGCACGATGTTGTGGTGATGATGTTTCCATTTTACTGGTACAGCTCGCCGGCGATTTTAAGCGAATGGCAGGATGCGGTATTAACTTACGGTTTCGCCTATGGCAGTGAGGGCACGCGGCTGCAAGGTAAACCGCTGAAATTGGTGGTTTCGACCGGTAGCCGAGCTCAGGATTATAGCGCTAATGGATACAATCGCTATCCGATTGAAAACCTATTGTTACCTTTCCACGCTACGGCCAATCTGACCGGGATGGATTTCCTGCCACCGTTTTTGATTCAGGGCACGAGCAATATAAGTGATGAAAAGTTGGTGATGAAAATCGAAGAAGCGGTGAAGGTCATAAAGGGGATGGAGTAGGGTTGGGTTGTTTGTAAGGAAGGGTTTTTGATTGTTTTTTAATCTCAGAATCAGCGCTGAGTTTTCCAAAGTCAAAATTGGATCAGGTTTCGCAAGCCGAATAGTTCGGTTTCTCCTCACTCGCCGTGGAGGCTTCCGAGCAGGGTTGGCCGTCGCCGCAACCCTGCACCCGCGTTTGGCGCGAAAACGGGGTTCTGCGAACGTCCCCTCGTGCACTCTTTGTCCGGCGAGCCAGTGCTAGATTGGCTTGCGGGCGTTATCAGGATGCCATCCCTCCTGTCGCTGCGGCTCAAGGTGCACTTTGAACCGCTGACGACCGTTCACTCTTGGCCTCATCCCAGCGCGGCCCACTTCCTGATTGCGTCTTAGTAAAATCAAAACCATTTTTTCTGAATCACAATTCGCCTTTTGCTTTGGATATCGCTTTTGGTCCAGATCTTGACTTGGACCTTTAAGAGCATATCTTGGCCGGCGTGATGAACGAGGTGTCCTGCGAAGCGGGTAGACAATGCAGGCAGACAATGTTGTGCGGAGGTGCGGATTGTTGAGGCTCGCGCCTATGAGCCTTAACTCGGTTGAGGCTGTGGAGGTGAAAAATTTACCAAGCGAATATCAACCGAAACCCGATCCGATTTCAGATTTGAACTGATTTTGACTTTAAAGCACATATTTCAGTGACCGAAGTTTGGAATTGGATCGGGTTTCCATTCAGAGAGTAACCAATAACACCTCAACCAAATGAATGCTCCGCAAGCTCCAAATCTCGGCGTGAATACTCTCGTACAATGTGACCTTTTTCCATCAGCGCGGCTCGTTCGGACATATGCGCTACTACGTCGTTGTCGTGGCTCACTAACAGGTAAGTCATGCCGTGTTCCCGTTTCAGCTTATTGAGCAGATTTAAAATCTCCGCCTGTACCGACATATCCAACGCGGAAGTGGGTTCATCCAATAGCAACAATTTAGGCCGTAACAGTAATGCGCGGGCGATGGCGATTCTCTGGCGTTGGCCGCCGGAGAACTGATGTGGGTAGCGATGCACCGCAGAGGCGGGCAATCCCACTTGCTCCAACGCTTCGCCGATGCGTTGCTGAATGTTCTTCTCGCCGTGAACTTTCAGCGGCTCCCCTAAAGTACGCTGGATACTGTGCTGCGGGTGCAGCGAAGCGTAGGGATCCTGAAACACCATCTGTACATCTTTACGTAACTGACCGGTAAAACGCTGGCTGGGGCGTAACGGTTGACCAAGCAAAGAAATCTCGCCCTGCCACTCGCGTTGCAAACCCGCCAACGTACGCAAAACCGTAGATTTTCCGCAGCCGGATGCGCCGATTAGGCTGAAAGTCTCGCCGGCTTCAACCTGAAAACTTACGGACTCTACGGCGGTTTTTACCTGATTCCCCTGCGGGAAACGGACCCGTAGCTGGCTAACTTCAATCAGTGCCATTCTGACCTCCGAACATATCCGCCTGACGATCCAACACTGGTAAATCAGTGCCGAAAGTGCTGGCATTTGGGCGACAGGCCCACAGCGTATGAGTATAGGGATGAGTGGAATAAGGCAAATCTGCCGCCAGACCTTGATCGACCAGCTTGCCCTGATACATCACCAACACGCGATCGCAATGCTCAGTGACCAAAGGCAAATCATGGCTGATTAGCAGCAGGCTCATGTTGCGCTGCTCGGTTTGCTCGACGATAAGCTCCAGAATCTGGTTGCGTAGTTTGGCATCTAGCGCAGAAGTTGGCTCATCGGCAATCAATACTCGCGGATTATTCACTAACGCGATGGCAAGCATTGCCCGTTGGCCCATCCCACCGGAAAGCTGAGCAGGATAGTGATGATAGTGGTCTTCAGTTAATCCCACCGATGCCAACGCATTCAGTACACGCTCATGGGTGTCTGCGCGGGTCAGGCTGTTATGTAACAGCAAGGATTCTTCAACCTGTTTGCCAATGGTTCGCACCGGATTTAATGCGTAACGCGGGTCCTGCAATACCATCGCAATATCATTCCCGCGTAGTTTGCTCCATCGACGTGGTTTTAACGTCAGCAAATTCTGTTGGATCGGATTCTGCGCATCCTCTGGATTTTCAGCGTAATAACACAACCGATCGGCGCTCACTTTGCCCGGCTGGCGCACTAATCCCATCAGAGAACGCGCGGTAATCGATTTACCGGAGCCGGATTCCCCTACCAGCGCCACGCGCTCGCGGCCAAGCTGGAAGGAGATTTTATCCACGACCCGCTGCTGGTGGAAATCAATGCTGAGGTTTTTCACCTCCAAACGCAGATCAGTCATGATGAGGGTCCAGTAAGTCTCGCAGGCCATCGCCTAACAGGTTGAAAGCCATGCTGCTGAGCAAAATCGCGCAGCCCGGAATGGCGGCAATCCACCATTGGTCGAATATCACCTGCATACCTTCGGCCACCATCGAACCCCATTCAGCCATCGGAGGACGAGCCCCCAGACCTAGGAACCCCAAACCTGCGGCTGCGAGGATAATTCCGGCCAGATCCAGCGCCAGTCGAACCACCGCCGAGGGCAGGCACATAGGTAAAATGTGTCCCCAAAGCAGACGTATGCCCTTGATACCCATCATTTCCGCTGCTGCCAGATAGTCACTTTTACGCAGTAGCTGAATCTCTGCCCGTGCCTGACGAGCGTAGGCTGGCCAGGTCGTCAGAGCCAGTGCCAATGCGCCATTCAGCAAACCGGGGCCAAGCATGGCGACAAAGGCAAAGGCCAAAATCAGACGTGGCATCGACATCACGACGTCAGTGATGCGCATTAAAACCTTCTCCAACCAGCCGCCGTGATAACCGGAAAGCACGCCGACTAACAATCCCAGCGGCAAAGTGATCACCGTGACTAAAAGCACTAAGCCCAGCGTTGGGCGCGTACCATAAATCACGCGCGACAGCATATCGCGACCGTAGCTGTCAGTACCTAACCAGTGGCCGGGTTCCGGTGGCAGCAACCGTTCGGCGGCGTTTTGCCAATTCGGGTTATGCGGTGCAAGCCAAGGAGCAAAAATGGCAATCAGCACTAACAGGGAGAGAATAAACAGCCCAATGCTGGCGGAAGGAGAGCTTTTCAGCGCACGAAAAAATTTCATTATCGACATATCAGCGCGATCTCGGATCTAACAGCTGAACCAGCAGGTCCGTCAGATTATTAATCAGAATAAAGCACATCCCCAGTAGCAGCGTGCCGCCCATAATCGCAGTGGTATCTCCGGCAAATAGCGCACTGGTGAGATAGCGCCCAATGCCCGGCCAGGCAAAGACCGTTTCTGTCAGCACTGCGCCTTCCAGCATGCCGGTGTACACGAGTGCGATGACGGTAAGCAGCGTGCCGCGAATATTCGGTAAGACGTGCATCAGCAGGATACGTATTTCGCCAGCGCCTTTGGCTCGCGCAAGGGTGACGTATTCTTTATTCAGCTCGCTCAGGCAGGCAGAGCGCGTCAGCCGGGTAATACTGGCCAGCGCATAGTAAGACAACAACGCCACCGGCAGAACCAAATGGGCTGCGGCATTAGCGAAAGCGCCGCTGTCGCCGGAACGCCAGGTATCAATCAGTGCGAAACCGGTTTTGGCTTCTACCGTGTATTGGTAAATATCATCCAGACGACCGGGGCCGGGGCTCCACTGTAGCTTGGCGTAAAACAGCAATAGCATCAGCAACCCTAGCCAAAAGATTGGTACTGAGTTGCCCAGCAGGGTGAAGAAACGAATGAGGGAATCGACTTTACTCCCGGCCCAGCGCGCGCAGATTAATCCCAGCAATACGCCGAGAGACGCCCCGATAATCAGTGATAACGTCGCTAACTCCAGCGTAGCGGGAAATGCGGTCAGTAAATCCTGCAATACCGGCTGCCCGCTGGAACTGGCAACGCCCAGACAGCCATGAGCCAGTTGGACCAGATAATGCCAAAACTGCACCGGCAGCGGTTGATCCAGTCCAAGCTGCTGCCTAACCTGTTGATAAGTCGCCTGACTGGCATGATCGCCGACGATTTGCAGCACGCGATCCACCGGCGACAGCGCTGACAACAGGAAAGTAATCAGCAACAGGCCGAATAGGGTCAGGGCGAGGCTGAAGATCCCTTTGATCAGCGCCCAAAAACGACGCCGGGGCAAGGCTCCCGGCGTATTATTTAAAGCTACGGACATGTGGCTATCTGCTCGCTTGTATTAAAAGTTATCCCAACCGGGTACGCGGGTACCTATTTGCTGACAAGGTCGTAATAAACCATATCGGCATTCAACCCTTGTTGATAGCCTTTCACATTATCCCGTAACACAATTTGCGTTTTGGCCTGATCGATAAAGATATAAGGCGAATTTTGCAGAAGTTCCTGCTGTAGCTTGGTATAAAGCTGGATGCGCTTGGCGGGGTCGGCTTCGGCAACGGCGGCAAGCGTTTGTTTATTCAACCCAGGAATTGCCCAACCGTTTAAACCGGCGACGGTGCTGCTTTTGCCATCGTTATAGGCAAAAGCGCTAGCGTTGGAATGAGCGTCAAAATAGTCTGGAATCCACAGGCGAATCGCAGACTGATGCTGTTTGGCGCGAACCCGGCCATAAACCTGACTACCGGCGGCTGGCAGCAGTACTAATTTAACGCCGCCCTGAGCGAAGCTGGCCTGTAAAGATTGGGCGATGGTGATAAACGGCGGTTTATTTTCCACATCCAGCGTCAGAGTCGCGTTTTTAATACCGGCTTTCTGTAGCAAGGCTTTGGCTTTGGCAGGATCGAAAGTAAACGGCGTTTCTTCCAGCGCACCCGGCAAACCGACCGGCAGGAAGCTTTGATGCACAAAATACTGTCCCTTCAGCAAATCTTTGGTAATGCCTTGGTAATCCACCAGATAGCGAGCTGCTTGCCAGAATTCTGGCTTGCTTAACATTGGGTTAGCTGGATTAGCGGTGTTAAAGACTAGATAGTTTTGTTCGGCCGACGGGATTTCGACCACTTTAACGCCAGCCTGAGTTTTCAGCGCGGCGGTCTGATCCGGCCCCAGTTCCCGAGCGATATCGGCATCGCCCTGTTGAATCAGGAGGCGGCGAGCGCTTGGATCGGGAACGTTCTTGATAATAATGTTTTTTATCAGCGGCTTATTGCCCGGCGAGGTTGGGTTGGCGTCTAACACAATGGCCTGATGAGGTTGGTAAACCCGCATTTTGAACGGGCCGCTGCCGGCAGAATGCATTTTCAGCCAGGCGTTACCGAAATCACCGTCTTTTTCATGGGGAGCCACCGCCGCTTTATCCACGATAGAGGCAATAGGCGTAGACAGAATATTCAGCGCTACCGCTGGGCTGACATCGGCGCTCCAGCTTAGTTGTAGGGTATTGTTATCAATCTTCTTCAAATGCTTATCGATATTGTCCGGCTCCCAGCCGAGAACGTTCAGGATAAAGGCCGGTGAACGGTTCATTTTTACCGCGCGAGTAAAGGAATAAATAACATCGTCGGCGCGCACAGGATTACCGGAAGCAAAAGTTGCGGCGGGGCGCAGTTTTACCGTCAGGGTTTTATTGGCGGCGTCACCTTGCCAGCTTTCCGCCAAAACAGGGATCACTTTGGCCGGATTTTCCCGATCGGCCTGCATCAGGCGCTGATACAAACTTGGGACGGTCTGAATGCTGGATAATTCGTTACTTTCTGCGGGGTCGAGGCTGACAATATCATCCAGTGACTGGACCACCACCAAGGTATCCGGCGGTGTCGCGGCCTGAACGCTGGCAGACAAAGTTGCCGCAACCAGCAACGACAGAATTCTTGCTTTCATTAAAACACTCCCCGAATAGACAGATAGTCTCAGCCAGACAGAACGATGAGGTAAATAAATTATTTTTAAATTATTTAATCGCATCGCACGATAGAAGCTTTGCTGTCTGTGGGCAAAGTCTCAAGGGTTATTTCATATAACTATCTAGACTATAGACGGAGTTTCGGATCTATAAACCGATGTATTTATCGTCGGTGGACGTTAAATAACCCTGAAATCTTGATGTGTGTTAGCTTTCGAGAATCATGATTTGATTATAATGAAACAATATTTCACTATAATTCGAGTATCTAAAAAATGATTACTGGGAATATCCATCATCTCGATTTACTCCCTTATTTTCCCCAACCGTTGCGTGCTGCCATTGAATATGTAAAGCAGCATATCAACGCAGAAACTCCGCTGGGTAAGCATGATATTGATGGCAACAATCTGTTTGTACTGGTTTCCAACGACTGTACCGATTGGCAGGAAAATCGTCGGGCGGAATATCACGCTAAATATCTGGATATACAGATTGTTCTGGCGGGTCAGGAAGGTATGGCTTTTAGCAACCTCCCAGCGGGAGAAACGGAAACCGATTGGCTGGCCGATAAAGATATTGCTTTTTTACCGGTAGGAATAAGTGCACAAAATGAAAAAATGATCTTGATGCAGCCCAGTGATTTTATCGTGTTCTATCCGGGAGAAGTACATAAGCCGTTGTGCGCGGTGGGGGAAAAGGCACATGTAAGAAAGGCGGTGGTGAAGATGAACGCAAGTTTGTTGCTTTAGTCTGGTTGGGTGTTTGATAGGGGCGATTTATTTCAGTGGTGAATTGAGCCGTAGCCACTTCAATCTAATTAAAGCACCTTCTGGACGGGTTTTAATAATCCGCCGTCCTTGGCGGATTATGCTGAATAGCGTAAATACTTAATCCGCGGAGAGTGTTGCTACCATCACGGCTTTAATCGTATGTAACCGGTTTTCCGCCTGATCAAACACAATACTGTGTGCAGATTCGAACACTTCTTCGGTCACTTCCATACCTCCTGGCATAGTGTATTGCTCGGCTAATTGCTTGCCCAGTGTGGTTTGGTCATCATGGAAAGCCGGCAGACAGTGCAGGAATTTGACCTGCGGATTGCCGGTCAGCTTAACCACGTTCATATTGACCTGATAAGGCTTGAGCAAAGCAACTCGCTCGTTCCATACCTCCTTTGGCTCGCCCATGGAGACCCAGACATCGGTATAGAGGAAATCAGCGCCTTTCACGCCTTCGGCTATATCTTCAGTCAGAGTGATTTTTCCGCCGGTTTTCTGCGCCTGCGCCTGACAGGCCGCGACCAGTTTAGCATCCGGCCAGCAGGCTTTTGGTGCCACCAGCCGTAAATCCATTCCAACCAACGCAGCGGCTTCCAACATGGAGTTGCCCATATTGTTACGAGCATCACCCAAATAGGCGAAAGTCATTTCTTGCAGACTCTTTTTTGGCAAATGTTCCTGCATAGTCAGTAAATCAGCCAGCAATTGAGTCGGATGGAATTCGTCGGTTAAGCCATTCCATACCGGGACGCCGGCAAACTCAGCTAGCGTCTCAACGACCTGCTGCCCGAAACCACGATACTGAATACCGTCATACATCCGGCCTAACACCCGAGCTGTATCTTTAATTGATTCTTTATGCCCAATCTGGCTACCGCCAGGCCCGAGGTAAGTGACGCGAGCACCTTGGTCATATGCGGCAACTTCGAAAGAGCATCGGGTACGAGTTGAGTCTTTTTCGAAGATGAGCGCGATATTCTTACCTGCCAGTTTTTGTTTCTCTGTGCCTGATTTTTTTGCCTTTTTCAATTCTGCAGCCAAATCAAGCAGTGTGGTAATCTCGGCGGGGGTAAAATCCAGTAACCTCAAAAAGTGACGTTTGTAGAACTGACTCATAGCGCTCATCTCCATGCATTCCGAATAGTCTAATTGAATTTAAATTCAACTTATACGTATAAATATTCAATTGCAACTACAAAAGATAAATCTTTCTCGTTTATAGTGGAGGCATTGGCGGCGGTGTGGGAAAATAGGGCTATATAACGCCCATTGACTGAGGATAAAGGCATGGCAAACCGCGAAAAACTGGATGAGCAACGTGATGAGACCCGCCTGATCATCGAAGAATTACTGGAAGATGGCAGCGATCCTGACGCGCTGTACACCATTGAACACCATCTTTCTTCTGAAAAGTTTGAAGTGCTGGAGAAAGCGGCGGTTGAAGCTTTCAAACTGGGTTACGAAGTGACTGATGCAGAAGAGCTGGAAGTTGAAGATGGCTCCGTTGTGATGTGCTGTGATGTGATCAGTGAAGTGGCTTTAAACGCCGAACTGATTGATTCTCAGGTAGAACAGTTGGTTGCATTGGCTGAAAGCTGTGGCGTGAACTACGACGGTTGGGGAACTTATTATGAAGACCCGAACGGTGAAGATGACGAAGACGGCGAGTACGATGACGAAGAACTGATTGATGAAGATGACGACGGTAAACGTCATTAATCTGCCGCTTTGAGTTTTATCTAATAAACCCGCGCTGTTGATAGCGCGGGTTTTTTTATTCTATGAATAAGTGACTTAATTACATTAAATCGAGAGACTACAACATTTTCAACATAGTCACTTCGCAATCCACATGACCAGTCGCACCCATTGGCCCGTCGATGTGTTCGAAGCCTAATTTTTCATATAAGGCGACGGCGCTGGTCAGGCTGGCGGTTGTTTCCAGATAACAGCGGCTAAAATCATGCTGACGAGCAAATTCCAGCGCCTGTAATGCCAGTTGTTTCGCCAGACCTTTCCCACGTAGAACCGGCAAGAAATACATTTTTTGCAATTCGCAAACATCGGCTTCGCCACATGACAAAGGCGCTACGCCACCGCCACCGGCAATACGGCCATCGACCTCGATAACCCAATAAGCGCTACGTGGTTGGCTATATAGCTCATGCAAATGCTCCAGATTTGGATCGGAGACGGTATAACCTTTATCCGCCGTCAGGCCGAATTCGGCAGAAACATCGCGGATAACGTTGGCAATGGCAAGGTTGTCTTCTGCCACGATAGGACGAACCAGAAGTCGCAAGGGAGTGGCTGTGGTCATGGCATAGTTACTCAGCAAAAATAGGTGGAAAGGCGTGCTCTGAGGACAGGTGCCCAGCAGTGTGTACTGACCAGCGAGTCTGTAGTGCTCTGTAATACCATCGAATACCGCAGTAATGCAACTATGCCCTTCGTACTTGGCGCTGCAGGGGTGTTGGCTGCGTCCACTCACCCGAATCACTTACTGATGTAAGCTCATCGGGATTCGTTCACTGGCCGCCTACCTGCAACCCCAATTACTTGGGCATAAACGTTATATATTGGGCGCTGAAGGGGTGTTGGCTGCGTCCACTCACCCGAATCACTTACTGATGTAAGCTCATCGGGATTCGTTCACTGGCCGCCTACCTGCAACCCCAATTACTTGGGCATAAACGTTATATATTGGGCGCTGCAGGGGTGTTGGCTGCGTCCACTCACCCGAATCACTTACTGATGTAAGCTCATCGGGATTCGTTCACTGGCCGCCTACCTGCAACCCCAATTACTTGGGTATAAACGTTATATATTGGGCGCTGCAGGGGTGTTGGCTGCGTCCACTCACCCGAATCACTTACTGATGTAAGCTCATCGGGATTCGTTCACTGGCCGCCTACCTGCAACCCCAATTACTCGGGCATAAACGTTATATATTGGGCATAGAGATTTATAACGAATGGCATAGAAGTATTCGCTGTTTTCACTATAAAACTAAAGCCGCAGGGATGAGCTGCGGCTTCAGATTTTTGGGATATAAATATCCCGCAGTTCAAGCTGGGTGAAGCTCAGACTACTTTACAGCGCCGCGATAGTGGCCTGCTGCTCAATCAGTTTTACTTTCGCTTCGGCACAGGCAGCCAGTCTCTCACGCTCTTTAGCAACAACGGCTTCTGGCGCTCGTGCCACAAAACCTTCGTTACCCAGTTTGCTTTCGATACGCTCGATTTCAACATCAAGCTTGGCCACTTCTTTTGCCAGACGGTCCAGCTCTACGGCTTTGTCGATCAGACCGGCCATTGGAATCAGCACTTCTGCGCCTTCAACCAGCTTAGTCACGGACAATGGCCCTTTATCCCCTTCAGGTAACAGGGTGATAGAGGAAAGACGCGCCAACGACTGGATAAAGCTCTGGTTTTCCAGCACTCGGCGCTGAGCTTCAGCGCTGGCGCCGCGTAGCAACACTTCCAGTGGTTTACCCGGAGAAATATTCATTTCTGCACGAATATTACGCACCGCAATAATGGTCTGCTTGATCCATTCCAAATCGCTCAGGGCTTTTTCATCAACCTGGCTGGCGTCATATTCTGGGAAAGGTTGCAGCATAATGGTGTCTGCGGTAATGCCCTTCAGCGTTTTCACGCGTTGCCAGATGGTTTCCGTGATGTAAGGAATGATTGGATGCGCCAGACGCAGCAGAGCTTCCAGCACGTTAATTAGCGTGTTACGCGTGCCGCGCAGCTCCGCCTCAGAACCGTTGCTCATTACCGGTTTGGTCAGTTCCAGATACCAGTCGCAGAATTGGTTCCAGGTGAATTCATACAGAATACCCGCAGCCAAATCGAAACGATAAGTATCCATCGCTTCACGGTAGGCTTTCACCGTCTGGTTGAATTCAGCCAGAATCCAGCGGTCAGCCAGTGACAGCACCATTTCGCCGCCGTGTTGGCCGCAATCCTGATCTTCGGTGTTCATCAACACGAAGCGGCTAGCGTTCCACAGCTTGTTACAGAAGTTACGATAACCTTCCAGACGCTTCATATCCCAGTTAATGTCGCGACCGGTTGAGGCCAGCGCCGCCAGGGTGAAACGCAGGGCGTCGGTACCGTGCGGCTCAATGCCGTTCGGGAATTGTTTTTCGGTACGCTTGCGGATTTTCTCAGCCAACTGCGGCTGCATCATGTTACCGGTGCGTTTTTCCAGTAATTCTTCCAGCGAGATACCGTCAACCATATCCAATGGATCGATAACGTTACCTTTGGACTTGGACATTTTCTGCCCTTCGTCATCGCGGATCAAACCTGTCATGTAGACGGTTTTGAACGGTACCTGCGGCTTGCCGTTTTCATCTTTCATAAAGTGCATGGTCAGCATGATCATGCGGGCAATCCAGAAGAAAATAATGTCGAAGCCGCTGACGATAACGCTGGTCGGATGGAAGGTTTTCAGCGCATCGGTCTGCTCTGGCCAACCCAGAGTAGAGAAGGTCCACAGACCGGAGGAGAACCAGGTATCCAGTACGTCTTCGTCCTGACGCAGAGCAACGTCTGCACCCAGATTGTTCTCGCGACGCACTTCCGCTTCATCGCGGCCTACGTACACTTTGCCAGCTTCGTCGTACCAGGCTGGAATGCGGTGACCCCACCACAGCTGACGGGAAATACACCAGTCCTGAATGTCACGCATCCAAGAGTAGTACATGTTTTCATACTGCTTAGGTACGAACTGGATATCGCCGTTTTCAACCGCTTCAATCGCGACTTTCGCCAGCGGAGCAGTACGGACATACCATTGGTCGGTCAGCATTGGCTCGATAACCACGCCGCCACGGTCGCCGTAAGGAACGGTCAGATCGTGAGGTTTGATTTCTTCCAGCAGACCCAGTTTGTCGAACTCGGCAACGACGGCTTTACGAGCGGCAAAGCGCTCCATGCCTTGGAACGGTTCTGGAATCGCACCGCTGTATACATCGGTGACTTCACCGTTGGTGTCGAATACTTCGGCTTCGCTACGGATATCACCGTCGAAAGTTAGAATATTGATCATCGGCAGGGCGTGACGTTTACCGACTTCATAGTCATTAAAGTCATGGGCTGGGGTGATTTTCACACAGCCGGTGCCTTTTTCCATATCGGCGTGTTCATCGCCGAGGATCGGAATGCGACGACCTACCAGCGGCAGGATCACTTCTTTACCAATCAGATCCTTGTAGCGCGGATCTTCTGGGTTAACGGCGATGCCGGTATCACCAAACATGGTTTCCGGACGGGTCGTGGCAACAACCAGATAGTCTTTGCCTTCTGCGGTTTTCGCGCCGTCGGCCAGCGGGTAACGCAGGTGCCACATGGAACCTTTGGATTCGCGGTTTTCCACTTCCAGATCGGAGATCGCGGTGCGCAGTTTTGGATCCCAGTTCACCAGGCGTTTACCGCGGTAGATTAGATCTTCTTTGTGCAGACGGACGAACACTTCTTTGACCGCGTTGGACAGGCCATCGTCCATGGTGAAGCGCTCGCGCTCCCAATCCACGGAGTTGCCCAAACGGCGCATCTGACGAGTGATGGTGCCGCCTGATTCGCCTTTCCACTGCCAGATTTTGTCGATGAAGGCGTCGCGACCGTAATCGTGGCGAGTTTTGCCTTCTTCAGCAGCAATTTTGCGTTCTACAACCATCTGGGTCGCGATACCTGCGTGGTCAGTGCCGGCCTGCCACAGGGTATTTTTCCCCTGCATGCGCTGGTAGCGGATCAGCGTATCCATAATGGTTTGCTGGAAAGCATGACCCATATGCAGGCTGCCGGTTACGTTCGGCGGCGGGATCATGATGCAGTAGCTTTCTTTGCTGGTATCGCCGTTCGGCTTAAAGTAACCCTGCTTTTCCCAGTGTTCGTAGAGCGGTTGCTCAATCTCGTGCGGACTGTACGTCTTGTCGAGGGAGTTGTTTGTTTTTTCCATTTTATTTATTTGTTCAGTGAGTTGGCGGCGTTGCCGTGGTCAAATGGAAGCCGACGCTGCGATATGACTTATATCGGTCGCGCGCCAACTGTTTCAAAGTTTCTTCGTAAGGAACGAAGTCTATCACTTCATGGAAAGCGGTGGCAAAACCTGCGAACTCCGGTAGCAGGCTAATCAGCAGGTCGCGCGGTGAATTTCCACGTCTCTCCGGCCAGGCCAGCTCCACCGGTGCGCCGTACTTTGGCCCTTCGCCCGCTAAATTATGCGGAACAAATTGCTCCGGCGCTCGTTGCCACAGGGCCTCGTCAAGACGTTGAGCCTGTTCCTGACTTTCACATGCGATCAGCACCCGTTTGCCCGCCCGCCAGCGTTCAGCCGCCAGATCGCATGCCAGCGCCTCATGGGCTCGCAGCTCGCCGGAAGGTTGATCGTGATCGAGAAGATAGAAGGTTGCGTTTTTCATAGGCTCTCTACGACGTTAAGGGCACGAAGTGTGCCCTTAAGATAACTCGGTGTATACCCTTGTCTCTGAAGTAACAGGGGGATTCTCTGTTACTTCAATGAGTTCGGGTAGATATCAAACGATTAATCGTCGCCGTTCAGACCTGCGCGATTCAACAGGAACTGCGACAACATGGCAACCGGACGACCGGTAGCGCCTTTGTTTTTTCCTGAACGCCATGCGGTACCCGCAATATCCAGGTGAGCCCAAGTATATTTACGAGTAAAGCGCGACAGGAAGCAGCCCGCAGTGATAGCTCCGCCAGCGCGTCCGCCAATGTTCGCCATATCGGCAAAATTGGAGTCCAACTGTTCGTAGTACTCATCGCTTAGCGGCAAGCGCCACGCGCGGTCACCGGCTTGTTCTGAGGCGCCAATCAGCTCGTGAGCTAATGGATTATGGTTCGACATCAAACCGGTAATGTGGTGACCCAAAGCCACCACGCATGCGCCGGTCAGGGTGGCAATATCAATCACCAGCTCTGGTTCGAAGCGTTCAACGTAGGTCAGAGTATCACACAGTACTAAACGGCCTTCCGCATCGGTATTCAGCACTTCTACCGTCTGGCCGGACATAGTCGTTAACACGTCCCCCGGGCGATAAGCCTGCCCGCCCGGCATGTTTTCACAGCCCGCCAGCACGCCGATAACGTTCAGTGGCAATTGCAGCTCTGCCACTACGCGCATCACGCCATACACGGTGGCGGCGCCACACATGTCGTATTTCATTTCGTCCATGCCTTCGGCTGGCTTGATAGAAATACCACCGGAATCGAAGGTCAGCCCTTTGCCAACCAGCACAATTGGCTTAGCGTCAGCATTCGGATTACCTTTATATTCAATCACCGACATCAGGGATTCGTTCTTAGAACCTTGCCCCACGGCCAGATAGGAATGCATGCCCAGTTCTTTCATCTGTTGCTCACCGATAACGCGGGTGATGATGTTAGTGCTGAACGCATCGGCTAACTGACGAGCCTGAGAGGCCAGGTAAGCGGCGTTACAGATATTTGGCGGCATATTACCCAGGTCTTTTGCCGCTTTGATACCGGAAGCCACAGCCAAACCGTGCTGAATTGCGCGCTCTCCGCTGGTCAGTTCGCGGCGGGTTGGCACGTTGAATACCATTTTACGCAGCGGACGGCGCGGCTCGACTTTATTGCTTTTGAGCTGATCGAAGGTGTAAAGGGTTTCTTTTGCCGTTTCTACCGCCTGACGTACTTTCCAGTAGGTATTACGGCCTTTGACGTGCAGTTCCGTCAGGAAGCAAACGGCTTCCATCGAACCGGTATCGTTAAGGGTATTGATGGTGTTTTGAATCACTTGCTTATATTGGCGTTCATCGAGCTCACGCTCTTTACCACAGCCAATTAACAGGATCCGCTCGGAGAGAATATTAGGCACATGGTGCAGCAGTAATGTCTGACCCACTTTGCCTTCAAGCTCACCGCGGCGCAACAAAGCGCTGATGTAGCCATCACTAATTTTGTCGAGTTGTTCGGCGATCGGGGATAGACGGCGAGGTTCAAAAACGCCGACTACAATACAGGCACTGCGCTGTTTTTCCGGGCTGCCGCTCTTTACACTGAACTCCATGCACTCTCCTGAATCTTAAAGACAAAGGCGGGAGCTACCGCTAGAATGTAGCGCTCCGCAACGATCTCTCTCCGTTGTGTTAACGACGTGTGTTAACCTGAACGGCATAAGTTGTTTTGTTTTGGCGACTATAAGCATGTTCCTATAGGACACCTAAACGCTAGATGCTGTAATACTATTTTAGCTGTGAAGGTTGCCATATGATGAGAATAAATGGCGGATTAGCGATGAAACTATCGATTTTCCTGCAAAAAGACAAGTTTTCACAGGCGTATTAGCGTGATCATCATTAGATATCTGGTACGGGAAACACTCAAAAGTCAAATTGCGATTCTATTCATCCTGCTACTGATCTTCTTCAGTCAGAAGTTAGTACGGGTATTAGGTGCCGCAGTTGACGGTGAGATTCCGACAAATTTGGTTTTATCCCTCCTTGGACTCGGCGTGCCGGAAATGGCGCAGCTTATTCTGCCGTTGAGCCTATTCCTCGGCCTGTTGATGACCTACGGCAAACTGTATACGGACAGCGAAATCACCGTTATGCACGCCTGTGGGTTAGGCAAACGGTCTTTGATTGCCGCCGCATTAATCTTATCGATGCTAACTTGTGGTCTGGCTGCGATTAACGCCATTTGGCTCGGGCCGTGGTCGTCAAAGCATCAGGATGAAGTCTTGAATGATGCTCGGGCAAACCCAAGCCTGGCAGCGCTGGTTGAAGGCCAGTTCCAATCCTCGCAGGATGGTAACGCGGTGCTGTTCGTCAGCAGAGTTAGCGGTAAAGAATTCCAGCGCGTGTTCCTCGCACAGCTACGCCCAACTGGCAATCAGCGTCCATCCGTAGTGGTGGCCGACAGTGGCCACATGATGGAGCGCCCTGACGGTTCGCAGATGGTATTGCTGAATAAAGGTACTCGCTACGAAGGCACCGCGCTGCTGCGTGATTTCCGGATTACCGACTTTAATGATTATCAGGCGGTCATTGGCCATCAAACCGCTCAGCAGAACAATAATATTGCGGAACAGATGTCAATGAGCGCCCTGTGGCATTCTACCGATCCTGACGCGCGCGCCGAGTTCCACTGGCGGCTAACGCTGATTGTTTCCGTGGTTATCATGGCATTGCTGGTTGTTCCGCTCAGCGTTGTCAATCCACGGCAGGGGCGTGTGCTCAGTATGCTGCCGGCTATGTTGTTGTATCTGATTTTCTTCCTGCTGCAAAGCTCTCTGCGCTCCAATGCGGGTAAAGGAAAACTGGATCCGTTGATTTGGCTATGGGCAGTGAACTTCGCTTATCTGGCGCTCGCGCTGATCCTTAATGTGTGGGATAGCTTGCCAGCTCGTAAATTACGAGCGCGTTTGAGAGGGGCTGCCTGATGTTTGGCGTATTAGACCGTTATATCGGACGAACCATCCTCAACACCATCCTGATGACGCTATTTATGCTGGTGTCGCTATCGGGCATCATCAAGTTTGTCGATCAGCTGCGCAAAGTTGGGCAGGGGGAGTATTCGGCGGCTGCGGCGGGGATGTATACCTTGCTCAGCGTGCCTAAAGATATTGAAATCTTCTTCCCGATGGCGGCGTTACTTGGCGCTTTGCTCGGTCTGGGAACTTTGGCTACGCGCAGTGAACTGGTGGTTATGCAGGCTTCCGGTTTCACCCGTATGCAAATTGCCGCTGCGGTGATGAAAACCGCGATTCCGCTGGTATTGCTGACCATGGCAATCGGTGAGTGGGTTGCGCCGCAGGGTGAGCAAATGGCGCGTAACTATCGGGCGCAGATGATGTTTGGCGGTTCATTGCTCTCGACTAAAACCGGGCTATGGGCCAAAGACGGTTCGGACTTTATTTACATTCAGCGCGTTGTGGGCGAAAAAGAGCTGGCCGGTGTGAATATCTATCATTTTGATGATGCCGATCGCCTGCAATCCGTGCGCTATGCCGCAACGGCGACTTTTGAGGATAAAATCTGGAAGCTGTCGCAGGTGGATGAATCCAATCTGAGCGACCCGAAACAAATCACCGGTGCTCAAACGCTGACAGGGGAATGGAGAACCAACCTGACGCCAGACAAGCTGGGTGTGGTTGCCATGAGTCCAGATTCGCTCTCTATTAGTGGATTACATAATTACATCAAGTACCTGAAACAGAGTGGGCAAGAATCCAGCCGTTACCAGCTTAATATGTGGAGCAAAATTTTTGCGCCTATATCCGTAGCGGTAATGATGTTGATGGCCTTATCGTTCATATTTGGCCCGCTACGCAGCGTACCAATGGGGGTGCGAGTGGTCACTGGTATTTGCTTCGGCTTTATTTTTTACGTGCTGGATCAAATCTTCGGGCCGCTTAGCCTGGTTTACAAGATTCCTCCGGTGCTGGGTGCTTTGTTGCCGAGTATGCTTTTCCTGCTGATCAGCGTTTATATGCTGTTAAAACGTCGATAGCGGCGTTTTTTTCAACACTTGAACTAAAGGCAGTGTAATAACAGTTGCATGCGGATCACAGGTAAGTATAATTCACCTCGTTCTCCGCATACTACTTCAGTGCCGAAGTGGCGAAATCGGTAGACGCAGTTGATTCAAAATCAACCGCCGCGAGGCATGCCGGTTCGATTCCGGCCTTCGGCACCATTAGTATGAAAATCAAGTCACCGCAAGGTGGCTTTTTTTTTTGCCTAAAATCCAGTTCCCGCATAGCTTTCCCTCTCTTTTCAGTCAACCTGATTCAATCTACATCAAGTTACTGATGTGGGAACATTTGCGAGTAATCCCGCTTAGATAATGTTTGTCCCCACACAGAGCCCTTGAAAGGATACTCATCATGGCTTTGAGTGATGTGAAGGTTCGTACGGCTAAGCCTGAAGCAAAAGCCTATAAGCTGACTGATGGCGACGGCATGGTATTGCTGGTTCACTCCAACGGTTCAAAATATTGGCGGCTTCGTTATCGCTTTGGCGGTAAAGAAAAGATGCTGGCGCTGGGAAAATACCCTGAAGTATCGCTGGCTGATGCCAGGGCGTGGCGGGATGAGGCGGGGATGAATAGCGCAAAAGGGTAGTAGCGAGGTAGGGTGATTTCTAAGGCCGCTTCTTTTGTCATTGTCAGTTTTTAGCTGTTTTCGAGTTAATTAAAAGAGCAAGAAAATTTAAATTTACCTTAAGTTTAATTTATTTCTGAAGTTGGATGGCGTGATTTTTTGATGTTCCATACAGGCAGATATGAGAAAGGTTTCTAGCGAGGTTTTTTTAATCTTATTCTTGACTATTTTGCTATTTTTTAAATTTAGAATAATAGCTTTTAGATTGATTTATTCGTCTTGTAGGGATTTTCCTACAGCGTTATGAGAAAATTCATATATCAGATGTAGGATATTTCATTTATTATTATACGCCATTTCATTTTTATTGGTTTTGATCAAATAAGATATATCGCTATTAAATTAAAAACATTTAGCACTTAAGTATGACAATCTTTACTTTATGGATACGAAACACCATATTTAACTGTGTTTTGCAGGATAAATATCTATTTAATTTAACTAAAACGATCTTTTAATCGGAAAAATCACAATTTACTAGATAAAAAGATCGTGTATAGTTCGTTCGTGTTGTTCGGGGTGAAATTTAAGGAAAGTTGATAATTCAGAGTATTTAGAAAAATCTGTTAACTATGACATATAGTGTAGGCATAAAGAAAGTCATAAGATGGGTATCTTCTTAATTATCCTCTATTTGTCTGCCTATAAAAAAATATTATCGGTTTTGCTATTCTGTCTTTTTAGAAGGTTTGTACCTTTTAATAATTATTTTGTTTTCTTATTTAATTTTTAATGGCTATTCAATTGCGGTGTTTTCAGCTAAGAATTTGAATTTATCGCACAATCATATCTGTATAAAAATATTATCTAATCAAAGGTCTTTATTATGTCTAATTTCAAGAGAAGTGTATTGGCTACAGCATTTATTTCTTCTGCGTTTATTTCTCAGGCATTTGCTGCCGATGAAGGTAATGGGCGAGTCCATTTTACTGGTACAGTAATTAATGCTCCTTGTTCGATTGCGCCAAATTCTACCGATATTAATGTCGATTTGGGACAGGTATCAAATAAGGTGCTGGAAACTGGCAATAAACATTCCGAGAACGTTAGCTATAACATCGATTTGCAAGATTGCGATCTGAGTGAGCAAACGGCTGGTTCAGTAACTTATCCGGCAATGTCTAAAGTTAGCGTGACCTTCGGTGGGGTTTCCGATGCCTCTGCTGTGGCTTTGCTGGCTAACACCGGTAGCGCGACTGGCGCGGGTATCCGCCTGATCGATGCTAATGGCGCATTACTAAAAGTTGGCGATACCAGCGCTGATATCAATCTGATCTCCGGTATTAACCAAATTGCTTTTGCAGCTCGTGTTGAGGCAACTGGTACAGCAGTGAAGGCCGGTACTATTGTTTCTCAGGCTACCTACGCACTGAACTATAAATAATCTCTTTTTTTATCACGTCGATTTAAGGGGAGGCAACTCCCCTTTGTTCATTTGTGCCAAAAAAGAAACGCTCTAAATCGATATAAATAATTATTTATACGCCATAAGACAGTGATTTATTTATGCAGAGTAATTCTAAAAGAAAAGCAATGATCTTTCGAATGATGCCAATATTATCGTTGGCAGGCATAGGTTTATTCCTGCCTGAGTGTGCTACGGCGGTAGAATTTAATACCAATATTATTGACGCTCAAGACCGTAATAATATTGATCTTTCTCGATTTGAAATTAATGACTATACGCCACCAGGTGATTATCTTCTGGATATTATGGTCAATGGCAGGTTATTACCTGATTCATCTCTGATTACCTATTTGCCTATTGATGAAGGGAGGTCAAGTAAGGCTTGTTTAACGCCTGAATTGGTCAATTCTTTAGGTCTTGCTCCAGCAGTGCGTAATTCAATGGGGTTATGGGATAACGGTCGATGCGTTTCTATCGATGATAAACAAGAAATAACGGAAAGTTACGATAAAGAAAAACAGCATTTGATTATTTCTATTCCGCAAGCCTGGCTAGCGTACAGCGATCCAAATTGGGTTCCGCCATCGCAATGGGGTGATGGCGTACCCGGCGCTTTGCTGGATTACAACCTGTTTGGGAACTATTACGCACCTAATTCAGGGAGGAGTACGACAAATATCAGCAGCTACGGTACCGCAGGCGCCAATATGGGGTCTTGGCGTATTAGGGCCGACTACCAATATATTAATAGTGACAATGAAGGTACGCATTACAGTAATTTTGACTGGTCGCAGGTTTATGCTTTTCGTGCTATTTCGTCGATAGGTGCCAAATTTGTCGGTGGGCAGACGTACCTCAGCTCCAGTATTTTTGATTCTTTTCGTTTTTTGGGGGCTTCCCTCGCGACTGATGAGCGGATGTTGCCACCTACGCTGCGTGGCTATGCGCCACAAGTTATGGGAATTGCCCGTACCAATGCGCGTGTCGTTTTGAGCCAGAATGGCAGAACCCTTTATCAGACTAACGTTGCTCCAGGCCCATTTGTTATTCAAGACATTAGTGAAACGGTGCAGGGAAATATTGATGTGAGAGTAGAAGAAGAGGATGGGCATACCACTTCTTTTCAGGTCAGCGCTGCTAGCGTGCCATTTTTAACTCGTAAGGGTTCAGTGCGTTATAAGACCGCTTTGGGGCGGCCAATGCATGGCAGCCATAATGCGCTGGGCGATCCGATTTTCTTTAACGGGGAATTTTCCTGGGGAGCCTTCGACGATATATCGCTATATGGTGGCCTGATTGCCACGTCGCAGGATTACACAGCGGTTGCGATGGGAATGGGGCAAAATTTGCATGAGTTTGGTGCTTTATCCGTTGATGCGACTCACTCACAAGCTCAATTACCTGAGCAGGAAAAACTGAGCGGGGAAAGCTATCGGATCAACTATTCCAAACGTTTTGATCAGACTAATAGCCAAATCACCTTTGCCGGATACCGTTTCTCCGAAAAAAACTTTATGAGCATGAATCAGTATTTGGATCGGCTGAGTGGCAATAACTATCTACAAAATGACAAACAGACTTATACCCTGACGGCCAACCAATATCTGACATGGCCGGATGTCACGATGTATTTATCCGCGACGCATAAAACCTACTGGAATGATGTTTCCAGTAATAACTATGGGATTTCGCTCAGCAAGCTTTTGGATATTGGTCCGTTTCAGGGCATTTCTGCGGCTGTTTCTGCCAATAGAGTGAAATACGAGAACGAAACTGAAAACCAGATTTTCTTCTCTTTTAGTTTGCCAATTGGCGCAGGGCAGAAAATTAGCTATGACGCGCAGCGAGATAAGACGAACGGCTACACGCAAAATATTTCTTACTTTAATAGCCAGGATGCCAAAAATATCTGGCGTGTCAGTGCTGGCGGCGGAAATCCCGAATTGCAGAAGGGTGATGGTGTATTTCGCGGCGGTTACCAGCACCGTTCGCCTTATGGAGAATTTGGTATTGATGGTAGCCATAAAAATAACCAATACAACTCGGTGAATGCCAATTGGTATGGCTCATTAACGGCGACTGCGCAAGGCGTAGCCGCGCATCAGAATCCGTCGGGTAATGAACCCAGACTGATGATTGATACCGGTAATATTTCTGGAGTGTCTTTCAATATTAACTCTACCGTAACTAACGGTTTTGGTTTGGCCGTTGCCAATGGAGTGACAAGCTACCAGCAATCGGATGTTCGGGTTGATATGCAAAGTTTGTCTGATGATATCGAAGTGTATAACACAGTGATTCAGAAAACCCTGACCGAAGGTGCGATTGGCTACCGAAAGATTCGGGTGGTGAGAGGTCAGCAACTGATGGCAGTCATTCGTTTATCCGACGGTAGTTATCCGCCATTGGGTTCTTCGGTAGTAGCAGATAAAACCGGCGCTGAAATCGGAATAGTTGGAGAGAACGGGCTGGCTTATCTGGCCGGATTGGAAGAAGCGGCACAGTTAACCGTGCAATGGGGGAAAAATCAGTGTCGTCTGACATTGCCAGAGAATAAGGGTATCAACTCCGGAAAAATTTTACTGCCTTGCCAGTAACCCAATGATTAATTGACCTTCAGATTGACCTGAATGGCTCAGGCAATTGGGCAATAGAGAGTACAGAACTGACAAAATTTAAAGTGAGTATTAATGATGAATTTAGAAAAAAAAATGAGACGTATGACGGCTAGTCAGTCTAAAAACATGTTGGTGGTGCTGGCGTTAATGCTGCTCGGCACTATGAATAGTCAGGCGGCAATAAATTTGGACCGGACACGGATTGTTTTCGATAGTAGCGATAAATCGGTCAGCATTATTCTTGAAAATAAGAGTAAAACTTCCCCTTATCTGGCTCAGTCCTGGCTGGAAGATGCGAAAGGGAAAAAGATTGAGCGTCCTCTCGTCGCCTTGCCGCCGATGCAACGTATTGATGCAGGTCAAAAAAGTCAGGTTCGTATTATGAAATTGCCTGATGCCAGCACGCTTGCTACGGATCGCGAAACGTTATTCTATTTTAACGTGCGTGAAGTTCCGCCAAAAAGTGAAATGGCTAACGTGGTTCAGATTGCTATTCAGAATCGGGTAAAACTCTTTTATAGACCAACGGCGATTAAAGCGGATTATAAAGAGTCCTGGCAGGACAAACTTCAGCTTACTAAACAACGTGAAAGTCTGAAAATCTATAACCCGACGCCTTATTACGTGACGCTGGGATATTTGAGTCAGGATAATCGAGGTAATTTCCCCGGTTTTGATAGTGTGATGATTGCGCCTTTCAATACTGAAATCGTGAAAACTCCGGGCTATAGCGGAGATCATTATAGCTTGGGATATATGGATGATTTTGGCGGCTTGGTGTTGCGCATATTTAATTGCTCATCGGTTGAGTGCCAGATCCAGCCTGCGGAAAAGAATAAATAATGTTTATTGCCGTTTCGTTAATGGCCAAGGATAAATAATGATTCCTTTTTTTCTAGCTAAATTGCGCCGCTTCTATGGCTCGCTGGTTCTTTTGAGCGCAACTTTGTTACTGGCTCCAACGGCATATGCCCTTGATTGTGTAGAAGCGGGCACCGGCATGGTTATAAAACCGGCAATTCCGATTGGTGCATTGGCAATTCCATCCAATGTCGCTGCAGGAACTAAGGTCTGGGAATCTAATGATATTACGGTGACGGCTTACTGCGATAATGTGCTGGGAAGTGTCCGGGATCAAGTATGGTTTTATTTTAACCCGTTGAATAACGCATTAGGTCAGGGTTTGCAGTTAGGCGTGAGTTATTTAGGTCAGGAGTTAGAAACTAACGGTAAGGGAATAAATACCAATACGGCACCTATCGTTAAAGGGCAGAGCGTAACCGTGACCGTGACCTTCAGACTTTATATTAAAGTGACAGGAAACCCGCCCTCCAGCGGCATTTATCCCGGGGCTAATACTTTTACGGTTTTCCAGTTGGATGGCTCCAATGGGCTTAACCTTACTCCAGCAGCGAAGAATCTAAGATATTCTCTATCTGGATTAAGTTCGACGCGCTTTATTGCCTGCGGTGCGGATTTAGTGGTTTATCCGGAATCACAGGTCGTTAGTTTTGGTTCGTTTAATAAATCGCTGTTATCAACGACGGGAAATGGGATTAGCGCGCCATTTGCAATTACTTCAGTGAAGCAAGGCTGTTTGTCCAACTTTTCTATTCAGGCACAGTTTTCAACTACCAATCCGTTAATTGGTGATAATGCCATCGATATGCAAAATGGTTCTAAATTGACCATTTATGATGACGCTAATCAAGCGGTAGTATTTAACCGTTATGCTGATTTTGCCGTGATGAATGATGTGAATCAGGTAACGAAAAATTATACCGCTAGCCTGAATGCCATTCCGGGGCAAGCCATAAAATTGGGGCAGTTTGATGCGACGGCAATAGTTAAGATTAACTATTACTAGGTTGAGACAGGCAAGTGAAGACTGAAAAGATGCAGCCAGACGAGGCTGCATTTATGGTGCACCCAGATTAATTGATCAGGAATGATTTACCTTGCTGGAGTACTAAATCACAGGCTTTAGTTTTAATTTTTTCAGTGAGTTGGGCAGTGCCCAGATTATTGAGATCCAGACTTTTACCTTCGCCGGTTTTCAGTAATCCCCCCAGGCCTTCCTGATAGTCCTGACTTTTGGCATTTTCCGTACTGGTAATGCCCAATTTACTCATCAGCTGATCTTTAATTGCCGAAGTGCCATTGGCCGATAAAACGTTATTTTGAACGCAGTATTGCAAAATACCTGCGGCATTCGTCATGGTACTCGCGCTGAGTGCTTTATCGCCGCCGTTAAGCAGCCCGGTAAGCGAAGATAATGATGAAGAGCTATCCCCCGATTTACTGTACTCGTCCGCTGCATTTTTTACCGAGTCGAATAAACTGTTGGCTTGAGCACTACCGGTTACCAGAGTGCTGGAAAAGGCCAAAGCCAGTAATAGACGATGGGTGTTATTCATAGAAACTCCTGTTTCACATTGTGGGCTATAGCCAAAAGCCTGAAGCACTGAAGCAGTTAGATAGACCGTTAGTCGTTAACTTCACGGGCAGCATAACGTAAAAATATAACTTAGGAGAGCGTGTGATTTTAGCTCTACTGCATATTTACAGATTTAGAATCCGCATATCAGGTTGTCCGAAAGCTGATAACTTATCGGGTTGGATAATAGAAACACACTGAGAATCATCGGAAATCTACCCCTGAGTGACACATTATGGGATGATCATGACAACAACATAATTTAGGGGACGTTATGGCTTCGCTGAAAGATGTGGCTAATTTGGCTTCGGTATCATTAATGACTGTTTCTCGGGCGATTAATAACCCGGAGCAATTGCGGCCTGAAACCTATCAGCGAGTGGCGCAGGCCATCGAAGCTCTTAATTATGTGCCTGATTTTTCTGCGCGGAAAATGCGAGGTAACACCACGAAAACCTCGACGTTAGGAGTTTTGGCTTTCGATACGGCCACGACGCCATTTTCCGTTGAAATGCTGCTTTCGATTGAGCTGACGGCGCGAGAGTGCGGCTGGAATAGTTTTCTGGTGAACCAAACTTCAGCGGAAGACAGTGAACGCGCTGTTAATCAACTGCTTTCCCAGCGTCCAGATGGCATTATTTTTACCACTATGGGGTTACGCAGTATCCAGATCCCAGCGCGCTTAATGGATAAAAAGTTAGTGCTTGCTAACTGCGTGAGCGACAATTCGGATGTGGCCAGCTATATTCCAGACGATTTTTGGGGACAATATCAGGCGATAAAACGACTGATTGAACGTGGGTATCGCCGCCCTTTGTGTTTTTATCTGCCTGAAAATACGCTCGCTGCTCAGGCTCGTCGCGCTGGCGCTGAAAAAGCGTGGCAGGATGCCGGTCTGCCTTTAAGTGATTTACGTCAGGAACACATGATTTGGGGGGATGAGCATTACCCGGATGTCGTTACACTGCTAAATGCACACTGTCCTAATGGAAAACTAGATTTTGATATTTTGGTTTGCGGCAATGATCGTATCGCTTTTCTCGCTTATCAGGTGCTATTAGCCAAAGGCATTAAAATCCCGCAGCAAGTTGGGGTGCTCGGTTATGACAATATGGTCGGTATCGGTGGGCTATTTTTACCTCCGCTGACTACGGTGCAATTGCCGCATAATGAAATCGGCCGTGCCGCTGCTTTGCATTTAATCCAAGGCAGAACGGACAGCGAAATTCATAAAATTCCGTGTCCTCTGCTAGAAAGATCCTCTCTCTGACTTTCCAATTAAACCGACTGCGGTGTTCATCCGCAGCCGTTTAATCCTAAATTTTTCAACCTGTTTTTAGCGTCCAGTATTGCCCACTCGCCAGCAAGGCCTGGCCATTATCTGCAAAAAGTGAAAGCTGGCGCAGGCCTTCACTTGGATAAATTCGACTGGTCAGGCTAGCTTCGCCATTATTTACAAACACCTCTATTGATGATTTATCGATAAATATTCTAAATGATAAGATGTCGCCAGCGGGGATTTCGACGCTGCGATAGCCGGAAAGACGGTGCTGCGGATAATGGCGATTGAGGATCAACCGTTGAGCCTGGTTGTCGATAAAGACAGATACGCCTTCATCTGCGCCCTCAATTCCCCCCAAACGTAGGCCGAAGCGTTCGGCGTTGCTATCGTTGAGATTCCATTGCAACTGGATTTCCAGCGCGCTGGCCTCGTCGACTATTTGTCGGGTAGCGTTTTCCAATGGCAACTTTTCTAACTCTACGTGCTGGCGACGCAGCGTTTCCAGCTCAGATATGGGCTGCATCCATAACTTCCCATTATCCTTAATACTTAATTCTCGCGGTAAAGTCAGGCAACCGGCCCAATATTCCGCTTTAGAAGGCATATTGGATTCCCACATATCCATCCATCCAATAACAATTCGGCGACCATCTTTTGCTGTGAATGATTGCGGTGCATAAAAATCATGTCCCAGATCCAGCTCGACAAAAGGTTGGGCACGATGAAAGACCGTGCCGGGTCGCCAGGAACCGCGTAAATAACCGCTCTGGAACCGATTCCGGAAACGGTAGCCTTCGGCTTTTATACCTTGCGGGGAAAACATTAAAACCTGCTCCCCTCCCAGAGTGAAGAAGTCCGGGCACTCCCACATATAGCCCTCGCCGGTATCCGCTTTGGCTAGAACCTGTTGAAAAGTCCATTGGTGCAGCGTTTCGCCGCGGTATAGCAACACATGTCCGCAATCGACATGATCTCGCGCACCAATCACCATCCACCAAACGCCGTCTTGTTTCCATACCTTGGGATCGCGAAAATGCATGATGCCGTTCGGTGGAGTCAGGATAACGCCCTGTTTTTCAAAATTGATTCCATCTTGACTGGTTGCTAGACATTGCACTTCGCGAATAGCGCCATCATCTCCCGGTTGATTGAGCCAAACGTGACCGGTATAAATCAGGGTCAGCGTGCCATTATCATCTACCGCGCAGCCGCTGAAACAGCCGTCTTTATCCCACTCATCGCCCGGCGACAGTGCGATCGGCTGGTGTTGCCAATTCACCATATCGGTGCTGGTGGCGTGCCCCCAGTGCATGGGCCCCCAGTTTTCGTCATAGGGATGATGCTGGTAAAAGGCGTGATAAAGGCCGTTATGATAAATCAGTCCGTTGGGATCATTCATCCAACCCGCCGGAGGAGCCAGATGATAATTGGGGTAAAAAGCGTCCCCGACCTGAGGAATTAATTGTTGCAGCGCATGGTTAGCGCGATCCAGTTGCGTTTTCATAATCATTCACTTGGTTGATAAGTTAAGAGATAAGTGCTGGTTTCGGGGATCAGCGCGTAGCAGGAAGCAGGAAAGCAGAGTCAGGCCCAGCACCATGCCGCCCATGATCATGTAAGTTGCAGCGAAGCCGCGTAGGTCATAGCTATGTCCCGCCAATGGCGACAACACGCTGGCGCAAACCTGAGTGACAAATTGGAAACCCACCAGATATAAAGTGGCGGAGAGGCGTGGATCGAACTGGCTGGTGATGTATTTGAACATGGCGATCAATAGGATCGGCAGTTCAACGGCGTGTAGCAGTTTCATTAGGGAAATGGTGACGGCATCATCAGCTAATCCTGAACCGATAATTCGCAGCGACATGATCATACCGCTTAGTAGCAGAGCTTGTTTGGCACCAATGCGATTAACCAAGAAGGGAGCCAAAAACATGCCGCCTGCTTCCAGGAATACCTGTAGTGAATTCAGAAAACCGTACATTTCATTGCCATGGCGCGGATCTGAAAATAGAGAAGAGAAATAGACCGGGAATTGTTGGTCATAAACGTTATAAATACTGACGCCCATAACAAATACGACCAAAGCCCAAAAACGTGGCGTTTTAAGCAGGCCTAGAGCATCTGATAGGGTTAATGCGCTAGATTTGCCATATTCCAACTGATTGAGGGCATCGGTTTTAACTTCCCGAAGACAGAGTAATAACAGCAGAAAGACCACTGCCGATGAGGATGCCATCCAAAAATTGATATTAGGATTAATGTTAAACAGCATTCCGGCAAAGAAAGTGGCGCAGGCCCAGCCTAAAGATCCCCACATGCGTGCTTTGCCAAATTCAAAGCCGACAATACGGCTAACGCGTTCGGTATAGGATTCCAGTGCGCCGATGCCCGCGAAGAAAGTGGCTCCTATATATAATCCGCCCACAATTGCGCCAGCCAGCATGTTAAGTCGCAATAACGGAGCATAGATAAAGATGAAGAAGGGGCCGCTGAGCAGCAATAAGCCGCCAATTGCCCACAACAGATTTTTCCGTAGCCCTAATTTATCCTGAATAAAGCCGTATAGCGGTTGGGCGCATAACGCAGTGAGCGCGATGGCTGAAAATGTAGTGCCCGTTTCTGCGCCTTTTAAACCGACACTTTGATTTAACCATATGGAAAATAAAGAGAATGCCGAAGACCAGGTGAAGAAAAAAGTAAACAGCAGTCCGCTCAAAATCAGATATTGGTTACGAATGTTGCCTTTCATAGCAGTACCCTGATGGCTTTGTATGGCGCTATTGTTAACGTTAACTTTTCATCATGAGAAGCTAGCGTCTTCTTTATTTGCGATGTTAATCACAAATGTTAACGTTAACATTAATGGGTTGTGAGCTGGATACCATAAATTAATTGGTGGACAAGAAAGCAGAGGAATACAGGAAAAAGAGATGTTGATTTGTTTTGGCGATGATTATTAGCATATTGATATGCAAAAACGATTGCCATAGGGTAAATGGCTGATATAGCATAATTGCCCTTATCTTTTGTTGCCTAAAATGGCGCATCCCATGATGAATACGTCAAATAAGACACAATCCCTCGATGGGCAACGTTCAGCCTCATTATCTTCGTCAACACTTCCCGATGCTGTCCGGAATAAAGAAAGTGTTCAACGTATCCTGGTTATCAAACTGCGGCATTTTGGTGATGTTCTTTTAACCACCCCGTTGTTAAATACGCTGCGAGAAAACTATCCGAATGCGTTGATAGATGTGCTGCTTTATGGTGGAACAGAAGCGATGCTGGCGGCAAATAGCACCGTTAATCATGCTTATATCGTCGATCGAGATTTAAAGCATGCTGGTCTCAAGGCACAAATTTGTGGCGAAAAAGCGTTGTTTAGCGATCTGAAAAAACAGCGATATGATCTGATCCTCAATTTATCCGATCAATGGCGCGCCGGCGTTTATTGCCGTTTATTACAGCCTAAATTCAGTATCGGTATTCGTTTTCCTAAACGGGATAACGGGCTGTGGCGCTACTGTCATTCCCGACTGGTGGATATTCCGCGGGCAGAAGAACAGCATACGGTATTAAATAATCTGGCGATTCTTGAGCCGCTTGGGATTGAGAATATCAGTACTCAAGTCACGATGGCATTCAGTCAGGCTAATATCGATCGGGTCGTTGAGATCCGCCAACAGAATCAACTTGATAGCTATGTGCTGATTCAACCTTCTGCCCGTTGGCGATTCAAGACATGGTCTGCCAGTCATTTCAGCCAATTGATCGATTCACTGACTCAGCAAGGTCAGAAGATCTTGCTGACCGGGGGACGCGACTCCGCCGAGTTGGATTATATTGCCGAAATTATTGGCGGCTGCGCGCAGCCTGAGAAGATTATTAATCTGGCGGGGACGTTGGATTTACCTGAATTAGCTGTATTAATTGATCAGGCAAAACTATTTATTGGGGTAGATTCGGTAGCGATGCATATGGCCGCAGCTCTGCAAACGCCCGCCGTGGTGCTGTTTGGCCCAAGTAATCTGCAACAGTGGTATCCTTGGCAGGCGCCACATACATTGATATGGGCAGGGAACTATCGGACGCTTCCTCAGCCAAATGAAATTGATACAGATACAACCGAGCGTTATCTGGACGCTATTCCGGTGAATGAAGTGAAAATTGCGGTTGATGCCTGGCTTAACGGCTCAGATCATTAATCCATGGCCATTCATTCTCCCCTTAACCCGTCTGAATTGAGAGTACCATGACGACAACATTAAGCTCTCCGGAGGTTCGCTCCCCGGAAATA
The DNA here is from genome assembly GCF_001656035.1 of Yersinia entomophaga. Taxonomy (NCBI): domain Bacteria; kingdom Pseudomonadati; phylum Pseudomonadota; class Gammaproteobacteria; order Enterobacterales; family Yersiniaceae; genus Yersinia; species Yersinia entomophaga. Next base: position 2,948,620 of record NZ_CP010029.1, read on the forward strand.
TCTTTGGCCAATCGCTTAAGCGGTTTACTGGCCGGCTTTGCTGCTTTTCTGCTAGGGGTAGCTCTGCCGACTGCCACTTCTTTCGTGAATATTGCGTTGGTTCTGATTATTATTTGTTTGATTATTCAGCGCGACAGGCTGCAATTCAAAGTGTTGGCAACCAACCCAATTGTTTATTTACCCGCGGTGATGTTCTTGCTGCTGGCGGCGTCATTATTATTCCATCATAACGATTACGGTTCTGAGATGGTGGGTAAAATGAAGAAGCTGCTGTATGTACTACCGCTGGCTTTATTTTTCCTGCATCAGAATCGTTTGATTAAGCTATTTGGTGCCGGTTTCCTGCTGGCAAACGCGGTTATATTGGCAGGTTCACTATTGGTTGGCGTATTGCACGTACCGCTAGGCATGATCGACCCGGCGAATCCGACGATATTTAAACTGCAAATTACCCAAAACTTCTTTATGGCATTAGCGGCGGTATTGTGGCTGATGCTGGCGTTTAAAAGCAGCGGTTGGAAGCGTTTGGGATATGGCGTTCTGGTTGCAGGTGCTTGCTATAGCGTGCTGTTTTTAGTACTGGGTCGTACCGGTTATGTGGCTCTGGTCGTAGGGTTAGGATCTTGGCTATTTTTCTCATTGGGAAACCGCCAACGTCTTGGTCTGGTGGCTTTAGGCATTATTGCATTTGCTATTATCGCGCTGGTTCCTAACCGGGCAACTGATCGTATTATGCTGGGCGTTAATGAAATTAAAGCCTGCATGGCATCAACTTCCGGCGATGAATATCAGGCTTGTAACTCTTCTATGGGGCAGCGTTCCGCCTTTGCTATGGAGGCTGCACGACTGATTAAGCAGGCACCTATTATGGGCAACGGTGCGGGCGGTTTCTTCTATTCGAATCCGGAAACTGGCTATAAGATCAATAACCCGCATAACCAATATCTGCTGGAAACTATTCAGTCTGGTATTTTGGGCGTGGTGATATTTTTGGCCTGGGTAGTGTGCTGTTTCCGTGCAGCCTGGCAGCAGGAGCCGAAGTTACGCAATCTGCTGCTGGCATTACTCTGTAGCTATATGGCCTGTAATTTCTTTAACTCCTTCCTGCTAGATTATTCAGAAGGCCATCTGTTCATGATACTGGCTGCGATACTGGCGGGATATTCGGTATCAGCGAAGCAAAAAAGGCCTCAGACGCTATAAGTTAGCCCTGGCTGATCGACGATAAAACGGCTCTTTATTGGAGCCGTTTTGCGTTGTCGCTCTCCTAACCTATGGCTGGCTTCTGGCAACCTGCAAACTTGTCTGAGAGGGACTCAATCTGTTTTGTCGTGGATTCTGGCGGTCAAAATAGTCAGATATGCACTTTATCTGATTAGCTCGTAACTGCAAGCCAGGGGTAACTGAGCGCCCGTTTTTAGCCGTAATAAACCCAATTATATATTTCCCATTCAAATCATAAATCTCAGAATCTAGAAACCATTTTATTCTCATTCTACTCAGCCACGTTAAATAACCCGGAGCAGCGTTTTTTTTCTTATTGGGTAAATAATCGCCATTATGGGTACAGCACCGGATTAACTACTCTGTTAATAAGGCTGCTCTTAGCAGGCATAGCGCACAGGTTTAATTCAGGCGTGGGCAGTATCTGGAATGGCATACTAGAACGAGTGCCGAAGTGGCGCTGTAGCTGGATCTGAGAGGTTTGATGCGGTGAGTTTGTAGATGCAGGTTTGCATTTATAGTGCAGAATTTTGGTGAGTAGAATAATAACTTGGTAGTATGAAATTTGTACTGTAAATAAGACTGTTTGATGACATATCTGAAGCTAACGGAATTACATTATATTCTGTCTCCGCTGTCTGTATATGGATTATTTTCTCAGAAAAAATAGAGGTTTGATCAGCTTAAAGTGTAATAGTTGAGTAGCTTTAGGAAAATATAGATAATTCATTAAATAATGCTAATAATTTATACAAAATAAACAGTAAAAAAATTAACAAGCCATCACGATCTCTATATTATCGGTTTTTTATTTGATTTTTTGTGAATAAAAAACAGGTGAAAAATAATTTAATTTACTTTTTTCTATCAAGATGGCGATATTTAAATGAATGAATCATGACTAAGCATTGGTGATGGATATATTGATAAATAATAATTAGTTTGTTTTCTGTACAGCCGAGTGAAAATGAATTTGTGGAAAATAAATACTCATTTTTTAGTTTATATATTTTAATTAGACGTTTGCGGTGGGTTTTTATGCTGCTTGATTTGCTTTTGACCGACTCCAATGTTGTGAGAATCTAATGCATAGAAAATGAGTATTTATTATTTATAAGTGGATAAATGTAACTTAAAGCACTTAACATGATAATAACATGTGTTATTGGTGTGCGGTTTTTTTCGAATTAACAGTCACTATCTGTTATAGGAATAATCCTATTATTGCCTGACTCTATTCATTTGCTCTTGGCAATAGAATGCTTATGAATATAGGAGTTTTAAGCAGGATGTTTTTATTTTTAAACACTCATAATAAGATTGAGTCTGTAGTGTGGTTATCACTACATTTTTAACGTTAAAACCTCAGGGATAGCAAGGATTAACAAAAATTTATTTTCCATGGTTTGTTTTTTATTAATTTATTGATTTTATTGTATTTTTATCATTTTGCTTTACCGATCTAACTATTAATCATAGATGGTGTAATACCTAATATCAAGGCGGGGTTTATTTGTTTTGAATTGGCAGAGTTATCTGATTCTTTGTCATTAAAATTTAATGCGCGGTGATTATAAGGAAATCAAAACACTGTGGTGAAATTGGCTAATAAATTTAATGTGATGCGTAATTCGTTGATTGATAGTAATCATAAATCATGATGTGGATCACTTTTGGCCATTTGTAATATGTGTGATAATTTTTTCAATGATTTACATTTTGAAAAATCCAGCCTACTTTCGGGATATTACGCAATAGTTTTAAATCTGACTATGATAAAGATGTATTTCTATTCCTGAGCTGGTTCAGGTTGATTCTGCTGATCGCCTAAACAGAATCTACATTTATTAACCTATCCAACGTCATTGAGAGAATCATGGCAAACTCATCAGCGAATAAACTATCGTTACCCGCACTGACTTCTCTTGTAGTTGGTTCGATGATTGGCGCGGGTATTTTCTCCCTGCCAGCGACATTCGGACGAGCAACGGGTGGATTCGGCGCCATTATTGCCTGGTGTATCGCCGGTGGCGGTATGTTAATGCTGGCTTTCGTTTTTCAAACGTTAGCGCAGCGCAAACCTAATCTGGATTCCGGCGTATTCATTTACGCTAAAGAAGGTTTTGGAGATTATCTAGGATTCGCCTCAGCCCTGGGTTTTTGGGCCGGTACCTGTATTGGTAATGTCTCTTATTTTGTGTTGATCAAATCTACCCTAGGCGCGTTTTTCCCAATATTCGGTGACGGTAATACTATTCCGGCGGTATTAGTCGCCTCGGTGATCTTGTGGGGCTTCCATATTCTGGTATTACGCGGAGTTAAAGAAGCCGCAGCGATAAATACCATTGCCACCTTCGCGAAAATTATCCCAATCTTTATCTTTGTTATCGTTCTGATTTTTGCCTTTAAAGGCGATGTCTTTGCGCTGAACTTCTGGGGAACGCCGGATGTCGTTAAAGGGGCTGATTTATCTCATCTTAATGATTATGGCTACGTTGGCCACGCGGCGGCGGCAATGAGCACCGTGGTAGCCGAGCCTGAATCACTATTCTCGCAGGTGCGCAGTACCATGCTGGTCACGGTATTTGTGTTCCTGGGCATTGAGGGTGCCAGCGTTTATTCACGTTACGCTAAAGAACGCAGTCACGTTGGTATTGCGACGGTTTTAGGCTTTATTGGCGTGCTGTGTCTGCTGGTATTAATCACCATGCTGTCTTACGGCGTCATGCTGCGACCTGATTTAGCCGCTCTGCGTCAACCCTCCATGGCCGGTGTATTAGAAGCCATAGTAGGACGCTGGGGCGCAATATTTATCAGCGTCGGACTGATTATTTCCGTGCTCGGTGCTTATTTATCCTGGTCATTGCTGGCGGCCGAAGTGCTTTTTTCTGCGGCCAAAAGTAACAGTATGCCAAGAATATTTGCGACGGAAAATAGTAATGCAGTACCCTCCGCTGCGGTGTGGCTGACCAATATTTTTGTGCAAATATTCTTAGTTCTGACGCTATTTACCGATTATGCCTTCCAACTGGCACTGGAGTTAACCAGTTCTCTAACGTTGATTCCTTATCTGCTCGTGGGTGCTTACGGTCTGAAATTAGCCTGGACCGGCGAAACCTACGAAACCAATGCTAAAGGCCATCGAAAAGATCTGATTTTTGCATTGATCGCCACCTTCTACGCGGCGCTGATGTTGTACGCCGGTGGCATGAAATATCTGCTGTTGTCCGCCATTATTTACGGTCCAGGTACCATCCTGTTCATTATGGCGAAACGCGAGCAGCATCAGAAAGTCTTTAATGGCGCTGAAAAAATCTTGTTTGCCATCGTGATTATCGCAGCGGCGGTCGCGCTGTATAGCATTTTCACCGGAATCATCACCATATAATTTACTGGAGCTATTATGTCGGATAAGAAAACCAAGAAGTCAGGCGCTTACGGCGTACATTCAGAGGTTGGTACTTTACGCAAAGTTCTGGTTTGCGCGCCGGGTAAAGCCCATAACCGTCTGACACCAAGTAACTGTGACGAATTATTATTTGATGATGTTTTGTGGGTAGAAAGAGCCAAGCGCGACCATTTCGATTTCATGACCAAAATGCGTGAAAGAGGCGTGGACGTAGTAGAAATGCACAATCTCCTGACTGAGACCCTGCATAATCCGGTGGCAAAAAAATGGATTTTGGATCAGCAAATTGTACCTAATGAAGTTTCGTTAGGCATTTTGCATGAAACCCGCAGTTTCCTCGAAGGTTTGGATCCGCGAACGCTGGCTGAGTTTCTGATTGGCGGTTTATCTACGCGTGAATTACACGAAGTGGGTAAGTGCGACAAAGAAGAATTGAAGCTGATTCGTGAAGCCGTCGGTATTACCGAGTATTTACTGCCGCCGTTGCCAAACACTTTATACACCCGCGATACCACCTGTTGGATATACGGCGGCGTGACGTTAAATCCGCTGTACTGGCCTGCTCGCCATGAAGAAACCATCCTGACTACGGCGATTTATAAATTCCATCCTGATTTCGCCAATGCCGATATCAATGTGTGGTGGGGGGATCCGACTCAGCACCACGGTTCAGCCACGCTGGAAGGCGGCGATGTGATGCCGATTGGGAATAAAACCGTCCTGATTGGTATGAGCGAGCGAACTTCCCATCAGGCGATTACGCAACTGGCAGCTTCACTGTTTTCCAATAAGAAATCTGGGGTTGAGCGCGTGATGATTGCGGCGATGCCGAAGCTGCGCGCTGCCATGCATCTGGATACGGTTTTCACCTTCTGCGATCGCGATGTGGTGACGCTTTACCCGGCGATTGTTAATCAGATCCAGACTTTCTCACTACGTCCGGATGATGGCCCGACTGGCATGAAGCTGAGCCGAGATAAAGGCACCTTTGTTGACGCGGTAGCCGGTGCGCTCAATCTGAAAAAACTACGAGTTGTGGAAACTGAGGGCAACGATTACGACACTGAGCGCCAGCAGTGGGACAGCGGCAATAATATGGTCGCCATCTCTCCGGGCGTGGTCATGGCGTATGATCGCAATACCAAAACCAACACTCAGCTGCGTAAAGAAGGGGTGGAAGTGATTGAAATTGTGGGCAGTGAATTAGGCCGTGGTCGCGGGGGCGGTCACTGTATGACTTGCCCGCTTATCCGCGATGCCGTTGATTTTTAATTGCTGATAACCGCCAGCTGCGGAACGGTTCTCGCCAGCTGGCGACAGTGCTCTTAAAAAATAGTCGAGAGTGGACAGTGTTATCACGCTGGTTTGCTGTCGGCTATCTGTATTTAAAATCGCCGAGTGTTTTGGGCGACGTAATAGATTTTTAGAAAAGGACGGCACTGTGAAATACGTTTATACGGTACTTTTTCTGTTAATTGTCACATTAACCACTCTTTTTGCCTTTCAGAACAGCGGCGCCGTTCAGGTATCGCTACTCTTTAATGAGATAACCTTGCCCTTGTCCGTGCTGATCGTCCTGATTTACTTTTTGGGCATGTTGACTGGCGGAGTTCTGCTAACGCTGATGAATAAGCTGATTCGCAAAGTGATAAAAAAAACCGATAACAAAACCGATAGCAAGAACGCAGTCAATGGGCGCTGAGATAAGGGATAAACAGAATGTAAATCTGATGATGTTAGGCCGTTTGTTTCTGTCGTTGCGAAGCTATCTGCGGCTAATCCTAACCACAATGTCATCATATTTTCACTTTTTAACCCGATTTTTGCTGGTGCGTTTCAACCGCTGTTGCGCAATTGCAACCCCAATATTTGATTGAACGAGATCTTTATAGTGAAGACAAAAATTGTAGTGACTCTGTTGGCAACGCTGTTATTGGCTGGCTGCGATAAACCTGCGCCTGAAGTGATGGAAAGCGTGCGCCCGGTAAAAATATTTACGGTTGAAGACAGCGGCCAGAACGGCGTGCGTTATTTCCCGGCGCGATTGCAGGCTGGGGATGAAACGCAACTGTCATTTAAACGTGCGGGACAGCTTCAGCAATTACTGGTGCGAGAAGGTGAACAGGTTAAGAAAGGGCAGAATATTGCGATGTTGAATAACACCGATCTGACCTTGAGAGTACGGGATCGCCAATCGGCGTTTAATCTGGCTCGCGATCAGTTCAATCGTTTTAATACCTTGCAAGGGCGCAATGCCATTTCTCGCGCTGAGCTGGATATTCGCCGAGCCGAGCTGGAATCCGCTCAGGCAGCGCTGGATATCGCTCGCAAAGAGCTGAGTGATGCCACCATCAGCGCGCCTTTTGACGGTGTGATTGCTAACGTTAGCGCGCGTAATCATCAGGTCATGGCCCCGGGGCAGGTGGTTGCGACCTTGAGCGCACTGGATACGCTGGACGTGGTATTTAGCGTGCCGGAACGTTTATTTACCGCATTGGATATTGGTAACAAGGACTATCACCCTACGGTGCGTTTAAACCATTTACCGGATCGGGAATTCCTGGCCGAATATAAAGAGCACACTACCTCCACCAGCGCTGGCTCCATGACTTTCCAGGTGACGCTGACCATGAAACGTCCGCCGGACTTACCGCTGTTGTCTGGCATCAGCGGTAGCGTTCGTATCAATACGCATAAATTAACTGGTTCGACGAACGCATCGATTATTGTGCCGGTAGAAGCGGTATTTAATCCCGATAGCACCCAGCTCAATGATGCGCGAGTTTGGGTAGTTAAAGAGGATAAAGGCCAGCTCCACGTTGAAGAACGGGAAGTGCAGGTCGGGCAGCTGATGGCCAACGGTATCCGGATTACTTCGGGTTTGAACGACGGTGAGCAGATTGTTGCCGCCGGTACCAGCGAGCTTCGTCCACAGCAGTTGGTGCGGGCGTGGGTCCGTGAGCGGGGTCTGTAATGAAGCTAACGGACAATTTCATCAACAATAACACGCGAATCTGGCTAACGATTCTGTTGCTAGGAATTGGCGGACTTATTGCCTATCTGAATATCGGCCGTTTGGAAGATCCGGCTTTTACCATTAAAACCGCGGTGGTAGTCACTCGCTACGAAGGAGCCTCGGCGCAGCAGGTGGAAGAGGAGGTGACGCTGCCGCTGGAGAATGCCATCCAGGAGCTGTCTTACGTCGATAACGTCAGGTCAATCTCCAGCGCCGGTTTATCGCAAATTACCGTCAACGTAGGTTCCCAATACGGGCCGAACGAACTGCCGCAAATCTGGGATGAGTTACGCCGAAAAATCAGTGATAACAGCGCCCGTTTGCCTCCTGGGGCCGGTACGCCGCTGGTTAATGACGATTTTGGCGATGTATATGGTTTCTTCTTCTCGCTATCGGGAGAGGGCTACACCAATCAGGATTTACGTAATTTTGGCGAGCAATTACGCCGCGAGTTGGTACTGGTTAACGGCGTTGGGAAAGTCGCTATTGCCGGCATTTTACCGGAAGAAATTCAGATTGATATTTCGCGGGCGCAGATGACCGCCGCCGGTATTACTCCGCAGCATTTATCGGATTTGCTGAGTCGCCAGAACGTGGTTTCCAACTCCGGGCAACTGTTGGTTGGCAGCGAATCGATCCGCCTGCATCCAACCGGTGAATTTAATAGCGTGCAGGAATTGGGAAACTTATTGGTCAGCCAGCCGGGCAGCCCGAAAAGCGTCTATTTGCGTGATATTGCCACCGTGACTCAGGGAGTGACTCATTCGCCTACAAATATTTATCGTGCGAATGGTCAGCCTGCATTGGGGGTGGGGATTTCTTTTGCGCCTAACGTCAACGTCGTCACGGTGGGGAATGCCGTTAAATTGCGGTTAGCGCAGCTAGAGCCTGAACGGCCATCCGGCATGCACATCAGTATTTTTTACGATCAGTCTCATGAAGTGGAAGGCGCGGTAAACGGCTTTATCCTCAACTTCCTGCTGGCGTTACTGATCGTGGTCGTTACCTTATTAATCTTTATGGGCGCGCGCAGCGGCATTGTTATCGCGCTCTCTCTGGCACTGAACGTGCTGGGGACATTATTGATTATGTGGTTGTTTAATATTGAATTGCAGCGTATCTCCCTTGGTGCATTAATTATCGCCCTCAGTATGTTGGTGGATAATGCCATCGTGGTGGTGGAGGGAGTGCTGGTTGGGCGCCAGCGGGGAGATAATATTTTCACCGCGATCAGTAAAGTGGTGAAGCGCTCGATGTTCCCGTTGCTGGGCGCCACGATCATCGCGATTCTGGCCTTTGCACCTATTGGTTTATCAAATGATTCCACCGGCGAATATTGCCGCTCGCTGTTTGAAGTATTACTGATTTCGTTAATGCTGAGTTGGTTCACGGCGCTGACCTTAACCCCGGTATTCGCCAAATGGGCCTTCCAAAACCAAAAATCGGCTCCGGTTGATGAAGATAAGCCGGTTAAGCAGCCTTATGACGGCTGGTTATTCCGTAACTATCGGGTGGTGTTGAATAAGCTATTGCAGCATCGCAGCATCACGCTGGTGGTACTGACTGCGATGCTGGTGGCGTCTATTTACGGCTTTGGTAGCGTGCGGCAGAGCTTTTTCCCGCCTTCGAATACGCCGATCTTTTTTGTCGACTTATGGCTGCCGTATGGCACGGATATTAGCTATACCGAAAGCATCGCGGCGGAAGTAGAAAAGCATATCAAGGAGCAGGAGGGCGTTACCGATACCGTTGGCACTATTGGTCAGGGCGCGATGCGCTTTATGCTGACCTATAACGGCGAGCGGCAATATGCTAACTATGCGCAAATTATGGTGCGTACCGATCGGTTGAATCGCATTCCCGGATTGATCGAAGAAACCGAACAATTTATGCAGGATGAATACCCGCAGGTGAATGCGCGGTTGAAGCGCATCATGTTCGGGCCATCCAATAACAGCGCGATCGAAGCGCGATTTAACGGGCCAGATCCGGACGTATTGCGATCTCTGGCTACGCAGGCCGAAAAAGTGATTGTGGCCGATCCTCTGGCTGATGGCGCGCGTCATGATTGGCAGGATCGCAGCAAAATGATCCGTCCGCAATTCTCAGACTATCTGGGGCGTGAACTGGGCGTAGATAAGCGTGAAGTGGATAGCACTCTGCGGATGAGCTTTGGCGGCTTGCCGGTCGGGTTGTATCGGGATGGTACGCGGTTGATGCCGATTGTCCTTCGGACACCGGACGCCGAGCGGTTGAACGCAGAAAGGCTCAACGATGTCATGGTATGGAGCCAAGCGCGTCAGGCGTTTATTCCTATCGATAACGTTGTCACCAGCTTTGAAACCGAATGGGAAGATCCACTCATTATGCGTTTGGATCGTAAACGCACGTTAACGGTGCAAACCGATCCAACATCGGAAGGCGGGGAAACTTCCGCCGAGTTGTTACAGCGGATCAGGCCGAATATCGAAGCGATCAAACTGCCGTCGGGCTATGAACTGGAGTGGGGAGGCGATTACGAAAGTACGAAAGAGGCACAGCAGGGGATCTTCACCAGCTTGCCAATCGCCTTCATTATCATGTTTGTCGTTACAGTGCTGATGTTTAGCTCGGTACGTAACGCTTTGGCTATCTGGCTAACGGTGCCTTTAGCTTTGATTGGCGTGACCGTTGGTTTCCTATTAACCGGAATTCCTTTTGGTTTTATGGCGTTACTTGGTCTATTAAGTCTGAGCGGTATGTTGATTCGTAACGGGATCGTATTGGTAGAAGAAATTAGCCTACAGCGACAGGAAAAACCGCTGCGGGATGCCATTATTGATGCCTCGACCGCCCGTTTACGGCCAATTATGCTCACGGCCTTTACCACGGTTCTGGGGCTGGCGCCGCTGCTGAGCGATGCGTTCTTCCAAAGTATGGCGGTGGTGATTATGTTCGGTCTGGGTTTTGCAACGGTACTGACTTTACTGGTATTGCCGGTGATTTACAGCTGTATGAATCCAGAGCCAAAACCGCAGCCGACTACCGAGTAATGTATTTTTTCAGCTAAAAAACCGTCCGATGGACGGTTTTTTTTCGGCTGTGGTCAGAACCTTGTTTATAAAAACGCTTTTTTATCGTTCCTCGATTTTCCCATCTGTGCGCCAGCTCTCTTATTAACTGAATTAACAACCCTCTTTGTTTCACAATGAAACTCGAATTTCCATTGGTGGTTTCATAATGGAACGTTTTCCCTGCCGGTTACTCAACGGTTTTTCTCGCTCTATAGTGGTTTTAGCCAAAGTAAAACCGTCTCCCGCCAAAGACCGATGCTGACCCGAGACGCCACCTTCTAAAATACATTTACGCTTCAGGAGCCAGATATGCTTAAAGTCATTCAATCTCCGTCTAAATATATACAAGGCGCTAACGCACTTCAGTCTATTGGTGAGTTCGCTAAGCTATTGGCAAATAACTATTTCGTCATCGCCGATGACTTCGTCATGAAACTCACGTCGGATACCGTTGGCAGCAGCCTGCAGGTCAGCGATGTTAAATATCACTTCAGCCAGTTCCGCGGCGAATGCTCTCGTAAGGAAATTGAACGCCTGACCGTAGAGCTGAAAAAACACGGTTGTAACGGAGTGATCGGTATCGGCGGCGGTAAAACCCTGGATACGGCGAAAGCCATCGCCCACTATCAACATATTCCGGTGGTCGTAGTGCCAACTATTGCCTCAACCGATGCGCCAACCAGCGCCCTGTCGGTGATTTATACCGAAGAAGGGGAGTTTGCTGAATATCTCATTTATCCAAAAAATCCGGATATTGTTCTGATGGACAGCGCGATTATCGCCAAAGCACCGGTGCGTTTATTAGTTGCCGGTATGGGGGATGCGCTTTCTACCTATTTTGAAGCACAAGCCTGTTTTGATGCCAAAGCTATCAGTATGGCGGGCGGAGCCTCAACGCTAGCCGCCGTGACGTTGGCGCGTTTGTGCTACGACACGCTGCTGACGGAAGGTTACAAAGCTAAGCTGGCCGTAGAAGCCGGTGTGGTTACCGAAGCGGTAGAACGCATTATTGAAGCCAACACTTACCTGAGCGGCATTGGTTTTGAAAGCAGCGGTCTGGCGGCGGCGCATGCCATTCATAACGGTTTTACCGTACTGGAAGAGTGCCACCACCTGTATCACGGCGAGAAGGTGGCTTTCGGTACGCTGACACAGTTGGTGCTGCAAAACAGCAGCATGGAGCAAATTGAAACCGTACTCGATTTTTGTCAGCAATTGGGGTTACCCATCACGCTGGGCGAAATGGGCGTTCATCAGGATATCGAAAAGAAAATCCGCGCAGTGGCCGAAGCCAGCTGTGCCGAGGGTGAAACCATCCACAATATGCCGTTTGCCGTTACGCCGGACAGTGTTTACGCGGCGATTTTGGTTGCCGATAGGCTGGGGCGCGCTTTCCTCAACTAAGTTGAATTCATTGTGATAACGAACCGGGCCGCCTGTGGGTCGCTCGGTTCTGCCCCACACGGGTAAACGAGCCTCTTTATGGAGCACAGCATGAAAAAACTGATTAATAGCGTTGAAAGCGTTTTACAGGAACAAATTCAAGGTTTAGTGGAAGCGCATCCGGAACTGACTCTGCATCAGGAACCGCTGTTTATTACTCGCCGAGATGCGCCGGTACAAGGCAAAGTGGCGCTGATGTCCGGTGGCGGCAGCGGTCATGAACCGATGCACTGCGGCTTTATTGGTGCAGGAATGCTGGACGGTGCCTGTCCCGGTGAGATTTTTACTTCGCCAACGCCGGATCAAATGTTCGAGTGCGGTCAGGCTATCGACGGCGGGAAAGGCGTGTTAATGCTGATAAAGAACTACACCGGCGACATTCTTAATTTTGAAACCGCAGCCGAACTGCTGCACAGCGAAGGCACCGCCGTTGCCACGCTGGTGATTGATGACGATGTCGCGGTAAAAGACAGCCTGTACACCGCCGGACGCCGTGGCGTCGCTAATACGGTGCTGATCGAAAAATTATTAGGTGCTGCCGCCGAACGCGGTGATTCACTGGATGAATGCGTGGCGTTAGGACAAAAAATCAATAATCAGGGACATTCCATCGGGATTGCCTTGGGAGCCTGTACGGTGCCTGCGGCGGGTAAACCGTCCTTTATTTTGGCTGAAAATGAAATGGAGTTTGGCGTGGGTATCCACGGCGAGCCGGGCATTGAACGCCGTTCCTTTACCTCCCTGGATAGCACCGTTGACGCAATGTTCCAGACGTTGATCGAACACGGACAGTATCAACGCACGTTGCGCCACTGGGATCGCCAGCTGGGCGATTGGCAGGAAACTCGTCAGAGCAAACAGCCGTTGGCGGCAGGGGATAGAGTCGTGGTGCTGGTGAATAATCTGGGCGCTACGCCGCTGTCTGAGCTGTACGGCGTTTGGCATCGGTTAGCCGCGCGCTGCGCCGAGTTTGGTTTGAAAGTCGAACGTAAACTGATTGGCTCTTACTGTACTTCGCTGGATATGCAGGGTATGTCGATTACGTTGCTAAAAGTGGATGATGAATTACTCACGCTGTGGGACGCACCGGTCAATACTCCTGCGCTGCGTTGGGGTTGTTAAATGTCGGAGGAAAAAATGGGATTAACCAAACAAGATATCGTCAATTGGCTGCAACTATGCGCCGAGGTTTTTACTCAACAACGGGATTTCCTCACTCAGCTAGACACTGAAATTGGCGATGGTGATCACGGGCTGAACATGAATCGCGGTTTTAACAAAGTGGTCGAAAAGCTCCCTTCGGTGGCAGACAAAGATATTGGGTTCATCCTGAAAAACACCGGTATGACGTTGTTATCCAGCGTAGGTGGAGCCAGTGGCCCGCTGTTTGGCACGTTCTTTATCCGAGCGGCGCAGAGTACTAATGCTAAACAAAGCCTCGATCTTTCCGCTCTGTGCCAAATGTTTAAGGACGGCGTTGAGGGCGTAGTGATGCGCGGTAAGGCAGAACCCGGTGATAAAACCATGTGCGATGTCTGGTGGGCTGTTGTGGATCAGTTGGAAAAGGCCAATCAGCAAGGTTTATCAGTGGTGGACGCATTGCAACAAACGGTGGAACGCTCGCAGCAGGCGCTGGCCAGCACCATTACCATGCAGGCGCGTAAAGGCCGTGCCAGTTATCTCGGTGAACGCAGTATTGGCCATCAGGACCCCGGCGCGACTTCGGCCATGCTAATGATGCAGGCGTTATTGCAGGTAACCAGCCGTTAGCCATGCGCGTTCCATGAACTGCTTGCCATAAAGTATCAAAAGTGTGTCCGTCAGGCCGGTGCGATAACCGCAGGGCAGTATCAGATTCCAGGAGGAAAGATGGTCAATATCGTTGTAGTTTCCCATAGTGCGTTACTGGCTCAGGGCGTTGCCGAGCTGGCGCAGCAAATGGCGCAGGGCGGATGTCGGTTGGCTCTGGCCGCAGGGGTGGACGACGTGGATCATCCCATCGGCACTGACGCCATTAAAGTGATGGAAGCCATTGAGTCAGTTTACGATCCCGCCGGGGTATTGGTGTTGATGGATCTTGGTAGCGCCGTGCTGAGCGCTGAAACCGCGTTGGACCTACTCGATCCGGAGATGGCGGCCAATGTGTTGCTGTGCGCGGCTCCTTTGGTAGAAGGCACGCTAGCGGCGGTAGTCGCGGCATCGGCAGGCTCATCATTACAACAGGTTCGTGCCGAAGCTATGGGCGCGCTGGTGGCGAAAAGTGGCCAATTAGGCGAAGAAATCCAGTCGGAAGAATCTGGCTCTGCGACGGGATTCGGCGATGATGCGCAAAGCGTCAGCTGGCGAGTGCAAAATCCCAACGGTTTACACGTTCGCCCAGCGGCAAAGTTGGTGGAGGCTTTGGCACCTTTTGACGCCGAGCTACTGCTGGAAAAGAGCGGTAAATGCGTGAACCCACGTAGCCTGAACCAACTGGCGATTTTGCAAGTACGTAAAGGGGATACCATTCGCCTGCTAGCTCGCGGAGCTCAGGCCGAATTGGCGCTGGCTGCGTTTGAACACTTGGCTCAGCAGCATTTTGGTGAATCAGTCGCGAACGGGGATAACGCGGAACTAGCGGGAATTATGGTGCCAAACGGAGTCGTTCGTGGGCCAATACTCCAGCTTCCTCCTGCGATGACGGCGTTTATTCCCCGCACTATCAGTGCCGAACAAGTAGCGGACGAACAGCAACGTTTACAACGGGCGCTGATCCAAACTGCGACAGATTTGGAATCTCTGGCTGCGCAGGTGGGAGAAACGCTTGGTGAAGAATTTGGGGAAATATTCAGCGCTCATCAGCTCCTAATCAGCGATGAAGAGCTGCAGCAGGCGGTCAATCAGCGGATGGCTCAAGAACGTGTTTGCGCCGAGTCCGCCCTGCAAAGTGAGTTGATGGCAATGGCCGCGGATTATCAGGCGCTGGATGATGAATACCTGCGGGTTCGCGAGCTGGATATTCGCGATATTCTTAATCGGGCGCTGGGACATCTGACCGGTTTGCCGTTGGTTTCGTTGCACATTGGTGGTAGCGCGTTGCTGGTGGCGGATGAGCTAATGCCATCGGCGTTGGCCGGGCTGCGCCGACAGCAAGTAAAAGGTATTTGCCTGAGTCAGGGGAGCACGGTGTCACACAGCGCGATCCTGTCCCGCGCCTTGGGGATTCCAATGGCGGTGGGGATGAGCGGCTGTTTGGATGCCACTCATACAGGCATGATGGCTGAACTGGATACAGCCAGTGGCGTGTTAAAAATCAAGGGGGAAGCTACCGGAGCGAAGGAGACTCGCCATCAAAGTAGCTATATTCCAGCAAAATAATATGTTCTCAGCGATATGAGAAAAGGAGCCAGAATTGGCTCCTTTTCTCTGCTTAACTATCAAGATATTAAACCGTTTCTCCGCCTTTAAACTGTCCGATATCCAGCCGGTGCAGCTTCACTTTACGCCACAGTGTGGTGCGGCCAATGCCCAGCAAGGTTGCCATTTCATTAAGCTGACCCTGACACACCAGCGCGGCGCGAATTATCGCCTGCCGTTCTAGCTCTTGCAGTGATAGCACGGGCTGCGGCTGCGGGGCGTCCGGTTCAAGAAGCAATTTTTCACCCAGCAAATGCTCAGGTAAGTCATTGAGACGAATTCGGTTATTGCGACAGGACATCGCAGCGCGTTCGACAACGCTTTTCAACTCCTGATCGTTGCCCGGCCACGGATACTGATTGAGCTGGCGATTAACGTCTTCATCGGTCTGATACTGGCAGTGAAAATGCTGCCCTAAATCCCGCAGGGTATGGTGTACCAGCAGTTGAATATCCTGTTGGCGCTGGCGTAACGGCGGGATATGTAGTTCGAAAGACTGAAGGGTATAGAACAACTGGCGGCGAAAACGCCCCTGTTTGACTAGCAGCGGCAAATCCGCGCCAGTGGCGGCAATAATCCGCACATCCACCGGAATCACCCGATTGGAATTGACGCGCATCAGAATGCCGGTTTTAACGATCTGCAGCAGCGCGGACTGCATTTCCGGCGACAGGTATTCCACCTGCTCCAGATATAATGTGCCACCGTTGGCTAACTCGAATTTACTCGGTTGTCCGGCCTCGCCTTCGCTGGCATCGCTGCCGAGGAATTCTCGTGCCATTAAGCTTTGCGGCAATGCCTGACAGTTCAAAGCGATATAAGGGCCATCGGATCGTTCGCTGGCGTTATGAATCGCCTGCCCTAGTCGCTGTTTTCCCACGCCTTCTTCACCGTGTAGCAAGATAGGATGCTGGCCTTTAGCTGCCTGTTTGCCGTAACGAACCAAACGGCGCATTTCCAGAGAGCTAACCGGCATCTCATCGAAGGTATGGCTGGCCCGGCCCAATTGGTTGTGTACCATTTGGCGCAGCAGTTCCTGTGGATGCAACAATGCGATAAAGCCGCAACGATCGCCGTCGGGTATGGGTTTTAGCGTGAGTAACGCCGGAATAAACTGCTGTTGGTTCTCAAACGTCACCTCTACGTGACTGAGAGGACTGCGCTGCTGAATTGCGTGGGTCAGCAGAGCGGGAAGCGTCAGTAACTGGTTGACCGGTTTTCCCAGACTATTGGTTGCATCCAGCCGCAAAATGGCGGCGGCGCGCCGATTGAGATACAGCAGGCAGCCACGCTGATCCCAGGCCATCACGCCGTCCTCCACGCCGTCCAGCAGGGCGTTTAACTCATTCAAATGGCGATTGGTTTCTGCCAGCAAGCTGTCCGCATGCAGGGAATTACCGATTTCCCGCGCGATAGCCAGAGTCAGCGGTAAATCACTGGCGGCTTTTTCCGTTAGCAAACAGCCCAACACGATCACGGCTCGCTGTCGCCCGCTGTTGTCGTATACCGGCGTTGCGCAGAAATGCCACGGATGTAGCGCCAGCTTAAAGTGCTGACTGCCGCTGACCTGCATTGGGTTACCTTCGGCTATTGCTAGCGCCGGAGCGTTAGTACCGATCAAACCTTCGGCCCAGTAGCTACCGGCGGTAAAACCTAATTCACTGAGCTGGCGCAGCGTTTTCGGATGACCGCATTGCCACAGGGTACAGCCGCTTTCATCCAGAATAAGCAGGCTGCACTCGCGGGATTCCATATATTCATACGCATCTTCCAGCGCCGCTTGTCCCAGAACCAACAGATCGTTTTTACGCTGGCATATCGAGCTGAACGTTGCGCCAGCCGCCCGATGCGGAATTCGCCAAGTGGCGGGTTGCATCAGTTTATGACAGCGTTGCCAGGAATCATTCAGTGCGGGCGTAACCGCCGGCGCCTGAGAGTTGTAAGCTGATTCAGTAGGAAGCGGGGCAGACTTTGGGGCCAAAATAGATTTACCTCAACCAGACAGTGATCTCCAAAAACCGAGAATCACTATTAACTCTGATTATTGTCTGAATTGCTGTGAAGCCGCAGGCAAATGCGGCTGTCACTTTATTCGCAGCGAATTGACTGAGGGAATAGTGAGCTTTCAACCTATCAAGCTTTAGAGTCTGGATGACGCCAGTGAATTTGCCCCGGCAGAATCAGCCGCTGCTGTTCTAACGGTTGCTCGGCGATCAGAGCGGTAACCATCTCGAAGCTATGACGCGCTAGCCCTTGGCAGTCCTGAGCGATGGTATCGATTTTTAGCGGCAGGCAGTCAAACAGGTAATGATCGTCAAAGCTGCACAGGTGAATATCGCTATCCATCAATTGATATTGGTTCAGGTAACGCAGCACCCCTTCCAGCAGGCCACAGGCGGCGGTAAATACCGCTTTCGGTGGTCGGCCCAATTGAGCGCAAAGTTGAGCGATCATTTCATAGCCGGAGCTAGGCAGATAATTGCCGTTGAGTATCCATTCCGGGCGACATTCTACGCCAGCGCGCTGTAAACCCTGCTGAAATCCGCTCAGGCGGTCGCGCGTCGGTGAAATTCGCGGCTGGCCGCCGAGGAAATAAAACTCATCCTGATGTTGCTGCGCCACTTTCTCCACCAGCGTGGCGGTAGAGGTAATAGAATCGGTGATTACCAGTGGAAGATCCGATTCGCCGATCAGCCGATCCATTTGTATCACCGGCAGCCGAGTGTTGATCTTTTGGTATTCGCTATCGTTCAGCTGGCTGGAGGCGACGATCAAACCGTCAACCTGACGCTGCACCAGACTGTTCACCGCCATCATTTCCTGGCTAGGATTTTCATCGGTGCAGGCGATAAGCAGTTGTAACCCGGCTTCGCGACACAGCATTTCCAGCTCGCGGGAAATCAGGGCAAAACCATGATTGGTCATTTCAGGCACCACCAGACCCAGCGTATGGCTGCGGGTCGATCGCAAAGAACGAGCGTGGAAACTTGGCTGGTAATTGTGTTCGTTGGCCAGAGCGATAATGCGATCCCGGGTTTCGTCAGAAACACGATATTCCTTACTGCGACCATTCAGAACCAGGCTGGCGGTCGATTTAGACACACCAGCCAGTTTAGCTATATCGTTAATAGTAATACGTTTACTGTTTTTCACTGACTGCATCTGCCACCGGGAAAGATGCCCTTATTCTAACATGGGTGACAGTAACAACCAGTGCCGCAGGTGCAGTTCACCCTTGCCGCTGAAAATTGCCTGTGGTTCAGGCTGAGGGAAATAGCTGGAAGTCATGACGCCTTCACCATTGTTGATAAAGATTTCCACGCTACAGCGGTCGAAAAGCAGCTGTAACTGATGCACAGAACCGCGCCAGTAGCGGAACTCTCGCTCGCCTGTACGCAGATTATTGCGACTAAGAGTCAGGCGCTCGCCGTCCCACTCCAGCGTCATGGTGTCGGCCAGTTGTAGGGTGAACTCGCCGCTGATTTCCAACTGGATTTCCGCATTGTCGATGCGAAACGGTGGTGCGGCATCGGCGCTTCCTTTCCACTGGAAAAGAACGGTGCGTAGTGCGGTTAATTCACGGGCTGGTTGCTGAATAATTTTGCCATTACGCAGCGACAGCTCGCGCGGACTGCTCATCGTGTGAATCCAGCCGTAATTCACTGTTGGCTGATATAACTCATCCTGATTCGGAATGCCCATCCAGCCAAACAGTAAACGGCGGCCATCCGCTGCCAGCGTGGTTTGTGGGGCGTAGAATTCGAATCCGGCGTCCAGCTCGTGGAAAGCACCGTGGTTAAACTGGCCTTGCTGATAATCGAGTTTTCCGCAGACATAACCGGCCTGATAAGTATTGCGATAACGTTCGGCCTCCGCTGCCAGCCCTTGCGGACAGAAGATCAGCACATCTTCGTCGCCAAGCGTAAACAGATCCGGACATTCCCACATATAACCGAAGTCATTCAAACCATTGATACCAGAACCAGCGATTTCACCCAGACTTTGCCATTGATGCAGATCCGGCGAACGGAACAGCAACACTTTGCCTTTCAGCTCAAGATCCTGTGCGCCCAGCACCATGTACCACTGACCGTCGTGCTGCCAAACTTTCGGATCGCGCACATGGCCGGTATAGCCAGCAGGTAGGCTCAGTACTGGCCCCAGCTTATCGAATTCTCCGCGCGCATTCTCTCGCGCCAGACATTGAAATGCGGTGCGGCTACCATCTGGATATTTCACATTACCGGTATACATCAGGTGAATGCGTTCGTCGTGGATCACCGCAGAGCCAGAGTAACAGCCGTGGCTTTCATATTCTTCGCTCGGTGCCAGCGCCAGAGGCTGATGTTCCCAGTGAATCAAATCCGCACTGCGCCAGTGTCCCCAATATTTACTGCCGTGGGCGCAGGCCAGCGGATTCCATTGATAAAATAAATGATAGTAGCCAGCGTGATAGATAAAACCGTTAGGATCGTTCAGCAGCCCGATGCACGGAGCCAAATGCCAGCCGGGCCGATGTGGATCCCGCGCGGCCCGAACCTGACCGGACATCACCGCCAACGTGAGTTGTTTGAGTAAACTGGCTTCTTGCATTATTCACTGTCCGTTTTGTATTTCAGCAGCAGCGAGATGATAAAGGCCGAGCTGAAAGCGATAACCAAACCAATCAGATAGCTGACAATGGCACTGCTTTGAACGATAGCCAAACCGGGAATGCCGGTTAAACCAACGGCGGTCATACCGACGTGATTGGCAACCACCCAAGCACCGCCCAGAGCGCCGCCGGCTAGTGCGGCCAGAAACGGCTTCACAAAGCGCAGGTTAATACCAAAGATTGCCGCTTCGGTAATACCTAGCATGGCAGAGAAGGCCGACGGCACTGCTATAGCCTTGATTTTGACATCTTTGGTTTTGAAGTACACCGCCAGACAGGCACCGCCCTGAGCAACGTTAGCCATCGACCAAATCGGCAGCAGAAAGTTAACGCCAATGTTTGGGTTACCCAGTAATCCGGCCTCAATCGCGTGGAAACTATGATGGATACCGGTAATCACTATCACCGAATACAGGCCGCCGAACAGCAATCCGGCAAACCAGCCTGCGTGGGTGATCAAAGTGCTGAGGATCATTGAAATACCGTCGCCGAGTACCCGACCTGCCGGGCCGATGAACAGCAGTGCGATAAAACCGGAAATCACCACGGTGAGGAAGGGCGTCAGGATCAAATCCAGCGCGTTAGGCACCACTTTTCGCAGCCGTTTTTCCACCATGCTCATAAACCAGACCGCCAGTAACACCGGAAACACGGTGCCCTGATAGCCGATCATGGCGATTTCTAATCCGAAAAAATTCATGGTGTGGAAGCCGCCCGCAACGCCCCAGGCGTTGGTCAGTGCCGGATGAGTGAGAATCCCGCCCAACGTGGCACCCAAATAAGGGTTTCCGCCGAACTCTTTCGCGGCGGTAAAGCCAATCAGAATCGGCAAAATGATGAAGGCGGCGGAGCTGAACATATCCAGCATGATAAAGATGGCGCTGTCGGCGTCGGCCCAGCCATAGGTTTTCACCATCCCCAACAGACCCATTAATAGGCCAGAGGCGACGATAGCCGGAATAATTGGCACAAAAATATTCGACAGTAAACGAGCGACCCGTTGGAACGGATTGAGTTTTTTTGCGGCCAGATCGGCTGCTTCAGATTTACTGGATTCGTTTACGCCGGTTTGTCGGATAAATTCCGCGTGAACCTTATTGACCAAACCGGTGCCGAAAATAACCTGAATTTGACCGGCGTTACTGAAGCAACCTTTTACGCCATCCAGTTTTTCGATGGCGGATTTTTGTACCAGATTATCATCTGCCAATACCAGCCGCAGACGGGTGGCACAGTGGGCGGCACTGACGATATTTTCCTTGCCTCCCAGCAGCGGGAGCAGAGCCGAAACGGTCTCAGTCATGTTCATTTTTTTCCCTCATTCTATCCAGCAAAGCCGCGTTCAGATTCGCATAGCGGCCTTTCTCGTAGCGATACATTGTTATTTATATACAGGGTGACTTTATGGTATGTCCGCCGTCATTGCGGTTCGACGGCCAGTTATTATCAGAACCAGGTTTCCATTTGCACACCAAAGTTCCATTGGCCACCGGCGGTAAAATCATTTTTACCGAAAGCATCCTGCTGAGAGTAGTTATCCAGATCTTTGCTCCAGTCCATATAGGTAGCGAAAACGCGCAGTTCCGGACGACTGAAGAAATTCCCAATATCACCGGCTTTAAAGGTTGGTGCGAAGGTCAATTTATAGAAACCGCCGCTGACATCTTTATAGTTGTTGTAGCCCCGTGGGTCTAAATTCATATATTGGTAGGTGCCTTCGTAGGCCAGCGCAAAGTTTTCGGTAATTTCCTGAATAAAGCGGGCGTTGAATGTCACCCATTTATAGCTGTCACCTTGAACATAACGATCTTCACTCTGCTGAGCCATAATCGCCGGTGCCAGACTCCAGTTCTTGCTGAGCGGCGTGGTGCCGTAGGTGGCGATACGCCAGGTATCGGCGCTTTCGTTGAGATTGCCGTCGGAGCCAAGGCCTTTTACTTCGGCACCTAAGCCGTGGCCGTAAAGCACCGCGATTTTAGCTGTTCCTTCGCGCAGGCCGTAGAAGCTGTCGCCGTGGTAGGCCAGCATAGCGTGGAAGCCTTTCTCCGCTGCGTTATCGCTGGCGACAATGCCGTTGATTTTCCGCTGATCGTTATCCTTGGCACGCAGGCCACTTAGCATGAACTGGAATGGGCCAGCGAAGTTATTGGCAGTGAAAATGTAGTTCTGGATGTCATCATCGATGCCTTCAATGGCACCGAAATTACGACCGTAAAGTGAAAAGTTGCTTTTCAGATCTTCATTCCATTTCACATCGTAAATACCGCCGCCGGTGCCGCCGAGGAATACCACATCGCTATCCAACCAGTGAATATCAAAGTTATCCCGATCGAAACGTTTACCGGCCCACAGAGTACTGTCCTTGAATATGCCTGTGAAAGTCGGCAGAGAGCCTAATTCCACGAAAGCCTGACGCACATTGAGTTTGCTGTTATTGCCGGTCCAATCGTTATAGTCGCGCTGACCGTCTGCCAGCATCGCTTTAAAGCGAGTCGTTGCGCCGTTTGACAGAGTCTGTTTTTTCTCCAGACTCAGCTCAACGTAAGTATCGGGTTCGTTGCCCAAACGCCCAATATTGCCGCCGGTACTGCCTGCTGGCGTAACGTCCGGGCCGCCTTGGGTACGGGCACCATTACTATTCATCAGCAGCCCGGAACGGGCATAGCCGTGGAACTCAAAGCCACTTTCTGCTGGCGTTTTGCTTTCCAGCTTCTCAGTGCGCTTAGCCACTTCTACTGTTTTTTCTTCCGCCTGCGCGGTGCGTGCTTCTAATTTTTTCGCCTGTTTTTCTGCAATTTCTGCTCGTGCTTCAGCCTGTTGCGCCCGGCGCTCTGCCTGGTGTAAGCGTTGTTCCAACGCATTTAAGCGCGCTTCAATGTCACTGGTGGAAGCTGCCGTAACGCTGGTGGCCGAGCATGAGAGAATAAGTCCAATAGTTACAGCGAGATAGCTAGGTTTTATCATCATTTTTATATCACTCGATATGTGATTCGTTGTTATTTGCTAAACAGCTAAACCGGTTTTTCATGGCTAACATAATGGAGTTAACCCTGAGTTAGCAAAACATTTTGCTAACCCGTTTCAGCCATTGTGATCCAGCTTACAAATCGATCGTTTCAAACGGAGCTGGCCGGGTTTTTAGCCATAAAAAAGCGCGCCGGGATCGGCGCGCTGGAGAAGTCACTCAATGAGAGGGGGGTTAAAGCGAGGTCATTACCTGAATACCGCAGACTCCTGTGGTGCTGAATGTTCGGTTTCATCGGCGGCGACCCATTTATAAATATCACCGCGCTTTTTGCTGGCATATTTGATTTTTACCCAAGTTTTATCGGTGTTTTCCAGAACGGTTAAATCCACGATCGCGACTTGATCGCCTTTCACCAGATACATCGCTGATTTCTGAGCTTTGTTCGGTGCATTATACAGACGTAACTTTTCATTTTTCACTGTATAAACATAGGGTTCACCTTCAATCCCAATAGCCTGTTGGCTGATTTTCTTACCTTGAGGATCGTAGTATCGTTCGAAAAAAGCGAAGGTTGAAATGTCGTGATCGGGAGCAACGCCCATGTTTAATTCCATATCCGAGGCCAGATAAAGCTTCCCTTGATCATCGTATTTAAATTTGTCGCTATACCAGACTGGGCCGCCACGGCAGGATGAAATGATGGTTTTGTTTTTCTCATCCAGCGTCACATCGGAAAACTGGCCGCAGGCGCCAGGATTATTCGGTTTTAGTGCTTTAAATTGGCCTGCTTCAGGCTGCCAGAGGTAGATGAAAGTCTCAAAATTCACCATGCCGACCGGCACATCGATGGCGATATCGTTATAACCATCGAAGTTGAAATCAGTGAAACTGGCTCCCGGATTTTTACCATCATCAATAAATTCAAAACCGCCCAGTTCCTGAGTTTTTCCGGAGGGTAACAGCACCTCGAAACGCCCGCCGTCGCTATTTGATCCTTCAAACTGCTCAATAGTTAATTGCCCTTTATGGTCTTTATCAATAACAAAAGGTGTTGGTGTAGCAAAAGCTGCCACGGGTAAGACGCTGAGCAGCAAGACCGCAGACAAAGATTTCACGTTGAGTTCCTTTCAGAAAAGAAAATAGCGGGCAGGTAGGTTCAGACAGGAAATATATAGTGGGGTTGGAGGAAAGGCAAATAAGCGGTTACTGCCGAATAACTACGATAAAACAGAGAGATCCGGCAGGTATCAGCGGGCTAAACCGGGGTTTTTAAAAAATGAGCCAGTTGGCTGGAGCTTGGCAACGCGGTCATCGCGCCTTTGGCCGTGGTCGCCAGTGCGCCGCAGGCTTGAGCCTGAGCGATTGCAGCGGGAAGATCTGTGCCTTTGGCCCAGTCTTGCTGGTCAGCCAGGGCGGCCAGCAGCCCGGCGACGAAGGCATCTCCTGCGCCAGTAGTATCTACCGGAGTGACTTTGCGGCTCGGATATTGCTGCAAATCCGTGCGATTATGCAGCCATACGCCATCAGCCCCCAGCGTAACCAACAGCAGTTTGCACGGGAAGTGTGCCATTATTTGCTCTATAGCTAGGGTGGTTTCATCGGTTCCGCTGATAAATGCCAGTTCTTCCAGCGACAGTTTGACTACGTCCGCCAATTGTAGCGCCTGATGCAGGCACGGCAGCAATTCCTCCGGATTTTGCCAAATATCTTCCCGAATATTAGGATCGAAGCTGACCCAACCGCCGGCGGCTTTGATACGCTTCATCGCTTCAAATGCGGTGCTTCGACTGGGTTCACGGCTGAGCGCAATGGAGCAAACGTGAAGCCACTGATGGGCTTCAAATTCCGGTAAATCATCGGGTTGTAGGAATAAATCGGCGCTTGGATTGACCATAAAAGTAAAGGATCGCTCGCCGTTTCGATCTAAATCCACCACCACGGTTGAGGTGTGATAGTGAGGATCTTGCGTCATGTAGCGGGTATCGACATTTTCCTGCTGCAATATCTGCTGCATAAAGCGGCCAAAGCTATCGTTGCCCACTCGGCCAATAAAGGCGCTTTTACCGCCTAAACGGGCAATTCCCACGGCGACGTTTGCCGGTGCTCCGCCGGGACATTTAAGGTAACTATTTGAATTATCAGGCACCAGATCAACCACGGCATCGCCTAAAACCCACACTGAATTCTTCATGATGATCCTCAAATTTATCCGATCCTATTGGTGGCTAAAATTAGAAGAATCGGTTTAGCAAAGCAACAAAATTCCTGAAGTAATCAGAAAAAGTGAGTCATAACGTGATCTAATCGATTTTATTGCAGTGAGAAATATTGGGTAGTTTAAAAACAAAAGATATGGATTATCATTAGCGTTCGAATCTTATTATGCATTTATCAAGGATATATCATGTCCGTTAGTCTTCTCCGCGCAGCCCGCTGGCTATTGGCTTCGCTGGCGATCCTTATGTCCTGGTCTGCGTTGGCTGCACCTATTGTGGTTACCGATGTGGCGGGGCGTGAAGTGACATTGCCTCAGCCCGCCGCCAAAGTCATGTTGGCTGACGCCAGAGCCTTGCTGGCGCTGAATATTTTGCATCCGCAAACGCCGCTAAAAAATATTATTGCTTGGGATAATTCGCTAAAAGTCAAAGCGCCAGATCTGGTAGAGGCTTACGCGAAGACATTCCCTGAAATCAATAAGATTCCTATTTTTGAAAACCCCTACGTTTCTGATTTTAGCGTGGAACAAGCGGTAGTTTTCAGGCCAGATCTAATAATTTTTGATATTGGCTTGCTGGAAAAACTGAAAAGCAGCGGCGTGTTAGGGCAGTTGGAAAAAGCCGGACTGCCGGTATTAATCATCGATTTCCGTCAGCAGCCGCTCACCAATACGGTGCCAAGTATGAGATTACTCGGCAAAGTCTTTGGCGAAGAGGCGAACGCTGAATCCTTTATTCAGTTCTATCAGCAACGTTTGGATTTGGTTCGTGAGCGGGTTGCGGCCTTAAAACCAGAGCAGCGCCCCAGCGTGTTTATCGAACGCAGCGCCGGAATGAAAGGCGATGATTGTTGCAGCACTTTTGGGAAAGGCAGTTTCGGACAATTTATCGATGTTGCAGGCGGTAATAACGTTGGAAGCAAGCTGTTTCCGGCAATGGGCGGAGACGTTAACGTCGAGCAACTGATTGCCAGTAACCCGGATTTTTATCTGATGACCGGCGCTGACTGGAGTCGCGGGCACCGAGGTACTTTAGCGGTTCCGCTAGGTTATAGCACCGATGAAGCTACCACGCAGGCGCGTCTGAAACACCTGATGAATCGCACCGGCATCAGCGTGCTGCAATCGGTCAAAGATAAGAAGGTTATGGCGATTTATCATCAGTTTTACGATACGCCGTTCAACGTGATTGCCGTTGAAGCCATTGCTAAATTCCTGCATCCGGAGCTATTTAGCGATCTTGACCCTCTGGCAGATATCAAGATGTTGCATCAAAAATACACCGCGCTGGATTACAGCGGCGTGTTTTGGGTTCAGGCTAAATAATTCCTGCCACGCTCATTTCTCCTGCTAATCCTCCCCTTACGGGAGGATATTTCTGAGCCTGTTCTATTGAGGCAATATTATTTGCCATTTTGAATATTCGCTCTGCTCAAATGGCTTGTGCGCGTCATGTTTGTTTGTGGTTTTCTACGTAAACCTTTGCCGGCCAAGACTTCGACTGAAATAAACTCTGATTCGATTTATTGCCAATATCGATTTACTTGGTAAGCAGAATCATTAAGATTAGCGTTTCTAAAAAATACATTCATATACATTTCCTTTCGGAATAAACCTCATATGTTTACTTTTACTCGTCTTTCCTTGCTAGCTGCATCCATTGCGCTGGCATTGCCTACCTACGCCGCGGATAAAAAAACTCAGGCTGATGATAACCAGCCAACGGCCACTCAGGATGCACCCGCCACGGGTAAAAGCGACACGCTTTCGGTAGTGGGAAACTGGTTGGATAACACCGATAACAGTACGGTTGTGCTGAATCATCCGGGGGCGCGAACCATCGTCACCCAGCAGCGTTTGCAGGAAAAAGGTGCGCAGACTATCGGTGATTCACTGCGCGGTATTCCTGGTGTTCAGGTGCGCGAAAGCAACGGTACTGGCGGTAGCGATATTTCTCTTAACGTTGGCGTTCGTGGTTTAACTTCGCGTTTGTCACCGCGTTCCACCATTTTGCAGGATGGCATTCCGCTGGCGGTGGCTCCTTACGGACAGCCACAGCTCTCTATGGCGCCGTTATCCATCGGAAATCTACAGTCTATCGACGTGATTCGCGGCGGCGGTGCGGTACGTTATGGGCCGCAGAACGTCGGTGGAATTATTAACTTCAATACCAAAGCGATTCCTAAAGAGTTTAGCGGCGCGGTGAGCGCGCAGACTCAGGGCGCTAGCCACGGCGGCCTGAAAACCCTATCCAGCGCTTCTTTAGGCGGGACGGCGGATAACGGCTTCGGCGCGGCGTTGATGTACTCTGGTTTACACGGCCAGGGGTATCGCGATAGTAACGACAATACCGACATCGACGATTTTCTGCTGAAAACTCGTTATGAAATCACGCCTAATGATGAGCTGTTGGCCAACTTCCATTATTACGAAGCCCACGCCGGTATGCCAGGCGGCCTGACCAGTGCGCAATATGCGCAAAACCCCTTCCAGTCGACTCGACCATTCGATCAGTTCGATGGCCGTCGCCGCGATATGTCTTTCAAATATAAGCATCAGGAAGAAGATAAGCAGTTTGAATTACTGACTTATTTCACCAAAAGCTTCCGCGGTAGCAATATTGAATCTGAAGGCACTGGCAATAATGTGGGTAAAAAACGGATGGTTGCCTATCCGCGCAATTACACCACTTGGGCCATTGAGCCGAGTTATTCCCAATTATTCCATTTAGGCAGCACTTCCCATGAGGTGACGGTAGGCTATCGTTATCTGAATGAAACCATGGACGAGAAAGCATATCGTTCTGTCTGGTATGCACCGAGTTCAGCGTCTTCTACACCGGCGACGCCGGATTACTACCAACACACCTCTGGCGGCACTGAAGCCCACGCGGTGTATATCGATGATGCGGTAAACGTTGGCAACTGGACAATCACTCCGGGCCTGCGTTATGAAAAAATCAGCACTAACGTCGATGATTCTTTCTCACAAACTTCTCGTGAGAAGCATTACAGCGAGCCACTGCCATCCCTGAACCTGATGTATCATCTGTCTGATGAATGGAAGCTGTTTGCTAACGCGAATACCTCTTTTGGCAGTATGCAGTACTTCCAACTGAGCAAAGGTGGCAACGGTAACGCGCCCGCGCCGGGTCTGACCGCAGAGAAGGCGCATACCTACGAGATTGGTACTCGCTTCGACGACACACTTCTCACCGGAGAAGTGACGCTGTTCTACATTGATTTCGATAACCAACTGCAATACATCAGCAACGATATCGGCTGGACCAATCTGGGCGCGACCAAACATCAAGGGATTGAAATGGCGTTCAGTTACGATTTGAGTGAATTGAACCCGACGCTGGACGGTGTGAGCGTTTATACCAGCTATACCTACACCAAAGCGACGACCGAAGGCGGCGCGTTTGCGGGTAAAGATCTACCGTTCTATTCCCGCCAGGTATATACCGTTGGAACCCGTTACCAGACCGGAAACTGGACTTGGAATCTGGATAGCTATGCGCAATCTAAACAGCGTTCACCGGGGAGCGGCCCGATTTATATTACCGAAGAAAGCGCCGACGGCCAGTTTGGTAATATTCCGGGTTATATGGTGTGGAATACTCGCGCCGAATATAATTTCGGGCCACAGTGGTCAAATCTGACGTTAGGCGCTGGGGTAAAAAACCTATTTGACCAACGTTATTTCACTCGTTCAAATGATAACAATTCCGGCAAATATGTCGGCGAGCCGCGCACCTTCTTCGTGCAAGGTTCTGTAGCATTCTAAAGCCGTTCACCCGGCCAAATACTGGCCGGGTTTCTGATAGTGTTTCGAGCAATTTTTCCTGCTCCGCAATTTCCTTTCGCTATTTCGTGCAGCCATCCTTTCAAAAAAATTATGCCTGAAACAGCAGAAATAACATTCTATAAAAATAGTTACTAAACTAAATTAGCCGCGTTTAGATAGTCAAAATATACCTCGAGCGCGATAAGTTACGTGAATTATTTTCACAATAAACCGACTGATTCATTCCAATAAACTCAACGCATTTTTAATGTACTTATTTAATGGTTTGTATGACTAAATAAATTTTTTATCCCGTTTGGCGTGGTGAAATCCAATGTCTGCGGGGAGCGCTCTGGTATTTAACTGGCAGGGCAAATACATCGCCCCACAGGAAAGAGATAGTCTGGCTGACAACCGATATTTAGTGGACGGATTCCGCGGTAGCGAGCGTATCGCTGGCGAAAGCGACTTTATTGCGACCGTTTTTCTTGGCTTGATACAGTGCTTCATCCGCGGCTTTCAGCGAAGCTGGCAAATCCAAGGGTTGCAGCGGTGAAATGCCGGCGCTGAGCGTGACCGTAGTGGATACTTTATGATTGAAAACGTGGGGAATATCCAGCCCTAGTACGCGCTGGCGAACGCGCTCCGCCAGCTGTGAGGCGTATTCTTCGCTAACGTGGGTCAGCAATACCAGAAACTCTTCTCCACCGAAGCGCACCACGATATCTCGTGAACGCACAGCATCGCGAATGGCTGCAGCAACCCGCACCAAAGCCTGATCGCCCATGGTATGACCGTAGTTGTCGTTATAGGCCTTGAAATGGTCAATATCCAGCAACAAAACATAATGATTACCCGGCGACTGCGTTAGCAGGCTTTCCAGCTTACTTTCCAGGCCGCGTCGGTTATAAAGATTAGTTAATGGGTCTATCATGCTTAAATCACTGAATTTTTCTCGTTCATTATATAAATGGGCGACCAATTTTCGGGTGAATTCATCGCTGCGGCGCAGCATAAGATGATGTAAGCAAAAACCAATGAGTGGCAGCATAACAGTGAATATAATGCGGAAAATATTCTGGAAATCGTCCAGAAAAATCACGGCAATCGCCGCTGGCGCTGAATGTAAACAAAAGGCGATAAAGTTATCGGAAAGCGCGATAGTGCTGATAAAGAAAATTGTAAACAGGCTGATCAATAAGAAGTTATTTTCGTCTCGCCCCAAATATTCATATTTTAGAATGATTTGCCATGTCCACAGAATACCGAGAATAAATGCGAATATATTCAGTTTATTCGCATAATCCTTCGAAAAAAATATGTTAAATAACAATGCACTAATGCTGAGAATAGCAATCAATACCACCGGCAAAGTAAATGCTGGAGTGTAGTGAGCCGGTAATAACATATTAAAAATAGATGAAGACGCATTTAAAAATAAAAAGAGCAGTAAAGAGAGCCGATGCTTACTTTTCAATAGCTGATCGTAGGAATGGCCGTTCATATTAAATTCACTCTGTGTATGTAATGCTGTCCGCAGACAAATAAACAATATCCTCATGCCGCCTGATTTAAGGGGCACGATAAATAGTTTTTCTTTGAAATTATTCTGATTTAAATCTTTTTAAGATTTTTCTTAATACAAAATTACCATCTTTGGATCGGCATGTCATCATGATGTCGAGCTGCTACGCAAAATGATGCACTTAACTACAGAGTGTTATATGATATTGGTTATCATTATCACTTAGTGTGGGGGTATTATCATGATTGGAGCGACAATAGCAGCCTGCCGGTCGTGGAGGCTGAACGATTTCTTACTGAGTCGAATGGCCAGCGGATGGGGTGTTTTACTGCCTTGTGCGCTTTTACCTTTGCTGGGTTGGGGGGATTTTAGCGTGACCGAACTGCGTGGCATTATTGTCGCCGCGATGTTGGCAACGTTGAGTATGCTGTACCACCCGCGCCTGCGCCATTTTCTGTTGATTCCTTCCTGCCTGGCAATGGCTGGCGGTCTACTCGCAGTTTTGACACATCTATGAATACGGGCTGAATGACGGCGTATTTAGGGCAAAATAGGGAAGTTTTTTTGGGAAGATAACCAAGTGCTTTCGAGCGAGTACCGCTAAGTGAGCTATAGCCACATGCTATATCACTTGCACATACCAAGAAGGGAGAAAACCGAGGAATTCAATCAGTGTGGTGCGAAGGGAGGGACTTGAACCCTCACGTCCGTAAGAACACTAACACCTGAAGCTAGCGCGTCTACCAATTCCGCCACCATCGCACATCTGATTGTTTTTACTGCTTTAATTTATGTCACCAGCTTGGTGCGAAGGGAGGGACTTGAACCCTCACGTCCGTAAGAACACTAACACCTGAAGCTAGCGCGTCTACCAATTCCGCCACCATCGCATGATGCTGTGTAACATAAATCTTGTGATTGTTTGGTGCGAAGGGAGGGACTTGAACCCTCACGTCCGTAAGAACACTAACACCTGAAGCTAGCGCGTCTACCAATTCCGCCACCATCGCGTACCATGTTCATCACTTTTGTGATGCAACCACGGGGGCGAATTCTAGAGATTTTCCTGTTCAGGTCAATACTTATTTCCCTTTATCGGGACGGTTGCTGTAAAAAACAGCATATCCGCAGTTATTCGGCTGATTCATTGAGATATCGGGCTTTTCAGCGCTATTTTTCGTCAGCATTACTGATGAGTTCATCGGAAATTAAAAGCTTTCTCATCAATAAGAAGCCTGAAATATGTGAGAGAGTTCGGGTTGAAAGGCGGGCAAAGTACGGAATAAGTGAGTAAACGGTGTTTACGCCATGCGGCAGCGGCTATGCGCTGCAACATGACGTGCTGATCTTGAAAATTTCAACGTTAGCGTATTCAAACGCCAAATTATTACAGTATCAGATTATTAACGTTTGGCTTTTGCGCGGGGAGCGCGGCCAACGGTCGCCTGATAAACCTTAAAACGACCATTTTGTGCCAGTACTTCATGGCTGCCAAACGCGGCATCCAGCAGCGCCGGATAAGGCAGGAAAGAGTTAGCCACAATGCGCAGCTTGCCACCAACGTGCAAATGACCGGTTGCACCACGAATGAGCATTTCTGCCGCGTGGAAACTGGTTTGTAACCCATCATGGAACGGCGGGTTGGAAATGATCATATCGAAACGCCCCTGAATGTCAGAGTAAACGTTACTCGCGATCACTTCAGCTTCGATTTCGTTGGCAGCCAAGGTTGCCCGGCTGGCTTCAATGGCCGCTGCGCTAACGTCGCTCAGAGTCCATTTAATCTTCGGTGACTGTTTGGATAATACCGAAGCCAATACGCCTGCACCGCAGCCGACGTCCAGCACGCGACCTTTAAAAGGTTCGTTGAAGGTGGAGAGCAGCAGGTAGCTGCCGGAATCCAGCGCGTCTTTACTGAACACGCCCGGCAGGGTTTTGATGGTGACATCATCAACCTGATAGCTATGCCACCAGCCTTCCGGATCAAATTCAGGCTGTTTATCTAAACGCGCATGGTACAAACCGCAGCGGCGCGCGCTGTCGATTTTGGTCAACGTGGCAAAATCACTCAGCATTTCTTCTGCGCTACGTACGCCACAGCGGTTTTCACCGACGATAAAAATATCGGTGCCGATTGGCAGCATAGACAGCAGATTAGCCAGTTGGAACTGAGCTTCTTGCTTGCTTTTTGGCCAGTAGTAAATCAGCGTATCACTTTGCGCCAGAAAATCGGCGTCAGCCAGCAGACCGAATTGAACATTGTCTTCCAGCGTATTGCTCAGTAATTGCCAGTGGTGATATTGGTTAGTGTGAACACGCACCTCGGCGGCTTCGAACTGCGCCGGTAACGCGTCCTGTAGGTCGCCTGCAAAAATCACGCGGCGTTGAATAAACTCATCACTATGGCGCAGCATCACTTCACTGGCTGGGGTTAATGCGGACATCAGTCGTTGGCTCCTTAATAATATGATCGGGGATTATAGAGGTTTGTTGGCGCATATTCGATGTGTTTGCTAGCATAGCGCCGAAACACGGGTATCTTGACAGGAAATAGCATGGCATCAAGACGAGACTGGCTATTGCAGCAGCTTGGCATTACGCAGTGGACGCTACGCCGTCCCGCCGTGTTGCAAGGCGAAATTGCAGTAAGTTTACCCGAGGATATTCGCCTGCTTATTGTGGCGGAAACGCTCCCCGGTCAGGACGATCCTTTGCTGTGTGATATCGTGCGCAGCCTTGGCCTGAGTGCCGCTCAGATATATAGCCTGACGCCGGATCAGGTGGCGATGCTGCCGGAAGATACGCAGTGTAATAGTTGGCGATTGGGTATCAGCGAGCCGCTTGCGCTGGCCGGTGCACAATTACACAGCCCGGCGTTGACCGAGCTTTATCAAGATGCGGGCGCGAAGCGCGCACTTTGGCAGCAGATTTGTCACCATGAAGCAGATTTCTATCCTGACGCCAGCCGATCTGGCCACCGCGTATCAGATTGAGCAAGCCAGCCACGAATTTCCGTGGACGGAAAAAACCCTGTTCAGTAATCAGGGCGAACGTTATCTCAACTATAAGCTGACGGTCGATCAGCAAATGGCCGGTTTCGCGATTACGCAAATTGTATTGGACGAAGCCACGCTGTTTAATATCGCCATTGATCCGCAGCATCAGCGCCAAGGCTACGGCCGCTTACTGCTTGAACATTTGATTGAACAGTTGGAGACGCGTGATGTAGTCACACTTTGGCTGGAGGTAAGAGCCTCAAACGCCCGCGCCATCGCGCTGTATGACAGCC
This sequence comes from Yersinia entomophaga, assembly GCF_001656035.1. Classification (NCBI taxonomy): domain Bacteria; kingdom Pseudomonadati; phylum Pseudomonadota; class Gammaproteobacteria; order Enterobacterales; family Yersiniaceae; genus Yersinia; species Yersinia entomophaga. The sequence continues at coordinate 2,982,601 of NZ_CP010029.1, forward strand.
TTGGCTTTAATGAAGTATCGGTGCGGCGTAACTACTATCCCAGCGCGAATGGGCGCGAAGATGCCATTATGATGGCGTTACCTTTGGCTTAAAGCCGGTTTCGCTGTCGCAGGTATTTTCATCGATTGTCTATCCCGGTTAAATCAGGGAAAATATCGCGCTATAACACTGATTCTCGCTTTCCTGAATCATGCATGACTCCGAGTGATGCCAGAGCAGGGCGGCCCAAAGTAGAAATATCTAACTATGTCTCCAAGTGAATATGCACAAGAAGTGGCGAAAAGACGTACTTTCGCCATTATTTCCCACCCTGATGCCGGTAAAACCACCATCACTGAAAAAGTGTTGCTGTTCGGACAGGCTATCCAAACCGCCGGTACGGTAAAAGGCCGTGGCTCCAATAACCACGCCAAATCCGACTGGATGGAAATGGAGAAACAGCGCGGTATCTCCATCACCACCTCGGTGATGCAGTTCCCGTATAAGGAATGCCTGGTAAACCTGCTGGACACCCCGGGGCATGAAGACTTCTCCGAAGATACTTACCGTACTCTAACCGCCGTCGACTGCTGTTTGATGGTTATTGATGCGGCAAAAGGGGTAGAAGATCGTACCCGTAAGCTGATGGAAGTGACCCGCCTGCGCGATACGCCGATTCTGACCTTTATGAACAAATTGGATCGTGATATTCGTGATCCGATGGAAGTGCTGGATGAAGTGGAACGCGAACTGAAAATTGCCTGTTCTCCAATCACTTGGCCAATTGGCTGCGGTAAGTTGTTTAAAGGGGTTTACCACCTCTATAAAGATGAAACTTATCTGTACCAGACCGGTAAAGGCCACACCATTCAGGAAGTCCGGATTGTTAAAGGCCTGAATAACCCAGAGCTGGACGTTGCTGTAGGTGAAGATCTGGCCAAACAGTTCCGTCAGGAGCTGGAACTGGTGCAGGGCGCTTCCCATGAGTTCGATCATGAGGCTTTCCTGACCGGTGATTTAACGCCGGTCTTCTTCGGTACCGCATTAGGTAACTTTGGCGTGGATCACATGCTGGACGGCCTGGTTTCCTGGGCTCCGGCACCGATGCCGCGTAAAACCGACGTGCGTGAAGTGGTGGCGTCAGAAGAGAAATTCACCGGTTTCGTATTTAAAATTCAGGCCAATATGGACCCGAAACACCGTGACCGCGTGGCCTTTATGCGTGTAGTTTCCGGCCGATACGTAAAAGGTATGAAACTGCGTCAGGTTCGTACCAAGAAAGACGTTGTGATTTCTGATGCGTTGACTTTTATGGCCGGCGACCGTTCCCATGTGGAGGAGGCTTTTGCTGGAGATATCATCGGCTTGCACAACCACGGAACCATTCAGATTGGTGATACCTTCACTCAAGGTGAAGATATGAAGTTCACCGGTATCCCGAACTTTGCGCCAGAGCTATTCCGTCGTATTCGTCTGCGCGATCCGCTGAAGCAGAAACAATTGTTGAAAGGTCTGGTTCAGCTGTCAGAAGAAGGTGCGGTACAGGTATTCCGCCCAATCTCCAACAACGACCTGATCGTCGGTGCGGTAGGGGTGCTACAGTTTGAGGTGGTATCTTCCCGGCTGAAAAGTGAATACAACGTTGAAGCAGTATACGAATCGGTCAATGTTTCCACCGCCCGTTGGGTTGAGTGCAACGACGTGAAGAAATTCGAAGAGTTCAAACGTAAGAATGAGCTGAATCTGGCGCTGGATGGTGGCGATAATCTGAGCTATATCGCTCCAACCATGGTCAACCTGAATATTACTCAAGAGCGTTATCCGGACGTTATTTTCCGTAAAACTCGCGAGCATTAATCTCAGCTGTATCCCTTATAATTCGGGGCATCCACTGCCCCGAATCTTTAGTTTTCCTCATCATTTATACCTCTAAGATTCATCCTACTAATCTTCCGATGTTGCCCCTTTAGGCGGATTCCTACTGTCTTTTTTTATCTGTGGTCTATATTTATAAGCGTGTTAGGCAATCGTTCAGATAAAAACAGTATTCTGAATCAATCAGTTAAGCTTTTGTTTGTTCATTGCCAAACGACAGGTTTAATTCTGTTAAATCAGTCAGTAAGCGAAAATGTGCTCTGGATTAAGCGTTATTGTCAGTTGTAGCAGGCAGTTTTGCTTCAGTTTGTTAATCCGGACTTTGTTTATGGCTGAATTTAATGGTGTTTTAGGCAGGCATCGCAATTGTGGATTGCAATTGCAGTATGTCTGACCGAGCAAGCTCAATTTTTGCCCGTTTGGAAATATTGAAGCTACAGTAATTGTGAAGTATCCATTGAGTGAGCCACGAAAACGGTGGCGAAACAACTGACACTGACTGGCTTCACACCAAAAAGGAAAAATCGATGAAAAACACTACATTTGCACGTTCAGTGATGGCTGTTGTTTTAGGTTCTGCGTTGGTTAGCGGAAGCGTAATGGCTGAAGACACTTTACTCAATAAAGCATCCAGCACGATAGACAGCACCGGTGCGAAAATCGATAGCTCCATGAAAAAAGTTGATAATTACATGGATGAGAGCGCAACTACGGCTAAAGTTAAAAGTGCATTAGTTGAGGATAAAACTATTAAGAGCGGCGATATCTCGGTGAAAACTGAAAATGGCGTTGTTGTTCTGAGTGGTTTTGTATCCAGCCAGGCTGAAGCCGAGCGTGCGGTTGCTGTCGCAAGCAAGGTAGAAGGCGTGAAATCTGTCAGTGATAAGCTGCATGTAAAAGATCAGAAAACACAATCAGTTGGTGAATATGCCGGTGACGCAACCACGACCAGCAAAGTAAAAGCCAAACTGTTGGCCGATGATATCGTTCCATCGCGCAAAATTACCGTAGAAACCACCGCTGGTGTCGTCCTATTGACGGGCGACGTAGAAAATAAAGCGCAAGCTGAGCGGGCTGAAAGCATCGCGAAAGCCATCGACGGTGTGAAAAGTGTAAAAAACGATCTGAACATTAAGCCTTAATACTTCCACAGACGGTCTGTGGAGTAGCAGGCCGTTCTGAAGAGCTTAAAACCCAGAGTTGACCCGTTAGTCGTTGCTGAAGCGCTCTATGGATGGGGCTTTTTGAAGCTACAAATACCACAGTAAGCGTGTTGTTCAGCACTACAGCGGGTCAATTTTATTGAGATACGGATGGAAGGAGAGGGCTTATGTTTCGTTGGGGCATTATTTTTCTGGTAATAGCGTTGATTGCTGCGGCGCTGGGTTTCGGTGGGTTAGCCGGTACGGCGGCCTGGGCCGCCAAAGTGGTATTCGTCGTCGGTATCATACTCTTCTTAATCAGTTTGTTTACCGGACGTAAACGTCTTTAGCTAGCGTAGGAAGATTTTTACATTCTTGTTTTTATGCTGGAAAGCCGCTGTCATTAACAGCGGCTTTTTAATGGGCCAAATGAAGCTATTTAAGAAACCACCAATAGCGAATTAAGACGACATCATTAGCAAAAAGAGTCTGTTTTTCCGATGTTAATCGGTGATTTACTGGGCGTAAAACTGGCTATCAGCAATGATTCTTTACAAGAAGATTAACGAAAGCGCGTAAGACAAGCTATTCTCGGGGTCTATTGCTACTCACTAAGGATGGATGGTGGGACACAGAATACCTATCACGCTGGGCAATATTGAGCCATTAGCGTACAAACCCTATCAGCCCGGGAAAATGGCGTTGGTATGTGAAGGGGGCGGGCAGCGGGGGATTTTTACCGCCGGGGTGCTGGATGAATTTCAGCGAGCCCGCTTTAATCCATTCGATTTAATGATAGGTACTTCCGCCGGTGCGCAGAATCTATCCGCTTTCATCTGTGACCAGCCGGGCTATGCTCGTCGGGTTATCACGCGTTATACCACCAGTGCGAATTTCTTTAATCCTTTGCGCTTTGTTCGTGGCGGCCACCTGATCGATCTCGATTGGCTGGTCAATATCACCTCTGAGCAATTGCCGCTAGCTATTGATCATGCGGAAAAGCATTTGTCCAATGGACGTGAATTCTTGATGTGCGCCTGCCGCAGCGATGATTTCACGCCGACTTATATCGCGCCCAATAGAGAAAACTGGCTGCCGGCGATTAAAGCCTCCAGCGCCATTCCTGGATTTTATCGTTCAGGGGTGGAAATGGATGGAATCAGTTATCTGGACGGTGGTATCAGCGATGCCATACCGGTGGAGGAAGCTCATCGTCGCGGCGCAGATACCATTGTCGTGATTCGCACAGTGCCTTCGCAAATGTATTACACCCCGCAGTGGATGAAGCGCATGGAGCATTGGTTTAGCGAAAGCAGCCTGCAACAAATGGTGCGAATTATGCAGCAACACGAGCATAGCTATCATCGCATTCAAAAGTTTATTGAAAAGCCGCCGGGGAAATTACGGGTGTTTGAAATTTTCCCACCTAAGCCGCTAGCCAGTAACGCTTTGGGCAGTAAAATAGCTTCGCTAAATCGGGATTATCATTTGGGACGCCGCTGTGGTCGTTATTTTTTAGCAACCGTGGGCCACTGGTTATTGCCTCGAGATAAAAGGCCGGATGATAAGAGTAAGGTGGTTTTCTCTCGTCGTTTAATTAAACCCCGCCATGACATTCAGCCTGAAATTGTAGCCTCGTCATTGCTGACTGAATCGGGTCAATTTGCTGAAACGGGGAAAATCTTACCCGCCGAGAATATGCCGTTAGCAAAGGGGCTTATTTTACCGGCTAAGCTTAGAAATAAAGTGGCGCAGGTGATTTCTGATTTCACTCCACCGGTCAAAGCAAAAAAATCTAAAGGTGATAAGGCGTAATGTCAGGTTCTAACAGCAGCGCAGCTTATTTTATTGATACTCACTGTCATTTCGATTTTCCGCCGTTTAGCGGAGCGGAGGTGGCTAGTCTGACATCGGCTGCGCAGGCGAACGTTCGGCAAATCATTGTACCCGCTGTAGAAGCCGAATATTTCGATCGCATACAGGCTTTAGCTAATGATTATCCGGCGCTGTTTGCCGCTCTGGGAATGCACCCGCTGTATATCGACAGGCATCAGGAGCCGCATCTGACTTTACTGGATCAGCGGCTGTCGCAGAGATCGCCAAAAGTGGTTGCAGTGGGCGAGATTGGGCTGGATCTGTATATGGAAAATCCGCAGTTCTCTCGCCAATTGGCGTTATTACAAGCGCAGCTTAAATTAGCTAAACGGTATGATTTACCAGTGATTTTGCATTCTCGCCGCACTCACGATCAACTGGCCGCGGCGCTGCGTAAAGCCGATCTGCCGCGCACCGGTGTAGTACATGGTTTTGCCGGCAGTCTGGTACAAGCGCAGGCGTTTATTAAATTAGGCTATTACATCGGCGTGGGTGGCACTATTAGCTATGAGCGAGCGCAGAAAACCAGAAAAGTGATGGCCGAGTTACCGCTGGAAGCGCTGTTGCTGGAAACCGATGCGCCGGATATGCCGCTGGCCGGTTTTCAGGGACAACCGAATCGCCCTGAACGCACGGCGGACGTGTTCACTGTGCTGTGTGAATTACGATCCGAACCAGCGGATGTCATTGCGCAGCAGCTTTATGCCAACAGTGTGCGTTTGTTTAATCTTCCTCCGGCGTAATACCTTTCATTTCACCGCGCAGTTGTGCTGACTACCTCCATTCATCCCCGAGACTTAGTCGGCTAAGCTCCCAACCACTCACTCAGCTGCCGCGTGGCTGCAACGAAAAATGAACGGATGGCTAACAACGGGCTGAACGTCATTGAAGCCCCTGAATGAGTTACTTAGCGTGGTAACATCCTAACTACTAATAACGGCTATAATTATGTGAATCTGATCACGTTTCCAGTCATTTGGTTGCTTCTTTGTGTGTTTATTTGTGACAGGGATTGTTTGCGATTTGAGCCATGACGCTATAATCCCCCCGAATTCAAAAAAGAAATATGTGGTCTGAACGCATATTAAATCGTGTCATTCTCCATTTAATACATACACAGGGAACATCAGATGCAACCCATCATGAGTTTGGTCGGGATGGCGGTACTGATATTAATTGCTGTCTTACTCTCGAGTAACTTTAGGGCTATTAATATCCGCACCGTCGTAGGCGCTTTTATTATCCAGATTGGCGTCGGAGCATTGGTTTTGTATGTGCCGATCGGTCGCCGTATTTTGGGCGGAATGTCCGAAGGCGTAGCGAATGTGATCGCCTATGGTAACGAAGGGATTTCATTTATTTTCGGCGGACTGGTCTCCGACAAGATGTTTGAAGTTTTCGGCGGCGGTGGCTTTGTTTTCGCCCTGCGCGTTCTGCCGGTTATCGTCTTTTTCTCCTCACTGATCGCGGTACTTTATTACCTCGGAATCATGCAGCTGGTGATTCGCGTACTGGGTGGCGGCCTGCAAAAACTGCTGGGGACTTCCCGCACTGAATCCCTGTCGGCTACCGCGAATATCTTCGTTGGTCAGACAGAAGCGCCGTTGGTGGTACGTCCGTACATCTCTACCATGACACAATCTGAGCTGTTTGCCGTGATGTGCGGTGGCCTGGCGTCGGTTGCGGGTTCAGTATTGGCGGGTTATGCGCAAATGGGCGTGCCGTTGGAATACCTGATTGCCGCGTCCTTTATGGCCGCGCCAGGTGGCTTGCTGTTTGCCAAATTGATGGTGCCGGAAACTGAAAAAACGCACGATCACGAAGATGCAACCAAGCTGATTCCTGAAGCCGATCGCCCAGCGAACGTCATCGATGCAGCGGCAACCGGTGCGGCTTCCGGTATGCAATTGGCGTTGAACGTGGGTGCAATGCTGTTGGCATTCATCGCGTTAATCGCTTTGTTGAACGGCATTTTAGGCGGTATTGGCGGCTGGTTTGATTATCCGCAGCTCTCGCTGGAATTGATTCTAGGCTGGGTATTCTCGCCAATTGCTTTCCTGATTGGCGTGCCGTGGAGCGAAGCGACGGTGGCGGGTTCCTTTATCGGTCAGAAGATTATCGTCAATGAATTCGTGGCCTTTATGAACTTCGGTCAGTATTTGAAAGCCGATGAGTTGGTTATTGCCGCTGGTTTGCCAGTACTTTCCGATCATACCAAAGCCATTATTTCTTTTGCTCTGTGCGGTTTTGCCAACCTTTCATCCGTGGCAATTCTGTTGGGCGGTCTGGGCAGCATGGCGCCGAATCGCCGTCATGACATTGCTCGTTTCGGTTTGAAAGCGGTGGCAGCAGGGACTTTATCTAATCTGATGAGCGCCACCATTGCCGGTTTCTTCCTGGCTCTGTAATTCATATCGATTTGTAAAATATAATATTCTGCAAAGGTAGATTGTTTGTAGAATAGCGTGCTGGCGGGGACGGTTATCACCCGCCAGCCTGTTTTTCCCTTCCGGTGACTCAGGCCGTTTGTGCGTATTGTCATCACCGTCGTCGCACGGAATTAGATGAATAGGCTATTCTTGATGCGAGAGCGAAAGATAGTCTGCACTTATCGATAAATCAGGTTATTTTGTGACTCAATTCACATATAATTCAGACCTGTTACAAATAACTATTAATTAATGTGAGTATTAACACATCTCATTTGAGCGCTTCATGCTCAAATAGAGACAGCTGGCTTTTCTTGTGGAAAAGCTAAGTGCGGTGAGATGGATCTCAGTTGCCGCTGCGGGAGCAAATCCCAAGGGCGCTATCTTCAAGGAACCAAGTCCGCTCGCCAACGTGTTGAGCTGCATGGCCTGGAATTTCCATAGGAAATTGCCGTCAGTTCATAAATGAATGCTCGGTTTTGGCGCGGTGCCGAAGCTGAAATAGAGTTGGAGAGTTTTATGACCGATTTAACCGCCAGCGCGAAACGTGCGCTCAGTTTGATGGATTTGACCACTCTGAATGACGACGATACCGATCAAAAGGTTATCGATCTTTGTCATCAGGCAAAAACCCCTGCGGGTCATACTGCGGCTGTCTGCATTTATCCTCGTTTTATTCCGATTGCTCGTAAAACGCTACGGGAACAGGGTACCCCTGAGATCCGTATTGCCACAGTGACCAATTTCCCGCATGGCAATGACGATATCGACATTGCTTTGACCGAGACCCGCGCGGCTATTGCCTACGGCGCCGATGAAGTAGACGTGGTGTTCCCATATCGCGCGCTGATGGCTGGTAACGATAAAGTGGGCTTCGAGCTGGTAAAAGTGTGCAAAGAGGCCTGTGCCGCCGCCAACGTATTGCTGAAAGTCATCATCGAAACCGGTGAATTGAAACAGCAACATTTGATCCGTCAGGCTTCTGAAATTGCGATTAAAGCGGGCGCTGATTTCATTAAAACCTCAACCGGGAAAGTACCGGTGAACGCGACGCTGGAAAGTGCGGAAATCATGATTCGCACCATTCACGATTTGGGCGTAGGCAAAGAAGTCGGCTTCAAACCTGCTGGCGGTGTGCGTACTGCAGAAGACGCGGCTGCATTCCTGAAACTGGCGGACGGTATCATGGGCGAAGGTTGGGCGGATGCGCGCCATTTCCGCTTCGGTGCATCCAGCCTGTTAGCCAGCTTGCTGACCACTTTAGGTCATCACAGCACAGCCAAACCCGGCGGTTATTAATTATTGCAGATGCACGACGGGCACTGCGCCCGCCGTGTTGCTATTGCTGAAAAGGCACAATGCGCTTTTCGATTTCCCATTCAGGTCAAGCAGGGGGATGCCTTGTTTCTGGCACAAGAAATTATTCGTAAAAAACGCGACGGTCTGCCGTTGAGCGAAGAAGAAATTCGTTTCTTCATCAATGGTATTCGCGACAATGTTGTTTCCGAAGGGCAGATCGCCGCTTTGGCGATGACCATTTATTTTCATGATATGAGCATGCCTGAACGCGTGGCGCTGACTATGGCAATGCGCGATTCCGGTACCGTGCTGGACTGGAAAAGTCTCAAGCTGAATGGCCCTATTGTGGATAAGCATTCTACCGGTGGCGTTGGCGATGTGACTTCGTTAATGCTCGGCCCAATGGTAGCGGCTTGCGGCGGTTATGTTCCTATGATTTCAGGCCGTGGCCTGGGCCATACCGGCGGTACACTGGATAAGCTGGAGGCCATTCCTGGCTTTGATATTTTCCCGGATGATAATACTTTCCGTAAGATTATTCAGGATGTTGGCGTCGCAATCATCGGCCAGACCAGTTCATTGGCTCCGGCGGATAAACGTTTTTACGCCACTCGCGATATTACTGCGACCGTGGATTCCATTCCGCTGATTACCGCTTCTATTCTGGCGAAGAAACTGGCGGAAGGCCTGGATGCGCTGGTGATGGACGTTAAAGTCGGTTCTGGTGCCTTTATGCCAACCTATCAACTGTCCGCAGATTTGGCGCAGGCGATTGTCGGCGTTGCCAACGGCGCGGGTTGTAAAACAACGGCTCTGCTGACTGATATGAATCAGGTGCTGGCATCCAGCGCCGGTAACGGTGTGGAAGTTCGTGAAGCCGTACGCTTCCTGACCGGTGAATATCGCAATCCGCGCTTGCTGGAAGTGACGATGGCGCTGTGCGTCGAAATGTTGCTTTCCGGCGGGTTGGCGAACTCCGAAACCGATGCGCGCGCTAAGCTACAGGCGGTATTGGATAACGGTAAAGCGGCAGAAGTCTTTGGTCGCATGATTGCGGCTCAGAAAGGCCCGACTGATTTCGTTGAACGTTACGACAGCTATTTGCCGGTGGCGATGCTGAGCAAACCGGTCTTTGCAGAAAAACCGGGCATTATCACCGCGATGGATACCCGCGCGCTGGGGATGTCTGTGGTAGCGCTGGGCGGCGGTCGTCGCCGTGCTACCGATTCAATCGACTACAGCGTTGGCCTGACCGATATGGCGCGTCTGGGCGATAAAATGGATAGCGAACGTCCGTTGGCAGTGATTCATGCCAACAATGAAAGTGACTGGCAGCAGGCGGCTGATGCAGTACGCGCGGCCATGACGCTGGGTGACAAAGCGTTAGAACAAACGCCGGTGGTTTATCGTCGGATTACCGAATAAGCTTTCTTTATTCACTACGAATTTGGCGCAGTAAGGCATGTTGGCCGTACTGCTCCCACAGCGTGAGTTCACGCAGGAGAAAATGATGAAACGTACATTTATTATGGTATTAGACTCATTTGGTATCGGTGCTAGCGCTGATGCTGGCAAGTTTAACGATGAAGGTGCCAACACCCTCGGCCACATCGCTGAAGCCTGTGCCCGCGGTGATGCTGATATTGGACGTAAAGGCCCGCTGACGTTGCCGAACCTGAGCCGTTTAGGGCTGGGTAAAGCCGCTGAAGAATCCTGCGGTACTTTCCCTGTGGGTCTGGATAAAGATGCTGACATCATTGGTGCCTATGCTTACGCCAGCGAATTATCTTCCGGTAAAGACACTCCGTCAGGCCATTGGGAAATTGCAGGTGTGCCAGTTCTGTTTGATTGGGGCTATTTCAGCGACGTTGAGAACAGTTTCCCGCAGGAATTGCTGGATAAACTGGTTAAGCGCGCCAACCTGCCGGGCTACCTAGGCAACTGCCATTCATCCGGTACTGTAATTTTGGATCAGTTGGGCGAAGAACATATGAAAACCGGCAAGCCGATTTTCTATACCTCTGCTGACTCGGTTTTCCAGATTGCTTGCCACGAAGAAACTTTCGGACTGGATCGTCTGTATGAGCTGTGTGAAATCGCTCGCGAAGAGTTAACCGAAGGCGGCTACAACATTGGTCGCGTTATCGCTCGTCCGTTTATCGGCGACAAACCGGGTAACTTCCAGCGTACTGGTAACCGCCACGATCTGGCCGTTGAACCGCCAGCGCCAACCATTTTGAAAAAGCTGGTTGATGAGAAACAGGGTGAGGTGGTTTCTATCGGCAAAATCGCCGATATCTACGCACACGTGGGCATCACTCACAAAGTCAAAGCTACCGGTATTGATGCTTTGTTCGACGCTACTTTGGAAGAAATGAAGAAAGCGGGCGATAACGCCATCGTCTTTACCAACTTCGTGGATTTCGACTCTTCTTACGGCCACCGCCGCGATGTGGCAGGTTATGCCGCCGCGCTGGAACTGTTCGATCGCCGCTTGCCAGAATTGCTGGAATTGGTGAAAGATGACGACATTATCATCTTCACCGCTGACCACGGTTGCGATCCAACCTGGCCGGGTACCGATCACACCCGTGAGCACATTCCAGTGCTGGTTTACGGTCCCAAAGTGAAACCGGGTTCTCTCGGTCATCGCGATACTTTCGCTGACATCGGCCAGACCGTCGCGAAATATTTTGATTTGTCACCGATGGATTACGGCAAACCAATGTTTTGATTATCTGCGTCGGACCGTTTATGGCGGTCGACCGGTGATTTTATTTAATATTTTTGATTTATAAGGAAAATAATTATGGCTACGCCACATATCAATGCTGAAATGGGTGATTTTGCTGACGTTGTCCTGATGCCAGGGGACCCGCTGCGAGCAAAATTCATCGCAGAAACCTTCCTGCAAGACGTGCGTCAGGTTAACAATGTGCGTGGCATGCTGGGGTTCACCGGTACTTATAAAGGCCGCAAAATCTCGGTAATGGGTCACGGTATGGGTATTCCATCCTGCTCAATCTACGCGAAAGAACTGATCACCGATTTCGGCGTGAAAAAAATCATTCGCGTGGGTTCATGTGGCGCAGTTCGTAACGATGTAAAACTGCGTGACGTTGTGATTGGTATGGGTGCCTGCACCGATTCCAAAGTTAACCGTCTGCGTTTTAAAGATCACGATTATGCGGCTATCGCTGATTTCGATATGGTGCGTAACGCTGTTGACGCCGCTAAAGCCAAAGGCGTTCCAGCACGCGTCGGTAATATTTTCTCCGCTGATTTATTCTATACGCCAGACCCACAAATGTTTGATGTAATGGAAAAATACGGCATTTTGGGCGTGGAAATGGAAGCTGCCGGTATCTACGGCGTAGCGGCAGAATTTGGTGCTAAAGCGCTGACTATCTGTACCGTTTCTGACCATATCCGTACCGGTGAACAAACTACCGCAGAAGAACGCCAAACGACCTTCAACGACATGATTGAAATCGCGTTGGAATCTGTTCTGCTGGGCGATAAAGAGTAATAGCCCGGGCTACAATTTCTTCTGAGCCGCACACTCCGCTGCGGCTCTTTTTTTATCAATACTTTCTGTTTCTCTGTTTCTTTCTATATGCGTCAACAGGTTCCAGATATCACCCCTGAACATTGGCTACAAGCGCAGCGTTTGGTTGAGATATTTTGGCTTCGAGTGGCTGATCATTCAGCTATCTGTTTGGAATTCAGTGCGATAGCATTGCCAAATGCAGGAAAAGTTGGCTCACTCACGCCACGTATCCAACGCATGGCCTGAACCTACTTTTTGACCTGCGATTCCTCGGTTCTTTCCGTAGATTTGCTGGCAGTTGAATCCGCATTGGATGATTCCCCTGATTCGCTGTCTTCTTCTACCGGCGTATTGGCAGTGAGCAGATAAGGCGATTGCTGCCAGCGGCTACGGCGATGCTGCAATAAGGTTCTGGCCAGAATAATACCGACCGCCAGCGCGACCAGAATCATTAAACGCAGTAAGTTGGTGGTGTTATCCACCTGCTTGGATTCGGTTGCCAGTACGTGGGTATCCAACGTCATGCGCAAAAAGCCGCTAGGCCCGTTCTTGCCGGGAATCATCTCCACAATCTGATGATTGAAATAACTGCCGGGGCGTTTGCCGTCCAGCGCCAACCGGTCACGCACTTTGACTTTTTCGCCAGAATCCGCGACCAAAGTGCCGTCAATCAAATACACACTGGCATCCAGTATGCGACTCGCCTGCGTCAACTGTTTCAGGACTTCATCGACCTTCTGGCTATCCACGTCGTCATTGTTGCTATCCATAATCGGAGACAGGCTAAAAGCCACCTGTTTCGCCAGCGTTTTCGCCAGCTCTTCCACCTGTTCGGAGCGTGCCAACTGGTGGCTGAGGCTGAAATAGGATGCGCCCTGCATAAGCAGCACAAGCAAAGCTAGACAAATCAGTACGATAGCAGTGCGATGCAGTCGAAATTTTAATTTAGCCCGGGCCATGCAGGTTCCTTACGCGTTTTGATGACTTTATGTTGCCAGAAGCAAGGACGATAGGATAGCTTGATGCATCGTTTTTACCCTTCATCTTTCTCGCTGCTGCGGTGTTGGCTGCTTTTGCTCACCCCAGTCGCTTAGTGGGCTAAGCTCCTGAGGATTCGCTCAGTCGCTGCTTGGCCGCAACGAGAAATTATTGGGCTTATATCGCAGCTTTGCTGTGATGTGAGGCTATTGGGTATATATTGCCGATTCTGGGTTTCTACAGGAGCTTTTCATGTCAAATAGTCTGACCTATTGCGATCTCCCCGCGGAGATTTATCAGTGGCCCGGTTTGCCGCTTTCTTTGAGTGGTGACGAGGTTATGCCGCTGGATTATCGTGCGGGCCATACGGGTTGGCTGTTGTACGGCAGAAAGCTGGATAAACAACGTATTACCGATTTTCAACGCCGTTTGGGCGCGGCGATGGTGATTGTCTCCGCTTGGTGCGTCGATGACTATCAGGTGATTCGTCTGGCTGGTAGCCTGACACCGCGGATTAAAACGCTGGCGGACGAAAGCGGGCTCGATGTGGCTCCGCTAGGCGCAATTCCTCATTTGCGTACGCCGGGTTTATTGGTTATGGATATGGATTCCACGGCTATTCAGATCGAATGTATTGATGAAATAGCCAAATTAGCCGGCGTGGGCGACGAAGTGGCCGCTGTAACCGAGCGGGCAATGCAAGGGGAACTCGATTTCTCTGCCAGCCTGCGTCAGCGGGTAGGTACGCTGAAAGGAGCCGATGCCAATATTCTGAAACAGGTACGCGATACTTTGCCGCTGATGCCGGGGTTGGTCACGCTCGTGAAGAAATTACAGGCGCTGAACTGGCATGTGGCTATCGCTTCTGGCGGGTTCACTTATTATGCGGAATATCTGCGGGATAAGCTGCATCTGGACGCGGTAGCCGCCAATGAGCTGGAAATCCGTGACGGCAAACTGACCGGTCAGGTGCTGGGCCCGATTGTCGATGCGCAATACAAAGCCGACACACTGATTAAACTGGCGGAAAAACTGTCTATTCCGATTCAGCAAACCATTGCCATCGGCGACGGTGCCAACGATCTGAAAATGATGCAGGCAGCCGGTTTGGGGTTGGCGTTCCATGCTAAGCCTAAGGTTTATGCTAAAGCGAAAGTGGCGATTCGGCACGGTGATTTGATGAGCGTGCTGTGTATTTTAAGCGGCAGTCTGAAGCACGAAGAACGCTAATTCCCTACGTTTCTGGCGTGCTCGCTCAGTTTGCCGTCACGCCAGTAAACCGTAGGAAAATAGGCGGTTACAACGCTAAAACCTATTGAATTTTAAATTTATTGTTAGATCGTAATACAGAGGAAAAGACGTGGCTAAAGCACCAAAACGCGCATTTGTTTGTAATGAGTGCGGCGCAGATTATCCGCGCTGGCAGGGGCAGTGCAGTGCCTGTAACGCCTGGAATACCATTACCGAAGTGCGTCTGGCTGCGGCAACGCCTTCTTCGCGTAACGATCGCCTCGGTGGCTATGCGGGCGAGGCGGGTATCAGTCGGGTACAAAAGCTGTCAGATATCAGTCTGGAAGCGCTGCCGCGTTTCACCACCGGCTTCCTTGAGTTCGATCGGGTGTTAGGCGGCGGCGTGGTACCCGGCAGTGCCATTCTGATTGGTGGCAACCCCGGCGCGGGGAAAAGTACCCTGCTGTTACAGGTATTGTGCAAGCTATCTGAAGGCATGAAAACCCTGTATGTCACCGGTGAGGAATCGCTACAGCAGGTGGCGATGCGAGCGCATCGACTCGGTTTGCCCACCGGTAATCTGAATATGTTATCGGAAACTAGCATCGAGCAGATTTGCCTGATTGCAGAGCAAGAACAGCCTAAGCTGATGGTGATCGACTCCATTCAGGTGATGCATATGGCCGATATTCAGTCCTCTCCCGGCAGCGTGGCGCAGGTGCGTGAAACCGCCGCTTATCTAACACGTTTTGCTAAAACACGCGGCGTAGCGATAGTGATGGTTGGTCACGTGACTAAAGACGGCTCGCTGGCCGGTCCGAAAGTGTTGGAACACTGTATCGACTGTTCAGTGATGTTGGATGGCGACGGCGATTCCCGCTTCCGTACTCTTCGCAGCCATAAAAACCGCTTTGGTGCGGTGAATGAGTTGGGCGTTTTTGCCATGACGGAACAAGGGCTACGTGAAGTCAGTAATCCATCGGCAATTTTCCTCAGCCGGGGTGATGAAGTCACTGCCGGTAGCTCGGTGATGGTGGTGTGGGAAGGGACACGTCCGCTGTTGGTTGAGATTCAGGCGCTGGTGGATCATTCGATGATGTCGAATCCGCGGCGAGTAGCAGTAGGATTGGAACAGAATCGACTGGCTATCTTGCTGGCGGTTTTACACCGTCACGGCGGCCTGCAAATGTCGGATCAGGATGTTTTCGTTAACGTGGTCGGTGGGGTAAAAGTTACGGAAACCAGCGCCGATTTGGCGTTATTAATGTCATTGGTATCCAGCTTGCGGGATCGGCCCTTACCGCAGGATTTAGTGGTATTTGGCGAAGTCGGGCTGGCCGGTGAGATTCGCCCGGTGCCCAGTGGCCAGGAGCGAATTTCCGAGGCGGCGAAGCACGGTTTTAAGCGAGCCATAGTGCCGCACGCCAACATGCCGAAGAAGCCTCTGCCGAATATGCAGGTATTTGGCGTGAAAAAACTGGCCGACGCGCTGGCGGTTCTAGAGGATCTTTAAGCTGCATTTAGTCGTGTTGTTTGAGCAGCATACTGTGTTATTTTTGTTTAGCGTGCTAAACAGGAGGCAGTATGCTGCAGTTCGATTATTTAAAAACGGCAATCAAACAGAAAGGCTGCACGTTACAGCAAGTGGCCGAAGCCAGTGGCATGACCAAAGGATATTTAAGCCAGCTACTTAACGATAAAATCAAAAGCCCCAGTGCGCAAAAACTTGAAGCCCTGCATCGTTTTCTTGGGTTGGAATTCCCTCGCCGCGAGAAAAAGGTCGGCGTAGTGTTTGGTAAATTTTACCCGCTGCATACCGGCCACATCTATTTGATCCAACGAGCCTGTAGCCAGGTAGATGAACTACATATCATTCTGTGCCACGACGAACCTCGGGATCGGGAACTGTTCGAGAACAGCTCCATGTCACAACAGCCAACGGTTAGTGACCGTTTGCGCTGGCTGCTGCAAACGTTCAAATATCAAAAAAATATCCGCATTCACTCATTTGATGAGCACGGCATCGAACCCTATCCGCACGGGTGGGATGTCTGGAGCCGCGGCGTAAAGGCCTTTATGGCAGAAAAAGGCATAGTGCCAAGCTTTATCTATTCCAGCGAAAGTCAGGATGCGCCGCGCTATCGCGAACAGTTTGGTATCGAAACCATCCTGATCGATCCGCAGCGTTCATTTATGAAGATCAGCGGCCGTCAGATCCGCCGTGATCCTTTCCGTTACTGGGATTATATTCCTACCGAAGTCAAACCCTTCTTTGTCCGTACGGTGGCGATCCTCGGCGGGGAGTCCAGTGGAAAATCGACGCTGGTGAATAAATTAGCCAATATATTCAATACCACCAGCGCCTGGGAGTACGGGCGGGATTACGTATTTTCCCATTTGGGTGGCGATGAGATGGCGTTGCAATACTCAGATTACGACAAAATAGCCTTGGGGCAGGCGCAGTACGTGGATTTCGCGGTGAAATACGCCAATAAGGTTGCATTTATCGATACGGACTTCGTCACGACTCAGGCATTTTGTAAGAAATACGAAGGGCGGGAGCATCCTTTCGTGCAGGCATTGATCGATGAGTATCGCTTCGATCTGGTGATTCTGTTGGAGAATAATACTCCGTGGGTGGCCGACGGTTTACGCAGTCTGGGGAGTACTTCCGATCGGAAATCCTTCCAAAGCCTGCTGGAAGATATGCTGAGAGCCAATAACGTTGAATATGTTCACGTGGAATCGGCAGACTACGACGAGCGCTTCCTGCGCTGCGTTGAATTGGTTCAGCAATTGCTGGCCGCCGATCCACTGCGATTATCCCGCTCACCGATCAGCGAGCGGAACAGTCTGCAGAATGATAATTAATAAGCGATAACCAGCTTGCCCTGCATGCGTCCAGTCAGTACTTTTTGGTGCGCCGCGTGCAGGGTGTCAGTCGTCAGGCCGTGTAAAGTATCACTCAGCGTGCCGCGCAGTTCTCCTGCGTCGACATATTGAGCGACCTGTTTCAATATTTCTCCCTGTTGCGCCATATCCGGCGTGTTGAACATGCTGCGGGTAAACATCAATTCCCAGTGCAGAGCGGCACTTTTCAGTTTCAACGCGCTTTGATCGAGGGGATGAGTATTTTCCACGATGGTGCAAATGTGGCCCATCGGTGCGATGAGGTCGCCGATCGTCGCCCAGTGACCGTCGGTGTCATTCAGGCAGAAAATATAATCCACCTTATCGATCCCATTACTGGCCAGTTCTCCTTTTAGATCGCGATAATCGACGGTGAGATCTGCGCCGCGATCCAGACACCAGCTTGCAGAGACTGGGTTCGAGGCTGTGGCGATCACGTTAACCTGACTACGCAGCGCCGCCAGTGAGATGGCTATCGATCCCACGCCGCCGGCACCGCCAATGATCAACAGGGTTTTCCCCGCTGGCGCTTCCTGAATTTTTAGATGCTCAAATAGCCCTTCCCAGGCGGTCAATGCGGTCAACGGCATGGCAGCGGCTTCTGCCCAGTTCAGGCGATTCGGTTTACGCGCCACGATGCGGGCATCGACCAATTGATGCGTGGCGTTGCTGCCAGGACGCGTCAGATCACCGGCATACCAGACTTCATCTCCAACGCTAAAACCCTGTGTCGAGCTACCTACGCCAATGACTACGCCGCTGGCATCCCAGCCGAGCACTCGCGGCTGCTGTAAGCCATTTTTTTGTAGACCGGCGTGGACTTTGGTATCCACCGGATTAACCGATGCGGCTTTCACTTCCACTAAGAGATCGAAAGCACTGGGCGTTGGCTGATCCCACGGGATCTGAATGAAATCGGCGGGTTTCTGCGGATTAACTGCAATAGCGTAATGAGACATAGCCTAGCTCCTTTTTAGGTAGACCTTGAGTTTAGATCCGATTGACTAGAGTGATAAGATGGACAATCAATAACTCAGTGTTCGTCTATGGTGAACAATTATGTTTAAGCAGCTACAGGATATGGCGCTGTTTGCGCGAGTGGCCGAATGCGGCAGTTTTACCAAGGCGGCGGCCATCGCCGGTTTACCTAAATCCAGCGTCAGTCAGCGGATTAGCCTGTTGGAACACCGGTTGGGTATCCGGTTGCTGAATAGAACCACGCGTCAGATCAGCCTGACGTTCGCCGGTGAACGCTATTTGGTTCACTGTCAGGAAATGCTACAGGCGGCGGAGCGAGCCGATTTAACCCTACAGCGCTTGCTGGATAATCCCAGCGGCCGACTGCGAGTTTCCAGTCCGGCAGGGCTGGCCGCCACTTTGCTGGCGCGGATTGCCACGGATTTTCAACGACAATATCCCGATGTTTCTCTCGAGGTATTGGTCTCCGACGTTAAAGTGGATTTGGTGGAAGAAGGCTTCGATGTGGCGTTGCGCACTGGAAAACCGCAGGATTCTTCATTGATTGGACGCCGCTTGGGCTATGCGCCCCGCAATTTACTGGCTTCTCCTGATTATCTGACTCAATTTCCGCCGATTTTACATCCGCGTCAGTTGGAGGAACATCGTTGGATTACCCACCGCGCTTGGCCAGAACTGGTATTAAATCATCAGGATGAATATTTCCGTTGGCAGTTACCTAAGCTACACGTCACCGATAATTTGCTCTACGCCATTGAGTGCACACTATCGGCGGGTGGAATTACCTTGCTGCCCGCTTTTCTTAGTCGCGAAAAGGTCGCGCAGGGAAAATTAGTGGAAGTGTTGCCTGAATGGCTGGCCGAAGGGAATGAACTGTATTTGGTTTATCCCAGCCGGAAATTAAATTCACCGGCATTGAGCTGTTTTATTGATGTGGTTATGGGGCATCCGGTATTTACCCATTATGCCCAAGGATTAACGTAATATTTTTGGTGCGTTGGCTAAGTGAGAGCATTACTTTGCGGCAGAAGTGGGAAGCGCAACAATATCGTTAAAATCGGTCCCAAACCAATAGACGCCATAATCGCTCCAGTGTGGGCCTTCAATAAAATCCATCAGCGAAACCTGTTCGGTGTGAAAAACCTGACCGGCCTGATTTTCAATTTTAATGTAGCCGCTGTAATGAGAGCCGTCGCCGGGCGAGCCAATAGAGGGAATCAATTGGGTAATCTTATAAAAGCGCATAACGTATTGATGATTGGGACTCCATTCTTCCCTGACCAGAGTGCCTTGTTGCCACCAAAAATAGACTGCTCCACCCAGAATAAACAAAAATAGCGTCCATCGGATTTTGCGGATTCTTATTAATTTTTTCAGTGCTTCAGAGATTGAATATAATTTCATTTGCTATCCATGCGTCAGGCTAAAAAAATACTGCCCACCAAGGTGAGCAGTATTTAGCAGTGAATGACGAATTACTTGGTCATTTTCTTGTACTTAATACGGTGCGGTTCTAAGGCATCAGCGCCCAGCGTCCGCTTTTTCCACTCTTCGTATTCAGTAAAGTTACCTTCGAAGAATTCTACTTTCCCTTCATCCTGATAATCGATGATATGGGTAGCAATACGGTCGAGGAACCAACGGTCATGGGAAATAACCATCGCACAGCCCGGGAATTCCAGTAAGGCGTTTTCCAGTGCGCGCAGGGTTTCAATATCCAGGTCGTTGGTGGGTTCATCGAGCAGCAACATATTGCCGCCAACCTGCAACAATTTTGCCAGATGGATACGACCACGCTCACCGCCGGACAGCTCGCCGATGCGTTTGCCCTGATCGACACCTTTGAAGTTAAAGCGACCAACGTAGGCGCGGCTTGGCAATTCAAAGTTACCGATCTTCATGATGTCCTGACCGCCGGAAACTTCTTCCCACACGGTTTTGCTGTTATCCATGCTGTCGCGGAACTGATCGACAGAGGCTAACTGCACGGTTTCACCCAAGGTTATGGTGCCGGAATCAGGCTGTTCCTGACCGGACAACATACGGAACAACGTAGATTTACCCGCGCCGTTCGGCCCGATAATACCGACGATGGCGCCTTTCGGCAGTGCAAAGGTCAGATCGTCAATCAGCAGGCGGTCGCCATAGGATTTGCTCAGGTTCTGAACTTCCAGCACTTTGTCGCCTAAACGTGGACCAGGTGGAATGAACAACTCGCTGGTTTCGTTACGTTTTTGGTATTCAACGCTGTTAAGTTCTTCAAAGCGAGCCAAACGTGCCTTGCCTTTAGCCTGACGGCCTTTCGGATTCTGACGAACCCATTCCAGCTCTTTCTCGATAGATTTACGACGAGCGGCTTCGGAAGAGGCTTCCTGCGCCAGACGAGCGTCTTTCTGCTCCAGCCATGAGGAGTAGTTGCCTTCCCACGGAATACCTTCGCCGCGGTCAAGTTCGAGAATCCAGCCAGCCACGTTATCCAAGAAGTAACGGTCATGGGTAATCGCCACAACGGTGCCTTCATAGTCGTGCAGGAAGCGCTCCAGCCAAGCCACGGATTCGGCATCCAGGTGGTTGGTTGGTTCGTCCAGCAGCAGCATGTCCGGTTTTTCCAGCAGCAGGCGGCAGATCGCCACGCGACGACGCTCACCACCGGACAGATTGGCAATTTTGGCATCCCAAGGCGGCAGACGCAGCGCATCGGCAGCGCGTTCCAACTGATTATCCAGATTATGGCCATCGTGAGACTGGATAATCGCTTCCAGCTCGCCTTGCTCTTTCGCCAGCTTATCGAAGTCGGCGTCTGGATCGGCATACAGCGCGTAGACTTCGTCCAAACGAGTCAGCGCGCGTTTAACTTCGCTAACGGATTCTTCTACCGCTTCGCGTACCGTTTGTTCCAGATTCAGTTGAGGTTCCTGCGGCAGGTAACCGATTTTCAGGCCTGGTTGAGCGCGCGCTTCGCCTTCGATGTCGGTATCTACACCGGCCATAATGCGCAACAGGGTAGATTTACCGGAACCGTTCAGACCCAATACGCCGATTTTGGCGCCGGGGAAGAAGCTCAGGGAGATGTTTTTCAAAATATGACGCTTCGGCGGAACCACTTTGCCAACGCGATGCATGGTATAGACGTATTGAGCCACGTTGCTCTAGCCTCTCTATATCAGTTTTTATTAGGATGTCTGGTGCGGAGTGTAGCCCGTTTCGATAACGGATCCCATACATCCTTGAAGATAACGGAGTATAACCTTTTTGCGGGAGAGGCGGGCTGACCGCCCCCACAGAATGGGCTTATTCAGGTATCAGGGCGCGGTGACGACCATTGCCACGCGACGGTTTTCGGCTCGGCCTTTGGCCGTGCGGTTATCGGCAACCGGATTTAGCTTACCAAGCCCGCGAACTTCGATATTGGCTTTCGGCATACCGATGGAAGTCAGGGTATTTGCGACGGCGCTGGCGCGGCCATAAGACAGTTGGTTATTGTAACTATCTTCACCCATTGAATCGGTGTGTCCGTCCAGACGAATATGGCTGATACCAACGTCCATCAAGGCGTGGCCGATTTTCTCTACGGTTTGCTCTCCCTGAGCATTCAGTTTCCCAACGTTGCTGCTAAATAGCACCTTATCTGACAGGCCAAATTCCCAACCGTTGTCCGTTAGTTTGAATCCCTGTTCCTGTAGAGCCGCTATTTGCTCCGCTGTCAGACCCTGAGGCTTATTCTGACAACCCGCTAGCAGCAATAACCCCAACGCCATCAAGCCAATCCACAGGCTACTCCTCAACTTTTGCATTGTAAGACCTTATTCTTTTACGCTGTGTATGTCAGGCTTTGGGGCAGAATCACCCGGCCGCCTCCATGATAATTGTTCTTCGCCAAATACATGGCCTCATCCGCACGCTGTAACAGTTCTACTGGCGTTTGCGCGTGTTCCGGATAGAACGCAATACCAATACTGATTGATGTTGTGATATCCGTGCCGTCAGGCAGTGTAATTGGGTGAGCCATACAATGAATGATATTGTCCGCGATCGATAATACATCATAGCTATTGCCGATTGACGTCAGTAGCACGGCAAATTCGTCACCGCCCAGACGAGCAACAAAATCAGTTTCACGTAATTGCGAACGGATACGTTCAGCCATGGTGATGAGTACGACGTCACCGGCGGCATGGCCATAATTATCATTAATCTCTTTGAAACTATCGGCATCGAGGAACATCAATGCCACCATATCCTTATCAGCGCATTCATTGAGCGTGCGGTTCAGGCTGACTTCAAAAAAGGCGCGATTGGCAAGCCCGGTCAGGCTGTCATGAGTCGCTCTATGGGTCAGGAAATCATTTTCCTGCGTTAAATGTGCCTGCCAGACTTCCAGCTCTTCCAGCAGCCCATTGAAATCGTTACTTAACTCATTAAGTTCTTTGATATGAGCCGATGGAACTCTTTGGCCAAAGCTACGATGCAGGCTCACATCGTGCGCCACTTCGGTTATACGGTTCAGCGAGCCGACAATTCTGCGGAGCATTCGGCGAGAAAGGAACAGGGCGACTAGCGTGCTGGCAATGATACCGGCTAGCATGGCAATCACCCCGCGCAACAGGAAACTGAGCAGGCTGCCGCCGTGGCCGACAATAATAATGGTACCTATGCGTTCACCGCTGTGCATGATAGGCAGTTCTACCGGGCCACTCAGTGCCCAATGGGCAACGCTTTGCTCTAGCTGGTGGAACGGGCCGTGGGCGGGTAGCGACCAACTGGCTATTAGCTTGCCATTGGCATCAACTATTTTAGCCTCGGCCACCTCTTCGCTGGCTGCAATCAACGCCAATGATTCATTGGCGGCAATATTATCGCCGAAAACTACGGCGGCTTCGGTGGTATAGCTAATTGAACGGGCGATCAAATGCAGGTTGTGGTCGGCGTAAACACGCAGGGAAAAAATGGCAACCAGAGTAATAAAGATACCAGCCATCCCCACGGCAACCAGAGCCACGGTTAAATGTATGCGTTGAAGTATTTTCCCTAAGCTAGGTAATTTTACACGACGTTTATTTATTCTTTTAATCAGTCTCATAAACCATCAGCCTTCTTACGGGCGAGTTGCAGTACGCTCGGATGAACACGAACTCCTGTACGTGCTAACGCATCCATATTAACCTTAAAAGATGCCTGGTTATCTTCCACTAACAGACAAAAGGCGCTGCCGGTGGCGCATTCAGAATAATCCTCACTGATTGTCAGTATCGGATGACCTTGAGTGCGATTAATTAACTCCAACCGCTGCTCTGCGGTGGCACTTCCCAAATAAATAGCATCGCATTGGCTTGAAATAGCCGGGCTGGCAAACGGGAATCGCTCGACTTTAATTGGATGTTGCGTTGCCATTAACGCCGGGTTAAACAGGCCTTCTGCATAGTTGGTCGGGGCGACAACACATAACCTAATGACCTGCGGAGTCACCGGCCAGCGGGCATAGCTGATAATCCCCAAAACCATTTTGGTTGCGGCATCTGTCCGCGCCTGTATCACGTTCGCATTGGCAGGTTCTTCCGCCGATCTGGCGCCGGTAGAAAATACGAACGTAAATACAATCAATAGATACTGACAAATACGCCCAAAATGCCAGGGAGGCATAACGTATTGATCATTCTTACTGACGCCGTTGATTGCGCAAGTCGAGGTGGTCATTTTTGCGCTTCCTGTGGATCGGCCCCGGAAATATAAACAGGCAACATAGTCAGTGAGAAAAAGTCATTTTATTATCGGCGCTTAGATTTACCGTTTTTATTCTCTCTGATTGTATTACAAGATCACATTGTTGCAATGCTCGTCATGGTATCGGCAGGGCAGGGAATTTTCTTAAATATTTTCATTTCAGGGAAAAACCGCCCGGTTTTAACACCGGGCGGAGAAAGAAAGCGGGAAATGGTCAAACAGACTTTATGGAAGGTTTAAAACGCTGGATAACCCATTTCTCTATTTCAACAATAATGAAGATGGCAAGACCCACCAGTAATGTCAGGCCCCAGTAATAGGCTGGCAGAGGTTCGGTTCCAAAGGCTGTGTTCATAAACGGCAGATAGATAATTGCCAGTTGCAGCAAGATTAGAACGCCGGAAACCAGCCACAGACCTTTGTTAACGAACAACTCTTTGTTCAGCGGGAAGCGATCCGCCACGCGGCAGTTAAACATGTAAATCCACTGCGCGGTAACCAGCGTTTGCATGAGCACTGTACGGATAAATTCGGTGCTGTAACCTCGAGGTTCCAGATAAGCTTCCAGAATAAAGGCACTGATAGCAATCAAAGTACCGACAAAGGCGATACGCCAGATAGCGTGGCCGTCCAGTACATGGCGCGAAGGATCTCGCGGATTGCGGTTCATGATGCCTCTTTCTGCCGGTTCAAATGCCAGACCGAAAGAAAGCGTAGTAGAGGTCGCCATATTCATCCACAGAATTTGCAGCGGCGTTAACGGAATGACCGCCCCGGCAAGAATGGCAAAGATGATTAGCAGCCCCTGCGCCAGGTTGGTTGGCAGGATAAACAGGATGGTTTTCTTCAGGTTATCGTAAACCCGACGCCCTTCTTCTACCGCACTGGCGATGGTGGCGAAGTTATCATCAGAGAGCACCATATCGGCAGCTTCTTTAGTCACTTCGGTTCCTTTGATCCCCATCGCGATACCCACATCCGCCTGTTTCAGCGCCGGTGCATCGTTGACGCCATCGCCGGTCATGCCAACGATTTCACCTTTGGTTTGCAACGCTTTTACCAGACGCAGCTTATGCTCCGGGCTGGTTCGGGCGAAGATATCGTAACGAACCGCGGCTTCGGCCAGTTCCTCATCGTCCATATGTTCCAGCTGACTGCCGGTAATGGAATCCGTGCCGTTGCCTATTCCCAGCATCGCGCCAATTGCCATGGCGGTTTCCTGATGGTCGCCGGTGATCATTTTCACGCGAATACCGGCCTGCTGGCAGGTGGCTATCGCATCAATGGCTTCAGGGCGCGGCGGATCCATCATGCCGGCAATACCGACAAACACCATACCCTGTTGAATATCGGCATGATCCAGTTTGCTAATGCCCTCGTCAGTAGGTCGGAACGCCGCAGCCACCATACGCAAGCCCTGCTTGGCGTAGCGAGCCATTTCAGCTTCCCAGTAATCGCGGCGGAACGGAGCGACGCCGTTTGCCGTCAGTTCCTGCTGGCAGAAGGTAAATAGTACGTCCGGCGCGCCGGTCAGGAAGATGCTGTTTTCCGACTGAATCTGATGGCTGGTGGCCATATATTTATAAGCGGAATCAAAAGGAATTTTACCGAGTTGATTAACCTGACCCAGCTCAATGCCGGATTTCGCCGCCAGTACTTTTAGCGCCCCTTCGGTTGGGCCGCCGGTAATCACCCAATGACCCTGATCGTTTTTCTGGATCTGGCTGTCATTACATAAATTCACCGCAGTGATGAATGTTTTCAGCGTTGGGTTTGCAGCTAAATCGGCCTGCTGGTCGCTGCCTTCCTGATAAATATTGCCAACGGGCTCATAGCTTTCACCTTCAACGCGATAGCAATGGTCGGCCAAAATTACCGCTTTCACGGTCATTTCGTTCATTGTCAGGGTGCCGGTTTTATCGGAACACACCACCGTCATTGCACCCAAAGTTTCTACCGTTGGCAGCTTACGGATAATCGCCCGTTTACGCGCCATGGACTGAACGCCCAGCGACAAAATAATTGAGATAATCGCCGGTAAGCCTTCCGGAACCGAGGCCACGGCCAGACTGATCAGCGCCAGCAACAGTTCATCAACCGGCAGGTCGCGTAGGATAAAGGCAAAAACAAACAGTACGGCCATCATCACCAGAATCAGGATGAAGATAGCTTTACCGAGGCGATCCATTTGCTGCAGTAGCGGAGTTCGGGTCGATTCAACGGTAGACATCATCTGGTTGATATGACCCAGCTCGGTGTCACCACCGGTGGCAATAACCACGCCTTTGGCCGTACCGGCGCTAATGGTGGTACCGGAAAACAGCAGATTTTTACGATCGCCAATAACGGATTCGCTTTCTATGACTCCGGTTTGTTTTTCCACCACCGTCGATTCGCCAGTAAGAATAGCTTCTTCGATCTGTAGGTTGTGGCCCTCCAGCAAACGCAGGTCAGCAGGAATTTTGTCACCGGGTTTCAGGGTAACGATATCGCCCGGCACCAGATCTTTTGCATCAATGGTTTGCGTAATGCCATCGCGAATAACCACGGCTTTACTGGAAAGCATGTTCTGAATGCTTTTCAGGGATTTCTCGGCCTTATTTTCCTGAACAAAACCGATCAGGGCGTTAATGACCGCGACGCATAAGATGATTATGGTATCGACGGAATGCCCCATCAGTCCTTTAACCAAGGCTGCGGCGAGCAGGATATAAATCAGAACATCATTAAAATGGGCAAGGAATTGGAGGAGGGGATGCTTGCGTTTCTTTTCTGGCAAGGCATTAGGCCCGTGCTTTTTTAGGCGTTTTGCTGCCTCCTGCTGGCTCAGACCTTCTGTAGTGGTATTGAGCTGCTCTAAGCTCTCATCCGTCGTGAGCTGATACCAGGTTTTGCCCGATGGGGGCGGCGAGGCTGACTTTTGGTTTGGTGTGTTATGCATTGAAGGAACCTTCTCCAAAGAATTAATAAATCTAAAATTAGCCGTCCTTGTGTCCTTTATTTACCGGAAAATAATGCCGGTTTAACGTCAAGCCAAAATACCTTTTGCCTTACGCTGTGAACACCTATAAGTTAATTATTTGATTTTTAAATAAAAATTAAATGCTAATGGGTTGAACAGAAACAGTGAAACAGCATAGTTATAGTGAGGAAGGATAGTAGATAATTATCAGTTTACTGCCTTGATCTGAGATAATAAAAATTAAGTAACAGAATGTTCCTATAGGCGCAGAACCTGAGTTTAGGCGCGATTTTTGCTACTGATATCTCTACAGTTACTTGCGTTATCGCTAAAAAATTTAACACCCAATCTCTCAGCTTCATTGGTAATTTATTTCGTTCAGCGGATAAGATGAATATGAATAGCCACTATTATAAAAAGGTTATTATTCCGTTCGTATTCCTAATTATGTGCTTATCTTCATTAAGCAAAACGTGGATTCTTCATAATAAGAATATCTGCAAAAGTGGGTAAAGACGCTGGAACATAGTGGCATATCGAGCGAAACTCTCAGCCAGCCTGAATTTGAAGCTCTGAACTAATTATGACTATGCTAATCAGAAGATCCGGTGAATATGACGTACAGCCAACAACCAGTGAGGAAACAGTAAGTATGGATAAGTGGCGATACCTGGCGATTGGCGTGTGTCTGGTGACAGCATCAGGAGCGGCGTCAGCAGATTCTCTTGATGCCCAACGGCAGCGCTATCAACAAGTTAAACAGGCGTGGGATAGCAACCAGATGGCAACGGTGGAACAGCTGTTACCAACGCTGCGCGATTATCCTTTGTATCCCTATCTGGAATATCGTCAGTTGACGCAAGATCTCGGCCAGGTCAGCGCGGCACAGATCAGTGATTTCCTTAACCGTAATCCAACGCTGCCGCCAGCGCGTTCGTTATCCTCGCGTTTTGTTAACGAGCTGGCGAACCGTGAAGATTGGCGTGGGTTATTGAGCTTTAGCCCACAGCCACCGAAGCCGGTAGCGGCTCGTTGTAATTATTACTATGCCAAATGGGCGAGCGGCGAGCAGCAGGTCGCCTGGGACGGTGCCAGCGAAATCTGGTTGAACGGCCAGTCTTTACCGGGTAGCTGCGACAAGCTGTTTACGGTTTGGCAGCAGGCAGGGCACCAAACACCGCTGGCAACGCTGGCGCGGATGCGTTTGGCGCTCAAGGAAGGGAATGCCAGTCTGGTCAACTTCTTGCTGAAACAATTACCGAGTGATTATCAAACCATGGGGACGGCGCTGGCGAAGTTACAGAGCGATCCGGCCAGCGTGGAAAGCTTTGCCCGCACCGTAGGGCCGACAGATTTTACCCGTTCTGCCACCATTATTGCTTTTACTCGCTTAGCGCGTCAGGACGTGGAAAACGCCCGCGCCATGATTCCCACGCTGACACGACTACAGAAGATGAGCGAGAAAGATAAACTGGAGCTGGAAGAGGCGGTTGCCTGGCGTTTGATGGGAAATGATGCCACTTACGAGCAGGCGAAATGGCGTGATGAAGTCACGTTGCGCAGCCACGCCACGCCGTTGCTTGAACGCCGTATTCGCATGGCGTTAGGCACCGGTGACCGTAAAGGGTTACAGGCATGGCTGGAGCGTTTACCTGCGGATGCAAAAGATAAAGACGAGTGGCGCTACTGGCGTGCAACCTTGCTGATTGAGCAGGGAAATAAAGCCGAAGGCGAGGCGATACTGCGTGAGTTGACCAAAGCTCGCGGTTTCTACCCAATGGTGGCGGCACAAAAGCTGAATATACCTTATCCAATCATGGTTGAAGTGGCGACCAAACCCGATACCTCATTGGCGGACAGCCCGGAAATTGCTCGGGTTCGCGAACTGATGTACTGGAATATGGATAATCTGGCACGTAACGAATGGAGCTATCTGGTCGCCAGCCGTAGTAAACCGCAGCAGGAAGCTCTGGCGCGCTATGCCTTTAACCAAAAGTGGGCCGATCTGAGCGTACAGGCGACGATAGTGGCGAAACTTTGGGATCATCTGGAAGAGCGCTTCCCTCTGGCCTGGCCGCAAGAATTCCGTCGGGCAACGGAAGGCAAAGGCATTACTCCAAGTTATGCGATGGCTATTGCCCGACAGGAAAGTGCATGGAACCCGAAAGCGCAGTCTCCTGTGGGAGCCGCAGGTTTAATGCAGGTGATGCCACGTACCGCAGATCATACGGTAAAACTGAATAATATCAGCGGCTATGTGAACAGCAGCCAATTGCTCGATCCGGTCACAAATATCGAAATTGGCACCAGCTATCTGGAAGAGGTCTATCAGCAGTTTGGCCGCAACCGGATTCTCGCCAGCGCGGCGTATAACGCCGGGCCATCGCGAGTGAATACCTGGCTTGGAAATAGCGCGGGGCAGATCGATGCCGTTGCTTTCATTGAAAGTATTCCTTTCTCTGAAACGCGCGGCTATGTCAAAAACGTCTTGGCTTACGACGCTTTCTATCGTCACTTTATGCACCGTCCGGCAAAGGTGCTGAGTGATGCGGAGTGGCAGAGGCGTTATTGATTTTTGCCAGTTTATGCTATGCTGCTGTACTAGTTAAATAGTATGGCAGCATACCATGACCGAAAATGTCGTAATCGATCCCGCTCTTTCCGCTGAAGATAACCAGAACTGGTTAAGCTTTATTGCGCTGCTGCAACAGGCCGTTGCGCAAGATCTTCACCAACCGTTGTTGCAACTGATGCTGACGCCCGATGAGCGTGCGGCTTTGGGGACGCGCGTGCGTATTATTCAGGAGTTAATGCGTGGTGAATTGAGTCAGCGGGAACTGAAGAACCAACTCGGCGCCGGTATTGCTACCATTACCCGAGGTTCTAATAGCCTGAAAGCCTCGCCACCGCAGCTGAAAAGCTGGTTGGAAGCGCAATTACTCAATAACGAATCGTCGTCGCAATCCTGAAACGATTGAAACGTCAGGTAAAGATTGAGCCTTTGCCTGACGCTCTATTGCCTAATCAGCTTTCCAGATAGACCGAGTTATGGAAAGGAACTAAAGCAAGTACTAACGCTTGATGGTAAACGCTGGTGCGTGACAGTTTACCATCGGTAAAGACTCCAATCGCACCACCCTGACGTTTCACTTCCGCATTACCTGTCAAAAGTGCCATTTCGTCGCCTAGTTCACGACCTTGATTAATTCCTTGTAATATAATTTGCGGTAGCATCAAACTGGCTGAGCGGGATTCTCCCCGCTGCTGCAAGTGTTCAACGACTATCCAGGCAAAGGTCATATTATCTTCGATACCGGCTTCGACCCCGACCCAAAAATCTGCTTCCGGCTTTATCTGACGTGCTGCGGCGACCCGCTGGCGTGCTCCGGTGCGGGTTTCGTCACTGCCAATTGGCTGGAGGGATACGCCGCTATCGACGTTGATACCTTCGATATGGCAGGCGTCTGCGCCAAAAACATCGTTGAAGGCGAGAGTGATAGCCCTGATCTTTGCAGGGTTGGTAGTTGCGGCAACAACATGGTACATAATGAGCTTAAGTATCCTTTAGCTAATTTTACGCAGTATAACGGAAATCAGACATGTTACAGGTATATCTCGTTCGTCATGGCGAAACCGAATGGAACGCGGCCCGCCGTATTCAAGGGCAATCAGACAGCCCGCTGACCGCAATCGGTGAACATCAGGCTCGTCTGGTCGCACGTCGGGTGAGCAGTGAAGGTATCACCCACGTCATCACCAGCGATTTGGGACGTACGCGACGCACGGCAGAAATCATTGCCGATGCCTGTGGCTGTGACGTTATTGTTGAGCCGCGTCTGCGTGAATTGAATATGGGCGTGTTGGAGGAGCGTGGCATCGACGGCTTAAACGCGCAGGAAGAACGGTGGCGCAAGCAGATGGTCGATGGTACTCCTGATGGGCGTATTCCTCAGGGTGAATCCATGGCTGAACTGGCGGCCCGTATGCGTGGGGCTTTGGAAAGCTGCCTTGAGCTACCTCCGGGCAGCAAACCGTTGTTGGTTAGCCACGGTATCGCGTTAGGTTGCCTGCTCAGCACTATTTTGGGGTTGCCGCCCCATGCTGAGCGACGCTTGCGTTTGCGCAATTGTTCGCTATCCCGCGTGGATTATCAGCAAAGTCCGTGGTTGGCATCAGGTTGGATAGTTGAGACCGCGGGCGATATCACGCATCTGGATATGCCCGCGTTGGACGAATTACAGCGTTAACGTCGGATAGGAATCAGATATTCGCAGTGTAACACCTTCGGAGGCTGGTCTTGTGGCCGGCCCTGAGGGAAGAAACGTTCGATATCATAGCCTTTGCGGCGAGTCATCTCCGACAGCGGCAGGCAGGTACCATACAGTGTCAGAATAAAGTCCTGTAGCCCTTCCGCCGGCCCTTCATAGATAAACTTAACGTATTCACCGCCCTGCAAAATAACCGGCTGGCCTTCAGTTACGTTGGCTGGAGTATGTTGAGGCTCAATGGCCGTGGTGTAGAATATCTCCTGCTCATCATCTTTTTCCTGATTTGGCCGGGAATGATGCAAGCCGTACAGTACCGGCGGCAGCTTATCCGCACCGCCAAGATATTGATGCCAGAAATGAGAGCGCAACTCGGTTCGGAACGTGGAAATTTGTTCCAGCGTGCATGAATAGCTTTGGGTTAAACCAACCAAATGCTGTTCTGGCAAGGTAATAAACTCGGCCTGAGGCAGGGTATAAGACCCCAACCGAATAGGCGGGCAGATGCCTAAGGAATGCCAGTCTTCCGCTCGACGATAGAGCGCAGGCGTTTGCGCAAACTGTTTTTTGAATGCGCGAGTAAAGGTTTGCTGGGAGTCGAAACGGTATTGCAGTGCAATATCCAGAATGGGCCGACTGGTTAGACGCAGCGCAACCGCAGCTTTAGATAGTCTTCTTGCTCGGATATAGGCACCAATAGCGTTACCGGTGACGTCTTTAAACATCCGTTGCAAATGCCATTTAGAGTAGCCTGCCTTGGCGGCGACATTGTCCAGTGATAAAGGCTGGTCTAAATGACTTTCTAGCCAGCTAAGCAGATCACGAATGATACTGGCTTGATCCATAGATCTTCCTCATAAAGCGGCCTGGATTAAAGTAATAGCTTGAGAGCTGAAAATTAGCTCCGCCGCATAGTAGCAATTTTTTTTGTCTCAGACTGCTTAAGATTTTTATTAGCAACTGTGCTAAATAATGTTGTTAAGCTGGCGAAAGCTTATTTCCAATGAATATCTTATTATCAGTACAAAAATTTAACTTTGCGTAATCTATCGGGTGTAATGGAGTAAGTGTATGAAAAAAAATTGGATATTGCTTTGCGGACTACTTTCTTTTGGCGCCATGAGCGTGCATGCGGAAGAGGTTGGCTCGGTGGATACGGTATTTAAGCTGTTTGGCCCTGACCATAAAATCGTCATTGAAGCCTTCGATGATCCTGATGTTAAAAATGTAACTTGTTATATCAGCCGTGCAAAAACCGGTGGAATCAAGGGCGGATTAGGGCTGGCAGAGGATACTGCCGATGCGGCTATCTCCTGTCAGCAGGTCGGACCGATTGAGTTATCAGAGAAAATCAAGAAAGGAAAATCTAAAGGGGAGGTGGTCTTCCAGAAACGCACTTCGCTTATTTTCAAAAAGCTTCAGGTCGTTCGTTTCTACGATGCAAATCGTAACGCTCTGGTGTATCTGACTTATTCTGACAAAGTCGTTGATGGTTCACCGAAGAATGCTATCAGCGCCGTGCCGATTATTCCTTGGACGCACGCCAACCCATAACGAAGAATTATAAGCAAAAAAAAGCCAGCACTTCAGCGCTGGCTTTTTTATAAAGTTGATAACCGGTTGATTACTCTTCCAGATCGCCACAGAAACGATAACCTTCGCCATGGATAGTAGCGATGATTTCTGGCGTATCCGGAGTGGATTCGAAATGTTTACGAATCCGGCGGATGGTAACGTCAACCGTACGGTCATGAGGTTTCAGCTCGCGGCCGGTCATTTTCTTCAGCAATTCGCCACGGGATTGAATTTTCCCTGGGTTTTCGCAGAAGTGCAGCATGGCGCGGAATTCACTGCGTGGCAGTTTATAGTGTTCGCCAGCAGGGCTGATCAGTGAGCGGCTATTGATGTCCAGCTCCCAACCGTTAAATTTATAGCTTTCAACCAGACGACGCTCTTCGCCCACGCTACCCAGATTCATGGTGCGTGACAGCAAGTTACGTGCACGAATAGTTAATTCGCGCGGATTGAAAGGCTTGGTGATGTAGTCATCAGCACCGATTTCCAGACCGAGAATCTTATCCACTTCATTATCGCGGCCAGTCAGGAACATCAGCGCAACGCTTGCCTGTTCACGAAGTTCCCGAGCCAACAATAAACCATTCTTGCCTGGCAGATTGATGTCCATGATAACCAGGTTGATATCATTCTCAGACAGAATGTGATGCATTTCAGCGCCATCATTGGCTTCATGAACTACGTAGCCTTCCGCCTCGAAAATGCTCTTCAGGGTGTTACGAGTGACTATCTCGTCTTCTACGATCAGAATGTGCGGGGTCTGCATGTTTGCTACCTAAAATTGCCAACAAAATAGAAATAGGAAGTACAGAAGTCTTTGTTACATAGGAATTTTTATTGACTTGTAACTCGTCATCCTATTTATCACATGACTAAAGTACGTAAACGCGTTCTTGATGCACTTTCCATCAACGTCAACAACATCGCTAGCTTGGTCGGGGTGTTACTCCCTACAGCCCCAAAGGTGACAAAAGCGGCGCATATCCTAACCCTATTAACAGCAACATAACAGTGTGAGCCGAATCTACCACCCAACAAAACTACGCTTTGTTGACATATATCAAATTCAATTGTAGCACGTTAACACTTTTGTGAAAAACACTTACAAGAATACCAGCTTAAGTGATAGTTGGTTAAAATAACTGATCGTTTCAGTGTATTTAATATTAAAAAAATCGGTTTATGTATAGGTGAATAATTTAATTTGTAATGCATTGATTTTTATTGTTTAAAATCAACATATTCTGAGTATCAGCCGTCAGTCATGATTTTCAACGTTGGGCCTCTCTTTCACTCAATAGATAAGATAAATTACCGTAAATGTTATATAAATGTAAACGGCCCGTCCGTTATATTTACATCAGCAGCGTTGCGGTGAAAAACAGCTTATTCACGTCCCATGCTCCCCAGGGAGGTCACCCGTAGCCAAACGTCCTTATTGCCTCGCTTTTTCCCCCTTTGGCTCTATAGGAACGAAAGAAGGAACGAAACACGCTTTCTCATTATTTGACGAAATGTCACCGTCGGCTCGCACAGAAAACAGAAAAAATGCTGCTGTACATACTAGGGATAAAATTCGCCTGCCTGGCTATATATTCCTTAATTTGTGATTTTATCGGTTTTTACTGCTTTTAATTTCTTTTTTATAGAATTTAAATTCTTTGATACCGATGCTTAATTCCGCGAGCCAGTTAACAAAAAAGTTTGACTTGGGTCGACTATTGCTTTAACCAATAGAGGGACAGCTTCAATTATGAAATGAGACAGACAGAAAACATGCGATTCATCAGCCTGACTACAACGATTATTACCACCACCGAAACCACAGGTTACGGGGCGGGCTGACGCGTACAGGAAACACAGAAAAAAAGCCCGCACCTAAACAGTGCGGGCTTTTTTTTCGGTTCATAAATTCAGGAGAGAATCAGAAATGCGAGTGCTGAAATTTGGCGGGACCTCAGTTGCAAATGCGGAAAGATTTTTGCGCGTTGCCGATATTATCGAAAACAATGCGCGTCAGGGACAGGTCGCGACCGTACTGTCTGCGCCAGCTAAAATCACCAATCATTTGGTTGCGATGATTGATAAGACCGTGGCGGGGCAGGACATCTCTCCTACCATGAGCGATGCCGAAGCTATCTTTGCCGATCTGTTACGCGGCCTGTCAGAAGCGCAACCGGGTTTTGCCTATGATCGTTTAAAGGCTCTGGTTTCCCATGAATTTGCGCAACTGAAACAAGTGCTGCACGGAATTTCCCTGTTGGGGCAATGTCCGGACAGCATTAATGCGGCGATTATCTGCCGTGGCGAGAAGCTATCCATCGCGATGATGGAAGCGGTATTTCAGGCCAAAGGTTACCCGGTGACGGTAATCAACCCGGTTGAGAAACTGTTGGCGCAGGGCCACTATCTGGAATCTACCGTTGATATTGCCGAATCTACTCGGCGCATCGCCGCCAGTGCGATTCCAAACGACCATATCATCCTGATGGCCGGTTTCACCGCCGGTAACGATAAAGGGGAACTGGTGGTTTTGGGGCGTAACGGCTCTGATTATTCCGCCGCGGTTCTGGCCGCCTGTTTACGCGCAGACTGTTGCGAGATATGGACTGACGTCGACGGTGTGTACACTTGCGATCCGCGCACCGTGCCCGACGCCAGATTGCTCAAGTCGATGTCTTACCAAGAGGCGATGGAACTGTCCTATTTTGGCGCCAAAGTTCTCCACCCCCGCACCATCGCTCCGATTGCCCAGTTCCAGATTCCCTGTCTGATAAAAAATACCTCTAACCCGCAAGCTCCCGGCACTTTAATCGGTGGCGATAACAGCGATGACGCTTATCCGGTGAAAGGTATTACTAACCTGAATAATATGGCGATGATTAACGTCTCAGGGCCAGGAATGAAAGGCATGGTCGGCATGGCAGCGCGGGTCTTTGCCGTGATGTCACGCAGCGGAATTTCCGTGGTGTTAATCACTCAATCCTCTTCTGAATACAGCATCAGTTTCTGCGTACCTCAGGGCGAGCTGGCGCGTGCTCGCAGGGCGCTGGAGGAGGAGTTTTACCTCGAATTAAAAGATGGTGTACTCGACCCGCTGGACGTTATGGAGCGGCTGGCGATTATCTCCGTTGTCGGCGATGGTATGCGTACTTTGCGCGGTATTTCAGCGCGCTTCTTCTCCGCGCTGGCGCGAGCCAATATCAATATTATCGCTATTGCACAAGGTTCTTCCGAACGATCCATTTCCGTGGTGGTGAATAATGATTCTGTGACCACCGGCGTGCGGGTTTGCCACCAAATGCTGTTTAATACCGATCAGGTTATTGAAGTGTTTGTGATTGGCGCAGGCGGCGTCGGCAGTGCGTTGATCGAGCAGATCCACCGTCAGCAGCCTTGGCTGAAGCAAAAGCATATTGATTTACGCGTCTGCGGGATTGCCAATTCTAAAGCGTTGCTGACCAATGTCCACGGCATTGATTTGGCGAACTGGCAGGAGCAACTGGGCGCGGCTCAGGAGCCTTTCAACCTGAGCCGTTTGATTCGTCTGGTTAAGGAGTATCATTTACTGAATCCGGTTATTGTGGACTGTACTTCCAGTCAGGCCGTGGCCGATCAGTATGCCGATTTCTTGTCCGATGGTTTCCACATCGTGACGCCGAATAAGAAAGCCAACACCTCATCGATGAATTATTACCGCCAGCTCCGTGCTGCTGCGGCTAAATCCAGCCGTAAATTCCTGTACGACACCAATGTGGGCGCAGGCCTGCCGGTTATCGAGAATCTGCAAAACCTATTGAACGCCGGTGATGAGCTGGTGCATTTCTCCGGCATCCTTTCCGGTTCGCTGTCCTTTATCTTCGGTAAACTGGATGAAGGCATGTCGTTATCAGAAGCTACGCTGCAAGCCAAAGCTTTAGGTTATACCGAGCCCGATCCGCGCGATGATCTCTCCGGGATGGATGTTGCTCGTAAGCTATTGATTTTGGCTCGAGAAGCGGGTTACAAATTAGAACTGGCTGACATTGAAGTTGAATCCGTATTGCCACCATCTTTCGATGCCAGCGGCAATGTGGAAAGCTTCCTGAAACACCTGCCATCGCTAGACGCAGAGTTCGCTCGTCGGGTCGCTGATGCAACCGCGCAGGGCAAAGTGTTGCGCTATGTCGGCGTGATTGAAGACGGCCGCTGTCAGGTTCGTATGGATGCGGTCGATGACAACGATCCGTTGTATAAAGTCAAAAATGGTGAGAATGCGCTAGCCTTCTACACTCGTTACTACCAGCCAATTCCTTTGGTCTTACGTGGTTACGGTGCGGGTAACGATGTTACCGCAGCTGGCGTATTTGCCGATTTGTTACGCACATTATCCTGGAAGCTGGGAGTTTAATTATGGTTAAGGTCTATGCTCCGGCATCGATTGGCAATGTTAGCGTCGGTTTTGACGTGCTGGGTGCGGCGGTTTCACCCGTGGATGGCTCCTTGCTCGGCGATTGCGTTAGCGTAACGGCAGCAGACAGTTTCAGTTTGCAGAATGAAGGGCGCTTCTTCAGTAAGCTGCCTGTCGATCCAAAAGAGAATATCGTTTATCAGTGCTGGCAGCGTTTTTGTCAGGAAATAGGCAAGGAGATCCCGGTCTCAATGCGGTTGGAAAAAAATATGCCGATAGGTTCCGGCTTGGGCTCCAGCGCCTGTTCGGTCGTCGCCGGTTTAATGGCGATGAACGAATTTTGCGGCCAGCCACTGGATAAGGTCACTCTGCTTGGTCTGATGGGCGAGCTGGAAGGGCGGGTGTCCGGCAGCGTGCATTTCGATAACGTAGCGCCTTGCTATCTGGGGGGGCTACAGCTGATTTTGGAGCAAGCGGATTGCATTAGTCAGTCGGTGCCCGGCTTTGACGATTGGCTGTGGGTGATGGCTTATCCGGGAATTAAAGTTTCTACCGCTGAAGCGCGGGCGATTTTGCCTGCACAATATCGTCGGCAGGATTGCATCAGCCACGGGCGTAATCTGGCCGGTTTTATCCACGCCAGCCACACGCAGCAGCCTCTGTTAGCCGCTAAACTGATGAAAGATGTCATTGCGGAACCTTATCGTACGCAACTGCTGCCGGGCTTTGCCGCAGCGCGTCAGGCCGCACAGGATATTGGTGCACTGGCCTGCGGAATTTCCGGTTCCGGCCCAACCCTGTTTGCGGTGTGCAACGAAAGCGCCACCGCGCAACGCATGGCGGATTGGCTGCAAAAAAACTACCTGCAAAACGACGAAGGTTTTGTTCATATTTGCCGTCTGGATACCGCAGGCGCACGACTATTGGGATAACGCATGAAACTCTACAACCTTAAAGATCATAATGAGCAGGTCAGCTTTGCGCAGGCCATCAAGCAAGGCTTGGGTAAGAATCAGGGGCTGTTTTTTCCGCTGGAATTGCCAGAGTTTGAACTGACCGAAATTGATAACTTGCTAGATCAGGATTTTGTGACTCGCAGCAGCCGCATTTTATCCGCTTTTATCGGCGACGAAATAGCTCCTGAAACCCTGACCAAACGCGTTAAAGCCGCTTTTGAATTCCCGGCGCCAGTGGCTCCGGTCGAAAACGATGTCTCGATTCTGGAGCTTTTCCACGGCCCAACTTTGGCATTCAAAGACTTCGGCGCGCGCTTTATGGCGCAGATGCTGGCAGAAGTAGCCGGTGAGCAGCCCGTTACCATTTTGACCGCCACGTCTGGCGACACCGGTGCAGCGGTAGCTCATGCATTCTACGGTTTGAAAAACGTGCGAGTGGTGATTCTGTACCCGCGCGGTAAAATTAGCCCGTTGCAGGAAAAACTGTTCTGCACCTTGGGTGGCAACATTCATACCGTTGCTATCGAGGGTGATTTCGATGCCTGTCAGGCGCTGGTAAAACAGTCCTTTGATGACGAAGAGTTAAAACAAGAACTGCACCTTAACTCTGCTAACTCAATTAATATCAGCCGCTTGCTGGCTCAAATCTGTTACTACTTCGAGGCCGTGGCGCAGCTGCCGCAGGAAGCGCGTAACCAATTGGTGATTTCGGTACCGAGCGGTAACTTCGGCGATTTGACCGCAGGTCTGCTGGCGAAGTCTTTGGGGTTGCCGGTGAAACGCTTTATCGCCGCGACTAACGCTAATGACACTGTACCGCGCTTCCTGGTTAACGGTCAGTGGCAGCCTAAGGCTACCGTAGCAACTTTATCCAACGCGATGGACGTCAGCCAGCCGAATAACTGGCCGCGAGTAGAAGAGCTGTTCCGCCGTAAGATTTGGCAGTTGAAAGAACTGGGTCATGCAGCCATTAGCGATGAAGTGACCAAAGAAACCATGCGGGAACTGGCTGAAATGGGCTATATCTCTGAACCTCACGCCGCCATTGCTTACCGCGCGTTGCGCGATCAGCTGCAAGACGGCGAGTTCGGCCTGTTCCTCGGGACAGCGCATCCGGCGAAGTTTAAAGAGAGCGTAGAAGCGATTCTGGCGCAGGAATTACCGTTGCCGAAAGAGTTGGCTGTCAGAGCATCAATGCCATTGTTATCTCGTGATTTACCGGCAGATTACGATCAACTGCGCGCGTTCCTGATGGCATTACCGAAATAAGCTAGCGCGTTTTGCAAAATACAGCGAACTAACTAAAGCAGGAAAGGGCCGATTGGCCCTTTTCTATATGACTTTTATATATAAATAGTACATCAATCAGCTTAGTGCTGCTCGGGTCGTTTAAAGACCAGCTCGTTTTTCGCCGAGAGTCCCGAATCGAACTGATAGCCTTCCAGATTGAAATCCACCAATTGCTCGGTTTTACTCAACCGGTTCTGAATGATAAAGCGGCTCATCAACCCGCGGGCTTTTTTGGCGTAGAAACTGATAATTTTGTATTTACCGTTTTTCTCATCCAGGAATACCGGTTTGATCAGCGTACCGTTCAGTTTAGCCGGCTTTATTGCTTTAAAGTATTCATCCGAAGCCAGGTTAATCAGTACGTTATCGCCTTGCTGTTCCATCGCCTGATTCAGTTTCTCGGTCAGGGTATTCCCCCAAAAGGCGTATAAGTCCTTACCCTGTGAGTTAGCCAGTTTGGTGCCCATTTCCAGACGGTATGGCTGCATAAGATCCAACGGACGCAACAGGCCGTATAACCCGGAAAGCATACGCAAGTGCTTCTGAGCAAAGGCAAAATCTTCTTCGCTGAAATCCTGCGCCTGCATACCGGTGTAAACATCGCCTTTAAACGCTAGAATCGCCTGACGGGCATTTGCCGGCGTGAATTTCGGCTGCCACTCGCTAAAACGGGCGGCATTTAATCCAGCCAATTTATCGCTGATTTTCATCAGGCTGGCAATCTGGGGCGGAGTCAGTTCACGGCAAATCTCAATCAGAGCCTGAGACTGATCCAACAACTCGGGCTGAGTGTAGGTTTGGGTAGCCAATGGGCTTTGAAAATCGAGAGTTTTAGCCGGAGAGATAATAATAAGCATGACGACATCCTGTTTATCCAGATTGGCACACTGTAGCAAAAAGCGAGCGGTAACCAAACGAAGAATGGTCAATTGCTAAGATAGGAAGCATCGCGTGGCTAAATCGTCTCAGCATCATGATAATGAACCAAGTTGTTATTAATCCACGGGGTTCAACGCCTTTTCGCAGGCGAAAACGGTTGCTCGGAGAAGTCGGCGCGACCGGTGTTTTTTTAAACAGTTGAACTGCCTTGCACCGGGGCTTCTGCGTGTTATTATCAAGAAAAGGCTGGGTTGCAGAATGCCAAAAGTTCATGCACAAACGATGAGAAACGACAACATGACCGATAAACTTACTTCCCTACGTCAATTGACTACCGTTGTAGCTGACACCGGGGACATTGCGGCGATGAAACTGTATCAGCCGCAAGATGCCACGACTAACCCCTCTCTGATCCTGAACGCGGCTCAAATTCCTGAATACCGTAAATTGATTGACGACGCTATCGCCTGGGCTCGCGAGCAAAGCAGTGATAAAGCGCAGCAAGTCATCGATGCGGGTGACAAGCTGGCCGTTAACATCGGTCTGGAAATTCTGAAGCTGATCCCAGGCCGTATTTCTACCGAAGTTGATGCGCGTCTGTCTTACGACACCGTTGCCAGCGTAGCAAAAGCCAAACGCCTGATTAAAATGTACGGTGATGCGGGCATCAGCAAAGACCGTATCCTGATCAAGCTGGCTTCTACCTGGCAGGGCATCCGCGCCGCCGAGCAGTTAGAGAAAGAAGGCATCAACTGTAACCTGACTCTGCTGTTCTCCTTCGCTCAGGCGCGTGCTTGTGCTGAAGCGGGCGTATATCTGATTTCTCCGTTTGTTGGTCGTAT
The DNA here is from genome assembly GCF_001656035.1 of Yersinia entomophaga. Classification (NCBI taxonomy): domain Bacteria; kingdom Pseudomonadati; phylum Pseudomonadota; class Gammaproteobacteria; order Enterobacterales; family Yersiniaceae; genus Yersinia; species Yersinia entomophaga. Next base: position 3,023,726 of record NZ_CP010029.1, read on the forward strand.
TCTGGACTGGTACAAAGCGAACGGCGACAAGAAAGAGTTCGCACCAAACGAAGATCCGGGCGTGATTTCCGTTAAAGAAATCTACCAGTATTACAAAAAACACGGCTACAAAACCGTGGTGATGGGCGCAAGCTTCCGTAATATTGGTGAAATCATCGAACTGGCTGGCTGTGACCGTCTGACCATCGCTCCAACTCTGCTGAAAGAGTTGGCGGAAAGCGAAGGCCCACTGGAGCGTAAACTGTCTTACACCGGCAACATTGCCGCTGCGCCAGCGCCGCTGACTGAGGCTGAGTTCTACTGGGAACACAACCAAGACCCAATGGCCGTTGAGAAACTGACTGACGGTATCCGCAAGTTTGCTGTCGATCAGGGCAAACTTGAGAAGATGATTGCCGATCTGCTGTAATTTTATACCGGCAGGCAACATTGAACGAAAAAGGTGGCGTAAGCCGCCTTTTTTACGTCTGAAGCTCGCCTATTTCTGCTCTGTGACGGAACAAAACTATACTTGATTCTGTGAGTTGAGAGGGTTGAGGTAATAGCGTCGCGTAGTATCATCCCGCCCACAGAGAAAGATTTTTTCATTGAGGTCGTTGTATGCATACATTGCGTGTAGGTTTAGTGTCCATTTCCGATCGGGCATCCAATGGGATTTATCAGGATAAAGGCCTGCCAGCGTTGGAAGACTGGTTAAAAAGTGCCTTAACGAGTGAATTTACCCTCGAAACCCGTTTAATCCCCGATGAGCAAACGCTGATAGAGCAAACCCTGTGTGAGCTGGTGGATGAAATGGGCTGCCATTTGGTGTTGACCACCGGCGGAACGGGCCCGGCGCGTCGCGATGTGACGCCGGATGCGACTCTGGCCATCGCCGATCGTCAAATGCCCGGTTTCGGCGAGCAAATGCGCCAAATCAGTCTACACTTTGTTCCCACAGCGATTTTATCCCGCCAGGTTGGCGTGATTCGCAAACAGGCGCTGATACTGAATTTGCCCGGCCAGCCTAAGGCGATAAAAGAAACGCTGGAAGGAGTAAAAGACGCGGAAGGCAACGTGTTGGTTCATGGGATTTTTGCCAGTGTCCCATATTGCATTCAATTGTTGGATGGCCCGTACATTGAAACCAACAGTCAGGTGGTAGCAGCATTCCGTCCTAAAAGTGCCTTACGTGATACAAAAATCTAAATTCATATAGTTTCTGACATAAGATACCATTCTAAGCATGTGAGGATTTTTGTACGGTATAGTAATTTTTACTTTACAAAGAGTTGTAATATTTTTAACTCAATACTCTGGCTTATCACGGTGTCTTATGGATCAACAGCACAATCGCCGATTGAATCGGCAAGATTATAAAACTCTGACGTTAGCCGCTTTGGGCGGAGCTTTAGAGTTTTATGACTTCATTATCTACGTATTTTTTGCCGCGATTATCGGTGAACTCTTCTTCCCTCCCGATATGCCTGAGTGGCTACGTCAGGTGCAGACCTTTGGTATTTTCGCCGCCGGTTATCTGGCGCGACCATTGGGCGGCATTATCATGGCGCACTTCGGCGATTTGGTTGGTCGTAAGAAGATGTTTAGCCTGAGTATTCTGTTAATGGCTTTGCCGACGCTGGCCATTGGTCTGCTACCAACTTATGCCACTATCGGTATTGCCGCACCTTTGTTACTGCTGCTGATGCGCGTATTGCAAGGCGCGGCTATCGGTGGAGAAGTTCCGGGCGCCTGGGTATTTGTGGCCGAGCATGTACCGCGTAAACGCGTTGGTTTTGCCTGCGGCACCTTAACCGCCGGGTTGACGGCGGGCATTCTGCTAGGCTCTCTGGTGGCTGCGGGGATGAAAACCACCATAAGCACCGAGGCAATGATGAACGGCGGCTGGCGTATTCCATTCTTCCTCGGCGGTATTTTCGGCCTGTTCGCTATGTATCTTCGCCGCTGGTTACAGGAAACGCCGATCTTTAAAGAGATGCAGGCGCAGAAAGCGCTGGCAGAGGGTTTGCCCTTGAAATCGGTCGTGGTTAACCATAAAAAAGAAATCGTGGTTTCGATGCTGCTGACCTGGGTGCTGTCCGCTGGAATCGTGGTGGTTATCCTGTTGACGCCAACCTATCTGGAAAAACAGTACGGCGTGATGTCGGCGCTGGCGATGCAGGCGAATAGCGTGGCGATTGTGGCGCTGGTCTGCGGCTGCATACTCTCTGGGCTGGCCATTGATCGCTTTGGCGCGAGTAAAACCTTTATCGTCGGCAGCGTGTTACTGGCGGTAGCGACTTGGTCGTTTTATCAGGCTGATTTAACCGATCCTGTCAAGCTGTTCACTCATTATACCTTTGCTGGATTTAGCGTGGGGATTGTCGGTGCGGTACCTTATGTGATGGTCCGGGCTTTTCCGGCAGAAATCCGGTTTACTGGAATTTCATTTTCCTACAATGTGGCATACGCCATTTTTGGCGGGTTGACACCTATTTTGGTCACGTTATTGATGAAAGTTACGCCTATGGCACCTGCCTATTATATGTTGCTGTTATCAGTGGTCGGGTTCCTGTTGGGGATATATTTACGTAATGATATTAATAGTGATCTGAATGTACAGTTGTCAAAGAGGGTTCTGGCTGAGTAGATAACCGCCAATTAGATGATTATTCTAAATAAATAGCCCATACATCATGGGCTATTTTTAACTCGTATAATTTAAAATTCGTGCTTGAAATTAAAACCAACTTTTTGCTTAACACGAGCTGAGGGTTGCGAAATAACTTCAGAAAATAATGTTCTAGCGCCTTGTTGTTGTAAATATCTTGCCAGCGCTCTAACCGCTGCGGTCCCCGCTCCTCTGACTGTACCGTCGCGATCGGGAAATAGGACATAATCTGGTAGTGTTGCTGATGCAACCAGTTCAACTTCATCTTTGCTGTTAAAACGGTCGGCAAGAACAACCGCGATAATTTTTCCCTGTAGTTTGACTACCACATAGATTTCACCGGGGCGTTGAAGCCTTAATCTACGATGGATAATACCTGTAACGATATGCCCAGCATGGAGGAGTCTACTGAGGGCGCTGTTATTTTCATTTGCGCCGGAATCCGCGCCGAAATCCGCGTTGGAATCTGCACTGGAATCCGCACTGGAACCTTTGATATCTTGTTCGATATGCGTTCCTTGGTACTGCATCCCCCATTGCGCGATAGTTTCACTCAGCTTTTTACGCATGGCTCGAGCATTCTTAACTTCACTATCTGAAAGCTTTTCTTCTTCTTCCGGTGTTAGCGTTGGGATTATCTCTATTTCGAATTCAGTATCATTTTGCACAACGGGCTCACCCTGCGAAATTATTATTGGAGGCGTATCTCTATAGACAAATGTCTCTAGTAATAGCTCGTAAATACCTAAGGGTAATAGCTCTATCTGAGAGGGCGACTCATCAGAAGAAGAAGAGAAACTATAATTTAAGTAATTGAGTTGAGCATAGTCAAATGCTGTTTTAATATGATCAAGCGTATTTTCTGTGTTTTTCTCAGCTATTTTTTCTTTTATAGACTGAACTAATCGATTCCCTGTCTCTTTATTTTCTACTGTAACACCTATATTTCCTGTCCGGATGATGGAATCTAGGATTCTGCCAAAAAATGCGGCATTCCAAGTTTCGGGACTATGACCGAATAATAAGGTGAAGTCAGTCATAATATCCAGCGTCCATTCAATACAGTGAGGTCTTATTTGACGTGTTTGACGAGAATTAAGTAGAGAGTAAAGAGACACTCTACAGGCTTTTGCTACAGCAGGAAGACTCAGTGCCTGACCATGTTGATTGGTGTCGATATAAGTTAATGTCATATAATGATCAAAAATTTCTTGTATTTGTAACGCTGGTGTTCTTGACGGCTTTTTCTTCAGTGGACTACTGCTTCCAGCAATATGTAAAGTTTTACCTTGTGTATTACTGCTAAAATATTTATCTGCACGGAATACAATACCATCCAATTGTTGACATGTATCTTGCATTAGATAGTTATAGATATTTAAAAAAGGAGTAAAGGCGCATAGTATTTTACTGGTTTGTGCCACATCTCTTTTTTCCAAATACTTATCGCCTGTATCTGCGGTGAGTATAGATTTTGCGAGAACTAAAGGATTATCTTTATTGTGGTTGGTTATGATTATTTCTGTATCTGTATCTGTATCTGTATCTGTATCTGTATCTGTATCTGTATCTGTATCTGTATCTGTATCTGTATCTGTATCTGTATCTGTAAATGATGAAGCATCATTATCCCAACCAAAAGAAATAATGGGAGAAATATCTACTAGATTACTCTCCAACATTTGCATGTATTGAAGTTGTATTGTGTCTTTTTTTATTTGTATAATAAAAGCTAAGTTATCGATATTGTTGTAGTGATCAAAATAAAACTTATTTTTCATTTTTCGATCAGAAAACATAACGCCCCTGTTACTTATGCTAATATTCGGGCCACCAGAAATTTTGATGCTATACTTATCGCCTCCATTCGTACCTTTACTATCAAACTCTAGTAGAACCTGTTTGTTTTGTAAGCGTTCATCAGTCCAGTATTGACCAAATGCTTTAGTGATGTTTATTTTATAGTTATTTATAACAACACATCGTTGATCACAATTAATACCTTCTTTTTCTGATGCTTTAATGCTAGTGATGACATTGCTCATTTCCAGCGCTTGTAAATCGCTGTCATTGACGCTCTCTGTTAACCCGAAAAAAGGAGGATTGTAATTATCATTCTTATATACAGTTGCGAGCATACCAGGCGGAATGCTGATGGATTTTATTCTATCATTAGGAATAGGTAATTCTTTTTGTCCAGATTCAATAATGATTTCTGGATCGCTATATAAATCTATTTTCTGATGTGATGCTAAACAAGTACTTTCACCTTGAAAATCATCCTCTGTATAAAAACAGATTGCAGGTTCTACCTGATATGAGCCTATTTTATTATATAATTCTAATGCTATTAACTCAGGTAGATTAATATCATGTTTCACTCTTGTTTTTGTACCAGAGAAATTAATGCCACTATAAAGGGTGAGCACCATACCTGGTGGGATAGAAATTGATGCTATCTCATTATCAAAGCCATCATTATAAATAGAGCCTGATTCCCTTTCTGCGGAGCAAAATGATTCCCCTTCAAATTTGTCGAGTTCATAAAAACAGACTTTTGTTTCGTCTGAATAGGATGGTTGCGATATTATTAATATGATGCTTGCTAATAGTCTTGTAACTATACGCATAGGCTCTCCCTTTGATGTTATTGATTTTTATGTTTCATATCATCGACAGGGTTTCAATACTATATGATGCGTATTTTCTTTGCTTTATCTATTTTTATTTCTCTATTTTATTATTTAGCAGTGCTAATTTGAGATTTATGTAATTTAGATTTAAATATAAAAAAGTAAAAATAAAAAAACTCCGAATATAAACATTCAGAGTTTTTGGGATATGAATTTTCAAGCAAACTGTAATTAAACTATCGGTTGCTTAGGCAAAGTCTAGCGTGGTTCGCCAATCGGTAACACTGTGCGACCATATTGTTCGTTCAATACTTCAGCCATTGCCAGATAAATCGCGCTGGCACCGCAGATGATGCCTTCAAAACCAGCGAACACCAGCAGCGAGTGATTACCGGTAAAGTTACCGATAGCCAACAGGGCAAACAGCAGTGTCAGGCTGGCAAACACGAATTGAAGCGCGCGGTTGGCTGGCAAGGTGCCGAAGAACATAAACAGGGTAAAGATGCCCCAGATCCCGAGGTAAACGCCAAGGAACTGTGCGTCAGTGGCTTCTGCCATACCCATTTTAGGAAGCATCAGCAAGCCGACCAGACTCAGCCAGAATGCGCCGTAAGAAGTAAATGCAGTCGCGGCAAAGGTATTCCCTTTTTTATATTCCAGCAGACCAGCCAGAATTTGTGCCAAACCGCCGTAAAAAATCCCCATGCTCAGGATAACGGAAGTCAGGGGGAAGAAGCCCGCGTTGTGCAGGTTGAGCAAGACGGTGGTCATCCCAAAGCCCATCAGGCCTAGCGGGCCAGGATTCGCCAACTTGTTGGTGTTCATAAGTCCTCTGCAATAACAGATTGCTAAAAAAATGGATAAATATCCGAATAAGTATAAATCGCCTGAATGAGTAAAAAGTCGTCTATTCCCTCAGTGCGCGCGGCATCATAATGATCTGTTCGACCGGAAACAATGATCTTGAGTGCGATAAAAAGTAATTTTTTTTCATCTCCCCCCTTGATGATGGTTTTCATGGCCCCATCTTATTCCCAACCGCAGTGACTAATCGTGGTTAGCGGAAAATTGTCAGTAAATATTTGGCAGTTGAAAATTAGAAATCCGCCCATATATAGATTAGTAACTTGACCGATTATGACTTTTTTCGTGGAGGCGTTTTAGATGGGTAAAATTATTGGTATCGACTTGGGTACTACCAACTCTTGTGTAGCAATTATGGATGGTACAAAAGCACGCGTGCTGGAAAACAGCGAAGGCGACCGCACAACGCCTTCTATCATCGCGTATACCCAAGATGGTGAAACTCTGGTTGGTCAACCTGCTAAGCGTCAGGCTGTTACTAACCCACAGAACACCCTGTTTGCAATCAAGCGTTTGATTGGTCGTCGTTTCCAGGACGAAGAAGCACAGCGTGATAAAGACATCATGCCGTACAAAATCGTTGCTGCTGATAACGGCGATGCATGGCTGGAAGTGAAAGGCCAGAAAATTGCACCACCGCAGATCTCTGCTGAAGTGCTGAAAAAAATGAAGAAAACGGCTGAAGATTATCTGGGCGAGCCAGTAACTGAAGCGGTTATTACTGTACCTGCATACTTCAACGATGCTCAGCGCCAGGCAACTAAAGATGCTGGCCGTATCGCGGGTCTGGAAGTGAAACGTATCATCAACGAACCAACCGCAGCGGCACTGGCCTACGGTCTGGATAAAGAAGTTGGCAACCGTACTATCGCGGTTTACGACTTGGGTGGTGGTACTTTCGATATCTCCATCATCGAAATTGATGAAGTTGACGGCGAAAAAACCTTCGAAGTTCTGGCAACCAACGGTGATACCCACCTGGGTGGTGAAGACTTTGATAGCCGCCTGATCAACTACCTGGTTGAAGAATTCAAGAAAGACCAAGGTATGGATCTGCGTACCGATCCGTTGGCGATGCAACGTCTGAAAGAAGCAGCAGAAAAAGCGAAAATTGAACTGTCTTCTGCACAACAGACTGATGTTAACTTGCCATACATCACCGCTGATGGCAGTGGTCCAAAACACATGAACATCAAAGTGACTCGTGCAAAACTGGAGTCACTGGTAGAAGACTTGGTTAACCGTTCTATGGAACCGCTGAAAGTGGCTCTGAAAGACGCAGGTCTGTCTGTATCTGACATTCAGGACGTTATCCTGGTCGGTGGTCAGACTCGTATGCCAATGGTTCAGAAGAAAGTTGCTGACTTCTTCGGTAAAGAACCACGTAAAGACGTGAACCCGGATGAAGCCGTTGCTATCGGTGCAGCAGTTCAGGGCGGCGTTCTGTCTGGTGAAGTAAAAGATGTGTTGCTGTTGGACGTTACTCCATTGTCTCTGGGTATCGAAACAATGGGTGGTGTGATGACTCCGCTTATCACTAAAAACACCACCATCCCTACTAAGCACAGCCAGGTGTTCTCTACTGCAGAAGACAATCAGTCTGCGGTAACCATCCATGTGCTGCAGGGTGAGCGTAAACGTGCGCAGGACAACAAGTCTCTGGGGCAGTTTAACCTGGATGGCATTCAGGCCGCGCCTCGCGGTATGGCACAAATCGAAGTTACCTTCGATATCGATGCCGACGGTATCTTGCATGTGTCTGCGAAAGACAAAAATACCGGTCGCGAGCAGAAGATCACCATTAAGGCATCTTCAGGTCTGAACGAGGAAGAAATCCAAAAAATGGTACGCGATGCGGAAGCTAACGCTGAAGCAGACCGTAAGTTTGAAGAGCTGGTTCAGACTCGCAACCAGGCTGACCACCTGATTCATGGCACTCGTAAACAGTTGGAAGAAGCTGGCGACAAACTGCCAGCAGAAGACAAAACTGCCATTGAAGATGCACTGAAAGCGCTGGAAGCAGCGGTTAAAGGCGAAGACAAAGCGGAAATCGAAGCGAAAACTCAGGCACTGGTCCAGGTTTCTGGCAAGTTGCTGGAAATGGCACAGCAGCAGGCGGCAGCCGGCGAAGCGGGCGATGCCAGCGCGAAGAAAGAAGACGACGTTGTTGACGCCGAATTCGAAGAAGTAAAAGACAAAAAATAATAGCCCTTAAGCGGGCACAGCAGTGGTAAGAGATACTGTTGCTGGAAACCAGCACGGGCGTCGAGGAAACTCTACGCCCGTGCACGCATGTTAAGGGTAGGAAAAACAGAATGGCGAAGAGAGACTATTACGAGATTTTAGGCGTCCCCAAGACGGCGGATGAGCGTGAAATCAAAAAGGCCTATAAGCGCCTGGCGATGAAATTCCATCCGGATCGTAATCAGGAACAGGACGCCGAAGGTAAATTCAAAGAAGTTAAAGAAGCCTACGAAATCCTGACCGATGCGCAAAAGCGCGCTGCTTACGATCAATATGGCCATGCGGCTTTTGAACAGGGCGGTATGGGCGGCGGCGGCGGATTTGGCGGCGGCGCTGATTTTAGCGATATCTTTGGCGATGTATTTGGTGACATTTTTGGCGGCGGTCGTCGTCAGCAGCGCGCCAGTCGTGGTTCCGACCTGCGTTACAATATGGATTTGACGTTAGAAGAAGCGGTTCGTGGTGTAACCAAAGAAATCCGCATTCCAACGTTAGACGAGTGTGATGTTTGCCACGGCAGCGGAGCAAAACCAGGCAGTTCTCCGATCACTTGTCCGACTTGCCATGGTGCAGGTCAGGTACAGATGCGTCAAGGCTTCTTCACCGTGCAACAGGCGTGTCCTCATTGCCACGGCCGGGGCCAAATTATCAAAGATCCGTGCAACAAATGTCATGGTCATGGCCGCGTTGAAAAATCCAAAACCCTTTCGGTTAAGATCCCGGCGGGTGTGGATACCGGCGACCGTATCCGTTTAGCGGGCGAAGGTGAAGCTGGTGAACACGGCGCACCATCAGGCGATTTGTACGTTCAGGTTCAGGTGAAAGCTCACCCGATCTTCGAGCGTGAAGGCAATAATCTGTATTGCGAAGTGCCAATTAACTTTGCAATGGCAGCGCTGGGCGGTGAAATTGAAGTACCGACGCTGGATGGCCGGGTTAAACTGAAGGTTCCTGCGGAAACGCAAACCGGTAAATTATTCCGTATGCGCGGTAAAGGCGTTAAATCAGTTCGCGGGGGCAGCCAGGGTGACTTGCTGTGCCGTGTAGTCGTTGAAACGCCGGTAAGTTTGAGCGAGAAACAGAAACAGTTACTGCGTGAACTAGAAGAAAGTTTCGGTGGTGCAGCGGGCGAGAAAAACAGCCCACGCTCTAAAAGCTTCCTCGACGGTGTGAAAAAATTCTTTGATGATTTGACCCGTTAATCATAGAACCTATGATTAGGTAGTGGAAACTAAATCCCTGGTATATACCGGGGATTTTTTTCGCCAATACTTGCAGCTGCAACGTGATGTTAATCATTAATTGCTCGGTTTATACGAGTGGTTAATGCAATAAAAACGACTATTTTCGAGTTAATAATTAGCCTAGAATTTGTAAATTATTTGCCAATCTCTTTGGTTGGTTTCTCTGTCCGATGTAGGGAGTATTCATTGTGACAAATATTATTCGCCAATTCTTACGACTAGAAGCGGCCGGGGGCATGATTTTGATCGTGGCCGCGGTGGTTGCTTTACTGATGGCTAACAGCCCACTACAGGGTATTTATCAAACGTTCTTAGACATTCCGGTCGCGGTAAAAATTGCGTCATTGGATATCAGTAAACCGCTATTGCTGTGGATTAATGATGGTTTAATGGCCATCTTCTTTTTGGTCGTTGGGCTGGAAGTTAAGCGCGAACTGATGGAAGGTTCTTTGGCTGGCCGTGATAAAGCGGTATTTCCGGCTATCGCGGCATTAGGCGGGATGTTGGCTCCGGCGTTGATTTATCTGTTATTTAACGGTGCAGATGAAGTTACCCGTCAGGGGTGGGCTATTCCAGCGGCAACGGATATTGCCTTTGCGCTCGGTGTGATGGCGCTATTGGGTAACCGCGTTCCAACCAGTTTGAAAGTGTTTTTACTGGCGCTGGCGATTATTGACGATCTGGGCGTCATTATTATCATCGCATTTTTTTATACTCAGGATGTTTCTCTGGCCGCATTGGGCGCGGCAGCCGCAGCGATTGCGCTCTTGGCTTATATGAACTGGCGCGGAGTCGGGAAAACCTCGGTTTATCTACTTGTCGGCCTGATTCTGTGGGTGAGTATTCTGAAATCCGGAGTTCATGCGACGCTGGCCGGTGTGATTGTCGGCTTTATGATTCCGTTGCATACCAAAGATAAGTCTTCACCTTCCGAATCTTTAGAGCACGGGCTGCATCCGTGGGTGGCTTATCTGATTTTACCGCTGTTTGCTTTCGCTAACGCGGGCGTATCTCTTGAAGGCGTTTCGCTTGCGGGACTGACGTCGTTGCTACCTTTGGGGATTGCCAGCGGGCTGTTTATTGGTAAGCCGTTGGGGATTTTCCTCTTCAGTTGGGTCGCGGTGAAGGTTGGCATCGCCAAACTGCCGGAATCCATTAATTTTAAACAGATTTTTGCAGTGTCAGTGCTGTGCGGTATCGGTTTTACTATGTCTATCTTCATTGCTTCACTGGCGTTCGAAGGTGGAAGCGAAGCTTTGAGCACTTACTCTCGCTTAGGTATATTGCTGGGTTCTACAGCCGCAGCGATTGTGGGATACACACTGCTACGCTTGGTTTTACCGAACAAAACGCCGGCCGTTACCGCAAAATAATTGTCGTAAATCATTAGAAGGAATAGGCCGAACTGCCGATGTAGTGCTCTTTTACAACGTCGGCAGTTTTGCTTGATGGGTTCCCGAGATCGCATTATGTTTTGATCTCAGAACAAAGGAAGTTGATCGCTCGGGAAATTGATCACCCTATCGGGCGATACGTTAAGGAGATCACTGCATGCGAATGTCACATATCAATTTTAACCACCTCTACTATTTTTGGCAGGTGTGTAAGGAAGGCTCGGTAGTTGGAGCGGCGGAAGCATTGTTTCTCACGCCACAGACCATTACTGGTCAGATTAAAGCCTTGGAAGAACGCTTGGGCGGGAAACTATTTAAACGCCAAGGGCGCGGGCTGGTACCTTCAGAGTTAGGCCAGTTGGTTTTTCGTTACGCCGATAAAATGTTCATGCTTAGCCATGAAATGCTGGATATCGTTAATTACCGTAAAGAATCTAACCTGCTGTTTGACGTCGGCGTGGCCGATGCGTTATCCAAACGATTGGTTAGCCGAGTATTAGAAACCGCCGTGGTGGATAACGAGCAGATACATTTACGCTGCTTCGAATCTACCCACGAAATGTTGTTAGAGCAGTTAAGTCAGCACAAGCTGGATATGATCTTGTCTGACTGTCCGGTAGATTCCAGCCAACAAGAAGGGCTGTTTTCCGTTAAGCTGGGCGAGTGCAGCGTGAGTTTTTATTGCCGTCAGCCAATACCGGAAGCGCCTTTTCCTGCGTGTTTGCAGGAGCGTCGTTTGTTAATCCCAGGTCGCCGTTCTATGCTTGGGCGCAAGTTACTGAACTGGATAAACAGCAAAGGAATTCAGGTTGAGATTCTGGGCGAGTTTGATGATGCCGCATTGATGAAGGCGTTTGGGGTCTATCACAATGCAATTTTTGTCGCGCCATCTATGTATGCCGATGATATCTTTTCAAATGAACAGGTTGTGGAAATCGGGCGTTTAGATAATGTGCATGAAGAATATTACGTTATCTTTGCAGAACGAATGATTCAGCATCCTGCGGTACAGCGTGTGTGTAATAAAGATTTCACGTCATTATTTAACAGTTGAAAGCTCAGTGGTTAAAGTTTAATCGCTGGGCATTTAATAGCCGAAAGTTTGACTGTTGATGATTTAACCGCTGAAAGTCGGTTTGATAGATAAGAACGTAGTCAGCAAAGAGGATGCTCTATCAGATTATCGGGTAGGATAAACTGGTAGGGCGACCTAAGATTTGAATCTGTGACCAAATTGCAGATATAAAAAAACCGGCCTAGGCCGGTCTTTTTACAAGCAGTCAACTTAATGCATTACTGCATTGCGTTGATTTGCGCTGTCAGGTTTGACTTATGACGCGCTGCTTTGTTTTTGTGGATCAGACCTTTACAGGACTGACGATCCACAATTGGTTGCATTTCATTAAATGCTTTTTGCGCCGCGTCTTTATCGCCAGCTGCAATTGCCGCATATACCTTCTTAATGAAGGTACGCACCATTGAGCGACGGCTAGCGTTATGCTTGCGGCGTTTCTCAGACTGTACGGCGCGTTTCTTAGCTGATTTGATATTAGCCAAGGTCCAACTCCCAAATATATTCTATTGAGGACAATTCAAAGGCCGAGGAATATGCCCTTTTTGCCTTCGTTTGTCAATGGATTTGTGCAAATAAGCGCCGTTTGTACGGGCGGCACTTGCTACGTTGTGATGGAGCGGGATTTTACCAGCTTCGAGCGGTGGAATACAGTCTTTCGAAAGAAAATTCCACCGGCCTCACCTATTAAGCCTTCGGCGATGGTTTTTGCAAAAGTCTTAACGGGGGGTCTGTATCCAACTGCTCGCGCATTCTACAGGATAAACTGGCGTAAAAGTGTTTTAACTGCGTATTATCGGTAAATTGCTATGACTATTGGAGTAAAGGTGCCAATCGCGGGTTAACCTTAACCGCTGTACAAGGTATAATCCGGCGATTTCCACTGTTTTGAGCCAGCTATGGAGCTAATTCGCGGTATACATAATATCCGGGCACGCCACCATGGTTGCGTGCTAACTATCGGTAATTTCGACGGTGTCCATCGTGGGCATCTGGCATTACTGGAGCAACTCAAGCGCGAAGGTCAGCGCTTAGGGCTACCGGTAATGGTGATGATATTTGAGCCGCAGCCTTTGGAACTATTCGCAGCGGAAAAAGCACCGGCCCGGTTAACGCGTTTACGTGATAAAGCCAAATATTTGGCACAGGCCGGCGTTGACTACTTATTGTGCGTTAAATTTGAACCGCGTTTTGCTGCCAATATGGCCCAGACCTTTGTGGCTCAGTTACTGGTAGAAAAGCTCGGCGTTAAGTTTCTGGCGGTTGGGGATGATTTTCGCTTTGGCGCTGGGCGTCAGGGGGATTTCCGACTGTTGCAGCAGGCTGGTGCCGAGTACGGTTTCGATGTTATCAGCACCGACAGTTTCTGTGACGGTGGCTTACGCATTAGCAGCACGGCGATTCGTCAGGCGCTGCATGATGACGATTTGTCACTGGCAGAAACGTTGCTTGGGCACCCTTACAGCATTTCTGGACGGGTTGTTCATGGTGATGAGCTGGGGCGAACCATTGGTTTTCCTACGGCGAATTTACCGTTAAAACGTTTAGTCGCTCCGGTCAAAGGAGTGTACGCGGTTGAAGTGTATGGCTTGGATCCAGAGCCGTTACCCGGCGTTGCCAATATCGGCACGCGGCCGACCGTTGCCGGCATTCGCCAGCAGCTGGAGGTTCATCTGCTTGATGTAACTATGGATCTTTATGGGCGCCACATTGATGTGGTGCTGCGCGCAAAATTGCGTGATGAACAGCGGTTTGCTTCCCTCGATGCTTTGAAGCAGCAAATCGCCAATGATGTGGTGACGGCCCGAAATTTCTTCGGGCTAAAGACACCGGTTTAATATTTCTAGCCGAAAACGGAACCGAGAATCTAATGAGTGACTACAAGAATACCCTGAACTTGCCGGAAACAGGGTTCCCGATGCGCGGCGATCTGGCAAAACGCGAACCTGAGATGCTGAAACGTTGGTATGAGCAGGATTTGTACGGGAAAATTCGTGCGGCCAAGAAAGGTAAAAAGTCCTTTATTTTGCACGATGGCCCTCCGTACGCGAACGGCAATATTCATATTGGTCACTCGGTTAATAAAATTCTCAAAGACATTATTATTAAATCGAAAGGTATGGCCGGCTTTGACTCGCCTTATATTCCAGGCTGGGACTGCCACGGTCTGCCTATCGAATTGAAAGTTGAGCAACTGATTGGTAAACCGGGTGAAAAAGTCACCGCGGCCGAGTTCCGTGCGGCCTGTCGTAAGTACGCGACAGAGCAGGTAGAAGGCCAGAAAAAGGACTTTATCCGTCTGGGCGTGTTGGGTGACTGGGATCATCCTTACCTGACGATGGACTTCAAAACTGAAGCCAACATCATTCGCGCACTGGGTAAAATCATCGATAACGGCCATCTGCACAAAGGTGCTAAGCCGGTGCACTGGTGTACCGACTGTGGTTCATCTTTGGCCGAAGCGGAAGTGGAATATTACGATAAGACTTCTCCGTCTATCGACGTGCGCTTTAACGCCGCTGATGCAGCCACCGTTGCCGCGAAATTTGGCGTTTCTGACGTTACCGGCCCGATTTCTCTGGTGATCTGGACAACCACGCCGTGGACTCTGCCAGCTAACCGCGCGATTTCACTGAATCCAGAATTTGTGTATCAGCTGGTGAAAGTGGGCGACGAGAATTTGATTCTGGCTGCCGATCTGGTGGAAAGCGTGATGAAACGCGCCGGAATCATCGAGTGGACTGTGTTGGGCAACTGCCAGGGCGCGGATCTCGAGCTGCTGCGTTTCCGTCATCCGTTCCTGGATTTCGACGTGCCGGCAATTTTGGGCGATCACGTGACTCTGGATGCCGGTACCGGTGCGGTTCATACCGCTCCTGGCCACGGCCCAGACGACTTTGTAATCGGTCAGAAATACGGTTTGGAAGTGGCGAATCCGGTAGGGCCAAACGGCTGCTACCTCACCGGCACTTACCCAATGCTGGACGGCGTATTTGTTTTCAAAGCTAACGATATGATCGTTGAGCTACTGCGTGAGAAAGGCGCTTTGCTGCACGTAGAGAAAATGTCTCACAGCTACCCGTGCTGCTGGCGTCACAAAACGCCGATTATCTTCCGCGCGACGCCACAATGGTTCATCAGCATGGATCAGAAAGGTCTGCGTAAGCAGTCGTTGGAAGAAATCAAAGACGTGCAGTGGATTCCAGATTGGGGTCAAGCGCGTATTGAGACCATGGTTGCCAACCGTCCTGACTGGTGTATTTCCCGTCAGCGCACCTGGGGCGTGCCGATGTCTCTGTTTGTACACAAAGAAACTGAAGCCCTACATCCGCGCAGCACTGAGCTGATGGAAGAAGTGGCGAAGCGTGTAGAGCAGGATGGCATTCAGGCGTGGTGGGATCTGGATCCCGCGGAAATTCTGGGTGCGGACGCCGACGATTACATGAAAGTACCAGACACGCTGGACGTTTGGTTTGACTCAGGTTCAACCCATTCTTCAGTGGTTGACGTGCGTCCTGAATTTAACGGCTATGCTCCGGATATGTATCTGGAAGGTTCTGACCAGCATCGCGGCTGGTTTATGTCATCACTGATGATTGCAACTGCAATCAAAGGCAAAGCGCCTTACCGCCAGGTGCTGACTCACGGTTTCACCGTTGATGGCCAGGGCCGCAAAATGTCCAAATCCATCGGTAATACCGTCAGCCCACAGGATGTGATGAACAAATTGGGTGGCGACATCCTGCGTCTGTGGGTGGCTTCGACGGATTACACCGGCGAAATCGCCGTGTCAGATGAAATTCTGAAGCGCTCTGCCGATTCTTATCGTCGTATCCGTAACACCGCGCGCTTCCTACTGGCTAACCTGAACGGTTTCGATCCGGTTCAGCACATGGTTCAGCCGGAAGATATGGTGGTACTGGATCGCTGGGCGGTAGGTCGCGCGCAGGCGGCGCAGGCTGGCATCATCGAAGCTTACGAAAATTATGATTTCCATCTGGTTGTCCAGCGTCTGATGCAGTTCTGTTCGGTCGAAATGGGCTCGTTCTATCTGGATATCATTAAAGACCGTCAGTACACGGCGAAAGGCGACAGCGTTGCCCGCCGTAGCTGCCAAAGCGCGTTGTTCCATATCGCCGAAGCGCTGGTGCGCTGGATGGCGCCGATCATGTCCTTTACTGCCGACGAGATCTGGAACCAACTGCCGGGCGAGCGTCCAGAGTATGTCTTCACTGAAGAATGGTATCAGGGGCTGTTTGGCCTGACCGGCACTGAAAGCATGAACGACAGCTTCTGGGACGAACTGCTGAAAGTCCGTGGCGAAGTGAATAAGGTTCTGGAACAGGCTCGTAGCGATAAGCGCATCGGTGGCTCTCTGGAAGCGGATGTGACTCTGTTTGCCGAACCTGAACTGGCGGCGCGTCTGAACAGCCTGCAAGATGAGCTGCGTTTTGTATTGCTGACTTCCGGCGCTCACGTAGCGGATTACGCTGCAGCAGGGGATGATGCACAGCAAAGTGAACTCATCAGCGGCCTGAAAATCACCTTCAAGAAAGCCGATGGCGAGAAATGCCCGCGTTGCTGGCACTACACGCAGGATATCGGTCTGGTAGCGGAACACGCAGATTTATGTGGTCGCTGTGTTACTAACGTGGCCGGTGACGGCGAAGAGCGTAAGTTTGCCTAATGAGTAAGCCGATTTGTTCGACCGGATTGCGCTGGCTGTGGCTGGCGGTATTGGTGGTGGCATTGGATTTGGGGAGCAAGCAGTGGGTGATGACTCACCTTGCGTTGGGAGAGTCGATCCCTCTGATCCCTTTCTTTAATATGACCTATGCACAAAATCCGGGGGCGGCGTTTAGCTTCCTGGCGGATAAAGATGGCTGGCAGCGCTGGTTCTTTGCGCTGATCGCCGTCGGTATATCGGTGACGCTGGCGGTACTGATGTACCGCTCCAGCGGCAAACAACGTCTGATAAACTGTGCTTATGCGCTGATTATCGGCGGTGCCTTAGGCAATTTATTTGATCGTATGGTACATGGCGTCGTTATCGATTTTATTCATTTCTACGTTAATGACTGGCATTTTCCGATCTTCAATCTGGCCGACACGGCTATTTGTATCGGTGCAGCGCTAGTGGTATTTGAAGGGTTTTTAAGCCCTTCAGAAAAAGCCGCACCAAAGAAAGGTGAGTAATATGTCAGACCGGGTACAGGATAACAGTGCCGTTTTGGTGCATTTTACGCTGAAACTGGAAGATGGCTCTACGGCTGAATCCACGCGCACACACGGTAAGCCTGCGCTATTTCGCTTAGGCGATGGCAGCTTATCCGATCAGTTGGAAGAAGAGCTGCTTGGCCTACAGATTGGTGACAAGCATGCCTTTACTTTGCCACCGGAAGCGGCGTTCGGTCTGGAAAACCCGGATCTGATTCAATACTTTAGTCGACGTGATTTTGCTCAAACCGGCTTGCCGGATGCGGGCACTATCATGCTGTTTACCACCCGAGACGGCAGTGAAATGCCGGGCGTGGTG
Source organism: Yersinia entomophaga (assembly GCF_001656035.1). NCBI lineage: Bacteria > Pseudomonadati > Pseudomonadota > Gammaproteobacteria > Enterobacterales > Yersiniaceae > Yersinia > Yersinia entomophaga. Next base: position 3,041,363 of record NZ_CP010029.1, read on the forward strand.
CGTGAAGTGGCTGAAGAATCCGTCACCGTTGATTTCAATCATCCGTTGGCCGGTCAATCTATCAGCTTTGATATAGAAGTGCTGGAGATTGATCCTCAACAGGAGGAATCTCATGCAAATACTGCTGGCTAATCCACGAGGCTTTTGCGCCGGAGTCGATAGAGCTATCAGCATTGTAGAACGCGCGTTGGAGATGTACGGCGCGCCGATCTATGTTCGTCATGAAGTGGTGCATAATCGCTACGTGGTGGATAGCCTGCGCCAGCGCGGAGCCATCTTTATCGAGGAAATATCGGAAGTGCCAGATGGCTCTATTCTGATATTTTCTGCCCATGGCGTTTCCCAGGCCGTTCGGGCAGAAGCCCGCTCGCGCCAGTTGACGATGCTGTTTGATGCGACCTGTCCGTTAGTGACCAAGGTTCATATGGAAGTGGCTCGTGCCAGCCGTAAGGGCAAAGAGGCGATTCTGATTGGACATGCGGGCCACCCGGAAGTGGAAGGCACCATGGGACAATACAGTAACCCGGAAGGGGGAATGTATCTGGTGGAATCGCCAGCGGACGTGTGGACGCTGGAAGTAAAAAACGAAGATAATCTGTGCTTTATGACGCAAACCACTTTGTCGGTTGATGATACGTCTGAAGTGATAGATGCGCTGCATAAACGCTTCCCTAAGATTATCGGTCCGCGTAAAGATGATATTTGCTACGCTACCACTAACCGACAGGAAGCGGTGCGCAATCTGGCGGATAAAGCGGACGTGGTTTTGGTCGTCGGCTCGAAAAACTCGTCTAACTCGAACCGTTTAGCCGAATTGGCACAACGGATGGGCAAAGCGGCTTATCTCATTGGCTCTGCTGATGATATACAAGAAATTTGGCTGAACAATGTTTCCTGCATCGGTGTGACTGCTGGAGCCTCAGCGCCGGATATTCTGGTACGGCAAGTCATTGCTCGCCTGCAAGATCTGGGGGCGGGTCACTCAATTGAACTGAGTGGCAGGGAAGAGAATATTGTTTTCGAAGTGCCAAAAGAGCTTAGGGTTAACGTAAAGCAGGTCGACTAAGTTAGCCGAATATAAAAAAGCAGCCTTGGGGCTGCTTTTTTTATGGCAAAAGAAAACCCAAGGTAACGGTTTGGATACAGTAATGTTAAATGAGTTTCTTCTGGCTACTCCTTGAAAATGCATGAATATGCGTAAAGATGCAGCGCTGAAAATTTGCCCGTTTTCGGTTTGTTATGCAGAAATTGAGAGAATTCCATCTGATTATCCGATGCGCCGGCGCTTTTTACCTGCAATAGATGAGTAATTAAGTGCTTTCACTGATAAAAATGAGCGGATATCATTTTTTTCTAATACAGCTTAAATAGTCTGGCAGACTCAGTGGCAGACCGCTAATCTGAACCCTGATCAGGGCTGATATAAAACAACAAGAGGATTTATGACTGATTCAGCAATTCGTGTCGCTATTGTCGGTGCCGGTGGCCGTATGGGGCGACAATTGATTCAGGCCGTGCATCAAATTCCTGGAGTAACTCTGGGTGCTGCGCTGGAGCGCAAAGGTTCGTCACTGGTAGGCACTGATGCCGGCGAACTGGCCGGTATAGGGTTGCTAAATATCAAGGTGGCAGATGATGTTGCCGAAGCAATAAACAGCTTTGATATCCTTGTGGACTTTACTCGTCCAGAAGGCTCGTTGGCGCATTTGGCTCTGTGCCGCCAGCACGGAAAAGGTATGGTTATTGGTACGACTGGCTTTGATGAAGCTGGCAAAGCTGCGATTAGCGCCGCGGCGGCAGATATTGCGATTGTTTTTGCGGCCAATTTTAGCGTAGGCGTCAATCTGGTCCTTAAGCTGTTAGAGAAGGCCGCTAAAGTCATGGGTGACTACGCCGATATCGAAATTATTGAAGCTCACCACCGCCATAAAGTCGATGCGCCTTCGGGCACTGCGTTGGCGATGGGAGAAGCGATTGCGGAAACGTTAGGGCGCGATTTAAAAGACTGCGCCGTTTATAGTCGCGAAGGTTATACCGGCGAGCGTAAGGAAGGGACTATCGGTTTTGCTACCGTCCGTGCGGGGGATATTGTGGGTGAGCATACTGCGATGTTTGCAGATATTGGCGAACGGGTTGAGATCACCCATAAAGCGACCAGTCGTATGACTTTTGCTAATGGAGCAATTAAATCCGCAATCTGGCTATCAACTCAGGATAAAGGATTGTTTGATATGCGAGATGTCTTGGGTTTAAACGATTTATAATATGTAATGTACCGCTGTGATGTGGTTATTCCTATCATAACTATCTGATAGTAGAGCGATATTTTTATCGCTCTTTTTTATTTTGTTATTTTAAGTGTTAAGTGGTTATTTTATTATTAGATGGCTGTTTTTGTGTTTTTTAATGTGTTTTTCAGCGTTTTATTGAAATTTTACGACTCCTATCATTGCCAATTTGCCTTTTCTCTCTCCGAATACGTTAAAATTCACTCTATCACCCTCGCAACCGTTTACTATGTTAACTTAGTTTGTATTTTTGCCGCCATAAACCCACTATTTTGGCGAGATGGGCAAAAAACAAAGAAAAAATGGTACTTTGGCTAGACAAGAGCCTAGCTCATCATTAAAATGCGCCCAATTTGCCAAAAATTAGCTTTGAGGGCGGTTTTTGCATTGATTTAGATCGTTAATTCTGAATTAATATGCAGATAATGTGACTGTTTATTCCTTGGAGGGTGTTTTGATTAAGTCAGCGCTATTGGTTCTCGAAGACGGAACCCAATTTCACGGTCGGGCCATCGGGGCAGAAGGTTCGGCAGTGGGGGAAGTGGTCTTCAATACGTCGATGACCGGTTATCAAGAAATCCTCACTGATCCTTCCTATTCCCGCCAGATCGTTACTCTTACTTATCCCCATATCGGCAATGTCGGCACCAACGCCGCCGATGAAGAATCCTCCGCAGTACACGCCCAAGGTCTTGTTATCCGCGACCTGCCACTGATTGCCAGCAACTACCGTAATGAAGAAGGCTTATCCGAATATCTCAAACGCCGCAACATCGTTGCGATTGCAGATATCGATACCCGTAAGCTGACTCGTTTACTGCGTGAGAAAGGCGCTCAGAACGGTTGCATCATCGCTGGCGACCTGACGGATGCGGCTGTGGCACTGGAAAAAGCTAAAGCTTTCCCCGGTCTGAAAGGGATGGATTTAGCAAAAGAGGTCACGACCAAAGAAGCTTACACCTGGCTGCAGGGGAGCTGGACGCTGGAAGGCGAACTACCGGCGGCGAAAAAAGCTGAAGAATTACCTTTCCATGTAGTGGCTTACGATTATGGCGTAAAGCGTAATATTCTGCGTATGCTGGTGGATCGTGGCTGCCGTCTGACGGTTGTTCCAGCGCAGACTCCGGCGGAAGACGTGCTGAAGCTGAATCCAGACGGGATCTTCCTGTCCAACGGCCCGGGCGATCCGGAACCCTGCGACTACGCCATTACCGCGATTAAACGTTTTCTCGAAACCGATATTCCAGTCTTTGGAATCTGTTTAGGTCACCAACTGCTGGCACTGGCCAGCGGCGCAAAAACGGTAAAAATGAAGTTTGGCCACCACGGCGGCAACCATCCGGTGAAAGATTTGGATGGCAACTGCGTGATGATTACCGCACAAAACCACGGCTTCGCGGTGGATGAAACCTCATTACCTGCCACTTTACGTACAACCCACACTTCGTTATTCGATGGTTCTCTGCAAGGTATCCATCGTACTGATAAAGCAGCGTTCAGCTTCCAGGGGCACCCTGAAGCGAGCCCGGGGCCACATGATGCCGCTCCGCTGTTTGACCACTTTATCGAACTGATTGAAGCCTACCGCGCATCATCATCAGCAAGCACTAATAGCAAGTAATCAGGAGCTAAGACCATGCCAAAACGTACAGATATAAAAAGCATCCTGATTCTCGGCGCTGGCCCGATTGTTATCGGACAGGCCTGTGAGTTCGATTATTCAGGTGCTCAAGCCTGTAAAGCCCTGCGTGAAGAAGGTTATCGGGTTATTTTGGTGAACTCCAACCCGGCAACCATCATGACCGATCCGGAAATGGCCGATGCGACCTACATCGAGCCGATTCACTGGGAAGTGGTTCGCAAAATCATTGAAAAAGAACGTCCAGACGCAGTATTACCAACCATGGGCGGCCAAACCGCGCTGAACTGTGCGTTGGAACTGGAACGTCAGGGCGTGCTGGCCGAGTTTGGCGTGACCATGATTGGTGCCACCGCCGACGCCATTGATAAAGCAGAAGACCGCCGTCGCTTTGATATCGCGATGAAGAAAATCGGTCTGGATACGGCGCGCTCCGGCATCGCTCACAATATGGAAGAAGCGCTGGCCGTTGCGGCTGACGTGGGTTTCCCTTGCATCATTCGTCCGTCCTTCACCATGGGAGGCACCGGCGGCGGTATTGCCTACAACCGTGAAGAGTTCGAAGAAATCTGCGAGCGCGGTCTGGATTTGTCTCCAACTAAAGAACTGTTGATTGACGAATCTCTGATCGGCTGGAAAGAGTACGAGATGGAAGTGGTGCGTGATAAAAACGACAACTGCATCATCGTCTGTTCCATCGAAAACTTCGACGCTATGGGGATCCACACCGGTGACTCCATCACCGTTGCGCCAGCGCAGACTCTGACGGATAAAGAATATCAAATCATGCGTAACGCCTCGATGGCGGTACTGCGTGAAATCGGCGTGGAAACCGGCGGCTCCAACGTTCAGTTCTCGGTTAACCCAAAAACTGGCCGTCTGATTGTTATTGAGATGAACCCGCGCGTATCCCGCTCTTCGGCGCTGGCATCCAAAGCAACTGGTTTCCCGATTGCCAAGATTGCCGCCAAGCTGGCGGTAGGTTACACGCTGGATGAACTGACCAACGATATCACCGGTGGCCGTACTCCGGCGTCATTTGAGCCCTCCATCGATTACGTTGTGACCAAAATCCCTCGCTTTAATTTCGAGAAATTTGCCGGTGCCAACGACCGCCTGACGACCCAAATGAAATCGGTCGGCGAAGTGATGGCGATTGGCCGTACTCAGCAAGAATCCTTGCAGAAAGCCTTACGTGGTCTGGAAGTTGGCGCGACCGGCTTTGATCCAAAAGTCAGCCTGGACGATCCGGAAGCGCTGACCAAGATTCGCCGCGAGCTGAAAGACGCTGGCGCAGAGCGTATCTGGTACATCGCCGATGCGTTCCGCGCCGGTATGTCCGTAGACGGCGTTTTCAACCTGACCAACGTTGACCGCTGGTTCCTGGTGCAGATTGAAGAACTGGTTCGTCTGGAAGAGAAAGTAGCTGAATGCGGTATCAACGGCTTGAATTATGAATTCCTGCGCCAGTTGAAGCGTAAAGGTTTTGCTGATGCGCGTCTGGCTAAACTGGTTGGCGTAGCCGAAAGCGAAGTGCGCAAGCTACGCTACAAATTTGACCTGCATCCGGTTTACAAACGTGTGGATACCTGTGCGGCAGAATTCTCTACTGATACAGCCTATATGTACTCAACCTATGAGGAAGAGTGCGAATCTAACCCAACCAGCGATCGTCCGAAAATCATGGTGTTGGGCGGTGGTCCTAACCGTATCGGTCAGGGGATTGAATTCGATTATTGTTGCGTTCACGCCTCGCTGGCGCTGCGTGAAGACGGTTACGAAACCATCATGGTGAACTGTAACCCTGAAACGGTTTCCACGGATTACGATACCTCTGACCGTCTGTACTTCGAGTCAGTGACGCTGGAAGACGTGCTGGAAATCGTACGTATTGAGAAGCCACAGGGTGTTATCGTACAGTACGGCGGCCAGACTCCGCTGAAACTGGCTCGCGAACTGGAAGCTGCCGGCGTTCCTGTTATCGGTACCAGCCCTGATGCCATTGACCGCGCAGAAGACCGTGAGCGTTTTCAGCAGGCGGTGAATCGTCTGGGTCTCAAGCAACCGGCTAACGCCACCGTTGCCACTATCGAACAAGCGGTAGATAAGGCTAGCGGCTTGGGTTATCCGTTGGTGGTGCGTCCTTCCTATGTACTGGGTGGCCGCGCAATGGAAATCGTCTATGACGAAACCGACCTGCGCCGTTACTTCCAGAATGCGGTGAGCGTGTCTAACGATGCACCAGTATTGCTGGATCGTTTCCTCGATGACGCGGTGGAAGTGGATGTGGACGCGATTTGCGACGGTGAGCATGTGCTGATCGGCGGAATTATGGAGCATATCGAGCAGGCAGGGGTTCACTCCGGTGACTCAGCTTGTTCATTGCCAGCCTACACGCTAAGCAAAGAAATTCAGGATGTTATGCGTCAGCAGGTTGAGAAGCTGGCGTTTGAACTGTGCGTTCGCGGTTTGATGAACGTCCAGTTCGCGGTGAAGAACAACGAAGTTTATCTGATTGAAGTGAACCCACGCGCTGCTCGTACCGTACCTTTCGTTTCTAAAGCCACCGGTATGCCATTAGCGAAGATTGCCGCTCGAGTTATGGCTGGCAAATCACTGGCAGAGCAAGGGATAACCGAAGAAATCATCCCGCCATATTACTCGGTAAAAGAAGTGGTACTGCCGTTTAATAAGTTCCCTGGCGTTGACCCGATTCTTGGGCCAGAAATGCGTTCAACCGGTGAAGTTATGGGCGTTGGCCGTACCTTCGCAGAAGCATTTTCGAAGGCGATGCTGGGCAGCCAGTCCGGTATGAAGAAAAGTGGTCGTGCGCTGTTGTCGGTGCGCGAAGGGGATAAAGCTCGCGTGGTTGATTTGGCTGCCAAGCTGCTGAAACAAGGCTTCGAACTGGATGCAACCCATGGTACTGCGGTGGTGTTAGGGGAAGCGGGCATAAATCCACGTTTGGTCAACAAGGTACATGAAGGCCGTCCTCACATTCAGGATCGTATTAAGAATGGCGAGTACACCTACATTGTCAATACCACGGCGGGACGTCAGGCTATCGAAGACTCCAAGCTGATTCGTCGCAGTGCCTTACAGTATAAAGTGCACTATGACACCACGTTAAACGGTGGTTTCGCGACGGCAATGGCGCTGAATGCGGATCCAACCGAGCAAGTGATTTCAGTGCAGGAAATGCATGCCAAGATTAAGCAAATGAAAGGTTAATCTGGGTAAGCGCAAAATTGAAAGGCGATGGAAACATCGCCTTTTTTGTGACTGAAACAAAGTGAATCAACTCAGGGCGACTTTAATACCCAGACCAATCAGTAAACCGCCGAGAACCTTATCCACCAGTTTTTGTGCTTTCGCCAGCCCGCGCCGAACCGGAGCGCTTTGGATCAAAATGACCAGTATTGGCCACCAAACTACTGCTAATCCCAATATGATCGAGGCGTACCACAGTTTTTCGCCGATACCGGAGTTAATCTGAAGTATCTGGGTGAATACCGCGAGAAAGAATAGCGTTGCTTTGGGATTTAGCAGGTTGCAAAGGTAGCCCTGCAGAAAGGCATTCTTCATCTTGATAGTTTGTTGTGGCAAATGGCTGATATTCATTTTGCTTTCTCCGCGTGAGAGAAGCGCCTGAATACCTACCCAAATTAGGTAGACAGCACCGGCATATTTCAGGAAATTAAATAACCACGGGGTAGTGGTAATAACCACCGCCAGGCCTGCTACGCAGTAAGACATGTGAGTCGCCACGCCGCAAATAACGCCAAATGCGGTCATCATGGCGGCAGAACGACGATAGCGAGCGGCATTTTTTATGACCAGAAAGAAATCAGGGCCGGGAGAAAGCATCCCCAAAGTAGCGATAGTGGCAACAAATAATGAAGTTTCGAGCATCAGGGAATTCCGCAATGTAGCAGGGTAATAGGTGAATAATAGCGCTGTCCCAGTTCCCTGACATCACCTTAATGGGTAAGAAATTAAAATCAACGTTTCACTCTTTTGACAGGTATCGATACAGAATGATGAGCCAGGAGAATGCAATTTGTCAGGGTATACCCCATCAGCAGCAGCGGGAGATTACCCGGCTATGTATACAATGTGCCCTGTTATTGTTACAGCATGGCGCAGAAAGCATGTTGGTAGAACAACTCTCCGCTCGTCTGGGGATTGCCTTGGGAATGGATAGCGTTGAAAGCTCGATCTCTGCTAACGCGGTGGTATTAACGACTATTAGCCAAGGGAACTGCCTGACCTCGACCCGAAAAAATACCGATCGCGGCATTAATATGCAGGTTGTGACCGAAGTACAGCATATTGTTATTTTAGCTGAACACCGTTTGCTGGATGCTCAGGATGTTGCAAAACGCTTAGATCATATTCGGCCACTACGTTATCCACGTTGGCTGGTGGTAGCGATGGTCGCTTTGTCCTGCGGGTGCTTTAGTATGCTAAACGGCGGCGGTTGGGATGCCTTTTCTATCACTTTTATCGCCAGCGGCGTGTCGATGTTTGTGCGGCAAAGTTTGACAGCTCGTCATATGAATCCTCTGATTAACTTCTGTATTACGGCATTCGTTGCGACTTCGGCATCAGGTTTGCTGATGCGCTTACCTCAGTTTGAACAGGCTTCCAGCGTAGCAATGGCCGCCAGCGTTTTACTGTTGGTTCCCGGATTCCCGCTGATTAATGCGGTCGCGGATATGTTTAAAGGCCATGTGAATACCGGACTGGCTCGTTGGGCAATGGCCAGCCTGTTGACGTTATCGACCTGTATTGGCGTGGTGATCGCCATGGCACTGTGGGGGCTGCGGGGATGGGCATGAGTTTATTATGGGCTTTGCTGCAAGATATGGCGCTGGCGGCCATTCCGGCATTGGGTTTTGCGATGGTGTTTAACGTTCCGATTCGGGCATTACGTTATTGCGCACTGTTGGGCGCTATCGGTCACGGTTCGCGTATGCTGATGATGCATTTTGGTATGAATATCGAATTGGCGTCGCTGGTGGCTTCAATCCTGATAGGCGTGATTGGTATTAGCTGGTCGCGCTGGCTACTCGCGCACCCGAAGGTATTTACGGTCGCTGCGGTTATCCCGATGTTTCCCGGTATTTCTGCCTATACTGCGATGATCTCGGTGGTAGAAATATCCCATTTGGGATACACCGAGGAGTTGATGTCAACGATGGTTACCAATTTCTTAAAAGCTTCATTTATTGTTGGCGCACTATCGATAGGTTTATCCTTGCCAGGATTATGGCTTTATCGTAAGCGCCCGAGTGTATAGGCTTTTTTTCCGAGGTCAGCAGTCCCATCGCTAAGAGCTGTCTTATATGTGCTGTTAGCCTGATTATGACTATCGACGGCTGATAAGGCTTTACGTATAGTGTGAGCAATTTTTCGGGACTGGCTAACTTAGCCTACAGGGTTTAATAATGATTATCAGCCTGATCGCTGCACTTGCGGCAGATCGTGTTATTGGTATGGAAAATGCCATGCCGTGGCACCTACCGGCTGATTTGGCGTGGTTTAAACGTAACACGCTGAACAAACCGGTAATTATGGGTCGCAAAACGTTTGAATCTATTGGTCGTCCACTTCCTGGCCGTCTGAATATCGTTATCAGCAGCCAGTCGGGCACCGACAGCCGCGTCAGCTGGGCAACTTCAATCGACGAAGCGCTGGCTTTAGCCGGTGACGTTGAAGAAGTGATGGTTATGGGCGGAGGGCGGGTATATAGCCAGTTCCTCGATCGCGCACATCGCTTGTACCTGACACACATCGATGCTGAAGTTGGGGGCGATACACATTTCCCTGACTATGAACCTGATGAATGGGAATCTTCATTCAGTGAGTTCCACGATGCAGATGAAGCTAATTCACATAGCTATTGCTTTGAGATATTAGAGCGTCGCTAGTTTTTACCGAACTGGATTAATTCAATAGGAGGCCTATATGGCCTCCTTTTTTTATCAAAAAATGCCTGTCTATTATTATGGTTCTCGTTATTAAATTAGAAAATGCCAGAGTTCAATCTGGTTGATATATTTATTTTTCCTTTCAATGCTAATTCTTACTTTATATAAATGGGAGTGTTAAATGCGAAAAATAAATATGGTAACGATTCTACCTATTATTCTATATAGCCACCTGTTATCAGCCTCTGTCAATCATTGCCCAGAGCCGAGTGAAATTGATGGGGCTAATGGTATGGGGTTATATTTTACGGCAAATAGTCAGTGGCTTGGAGTATCTCAAGGCGCTGAGAATAATGGAAAAGTTTCTCATTTTTTACGGGCTACCTACCATCCTTATAATAGTAACGCTGAGACTATAGGTATTTTAACTAGCTGTAGCTATGCCCTTGAATCTGGAACTATAGATATGCATATGAAAGATTATGAGTCGATAAAAAACGGTGGCTTTTTTGTTTCTCTGAAAGGGCATGAGCCTTGGGTGAAGACGTCATCGACGTTAACGGGAGATAAATTCGTTTGTCAGTCTGATGATGTGAAATATTGTACTTTTGACCGGTTGGATTATTACCAAATATGCCAGTTTCAGACGGAAAATAATAGCTAGAGTAATGTAATGAATACTAAGAAAGGCTAACTGTTAATCACTATTATTTTGATCTATCTTTTTTGAGAGTCTCCGAGTGTCATTTATTTGTCATAAGTGAGACTTATTATTTCTATGCATCTGCTTTTATCAATTAAAAATAAGGGAAAATACTTATGGTAAATGAAGTTATGCAATTGAATGAAGATCGATTGATCAATCGTGCAGGACGAGAACTGCGTGCAGATAATATTGATAAAATAGGTTTAGTTGGAATTCTTGGCGGCGGAATCTGGCCTGCCTCAATCGAGAGCGACAGCTTCGACAACATGCTTCAAAGCAGTGCGGTTACGGATAGGAATTTTTGGCAAGAGTAGTTCGGTGCGCAATGTCATTCTGAAAAATGAGAAATGGCACAAATAAATACGTGCCATTTCATCATATTAAACGAGGTTAATTAGCCGCTGCGATGCTGACGTCAGTGCCTTTTTCGCGGAAAGATTGCTGAGTGAAATAGCGCTTATCTTCCCAGCGCAGCATAGTCAGCACGCCTCCCCAGCAACAGCCGGTATCCAGCGCGTAAATACCTTCCGGAGCGCCTTTCCCTTCCAGAGATGCCCAGTGACCAAACGCAATGGAATAATCAGGATCAACCAACCGAGGCAAATCAAACCAGGGTTTTAGCGGTGATGGCGCATTCTCTGGCGTATCTTTGCAGATCATGTCCAACTGACCATTTGGGAAGCAGTACCGCATACGGGTTAGAGCATTAGTGCTAAAACGCAAACGAGCCAGACCAGATAGCTCCTGGCTCCAATTGTTTGGCATATCGCCGTACATGGCATCCAGAAATAGTGGATAGCTGTCGCTACTCAGCACCGCTTCGACTTCGCGGGCACAGGTTTGGGCGGTTTCAATATCCCACTGTGGCGTGATTCCTGCGTGGGCCATCACCAGTTTCAATTCCTCATCGACCTGAAGCACCGGCTGGCGGCGTAACCAGTTAATCAATTCATCGGCGTCTTGGGCTTCCAGCAGCGGGGTGATGCGATCTTTGGGCTTATTGCGGCTAATGCCAGCATAAACTGCTAATAAGTGCAGGTCGTGATTGCCTAGCACCATACGTACGGCCGGGCCTAATGCGCGAACATAGCGCAGAACATCTAAAGATGCGGGGCCACGGGCGACCAAATCACCGGTTAACCAAAGAGTGTCTTGCTGAGTATTAAACTCAACTTGCGCCAATAGGGCGCGTAGTTCATCGATACAGCCGTGAACATCGCCAATCAGGTAGGTAGACATATTTTTCGGGGCCGGATTAGTGGATCAGCGTCGGGATAGCCAAACGGAAGACGGGAATTGCCGTACGGAATGCCTGGCCTAGGTGATCAACCATTTCGTAGTGCCCTTCCATGGTACCCAGCGGCGTTTCTAGTACCGCGCCGCTGGTATATTGGAATTCATTGCCCGGAAGAATCAGCGGTTGCTCACCGATAACGCCTTCACCTTGAACTTCGGTCTGACGACCGTTGCTATTGGTGATCAGCCAGTAACGACCAACCAGCTGAACCGTTGAACGCCCCAGATTGCGAATAGTGACGGTATAGGCGAAGACAAAGCGTTCTTCATCAGGTATCGATTGGGTTTCCACATAGATACTTTGTACCTGCACACACACACGGGGCCGTTCAATCATGGCGAACTCCTGTTATTCCTGCGGTGTCGATTGCGCCGAAAGCCAGTTAGCCAGCTTACAGTATTGCGCCACAGAAATGTTTTCTGCGCGAAGCGTCGGATTGACACCTAATTCGGTTAATTGCTCAGGCGTAAACAAATCCCCTAAGCTATTACGTACGGTTTTCCTGCGCTGGTTAAAAGCTTGCGTAGTAATGCGGCTCAGCATACGCACATCCCCAACCGGGTTAGGCATGTTCACATGAGGAACCAGACGTACCACGGCAGAGTCTACTTTTGGCGCTGGGGTGAAGGCCGTAGGTGGCACTTCAAGAACTGGTATCACGTTACAATAATATTGCGCCATGACGGTTAAGCGGCCATAAGCCTTACTGTTTGGGCCAGCAACCAAGCGGTTTACCACTTCTTTTTGCAACATGAAATGCATGTCGCGAATAGCCTGAGTATAGCTGAACAGGTGGAACATTAACGGGGTAGAAATGTTGTACGGCAGGTTACCAAACACGCGTAATGGCTGACCCGCCTGTTCTGCCAGCTCGGCAAAATCAATCTTCATGGCATCTTGCTGGTGGATCGTCAGCTTATCTTTTAGCTGCGGATGGCTGGCCAAACGTGCGGCAAGATCGCGATCCAGCTCGATAACCGTCATGTGATCCATACGTGCAGCAACTGGTTCGGTTAACGCGCCTAAGCCGGGCCCGATTTCCACTACCGCTTCCCCGGGAACAGGGTGGATCGCAGAAACAATACTATCGATGACAAACTGATCGTTTAAAAAGTTTTGTCCAAAGCGTTTGCGGGCAAAGTGCCCTTGGTGGACTCTATTATTCATTGCTGTTATTTATCATTTTAATGGCTAAATTTAATGCCGTTTTGAAGCTGCCCACGTCGGCAGTGCCGGTAGCAGCAAGTTCCAAAGCGGTTCCGTGGTCCACTGATGTGCGGATAAAAGGCAGACCGAGGGTAATATTTACCGCTCGTCCAAAGCCTTGGTATTTTAACACCGGTAGCCCCTGATCGTGATACATGGCTAATACGGCATCGGCATGTTGCAAATATTTGGGCTGGAACAAGGTATCCGCCGGCAACGGGCCAATCAAGGTCACGCCTTGCTGACGCAGCTCGTCTAGCGCGGGAATAATGATATCCAGCTCTTCACGACCCATATGGCCGCCTTCGCCTGCGTGTGGATTTAACCCACAAACATAAATATGCGGCTGTTGGATGCCAAATTTGGTTTTGAGATCCCGATCGAGAATAGTGATAACTTCGTGCAGGTTATCCCGAGTTATAGCGCGAGAAACCTCTGACAACGGTAAATGCGTTGTAGCCAGAGCGACGCGCAGCTCTTCGGTTGCCAGCATCATAACGACTTTTTGGCACAGGCTACGCTCGGCAAAAAACTCAGTATGACCAGTGAAAGGGACGCCTGCATCATTAATAATGCTTTTTTGTACCGGACCGGTGACCAAAGCCGCGAATTCACCCCGCAAGCATCCATCGCAGGCCTGAGCCAGCGTTTCTACCACGTAGGCGCTGTTACTAACCGAAGGAACACCTGCGGTGACCGGAGCGGCGGCAACGGGCAGGATGGTTAAGGTTCCTGCCCGCTGGGCAAGGCCAGCTTCATCGGGTTGATATTCCCGCAATTGCAGAGGGAGCTTCAATTGCTCCGCCCGTTCAAGTAGCAAGGCCGGATCGGCGCACACGACTAACTCAACAGGCCAGTCCTGTTGAGCCAGAGTGATCACCAGATCCGGCCCAACCCCGGCAGGTTCGCCGGGGGTAATGACAATGCGGTTATTTTTGTGCATCGCTACCATCAAGAATCTTCACATAAGAAGCGGCACGTTGTTCCTGCATCCAGGTTTGCGCTTCTTCAGAGAATTTACGGTTAAACAGCATGCGGTAGGCACGATCTTTCTGCGCCGCATCGGTTCGGTCTACCTGACGGGTATCGACTACCTGAATCAAATGCCAGCCGAAAGATGAATGAACCGGCGCACTGATCTCGCCTTTTTTCAGTTTCATCAAGGCATCACGGAAGGCTGGATCGTAGATGTCGGGAGAAGCCCAACCCAGATCGCCGCCTTGTACCGCAGAGCCTGGATCTTCAGAAAGTCGCTTGGCTTCATCGGCAAAGGTTGCCTTGCCGCTTTTGATATCATTCGCCGCTGCCTGTAATTTTGCGCGTGCCTGATCGTCGGTCATCACAACGGATGGTTTAAGCAAAATATGGCGAGCGTGCACTTCTGTAACCGAAACGGTTTGATTTGTGCCGCGAATATCATTCACTTTCAGAATATGGAAACCGACGCCGGAGCGAATCGGCCCAACAACCTGACCTTTGCTGGCCGTTTGCAGTCTTTCAGCAAATAGCGTTGGCAATTCCTGTAGCTTGCCCCAACCCATTTGGCCGCCTTTCAATGCCTGAGAATCGGCAGAGTTTGCGATAGCCAATTTGCCAAAGTCCGCGCCATTTTTGAGTTCCGCGACCAGATTTTTTGCCAAGTCTTCAGCGGTATCAACCTGCTGTTGGGATGGATTTTCCGGTAACGGAATTAAAATGTGGCTCAGGTTTAATTCAGCGTCATCGCCGGTCTGGGCTGCGATCTGTTTGGCCAGTGATTCGACTTCTTGCGGTAAAATGGTGATGCGACGGCGAACTTCGTTATTTCGCACTTCGGAGGTCAGCATTTCTTTGCGAATCTGGGCGCGGTAAGTGTTGTAATCTAACCCTTCAGCGGCCAGACGGCTGCGCATTTGTGCCGTTGTCATACGGTTTTGCGCCGCAATATCAGCAATGGCTTTATCCAGCGCTTCGTCGGAAACGGTAATCCCCATTTTCTGTGCCATCTGCAATTGGATATTATCCATAATCAGGCGTTCCAGAATCTGGTGGCGCAACGTGCCTTCGTCAGGAATTTGCTGACCAGCCTGTTGCGCATTGAGTTTTACCGACTGTAACAAACCGTCGACGTCACTCTGCAAGACCACACCGTTATTAACCACGGCGGCCACTTTATCAACTTCTTGTGGTGCTGCGAACGCGGTATTGGCACCGATCACCAATCCGAGAATAAGCGTTCTCCAGTTCTTCATACCTTTTCCATTATGTAATCCGCAGTTGCGGGTTTAAATTCACTGAATTCAGTGTGTTACTCAGTATCAGAATGCGCTTTGGTAAGGCAGGATACCAGAGCGTAACATCTGTTGGGTACCCAAACTGTGGTTGCTGCTTAAACCACGTAACTCTATGTTAAACGAGATTTTGTTATCATATTTACTGGTATTGTCCAGCGTGTTCCAGCCGTTGATTTTACGCTCATAGCCCAGATTAATCGCCCAACAGCAGGTATTGTACTGTACCCCAACCAGTTGGCTAGCCGGTTGATTGGCCTTAGTGTCGTAATAGTATGACCCGACGATAGCCCAACGGTCGGCCAACGGTAAACTGGCCACTGCACCCACTTGAGAAATACCTTCCTGATAGCCCTGGCTTCTCACCTTAGGTACCGCCGCCTGAATATATTCAGGGCTGGCGTAGCGGTAGTTCAACTGAAGCACCGTTTCGGCATTGTGGCGATATTCCATCACTGTATTACCCTGAGTCAGACTTCCCAAGCGGGTATCGTACTGCGCTCCGCCTCTAAAGCCCCACTTATCGGTAATTTTCCAATAGGTGTCCCCGGCCCATACCAGGCTACCGGTATCATTGCTGTTGTCGATATTGGCTGAGTTTTTATTATTATCACCGGTTCTGGAAGGGGTGAAATAATAGATTTGACCCAAGGAAACGTTAAAACGTTCAACCAGCCCATCATCATAAATGCGAGAAGTTAAACCGGTAGCGATCTGATTGGCCGATGCGATGCGATCCAACCCGCCATATGTACGGTCACGGAACAGGCCGGTATAGTCAGTTTGCAGCAGAGTGGTGTCGTAAAGATAGATGTCATCCTGGTTGCGATAAGGCACATACAAATATTGGGCTCGTGGCTCCAAAGTTTGCGTATAGCCTTCTGCCCAATCCATCTGGCGGTCAAATACCACTTTTCCATCGACTTTAAACTGTGGCAGAACGCGATTGACTGAATCTTGCAGTTCTGGAGCCACACCACCGTTATTCGCCACATAATTACTTGAAAAACCAGTGGGAATATCTTGCTGATAGTGAGTTGCCATCAGCTTGATTTCGGTATTCAGGCTCGCCCAATCGTTCGCCAGAGGAAGATTGATTGATGGCTCAATATGGAAACGATCCGCCTTCGGATTATTCGGATTCACGCTGGTGAATTTAACTGCTTGCCCATACACCCGCATATCGAACGGGCCTACATCGTTTTTGTAATAATTGAGATCTAACTGCGGCTGGGCGCGGTAGGCATTTGAGTCACCGCCACCATTGGCGAATACTTGGAACTGTTTGGATGACAATGTAGCGTCCCAGTTTTTCTGCGCATAGCCCACGCTAAAAATTTGCGTGGCGTAGCCGTCAGTACTGGAACCATAAAGTGAAGTGAAGTCTCTAAAGTAAGTCGGATCGCTGACTTTGGTATAGTCGATGTTAAAGCGCCATACCTGATCCATGACGCCAGAATGGCCCCAGTAGTAGAGCCAACGAGCTTTATCATTATTGGCTTTGTCTGCGCTGGCATATTCGCGGTCGCTTGATAGCCAGTCGAATGCCATGGTACCAGCACCGGGGGCTAGCAAATAGCGGAATTCGTTCTGGAACTGAGTGCCGCGTTTCTCAATGTAGTGAGGTGTAATGGTGGCATCAAAGTTCGGCGCGATGTTCCAGTAGTACGGCAACATGAATTCGAAGCCGTTATTGGTGCTGTAACGCGCATTCGGGATCAGGAAACCGGAGCGGCGTTTATCGCCAACGGGCAGTTGCATATATGGGCTATAGAAAACCGGTACCGGCCCGATTTTAAAGCGTGCATTCCAGATCTCGGCCACTTGTTCTTCGCGATCATGAATCACTTCGCTACCCACTACGCTCCAGCTGTTATCACCGGGCAGGCACGAGGTAAAAGTACCGTTTTCCAGAATGGTATAGCGATTTTGACCGCGCAGTTTCATCAGATCGGCATCACCGCGACCCTGACGCCCTACCATTTGGTAGTCGCCCTTATCCATATTGGTGTCTTTGGTGTTCAGATTTGACCAGGCTTTTGGCCCTTTCAGAATAATCTGCGGATCGTCGTAATTGACATCACCTATAGCGGTGACGGTTCGCACCGGAATCGGCTGGCCGGGTTCCTGTGTCTGGTGTAACTGAA
Organism: Yersinia entomophaga; assembly: GCF_001656035.1. Classification (NCBI taxonomy): domain Bacteria; kingdom Pseudomonadati; phylum Pseudomonadota; class Gammaproteobacteria; order Enterobacterales; family Yersiniaceae; genus Yersinia; species Yersinia entomophaga. The sequence goes on from NZ_CP010029.1 coordinate 3,058,849, forward strand.
CCTCATTGGCCGTTAGGGTGCTGTTACCCTGCTGGACATTAACGTTACCGGTGAAAACCGCACTGTGGGGATAATTGCCTTCGGTTTTATCCGCTTGGATATGCACCGGAAGCTGGTTGGTATCGCCCGTAACCAGCGGTTTGTCATAGGTAGGAACGCCGAACATGCATTGTTCAGCGAGGTCGGCCAGCGATTGCTGACTATAGAGTGCCGTCCATATCAACGTGGCCAGCAGTGTTGGGAATCTTTTTTTCATACGCGCTTTTGGTGTTCCGTCATCAGGGGCAACGTGCCGGCAAACGGTCTGAGACTATCTCACTCATCAGAGTTGCGCTAGTGTTAAATCCGGCCGTTTACACGTCTCGCCGTTAGGCACAGAGCTAAATGCCGAGTATGATAATGCAAAATTTGACTGACGGCATGATGAATTGAGGAGTATATGCAGTATTGGGGAAAACTGCTCGGTCTGATATTGGGATTGATGTCCGGTATTGGTTTCTGGGGTGTAGTACTGGGGTTGATCGTCGGCCATATGGTAGATAAGGCTCGAACCGCGCGACGCCGCGGCTTTTTCGTCGATCAGCAAACGCGACAATCACTGTTTTTTCGCACCACATTTCAGGTTATGGGGCACCTGACCAAAGCCAAAGGACGCGTAACTGAAGTTGATATTCAGCTTGCCAGTCAGTTGATGGATCGTATGCAATTACATGGAAATGCCCGCACGGCGGCGCAGCAGGCGTTCCGTGAAGGTAAGCAAAGCGACTTCCCATTGCGGGAAAAACTGCGTGAATTGCGCAGCGTTTGCTTCGGTCGTTTCGATCTTATTAGGATGTTTCTGGAAATTCAGTTACAGGCTGCTTTTGCCGATGGTTCGCTCCATCCGAATGAACGGCAGGTACTGTACGTTATTGCCGATGAGCTAGGTATTTCCCGCAGCCAGTTCGATCAGTTTCTTCGCATGATAGAAGGTGGTCGTCAGTTTGGTGGGCAGGGTGGTTACTCTCAAGGGGGCTACCAGCAGGCACCGCAAGGGCCAACTCTGGCTGATGCCTGTAAAGTGCTAGGCGTTAATCCGAGCGATGATGCCGTTGCCATCAAGCGTGCTTATCGCAAATTAATGAGCGAACATCACCCGGATAAATTGGTCGCTAAGGGCCTTCCGCCGGAAATGATGGAAATGGCTAAGCAGAAAGCGCAGGAAATTCAGTCCGCTTATGATTTGATTAAGCGAGAAAAGGGATTTAAATAAGATCGGATTTTTATTGAGATGCTTATCGATAAAATTTGCGGTCGCAACTTTTGTGCCATTTCATTCGATATTAAGGAAGGTAGGACGCCTTCCTTAATAATTCATCAAACACGATACTTACTTTACCGTTACTCATCACTTAAAAATCGGCTTCACTGCGGAAATGCATAGGCGTGCCGAATTCTGGATGAGTGATACATAACTCCTGGGCATGTAGCTGTAAGCGCGGAGCCATCGCCTTGGCCTCTGGAGGGGCGTAGAAGCCGTCGCCGAGGATAGGGTGCCCCATCGCCAGCATATGTACTCGTAGTTGGTGCGAGCGGCCGGTGATGGGCGATAATTTCACCCGAGTACTGCCGTCTGCATCCCGGGACAGCACCAGATACTCAGTTTGTGCAGATTTACCGGTTTCATAACACACTTTTTGCTTCGGTCGATTAGGCCAGTCGCAAATCAGCGGCAAATCAATAACCCCTTCGTCCTGCGCCAGATGTCCCCAAACTCGTGCAATATAAGATTTTTTCGGCTCACGTTCGCGAAATTGACGCTTTAATTCGCGTTCGGCGGCTTTGGTGAGTGCCACGACAATCACGCCGCTGGTCGCCATATCCAGACGATGAACGGATTCCGCAGCCGGAAAATCAGCCTGAATACGCGTCATTACGCTGTCTTTGTTTTCCGGTGCCCGTCCGGGTACCGAAAGCAACCCGCTCGGTTTGTTAACCACCATAATATGCTGATCCTGGTACAAAATATGTAGCCAGGGATCGCGCGGGGGGTTATAGGGTTCCATGTTCAATCCGTTACCACCTTGCTGCAATTCGAGGTTTTTTCGATATGGCATATCAGTCTGGATAAAAGAGCCGGAGGTTGCCGGCTCTTTCTTACACAAAAGTGTTACTGGTGAGTGACCACAACCAAGCGGATTGCGTCAAGACGCCAGCCAGCCTGATTCAGGTTTTCCAGCACCATTTTGCGGTTATGCTCCAGCGCTTCGAGTTCGTCATCACGAATATTCGGGTTAACGGCTTTCAACGCTTCCAAACGTGCCAGTTCGGCACTCAGCTTTTCATCGGCTTCTTGCTTGGCGGTTTCGATCAGCGCTTTCGCCTGTTCTTCTACCAGCGCTTCCGCCTGTTGCAGCATGGCGTGAACCTCTTGCTGAACCGCGTTCACCAGCTTGCTTGAGGTGTGGCGATTGACCGCATTCAACTGGCGGTTAAAGCTTTCAAACTCTACCTGAGCCGCCAGATTGGTGCCTTTGCGATCCATCAGCATACGTACCGGCGTCGGTGGCAGGAAGCGGGTCAGTTGCAGATGCTTAGGTGCCTGAGCTTCTACCACATAAACCAACTCCGCCAGCAGAGTACCTACTGGTAATGCTTTGTTTTTCAACAGAGAAACTGCACAGCTTCCGGTGTCGCCGGACAAAATCAAATCCAGGCCGTTGCGAATAATCGGGTGTTCCCAGGACACAAACTGTGCGTCTTCACGGGATAACGCCTGATCGCGATCGAACGTTACGGTGCAGCCATCCTGCGGCAGACCAGGGAAATCCGGTACCAGCATGTGGTCTGATGGCGTTAATACGATCAGGTTATCGCTGCGGTCTTCCTGATTGATGCCGACAATATCAAACAGGTTCAGCGCAAAGCTTACCAGATTGATGTCGTTATCCTGATTGGCGATAGCCTCGGCCAGTTCCTGACCGTGTTCGCCACCGTTTGAATGCATTTCCAGCAGACGGTCACGACCCTGCTCCAGTTGTTGCTTCAGTTTGTCGTGCTGCTGACGGCAGGTGTGGATAAATTCGTCCAAACCTTCCTGTTCGGCTGGCGTGGCCAGATAGCCGATCAATTCCTGATAGGCGCTGTCATAAATGGTTCGGCCTGTCGGGCAGGTATGTTCGAAGGCATCGAGACCTTCGTGATACCAGCGCACTAAAATCGCCTGTGCAGTATTTTCCAGATAAGGCACCATGATTTGAATTTCACGGTTCTGGCCAATGCGATCCAGACGTCCGATTCGCTGTTCCAGCAGATCTGGGTTAAACGGCAAATCAAACATCACCAACTGGCAGGCAAACTGGAAGTTACGCCCTTCTGAGCCGATTTCTGAACACAACAGCACCTGGGCACCGTCTTCTTCTGAGGCAAAATAAGCCGCTGCGCGATCCCGCTCAATCAGCGATAAACCTTCATGGAACACGGCAGCGCGAATCGCCTCACGTTCACGTAAGACCTGCTCCAGTTGCAGCGCGGTGGCGGCCTGAGCGCAGATAACCAGCACTTTCTCATCGCGGTTGGCGATCAGGTAGTTCAGTAGCCATTCAACGCGAGGATCAAAATTCCACCAGGTGGCATTTTCCCCTTCAAATTCCTGATAAATCTGCTCGGGATAAAGCATATCTTTGGCGCGAGCTTCCAGCGATTTCTTCGCACCCATAATGCCAGAGACTTTGATCGCCGTTTGATACTGGGTTGGCAATGGCAGTTTTATTTCGTGCAGTACGCGGTGCGGGAAACCTTTCACGCCGTTACGGGTGTTACGGAACAGAACTCGGCTGGTACCGTGGCGATCCATCAGCATGTCGACTAGCTGGCGGCGCGCCGCTTCGCTGTCTTCTCCGTCGCTGTTTGCCGCTTTCAGCAGCGGTTCGATATCCTGCTCGGCAATCATTTCACCCAGCATATTCAGCTTGTCGTCCGCCAGACGCTCGCCGCCCAGCAGTAGCGTCACTGCGTCAGCGATAGGACGATATTGCTGTTGTTCGCTGACAAAATCTTCGTAATCGTGGAAGCGATCCGGATCCAGCAGGCGCAAACGGGCAAAGTGGCTCTGTTGGCCCAATTGCTCAGGGGTTGCGGTCAGCAGCAGTACGCCAGGGATATTTTCCGCCAGTTGCTCAATAACCTGATATTCGCGGCTCGGGGCTTCTTCGCTCCAGGCCAGATGGTGGGCTTCATCCACCACTAACAAATCCCAGGATGCGTCGGCCAGTTGCTCTAAACGTTGCTTGTTACGACGTACGAAATCTAATGAGCAGATAACCAACTGTTCGGTTTCAAATGGGTTGCTGCTGTCTTGCATCGCTTCGGAATAACGACTGTCGTCAAACAGTGAGAAGCGTAGGTTAAAGCGGCGCAGCATCTCAACCAGCCACTGGTGTTGCAGGCTTTCCGGCACCACGATCAGCACGCGCTCAGCGCGACCAGCCAATAATTGCTGATGGATAATCATCCCGGCTTCAATGGTTTTACCCAAACCAACTTCATCGGCCAACAGTACGCGTGGAGCGTGACGCTGACCGACTTCGTAAGCGATATGCAACTGATGAGGAATCAGGCTGGCGCGAACGCCGCGCAGACCGCTCCACGGTAAACGGAACTGCTCGCTTTGGTATTTACGAGCGCGGAAACGCAGGGCAAAACGATCCATTCGATCGATCTGACCGGCGAATAGGCGATCTTGCGGCTTGCTAAAAGTGAGTTTGCTATCCAGCAACACTTCACGCATTGCTACGCCGGTTTCCTCGGTATCCAAACGGGTGCCGATATAGGTAATCAATCCGTTTTCGTGGGTGACTTCTTCCACTTTCATTTGCCAGCCTTCGTGGCTGCTGATGGTATCACCGGGGTTGAACATCACGCGGGTGATTGGAGAGTCATTTCTGGCATAGAGGCGGTTTTCACCGGTTGCAGGGAACAGCAAGGTGACCATGCGTACGTCGATGGCTACGACAGTACCCAGTCCAAGTTCGCTTTCTGTATCGCTGATCCAGCGTTGACCAAGTGTAAAAGGCATAAATTATCGGCTCGATTTTGGGTTGGGCAGTTATTTGTTTAACTAGTCTGTGTGTTTGATAAGGTTGGCTTTATTCACTATAAATTTAATTTTATTGTCGACGAATGACGCCAACCCTTATCAACTAACTGGCAATAGTTTACCGTCCGCGCAGGCTGATGGCCTAAGAATCTGCCTGAAAAAACGTGACAACCTGTGTGACGTAGGTGGCAGAGTCCGTTTGCACGGATAAATAACGACATTATGATTGATGCGCGATTTGGCAAGGGCGCTATGGTAATGGAAGGCGCGCCCGTCGTCACCTGTAAAACCACGGAAAAGTGATTAAAAAAGTCCCATTTGACCAGTAATCAACGTTGTAAAATCATCCTGCAGAAAGGGTAGTATAGCCTCGGCTACGGGTTGTAGCTGGCGGGAGAGGTAATGATCGTAATCAATGGGGGAATGACGAATTTCCAGCGGCTCCGGGCCAGACGTGGTCATCACATAGCTGATCCAGCCGCCGTTTTGGTATTGCAAAGGGCGTCCTTGCTGACGATTAAACTCATCGGCCAGACGAGCCGCACGGGCATGAGGTGGCACATTGCGCTGATAATCATCCAGCTTTCTTCGCAGCCGTTTCCGATAAACCAGCAGATGATCCAGCTCGCCGTTCAGGGTTTGCGCCACGTAATCGCGAATGTAGTCCTGATAGGGTTGCTGTTGGAATATACGTTGATAAAGTTCTTGCTGAAAAGTCTGAGCCAGCGGCGTCCAATCGGTGCGCACGGTTTCTAACCCTTTGTACACCATACGATCGCCTTCGGGCGTGGTGACCAATCCAGCATAACGTTTTTTACTGCCTTGCTCTGCGCCGCGGATGGTGGGCATCAAAAAGCGCCGATAGTGAGTTTCAAACTCCAGTTCTAATGCGCAGGACAGGCCAAACGTCTCGTGCAAATGTCGTTGCCACCATGCGTTCACGTATTCCACCAATTCTTTGCCAATCTGGCTGGCTTGCTCGTCGCTATGGGCGTGTTTCAGCCAGACAAAGGTGGAGTCGGTGTCGCCGTAAATGACCTGATAACCGCGATCTGCGATTAATTCACGCGTTTGGCGCATGATCTCGTGACCACGCAGTGTGATCGAAGAGGCCAGCCGAGGATCGAAGAAACGGCAGCCGCTGGAGCCCAATACGCCGTAAAACGCATTCATAATGATTTTCAACGCTTGAGATAACGGCTTATTTTTCTGTTGTTTAGCGGCTTCTCGGCCTTGCCAGATTTGTTTAACAATGGCGGGTAGGCAGTGTTTCTCGCGAGAAAACCAGGCGTTGCGAAAACCGGGCACTGAATGCGCAAGCGTTGGCTGATGCATGCCTTCGACTAAGCCAACAGGATCTATCAGGAAAGTTCGAATAATCGACGGGTACAGGCTTTTGTAGTCCAGCACCAGCACCGAGTCGTACAAACCGGGCTGAGAATCCATCACGAAGCCGCCGGGGCTATGTTCTTCCGGTAACTCCCCTAAATTCGGCGCGACATAACCGGCCCGGTGCATGCGCGGCAAATACAGATGAGTAAAGGCCGCGACCGACCCGCCGCTGCGATCGGCGGCCAGACCGGTTACGCTGGCTCTTTCCAGTAAGAAGCTGAGCAATTCGGTTTTGGCAAAAATCCGCGTTACCAACTCGCAGTCTTTCAAGTTATAGCGCGCTAGCGCAGGTTTATCCTCAGCAAAGCGACGATTGATTTCATCCATTCGTTGATAGGGGGAATCGCTATCTTTGCCTTCGCCCAGCAAGGTTTGCGCGACGGATTCCAGACTGAAAGAGGGAAAATTCCAGGTGGCTGATTTGAGCGCTTCAATGCCGTCGATAATCAGCCGCCCAGCGGCTGAGGCAAAAAAGTGCCCCTGTTTAAAACCGTGCTCGCGCCATTCCAGTGGGTTACCGCCACGACCAAAACGCAGTGGAATCTGATAGCGATCCGCATGTTTTTGCAGTACCCGCAGATCAAATTGCACCAGATTCCAGCCGATAATGGCATCGGGATCGTATTGTTCCAGCCATTGATTCAGTTTTTCCAGTAGCTGCGGACGGCTGGCAACGTATTCCAGATTGAAATCCAACGGTTGCTCATCCCCATTTTGCGGCCCCAACATATAAACTTGACGCTGGCCGCAGCCTTCCAGTCCAATACTGTACAACTCACCGTGCTCGCTGGTTTCTATATCCAGAGACAGCAGTTTTATTGGTGGACGATAATCTTCGGCTGGTTTCATTCGGGTGGACAATAACGTGCCGTTTTTATCCGGTAGTCCGCTAAACCACACTGGTGCGGTAATAAAACGTTCCATCAGGTAGCGTTCCGGCGGGCGAATGTCCGCTTCGTAGACATTCACTCCGCCTTCTTTCAGCAGCTTTTCCAGCCGCATCAGCTGACGATGTTGTTGGCAATACAGCCCTAAAACCGGGCGGCGGTGAAAATCCGTCAGGGAAAGCGGCCGTAACTGATAGCGGCGCTCATCCCGCAGGATTTGCTCTGCCAACGGCGCTTGCTCTGCGGGAATAAAGGCCACGGAAGGCTGAGGCGGCAGCCGAACCAACTGTGGCCCATTATCGGTTGCCAACCAGAATTCAACTTCAGTGCCTGCCGCTGTATCCCGCCAATGGCGGGTGAGCAGGAAACCTTGGCGCGCTTGATCCACCGGATTACCTTTAATGAATGCTACCTTTAATTCATGATGCTATGAATGAGTGTTAACTGCCGTGTCTTTTAGTATGGTTTTTTATACAGTCATTGTCTATTTGAATGGTTGCCAGATAGCTTCCGTATGTTTCCAATAGATTTCGTCGCAAACACTCAATCAGTTGAATCACAGTGAATTCAGCAGCAGTACGGAAATAGCCCGGAAAAAATCATTGATTGACGGGACTATGAGGTAGCTGGACAATCCCTCGCGCTTTATACAATGGATAAATTTATGGAAGCCTATTTAGAACACCTTTTGACACAATCACTGGCTTTCACGCTATTTGTCGTCATGTTTGTCACATTTATCGAATCTTTAGCGCTGGTTGGCCTTTTGTTGCCGGGAACGGTGATGATGGCGAGCGTGGGGGCGTTAATTGGAAGCGGTCAGGTTGGATTTTATCCGGCGTGGGCGGCGGGGATTGTCGGTTGCCTGTTAGGAGATTGGATTTCCTACTTTATCGGGCGGGCGTTTAAACAGCCGCTGCACCGTTGGTCATTTCTGAAAAAGCATAAAACTATGCTGGATAAAACCGAGTATGCGCTGCATCAGCACAGCATGGCGACGGTGTTGATCGGCCGCTATATTGGCCCCACTCGGCCATTGGTGCCGATGGTCGCCGGTATGCTGGATCTGCCGCCACTAAAATTCGCTTTGCCAAATATTATTGGTTGCCTGACTTGGCCGGCGGTGTATTTCTTCCCCGGTATTTTGGCTGGAGTGGCGATTGATATCCCGCCCAGCGCCAATAGTTTCATGTTTAAGTGGCTGTTAGTCTTAGTGGCGGTAACCGTTTGGCTGGCGGGATGGTTGGGCTGGCGCTGGGTTCGCTACGGCAAGCGTAAGCCAGATCGTCTGAGTCGTTGGCTGCCGCTGGCGCGTTTACGCGGGTTAACCATATTGATGACGCTGGCGGCAATCGGCAGCTTTATCTGGCTGCACGTACAGCCGATTATGCCGATTTACCGCCATTTGCTGTGGAAAGTGTTAGCCGGTTAAAGTTGAGGTAATGCCCAGTACGCAGGCCTCAGCCACCGAACCTTCCACCAATGCCTGAGTCGGGCCATCGTAATAGATGCGCCCGTCCACTATCAGTAACGTTCGTTCCGCAATCCGCGCGGCATCGTCCAGATTATGGGAAACCATAAGCAAAGTCAGTTGGCGACGGTCGCAAACCTGTTCCAGCAGTTGCAGCATTTCGGTGCGTAATGCCGGATCGAGTGCAGAAAATGGCTCATCCAATAACAGGATCGGCTGGCTGCGAACCAGACACCGCGCCAGCGCCGCTCGTTGCCGCTGGCCACCGGAAAGCTGTGCTGGCAAGCGATCCAGACAGTTCTCCAATCCTACCTGTTGAGCAATTTGCTGCAATAACTGGCGTTGTTGGTTATTCAGCTTTAATCCCGGATTTAGCCCCAGCCCGATGTTTTGCTCAACTGTCAAATGTGAGAATAAATTGTTTTCCTGAAACAGCATGGAAACCGGTCGCTTAGCTGGAGGGCTACCGCTGTGCTCTTGGTTATTCAATAGCATACGACCACTGACTGGCGTAAGGAACCCGGCGATTAGGCTAAGTAAGGTGCTTTTACCTGCTCCGCTGGGGCCAAGAATAGCCACGCGCTCGCCCGGATTAATTTGCACATCAAAGCGCATAGGCAAGTGGTCATATAAATAGGTAATTTTCTCAAGCTTTAGCATGGCGGCCCGGCAATTTCTCAATAAGGGTAAACAGGAGGAAACACAATAACAGTAGCAGTAGGGCGGTTACCGCGCCGTCGTTGCTGCGATAGGCACCAATTTGCTGATAAAGATAGAACGGCAGGGTACGGAAATGCTCGTTGCCAAATAGCGCGACGACGCCAAAATCACCGATAGATATCACGCTGGCGAAGGCGAGTGCCTGAGCTAATGGACGTTTTAAGGCGCTAAATTCCACCCAGCGCAGTCGGTGCCAACCACGGATATCCAGCGACAGGCATAGCGGGCCGTAGCGTTCAGCCAAATCGCGCATCGGGTTATCCAGTACTTTCAGCGCATAAGGCACTGCAATCAGCGCGTTGGTGAGAATCACTAGCGCGTAGGGGGATTGGGGTAAACCTATGGTGTCATTGAGCAACAGGAAGAAACCGGTGGCTAAAACAATGCCCGGCATCGCCAATATCACCATTCCGCTCATTTCCATTGCCTGGCCGAATACCATTTTATCTCGCAACTTTAACTCTCGGCTGCTCCACAGCAACATCATGGTCAGCAGTACGCAGAGCAATCCAGCAGCCACGGCGATAGTCAGCGAGGTCGTTAAAGCCTGCCATAGCGCCGGTTGTTGTAATACGCTAAATAGGGTTTTATTAGTGCCGTCAATGACCACTGCCAGCAGAGGTGGTAACAGCAATAATAGCGTGCCGATGATGAGTACGCTGTCGCTAACCCGTTGCCACAGGCTGTCTTGCGGGTTACGCCAGCTTTGAGCATGAGTGTTTCCCACCGCTAGCGCGCTATTTAGCCGCTGGCTCAGTAGCACCAACCCCAGACAGCAACCGAGCTGAATCAGCGCCAGCAGCGCCGCTCGGCCTAAATCGTAGTCGTAGCTAAGCGCCTGATAAATAGCCAGCTCAATGGTTGTCGCCTGTGGCCCGCCGCCAAGAGACAGCACGGTAGCAAAACTGGCGAAGCACAACATAAAGATCAGCGCGGCAGTAGGCAGAATCTGGCGGCGCAAATAAGGCCATTCCACCCAGCGGAAATGCTGCCAACCGTTCATTCCCAACTGAGCGGCCAATTGGCGCTGTTCCACCGCAATACTTTCCAGTGATTGCAGTAACAGGCGGGTAGCCAGCGGTAGATTGAAAAAGACATGAGCCAGCAGAATGCCTTGCAAACCATAAGGGGAAAAATGGTAATCCAGCCCTAGCCAGCCGAAAAGTTGCGCTAACCAGCCTTGGCGCCCATAGACGCTCAAAATACCAAATAGCGCCACCAATACCGGCAGAACTAAGGTCATGGCGCATAATCGCAGCAACAGTTGACGGCCGGGAAAGCGGCGGCGATACAGAGCGCGAGCCAGCAGAATAGCGGGAGCCACCGAGAACAGGGCCGATAAAAAAGCCTGCCAGAAGGTAAAGCGCACCACGTGCCACAAATAGCTGTCCTGCCATACTCCGATCCAGTCGGCTTCTGGGGCATGACGCCAGATGGCGCTAAATGCCAGCAGCGCCACCCCAACCAGCAGGAATGAAGCAACTAGTCCCGGGCAGAGCCAAGCGGGGATTAGCGGCTGACGGCGGATTGCCATGCCTGAATCCATTTGCTGCGGTTATCGGCTACTTCTTTCGCGCTGAATTCCAACGCTTTTTTGGGCACGGTCAGAGTGTTAAACCCGGCCGGAAGATCCATTTTAATCACGGGATACATCCAGTTTCCGGTAGGAATATGGTTTTGGAAAGCCGGAGAAACCATAAACTGCATGAATTTCTGCGCCAGCTCCGGTTGTTTGCTCGAGGCTACCTGCGCTGCGACTTCCACTTGCAAATAATGGCCTTCACTGAAATCAGCAGCAGCGTATTGATCTTTCTTTTCTTCAATCAAATGATAAGCCGGAGAAGTGGTATAGCTCATGACAAAATCCGCTTCGCCTTTCAGGAACAGGCCATAGGCTTCACTCCAGCCTTTGGTCACGGTCACGGTTTTTTTCGCCAGTTTTTGCCATGCCAGCGGCGCTTCGTCCCCGTAGACTTTCTGCATCCATAACAGTAGCCCCAGCCCCGGCGTGCTGGTGCGCGGATCTTGATAAATAACCTTCCACGGCGAGTCATTTTCGATCAGTTCATGCAGACTTTTCGGCGGGTTTTTTATTTTTTCCTTGTTATATACGAAGGAGAAATAGCCGTAGTCATACGGAATAAATGTGCTGTTATGCCAGGCTTCGGGGAGCGCCAGCTTGCTGGTATCTATCTGACTTGGCGTAAATAATCCGGTTTTCTCTGCGGATTGCACCAGGTTGTTATCCAACCCTAATACTATGTCCGCCGGACTTTTCTTTCCTTCCATTCGCAGGCGATTTAACAGAGAAACGCCGTCTTCCAGTGCGACGAATTTCAGCTCGCAGTTGCATTCTGCTTCGAAGGATTTTTTGATAGCAGGACCCGGTCCCCAATCAGCGGCAAAGGAATCGTAGGTGTAAACCGTCAGGACAGGTTTGGTGGCTTCAGCCGCGGTGGCGGCGGCTGAAATCAGCAGCAGACAGGGAAGAATTCGTTTAAACACTTTGCACTCCTCAAAAAGAAAGGTGGCAAAGGTATCTGAGGCATTGGTCAATATCCGCAAGTTCATCATATTGCTGAATGACGCTCTCAAATCCCTTCGCCGGTATTAACCGGATCAGGTTCGACGGGTTTACTCTCAGCGAATATTGGCCGCGGTTTGCCGCTAAACAATTTTTCGCACCCCGTTGAGACGGCGCTATTGTAGAGGGATAGCCAGACTAGTGAAAGTCTGTTTATTCCTCCGGCGGCGTAAACCAGGCCGATTTGAAATCAAACCAGCCTAGGGTATTCATCCGCACGCCACGCATGCTGTGCTGTCCAAACAATTCTAGCCAGTGATGGAATAACGGGTGAAATTGATGATTGCTGACCAATCGTTGGCTCCATTCCGCCATGGGCAACCGGTTATTGCGCCACTGCGCGACGTCTTGATACAACTCTTCACTCAAACAGTGTTGCAAAAGAGGAAGTTCATATAAGGTGGCAAAAATGGAAAATTCCACCGGCAGATAGAAGTTGGCGCTACCTAGCCAGATATCGCTTTTGGCTTCCCCCCGATACCAGCTGGCGTAATCCAGTTCTTGTACCACCAGTTTCACGCCTTGCGCGGCCAGTACGTCTCTCAGCGTTTGGCTAATGGCGTTGAATTCAGGATGTTCGGTAAAACAGGTTACGGTGAGCTCAGTTAATTCGAGGGGTTTGGCAGAAGGTGGGTTCAGACGATTATGGTGCCAGCGCGGCAAAATACCGTAGGCTGGCGACCAGTAGCGCTGATACAACGCATCGGCATGGCTGAGTAAAGCCACCGGTGTGATCAGTTCACATAGCCAGCGTCTCACGTCCGGTTGGCTGGTGAGCGGGGAGCGTTGATCGAAAAGGAGAAAGTAGCAGCCTTCTTCCAGCCGACTTTCCAATTCGTTGCGGCTGGTATCATCCGCCTGTAAATGAACGCCAGAAGACACTAAATCTTCTGACAATTCAGGTAACACCCAAATATTGACCTCATCAATGAGTGCGCGAAAACCGAAGTAGTTATCGAAAGCCTGAATTTTAAATTGATTTTGCCGGTTGCGAATCACCGAGTAAGGGCCGGTGCCGATAGGATAACGCGAAAAATCAGGTAGTTCAGGCCATTCCTGCGGCAAAATCATGGCGTGAACGCTGCCCAGTAGCCAAGGGAGCCAATAGTCTGGCGTATTAAGTTTTACATCAATGACATAAGGCGTAGGAGAGGTGATTTCCGTGATGTGGGAAAACAGCGGCTGTGTGGTCAAACGCTTTAATGACGTAATCACATCCTGCATTTCTAATTCACGGCCGTGATGGAAGTGAATCGCTGGACGTAAATAAAAGCGCCAATGCAAGGGGGTTAGCGTTTGCCAGTGATGAGATAAATCTGGCTCGGCTTCCCCATTTTCCTCATTTATGCGGGTTAAACCATTAAAAATCTGCCGGACAATATGGGTTTCTGAACGGCGCAGAGCGGAACCGGGCAATAGGTTTTGTAGTTGACGGTAGTAAAGCACTCTAAGTATATGTTTACCTTGTCTAAAACTCCTCCCTAGCTGTGAAAGAAGCATCTGGCGAACCGCCTGTTTATCTCCCACCAATTGCACGAGCTGATCGATATGATCCTGCTCCAGCAACTCCTCTGCCCGTTGCTGTTGCAGGGCCAGACCGGTGTACAAAAAGGTGAGCTGCGAGCGTTTTCCTCGACCAGCCTCTGCCTGCCAGCTTAGCCAACCCGCTTGCTGCATATTACCTAGTAACGAACGAACGTGGCGACGCGAGCAATTTAGCACTTCCGCCAATTGTTGCAGGGTGGTTTCCGTCGGTTTACCGCCGTAATGTTGCCACAAACGGATGAACTGGTGTTGCAGGCGAGAAGTAGACATAAAAGAGGAACTCCACGGCAAAATGCATCAATTTATCTTTCCCTATATTACGCAGATAATTATCAGTAATGAAAGGGGAGGAGCATGATGAAAAAGTGCTTAACCAGACAGTTTTATCAGCGCTATTTTAGACACGTCAGACAGCAGCAGGCCGATTGGTTGAGCTGGGTACCGATGGAATGGCGGTTAAGGATGCTGGCAGATGTCACCCAATGGGACATTCAGCACATGCCGGAAAAAGAATACCGCAAACATATTTAGTTCGAACCGGGTTAGTACCGATGGAATTTGGATTTAACTTTCATCGTTCGGCAGGGACGCTGCCTATTATCAAAAATTTCTGAGTAATGGTGCAATTCACCAGCCAGTGGGGCAACCTGCTGGCTTTTTTATTGCCGAGTAATTTTTATCTATAGAGTTATTGTTGCTGTTCACCGCAATGTGCCTTCTGTAGCATATGAATCTAAAGTGGTTTCTGGCGATGGAGCCTGTAATGAAATCTGCTCTGACGTATTCCCGGCGGATTAATCCCGTCTTTATTGCTTTTTTTGTGGTGGCTTTTCTTTCCGGCATCGCCGGTGCGCTGCAGGCTCCAACCCTCAGTTTGTTTTTAACTACAGAGGTCAATGTACGCCCTCTATGGGTTGGGCTTTTTTATACCGTTAACGCTATCGCCGGAATTACGGTGAGCTTTGTGCTGGCGAAACGCTCGGATCTGCGTGGCGATCGCCGCAAGTTAATCATGCTGTGCTACCTGATGGCGGTGGGTAACTGCCTGCTATTTGCCTTTAATCGTGATTATCTGACCCTGATTACCGCTGGCGTGCTATTAGCCTCAGTAGCCAATACGGCCATGCCGCAGATTTTTGCTTTAGCGCGGGAATATGCCGATAACTCGGCGAAAGAAGTGGTGATGTTTAGCTCGATAATGAGAGCACAATTATCATTGGCTTGGGTTATTGGCCCGCCGCTATCGTTTATGCTGGCATTGAACTATGGCTTCACTTTGATGTTCAGTGTTGCCGCCGGAATATTTGTATTAAGCGGTATCCTGGTATGGTTCTTATTGCCATCGGTACCGAAAGCTGAAGTGCCGAAAGACGCGCCGGTAGTGATTAATGCAAAGCTTTTTGCCGATAAAAACGTGCTGTTGCTGTTCATTGCCTCGATGCTGATGTGGACCTGTAACACCATGTATATCATCGATATGCCGTTATACATCACTTCAGATCTCGGTTTGCCGGAACGTTTGGCCGGTTTACTGATGGGAACCGCCGCTGGGCTGGAAATCCCTATTATGCTGCTCGCGGGTTACTCGGTTAAACGCTTTGGTATGCGTAAAATTATGCTGTTTGCCGTGGCCGCAGGCATCGTGTTTTATGTTGGATTGATCCTGTTTAAATTCAAAACTGCGCTGATGTTATTGCAGATTTTCAACGCCGTGTTCATCGGTATTGTCGCCGGTATCGGTATGCTCTATTTTCAGGAATTGATGCCGGGCAGGGCCGGTGCCGCAACGACGCTGTTTACCAATAGCATATCAACCGGCGTAATTTTAGCCGGGATACTACAGGGCGTGCTGACGGAGAATCTGGGGCATTACGCGGTTTATTGGATGGCTGCGTTACTGGCGACAGTGTCATTGGGGATATTTAGCCGAGTCAGGGCTATCTAAATCCTCTGCATCTTTCACTCCACCGCGGTGTTACTGCCTTCAGTCGTCTCGGTCACTTGGTTGCGCGCCAAGTGACCGAGCGTAGCTTGCTGAAAATTAACGTAAAAATTCGGGTTGCTGCTGCTCATAGGCCGAAATATTAGCCTCGTGCTGCAATGTCAAACCGATACTGTCCAGCCCATTCATCATGCAATGACGGCGGAAACCATCGATCTCAAAGGCATAACTTTTGCCTCCGGCGCTGACGGTTTGCTTTTCTAAATCCACGACGAACTCGATACCTTCCTGACTTTCTACCAACTGGAATAAAGTATCAATATCCGCTTCGCTTAAAGTCACCGGTAATAATTGGTTATTGAATGAGTTACCGTAAAAGATATCGGCAAAACTTGGGGCGATAACCACCTTAAAACCGTAATCGGTCAGTGCCCAAGGGGCATGCTCGCGAGATGAGCCGCAGCCAAAATTTTCGCGCGCCAGCAAAATAGTCGCCCCCTGATAGCGCGGGTGATTCAGCACAAATTCAGGGTTAGGCACCTGACCGGCATCGTCCAGAAAACGCCAATCGTTAAACAAATGTTGGCCGAAGCCAGTGCGCGTCACTTTTTGCAAAAACTGCTTAGGAATGATGGCGTCGGTATCGACATTCGCTGCATCCAACGGAACGACCAAACCTGTGTGTTGAATAAATTTTGCCACTATGGTGTCTCCGATTAATGTGTGGACGCGGATAAATCGCGCACGTCTGCAAAATGGCCGCTCACCGCCGCCGCTGCCGCCATTGCAGGGCTGACTAAATGGGTGCGCCCGCCTCGGCCCTGGCGACCTTCAAAGTTACGGTTACTGGTAGAAGCGCAGCGCTCGCCCGGTTCCAAACGGTCGTTATTCATCGCCAAACACATGGAACAGCCCGGCAAGCGCCATTCAAAACCAGCGTTGATAAAGATCTGATCCAAACCTTCGGCTTCCGCCTGCGCTTTGACCGGCCCAGAGCCAGGAACCACGATAGCTTGTACGCCCTGAGCTACTTTTCTGCCCTGTGCGATAGCCGCCGCAGCCCGTAAATCTTCAATACGTGAATTGGTACAGGAACCGATAAATACTTTATCGATAGGCACGTCAGTCAACTTAATGCCCGGACGCAAGTCCATATAAGCCAAAGCTTTTTCAGCCGACGCGCGCTCAACCGGATCGCTGAAAGACTCAGGTGCTGGAATAATCTGGTTAACGGCAATGACCTGACCTGGGTTGGTGCCCCATGTGACCTGCGGTGCAATATCCGCTGCGTTCAATGTCACCACGGTGTCAAATTTGGCATCGGCATCGGATTTCAGCGTGCGCCAGTAGATCACGGCGTGCTCCCAATTCGCACCGGTTGGCGCAAACTGGCGGCCTTTCAGGTAGTCAAAAGTGACATCATCCGGCGCGACCAAACCCGCTTTAGCACCCATTTCTATTGCCATATTGCATAAGGTCATTCGACCTTCCATGCTCAAGGCTTCAATCGCGCTGCCGCAGAATTCCACTACGTGCCCAGTTCCGCCTGCGCTACCGGTTTTACCGATGATCGCCAATACGATGTCTTTAGCGGTAATACCTGCGCCAACTTCACCGTTAACTTCAATTTTCATGGTCTTGGCGCGACCCTGCTTCAGCGTTTGCGTCGCTAAAACATGCTCAACTTCCGAAGTACCGATACCGAAAGCCAAAGAGCCAAAGGCACCGTGAGTTGCGGTGTGAGAATCGCCGCATACGATGGTCATTCCCGGCAACGTCATGCCTTGTTCCGGGCCGATAACGTGGACGATACCTTGGTAAGGATGGTTCAAGTCATATAAAGAAACGCCAAATTCGGCACAGTTCTTGATTAATTCCTGCATCTGAATTCGCGCCATTTCACCGCTGGCATTAATGTCTTTGGTTTGGGTAGAAACGTTGTGATCCATGGTAGCAAAAGTCTTACCCGGCTGACGTACCGGACGGCCCATAGCACGCAGGCCGTCGAAAGCCTGTGGTGAGGTGACTTCATGCACCAAATGACGGTCGATATACAGCAATGGCGTTTCGTTCGGGGCTTCACGGACGATATGCGCATCGTACAATTTTTGGTATAAGGTCTTGGCCATGTTAAATCCCCTCAGCGATAAAGGATGCGATGATATCGCCCATTTCATTGGTGCCAATAGCTTCCCCATCACCCGCCAAATCAGCGGTACGATAGCCTTGTTCAAGCGCCAGATTAACTGCGCGCTCAATGGCGTCGGCGGCATCGTCTTCGCCTAAACTGAAGCGTAACAACAGTGATGCCGATAAAATTTGCGCAATCGGGTTGGCGATATTTTTCCCGGCGATATCCGGCGCGGAGCCGCCCGCTGGTTCATACAAACCAAAGCCCTGCTCGTTCAGACTGGCAGAGGGCAACATGCCCATAGAACCAGTAATCATGGCGCACTCATCGGATAAAATATCGCCAAACAGGTTGGAACACAGCAATACGTCGAACTGGGATGGATCTTTAATCAACTGCATGGTGGCGTTGTCGATATACATATGGGACAGCGCGACGTCCGGATAATCTGCGGCAATGGCATTCACCACTTCGCGCCACAGAATAGAACTTTGCAATACGTTGGCTTTATCAATCGAAGTGACTTTACTACGACGCTTGCGCGCGGATTCAAAGGCAATACGGGCGATTCGCTCAATTTCAAAACGGTGATAAACCTCGGTATCAAAGGCGCGCTCATACATGCCTTGGCCGTCGCGACCTTTCGGTTGGCCGAAATAGATTCCGCCGGTTAATTCACGTACGCACAGAATATCGAAGCCGCGGGCAGCAATATCGCTGCGCAATGGGCAAAACTCTTCCAGACCCTGATACAAACGGGCAGGGCGCAGGTTGCTGAATAACTTGAAATGTTTACGCAAAGGCAACAAAGCGCCGCGCTCAGGTTGTTCGTCCGGCGGCAAATGTTCCCATTTGGGGCCGCCGACGGAGCCGAATAAAATTGCGTCAGCCTGCTCGCAGCCGTTAATGGTTGTCGTAGGCAAAGGGCAACCCTGACGATCGATAGCAGCACCGCCGACATCATAAACGCTGGTGGAAATTCGCATGTTAAAGCGCTGGCGGACTGCGTCTAACACTTTGTTTGCCTGTGCCATCACTTCTGGACCAATGCCGTCTCCGGGTAAAACGGCAATATGATAAATTTTCGTCATGTTCACACCATTTCCTGAGTATTTTGTTGCAAGCGCTGTTTTTCTATTTCTACCTGCTGAGCGCGCCAGATGTTATTTAATACGTGAACCAATGCCTTAGCGGAAGATTCAACAATGTCAGTGGCCAATCCGACGCCGTGGAAACGGCGGCCTTGATGTTCCACCACGATATCCACCTGACCCAGCGCATCTTTACCCTGACCTTTGGCAGATAATTGATATTTCACTAATTCAATCGGATATTCGGTAATGCGGTTAATTGCCTGATAAACGGCGTCTACCGGGCCGTTGCCGGTAGCAGCTTCGGATTTTATTTCTTCGCCACACACCAATTTCACTGACGCCGTGGCCATCACGCTGGAGCCAGATTGAACGCTGAAATAGTCCAAACGGTAATATTCCGGTTCTTCCTGTTGTTTATTAATAAAGGCCAGAGCTTCTAAATCGTAATCAAATACCTGGCCTTTTTTATCCGCCAGTTTCAGGAAAGCGTCATATAAGGAATCCAGATCGTAATCCTTATCCTGATAGCCCATTTCTTCCATACGGTGTTTTACTGCGGCGCGGCCAGAGCGGGAGGTCAGGTTTAACTGAACTTCTTTCAAGCCAATGGATTCCGGCGTCATGATTTCGTAATTTTCACGATTTTTCAGGACGCCATCCTGATGAATACCGGAAGAGTGAGCAAAAGCATTGCTACCAACAATGGCTTTATTGCCAGGAATTGGCATATTGCATAATTTACTGACCAACTGGCTGGTGCGGTAGATCTCCTGATGATTGATATTGGTATGCACACCCAGCATTTCGTGGCGCACTTTTATCGCCATAATCACTTCTTCTAATGAACAGTTACCGGCGCGTTCGCCCAAACCGTTAATCGTTCCTTCAACCTGACGCGCACCAGCCTGAACGGCGGTGATGGAGTTCGCGACCGACATACCCAAATCGTCGTGGCAATGAACTGAAATAATGGCTTTATCGATGTTTGGAACACGATCATACAAATTACTGATTATTCCGCCGAACTGATAAGGCGTGGTGTAACCCACGGTATCAGGGATGTTGATCGTGGTCGCCCCAGCGCCAATCGCGGCCTCGACAATCCGGCACAAGTTATCGATTGGCGTGCGGCCTGCATCTTCACAGGAGAATTCAACGTCATCGGTATAATGACGAGCACGTTTGACCGAGTGAACGGCCATCGCCATAACGTCTTCAAACGTGCGCTTTAATTTGGATTCAATATGTAACGTCGATGTGGCTAAAAATACGTGAATACGGAAAGCCTCGGCGATACGCAAGGCTTCGGCGGCTACATCAATGTCTTTATCGACACAGCGCGCCAAGGCGCAGACTCTGCTGTTTTTGATTTCACGGGCTATGGTATGCACCGATTCGAAATCGCCAGGGGAAGAAACGGGAAAGCCAACTTCCATAACATCGACGCCCATCCTTTCCAGCGCCAGCGCAATCTGTAATTTCTCTTTCACGCTCAGGCTAGCCTGTAACGCCTGTTCGCCGTCACGCAAGGTGGTATCGAAGATAATGACTTGTTGGCTCATCGGGTAATTCCTTATTTTTCTGAGTAACTTTTTTATTTAGCGCGCGACGGGTAAAAAAAAACCCGCGCATTTGCGCGGGTTTCTGAATCTTGATGGCTGAATCAGTTCTGATTTCCGTCCACCAACATACCGCGCAAGTAAGATGCGTTTAGTAGTAGGCCTAGTAGACGGTTGGAGTAGAACATAATTATCAGTTTCTCATCGGTTAATTGTTTCGCTTCCTAATTTGATACGTTATTTCAACAGGAGTGTCAACTTTTGTTTGAAGTGGCGACTTAAACTGGTTTGAGGTTTTTGTGCGTCTTGTTTTTAGCATTAAATACTATACTGATTAATATTTTGGATTTATATTTTGCTTGGTTGTTTTTGGTGTTATTGATTGTTTCACGAGTGTGATTAAAAGTGGGTGATTATGCTTAACATTAATGCTCCGTTCGATTCCTGCCTCTTAGATGAATAGTTAACCTTTGTTTAAGTAAAATTATCCTCTGACAAACTTGATAAGGTGGATAAAAATGACAGATAGCATTAATGTAATAAGGCATCTTACGACGTCCGCTATTAGCGTTACTTAATTACCATAAATATATTTATATATAATGAGAGTTAGCATACACAGCGTTTATATTTGTCAACCTTTAGTTTATTAATTCACACTTAATGTTTATTATGTCAATGTAAAAAACTTAACCATTTAACTGTTGTTAGCTTATTTTAAGAACTAATAAGGTTTAATTTATGAAATTATTATTTAATAATGGCATGATTATGAATCATTGTATCTTATAAGGTGAGTGTTTGTATGTCACTTGGAGGTTAATCATCACATTTCTGGAAATTAGTGATTCCAGTGATAACATGCCACGTTCCACTTTTTATTTATCTATGGAAACTATTCTGACAATAGGATGCGTTAGATGTGATACGTGGTTTCACATTTTATACAAGGACGAGACTCAGTGGTTATCTTTCCTAACGATAACAATTGAGATCATTGGTTATATTAATTGTGAGACATCTAATATATCAGTAATTAACTTACTGCTGTTAAAAGATAGTCATACACCTAATAGAACCATCTGCATAAAGCTTAGTGGAGTTAAGCATGTCTGAACACAACTTGGTAACTGCAAATCCAGTAACTCAAAAAGAATCGTTTGATGTCCATTTGCGTAGCGTTGATCTTAATTTACTCACGGTTTTTGATGCCGTTATGCAAGAGCAGAACGTGACCCGCGCGGCGCAATCTTTGGGGATGTCACAACCGGCGGTCAGCAACGCCGTAGCTCGTTTAAAGCTGATGTTTGATGACGAACTCTTTTTCCGTAGCGGTCGAGGTATTCAGCCGACAGTCCGAGCCAAACAGCTGTTTGGACCGGTTCGCCAGGCATTACAATTGGTCCATAATGAATTGCCCGGCGTTGGGTTTGAGCCAAAAAGTAGCGAACGTTTGTTTAATCTCTCCATTTGTAGTCCGCTTGATGTTCGCCTTACCGCCGAAATAGTGGGGCGAGTAAAACAGTGCGGCCCACACGTACAGTTATCAATTAAGTCATACTTAAATGATGATATTGAACATCAGTTGCGCTATCAGAAAACCGACTTTGTGATCGGTTATACCGAATTTGAACGGCCTGAATTTAAACGCACACTTTTATTTAATGATGAATTGGTATTGGCTGTTTCAAAAGATCATCCGCGAATAAACGAATCTATTACTTCAGAGCAACTTTTTGAAGAGCAACACGCCGTGGATTCTTTGGATAAAGTGGGTTCATTTAGCAAGAACTATTATGAGGCTAATGACTTGTCCCATACTATTTCCTATGAAAGCACGGATATGAATAGCGTTCTTAACGTTGTATCTAAAACAAATTACGTGGCTATTGTTCCTCGCTGGTTAATTAATATATGTAGTGAGGAATCTAAGCTAAAACTTATTGAATTACCTTGGGCGAATACTACACGAGCCTGTTATCTAACCTGGCATGAATCTACCGATCGCGATAAAGGTCATCAGTGGATGAAAGCCTTATTAAGCCAATTTAGCCTTTCAATTTAAACTTTATTAACGGCTACTGGCGGTGTTACTACTGGGGTACTATGTACCTCAGTAGTTTTGTTACGTAGCGGCACTCATTAAAATTTTATCTCCGTTATTCTGTGTTTATTCTCGCAATATTTCCCTCAGATGCCAGTCTGCCATTTGGGATAGACCTCACCAATTTCACTGAAATCCGCTGTTAAATCAGTTTCACCTCACATTCTTACGCCGAAATTTGTTTGCCATAGGGCTAAGAGTGAGTAGACTGCGCGAAAAAAGTGAACACCTGTAAGCCGAAACTTTGGTCAAAGGGGAGCTTCATCCTATGCTTTACGTATTCACTACATTTTTTTATTTCAACCCTGGGCAGCATTTCTATGATAGATAAATTGCAGCAATACCACTTGGTGCGTCGATTGCATCAGCAAATTAAACATCGTGCTGATCAGACGGCCTTCCGCCAGTGGTCTCCCGCAGCAGAAACTCAACTTAGCTGGCAGCAAGTAGGCCATCAGGTTCAACGCATTTCTGCTGCGCTGCTGTCTAAAGGTGTAGCGGTGCAGGACAAAGTGGGTATTTTTGCTAATAACAGCATGGCGTGGTCTTTAGTTGATTTGGCTATTTTGCAAATCCGTGCGATCAGCGTTCCACTTTATGCGACCAATACGTCGGCGCAGGCGGCCTTTGTCGTCAATGACGCCGATATCCGCATTCTGTTTGTCGGTGAGCAGTCGCAGTATGATGTGGCGATAACGCTGAAAAGCCTGTGTCCGCAGTTGGAAACTATCGTAGCGCTGGATCCGACGGTTGATTTACGTGGCTGCGAGTATGCTCAGCACCTTGCTTCATTCGACATCGCTCCCGATGAAACACTGCAGTTTTTGCTGAATATGCGTATCGATAGCTGTGATTTAGACGATCTGTTTACCCTAATTTATACCTCGGGAACCACCGGTGAACCTAAAGGGGTGATGCTGGACTACCGTAATATGGCGGCGCAGCTATATTTGCATGATGAGCGCTTAACGCTAACTACCGATGATGTTTCCCTGAGTTTCCTGCCGCTTTCTCACGTTTTTGAGCGCGCGTGGAGTTTCTACGTGATGCATACCGGCGCGCAAAATGTCTACATCAGTAATACTGACTGGGTTCGTCAGGCAATGCAGGCCGTTAGCCCAACCGTCATGTGTGCCGTTCCTCGTTTCTATGAAAAGGTTTTTTCGGCGATTCATGAGAAAGTCGCGCAAGCCAAACCGCATCGCCGGGCGTTGTTCCACTGGGCGGTAAGTTGCGGTGAGAAACAATTCCGCCGTCAGCAGGAAGCACGCAAATCCTCATGGTTTTCCGATCGTTTGTTCGCTTTGGCCGATCGCTTAGTGCTGCAAAAGTTGCGTAATGTGCTCGGTGGTCGCGTGCGATTTTTACCGGCAGCCGGTGCGCGCCTAGATGACAATATCATTTTGTTTTTCCAGTCCATTGGAATCAATATCAAATATGGCTACGGCATGACGGAAACCTGCGCTACGGTTTCCTGCTGGGAAGAAAATGATTTCCGCTTTGGTTCAATCGGCAAGCCGTTGCCGGGTATTGAAGTGCGTCTCGGCGCGGAAAATGAAATTCAGGTTCGTGGGCCAATAGTGATGCGTGGCTACCTGAATAAGCCGGGAGAAACGGCGGCGACCTTTACTGAAGACGGCTGGTTAAAAACCGGCGATGCGGGTGCCATTGATAGCGCAGGTAACCTGTTTATCACCGAACGGTTGAAAGATTTGATGAAAACATCGGGGGGCAAATACATTGCTCCGCAGATGATCGAAGGCACCTTGGGTCAGGATCGTTTTATAGAGCAAATTGCCGTGATCGCCGATACGCGCAAATTCGTCTCTGCATTGATCGTGCCTTGTTTCGAATCATTGGAAGAATATGCCAAATCGATCAATTTAAAATATCACGATCGTCTGGAACTGCTGCGTCATAGCCACATTGTGGAAATGTTTGAACAGCGTTTGAAAGATATGCAGAAAGAGTTGTCGAAATTTGAGCAGGTAAAGCGCTTTACGCTGTTGCCAAAGGCTTTCTCAATGGAGTCTGGCGAGTTGACGCCAACGCTTAAACTGCGTCGCAAAATTATTTCTCAACGCTATCAGTTTGAGATTGATTCTATGTATCGTGATTAATATGCTGACCCATTAATCGGATGAGCGATGGTTATCTACAAGCCCTGCGGGCAGCATCTGGAAACCAGGTGTAGCACGCGGGGCTTGGTGTTTTTTGACGCCAGCTTGCTCTTCCCATCGTTCTTGTAGCGCGAATCACGGTTTTGCTCAATATTCCGGCAAAAGTCATTACCTCATTTAGTTCTGTTATTGATTCACCCTCCGACACAATCCCGACAAAATGTACGGTCTTGCTAGTGTTTTATTTTTGTAAAATTAATGAATACAGCGTGTCACAGATTGAACCTCCTCTTAGCACCTGATTTGCCGTTTGCCTGCTAGAAATTCTGACGTTATGTTAATTAATCCTATTCGAAAAATAACCAGAGTTGGGCCTCGTGCCTTTCCTACAGGACGACGTAGAAATGTTTTTCTGTTGTCCAAAAAAGTAAAACTAAGCCCGGAGGCAAAACCATGGAGATGTTGTCAGGAGCCGAGATGGTGGTCCGATCGTTAATCGATCAGGGCGTAAAACATGTATTCGGTTATCCCGGCGGGGCCGTACTTGATATCTACGATGCCCTGCACACGGTTGGGGGAATCGATCATATTCTGGTTCGTCATGAACAAGGTGCAGTACACATGGCCGATGGCTATGCTCGTGCCACGGGCGAAGTCGGGGTTGTGCTGGTGACTTCCGGCCCCGGTGCGACCAATGCCATAACCGGGATTGCTACAGCCTATATGGATTCTATTCCAATGGTGGTGCTGTCAGGGCAGGTGCCTAGCTCGCTCATTGGCTATGATGCTTTTCAGGAATGCGACATGGTCGGTATTTCCCGTCCAGTGGTAAAACACAGTTTTCTGGTTAAGCGCACCGAAGATATTCCTTCCGTGCTGAAAAAAGCCTTTTATCTGGCCTCAAGTGGACGCCCTGGTCCAGTAGTGATTGATTTGCCGAAGGATATTGTCAGCCCGGCGCTGAGACTGCCTTATGCCTATCCAGAGCAAGTTAGCCTGCGTTCATATAATCCAACGGTACAAGGCCATCGCGGGCAGATTAAACGCGCATTGCAAACCATTCTGGCTGCCAGAAAACCCATTATGTACGTGGGCGGTGGGGCGATAAACGCCGCCTGCCACGAAGAATTGCTCACTCTGGCAGAGAAACTGAATCTTCCGGTGACGACGTCGTTAATGGGGTTAGGTGGTTTCCCAGGGACACATCGCCAAAGCGTAGGCATGCTTGGAATGCACGGTACTTTTGAAGCCAATATGGCGATGCACAACGCGGATTTGATCTTTGCCGTAGGGGTACGTTTCGATGATCGTACTACGAATAATTTGGCTAAATATTGTCCGAATGCCACTGTTCTGCATATTGATATCGACCCAACTTCTATTTCGAAAACGGTAAATGCCGATATTCCTATTGTTGGCGACGCCAAACAGGTGCTGAAGCAAATGCTGGAGCTGGCGACACAAATCGACTGTGCGCAGGATTTCGATGCGCTTCGCGATTGGTGGCAGTCTATCGAACAATGGCGCGCTCGTGATTGCCTGGGTTACAACAAAGAAAGCGGCAGTATTAAGCCTCAGGCGGTAATTGAAACTCTGCATCGTTTGACCAAAGGTGATGCTTATGTGACTTCTGATGTCGGGCAGCACCAGATGTTTGCTGCACTGTACTATCCGTTTGATAAACCGCGCCGTTGGATCAACTCTGGCGGTTTGGGAACCATGGGCTTTGGCCTACCGGCGGCGCTGGGCGTCAAGCTGGCGTTACCGGATGAAACCGTGGTTTGCGTAACCGGTGACGGGAGTATCCAAATGAATATTCAGGAGTTATCGACGGCATTGCAGTATAACCTGCCGGTGTTGGTGCTGAACCTGAACAACCGTTATCTGGGCATGGTGAAACAATGGCAGGATATGATTTACTCTGGCCGCCATTCGCAATCCTATATGGAATCTCTGCCTGATTTTGTCAAACTGGCTGAAGCCTACGGACATATCGGGATCGCCATTCGTACCCCAGGCGAGCTGGAGGCAAAACTGGCCGAAGCATTAACGCTGCTTTCCGAAACCAATCGTCTGGTATTTGTGGATGTCACCGTTGATGAAACTGAGCACGTTTACCCGATGCAAATTCGCGGTGGCGGTATGGACGAAATGTGGTTAAGCAAAACGGAGAGGACCTAATGATGCGCCGGATTTTATCAGTATTATTGGAAAACGAATCAGGGGCGTTGTCTCGGGTTGTCGGCCTATTTTCGCAGCGCGGATATAACATTGAAAGCTTGACCGTGGCACCTACAGACGATCCAACTCTGTCCCGTATGACCATCCAAACCGTGGGTGACGAAAAAGTACTGGAGCAGATTGAGAAACAACTGCATAAGCTGGTGGACGTATTGAGAGTCAGCGAACTGGTGCCCGGTGCGCACGTTGAGCGCGAAATCATGTTGGTGAAACTACAGGCTAGCGGTTACGGACGTGAAGAAATCAAACGTTGCACCGAGATTTTCCGCGGCCAGATCGTTGACGTTACCGCGACGCTGTACACCGTTCAATTAGCGGGAACCAGCGACAAACTGGACGCATTTCTTAATGCGGTGCGGGAAGTGGCTGAGATTGTTGAAGTTGCTCGCTCCGGCATTGTTGGCGTTTCTCGCGGTGAAAAAATTATGCGTTAAGCCGAAATCAGGCATATAAACGAGATAAATCTGAGGCTCTGCTTTGAAGCAGAGCTTTTTTTTTGCATTTTTAAGCCTGATAGTGACATCCTAAGGTGAAAGCGGTTGCTCAATGGAGTGTTCTGCGGTTAGATCTATCATGGGTTATATCCATAGTTAAATTATGTATATAAAACCCGGCAGACAGATCTGCTTTTCATAACTTTACAGGGTTTATAAGGGGTTAACGTGAAACTGGATGAAATCGCGCGTCTCGCGGGTGTTTCGCGCACAACGGCCAGTTATGTCATTAATGGCAAAGCGAAGCAGTACCGGGTCAGCGATAAAACAGTAGAAAAAGTGATGGCTGTGGTACGTGAACACAATTATCACCCTAATGCCGTAGCGGCAGGTTTGCGCGCGGGCAGAACCCGATCCATTGGTCTGGTGATTCCGGATCTTGAAAATACCAGTTATACACGTATTGCGAATTATCTTGAGCGGCAGGCGCGTCAGCGCGGCTATCAGCTCTTGATCGCCTGTTCTGAAGATCAGCCTGATAACGAGATGCGTTGTATTGAGCATCTGTTACAACGTCAGGTTGATGCGATTATCGTTTCGACGGCGCTGCCGCCAGAACATCCGTTTTATCAACGCTGGGTAGATAAACCCTTACCTATCATTGCGTTAGATAGAGCGTTGGATCGCGAGCACTTTATTAGCGTTGTGGGGGCCGATCAGGACGATGCCTTGATGCTGGCGCGAGAGCTACGCACTTTCCCTGCGGAATCCGTTCTGTATCTCGGTGCTTTACCGGAGCTTTCGGTGAGCTTCCTACGTGAACAGGGTTTCCGCGAGGCCTGGCAGGACGATCCGCGTAAAGTGGATTATCTGTATGCAAATAGCTATGAGCGGGAAGCTTCCGGAGTGAAGTTTGCCGAATGGCTGAAAACTCACCCAATGCCGCAGGCGTTGTTCACCACTTCCTTTCAATTGCTACAAGGCGTGCTGGATGTCACTTTGCAGCAAAGTGGCCGCCTGCCCACCAATCTGGCTATCGCCACCTTTGGTGATAATGAGCTGTTGGATTTTCTGGAATGCCCAGTGTTGGCGGTGGCGCAGCGTCACCGTGACGTGGCGGAAAGAGTATTGGAATTGGTGCTGGCCAGTCTGGATGAACCGCATAAACCGAAACCGGGCTTGACGCGTATTCGTCGTAATCTGTTCCGTCGCGGTAGTTTAAGCCGCAAATAACGCGCTGAATACTTTCGCTAAAATGCAATCGGGCACCTTAATCGGTGCCCGAATCATATTTGTCGCTGTTACTTCAATGCTTGTCTCACACGTACCCGGCTACGCGGAACAGGCGGCGGCAATATTCCAGAAAATAGCCGTAGGCCACGCCCATAACCATAGAAACGACCGCATTACTGGCTACTGCCGTGACGATCTGCTGGAAATCTGCACCGACCGTCCACAGAATAATGGCGTAAACCGGAGACTGAAAACTGACGTAGGCCAGTAGGTCGGCCAGATTTTTCGCCCAAAAATGTTGTCCCGCGCATCGTTGAGCGAAACGGATAAAACTGTCCCGATACATGCCGTAAGGCCAAGCAATCAGGATGTTAACCGGTATGGAAAGCAAGCGTGAAGAAAGCGACTGCTCAAAGGTCATACCTGAAATCAGTATTTCAATCGCCATACCGGTGATAAAGCAATACACCACAAGAGCAAAGGTATCTGCAACGGCGCTACGTAAGCGAGAATCAGTAGAAAACATCGTCATTACCTCCCAGATTGGGGGAAAATCCGTTAATAGGTTAAATATGCACAGCTATTATTGGTGGTATGTTTCTATTTTTTGTTGGTTTATGGGGTATTATTTGGTGTTTTGTTTTTACTGTAGTTTACATGACTGCTTTGTTTAATATAACTAGCTGAAAATTTCTATTTTTAACATTTGTCTGATTTTTATACTTCCAACTGACCTGTAAAGACTTTTTTATGGTGAATTACGCGGAGGGTTGAGTGTTTATTATTTAAAAACAATGAATTAAGTTCGCTGGTGGTTTTAAGCGTCAATGGGGAATTTGATTAGCGCTTAATAGCCATATTGAAAGGCGGGAAAAATACATTGGCGCTGCGCTACTAATTTGGGACTTTTCTTAAGATGCATTCTCTTATTAAAAAGCGGCGGGTAATCAGCGGCTAATAATTTATTTCAAAATAGATTCATATTCCTCTGAGTAATTGAAGTAAAATGCGCCCACGGTGAACGCCTGGTAATTTTAATGGGTATTATTTACGAAGATTATCCGCAGGAATGTTCTGCATTAACATTCCCCGGCGCAGCCAGTCACTGCGGGAGATAGGCCTAATTCCTAATATTTTGCATTGTGCAATTTTTATACTGGAAATGAGACATCCCTTGCAGAAGGAATTAATGTGACAATTAATTGCTAAATTAATCGTTATTTAATCAGTAAAATCATCCGGCGGAAAAATAGCCCGTTTATCATGACGTTAATTTCCACGCTACTTGCTGAAAACGCCCCTTCTACAAGATATATCTCAAAATACACCCATAAATATTGCCAAACCGCATCTGCTCTGGCTTGACAAGGTTTTCATACCATCCGTAAACTCTTTAATGTGGGGATTTGTGGGATAAAGTGGCAAATAAGGCCATGAAGGGGTGACTCAACGATGTTTCGTGGGGCAACGATGGTTAACCTCGACAGCAAAGGGCGGCTTGCCGTACCTACCCGTTATCGGGATTTGCTGAACGAGGAATCGCGAGGACAGATGGTCTGCACTATCGACCTTCACCAACCATGCCTGTTGCTTTATCCTTTGCCCGAATGGGAAATCATTGAACAAAAACTTTCTCGTCTGTCGAGCATGGTTCCTGCCGAGCGCCGTATTCAGCGTTTGCTGTTGGGGCATGCTAGCGAATGCCAGATGGATGGTTCCGGGCGTTTGTTGATTGCAAATACGCTGCGTCAACACGCCGGGCTGAGTAAAGAAGTGATGCTGGTTGGGCAGTTCAACAAGTTTGAACTGTGGGATGAACAGACCTGGTATCAACAAGTCAAGGATGACATAGACGCACAACAGTCGACTCAGGAACCTTTATCTGAGCGGCTACAGGACTTATCGCTATAAGCATGGTAGATAATTATAAGCACACAAGCGTGCTGCTGGATGAGGCAGTTAACGGCCTGAACATTCGCAGTAACGGCATTTATATCGACGGAACTTTTGGTCGTGGTGGCCATTCACGTCTGATTCTGTCTCAACTTGGGCCGGAAGGGCGTTTGATAGCAATTGACCGCGACCCGCAAGCTATTGAAGCAGCGAAATCCATTACCGATCCGCGTTTCTCAATCGTACACGGTCCGTTTTCTGAATTAGCAGATTATGTGCGGGAATTGGACTTAGTCGGGAAGATCGATGGCGTACTGTTGGACCTGGGCGTTTCTTCACCGCAGTTAGACGATCCAGAACGCGGTTTTTCCTTTATGCGTGACGGGCCGCTGGATATGCGCATGGATCCTTCGCGTGGCATTTCTGCCGCCGAGTGGTTGATGAAAGCTGGCGCTGACGACATTGCCTGGGTATTGAAAACCTTTGGTGAAGAGCGCTTTGCCAAACGTCTGGCTCGCGCCATTGTTGAGCGCAACCTGACCCAGCCGATGACTCGCACCACTGAGCTGGCTAATTTGATTGCTAACGCCAGCCCATTCCGCGAAAAGCACAAGCATCCGGCCACCCGCAGTTTCCAGGCGATTCGCATTTATATCAACAGCGAACTGGAAGAAATCGAACGAGCATTGGAAGGTGCGCTGGAAGTATTAGCTCCCGGTGGTCGTCTCTCCGTCATCAGTTTCCATTCCCTTGAAGATCGTATTGTTAAAAACTTTATCCGTAACCAAAGCCGTGGGCCGAAAGTGCCTGCCGGTCTGCCGTTAACGGAGGAGCAGTTACAGAGTCTGGGCGGACGTAATTTGAAATCCGTAGGGAAAATGATGCCTTCCGACGCGGAAGTTGCGGAAAACCCACGGGCGCGTAGCTCCGTACTGCGTTTTGCAGAGAGGATTAACGCGTGATAGGCAACGAACGCCACGGCTTGGTAGGGGTCATTGGCGGAGATTTACTCCGTAATGCCAAGATTCCATTGATTCTGCTGGTTGCGGTGTTGATCTCTGCGGTGTTAGTGGTGACAACCGCTCACCGCACCCGGTTGCTGACCGCCGAACGTGAGCAGCTGGTGCTGGAGCGTGATGCTCTGGACATCGAGTGGCGTAACCTGATTCTGGAAGAGAACGCCTTGGGCGATCACAGCCGGGTCGAGAGTATCGCTACTGATAAGTTAAAAATGCAGCACGTTGATCCAGCACAAGAAAACATTGTGGTTAAACAATGATTAAATTTGCACTCACCATGACTCGGAGTAGCCAAGGTAACGCATGAAAGCAGCGCGCCCCGGTAAGTTGAAACGGCAGGAAGAACAAGCCAGCTTTATAAGCTGGCGTTTTGCATTGCTGTGCGG
This sequence comes from Yersinia entomophaga, assembly GCF_001656035.1. NCBI lineage: Bacteria > Pseudomonadati > Pseudomonadota > Gammaproteobacteria > Enterobacterales > Yersiniaceae > Yersinia > Yersinia entomophaga. The sequence goes on from NZ_CP010029.1 coordinate 3,090,681, forward strand.
CTGTATTTTACTGGCTTTGGTTGGGCTGATGCTACGCACTGCCTACCTGCAAGTGATCAATCCAGACAAATTGGTACGGGAAGGCGACATGCGTTCGCTGCGGGTTCAATCCGTACCTACCGCTCGCGGCATGATAAGCGATCGAGCCGGGCGACCTCTGGCGGTGAGTGTTCCGGTGAATGCCATTTGGGCCGATCCGAAAGAACTGCAGGAACGTGGCGGAATTACGCTGGATACGCGCTGGAAAGCCCTGTCCGACGCGCTGGAAATCCCTCTCGATCAGTTGGCTTCCCGCATTAACGCGAATCCGAAAGGTCGCTTTGTTTATCTGGCGCGTCAGGTCAATCCGGCTATTGGTGACTATATCCATAAGTTGAAATTGCCGGGTATCTATCTGCGTCAGGAATCCCGCCGCTACTACCCTGCGGGGCAGGTTATGGCGCATATCATCGGCGTGACCAATATCGATGGTCAGGGAATTGAAGGGGTTGAGAAAAGCTTCGATCGCTGGCTAACCGGTCAACCGGGCGAACGTACGGTGCGTAAAGACCGCTATGGTCGGGTGATCGAAGATATCTCCTCTGTGGATAGTCAGGCGGCACATAATCTGGCGCTGAGCGTCGATGAACGCCTACAAGCGCTGGTTTATCGCGAATTGAACAATGCGGTGGCGTTCAACAAAGCTGAATCAGGAACCGCAGTGCTGGTGGATGTGAACACCGGCGAAGTGCTGGCAATGGCCAACAGCCCTTCTTACAACCCGAACAACCTAACCGGTACGCCGAAAGAAGCCATGCGTAACCGGGCAATTACCGATATTTTCGAGCCGGGCTCTACGGTTAAGCCTATGGTGGTGATGACCGCATTGCAGCACGGCGTTATCAAAGAAAACAGCGTATTGAATACTCTGCCGTACTTTGTTAACGGCCATCAGATCAAAGACGTGGCGCGTTATGCAGAGCTGTCGGTGACAGGGATTCTACAGAAGTCGAGTAACGTCGGTGTTTCTAAGCTGGCGTTAGCGATGCCATCCTCAGCGTTAGTAGATACTTACTCACGTTTTGGGTTTGGGAAAGCGACCAATTTGGGGTTGGTCGGAGAAAGCAGTGGCTTATATCCTAAAAAACAACGGTGGTCTGACATAGAGAGGGCCACCTTCTCTTACGGCTACGGGCTAATGGTAACGCCGTTACAGTTAGCGCGAGTCTATGCAACGATCGGCAGTATGGGTATTTATCGCCCGTTGTCGATTACCAAAGTTGACCCACCGGTTGCCGGTGAGCGCGTCTTCCCTGAGCCCATTGTTCGCACCGTGGTTCATATGATGGAAAGCGTAGCGTTACCGGGCGGCGGGGGCACCAAAGCTGCGATTAAAGGCTATCGTATTGCGATTAAAACCGGTACTGCGAAGAAAGTCGGACCGGACGGCAAATACGTGAACCGATATCTTGCGTATACCGCCGGCGTCGCGCCGGCAAGCAACCCTCGATTTGCTCTGGTTGTGGTCATTGATGACCCGCAGGGCGGGAAATATTACGGCGGTGCGGTTTCTGCTCCGGTATTTGGCGCAATTATGGGCGGCGTTTTGCGTACCATGAACGTTGAACCGGACGCGTTACCGACCAGTGATAAAAGCGAATTAGTAATTAATAAAAAAGAGGGTTCAGGTGGCAGATCGTAATTTGCGCGACTTACTCGCTCCTTGGGGGCTTGACGTCCCGGGGCGTGCGCTACGGGAAATGACATTAGACAGCCGCGTGGCGGCTGCCGGGGATCTGTTTGTCGCCGTTGTCGGCTACCAGACGGACGGGCGGCGCTATATTCCGCAGGCTATTGCTCAGGGCGTTGCCGCCGTGATTGCTGAAGCCGAAGGCGTAGCACCAGATGCCAGCATTACGGAAATGCACGGCGTTCCCGTGATTTATCTGAGCAATCTGAATCAACATTTATCCAAACTGGCAGGCCAGTTTTACCAACAGCCGGGCGCGGCGTTGCGCTTAATTGGCGTCACTGGCACCAACGGTAAAACCACCACTACGCAGCTGTTGGCGCAATGGACTCAGGCGTTGGGGGAGAGCAGTGCAGTGATGGGTACCGTGGGTAACGGGCTGCTGGGACAGGTTGTGCCGACAGAAAATACCACCGGCTCAGCGGTTGATGTGCAACAGATTTTGCATTCTCTGGTTGAACAGGGCGCTAAAGTGGCCGCGATGGAGGTTTCTTCTCACGGACTGGTGCAAAACCGCGTGGCAGCGCTGCCGTTTGCCGCCGCCGTGTTTACCAACCTGAGCCGCGACCATCTGGATTACCACGGCGACATGGCGAGCTATGAAGCGGCTAAATGGCTGCTGTTCTCCACTCATCAGGCCGAACACAAAATTATCAATGCTGACGATGACGTCGGGCAACGCTGGCTGAGCCAGTTGCCTCAGGCGGTTGCCGTCAGCATGGAAGATAAAGTGCCGCAGGGCTGGAACGGTCCTTGGCTGTCTGCCACTCACGTGGATTATCACGATAACGGCGCTACGATTTCTTTTGACTCCAGTTGGGGTAAAGGTCAGTTGGAAAGCCGCCTAATGGGCGCATTTAACGTCAGTAACCTGCTGGTGGCGCTGTCGACCTTGTTAGCGCTGGGTTATCCATTGGCGGAGTTGTTAACTGCTGCACCTAGGCTCCAGCCGGTTTGTGGTCGTATGGAAGTGTTTAACGCTCCAGGTAAACCTACGGTAGTCGTTGATTACGCTCATACACCGGATGCGTTGGAAAAAGCTTTGGCGGCGGCCCGCCTGCACTGCAAAGGTCAACTGTGGTGCGTATTCGGCTGCGGCGGCGATCGTGACAAAGGTAAGCGCCCACTTATGGGAGCCATTGCAGAACAGCTGGCCGATCGCGTTGTCGTGACCGACGATAACCCGCGTAGCGAGGAGCCGCAGGCTATCGTGGCTGATATTCTTCGCGGTTTGATGGATGCGGGCCGTGCGCTGGCAATTCATGGCCGCGCCGAAGCGGTAACCAGCGCGATTATGCAGGCCAAAGAAGAAGATGTGGTTTTGGTGGCCGGTAAAGGTCACGAAGATTACCAACTGGTAGGCAACCGTCGTCTGGATTATTCCGACCGTATTACCGTTGCCCGTTTGCTGGGGGGGGTCGCATGATTCCCGTTTCCCTGCAATACCTCGCGGAGCAGCTTAATGCTGAGCTGGTCGGTAACGACGATATGATTACCGAAGTGACCACCGATACGCGTCAGGTGACGGCAGGTTGCCTGTTTGTGGCACTGAAAGGCGAGCGTTTTGACGCTCATGATTTTGCTGAAGCAGCCGTTGCCGCAGGTGCTGGGGCGTTGTTGGTAAGTCAGCGCTTATTGGTGGATGTTCCGCAGATCGTGGTGAAAGACACCCGTCTGGCTCTGGGGCAGTTTGCCGCTTGGGTTCGTCAGCAAGTGCCTGCCAGAGTCGTCGCGTTGACCGGTTCTTCCGGTAAAACCTCGGTTAAAGAGATGACCGCAGCGATTCTGCGTCAGTGTGGCAACGTGTTGTATACCTCCGGTAACTTTAACAACGATATCGGTGTGCCGCTGACATTACTGCGTTTAACACCAGAACATGATTTTGCGGTGATTGAACTGGGTGCGAACCATATTGGCGAAATCGCCTACACCACGGATTTAAGCCGCCCGGAAGCCGCATTGGTGAACAATCTGGCTGCCGCTCATCTGGAAGGCTTTGGTTCACTGGCGGGCGTTGCGCAGGCGAAAGGTGAAATCTTTGCCGGTTTGCCAGCCAAAGGTATTGCCATTCTTAACGCTGACAGTCATGACTGGCCGCATTGGCAGTCCACGCTGGCTCACAAGCAGGTTTGGCGTTTTTCACCGCAGGCCGGTGAAGACACTGATTTTTATGCCAGCGATGTGCGCATTCATCAGCAAGGTATGGATTTCACTCTGCATTCGCCTTTCGGCAATGTAGCCGTGTCGTTGCCGTTACCGGGTCGCCATAACATCGCCAATGCTTTGGCTGCCGCGGCCCTCGCGATGTCGGTCGGTGCAGATGTCGATGCGGTGCGTCAGGGTTTATCTCAGTTGCAAGCGGTAAAAGGGCGTTTATTCCCGATTTCGCTGGCCGAAGGAAAGCTGCTGCTAGATGACACTTATAACGCCAACGTGGGTTCCATGATCGCCGCGGCGCAGGTTCTGGCCGATATGCCCGGTTACTGCGTAATGGTGGTGGGTGATATGGCCGAATTGGGTGAAACCGCAGAAGATTGTCACCGTCAGGTGGGTGAAGCTGCCCGTCTGGCTGGAGTGGATAAAGTGTTGAGCGTGGGGAAATTAAGTCAGCTCATCAGTCACGCCAGCGGTAACGGCGAGCATTTTCAAGATAAGAGCGCGTTGACGGCTCGTTTGGCGGCCCTGTTGTCCGAACATCAAGTTATCACCGTATTAATTAAAGGTTCACGTAGTGCTGCCATGGAAAGTGTTGTGCAGGCGTTACAGGAGAAAGCATCATGTTAGTGTGGCTGGCTGAATATCTGGTCAAATTCTATTCCGGTTTTAACGTTTTTTCCTATTTGACGTTTCGCGCCATCGTCAGTCTGTTGACCGCTCTGTTTATCTCCTTGTGGATGGGGCCACGCCTGATTGCTTATTTGCAGAAGCTGCAAATCGGTCAGGTTGTACGTAACGATGGCCCGGAGTCACATTTCAGCAAACGCGGCACGCCAACCATGGGCGGGCTGATGATTCTGTTCTCCATTACCATTTCGGTATTAATGTGGGCTTATCCGTCTAACCCTTACGTCTGGTGCGTACTGTTTATTCTGGTGGGCTACGGAATCGTCGGTTTTGTCGATGATTACCGCAAAGTGGTTCGCAAGGATACCAAGGGACTGATCGCCCGCTGGAAGTACTTCTGGCAGTCGGTGATCGCGCTGGCCGCCGCCTTTACCATGTACACCATCGGTAAAGACACCCCGGCAACGCTCTTGGTGGTGCCGTTCTTTAAAGATGTGATGCCCCAGTTGGGGCTGATGTACGTTCTACTGGCGTACTTCGTGATCGTCGGGACCAGTAACGCCGTTAACCTGACCGACGGTTTGGACGGTTTGGCCATTATGCCAACGGTATTTGTTGCTGCGGGCTTCGCGTTGGTGGCCTGGGCGACGGGTAACGTCAACTTTGCCAACTATTTGCACATTCCTTATCTGCGTCATTCCGGTGAATTGGTGATCGTCTGTACCGCCATCGTCGGCGCCGGATTAGGTTTCTTATGGTTCAACACCTATCCGGCACAGGTCTTTATGGGCGATGTCGGCTCACTGGCGCTGGGCGGCGCATTAGGCACCATCGCCGTATTGCTGCGTCAGGAATTCTTGTTGCTGATTATGGGCGGGGTATTCGTGGTGGAAACCCTGTCAGTGATTCTACAGGTTGGCTCCTTTAAGCTTCGTGGTCAGCGGATTTTCCGTATGGCACCGATTCATCATCATTATGAGCTGAAGGGTTGGCCTGAGCCGCGCGTGATTGTGCGCTTCTGGATTATTTCGCTGATGCTGGTCCTGATTGGCCTAGCGACGCTGAAGGTGCGGTAATTATGGTGGATTATCAGGGTAAAAAAGTTGTCATTATTGGGCTGGGGCTAACCGGCCTCTCCTGCGTTGATTTCTTTATGACGCGGGGCGTTTCGCCGCGCGTTATGGATACCCGCATCAATCCACCGGGTCTGGATAAGCTTCCTGCCGGTTTGGAGCGACATTTGGGCGATCTGAATCAGCAATGGCTGTTAGACGCCGATTTAATCGTTGCCAGCCCAGGTATGGCGCTGGCTAATCCGGCGTTGAGTGAGGCGGCGGAAGCTGGCGTTGAAATCGTCGGTGATATTGAACTGTTTTGCCGTGAAAATCAGGCGCAGATCGTTGCGATTACCGGCTCTAACGGTAAAAGCACGGTCACTACGCTGGTGGGTGAGATGGCGAAAGCCGCAGGCTGGCAGGTTGGCGTCGGTGGCAATATCGGCGTTCCGGCTCTGACCTTGCTGAAGCAGGAAAATCAGTTGGTGGTGCTGGAATTATCCAGCTTCCAACTGGAAACCACCTCAAGTCTGCACGCCACCGCCGCGACCGTCTTGAACGTGACGGAAGATCATACCGATCGCTATCCGTTTGGTTTGCAACAATATCGCGCCGCCAAACTGCGTATTTATGAAAATGCCAAAACCTGTGTGGTAAACGCCGATGATGCGCTAACCATGCCGGTACGCGGAGCCGATAGCCGCTGCATTAGCTTTGGCGTTGATGTGGGCGATTACCATCTGAATAAACAGCAGGGCGAAGTCTGGCTGCGGGTTCGCGGCGAGAAAGTGCTGAACACCCGCGAAATGAAGCTGACAGGCCGACATAACTATACCAATGCGTTGGCGGCGCTGGCTTTGGCTGATGTGGCGGGGATCCCTCGTTCATCGAGCTTAAAAGCACTGACCACCTACGCAGGGCTGGCACATCGCTTCCAATTGGTGTTTGAAAACAACGGGGTGCGTTGGATTAACGATTCCAAAGCCACCAACGTTGGCAGCACCGAAGCGGCGCTGGACGGGCTATACGTCGATGGCACTCTGCATTTACTGCTGGGTGGCGACGGTAAATCCGCTGATTTTTCCGGTCTGACCCGTTTTCTACAGGGTGACAAAGTCCGAGTCTATTGTTTCGGCCGTGACGGCGAGCAGTTAGCGCAGTTGAGACCGGAAGTCTCTCAGTTGACTGAAACCATGGAACAGGCAATGAAATTGCTGGCACAGACGCTAAAAAGCGGCGATATGGTGCTGTTATCACCTGCCTGCGCCAGTCTGGATCAGTTCCGCAGTTTTGAACAACGGGGCACCGAATTTGCCCGTCTGGCGGAGGAACTGGGCTGATGCGTATGCTGGGGCTAGGGCTGTTTAATAAGTTAAAGCACTGGGTCATGGGATCGCGGGAGAGCGACGCCACCAGTATGGTGCTTTATGACAGAACCTTGCTGTGGCTGACCTTTGGTTTAGCCATCATCGGTTTTGTGATGGTGACTTCGGCATCAATGCCTATCGGTCAGCGTTTGGCGGGCGATCCTTTCCTGTTCGCCAAGCGTGACGCGCTCTACCTCGGTTTGGCCTTTGGTTTGTCGCTGGTCACGCTACGTATTCCGATGGAAATCTGGCAGCGCTACAGCAACATTATGCTGCTGCTGTCCATCGTGATGCTGCTAATTGTATTGGTAGTCGGTAGCTCGGTTAACGGTGCATCCCGCTGGATTTCCATCGGCCCGTTGCGTATTCAGCCGGCGGAATTATCTAAACTCTCGCTGTTTTGCTATCTGGCCAGTTATCTGGTGCGCAAGGTTGAAGAAGTACGGAGTAACTTCTGGGGCTTCTGCAAACCGATGGGCGTGATGGTAATACTGGCAGTGCTACTGCTGGCTCAGCCGGATTTGGGCACCGTGGTGGTACTGTTTATTACTACGCTGGCGATGCTGTTTTTAGCCGGAGCCAAAATGTGGCAGTTCCTGGCGATTATCGGCTCCGGGATTTTTGCAGTTTGTCTGCTAATCATTGCCGAGCCTTACCGTATGCGCCGGGTTACTTCGTTTTGGAACCCGTGGGAAGATCCTTTTGGCAGCGGTTATCAGCTCACTCAGTCTCTGATGGCGTTTGGCCGCGGGGAGTTCTGGGGGCAAGGTTTAGGTAACTCGGTGCAAAAACTCGAGTATTTGCCGGAAGCACATACCGACTTTATTTTCGCGATTTTAGGGGAGGAACTCGGCTATTTCGGTGTGGTTTTAGCCCTGTTAATGGTATTCTTCGTCGCTTTTCGCGCGATGTCCATTGGGCGTCGTGCGTTAGAGATTAATCAGCGGTTTTCCGGCTTTTTGGCCTGTTCAATCGGCGTTTGGTTTAGTTTCCAGGCGTTGGTTAACGTTGGGGCTGCGGCTGGGATGTTACCGACCAAAGGTCTGACACTCCCCCTGATAAGTTACGGTGGTTCCAGTCTGTTGATTATGTCAACAGCCATAGTTTTACTGCTGCGTATTGATTTTGAAACGCGTTTGGCGAAAGCCCAGGCGTTCGTAAGGAGTGCCCGATGAGTGGGAAAACCAAGCGTTTAATGGTGATGGCAGGCGGAACCGGTGGACATGTGTTCCCCGGTTTGGCCGTTGCGCATCATCTGATGGCGCAGGGCTGGCAGGTGCGTTGGTTAGGCACCGCCGATCGCATGGAAGCCGATTTGGTCCCCAAACACGGCATTGAGATCGATTTTATTCAGATTTCCGGTTTGCGTGGCAAAGGGCTGAAAGCTCAACTGACTGCTCCGTTGCGCATCTATCGTGCCATTCGTCAGGCGCGGAAAATCATGCGTGATTACCAGCCAGATGTGGTGCTGGGAATGGGCGGCTATGTTTCTGGCCCCGGCGGTCTGGCGGCGTGGATGAACGGTGTTCCGGTAGTTTTGCATGAGCAAAATGGTATCGCAGGTTTAACCAACCGTTGGCTGTCGCGTATTGCCAAAACAGTATTGCAGGCTTTCCCTGGCGCATTTCCTCACGCAGCAGTGGTTGGCAATCCGGTTCGTACAGACGTATTGGCATTGCCGCTGCCGGCTGAACGTTTAGCCGGTCGTGAAGGGGCGACGCGTGTGCTGGTGATCGGGGGGAGTCAGGGTGCGCGCGTGCTGAATCAAACCATGCCGCAGGTGGCGGCGGATCTGGGCGATAAAATCACCTTATGGCATCAGGTGGGTAAAGGTGCGTTGGCTGAAGTCGAGCAGGCTTACCAACAGGCCGGACAGACGCAGCACAAAATCGTCGAGTTTATCGATGATATGGCTGCGGCCTATAGCTGGGCTGACGTGGTGGTGTGCCGTTCAGGCGCGTTGACGGTCAGCGAAGTGGCTGCCGCCGGTTTACCCGCGATTTTTGTGCCTTTCCAACATAAAGATCGTCAGCAGTACTGGAATGCGTTGCCGCTGGAAAAAGCCGGTGCCGCCAAAATTATCGAGCAGCCGCAGTTTACTGCTTCCGCGGTGAGCAGCCTGCTACAGCAGTGGGATCGACCGACGCTGTTAGCAATGGCGGAACAGGCACGAGCCGTTGCCATTCCGGATGCGACCGAGCGCGTGGCCGCGGAAGTGATCGCTGCTGCGAAGCCTTGATTCAAGGCGGAAATAATGAACAGTTGGCGTTTAACGCGGGCTGTAGAGATGTAACAAACTACATAGTGAAGAAAAACGTGAATACACAACAACTGGCGAAACTACGTACTATCGTGCCCGAGATGCGACGCGTCCGGCACATTCACTTTGTCGGCATCGGTGGTGCTGGCATGGGTGGTATCGCTGAAGTGTTGGCAAACGAAGGCTATCAGATTAGCGGTTCTGACCTGGCGCCAAACCCGGTCACTCAGCAGTTAAGCGCATTGGGCGCGCAGATTTATTTCCATCACCGTCCGGAAAATGTCCGTGATGCGAGCGTGGTGGTGGTTTCAACGGCGATTTCTGCGGATAACCCAGAAATCGTGGCCGCGCGGGAAGCGCGTATTCCAGTCATTCGTCGCGCTGAAATGCTGGCGGAACTGATGCGTTATCGCCACGGCATTGCGGTAGCCGGTACTCACGGTAAAACCACCACGACGGCGATGGTTTCCAGCATTTACGCTGAGGCGGGGTTGGATCCAACCTTCGTCAACGGCGGTTTGGTAAAAGCGGCAGGCGTTCACGCGCGTTTGGGCTCCAGCCGTTACCTGATTGCAGAAGCGGATGAAAGCGATGCTTCCTTCCTGCATTTGCAGCCGATGGTGGCGATTGTGACCAATATCGAAGCCGACCATATGGATACCTATCAGGGTGACTTTGAGAATTTAAAACAGACATTTATTAACTTCCTGCACAACCTGCCGTTCTATGGTCGCGCAGTGATGTGTGTGGACGATCCTGTGGTGCGTGAGTTGCTGCCGCGCGTTGGTCGTCACATTACCACTTACGGTTTCAGCGATGATGCTGACGTACAGATTGCCAGCTATCAGCAAATTGGCCCGCAGGGTCACTTTACCCTGCGTCGTCAGGATAAACCTTTGCTGACGGTGACCCTGAATGCGCCGGGTCGTCATAACGCACTGAACGCCGCCGCCGCGGTTGCGGTAGCAACGGAAGAAGGCATTGACGACGAAGCAATTTTACGTGCGCTGAGCGGTTTCCAGGGCACCGGGCGTCGTTTCGATTTCCTCGGTCATTTCCCGCTGGAAAATGTGAACGGTAAAAGCGGTAGCGTGATGCTGGTGGACGATTACGGCCATCACCCAACGGAAGTGGATGCCACTATTAAAGCGGCTCGTGCGGGTTGGCCGGACAAACGTATCGTGATGGTTTTCCAGCCGCATCGTTATACCCGTACTCGTGATTTGTACGACGACTTTGCCAACGTGTTGGAAGGTGTGGACGTGTTGCTGATGCTGGATGTGTATTCCGCTGGCGAAACGCCAATTCCTGGTGCCGACAGCCGTTCTCTGTGCCGCACCATTCGTAATCGCGGCCAGTTGGATCCAATTTTAGTAACGGATAGCGACGCAGTTCCGTCAGTATTAGCTAAAGTATTGAATGACAACGATCTGATCCTGGTTCAAGGAGCAGGCAATATCGGTAAAATCGCGCGCAATCTGGCAGAGACCAAATTGCAGCCTCAGGTGAAAGAGGAGGAACATCATGGTTGATAAAGTCGCCGTACTGCTGGGTGGAACCTCCGCTGAACGCGAAGTGTCATTGATGTCCGGCGCGGCGGTATTAGCCGGTCTGCTGGAAGGCGGTGTTGATGCCCATCCCATTGATACTATTGATTTTCCTGTGGCTCAGCTCAAAGAGCATGGCTTCGATAAAGTCTTTATCGCTCTGCATGGCCGCGGCGGTGAAGACGGTACGCTGCAAGGGCTATTGGAGTTTCTGCAACTGCCTTATACCGGCAGCGGCGTCATGGCCTCTGCGCTGACGATGGACAAATTACGCAGCAAATTAGTGTGGCAGGCTTTGGGTTTACGGGTTTCACCTTTTGTGGCGCTCTCTCGTCAACAATTTGAAACACTTTCATCTGATGACTTCGCTGAGCGGATCGCTAAGCTTGGCCTGCCTTTAATCGTCAAGCCAAGCCGCGAAGGCTCTAGCGTTGGCATGAGTAAGGTGGATCGCATTGAGAATCTGCCGGTAGCGTTGGAAGAAGCGTTCCGTCACGACAATGATGTACTGATTGAAAAATGGCTCAGTGGCCCGGAATTCACCGTGGCAATGTTGGGTGACGAAGTGTTGCCTTCGATCCGCATCCAGCCCGCCGGTGTGTTTTATGACTATGAAGCCAAGTATTTATCCGATGATACAGAATACTTTTGCCCAAGCGGTTTAAACGCGGAACAAGAGCAACAGCTGGCCGAACTGGCTCGTCAGGCCTATCAGGCTCTGGGTTGCAGCGGCTGGGGTCGGGTGGATGTTATGCAGGATGGCGATGGCAAATTCTATCTGTTAGAGGTGAATACCTCTCCGGGTATGACCAGCCATAGCCTGGTACCGATGGCCGCACGTCAGGCCGGGATGAGTTTCTCCCAGCTGGTTACGCGCATTCTGGCGCTGGCTGACTGATATGTCGCAAGCTGCTCTGAATGCACGGGAACGTGCCGCCGAAACCCGCGCTGCTCGCCGGAGCAACGGAGGCCAGTTAGCGGGGTTGGTTTTCCTGCTGATGGTGCTGGGAACCGTGCTATGGAGCGGCTGGGCCGTTGTAGGTTGGATGAAGGATGCCAGCCGTTTGCCACTGTCAAAACTGGTGGTGACCGGCGAACGCCATTACACCACCAATGACGATATTCGCCAGGCGATTCTGGCTTTGGGCGCACCGGGAACCTTTATGACGCAGGATGTTAACATCATCCAGCAGCAGATTGAACGGTTACCCTGGATTCAGCAGGCTAGCGTGCGTAAGCAGTGGCCGGATGAGCTGAAAATCCATTTGGTGGAGTATGTGCCGGTTGCCCGCTGGAACGATTTACACATGATTGATGCCGCGGGTAAGTCGTTTAGCGTGCCTTCGGAACGCATCGGCGGCCAGAAATTGCCGCTGCTGTATGGGCCTGAAGGCAGTGAACAGGATGTTCTGGAGGGCTACCGGGCGATGAGTAAGGTGTTAGCGGCCAATAAATACACGCTAAAAATGGCGGCAATGAGTGCTCGTCATTCTTGGCAACTGGCCTTAGATAACGATGTTCGGCTGGAGCTGGGGCGGGATGATCGCATGGGACGTTTGCAGCGCTTTATGGAGCTGTACCCCATGCTAGAGCAGCAGCCAGATAAACGGGTTAGCTATATCGACCTCCGTTATGACACCGGCGCTGCGGTGGGTTGGTCCCCGGTATTTATCGACCAGCAGGCTAGCAGCCAGCAGAACAGTAATCCGCAACAGAATCAGGCACAGGCAAAACAACAATGATCAAGTCGACGGACAGAAAACTGGTAGTGGGTCTCGAGATCGGTACGGCAAAGGTCTCCGCATTGGTAGGGGAAGTTCTGCCCGATGGCATGGTCAACATTATTGGGGTTGGCAGTTGCCCATCCCGTGGTATGGATAAGGGTGGCGTTAACGATCTTGAATCGGTAGTGAAATGCGTCCAACGTGCGATCGATCAAGCAGAGTTAATGGCAGATTGCCAGATTTCCTCCGTTTATCTGGCATTATCGGGTAAACATATAAGCTGTCAGAATGAAATCGGGATGGTTCCTATTTCAGAAGAGGAAGTAACTCAGGAAGATGTAGAGAACGTAGTGCATACCGCGAAGTCGGTACGTGTGCGTGATGAACATCGAATCCTGCACGTTATCCCTCAGGAATATGCCATTGATTATCAGGAAGGTATTAAAAATCCGGTTGGCCTTTCCGGTGTGCGGATGCAGGCCAAAGTACACCTGATTACCTGCCATAACGATATGGCGAAGAATATTGTCAAAGCGGTTGAACGCTGCGGTCTAAAAGTTGACCAGCTTATTTTTGCCGGTCTGGCCGCCAGTTATGCGGTATTGACCGAAGACGAACGCGAACTGGGCGTTTGTGTGGTAGATATCGGCGGCGGTACCATGGATATGGCGGTGTACACCGGTGGTGCACTGCGTCACACCAAGGTGATTCCTTACGCTGGTAACGTAGTCACTAGCGATATTGCCTACGCCTTTGGCACTCCGCCGACCGATGCGGAAGCGATTAAAGTTCGACACGGCTGTGCGCTCGGGTCGATTGTCAGCAAGGACGAAAGTGTAGAAGTGCCAAGTGTTGGCGGACGTCCTCCCCGTAGTCTGCAAAGACAGACACTGGCCGAGGTCATTGAACCACGCTATACGGAATTGCTGAACCTGGTTAATGACGAGATTTTACAGTTGCAGGAACAATTACGTCAGCAAGGCGTAAAACACCACTTGGCAGCAGGTATTGTGCTTACAGGTGGTGCGGCACAAATTGATGGCCTGGCCGCATGTGCGCAACGGGTGTTTCATGCCCAGGTACGTATTGGCCAACCGCTCAATATTACCGGGCTGACGGATTATGCGCAGGAACCTTACTACTCCACTGCTGTTGGGTTATTGCACTACGGTAAAGAATCTCATCTCAGTGGTGAGTCAGAAGTAGAAAAACGTGCCTCGGTGGGCAATTGGTTCAAACGTATCAATAGCTGGCTGAGAAAAGAGTTTTAATGTTTCAACAAAGAGATCATGCTGAACATATTTTTTGATCTCGAAGCGACAGGCACAAAACGGAGAGAAACTATGTTTGAACCTATGGAACTGACCAATGACGCGGTGATTAAAGTCATCGGCGTCGGCGGTGGCGGTGGCAACGCCGTTGAACACATGGTGCGTGAGCGCATCGAAGGTGTTGAATTCTTCGCCGTTAATACAGACGCTCAGGCGCTACGTAAAACGGCAGTTGGCCAGACTATCCAGATCGGTAGCGGTATTACCAAAGGTCTGGGTGCTGGTGCGAACCCGGAAGTGGGTCGTAATTCTGCGGAAGAAGATCGCGAAGCGCTGCGTGCAGCACTGGATGGCGCGGATATGGTCTTCATCGCGGCAGGTATGGGTGGCGGTACCGGTACTGGTGCTGCGCCTGTAGTTGCGGAAGTAGCAAAAGAACTGGGTATTCTGACAGTGGCCGTGGTTACCAAGCCTTTCAACTTTGAAGGCAAGAAACGCATGGCGTTCGCTGAGCAGGGTATCGCTGAGTTGTCTAAACACGTTGATTCATTGATCACTATTCCGAACGACAAGTTGTTAAAAGTTCTGGGTCGCGGCATCTCTTTACTGGATGCATTCGGCGCAGCTAACGACGTGTTGAAAGGTGCCGTTCAGGGTATCGCCGAACTGATCACCCGTCCTGGCCTGATGAACGTCGACTTTGCTGACGTGCGCACCGTGATGTCCGAAATGGGTTATGCCATGATGGGTTCCGGCGTCGCTTGTGGTGAAGATCGTGCGGAGGAAGCGGCAGAAATGGCGATTTCCAGCCCGTTGCTGGAAGATATCGACTTATCTGGTGCCCGTGGCGTTCTGGTCAACATCACCGCTGGTTTCGACCTGCGTTTGGATGAGTTTGAAACCGTAGGTAACACCATTCGTGCCTTCGCGTCTGATAATGCTACCGTGGTTATCGGTACCTCATTAGACCCGGAAATGAACGACGAGCTGCGTGTTACTGTGGTTGCGACTGGTATCGGCATGGACAAACGTCCGGAAATCACGCTGGTTACCAACAAGCAAACTCAGCCAGTGATGGATCACCGTTATCAGCAGCACGGTATGTCACCGTTACCGCAGGAAGTGAAGCCTGCGGCGAAAGTGGTGAACGACCAAACTGCTCAAACGAACAAAGAGCCGGATTATTTGGATATTCCAGCGTTCTTGCGCAAGCAAGCTGATTAATTTCCAAAAATTTGGTATCTCCGCTCTTTGTGCTAAACTGTCCCACCGATCTTCCTATATGCTAGATCGGTAGGATGGATAACATTGCGAGATAAAACGATGATCAAACAAAGGACATTAAAACGTATTGTTCAAGCGACTGGTGTTGGTTTACATACCGGCAAGAAAGTCACGTTGACAATGCGCCCCGCGCCGGCCAATACCGGGGTCATCTATCGTCGCACTGACTTGAATCCACCGGTTGATTTCCCGGCAGATGCAAAATCCGTGCGTGATACCATGCTCTGTACTTGTCTGGTCAACGAGCATGACGTGCGTATTTCTACCGTTGAACATCTCAACGCTGCTTTGGCGGGGTTAGGGATTGATAACATTATTATAGAAGTAAATGCACCTGAAGTGCCGATCATGGACGGCAGTGCCAGTCCATTCGTGTACCTGCTGCTGGACGCCGGAATTGAAGAGCTGAATTCAGCGAAGAAATTCCTGCGCCTGAAAGATACCGTTCGGGTTGAAGACGGTGATAAATGGGCTGAACTGTCTCCATTCAATGGATTCCGTTTAGATTTCACCATTGATTTCAATCACCCGGCGATAGATACCAGTACGCAGCGTTACCGCCTGGATTTCTCTGCTGATTCATTTGTGCAGCAAATCAGTCGTGCGCGTACTTTTGGCTTTATGCGTGATATCGAATATCTGCAGTCCCGCGGTTTGTGCCTGGGCGGTAGTTTCGATTGTGCCATCGTGGTAGATGATTACCGCGTTCTGAATGAAGATGGCCTGCGCTTCGAAGATGAGTTTGTTCGTCACAAAATGCTGGACGCTATCGGCGACCTGTTCATGTGCGGCCACAATATTATTGGCGCGTTCACCGCGTATAAATCTGGTCACGCACTGAATAACAAGTTACTGCAAGCCGTATTGGCAAAACAGGAAGCTTGGGAATATGTGACGTTCCAGGACGAAGCCGAAATGCCATTGGCATTCAAAGCTCCGTCTACGGTATTGGCTTACTAAAGCTACTTATCACGTTTGGTTGCGTTGGCACTCTCTCCGGCCAACGCAGCCAGTCGTTCCAAAATAGTCCTCAATTTCTCTGGGCTACGGCTCGCCAATCCTCGTAATTCCTTTGCACTTTCCAAACTCAAGTGACGTAATGGCGCTGACTCTTCGCTTTTTTGCGCGGCCTGAGCGGTTTCTTGTATTTTGTTCTGCCCTTTCGCCATTAACGCAGGATTAATCCTGATGTCGATTGAAGACAATGATGGTAGAATTTGCGCTCGTAGTGCAGAAAGCAGGTTAGATTGTTCGTAACGTAACCGCATTAGCCAACTGGCGTTGGCGGTTTCTAGCACCAAAATACTCTGTCGATAATTGGCCACACGGCACCAAGGCTGCAACTGTGACGGAAGCAATGCTTTTACCGCACGATTGAGCTTTAACAGTGCGACTGCGCGCTGCTGTACATTGTGCAGTGGGCCTTTCTCCGTTGCGGTCGCATCGTCGAACAGAACATCTAATAATTGTGGGCGGCTTTCACGCATTGACAGGGCTCCGGCGGATTTTAAACTTGTGATCGGTATTCTAAATCGTTGGCGACAATTTGGCAGACGTTATTTCTGGCCGCATCTCCTATTGGGGATGGTCGCGGCGAGTCTTGGCGTGCCGTCAAACTTGTCCAGCGGGCCAGATCAAACCGCACTGCCGAGTACATCTTCCAGCCAAAGCCGCCAAAATCACGGTGCGACCAACTTTAATAGTCTAGCTCTGCTGCAAGAGACGCATCGCCGTCCTTCCTTCAGCGTAGACTATTGGCAGCAGCATGCGCTTCGCACCGTCATTCGTCACCTTTCTTTTGCTCTTGCACCGCAGGTCGCCTATAGCCGCGTGCAGGAAGCCGAGACGCTAGAACAGGTAGAGCCGACGCAAATTCAACAGCTTGCGCTACTGGATACGCTTAATGCGTTGCTAACCCACGAGTCGCGGCCTCCGACCATCATTCGCTATACCAAACGAGCGCCTCAGCCCGTTTTATCCCTTCATCAACCCGGCTTATGGCTTGCGCAGGTACAAGGCATTCGTGCCGGACCGGTTCGTTACAGCTAGTTATTCCTCTGAAGTCTTTTAACTTAATGTAACCTTTGACCGCCGGTTTGGTGGTCTTGTAAGAGATATAAAGAATTATGCTAATCAAATTACTCACTAAAGTTTTTGGCAGCCGTAACGATCGAACCCTGCGTCGTATGCGCAAAGTGGTTGATGTGATCAACCGTATGGAACCGGACATGGAAAAACTGTCCGATGAAGAATTAAGAGCCAAAACGGATGAGTTCCGCGCACGATTGGCGAAAGGCGAAGTGTTGGAAAACCTGATTCCAGAAGCTTTTGCTGTGGTTCGCGAAGCCAGTAAACGCGTATTCGGCATGCGTCACTTCGATGTGCAGCTGTTGGGCGGTATGGTTCTGAACGAGCGTTGTATTGCAGAAATGCGTACCGGCGAAGGTAAAACTTTAACCGCAACGCTGCCAGCTTACCTGAATGCTCTGACTGGCCGCGGCGTACACGTGGTTACCGTCAACGATTATCTGGCTCAGCGCGATGCGGAAAATAACCGTCCACTGTTCGAATTCCTCGGCTTAACTATCGGTATTAACCTGCCGGGTATGACAGCTCCAGCGAAGCGTGAAGCCTATGCCGCTGATATTACTTACGGTACTAACAACGAATACGGTTTTGACTACCTGCGCGACAACATGGCGTTCAGCCCGGAAGAGCGTGTGCAGCGCAAACTGCACTATGCGTTGGTGGATGAGGTTGACTCCATCCTGATCGATGAAGCGCGTACTCCGTTGATTATTTCTGGCCCTGCGGAAGACAGTTCCGAAATGTATATTCGGGTTAACAAACTGATTCCTAAACTGATCCGTCAGGAAAAAGAAGATTCCGATACCTTCCAGGGTGAAGGCCACTTCTCGGTAGATGAAAAGTCCCGTCAGGTGCATTTAACTGAACGTGGCTTGATCATGATCGAGCAGATGTTAGTGGAAGCCGGCATTATGGACGAAGGTGAATCTCTGTACTCACCGGCCAATATTATGCTGATGCACCACGTAACCGCCGCGCTGCGTGCCCACGTACTCTTTACCCGCGACGTTGACTACATCGTTAAAGATGGCGAAGTCATCATCGTTGATGAACACACTGGTCGAACCATGCAAGGCCGCCGCTGGTCTGACGGCCTGCATCAGGCCGTTGAAGCCAAAGAAGGGGTGGAAATCCAGAACGAAAACCAAACGCTGGCTTCCATTACTTTCCAGAACTATTTCCGTATCTACGAAAAACTGGCCGGTATGACCGGTACTGCGGATACCGAAGCCTTTGAATTCAGCTCTATCTATAAGCTGGATACCATTGTGGTTCCAACCAACCGCCCAATGATACGTAAAGATCTGCCGGATCTGGTCTATATGACTGAAATGGAAAAGATTGGCGCCATCATTGAGGATATCCGCGAGCGTACTGCTAACGGCCAGCCAGTGCTGGTTGGTACGATTTCCATCGAGAAATCCGAAGTGGTCTCTGCTGAACTGACCAAAGCCGGCATCGAACATAAAGTTCTGAACGCTAAATTCCACGCCATGGAAGCCGAAATTGTGTCTCAGGCGGGTCAGCCGGGTGCGGTTACCATCGCGACCAACATGGCCGGCCGTGGTACCGATATTGTGTTAGGCGGAAGCTGGCAGAGTGAAATCGCACAGTTGGAAAATCCGACTGAGGAGCAAATTGCCGAAATTAAAGCCGCATGGAAAATTCGTCACGATGCGGTTCTGGCATCCGGCGGTTTACACATCATCGGTACTGAACGTCACGAATCCCGTCGTATTGATAACCAGCTGCGCGGTCGTGCGGGTCGTCAGGGTGATGCCGGTTCTTCACGCTTCTACCTGTCAATGGAAGATGCGTTGATGCGTATTTTTGCCTCTGACCGTGTGTCAGGCATGATGCGTAAACTGGGTATGAAACCGGGCGAAGCCATTGAGCATCCTTGGGTAACCAAAGCGATTGCTAACGCACAGCGTAAAGTCGAAAGTCGTAACTTCGATATTCGTAAACAGCTGCTGGAATACGATGATGTAGCCAACGATCAGCGCCGTGCAATCTACAGCCAGCGTAACGAGTTGCTGGACGTGTCTGACGTTAGCGAAACTATCAACAGTATTCGTGAAGATGTGTTCAAAGTTACGCTGGATAGCTACATTCCGCCGCAATCTTTGGAAGAAATGTGGGATGTTGAGGGGCTGGAACAGCGTCTGAAAAACGACTTCGATCTGGATATGCCGATTGCGCAATGGCTGGAAGATGAACCACAGCTGCATGAAGAAACCCTACGTGAGCGTATTCTTCAGCAGGCAATTGACGTTTACAAACGCAAAGAGGAAGTTGTCGGCGTTGAAATGATGCGCAGCTTCGAAAAAGGCGTGATGCTGCAAACGCTGGATTCCCTGTGGAAAGAGCATCTGGCAGCGATGGATTATCTGCGTCAGGGTATCCATTTACGTGGCTATGCGCAGAAAGATCCTAAGCAGGAATATAAGCGCGAATCTTTCGCTATGTTTGCTGCGATGCTGGAATCTCTGAAATATGAAGTGATCAGCGTGCTGAGTAAAGTTCAGGTACGTATGCCGGAAGAGGTCGAAGCGCTGGAAGTTCAACGCCGTGAAGAAGCTGAGCGTTTGGCCAGACAGCAACAGCTGAGCCATGAAAATGACAATAGCGCCCTGATGTCTGAGGAAGAGGTGAAAGTTGCAGCCAGCCTTGAACGTAAAGTGGGCCGTAACGATCCTTGCCCTTGTGGTTCAGGTAAGAAATATAAGCAATGTCATGGCCGTTTGCAGAAATAAAGCTGCGATTAGCCAGCAATAGTTAAAACAGTAAATAGCGGGGCGGCCAAATAGACCGCCCTTCTTTTTGCTTAATATCGCGGAATCAGGATGTGAACGTGAGATAAACGAGGAATATCAGAATGAAACATTTGCAGATCGCCGTGGGTATCATCCGTAATGCGCAACGCGAGATTTTTATTACCCAGCGCGCGGCAGATTCCCATATGGCGGGTTTCTGGGAGTTTCCCGGAGGGAAAATAGAACAGGGTGAAACCTCGGAAATAGCTTTGTATCGTGAGCTATTGGAAGAGGTCGGTATTGTTGCGCAAAATGCGGTGCAGATAACCACTCTGGAACATCGTTTTCCTGACCGAATTGTCACTCTCAGTTTCTATCTGGTAGAACAATGGCAGGGCGAACCTTTTGGTCGGGAGGGCCAGCCGGTGCGCTGGGTTAAGCAAGAGGAGTTACGGGCTGAGGAATTCCCAAAGGCTAATCTATCGATAGTTGAGTTACTGGTTTCTCAGGCATAATCACACTCAGATTGGAGCACACAATGCGTGGCTCCAATCTGTGAGCGCATTAGCGCGGATCTTCCTCACTCCATTCATCGCTATCTGAGAGTTCTCCCTGACTTGGAATACGCTTCTCTTCATCGGCCCACTCGCCAAGGTCGATCAACTGACAGCGTTTGCAGCAAAAAGGACGATACGGGCTTTGCTCGCCCCAAATAACGATTTTCCCGCAGGTTGGGCAATTAACCTGTATTTCAGTTGAATCCATATTCTCTCCTAAAACTTGCTTACTGTATGACAACACAGCCATAAGCATCAATAAGTGCAAAAGTTAACAACAGGCCAACTCAAAGTTTAAGCGTGCGGGTACAGTGCCATTCTCGCTATCCAGCGGTAGGAAACGTATCGCGTAGCGGGTTTTGTGGCCGGAAACCTGCGGATAAAGCTGATGTTCCATGGAAATTCGCAGTCGCAATAAATCAGCGCCGTCGGCATTATCCTGGAAGAATCCATTTAGGCTGATTTGGTTGCGCAACGGGCCAGACTGGCGAATTAAATCCAGAATCATGGTTAATGATTGATTCAGCGGAATTAACGTACCAAGTAATTCATTGGTATGCTGATTGCGTTGTTCCTGCGGCAGATGCAGCCAAATATGTAGCGTAGGCAGATCGAAACTACAACAACCGCCTGGAATACTGAGCCGTTGGCGAACCAGACTAATCATGCGATCTTCTTTCAGCGACTGTCCGATACGCGGTGCGGACATCAGCACTGATGCCCGGCTTTTCAGCTGAGCGCGTAATTCATCAATCAACGCCATATCGACACCGGGAACATCAGCCCAGGCCTGAAGTTTTTGCTGCTGACGCTCAAGTTCTTTGAGTAAATCAGTGCGAACTTCCCCCCTTTCAAGCACATCGATCAGATCGGATGCGGTGCGAAAAAACGTTAAGGCGCTGGCGATATTATCCAGATTTCGCTGACTTTCTAACTGTTGCAGCAAAAACTCAATACGAAGCCAGGTGCGCATTTTTTCATTCAGCGGGTGTTCAAAAAGTACAGTTGAGGTGAGATCACTCATCGGTGTAAATCCTGTTGGGTCACCGTCGCCAACCTTAAATACCGGTGATGAAGCGAGGCAACGAGCGGTGGGATCGTGGAAGGATCGCCGCTATTGTCGATAATGTCATCCGCACAGGCCAGACGCTGTTGCCGCGTGGCCTGCGAAGCTAAAATATGTTCTGCCTGCTGACGGCTGATACCGTCTCTTGCCATGGTGCGTCTAAGCTGAATCTCAGGGGTGACATCCACGACCAATACTCGGTTAGCTCTATGGCTCAGGTTATTCTCAACCAGTAAGGGGACAACCCAAAGTACATAAGCCGCTTTTGCAGCTGCGAGCTGACGCTGAGTTTCTTGCTGAATCAGTGGATGCAACAGCGCATTGAGCCAGTTTTTTTCCATCGGGTCGCTAAAAATCTTTTCCCGCAGCTTGGCTCTATTCAGGCTGCCGTCTGCCAGCAGGATAGAATATCCATAACGGGCTTTAATCTCATTTAACGCCGGCATTCCAGGCTCAACAATCTGTCGGGCAATGATATCCGCATCAACCAGCGGTACGCCGAGATCGGCAAAAGCATTAGCAACGGTACTTTTCCCACTACCAATTCCGCCTGTAAGAGCAACAATATAGGTCATTACATTGCCTTGCATACTGCCGTTGAATACCCGAATTGTAACTGAAAGCTGTGTGTAAGACATAGCGCGGATGCATTCGGATTTTGAATCTGTCTTTAATGCCTATTCTCTGGCCGAGGGAGTATTTTTTATATCAATATTGCTGATAGTTACGCTGCTCGGAATAGTGTAACCAGACGAACCAGTCAGGAAGGGAAAATGCATGGTTTTCAGGTAATTTGTGGGAGTGTAGCCTAAATAAAGTTAAATTCGCAGTCTTGCCGAAGAATTATTCCTGCGTATGATAGCTTCACTGGAAATGGCGTCTATTACGCCCGATCTCATCATGCGATCCATCGCCAATAACCAGGAAACCAAAGCCATGCGTATTGAAGAAGGTTTGAAATTAGGTTTTAAAGATGTCTTGATTCGACCTAAACGCTCCACGCTGAAAAGTCGCTCCGCAGTTGAGTTAGAGCGTCAGTTTACCTTCAAACATTCAGGCTATAAGTGGGCTGGTGTACCCATTATTGCAGCGAATATGGATACCGTCGGCACCTTCCGCATGGCTGAGGTTCTCTCCTCATTTGATGTTCTTACCGCAGTACATAAACACTATTCCGTTGAACAATGGGCCGATTTTGTTCGACGTGTGCCTGAATCGGTACTGCGCCACGTCATGGTTTCTACCGGTACATCTCAGGCAGATTTTGCCAAAATGAAGCAAATTCTGGCGCTTTCTCCTGCGCTGAAATTTATCTGTATTGATGTAGCCAATGGTTACTCTGAGCACTTTGTTGCTTTCCTGCAACAGGCTCGCGAAGCTTGCCCTGACAAAGTGATTTGCGCAGGTAATGTAGTCACAGGCGAAATGGTTGAAGAACTGATTCTGTCTGGCGCCGATATTGTAAAAGTAGGGATTGGCCCAGGTTCGGTTTGTACAACCCGAGTGAAAACTGGCGTGGGTTATCCGCAGCTTTCTGCCGTGATCGAATGTGCTGATGCTGCTCACGGTTTAGGTGGGCAAATCGTGAGTGACGGTGGTTGTTCCGTTCCTGGCGACGTTGCCAAAGCGTTCGGTGGCGGCGCAGACTTTGTTATGTTGGGCGGTATGTTAGCCGGTCACGACGAATGCGAAGGTAAAGTGGTTGAAGAAAACGGTGAGAAATTCATGCTGTTCTACGGTATGAGCTCTGAGTCAGCGATGAAACGTCACGTTGGCGGCGTAGCAGAATATCGTGCCGCCGAAGGTAAAACCGTGAAGCTGCCATTGCGTGGCTCAGTGGATAATACCGTTCGCGATATCATGGGCGGGCTGCGCTCTGCTTGTACTTATGTCGGTGCTTCTCATTTGAAAGAGCTGACCAAACGCACCACCTTTATCCGCGTTGCTGAGCAAGAAAACCGCGTATTTGGCAGTAACTGAGCTAAATAAACTTAATCGGTTTACGCTGAACGAGTGTTTTATATCGCTGATAGTGTGTGATTAATTGATTATTAAAGAAGGGACGCAAAATGATGCGTCCTTTTTTAATCTACTGCCAAACCCAAACCCAAACCCAAACCCAAACCCAAACCCAAACCCAAACCCAAACCCAAACCCAAACCCAAACCCAAACCCAAACCCAAACCCAAACCCAAACCCAAACCCAAACCCAAACCCAAACCTGGAACTTTTGTTAACTAATAATTCCCCCAAGTTGGAAAATGGGGAGGTACATAGCAATAACCAGTGTGCCAATCACTGCGCCGACGAACAGCATCAACATTGGCTCAAGCATTTGTGTCAACTTATCAGCCAGTTCCTCAGTTTGCTGCTGTTGCCAACCAGCAAGCTTTGTCAGCACGTTATCCAGTGAGCCAGATTCTTCCCCAATGCGTACTAACTGTTGGCAAAGTGGAGGGAAAAGAGGTTGGTGTGAAAGGGCATCACTCAGAGGTATTCCTTGATTAATTAGCTGATAAAAATGATTGATAATGGATTTGTAATGCAGATTATCAATGGAAGTAGCGGCTGCTTCCAGCCCATTAGCTAAGGTTAAACCTGCTTTCTGTGTGACAGATAAAGTGCGAAAAATTTGGCTGAGACAGTACCCTTTAACCAGTGGTGCTATCAGCGGGAGATGTAACAGCAAGAATTGCTCTCGTTGTTTCCACCGTGCGCTTACCCTTATTTTAGAGATGTAAACCAATACAATACCAATGATTGCCACGATAGAGTAAATACCGTAATTACCCAGTATTCCGGATAGATATAGCAGCCCTTGAGTCAGAGCGGGCAGTGGGGCGTCAAAAGTCTGATAGAGCCGCCCGAATTCTGGTAAAACAACAAGTAACATCAGGGCACTGACGGCGAAAGCAACCAGACAAACAAAGGCGGGGTATCTGAGTGTCTTAGCCACTTTTTTTTGCAGGTACTGGCGTTTTTCCTGTTGCTCGGCTAGCTGGAGACAGCATTTATCTATCTCACCTGTTAGTTCGCCTATGGCAATTAATTGCGCGTATATGGCTGGGAAAACGGATGGATAGGCGTTTATAGCCTCAGATAGCGCCTGCCCTTGAGACAGGCTTTCACTTACATCTCTTAGTAAACAGCGCCATATTGGCGTCTCGGCCTCTGCTGCCAACAATTGCAGACTATTTATTAACGGCAGTCCGGCTTGCAGAAGCGTAGCTAATTGGCGTGTGAAATTAAGCAGATGCTTCCCTTGATGTAGCCGAGAGCTTAGGCGTTTTATCATTCTGATACGGATAGGCTGCAGCCCCTGCTGTATTACTCTTTGGTAAATCACCGATTTTTCGCTAGCTAGAGACTCGCCGACGATCACCTTTCCTTCGCTATCTATGCCTTGCCAGATAAATAAACCGAGTGTCATTGCATTCCCCTTAATGGCGTCAGATTTCCGACAACTCGTGAGATTTCGGCGATACTGGTTATTCCCTGTTTAACCAACGCTAAGCCTGCGATGAGTAGTGAATGGGGCTCAGGGGGCGGCTGAGAATTTTTCAGGCCAGGAACAGGGGCTGCACTCATTAAATCCTGCTGATTTGACGGTGTCATTGCCCATGTGTCATAGATACCTATTCGGCCATAGTAACCGCTACTACAATGTTCGCAACCAGTGGCATACCAGTGATGTAAAGGCTTTGGGCACAAAATTGTGGGCAGAATGACTGGCTCGGGTGCTGCGCGTTTACAACGTTGACATAGACGGCGTACCAGGCGTTGGGCTATCACCAGTTTTAGGCAAGATGCGAGCAGATAATGACTGATTCCCATTTGAGTTAATCGGGCTAGCGTTTCATGCGTTGAATTGGTGTGCAAGGTCGAAAGCACTAAATGGCCTGTTAGTGCAGCCCTTACCGCAATATCGGCGGTTTCATTATCTCTGATCTCGCCGATCATAATGACATCCGGGTCCTGCCTGAGTAATGCACGTAACGCCTGAGAAAAGTCTAAATCTATTTTACTGTTGGTCTGGGTTTGATTAATGCCTTCAACGGGAATTTCGATCGGATCTTCGACACTGCATAAATTACGGTACTGCTGATTTAGGTGTTGTAGACAGCTATACAAGGTCACTGTTTTTCCGCTTCCGGTTGGCCCGGTAACCAAAATCAATCCTTGCGGTAAACTTAAGGCCTCAAGGATTGATTCCCGACTTTTTGGGGGAAGATCCAGCTCGTCCAATCGTTGCGGTATATTGGTATTCAGAATGCGTAGTACCACTTTTTCGCCGTATTGAGTTGGTAATGTGGCAATGCGCAGTGAGTAGTAATGATTATCAAGGCTAAGGCTAAACTGTCCATCTTGAGGTAAGCGCCGTTCCGCACTATTCAGCTTAGCCATTACTTTGAGACAGGCATTGATTCTATTAACCAAATTAGCCGGTGGGGATAGCGTTTGGTGCAAAATGCCATCAATACGTAACCGAATACGGTAATAGCGGCGATAAGGCTCGAAGTGAACATCAGACGCACGTTTTTGAATCGCCATGCGTAGCGTTTGATGAATGATGTTGATAATGGGCGCATCACTTTCATCATTAAGTGAAGTCACTTCCTTATTATCAAAAGCTTGAGTACGTGATTTGTCCGTATCAGGGAGGTATTTTATGGCCGCTTCTTCCGCGTGTTTTTTACTCTCGATATCTGGCTTAATCGAGCCGTTTAACTGCTGGATTAAATCAGGACTCAAATGATGAAGGTGGTGCTCAATTTTTGCCGCAGGCCATAGAGTCACTTCCACATTTAAACCGCAGGCAAAGCGTAATGCATTTATCTCCTCACTGGTTGGGTACTGCAACATGGCAAGAGTTAATGTATTTGGGCTGATTTCCAACGGTATCGCTCGATACTGCTGGCAAAGCCGGGATAACGCATCCCCGGCTCCTTTGTTATTGATTGAGCGGTTGCTATTCATCGTCGCTAGACGTCTCTTTAAGAGCAAATACCGACTTGCAGAGTTTACTTAGTTCGTCATGATTTCCTGTACATGCGCGTGTCCAGGCAAGGTTACCGGCGGCGCTTTTAGTTGGGGTTAATACAACGCTTAATCCATCCAGAGTCTCCTGCCCGGTCATAGAGATGACCCCTTTTGCAATGTTAATGGCTTTGACATAACGAGTAGGTTGGCCAGAGGGAATACCCTGACTACCAGCATTGCAGCCTAATAATGCCGAGTGTTCCATCGAGCAAACCTCTACGGCCATGCGGTAAGGAGCACTGGTTTGCAACATATCGGTTAGGGCCGCTTTCTGTATATAGCTTTGATAAGCAGGAATACCGATGCCGCCGAGAATGGCAATGATGACGATAGAAACCATGAGTTCAATGAGGGTAAAACCCTGTGAGTAATACATTTTCACACTCCTTGTGATGAAAGACGAGGTAAGGGTGCGGTTTTTTTTATCGCAGGGAAAGTGGGTTTGAATAGGACTGCGAAACGGATTGTGAGAATTTTTTAGTGTTGCAGTAATCAGCGGTTTTTTTTCGGCAGAGGCCGCAAAAAAGAGCTCATTGTTACCTGAGCTCTTTTCCTGGCTGAAACAAATCTGTTAGCGTTATTGAAAACGCATCGAGAGGTCTAAGGCGGTAACGTGTTTAGTCAGTGCGCCGACAGAAATAAAATCGATTCCTGTTTCGGCATAGCTACGAAGTGTCTCGAGTGTGACATTACCTGAGACCTCCAACTGAGCGCGACCTGCGTTGAGGGATACGGCATCACGCATCATAGGAATGGTGAAGTTATCAAGCATCACGATATCGGCTCCGGCATCCAGAGCCTGCTTTAATTCATCTAAAGATTCCACTTCGACTTCAATTGGGACATCGGGGTGGATCCAAAATGCTTTACTCACGGCTTCTTTAATCGAACCGGCGGCAATAATGTGGTTTTCTTTAATTAAAAAGGCATCAGTCAACCCAAGACGATGATTGCTGCCACCTCCGCATAACACTGCGTATTTTAATGCGGTTCGTAAGCCAGGTAGTGTTTTACGAGTATCCAGGAGTTGGGTATGCAACCCTTGGAGTAAAGCAACATAGCGGCTGACTTCGGTGGCTACGCCGGATAGCGTCTGTACAAAATTTAATGCGGTACGTTCGCCAGTGAGCAAGATGCGAGCAGGGCCGGAAAGGTGGCACAACGTTTGGTTGGCGGTGAGCGCGTCACCGTCTGCCACCAGCCACTCGACTTCAACTTTACCGCCGAGCTGGATAAAGACTTCGTTCAGCCAGCGTTGCCCGCAGAAAACGCCGGCTTCGCGAGTGATAATAGTCGCGGAGGCTTGTTTATCTGCGGGGAGCAGTTGGGCCGTCAGGTCGCGATCGGCATTGACCTCACCGCCTAGATCTTCACTCAGTGCCAAGGCAACTGAAAAGGGAATATCGCTTTGAATTCGCTCTAATAACGCGGTGCGGCGACTGTCGGCACTGTAGCTACGTGTCGGCATAGAAAACTCCGAAATGGCGGATAGATAATAGTTCAAACATGCTACTCTGTTGCTGGCGTCAGTGCTACTACAGAGCCGTTTTAGAATGAGGGTTGAGGTGACAAATGCAGTTAGAGAATGGCTGGATTGTTGGGGTTAAGCGGGTGGTTTCTCCTCATTTTGATCTCAGACCTGAAGATGAGGCTCCCTCTCTTTTGGTCATTCATAATATCAGTTTGCCGCCGGGTGAATTTGGTGGACCTTATATCGACCATCTGTTTACCGGAACTTTGAATGCGGATGAACATCCTTATTTTGCTGATATTGTGCACTTGCGAGTATCGGCGCATTGCCTGATTCGTCGCGATGGTGAAATTATCCAATACGTGCCTTTTGATAAGCGAGCCTGGCATGCCGGTGTATCTCAATTTGACGGGCGTGAGCGGTGTAACGATTTTTCCATTGGTATCGAGTTGGAGGGAACGGATGTGCTACCGTTTACCGATGCGCAATATCAAAGTCTGAAAAAAATCAGTGCGTTGTTGCTATCCCATTATCCCATTACCCTAGAGCGGATAACCGGGCATAGTGATATAGCTCCCGGCCGAAAAACCGATCCGGGGCCAGCATTTGACTGGGCGCTTTATCGACAAAGTTTGACTCCATTATTGGAGTGATTTTGCAGCAATAGAGGTCATGATAGCGGAGGCGAGGATTCCGTCATTTTTACCTTTTTTGTGATAACCGCTGCCGGGAGGCATGGTGCCTGAAGGTTCGGGCTGGTGGAATGTAGAGGGAGACAGGGAATCAATGACGCTTTTTACGCTATTGCTGGTACTGGCCTGGGAACGTTTGTTCAAATTAGGCGAACATTGGCAGCTGGACCACCGGTTGGACACTATTTTTAGTCGGTTGCATCGATACTCGTTGCTGCAAACGCTCGGTCTGGCCATTTTGTGTATGGCCATTGTCGGTTTGATGTTGCAGTTGGTTCAGGACTATCTGTTCGGCTTGCCGCGGCTGTTACTGTGGATTGTTATCTGCCTGTTGTGCATCGGCGCTGGTGGTATAAGAAAACACTATCGTGCTTATCTGAAGGCCGCTCGACAAGGGGATGCCAATGCCAGTCTGCAAATGGCGGAAGAGCTGGCATTAATCCATGGATTGCCTGCGGACTGTGGCGAAAAGGACCGACTACAAGAGTTACAGAATGCGTTGTTATGGATTAATTTCCGCTACTATCTGGCTCCCTTGTTCTGGCTGGTGGTTTGTGGTTTTTATGGCCCGGTAGCTATTACGGGCTACGCGATGTTACGCGGATACCAAACCTGGCTGGCGCGTCACCGAAACCCTTTGCAGCGCTCTCAGTCAGGCATTGACCGTGTTTTACACTGGATTGACTGGGTTCCCGTCCGGTTGGTTGGCGTGGCATACGCACTGCTTGGTCACGGCGAGCGTGCTTTGCCAGCGTGGTTTGCCTCTTTGGGGGACTTGCATTCCCCGCAGTATCAGGTGCTCACCCGTTTAGCTCAGTATTCTCTGGCTAGAGAACCGCATCTTGACCCAGTACAAACGCCACGCGCGGCGGTATCTTTGGCGCGGAAAGTCACGTTGACGATTATAATTGTCGTAGCTTTGCTCACGATCTATGGTGCACTGGTATAGCGGGCATTAGAGGCATTCTCGATAAAAATGACTGCTATCTGACAAGGTAGCTTTGTAAATAAAACATCGGATTGGCAGCAAGAGCCCATCAAAATAAGTGTATGTCGGCTTCGTTGGTTTTGTAACAGGAAACAATGAAATACTGAGAATTCAACGAGTTTATTACGGAGTTTAGAGTGTATTAGCGCTAGCTTTCAGTTATTAATGGGGAGTATTAAGTGAACAAGGCAAGCGAAATACAGGCAGGGAATTGTCGGATTGAGGCGGTTGAGCCTGATGGTTTTTTGCTCCTGATTTCCCCTACACATTAGTTCGCTTTCGGCTTGGGTAATACCAGACACTCATGGCCGTGGAATGGGTAAAGATGTCACCGCAGCGGGAGTTTTAAGCTCCTTTATAATACGGTGATTTCCGCGGTAATTGGCTGATTTTCTCTGGTGTTGCGAGAGAGGTTAGGCGTAATTTCTCATGTGAAAACAATCGTTAATCGTTAATCGTTAATCGTTAATCGTTAATCGTTAATCGCTAATCGCTAATCGCTAATCGCTAATCGCTAATCACTAATCACTAATCACTAATCACTAAGCAAATGACTTTCGATGAAGCTCAGTAAGCGGCTTTATTGCTCTATGAGCAATTAAAAAACAGGCCCACAGTATGAATGCGGGCCTGAAGGTTGGTGCTTATCGCTATAAATCAGATGCCGCAAAGCGACGAGCGATTAAGATTTATTCTGCTTAACTCGGTTTTTCAGCATATAACCAACCGCTAGCACGACGACCCAGACGGGGATAAGCAAGACGGAAATCTGAATGCCCGGTGTCAGGTACATGATAACCAAAATGCCCGCCAGGAAAGTGAGGCATAGGTAGTTGCTGAAGGGATACCAGAAGGCTTTAAACTTAGGCTCAATTCCTTGGCGGTTTTTCGCTGCACGGAATTTTAAGTGAGCAAGGCTAATCATTGCCCAGTTGATCACCAGCGCTGAAACCACTAACGCCATCAGTAATTCAAATGCCCGTCCGGGAATCAGATAGTTAATCAATACGCAGAATGCAGTCGCAAAGGCTGAAACAGCAATAGCAATGACCGGTACGCCGCGACCATCTACTTTTAATAAAGCTTTTGGACCGTTCCCTTGCTTGGCTAGACCAAACAGCATGCGGCTGTTGCAGTAAACGCAGCTGTTGTACACCGACAACGCGGCGGTAAGCACTACGATATTCAGCACAGTAGCGACAATATTACTGTCCAAAGCATGGAAAATTAGTACGAAGGGACTGCCGCCCTCAACCACTTTTCCCCAAGGATAAAGTGAGAGCAATACTGCAAGTGAACCGATATAAAACAGTAAGATACGATAGATAACCTGATTGGTTGCCTTAGGGATGCTGCGCGCGGGATCTTCTGCTTCTGCCGCAGTGATGCCGACCAGTTCAAGGCCGCCGAAGGAGAACATAATCACCGCCATCGCCATGACTAACCCAATGAAACCATTAGGGAAGAAGCCACCCTGAGCCCACAGGTTGGTGACCGTCGCTTCTGGGCCACCCTGTCCGCTCAACAACAAATAGCCACCGAATACAATCATCCCGATGATAGCTACCACTTTAATGATGGCAAACCAGAATTCCATTTCGCCATACACTTTAACGTTAGCCAAATTGATAGCGTTGATAGCGAGGAAGAATACTGCGGCGGAAACCCAGGTCGGGATTTCCGGCCACCAGTATTGGACGTAAATCCCCACGGCGGTCAGTTCGGCCATCGCGACCAAAACGTAAAGTACCCAATAATTCCAGCCAGAGGCGAAACCGGCGAAGTTGCCCCAATATTTATAGGCAAAATGGCTAAATGAACCTGCGACCGGTTCTTCAACGACCATTTCACCCAGTTGGCGCATGATCAGAAAAGCGATAAAGCCGCCGATGGCGTATCCCAGCAGCACTGAAGGGCCTGCCATTTTTATGGTTTGTGCAATACCGAGAAAAAGCCCTGTGCCAATTGCGCCGCCCAAGGCGATTAGCTGGATATGGCGGTTTTTTAGACCCCGCTTTAGCTCCGCGCCTTCTTGTTGAACACTCATCGTTGCATCCTCTGTCTTTGTGGCTAATGCCTAAATCGCTATTTGTGGTGTTGTGTAATCTTGAAATGCCGTTGTCTGTATTGTTTTATTTACGGGTGTTCATTTTGATAATGGTGCCAATGACTACCCATTACGTGAGAATAGTGGTATGCGAGAATTATTGCATCTGCTTTTTCAATGGATCACTCGTATTTTATGCATTTAAGAAATGCTAAGGCCGGTGACTATTCAGGGGGCTTCAGAAATGGCGAGGGAGAAACGGCGGTTTTATAGACATTCTTCGGTGAAATGAGAATTTATAAAATGGTCAAACCAGTTTTCAGGGGCTCATATTCTCGGTAATAAAATAAAGAGTGTTATCGGCGAATTTAAATTCATTTTTATTGATTTAATAATCACAAATGCCTCAACTATAACGCTTCAGCTTGCCTAATTATCCTTTTCATAATCGTTACAATTTTTCGGGGGTGAGTAATGGTATTACCACCTATAGGTTACCACTTTGCGGCATAACATTAGTGAAGTTGTTAAAATGTGCTGGCTTTCATGATTTCGGTCAATGTCCGTATGGACAGCTAGTGAATACTTTGTTACTTTATCGTCACGTTTTTGAAATTGGTATTACCAATTGACTCAGCGCCATTCGCAGAGACGAATTCACTCAATACGGCTTACAGCGCGACTCACATAAATTATGGCCTACAACAAAATACGCCAACCCAAATTATCAGATGTTATCGAGCAGCAGCTTGAGTACCTGATCTTGGAAGGGACACTACGTCCGGGCGAGAAATTACCGCCTGAGCGCGAGCTGGCGAAGCAATTTGATGTTTCCCGACCTTCCTTGAGAGAAGCCATTCAGCGACTCGAGGCCAAAGGCCTTCTGCTGCGTCGCCAGGGAGGCGGTACTTTCGTCCAGACGAACCTGTGGCAAAGCTTTAGTGACCCGCTGGCAGAATTGCTGGCCGACCATCCTGAATCACAATTCGATTTGCTGGAAACACGTCATGCCCTCGAAGGTATTGCCGCGTATTACGCGGCTTTACGCGGTACAGATGAAGATCTGCAATGTATTCGTGAATGTCATACTGCGATTCAACAGGCGCAAGACAGCGGTGATTTAGACGCTGAAGCTGATGCGGTTATGCAGTATCAGGTGGCTGTTACAGAAGCGGCTCATAATGTGGTGTTGTTACATTTACTGCGTTGCATGGGCCCGATGTTAGAACAGAATGTTAAACAGAACTTCGAATTGCTTTACTCGCGCCGCGAAATGTTGGCAACGGTAAGCAGTCACCGCGCCGGGATATTCGAGGCGATTGTGGCCCGCGAGCCGGAAAAAGCGCGCGAAGCCTCACACCGCCACTTGGCGTTTATTGAGGAAATCTTGCTGGATCTTAGTCGTGAGAACAGTCGCCGTGAGCGATCGCTCCGACGCCTCCAGCAACGCAAGGATTAAGGGCTTCTCCCAGTCGGGATGGGTTCTAAGTGCTTATTTTGAGCACTAAAAGCGGCAACTAAACTGATGAGCCTATCTTCCGGTGCTTTCACCAGGGCGCGTGTTTTAACCTGGTTTAATCACTCTGGTTAAAACACAGGAAGATAGGCTCCAAATAAACCATTAGAGACAGATAAGGAATACCACCATGTCAGAACGTTTAATTAATGACGTGGATCCGATCGAAACCCGTGACTGGCTACAGGCGATTGAATCGGTTATCCGTGAAGAAGGTGTTGAGCGCGCTCAGTATCTGATTGATCAGGTTTTGGGCGAAGCCCGTAAAGGCGGCGTAAGCGTGGCTGCTGGTTCTGAGAACCGCAACTATGTTAACTCCATCGCAGTAGAAGACGAACCAGCCTACCCTGGCAACCTGGATCTGGAGCGTCGTATTCGCTCTGCAATCCGTTGGAACGCCGTGATGACCGTGCTGCGCGCGTCTAAAAAAGATCTGGATCTGGGCGGCCACATGGCTTCCTTCCAGTCTTCTGCAACCTTCTACGAAGTTTGCTTCAACCACTTCTTCCGTGCGCGTAACCAAAAAGACGGCGGCGATCTGGTTTACTTCCAGGGGCATATCTCCCCAGGCGTTTACGCTCGTGCCTTCCTGGAAGGTCGACTGACCCAAGAACAGATGGACAACTTCCGTCAAGAAGTTCACGGCAAAGGTCTGTCTTCTTACCCGCATCCTAAACTGATGCCTGAATTCTGGCAGTTCCCGACCGTTTCTATGGGTCTGGGTCCAATTAGCGCCATTTATCAAGCTAAGTTCCTGAAATACCTGTCTCACCGTGGTTTGAAAGATACCTCAGCACAAACCGTTTACGCCTTCCTGGGTGATGGCGAGATGGATGAGCCGGAATCCAAAGGTGCGATCACCATCGCTACCCGTGAGAAACTGGACAACCTGGTCTTCGTTATCAACTGTAACTTGCAGCGCCTTGATGGCCCAGTTACCGGTAACGGCAAAATCATCAACGAACTGGAAGGCATCTTTAGCGGTGCTGGCTGGCAGGTACTGAAAGTTATCTGGGGCGGTCGTTGGGATGAGCTGCTGCGTAAAGATACCAGCGGTAAACTGATTCAGCTGATGAACGAAACGCTGGATGGCGACTACCAGACCTTCAAATCCAAAGACGGCGCTTATGTCCGTGAACACTTCTTCGGTCGTTTCCCAGAAACTGCTGCATTAGTGAAAGACATGACCGATGACGAAATCTGGGCGCTGAACCGTGGCGGCCACGATCCGAAGAAAGTCTTTGCAGCACTGAAAAAAGCGCAAGATACCAAAGGCAAACCAACTGTAATCCTGGCTCATACCATTAAAGGTTACGGCATGGGTGAAACGGCTGAAGGCAAGAACATCGCTCACCAGGTGAAGAAAATGAACATGGACGGTGTTCGTCACTTCCGTGATCGTTTCAATGTGCCAGTTGCTGATTCAGAAATCGAAAAACTGCCATACATCACCTTCGAGAAAGATTCCGAAGAGTACAAGTATCTGCACGAACGTCGTCAGGCGCTGGAAGGCTACGTGCCAAGCCGTCTGCCTAACTTCACCCAGAAACTGGAAATGCCAGCTCTGGAAGATTTCAGCTCCTTGCTGGAAGAGCAGAACAAAGAAATCTCTACCACTATCGCTTTCGTTCGTGCCTTGAACGTGATGCTGAAGAACAAATCGATCAAAGATCGTATCGTTCCTATCATCGCTGATGAAGCGCGTACATTCGGTATGGAAGGTCTGTTCCGTCAGATCGGTATTTACAGCCCTAACGGTCAGCAGTACACCCCGCAAGACCGCGAGCAGGTTGCATACTACAAAGAAGACGAGAAAGGTCAGATCCTGCAAGAAGGTATCAACGAACTGGGCGCCGCTTCTTCATGGTTGGCCGCAGCGACTTCTTACAGCACCAACGATCTGCCAATGATTCCGTTCTACATCTACTACTCCATGTTCGGTTTCCAACGTATTGGCGATCTGTGCTGGGCAGCGGGTGACCAACAGGCGCGTGGCTTCCTGATCGGCGGTACTTCAGGTCGTACGACTCTGAACGGTGAAGGTTTACAGCACGAAGATGGCCACAGCCATATTCAGTCACTGACTATCCCTAACTGTATTTCTTACGATCCGGCTTATGCTTATGAAGTAGCCGTTATCATGCATGACGGCCTGGTACGTATGTACGGCGACGCTCAGGAAAATGTTTACTACTACCTGACTACGCTGAACGAAAACTACCATATGCCAGCTATGCCACAGGGCGCAGAAGAAGGTATCCGTAAAGGTATCTACAAACTGGAAACTCTGGCCGGCGAGAAAGGCAAGGTTCAGTTGATGGGTTCAGGCGCTATCCTGCGTCACGTTCGCGAAGCTGCACAGATTCTGTCTGAACAGTATGGCGTTGGTTCTGATGTGTACAGCGTTACTTCCTTCACCGAACTGGCTCGTGATGGTCAGGACTGTGAGCGTTGGAACATGCTGCACCCAACCGAAACTCCACGCGTACCTTACGTAGCTCAGGTAATGAACGAAGCGCCAGCGGTTGCTTCTACTGACTACATGAAGCTGTTCGCTGAACAGATTCGTAACTTTATTCCTGCCAGCGAGTTCCGCGTACTGGGTACAGATGGTTTCGGCCGTTCTGACAGCCGCGAGAACCTGCGTCACCACTTCGAAGTTGATTCTTCTTATGTTGTGGTTGCAGCACTGGGTGAATTGGCTAAACGCGGTGACATCGACACCAGCGTAGTTGCAGAAGCAATTACTAAGTTTGGTATCGACGCCGATAAAGTTAACCCGCGTCTGGCATAAGAGGTAAAGAACAAATGTCTATCGAAATCAATGTACCAGACATCGGTGCAGATGAAGTTGAAGTCACCGAAATTATGGTGAAAGTCGGCGATACCGTTGAAGTTGAACAGTCGCTGATTGCTGTAGAAGGTGATAAAGCCTCTATGGAAGTTCCCTCACCTCAAGCGGGTGTGGTGAAAGAAATCAAAGTTGCGGTTGGCGATAAAGTCGAAACTGGCAAACTGATCATGGTCTTCGAATCCGCTACAGGTGCCTCAGCGGCACCTGCCAAGGCAGAAGAGCAAGCGGCTGCTCCAGCCCCAGCTGCTGCACCTGCGGCTAGCGCAGCGAAAGACGTTGCGGTACCGGATATCGGTTCTGACGAAGTTGAAGTCACCGAGATCATGGTTAAGGTTGGCGACAGCGTTGAAGCTGAACAGTCTCTGATTACCGTAGAAGGCGACAAAGCCTCTATGGAAGTTCCGGCTCCGTTCGCTGGCATCGTGAAAGAAATCAAAATCAACACCGGCGATAAAGTGAGCACCGGTTCTATGATTATGGTCTTCGAAGTTGCAGGTGCTGCGGCACCGGCAGCAGCGGCGCCTGCTCCTGCAGCCGCTCCTGCAGCCGCTCCGGCTGCGCCATCGGCTTCAGCGGCGAAAAACGTTGAAGTGCCTGACATCGGCGGTGACGAAGTTGAAGTGACCGAAGTGATGGTGAAAGTGGGCGATAAAGTTGCCGCTGAACAATCCTTGATCACCGTTGAAGGCGACAAAGCTTCCATGGAAGTTCCAGCTCCATTTGCTGGCACCGTGAAAGAAATCAAAATCAGCACCGGCGATAAAGTGAGCACCGGTTCTATGATTATGGTCTTCGAAGTTGAAGGCGCAGCTCCTGCGGCAGCTCCGGCTCCACAAGCAGCGGCACCTGCGGCAGCGGCTCCGGCCAAAGCGGCAGCGCCAGCAGCCAAAGCGGAAAGCAAAGGTGAATTCGCGGAGAATGCAGCTTACGTTCACGCTACTCCGGTCGTGCGTCGTTTGGCTCGTGAATTCGGCGTTAACCTGGCGAAAGTGAAAGGAACTGGCCGTAAAGGTCGTATCCTGCGCGAAGACGTTCAGGCATACGTGAAAGATGCAGTGAAACGTGCTGAAGCTGCTCCGGCAGCAGCGGCTGGCGGCGGTCTACCAGGCATGCTGCCTTGGCCGAAAGTTGACTTCAGCAAGTTCGGTGAAATCGAAGAAGTGGAATTAGGTCGTATCCAGAAAATCTCTGGTGCTAACCTGAGCCGCAACTGGGTCATGATTCCTCATGTTACTCAGTTCGACGAAGCGGATATCACTGACGTTGAAGCATTCCGTAAGCAACAAAACGTTGAAGCTGAGAAGAAGAAACAGGATCTGAAGATCACCCCGCTGGTGTTCCTGATGAAAGCCGCTGCTAAAGCATTGGAAGAGTTCCCACGCTTTAACAGCTCTATTTCTGAAGACGGTCAGAAACTGACGCTGAAGAAATACATCAACATTGGTGTGGCTGTTGATACGCCAAACGGTCTGGTTGTTCCGGTCTTCCGTGATGTTAACAAGAAGGGCATCGTTGAGTTGTCTCGCGAGCTGTCTGTTATCTCTAAGAAAGCACGTGACGGCAAACTGACCGCATCCGATATGCAGGGCGGCTGCTTCACCATCTCCAGCCTGGGCGGCATCGGCGGTACGGCGTTTACGCCTATCGTCAACGCACCAGAAGTGGCTATCCTGGGTGTGTCTAAATCATCCATGAAACCTGTTTGGAATGGTAAAGAGTTCGCACCGCGTCTGATGTTGCCTCTGTCTCTCTCCTTCGATCACCGCGTGATTGATGGGGCGGCAGGTGCTCGCTTCGCAGCTTACATTGCCACCATTATGGCTGATATTCGCCGTCTGGTTATGTAATAGCTTAGGCCGGCCTAGCGCCGGCCTTATTATTACTTAGCTTATGGTTATATCACTGATAGTTATGAACCGACCTTGTTTCGCTCGTTACATTAGTAGACAAGGTTGTTGAGACACTCGTCACGCGATGCGGCTTTTCAGTCTATTAACAATTCTGTAAACTGCTCGCAGTGTAAGCGTCCCGGTGGATGAAGGGCGTTATGAACTTTATTAGCCTAATAAATGACGTCTGACCCGCCGGACAAACAATTAAGAGGTCATGATGAGTACTGAAATTAAAACTCAGGTCGTGGTACTTGGGGCGGGCCCAGCAGGATATTCTGCTGCTTTTCGTTGTGCGGACTTAGGTCTGGAAACTATTCTGGTTGAGCGTTACTCCACTCTGGGTGGTGTTTGCTTGAACGTGGGTTGTATCCCGTCAAAAGCATTGCTGCATGTTGCAAAAGTGATCGAAGAAGCCAAGGCGCTGGCTGAGCACGGCATTGTTTTTGGCGAGCCTAAGACTGACATTGATAAAGTTCGTGTCTGGAAAGATAAAGTTATCAATCAGTTGACCGGTGGTTTGGCAGGTATGGCTAAAGGCCGTAAAGTCAAAGTAGTTAACGGTTTCGGTAAATTTACCGGTGCGAATACTTTGGTCGTTGAAGGTGAAAATGGTCCAACCACCATCACCTTTGATAATGCCATTATCGCTGCGGGTTCTCGTCCGATCCAACTGCCATTCATTCCTCATGAAGATCCACGCGTGTGGGATTCAACGGATGCACTGGCACTGAAATCTGTCCCAGAACGTCTGTTGGTCATGGGCGGTGGCATCATCGGTCTGGAAATGGGTACCGTTTACCATGCTCTGGGTTCGAAAATTGATGTGGTAGAAATGTTCGATCAGGTGATTCCAGCGGCTGATAAAGACGTAGTGAAAGTATTCACAAAGCGTATCAGCAAGCAGTTCAACCTGATGCTGGAAACTAAAGTTACAGCAGTAGAAGCCAAAGAAGACGGTATCTATGTAACGATGGAAGGCAAAAAAGCGCCAGCAGAACCACAGCGTTACGATGCAGTTCTGGTTGCGATTGGCCGTGTACCTAACGGTAAACTGCTGGATGCGGGTCAGGCTGGTGTAGAAGTTGACGAGCGTGGTTTCATCAACGTCGACAAACAGCTACGTACGAATGTACCGCACATCTTTGCAATCGGTGACATCGTGGGTCAGCCAATGCTGGCACATAAAGGTGTTCATGAAGGCCACGTTGCCGCTGAAGTTATCGCCGGTATGAAGCACTACTTCGATCCGAAAGTGATTCCATCCATTGCGTACACTGAACCAGAAGTCGCATGGGTTGGTTTGACCGAGAAAGAAGCGAAAGAGAAAGGCATCAGCTACGAAACCTCCACCTTCCCGTGGGCGGCATCTGGCCGTGCTATCGCTTCAGATTGCGCAGACGGTATGACCAAACTGATCTTCGACAAAGAAACTCACCGTATCATCGGTGGTGCTATTGTCGGTACCAACGGTGGGGAACTGTTGGGGGAAATCGGTCTGGCAATTGAGATGGGTTGTGATGCAGAAGATCTGGCATTGACTATCCATGCTCACCCGACGTTGCACGAATCCGTTGGTTTGGCTGCTGAGATTTACGAAGGTAGCATTACCGACCTGCCTAACCCTAAAGCGAAAAAGAAATAATTTCTGATTGCTGATGTGTTAGTTAAAGCGGCTCCTGATTCAGGGGCCGTTTTTTATTGGGAAAAATGTGTCAATGAACGGAATCAGTTAACCTGCGGTACTGGCGGCAATGGTTCATCGGTAAGAGCCAGCATGTCGACCTTGAAGCTTGAGCCATCTGCTGATTCTTCTATATTTGTGACAAGGAAACGGCTTTTAGGCAAGAAGATACGCTCCTCTCCAGGCTCGTCGAGTAATTCGCTGATATCAGTGCTGTTGGTGCGTTCAAGAAAATATTTTATGGTATATCTGACGTTGATTTTTCCCTCTTCCAGCTCTTGACTATTGAATTGGTCGATAAGTTCTTCATCCGCGGTAGTGCTTAAGAATGTATCTATTTGAATGGTTTCTTCAGGTATAACTTTAGATAAGAACTCTGCGCGATCTCTGACTTCCCCTCGGTAAACTTCGCTAACGCTGCTCTCTTCTTCGGAAATAATATAGCCGCTCTCACGTAATGAGACATTAATATCAGAATGGTTATCTAATGCTGTGTAGACTTCCGTTATTTCTGTTTCTAAACCATCATTAGTGGTTCCATTTCTCAGAGCATTATTTATGGCCACAAATCTATCTTCCTGAAAGTTTCTAATGGCAAAGTATTCTCGGAAGTTTATTTTTTCATGTGAAAAGTTTGAATTATAGCGTTGTATTTCATCGTCAATATTTAGGTTGCATTCATCTAATTTCGTTTTTCCATATATAACTTCAAGTTCCTCTTTTATTGTTGAAGTATCATTAGGTGTTATCGGTGCCATTTGGTCAATTCTATTCTTGTCCATCATAAGATTCCCTTCAACATCATAGGCATCTACCGAAGTAGAAGAGTCGTAAGAGGATGAAGAAGCCGAGTCGGTTGATGAAGAGTTGCTGTTATCCGGCGGTTTTATTCTGGGGATTTTAGGGGGAGGTTCATCACTTAAAGTGGGGGGATGGGTATCACCGAACAGGAAACCGACCTTGCCATTTACTCTCTGTAGTCGATCCGAAATTTTGGGTTTAGGCTTCGATGCGGCGGGTAATAGCGGGGTTCGCTCTGGATTGACTCCGATTTGTGAGCCTGGCCTAGCGATACTGACTCTGGGTTTTGCTGCCGTAGTCGCTCCGGGCTTGGCACCAAAGGTGACTTTAAACCCTCTGGGCTGCGGGGTTGGGCCCATACTTAATACGCCGAGACTGATTTCAAACGCGATTTCTTCGTCGGTTTTGGGCGGTGCTTTCCCCTGATCTTTCGGGACGGTTTTACAAGGAACTCCGCGTTCCCATTTACAATGGCGTGACTGAAAATTGGACCAGCTTTCTTTATTTGATTGCCATCTAGGTTGAGCTTCTCGTCCATGGGAAATATTCAATGCTAATGTTGTAAATAATAAAGTTGAAAATGTTATAGTTAATTTCATATTCACTCCTTATTTGATGAGAACGCTTTTATAATATAAATAATGTTATAAGCACGGCCTAGGGTTTCAAAATTAGCATTGAATTGTAAATTTGAATTTATAAGGTAAGTGGATTTGATTTTATATAATGACTATTACGTATGACGATTAATTAACTGTATTATATTAATTAAGGATAAAAACCTTCACGAATTTGCCTCGGAGTGATATTAAACGTGCGACGCAGTGCGGTCGCAAAATTTGCGGAGCTGGTATATCCGGCAATGGCAGCGGCTTGATCGATACTGACTCCTTCTTTTTTTAAGGCCAGCATGGCGCGCTTCAATCGGCAATGGCGCAAATACT
Source organism: Yersinia entomophaga (assembly GCF_001656035.1). Lineage (NCBI taxonomy): Bacteria > Pseudomonadati > Pseudomonadota > Gammaproteobacteria > Enterobacterales > Yersiniaceae > Yersinia > Yersinia entomophaga. The sequence goes on from NZ_CP010029.1 coordinate 3,132,095, forward strand.
CAAATACCGTCACGTTATAATTCTCTCGGAAACGGCGTTGCAGCGTGCTGGGACTCATATTAATTGACTGAGCCAGTTCTTGCAGTGAAAGTTGGTCGGCTTCGCCGCTTTCCAGCCAGTCACGTAACTGTTGAATCCGATTCAAGCCACGCAGAGATATTTTGTTTTGCTGTTGGCTTGATTGTTCCAGTGAGCTGAATGCCTCGATAATCAGACCGATACACTGGCTTTCACATCGTAACCGCTCCAGTGGCGTGCGGTAGGGGGGCGCACTTGCTATTTGCTGGGCGATGGAAATCGCCTGGACAGATGGTTGCCATAAATGAATTGCCAGATGTTGCTGAGTGAAGTCGTACAGTTTCTCCCATCCTCCTTCCTGCGGCAGCAAATCCCCATATAGCCATTCGCGGTCAAAGGTCAGCGTTAAAGTGCGTTCATGACCATTTTTCTTTCCATGCCGGGTAAATAAGGTGTTCTCAACGAGAGAAATCAGAGAGGAAGGCCCTTTCTCATGTAGCTCTAATGGTTTGCCACCAAAGGATATATTCGCGCTGCCGCTCACCACGATAGCCAGTTTGAGTGAGGGCGCCAGACAGTTCTGCGTTTTGATGTCGTAAAGATTAGTGACATTCGCCGTATGCAGAATTAAATGGGGGTTGAGGCGCAGTACCTGGAAATCACCAAATAGCACCGGGTCAGTGACAGAGGATTTCCCTCCGCTTAGACGATAGTCGCTGGCGACCAAATTGGATTGTTGCACAATTTGCTCGGGATAGATGGGTTTAGAAGAAGCCGAAACCTTGCGCATACTATTTTTTTTCATCGCAGACAAGATGAGCCCCCCTTGAGCATTGTCTCCATACTTTTTACCCGATGACATTGACGCTGCGGCAAAGAGCTTTGCCGTTTTCACAAACCTTTTTCCTGTAGCGCAATGTAACAATTAGCGCGCCGAATGGGTAATGAAAATAATTATCAATCTTGTTTGTTTTTGTTGGCTCGTTAATCAGTCGTCGGGGACTCTCTCCGCCGCGATGTGTTGCGGGCGCCAGCACTAGGGAAATTTTTATAATGATGAATGTCAAATGGCAGCGGCGCTACCTGGCGGCCATGATCGGCCTGTGTCTCTCCACACCGTTGTGGGCGCAAGCTCAAAATAATATCAAAACCGGTACGGATACCACGTCAACCGAACAACCGGAAGCCACTGCTACATCTACATCGAAAAAAACCAATGCGCTAGCCAGTGGCGACACTTTGGTGGTAACTGCAGAGCAGCAGGTACGACAGGCGCTAGGCGCTTCGGTTATCACCGCGGAAGATATACGCAAACGGCCGCCGGCCAATGATTTATCCGAAATCATCCGAACTATGCCGGGAGTGAATCTTTCTGGCAATTCCGCCAGTGGTCAGCGCGGCAATAACCGTCAGATCGATATTCGCGGTATGGGGCCGGAAAACACCCTGATTATGATCGACGGCATCCCTGTTTCCAGTCGCAATGCGGTACGTTACGGCTGGCGCGGCGAGCGTGATACTCGCGGTGATACCAATTGGGTTCCCGCCAATATGGTAGAAAAAATCGAGGTGTTGCGTGGTCCTGCGGCGGCTCGCTATGGCAATGGTGCCGCCGGTGGCGTGGTGAATATCATCACTAAGCAGCCGAACAAGCAGCTACAAGGTAGCTGGAATGCTTATATGAATGTGCCGCAGCACAGTAAGGAAGGGGCGACCCGTCGCACTGACTTTAGCCTGATGGGGCCACTAAGCGATACGCTCAGCTTCCGTTTATACGGCAGATACAATAAAACCGATGCCGATGAGTGGGATATCAACGCCGGTCATGAGTCATTGCGCACGGGTAATCAGGTCGGGACTTTACCTGCCGGACGTGAAGGCGTACGTAATAAAGATATCAATGGCTTATTGCGCTGGGATTTCAGTCCCGGTCAGTCTCTGGAATTCCAGGCAGGCTATAGCCGTCAGGGAAATATTTACGCTGGTGATACGCAAAATACCAACAGTAACGCCATTGTGCGCAGCCTGTACGGTGCTGAAACTAACCGCATGTATCGTGAGAATGTCTCGGCAACCCACCGCGGATTCTGGGATAGCGGCGTTAGCACTACGTCTTATCTTCAATATGAAGAAACCCGAAATTCGCGGATCAGTGAAGGTTTGGCCGGCGGTACCGAAGGTATTTTCTCAAACCGCGGTTTTAATACCATCACCCTGGATAATTACGTTGCGCACAGCGAAGTTAATCTGCCGTTCGAGTGGGGCGTAAATCAGGTCGTGACCATTGGGGCGGAGTGGAACGATCAGAAAATGCATGATCCAGCCTCCAATACTCAAACCACGACCGAAGGCGGTAGCGTAGGCGGTTTGAAGGATTCCGGGCGCAATACGCGCACATCGGCGCACATTGCTTCTCTGTTTGTGGAAGATAATATCGAACTGACGGAAACGACCATGTTGACGCCGGCTGTGCGCTACGATCATCACAGCAAAGCAGGGAGCAACTGGAGCCCGGGGGTGAACCTTTCTCAGGCGTTGGGCGATAATTTTACGCTGAAAATGGGTATTGCCCGCGCTTACAAAGCGCCAAATCTGTATCAGACCAACCCGGACTATCTGCTATATAGCCGTGGGCAAGGCTGTTACGGTGGCGGCGGGAGTTGCTATTTAATGGGGAACGAGTCTCTGTCGGCGGAAACCAGCGTAAATAAAGAGATCGGTCTGGAATTCCATCAGGATGGGCTGATTGCTGGTGTCACTTACTTCCGTAACGATTACCGTAATAAGATTGAGCCGGGTTTGATATCAATAGGTAATGCCAGCGGTGGGACAGGCGCCTACGTGGATTCAGATATTTTCCAATGGGAAAACGTGCCTAAAGCCCTGGTGGAAGGTCTGGAAGGCAGCCTGACGGTTCCGGTTACTGATGATGTGCAGTGGAGCAGTAACCTGACCTACATGCTGAAATCGGAGAACAAAACCACCGGGGATTATCTTTCCATCACGCCAGAGTTCACCTTGAATAGCTCTCTGAGCTGGCAGGCGACAGACGATTTATCGTTAATGACCAATGTGGTGTGGTACGGTCGCCAAAAACCGAAGAAATTCGACTATCAGGGAAATCTGGTCACAGGTACTGCGACCAGAGAAGTCAGTCCTTACGCGGTATTTGGTCTGAGCGGCAGCTATACGCTGACTAAGAATGTCAGTGTCACTACTGGGATTGAAAATCTGTTTGATAAACGCCAGTTCCGTGCGGGTAACGCGCAGAGCGTGGCGGGTATTGAAGGTGCCGGAGCCGCGACCTATAACGAACCGGGACGCACTTTCTTCCTTAGCCTGAATACGCAGTTCTAATCGTTAATTTTATTGAATAAAATCGATAGCCCGTAGCGATACGGGCAGTTTTTGATAACAAATATCCGCGCAATCAATCATCTGTTAACCCCCAGTGACAGGCTAGAAATAAAGCTACTTCACGAGTGAAACAGCAAATGGTTTTGGGCTATCAAACTCCCACCGCCTGATTTCTTAACCATAAAAATTGACCGTTATCGGATTGACCTTATTTTCTGCTCCCTATGCTAACCCTTACTCCTATCAGCCTGATCCGCAATACATAACCTGCACGGAGAGATAGTATCCATTGCAAAAATATGGTTATTATGTTGCGGAGTATTTATCACCGAAACCACTTGGTTAGCCACGAATTGATATTCCAAACAAATTTTTCAGGTGATTACACTGTGCTCAACGATTCAGCAAAAATTTAATGTTGCTTTTATGTGAACGAATTAACAACCAGTTCAGATCCTGATATGCTGGCTGCGCAGAACCGGGCACTTACCCTACAACTTTAGGCATCGATTTCGGTGACCGGAGAGAACGGTTAGCCAGGCAAAATAAATGATAATGAAAGCGAGGAGAATGTCGTGCTAGAAGAATACCGTAAGCACGTAGCCGAGCGTGCCGCTGAGGGGATCGTCCCGAAGCCATTGGATGCATCTCAAATGGCCGCGCTGGTTGAAGCATTAAAGAATCCGCCTGTGGGCGAGCAAGAATTCCTGTTAGACCTGCTGATTAACCGCGTTCCACCCGGCGTTGATGAAGCAGCCTACGTAAAGGCCGGTTTCCTGGCCGCCATCGCCAAAGGCGACGCAACCTCTCCACTGATTACTCCTGAAAAAGCCGTCGAGTTGCTCGGTACTATGCAGGGCGGATATAATATCCATCCTCTGATTGATGCACTGGATAACGAAAAGCTGGCACCTATCGCCGCTAAAGCCTTATCTCACACGTTGCTGATGTTCGATAACTTCTATGACGTGGAAGAAAAAGCCAAATCCGGCAACCCGCATGCCAAACAAATCATGCAGTCCTGGGCCGATGCGGAATGGTATCTGTCTCGCCCGGCGCTGGCGGATAAAATCACCGTGACGGTGTTTAAAGTGACCGGTGAAACCAACACCGATGATTTGTCTCCGGCACCTGATGCCTGGTCGCGCCCGGATATTCCGTTGCACGCACTGGCTATGCTGAAAAATGCTCGCGAAGGCATTTATCCCGATCAGCCGGGCAGCGTTGGCCCGATTAAACAAATCGAAGAACTGAATAAGAAAGGTTTTCCGCTGGCTTACGTCGGTGACGTTGTGGGTACCGGTTCTTCCCGTAAATCTGCCACGAACTCAGTGCTGTGGTTTATGGGGGACGACATTCCTTATGTGCCGAATAAGCGCGGTGGCGGTGTGGTTTTGGGCAGCAAAATTGCGCCTATCTTCTTTAACACGATGGAAGATGCCGGGGCATTACCGATTGAAGTTGACGTTGCCAAGCTGAATATGGGCGATGTGATTGATATCTTCCCGTATTTGGGTGAGGTACGTCGGCACGATACCGGTGAAGTGCTGGCGACATTTGAACTGAAAACCGATGTTTTGCTGGATGAAGTTCGCGCCGGTGGTCGTATTCCGCTGATCGTCGGCCGAGGTTTGACCACTAAGGCTCGCGAAGCCTTAGGTTTGCCACCGAGCGAAATTTTCCGTCAGGCCAAGCCGGTTGCCAAAAGCAATAAAGGCTTTTCTCTGGCTCAGAAAATGGTCGGTCGCGCCTGTGGCGTTGATGGTGTGCGCCCGGGTGAATACTGCGAACCTAAAATGACCTCCGTGGGATCTCAGGATACCACTGGGCCTATGACGCGTGATGAGCTGAAAGATCTGGCGTGTCTGGGTTTCTCCGCTGATTTGGTGATGCAGTCATTCTGTCATACCGCCGCTTATCCTAAGCCGGTTGATGTGACCACTCACCATACGTTGCCTGATTTCATCATGAACCGCGGTGGGGTTTCCCTGCGTCCCGGTGACGGTATCATTCACTCATGGCTGAACCGTATGCTGTTGCCGGATACCGTCGGCACCGGCGGTGACTCCCATACTCGTTTCCCTATCGGGATTTCCTTCCCGGCAGGTTCGGGTCTGGTGGCGTTTGCTGCTGCGACTGGCGTTATGCCGCTGGATATGCCGGAATCGGTTCTGGTGCGCTTTAAAGGCAAAATGCAGCCGGGTATCACTCTGCGTGATTTGGTACATGCCATTCCTTATTACGCCATTCAGGAAGGCTTGCTGACCGTTGAGAAGAAAGGAAAGAAAAACATCTTCTCTGGCCGCATTCTGGAAATCGAAGGCTTGCCTGAGCTGAAAGTGGAGCAGGCATTTGAACTGGCCGATGCTTCAGCCGAACGTTCTGCCGCCGGTTGTACCATTAAGCTGGATAAAGCGCCGATCGAAGAATATTTGAAATCTAACGTGGTATTGCTGAAGTGGATGATTGCCGAAGGCTATGGCGATCGCCGTACTTTGGAGCGCCGCATTACTGGCATGGAAAACTGGCTGGCTAACCCGAGCCTGTTAGAAGGGGATGCCGACGCAGAATATGCCGCAGTGATCGAAATCGATCTGGCCGAGATCACTCAACCTATTCTGTGTGCACCAAACGATCCGGACGATGCTCGCCTGTTGTCTGACGTAGCAAACAGCAAAATCGACGAAGTCTTTATCGGTTCATGCATGACCAACATCGGGCACTTCCGCGCCGCCGGTAAGCTGTTGGATCAACATAAAGGTCAGCTGCCTACTCGCCTGTGGGTCGCGCCACCAACCAAAATGGACGCCGCTCAGCTAACGGAAGAAGGCTATTACAGCATCTTTGGTAAGAGTGGGGCGCGCGTTGAAATTCCGGGCTGTTCACTGTGCATGGGTAACCAAGCGCGCGTGGCCGATGGGGCAACGGTAGTTTCTACCTCGACCCGTAACTTCCCGAACCGTTTGGGTACCGGTGCCGATGTGTATCTGGCTTCAGCTGAACTGGCGGCTATTGCTGCTTTGTTAGGCCGTCTACCTACGCCGGATGAATACCAGACTTATATGGCTCAGGTTGATAAGACTGCGGTTGATACTTATCGTTATCTTAATTTCGATAAATTAAATGAATATACAGAGAAAGCTGACGGCGTCATTTTCCAGACTGCGCTGTAAGCTATTTTTTGTATTAATCATTAATTTTACTAATAAATTGAAGGGGGCCGATGGCCTCCTTTTTATTGCCTTGTATTCCGTGCTACGGGCGATTTCCTCCGTGATTTCTGAGTATTACTCGCGATAGATCACTCTAGGTTTCGTTTCTGACAGAGTGAGTGAGCGGCATTTGATTCTCTATTTATCACCTGTTCTCCCCGTTGAATGCCTTGTCGAAACATTAGATTATCTTTGTTATCCACTGCAATAGACTACGCTTTCAAAGCAGCCAGCGGCTGTAAGCGTGCGTTAATCCTTTCTTTTTCACAGCGGAAATTACCTAATGACGACACAGACCTCCGATTCATATTCGATAAAAAATCATAATAGGATGGCAGGTAAGCGTGTACTTATTACTGGTGGTACATCGGGTATCGGTTTGGCAGCGGCAAAGCTAATGTTGCAGCAGGGCGCTCAGGTTGCGATTACGGGGATCACACCGGAAAGCCTGGAGAATGCCTGTAAAACTCTGCCCGCAGCCAGAATTTATGCCAGTGATTCCGGCAGTATTCAGCAACAGAGGAGATTGGCTGAAAAAGTTAAACAGGATTTTGGTCAGTTAGATGCCTTGGTACTGAATGCGGGAATGGGGATTTGGCATTCACTGGAAGATTGGACCGAAGCTGATTTTGATCGGCAGATGTCAGTGAATTTCAAAGGGCCGTTCTTCTTACTACAAGCCTTAAGACCCTTGCTGAGCAACCCGGCCTCCGTAGTGATAACCACTTCCATTGCCGCTCATCGTGGCTTGCTTGGTGCGCCGATTTACGGTGCTTCCAAGGCGGCGCTGCTGGCGGTAATGCGTGGTTTAACCACGGAGTTGGCCGGCGATGGCATCAGAATCAACGCGATTTCACCCGGCCCGGTGAATACGCCAATATTGTATAAACAGGGAATGGATGGGGATAAATTCCACGAGCAGTTTACGCCGCTGCTTCCAGTGCAACGTTTCGCTGAAGCCACAGAAATTGCTCAGGCTATCCTGTTCCTGGCGTCTGATGAATCCAGCTACTTGTACGGAAGTGACATCGTGGTCGACGGCGGCCTGATGGCAACATTCCCCGGCTAATGCAGATAAGTAGGATGCAAACCTTTCAAACTGCGGTTTAAGCCGCTATATTTCGCATCTAAATACGCGGGGGGCCAAGGGTCTCCCGTTTTTATTGGGTGTAATCGCAAGATGTTGCATAACTTTGCGAGCTTGGACTTAGTTAGCCCGCCAATAATGTTTAAACTAATAGTAAGAGCAATAGGAGGGCGTGCTATGGACTATGAATTTTTGCGTGATCTAACGGGGCAGGTAATCGTCAGATTCTCCATGGGGCATGAAGTGATCGGCCACTGGCTCAATGAAGAAATTAAAGGTGACCTGACTAAACTCGATGAGATCGAGACCGCCGCGGCTCAGGTCGCCGGTAGTGAACGCCAATGGCAGCAGGTGGGTCATGAATACACTTTGTGGCTGGACGGTGAAGAGGTGATGGTTCGGGCTAACCAACTTGATTTTGAAGGCGATGAAATCGAAGAAGGTATGAACTATTACGATGAAGAGAGCCTCTGCATGTGCGGATTAGAGGATTTCCTCGCCGTGTTAAAAGGCTACCGAGCCTTTATTCTGAAATATTGATTTTTATTTTTCTCTTGGTGAGGCTGGCGATCGGCTGGCAGACCAACACAGCAGCGAACCGGCTACCACCATTCCGACGCCCGGGAGAAATGCGGCTGACGGCGGCGTACTGAGCCATAAACTGGCGATCAGTACTGACAGCAAAGGCGTAAAATATGAAAGGGCAGCGACCAACGTGGCGTTGCCCTTTTTCATGGCGCTATCCCAGCATTGGTAGGCCAGCGCAGTACTACAGCCCATCATCAACAGCTCCATGACTGCCCGCGGTGTAAAATGAAGTGGCCCCGGTGTCAGGGTAAAAAACAGTAGCCACAGGCACAGCGCACAGGCCAGAAGAAACAGCGGCAGTACACCTCGGCCACGACTATAAACACGCACCAGATTGGAGTAAATAGCCCAGGCAAAGGCAGCGAGCAGCGCTAAGCTATAAGCTAGCGGGTTATGGTTGATATTCGTGGCCAAGATACTGATATCCAGACCATTTCCACCGCTGACAACCCAAATAACGCCGAATAAGGCAATGGCTGCCCCTAACCATAGCCACCAGCGGGTGCGTAACCGCAGTAGTACGACGGCGAAAAGCAGAGTGAGGCTGGGCCACAGATAGTTGATTAGGCCAATTTCCAGCGTCTGTTGGCGATCGCTCGCCATTCCGATGGCAATAGCAAAGGCAACCATATAAATAACGAATAACGCACCGCATCCCCATAAATATGCTGGATGCTGCCCGCGAATCTGCGGTTTACCGCCCACCAGCCAGACCAGTATTCCGCTGACGCTATAGATCGCCGCTCCTGCACCAAAGGGGCCTAAGGTTTCGGCTAACCCACGCGTGAGTGCGACACTCATGCTCCAAAGTAAAATAGCAACTATGCCCAATAATGTAGCGGTACGTTCCATGTCGGCAGGCTCAGCGTCGGCGATGAAATATCAGCCAGCCAGAGTACGACATTCGAGCAGGAAAAAATGGGATGATGGGTTGATTTATCGTTGTTTTATCGGAAAGAAAGCGTGGCGAGGATAAAAAACACAGGCAGGAAAACCTGCCTGTGAGCCATTTCGCGTCGATCATACTTCCGGAACGTTGCGCCCGTAGTAGATTTCCTGCATTTCTTTGTACAGCAAACGAGTGATGGTTTCTCTTTCTTCATCGCTCAGTTGTTCTGGCTTGGCGTTAAACAGATAGTGCTTCAGATCGAAGTCTTTCAGCATCATCTTGGTATGGAACATGTTTTCCTGGTAAACGTTCACATCCATCATGTGGTACAGCGACTTCATATCATCTGACATAAAGTTCTGGATCGAATTGATCTCATGATCGATGAAGTGCTTCACACCTTTAACGTCACGGGTAAAGCCGCGTACTCGATAATCCATAGTCACGATATCGGATTCTAGCTGGTGGATCAGATAGTTCAGCGCTTTCAGCGGTGAAATAACGCCACAGGTAGAAACTTCGATGTCGGCACGGAAAGTACATAGCCCGCCTTCAGGATGGCTTTCAGGATAGGTATGCACACAAATGTGGCTCTTATCCAAATGAGCAACCACGGAGTTAGGCAGCGGGCCGGGATGTTCTGATGTATCGACATCACGAGGATCGATGGGCTCTTCGCTGACTAAGATAGTGACACTGGCACCCTGAGGATCGTAATCCTGACGAGCGATATTCAAAATATTCGCGCCGATGATCGAGCAGGTTTCGCTCAAGATCTCGGTCAAGCGGTTGGCATTGTATTGTTCGTCAATGTAGGCGATATAGCCATCGCGGTCATCTGCGGTCTTGGCATAACAAATATCGTAAATACAAAAACTCAGGCTCTTGGTCAGATTGTTGAAGCCGTGCAGTTTAAGCTTGTGCAATTTAGTTCACCTCCTTACGGATTAATACTCAACGTTTTGTGGAAAGTGCATTCAGCAGATACTGTGGCAGGGCAAAGCTACCGACATGAATTGCTGGATTATAGTAACGACAGGTCAGGCCTGCGTGTTCAAACCGGGCTTGCAGTGTAGCGAGATCTAACTGACGCAGCGCCGGGTTTTGCGTAGCCCAGGCAAAGGTCATGATACCGCCGTAATATGTCGGAATGGCTGCCTGATAGAAACTGACATCGCCGAAATAGTTGCTGAGTTTTTTGTGGCTATCGACGGCTTCATCCTGCTGGAGGAAACACACGCCATTTTGCGCGACGAAAATACCGCCTTCGTTCAGACTACGGGCGCAACCTTCGTAGAATGCCGAGGTGAACAGGCTTTCGCCCGGGCCGATTGGATCGGTGCAGTCAGAGATAATGACATCAAACTTTTCGTTGGTCTGATTAACGAAGTTAACGCCGTCGTCGATTACCAGTTTGAAGCGCGGATCGTCATAGGCTCCGGCATTGTGGTTCGGCAGATACTGGCGGCAGAATTCTACGACGCCGGCGTCGATTTCCACCATGGTGATTTGTTCAACGGTGCTGTGGCGGCTGACTTCACGCAGCATGGCACCGTCGCCGCCGCCGATGATCAACACTTTCTTCGCCTGACCGTGAGCCAGCAGCGGAACGTGGGTCATCATTTCGTGATAGATAAACTCATCGCGCTCGGTAGTTTGCACTACGCCGTCCAGCGCCATGACGCGGCCTAAAACCGGGTTCTCGAAGATCACCAGATCCTGGTGCTCGGTTTTCTCGCGGTACAGAATATTCTCTACAGAGAAATACTGGCCGAAATTGGCATGGAGCGTTTCATACCAAAGCTCTTTCTGGGACATGTTAGGGCTCTCCTCCGCGGTAACAGCCATGAAAAATGGGCGCAACATCATAGCCAACTCTGCCCGAGGTTGCACGGTTGAATTTCAGACAGAGGCTATTAGGGCGAATTATTAGTTGGCGTAGGCCAATAAACTCAGTGAATCGCGTGCCAGGAATTTGCATTTGGTGGGAACCGGAATGGCGATGCCGCGCAAATCGCGATAGCTCTCTTCACCCAGGTCTTTCATATTGAAGCTATTATAGTTACGTAAATCCCAACGGTTCTGCTGGGCAAAATACACAATCGCCCGCTTAATTTCCGTATTAGGTAGTTCGTTGTAGCCGCAATCATTCTTCAGATAAACGAAAACCGCAGTGAGATCGGCAAGATCTTCTGCTTCGGATTCGGTTAAAGCTTGGCTGGCAGATGAAAATCCACACAGAGCGAGCAGCAGCACGACTAACTTTGTTCTTTTCATGGCGGAAATTTGCTTATTTAATTGTCAATAAACGTTAACACATTTGGACAGTCCCACACTAAATTTTCTTATAGAACCTTGGTGTGAACGCACAGACTGGGTTATTGCCTCTTGACCTTACCGCAAGGGGAGGGTTTAGGCTCTTCACTAATTATGTACTGTGCTGCATTTTCTGCACTGATTAAACATTTTGAGGAGACGACCATGCTTCGCCGTGATTTCATCAAATTGACGGCGGCTCTTGGAGCCGCCACTTCTCTGCCTCTCTGGAGCCGAGCGGCTTTTGCCGCTGAGCACCCTAGTCTGCCGATTCCTCCGTTGCTACAACCTGATGCCAGCGGCAAAATCCAATTACAACTGCAAACCGGTAGCATGGTGTGGGTTCCCGGTAAAACGACTCAAACCTGGGGAGTTAACGGCGGATTTCTCGGCCCGGCGATTCGCTTACAGCGTGGTAAACCTGTCACTGTAACGGTGAAAAATACCTTGCCGGAAGCGACCACGGTACACTGGCACGGATTGGAAATACCCGGTGAAGTAGACGGCGGGCCGCAGGCTCTGATTGAGACGGGCGCGACGCGAGAAGTGACCTTTACCGTCGATCAACCGGCGGCGACCTGTTGGTTCCATCCTCATACCCACAATAAAACCGGCTATCAGGTGGCGATGGGATTGGGCGGTCTGGTACTGATCGACGATGACGAAAGCAGCAAATTACCATTGCCCAAGCAGTGGGGCGTCGATGATATTCCGGTTATTTTACAGGACAAATTGCTGGATAAAGACGGACAGATTGATTACCAGCTAGACGTGATGACCGCAGCCGTAGGCTGGTTTGGCGATCAAATGCTAACTAACGGCGCGCGTTTCCCGCAGCAGATTACGCCGCGCGGTTGGGTGCGCTTGAGGGTACTGAACGGCTGTAACGCGCGATCTCTCAATCTGGCGTTGAGCGATGGGCGGCCAATGTATGTGATTGCCAGCGACGGTGGCTTCCTGTCGGAACCGGTAGCGGTTAAAGAACTGCCGATTTTGATGGGAGAACGCTTCGAAATTCTGGTTGATACCGCCGATGGCAAGAGTGTGGATTTAGTCACTCTACCGGTTAAGCAAATGGGTATGACATTGGCGCCGTTTGATCAACCGCTGCCGGTATTACGTTTACAACCGTCACTGGCCGCCGGTAGCAAAGTACTGCCGGATCAACTGGTAGTGTTGCCTGCGCTGGCTTCGCTTGATGGATTGAAGGAACGCTGGCTACAGCTGATGATGAATCCTCAGCTAGATATGCTCGGAATGCAGGCATTGATGACGCGCTACGGGCATCAGGCAATGGCTGGTATGCGCATGGATCAGCACGGCGGCATGGCGATGATGGCCGAAAGTGGTAAGAACAGCGGCGGCTCAATGGGCGGCATGGATCACGGTGCTATGGGGCATGGCAACATGGCCGGAATGGGGCACGGGGCGCAAAAGGCCGAGAGCTTCGATTTCAGCCACGCCAACATGATTAATGGTAAGGCGTTCTCCATGACCGAAGCGGCGTTTGATGCCAAACAGGGGCAATACGAGAAATGGACCATCTCAGGTGAAGGGGACATGATGCTGCATCCGTTCCATATTCACGGCACCCAATTCCGTATCTTAACGGAAAATGGTCAGCCACCGGCGGCACATCGTCGCGGTTGGAAAGATACGGTTCGGGTTGAAGGTGCTCGCAGCGAAGTTTTGGTGCGCTTTAACCATTTAGCGACCGCCAGCCAGCCTTATATGGCCCACTGCCATCTGTTGGAACACGAAGATACCGGGATGATGCTGGGCTTTACCGTCAGCGCTTAACCCGATTCCCCGGACCACACGCGTCCGGGGCTATTTACCTTCATAATCAACTATCTGCCATTTCCTTCACCTGCCCTTATTGCGCACGCGTCGCAACTACTTTCCCGCTATGCTAAACTCAGCGGCTTTCTTCAGGTAACCGACGTTAAAAACTTATGAAACACACCGTAGAAGTAATGATTTCCGAGCAGGAAGTAAAAGCCCGTATCGCCGAATTAGGCAGTCAAATCACCGAGCATTACCGCGACAGCGGCAGCGAAATGGTTCTGGTCGGCTTGCTGCGTGGTTCTTTCATGTTTATGGCGGATTTGTGCCGCACTATCAATGTTTCTCATGAAGTCGATTTCATGACGGCCTCCAGCTACGGCAGCGGTATGACCTCAACCCGCGATGTAAAAATCCTCAAAGATCTGGATGAAGATATTCGCGGCAAAGACGTGCTGATCGTCGAAGACATCATCGATTCCGGTAATACTCTGAGTAAAGTGCGTGAAATTCTGCAACTGCGCGGCCCAAAATCTCTGGCAATCTGCACCTTGCTAGATAAACCAGAGCGCCGCGAAGTTGAAGTTCCGGTTGAGTGGGTTGGTTTCAAGATTCCAGACGAGTTTGTTGTTGGCTACGGTATTGATTACGCGCAGCGTTATCGTCATTTGCCGTATGTAGGCAAGGTGGTCATGCTCGACGAGTAATGGTGGTCGGTACTGCGCGTTCGCACTTTAAGGTTGGGAAGTGCTCGCTATCCTCATAGACAGAAAGTCCACTCCGGTAGCTGCGCGCCAGGCTAGAGTCTGTAGAAATAACCAAGGGCACAATGTGCCCTTGACGTGTTACATCGCTTTGCCTTGTAATAATGTCGCCATCGCTTTTCGGTAGACCATTTCCAGACTGCTTAGGCTGGTGGCCGAAACCTCTAAATCGCGCAGCAAACCATCTTCAATGCCGTAAACCCAACCGTGAATCATCGCTTTCTGCCCGCGTTTCCAAGCGGAGCGCACGATAGTGGAGTGACCAAGGTTGTAAACTTGCTCTACGACGTTGATTTGGCATAACACGTTGCTACGTTCTTCCTGCGGTAGCTCGCCCAGCAAAGAGCTATGTTTGTACCACAGGTCGCGGATGTGCAGCAGCCAGTTGTCGATCAGCCCCATTTCCTCGCCTTTGATTGCCGCTTCAACGCCGCCGCAGCCGAGGTGACCACAGATAATGATATGTTCGACCTGCAATACATCAATGGCGTATTGCACCACGGACAGACAGTTTAAATCGGTATGGATAACCAGATTGGCCACATTGCGGTGAACAAATAATTCCCCGGACTTCAGTCCGGTTAACTGCTCCGCAGGAACCCGGCTATCCGAACAACCGATCCACAGGAAGCGCGGTTTTTGCGCTTGGGCCAGATGCTCAAAAAAATCAGGATCTTGTTTGCTGATGGAGTTTGACCAGCTGCGATTGTTCGCGATGAGCTTTTGGATTTCTTCCATCGATGTTAATAACCTGTAATAAACGAATTGCGATAGGATAATATACGGCAAGCATTATGATTTAGAAATCGGAACAGTTGTTTCGGGTGAGATACAATGTTGTCCGCGTCACGTCTTCCTGGCATTTATCGGGTTTCCCTCTGCTCCCTGTGACTTGTCTCTCGTCAAATCAGCAGGCTAACCCATTGATATTTAGTCCCGAAAGACATTCATTGAATAAGGTTCATGTTTACTTATGACATATGCACTGGAATTAACGCAGTTGACCAAAACCTACGCTGGTGGCGTTCAGGCACTGCGCGGTATTGATCTATGTGTTGAGGCAGGGGATTTCTATGCCTTGCTCGGGCCCAACGGTGCCGGTAAATCGACCACTATCGGTATTATTAGCTCGCTGGTGAATAAAACCTCGGGGCAGGTACAGGTATTTGGTTACGATATTGATAAGGATATCGTCAATGCCAAGCGTCAGCTCGGTCTGGTGCCGCAGGAATTCAACTTTAATCCGTTTGAAACCGTGCTGCAGATCGTTATTACTCAGGCAGGTTATTACGGCGTTACCCGCCGTGAAGCGCTGGATCGCGCAGAAAAATACCTCAGTCAGCTTGATTTGTGGGGCAAACGCAACGAGCGTGCCATTCGCTTGTCCGGCGGGATGAAACGTCGCTTGATGATCGCCCGTGCGCTGATGCATCAGCCAAAACTATTGATTCTGGATGAACCTACCGCTGGTGTAGATATAGAGCTACGTCGTTCGATGTGGGGCTTCCTGAAAGAGCTGAATGCGCAGGGCACCACCATTATTTTGACTACGCATTATCTGGAAGAAGCGGAAATGCTGTGTCGTAACATCGGTATTATTCAAAACGGTGAACTGGTGGAAAACACCACCATGAAACAGCTATTGAGCAAGCTAGAATCAGAGACTTTTATCTTCGACCTGGGGGCGAAAAGCGCCTTGCCGCAGTTGGAAGGCTACCAATATCGGCTGATAGATACTTCCACGCTGGAAGTGGATGTGAAGCGCGATCAGGGTTTGAACGGTTTATTCAGCCAAATGAGTGCGCAGGGTATTCAGGTATTGAGTATGCGAAACAAAGCCAACCGTCTGGAAGAGCTGTTTGTTAATTTGGTCAATGGCAACGGGGGAGAAAAAGCATGACCCGCCTGTATTGGATCGCTCTGCAAAGTATCTGGATCAAAGAAGTGACTCGATTTGGTCGTATTTGGATTCAGACATTGGTACCGCCAGTCATCACTATGTCTCTGTATTTTGTAATATTCGGTAATCTAATCGGCTCCCGTATCGGTGATATGGGCGGGGTGGATTACATGCAGTTTATCGTTCCCGGCCTGATTATGATGGCGGTTATTACCAACTCTTACGCCAACGTGGCGGCCTCGTTCTTTGGCGCCAAGTTCCAGCGCAGTATCGAAGAATTACTGGTAGCGCCGGTTCCAACTCACATAGTGATCGTCGGTTATGTGGGCGGCGGCGTGGCGCGTGGGATTTGCGTCGGTATTTTGGTGACAATTATTTCTCTATTCTTTGTACCTTTGCAGGTACATTCCTGGTCAATGATCGCTTTAACCGTGCTGTTAACCGCGATTCTATTTTCTCTGGGGGGCTTACTTAACGCGGTATTTGCCAAAACCTTCGATGATATCAGCCTGATTCCGACCTTTGTACTTACGCCCTTGACCTATCTGGGTGGCGTCTTCTACTCCTTGACGCTGTTGCCTCCTTTCTGGCAGGCGGTGTCTAAGCTGAATCCAATTGTCTATATGATTAGCGGATTCCGCTATGGCTTCCTCGGTATTACCGACGTGCCATTGGTATTTACCATTGGGGTTTTGGTGCTGTTTATCGTCGTGTTTTATGGCTCAGCCTGGTACCTGATTGAGCGTGGCCGTGGGTTACGCACTTAATTTCAACCTTCAGGTATTATCGTTAAAAGGACAGCACTGAGCTGTCCTTTTTGCTATTTGCATCGTTAAACATAAAATTCTGAAACTAAATTAATCGTAATAATTAATGATCTTAGTGAATATGGTCTTTCTCACGCTTTAGCATCTCATGCTATGCTGGCTTACCAGAACTCTCTCTTTCATTCAGCGCAGTTACGCGCATAAGTAGAACGATAATGTGGCATAAAAACAGAATAGCGATTGGGATGCTACTCGTTATTGTCATGTCGGTAATCATTCCGGCAGCCCATGCAGACCTCCTGCAAGAAGAAACGGCAGTGCCTTCTAGGTACATGGTCGCCGATCGTAACAGTGAAATTTATGCGCTGATTGGTGAGCATGTGATTCCCGTTGGCGAGGTTAAAAAAGGGCAGCTATTACAGGTTTTCCCGGCCGCGGCGGAATATTATGAATTCAAGTTTGGCCACGGCATCGGTTTTATTGATAAAGACGATCTGCGTGAGATTAATAAAGCCCAAAAAATGAATGACAGATTAGGCGATCTGAATAAACCAACGCCTAATCAAAATATTCTGACCAAGCGTGCGACCAAAATTTATCTTGAGCCGGATACCGCTAGCGAAGAACTTGGCGTATTGGAAGAGAATCTGCGTTACCCGATTATTGGCAAATTGAAAGATCGCCTGAATAACAGTTGGTATCAGATCAACATTGGCGATCGCTTAGGCTATGTTAGCGGCAATGAAACTGAAATTGATAATGGCATTCCGGTGCTGACTTATCATCATATGCTGAAAAATGAAGAGAATAAGCGCTTTAGGAATACCTCGACCACCACGTCTGACGTGGCGTTCAGTAATCAGATGGCGTATCTGAAACAAGCTGGTTATGACACTATTTCGATGTATCAGCTTGAGGCTTACTTGAATAATCAAATCAATCTGCCGGCGAAAGTGGTCGTGCTAACATTTGACGATGGTTTAAAATCGGTCAGCCGTTACGCTTATCCAATTTTGAAAGAACAGGGTTTCCGCGCTACTGCATTTATTATTTCTTCGCGCATCAAACGCCATCCGCAGAAATGGAACCCTGATTCGCTACAGTTTATGAGTATTTCGGAACTGAAACAGATTCAGGATGTATTTGACGTTCAGTCTCACACTCATTTCCTGCATCGGACCGATAACGCACGTCATCCAATCTTATTGAGCCGCTCTTACCATAATGTCATTTTTGATTTTGAGCGATCCCGACGGGCATTATCGCAATTTAATCCCCACGTGATTTATTTGTCTTATCCGTTTGGCGGGTTTAATCAGAATGCGATTGAGGCGGCAAAGAATTCAGGTTTCCATCTGGCGGTGACGACCATACAAGGGAAAGTCAAACCGGGGGATAATCCGTTTACCTTAAAACGGCTATACATCTTACGCACCGATTCTATCCCTACCATGGCTGAGCGCATCGCCAACCAGCCGGGAGCCGTTGTAGCCAAGACTATACCAGCGGTGATTGAGGCTGAGTAGGTTTGCGAAACCAGTCTCGTCGATCAAAGAGAAAGGAGCCTAAAATGGCTCCTTTTTTACGTATTGAGTAAGACGATTATATCGGCTAACGAAAGGGCGTATTGCCGTGCCTAAATCGCTAGGCAACCTGCACCGGAACCGCTTTGGCTTTGCGCTGTAGTTGGTTGTCGCCTTCGAAATAGGCCACTTTAGGATGGTGCAAACGGGCGTCCACGTCTGACATCTGAACGTAAGAACAGATAATCAGTTTGTCGCCAACGCAAGCGCAGCGCGCTGCCGCCCCGTTGACAGAAATAATGCGTGAGCCACGCTCAGCCGCGATGGCGTAAGTAGAAAAACGCTGACCGTTATCAACGTTATAAATATCAATTGCTTCGTATTCGAGAATCCCAGCGGCTTCCAGAAAATCCTGATCGATGGCGCAGGAACCTTCATAGTGCAAATCAGCCTGAGTCACTTTAACCCGATGAAGTTTGCCTTGCAGCATAGTACGTATCATAGCCTTACCCTTAACCCTAATGTAAACCAGCGAATCTCTGCCAGGCGGAGTTCTCTGGATGAATAACGCTGATGGCGTCAATACTGAGGCAGCCTGCGTTCAGTATATCGACTCAGTTTTGCCGATTTTATAGGTGCTGTCTATATATTGGCGAAGCCTACCGTAAGATAAATTATGACGAAGAATATTTCTGTTGGAAGACTAATGGCATGGGGAATAATCAAGTCGGATACGAACTGAGCACAGAGTATTTTGCTTCAGGCCGTATCCGGTTTATCGGATAAATGCGAGGTTAGTTGATTAAATCAACCTGCTGATTATCGATCAAACGGGCTTTTCCTAACCAGGCGGCCATAAGAATCACCGCGCGCTGGCTTTCAACGGTCAGCGGTTGTAGTGTTTCAGCATCACGGATAAACAGCTCATCCGGAGTGAAGCCCGCTGCGCGAAGCTGTTCCGCCGTGGTTGCCAGCAATTCATCAATCTGACGCTCGCCCAAGGTGAGTTTTTCAGCCAGATCGTTCATGATTTTCGCCAACTGAGGCGCAATCTTGCGTTCTTCTGCAGTCAAATAGCCGTTACGAGAGCTGAGTGCCAAACCGTCTTTGGCGCGCTTGATCGGCACACCGATAATCTCGATGTCATAGCCCATATCGGCTACCATTTTGCGAATCAACGCCAATTGCTGGTAATCCTTCTCGCCGAAACAGGCGATATCCGGTTGGACCAGATTGAACAGTTTGCTGACGATGGTGGAAACGCCACGGAAATGACCGGGGCGGCTGGCTCCTTCTAAAATGGTCGATAAAGCGGGGACATCCACGTAAGTCTGCTCTTCTAAACCTGCTGGATAGACTTCGCTGGCTGCGGGAGCGAACACCAGATCTACGCCTTGGCGAGTCAGCTTCTCACAGTCTTCCTGCAGGGTTCGCGGGTAGTTGGCTAAGTCATCCGGGCGTTCAAACTGCATGGGATTGACAAAGATACTTACCACCACTACATCGGCACGGGCTTTGGCTTCTTCCACCAGAGCAAGGTGTCCATCATGCAGATTGCCCATGGTTGGAACCAACGCAATTCGTTTGCCATCCTGACGCCAACGGCGGATTTCCTGACGTAAAAACGGCAGGGTTTCGATAATCAGCATTCCCTTTCTCCTGAGTTATTGGAAGCAGTGCTCTTCAGCCGGGTAGATTCCCTGCTCAACTTCCTGAATATATTGTTGGATCGCCAAACGGATATCGCCAGCCTGAGCCAAAAAGTTTTTGCTGAACTTTGGTGTATGGCCACTAGTGATACCGAGAGCATCATGCATAACCAAAATTTGTCCGTCAGTAACATTTCCGGCGCCAATACCGATAACCGGAATGGCCAGCTCTTCAGTGACTCGGCTCGCCAGTTCTACCGGCACGCATTCCAACACCAAGAGCTGAGCGCCCGCCTGCTCGAGCGCAATGGCGTCTTTGAGTAATTGGTTGGCTGCAACTTCTTCCCGACCTTGTACTTTATAACCGCCAAATATATTAACCGACTGCGGCGTAAGCCCCAGATGGCCGCAAACCGGCACTGCGCGCTCCGCCAGCATGCGAACGGTATCGCACAGCCAGCTTCCACCTTCCAGCTTCACCATATTGGCTCCGGCGCGCATTAGCTCGGCCGCGTGGGTAAAAGTTTGTTCCGGCGTGGCATAACTCATAAAGGGCATATCGGAGAGCAGGAGGCAGTTAGGCGCGCCGCGACGGACTGCGCGGGTGTGGTAAGCCACATCGGCGACGGTGACTGGGAGAGTGGAGTCAAAGCCCTGTAGCGTCATCCCAAGAGAGTCACCCACCAGCATGACCTGAATACCTTGCTCATAGAATAGTTGAGCAAAGCTGGCGTCATAGGCGGTGAGAGTCGCAAACTTACGCTTTTCCTGTTTCCATTGGCGCAAGTGGGTCAGAGTAGTCGCTTTCATTATTCGTTCTCCAGAAAATAACCCGACAGACCCGAATAACGGAGCGTTATCACACTTGCGGCCTGCAATCAGTTAACGCCAGTCTACCGCTGATTAGTGCATGTAGATAAGGCAGTTACATTATAAATATAGTGGTCTGAATGCTAGCAAACTCTCGGCAGGAATGCACAGAAGGGATAAAAGGTAGGAAGGGGAACGCGAGATAGCTCGCAACTTAATTTGCAATTACCAAGGGATAAGGCCGTTCTTTGGCACCAATTTAAGGCGATCTACCAGGGATTCTCCGTCGGGGAAAATCAAGTCTGGCGCGATGTCTGCTAGCGGATACAGCATAAACTCGCGCTGTTTCAGACCGTAATGCGGCACCGTCAGACGTTCGGTATTAATCACTCGATCGCCGTACAGCATAATATCCAGATCCAGCGTGCGGGGTCCCCAGCGCTCATCTTTACGCACACGTCCCTGATTACGTTCGATTTCCTGGGTATGATCGAGCAATTGTTCTGGAGGTAACGCCGTGTCGAGAGCGACCACGGCGTTAAGAAAATCAGGCTGATCCTGTGGTCCAAGGGGTTTAGTGCGATAAAGCTGCGAACAGGCGACCAAACGGGTGCGCGGAAGGTGTTCCAGCGCCTCCAAAGCGGTTTTAACCTGTTGCAGCGGTTGTGCAAGGTTGCTGCCCAACGCGATATAAACCCGGATCATAGACCTGTTATGCCCCTTCTTTACGTTGGGTTGGCTTGCGCGGACGGCGCGAGCGAGAACGGCGCGGCGCAGGGTCGGCACCCAAAGTATTCAACATCGCTTTTTGATGCGGCGGCGTAGCTTCCTGGAATTCACCCCACCACTGAGTTAAACGCTGTAGTTCATGGTTGTTTTCCACTTCTGCACGCAGAGCCAGCAAATCGTAGGCCGCGCGGAATTTCGGATGCTCCATCAGTTTGTGCGCCCGTTTGCCCTGACGGCGAGATAGACGTAACTGCAACAGCCAAATATCCCGTACCAGCGCAGTAATGCGTTTTGGAATGGCCAGTGAACGGCATTCTTCATCCAAAATATCATTCATCGCCAGCGCGAAGGCATCGTAATAAGCCAGACCGCTTTCCTGCGCCAGTTTTTGCGCATGTTCGATCAATGGATACCAAAGCATAGCTGCAAACAGAAACGCCGGGTTGACCCGCTTATCATTTTGCAGACGGTCATCGGTATTTTTTAATACCTGAACCAGAATTCGCTCCATTGGCGAATCATTATGCTCAGTAAAATTACGGGCAATCAGCGGGAATAACGGCTGGAAAAGCTGATATTCACACAGTTTAAGATAAGTTTTGTAACCGTAGCCGGATTGCAGCAGTTTGAGCGATTCTTCGAACAGACGCGCTGGCGGAATCTCACGCAGCAGCGAAGCTAAGCGCGGGATCGGCTCGGCGGTTTCCGGGCTGATGGTCATATCCAGCTTGGCGGCAAAACGCACGGCGCGCAGCATTCGTACCGGATCTTCACGATAGCGAACTTCCGGATCGCCGATCAGGCGAATAATCCCTTGCTTCAGATCGCGCAGGCCGCCGGTGTAATCCCGCAGGGCAAAATCGGAAATTCCGTAATACAGGCTGTTGATGGTGAAGTCACGGCGCTGTGCATCTTCCTCGATGGATCCAAAGATGTTGTCGCGCAGCAACATACCGTTCTGAGCTTGCTGAGAAGAATTTTTATCATTGCCCTCAGGTTGTTGCTGTTCGTGATGACCGCGGAAGGTGGCCACTTCGATAATTTCCGGCCCGAACATCACGTGAGCCAAACGGAAACGGCGGCCAACCAAACGGCAGTTACGGAACAGTTTACGAACCTGCTCGGGCGTCGCGCTGGTGGTGATATCAAAATCTTTTGGTTTTTTGCCAAGCAGTAAGTCGCGGACACCGCCGCCGACCAGATAGGCTTCATAGCCTGATTTATTCAGACGATAGAGTACCTTCAGCGCATTATCGCTGATTTCTCTGCGGGAAATATTGTGTTGATCCCGTGGGATTACCGTCATTTGACGTTTTTCCTCAGGCTGCACCGCTTGTTTGACGCGGCCGGTATCAGTTCTAGCGGGCCTTTTTTCTTTGCGGGCCACTTTATCTTCACCGGTAACTTTATCTTCACGGACAGTTTTGTCTTCGCGGATCAGTACCTTACGGCAGAAATTGGCTACTCGGGTAAAAATGGTACACCTCGATAGTGACTAATAATAAACAGAACTACGGAAAAACAGCGGCTAATCATAGCTCACCGAGGTTCCTTTGAGAATGCCGTTATGTTTTCTGGCTGAGTTATTGCACCCTGATGGGGAAGTAAATCCAGGCTCCAGTGTTCAACTGCCCAGCGTAATAATAACGATAGATCAAGATCTTGCCAGCTTTCTGCCACCGGTTGACGCAGAAATTTCAGTGCGGCGACTAAAATTGGGCGCGGATCGCCATCAGGTAGCGGAGGCGCGTGATTCTGCTTAGATAGCTTATTACCGTCATGATTCAACGCCAATGGCAGATGAATATAACTCGGCACCGGCGCCTGCAACTGGTGATACAGCGCAATCTGACGCACCGTAGGCTCGATCAAATCGGCTCCGCGCACGATTTCTGTCACGCCCTGAAACGCATCGTCTACCACTACCGCCAGATTGTAGGCGAACAGCCCATCACGACGGCGAATGATAAAATCCTCTTCAGCCAACGCGGGATCGGCATGGAGCGATCCCAGCAGTCGATCTTGAAAAACGTAAACCGGATGGGTTTGGCGCAGACGGATAGCGGCGTTATCGGGCGGTAAATGCAGGTTGCGGCAATGACCGTCGTAGAAACCGCCAATTTGCTGAATGCGGCGACGGGTACAGGTGCAGTAATAGCTTAATCCTTGTTGGCGCAGCCAATCAAGGGCGGCGCGGTATGCATCGAGGCGTTGGGATTGATAGATAACCTGACCGTCCCAGTGGAGGCCATAATGGTCTAAAGTGGTGAGGATGCGACCAGCAGCGCCCGGAATTTCCCGAGGCGGATCAATATCTTCAATACGAACTAACCAACTTCCGCCTTGAGCACGGGCTTGCAGGTAACTTCCGAGGGCCGCAATCAGCGAGCCAAAGTGTAAATCTCCGGAAGGAGAGGGAGCAAAGCGCCCCACATAGCGATGATTTTCTGACATAAATAGAGGGAGGTTGCTCCCGTTGTGTTATGCGGTGCCAGGGAAAGCCCGGCACCGTGTTACACGTTCTTGCTGAATTAGCCAGCCATCTGCTTTTCGCGGATTTCAGCCAAAGTTTTACAGTCAATGCATAAATCCGCAGTTGGCCGTGCTTCCAAACGGCGAATACCGATTTCTACACCACAAGATTCGCAGAAACCGAAATCGTCATCTTCTACTTTTTTCAGCGTTTTCTCGATCTTCTTAATAAGCTTGCGCTCACGATCGCGGTTACGGAGTTCAAGACTGAATTCCTCTTCTTGAGCAGCGCGGTCAACCGGGTCAGGGAAGTTAGCAGCTTCGTCTTGCATATGAGATACAGTACGATCTACTTCATCCCTGAGCTGATTGCGCCATGCTTCAAGAATCAGCTTGAAATGCGAAAGCTGGGCGGCATTCATATACTCTTCGCCTGGCTTCTCTTGGTACGGCTCCACCCCAGCGATGGCGAGAATGCTCAAGGACGAGGTTTTACGTTTTTGCCCTTCTTGCATGATGCTTCTCCTACATTCATACGCACTATCGAACGATTCCCCAAAGTACGGGGGAAAAATCAGGCCGCTATAAATAACAGATGGAAGGTAGGTTGGCAATTATTCCTGTCGCCTGCTTGACAATGCTGTGAAGGAAGGCGTATTTGGCGAGACCCTATGCGGCAATCGGCTTTTTATTCAGCAGTTGGCCACTAGTGACTAAACCGTTAATAACGGTATACGAGCAGCAAGCTCAATACCGCCAGGCGATAGTTGAAAACCGTAACAGATAACTTCCACCCCAGACGCTTGAGCCTGCGCCAGCAAATCGGCATAACGCGGGTCAATATGTCGGGACGCTGCAACCTGGGTAATACCCGAATGCAATACGGCAAAGAACAATACTGCCCGGTGCCCATCGGCAACCTCGTTTTTTAGCTCCCGCAGATGCTTCTGACCCCGTAGCGTCACCGCGTCGGGGAAATATCCGCACTGTTGTTGCAATAAGGTTACAGACTTCACTTCAATATAGCAGTTGGATCTATTTTCTGCCTGTAATAACAAGTCGATACGGCTATTTTCCGCGCCGTACTTTACCTCAGGGTAGACAGCACTGTAACCGGATAATTCTGGTATTGCATCCAGTGTTATTGCTTCGTAGACTAACTCATTGGCACGCATAGTATTAACGCAGATCCAATCCCCGGTTTGGGTATGGGTGAGCTCCCAGGTATGGGGATATTTACGCTTAAGATTGTCCGAAGTGGAATACCAAACTGTGTCACCCGGTGTTGCACATCCGGTCATGGCTCCGGTATTGGCGCAGTGAATAGTGAGGGTTTCACCTTCGGGCGTCATCACATCCGCTAGAAAACGCTTATAACGCTGAATCAGAGTGGCGTGTTGCAGCGGGGTCTTAAATCGCATCTTGTTTCCTTTTTTTCTCACCCAATGGCCAGCTTTGTATCACTTTATAGCGAGTACGCCCACGGCTATAGACGGATTCATAAAGCGAGAACTGGCTCGGCGTAAATTGGCCGGCGTCTACTTTGGGCGGCAGGTTGACCGGGCGTGTGGCATGGCGAAACAGCGTGACATGGGGGTGAAACGGCATCGGGTTTTGGTAGCAACCGCTGCGTGCCGCCTGAGATCGCAGCAATTCTGCTAGCTGTAGCAATCCTCTGGGGGCTTGTTTACAGCCGAGCCATACCACGCCGGAACCGGGCCAGTGGCCGAGATCGTCCAGAGTCACGGTAAAGGCCGGCTGCTCGATACGGCCAGCCAGTTGCCGAAGCGCCTGCGATTTCTGCTCGCTCACTTCTCCCAGAAAGGCCAGCGTCAAATGCAGATTGGCGGCGGCGATCGGGCGGCCGGTTTCTTCGGGGAAATGATCGGCTCGCCACTGAATAATGTGCTGTTGGCGCGATCGCGGCAGTGCCAAAGCGAAAAACAGGCGGCGGCTCGGATTATTTGCTAAATCTGTCATTAATAAGGTTTCGCATCGTTAAAGCCTGGCTAAATACGGCGTAAGGGCTAGATGCTACAATGCCTGACTGTGAAAGTTAACCTTCGTGGAGTGTGCTGTGTCTTCTTTGCCCGTCAGTGCTGTTGTTGACGATCTATTATCTGCGTTGCAATCTTCGCCGCAAGTCTTGCTTCATGCCCCAACTGGCGCAGGGAAGTCCACTTGGCTGCCGCTGCAAATTCTGCAACGGGGCGGGTTGGCAGGACGCATTATCATGCTGGAACCTCGTCGGCTGGCGGCAAAAAACGTAGCTTATCGTTTGGCGCAGCAACTGGGGGAGGAACCGGGGCAAACCGTGGGTTATCGCATGCGTGCCGAAAGTAAAACCGGCCCGAATACCCGGCTGGAAGTGGTTACCGAAGGTATTTTGACCCGGATGTTACAACAGGACGCTGAGTTGCAAGGCGTGTCGCTGGTGATTCTGGATGAATTCCATGAGCGTAGCCTACAGGCGGATCTGGCACTGGCGCTGCTGTTGGACGTACAGCAAGCACTGCGGGAAGATTTGAAGCTGTTAATTATGTCAGCAACGCTGGATAACCAACGGCTTTCTGCGTTATTGCCTGATGCTCCAGCGATCGTTTCTGCCGGGCGCAGTTTCCTGGTAGAACGCAGCTATCAGCCACTATCCAGCCATGAGCGATTAGAGGATGGCGTTGCCAACCGGGTGAAACGCTTACTGAACCAAGAATCTGGTTCTCTGCTGCTGTTTTTACCCGGAGTGACGGAAATTCATCGGGTTATGGAACGTTTGAGCGGTGAAGTGGCCGCAGATACCGATCTTTGTCCGTTGTACGGCGCACTGCCGCTGGGCGAGCAGCAAAAGGCCATTCAGCCAGCGGCTACGGGTCGCCGCAAAGTGGTGTTAGCCACCAATATTGCTGAGACCAGTTTAACCATCGAAGGCATTCGGCTGGTGGTGGATAGCGGGTTGGAGCGGGTTGCGCGTTTTGATCCTAAAAATGGTCTAACGAGATTATTAACTCATCGTATTAGTCAGGCGTCAATGATTCAGCGGGCTGGGCGAGCCGGTCGATTAGAATCCGGGATTTGCTGGCATCTGTTTGCCAAAGAGCAGGCGGAGCGAGCGCCGGAATACGCCGAGCCGGAAGTGCTCAGCAGCGACTTATGCAGTTTCTGGCTGGAACTGCTGCATTGGGGGTGTCAGGACGTTTCCCAGCTAAACTGGCTGGATTGTCCGCCCGCGTCTGCTTTATCGGCGGCACAGGATCTACTGCGGCGTTTGGGAGCCATTGATGACAACGGCCAGTTGACGATGATGGGGCGATCTATGGCGGCGTTGGGCTGTGAGCCGCGTTTAGCGGCGATGCTGTGTGCGGCGGCGAAGCATGGCGAGGACGCACTGGCGACAGCCGCGCTGCTGGCAGCAATTATTGAAGAACCCCCACGCGGCGGCCAGATCGATTTACATGATTGGCTCAGTCGCCCTCAGGCTCATTGGCAGCGACGCGCCAGACAATTACAGCAACGTTTGCCGCAGCGGGCAGGCAGCGTCAATAGCGATTTGGCCGGTTGGCTATTGGCACTGGCCTATCCGGACCGTATTGCGCAGCAGCGTGGCCAGGATGGGCGTTATCTGCTGGCTAACGGTATGGGCGCGGCAATGGCGCAGGATGAAGCTTTGTCGCGTGCTCCGTGGCTGGTGGCGATGAGTTTGTTACAAAATGCCAGCGGGCCGGACGCACGCATCTTGCTGGCGCTGCCGGTTGATATCGATCAATTGGTTAAACAGTCTCCCCACTGCGTGACGGAACAAACGGCGGTGGAATGGGATGAAGAAAAAGGGACTTTGCGCGCCTGGCGCCGCTGGCAGATTGGCCGCTTAACTCTAAAAGCCCAGCCGTTGAGCAAACCCAGCGATGAGGCGCTACAGCAGGCATTGCTGAACTGGGTGCGTGAGCAAGGGCTAAATGTATTGAATTGGGATGAGAATGCCCGCCAGCTTCGCACTCGCCTACATTGTGCCGCGCGCTGGCTGCCGGAGGCCGAATGGCCTGCGGTGGACGATCAGAGTTTGCTGGACAATCTGGCGCTGTGGCTACAACCCTCTCTACAGGGTGTTCGCGATTTGCGCGGTCTGCGGCAGGTTAATATTGCTGAAGCTTTAACCCGTTTATTAAGCTGGCAACAACGTCAGCGGCTGGATAGTGCGCTGCCAAGTCATTACACTGTGCCCACGGGTAGCCGCCTATCTATTCGTTATTATGATGATAAACCGCCGATATTAGCGGTGCGGCTACAGGAAGTTTTTGGTGAACAAAGCAGCCCGCGCCTTGCAGAAGGGCGGGTTGCCGTGGTGCTGGAGCTGTTATCTCCCGCTCACCGCCCTTTACAGATTACCGGTGATTTGGCCGCGTTCTGGCAGGGAGCCTATCGGGAAGTACAAAAAGAGATGAAAGGGCGTTATCCCAAGCATGTCTGGCCGGACGATCCGGCGAATACCTTACCGACCCGGCGCACCAAGAAGTATCAGCGCTGATTATTTCAGATGTTTCCTCTTCCCCCGCTCTGAGGTGGAGGGGACATTAAGCGGCTATGCCGGCCAATACGCGTGGAAGTAGTGGAGAAAATGCATGTCAGATGACCGCGAGCCTACGGGGCGCAAAGGTAAAAAACCTGCGGCCAAATCCGCGTTGAAACGGCCCTTGGGTCGCCGACGTAATGAAGATGATTATGAAGAAGACTATCTGGATGATGATGATCGCGACGATGATGACTATGACGACGAGGATAAACCCGTGCCAAGAAAGGTAAAATCCCGTCCTGCGCGCAAAAAGCGCCGTTGGCTCGGCCTATTGATCAAACTGTTTATCGTGGCGGTGGTATTGCTGGCGGTTTACGGCGTATATCTTAACTCGCAAATCCGCAGCCGTATTGATGGCAAAGTTTGGCAACTGCCAGCAGCGGTTTATGGCCGCATGGTTAACCTTGAGCCGGGCATGGCTTACAGCAAAAAAGAAATGGTTAATTTGCTGGAAGGAATGCAATACCGTCAGGTGAGCCGCATGACCCGACCGGGCGAGTTTACGGTGCAAAACGACAGTATTGAAATGCTGCGTCGACCGTTTGATTTCCCGGATGGTAAAGAAGGGCAGATCCGCGCTCGTCTAGTATTCAAAAACGATCGTCTGGCGCAGATTGTCAATCTGGATAATCAGCGAGATTTCGGTTTCTTCCGTCTCGATCCTAAATTGATCACTATGCTGCAATCGCCAAACGGCGAGCAGCGCCTGTTTGTACCACGCGCTGGTTTCCCGGATCTGCTGGTAGATACCTTGCTGGCAACGGAAGATCGTCATTTCTACGAGCACGACGGTATCAGCCCTTATTCCATCGGGCGTGCGGTAGTGGCTAACCTGACCGCGGGGAAAGCGGTACAGGGCGGTAGTACCTTGACTCAGCAGTTGGTAAAAAACCTGTTCCTGACCAACGAGCGATCTTTGCTGCGTAAAGCCAACGAAGCCTACATGGCGCTGTTGGTGGACTATCGCTATAGCAAAGATCGTATTCTGGAGCTGTATCTGAACGAAGTGTATCTCGGTCAGAGCGGCAGCGATCAGATTCGCGGTTTCCCGCTGGCTAGCCTGTATTACTTTGGTCGTCCGGTGGACGAACTGAGTCTGGATCAACAGGCCATGCTGGTAGGGATGGTGAAAGGGGCGTCGCTGTACAACCCGTGGCGTAACCCGAAACTGGCGCTGGAACGACGCAATCTGGTGCTGAAACTGCTGCAAAATCAGGGGATCATCGATGTTGAGCTGTATAACATGCTCAGCGCCCGTCCTCTGGGCGTACAGCCGAAAGGCGGCGTCATTACGCCACAGCCTGCCTTTATGCAGATGGTTCGTCAGGAGCTACAGGAAAAACTCGGCGACAAGGTAAACGATCTGTCCGGCGTGAAGATCTTTACTACTCTCGATCCGGTATCACAGGACGCCGCTGAGAAATCCGTGGAAGACGGCGTTCCGGCGCTGAAAGCGGCACGCAATATCAAAGATCTGGAAGCGGCGGTAGTGGTGGTCGATCGCTTTACCGGCGAAATCCGGGCAATGGTCGGCGGCGCGCAGCCACAGTTTGCCGGTTTCAACCGGGCTATGCAGGCGCGGCGTTTGATTGGTTCTCTGGCGAAACCGGCGACTTACCTCACCGCCCTGAGTCAGCCGGACAAATATCGCTTGAATACTTGGCTGGCGGATCAACCGGTGTCTATCAAATTGCCGAACGGCACCAGCTGGCAGCCGAAGAACTATGATCGCCAGTTCCGTGGGCAAGTGATGCTAATGGATGCTTTGGTAAACTCGCTGAACGTACCGACGGTGAATCTGGGGATGGCGGTTGGTTTGGATCAAATCAGCGCCACGCTACAACGCTTGGGCATTCCTAAATCGGTCATTAACCCAGTTCCGGCTATGCTGCTCGGGGCTATCGATCTGACGCCAATAGAAGTGGCGCAGGAGTATCAGACTATTGCCAGCGGCGGTAACCGAGCCATGTTGTCGGCGGTGCGCTCGGTGATTGCGGAAGACGGTACCGTGCTGTATCAGAGCTTCCCGCAGGCGGAGCGTATGGTTCCGGCACAGGCGGCTTACCTGACGTTGTACACCATGCAGCAAGGGGTACAGCGCGGGACTTCTCGATCTCTGTCAGCCAAGTTTGGGAAATACAATCTGGCGGCGAAAACCGGTACTACCAACGATTTGCGCGATAGCTGGTTTGCCGGTATCGATGGCAAAGAGGTAGCCATTGTTTGGGTTGGGCGCGATAACAATGGTCCCGCCAAGCTGACCGGGGCGAACGGGGCGTTAACGCTGTATCGTCGCTATCTGGAAAACCAAACTCCGCTGCCGTTGATGCTACAACCGCCGGAAGGGATTAGTCAGATGAGTATTGATTCTGCCGGCAACTTTATTTGTGACGGTGGCAGCTGGCGCACCATACCAGTGTGGACCGAAAACCCGCAGGGCTTGTGTCAGGCAGCGGCTGAACCGCAGCCACAGACCGAAGGTGACGGCGTAGCCGGTTGGATCAAAGATATGTTCGGGCAGTAACTTCCCGCTAAACTGGCGCGGCTTCGGTCGCGCCAATCCTTTCCTGATTTTCCCTCGTATTATCCCTGACGTCCGCTCTTTTGATCTGGCTCAGAGTTATCCCGCCGCTATCCGTGGATGATGCTGGCCCCTCTGAGAGTGCTCAGCGGTGGCAGGCAATGCTGTTTTTCCGTTAATATCATCGCTGATTATCGTCCGCCCGCAGATCTTGCAGTGGGTTGGTTATTACGCATAAACTGATTGCTTTGATAATTATTATCGTTTTTATTCATTTTCTCATCGTGCCGTTATAACAGGGCGCTATGCTAGGTAATATGCAGGATAGACAGGCTAGGCAATCCAGTAACTTCACTCTTCGGGAACTGAGTTTTTCCGTTCCCGGCCGAACGCTATTACAGCCGTTGTCGCTGAGTTTTCCGCAGGGAAAAGTATGCGGATTGATTGGCCATAACGGTTCGGGCAAATCCACCTTGCTAAAAATGCTGGGTCGCCACCAGTTGCCATCCGCCGGTGAAGTGCTGCTAAACGATATTCCGTTGAGTCAGTGGGATAACAAAGATTTCGCTCGCGAAGTGGCCTATCTGCCGCAGCAATTGCCCGCTGCAGAAGGGATGACGGTGCGTGAGCTGGTCGCTATTGGCCGCTATCCGTGGCATGGAGCATTGGGGCGTTTTCGGCCAGAAGATCGCCAACAGGTGGAGGACGCTATCGCGCTGGTGGATCTCAAGCCTTTGGCTAATCGATTGGTGGACAGCTTATCCGGCGGCGAACGTCAGCGCGCCTGGTTGGCGATGATGGTCGCGCAAAACAGTCGCTGTCTTTTGCTGGATGAACCCACTTCCGCGCTGGATATTGCTCATCAGGTTGAAGTACTGAGTTTGATCCAAGGTTTGAGCCACGAGCGCGGTCTGACGGTGATTGCAGTACTGCATGATATTAATATGGCCGCTCGTTACTGTGATTATCTGGTGGCGCTACGCGGCGGTGAAATGATCGCGCAAGGAGAATCTGAATCCCTGATGCAGGGCTCAGTCTTGGAGCAAATTTACGGCATCCCGATGGGAATTCTGCCACATCCAGCCGGCGGTGCGCCGGTAAGTTTTGTCTATTAATGAATCGATTTTCCTCTGCTGTACCCGATAGAGAACGTCGCCGTTTGCTGATAGCCCTGGCGGTTTCGCCATTGCTTTTTGCCCTGCCGGGCCGAGCTGCATCTTATCCTGATAGCGACAAGATCGTAGCGTTGGAGTGGCTGCCCACCGAGCTGCTAATGGCTCTTGGCGCTACGCCGCTGGGCGTGGCTGATATTCATAATTATCGCCAATGGGTGGAAGAACCTAAGCTACCCGCCAGCGTGATTGACGTGGGTCAGCGTACCGAACCGAATCTGGAGTTGTTGCAGCAACTGGCTCCCTCACTGATTTTACTCTCTGAAGGCTATGGCCCTACGCCGCAGAAACTGGCACCTATCGCACCGAGTATGAGTTTTGCTTTTAACACGCCGGGTGGCTCGCCGTTTGCATCGGGCAGAAAATCCGTGCGTGCCTTGGGGCAACGTTTAGGAATGGAGAAAGCGGCAGAGCGTCATCTGGCCGAACTTGACGCTTTTATCCTCGCCGCCCGTGGGCGATTGCAGGGCTATAACTCAGGTTCGTTACTGATGTTTTCTTTGCTGGATAGCCGCCATGCGCTGGTGATAGGGCAAAATAGCCTGTTTCAAGGGGTTCTTGACGAGCTCAACATCAAAAATGCCTGGCAGGGGGAAACCAATCTGTGGGGCAGCACCATCGTTGGTATCGAGCGTTTGGCACAGATTAATCCGGGGAAAGCTATCTGTTTTAACCACAGTAACGACCAGTTGCTAAAACAGGTTTCCAGTACGCCGCTATGGCAATCAATGTCCTTTGTGCGCCAGCAACGGTTGCGGGTACTGCCGCCGGTATGGTTCTACGGCGCAACCTTATCGGCGATGCGTTTTGTTCGTTTACTGGAACAAGCGTTGGAGCAACCTTCATGAGTGCCGCTTTCCTGCGTTCTCAACGGTTAATACCTATAGGGCTGATTTCTCTGCTGTTGGCTTTCGGTGCGGCGTTAACGTTGTATAACCTCAATCAATTGCTCCCGTTTACCGACTGGTCTCAGGCGCTATGGTCGCCCAATATCGACGATGTGCGACAAATGCTGTTTTATTACAGCCAGTTGCCTCGGGTGGCTGTAGCGTTACTGGCCGGTGCCGGTTTAGGTCTGGTGGGGGTATTGTTCCAACAAGTATTACGCAACCCGTTAGCTGAACCTGCCACTTTGGGGGTGTCTGCCGGTGCTCAGTTAGGGTTGACGGTGGCAACGCTATGGATGCTGCCCGGCGGTGATTTCACGCGTCAACTGGCGGCGATGGCCGGTGGTGTGATCGTCGGCTTACTGGTATTTGGCGTGGCTTGGGGCAAACGAATGTCCCCGATAACGCTGATTCTAGCCGGTTTGGTTCTGGGGCTGTATTGCAGCGCGTTGAGTAACTTACTGGCGTTGTTTAATTACGATCAACTACAGGGACTTTTCCTGTGGAGCAGTGGGACGCTGAATCAGCAGGATTGGAGCGCGGTGCAGTTTATTCTGCCTCGCCTGTTACTTGCCGGGCTGTTGGCGGCTCTGCTGATACGTCCGCTGACTTTACTGGGGCTGGATGATGGCGTGGCTCGTAATCTGGGGCTAGGCCTGTCGCTGGCTCGCCTTGGTGCGTTGGGGCTGGCGATCATTTTCAGCGCGATGCTGGTCAATGCCGTGGGGGTTATCGGTTTTATTGGCCTGTTTGCTCCGTTGCTGGCGAAAATGCTCGGCGCGCGGCGCTTGTCGCAGCGGCTGCTGTTGGCTCCTTTCATCGGTGCGTTATTACTGTGGGTGACCGACCAGATTATGGTTTGGCTCACACCGGTGTGGCGTGAAATTCCCACCGGTGCCGCGACGGCGTTAATCGGCGCGCCGCTGTTGCTATGGCTGTTGCCACGTTTACACAGTGTCACGCCGCCGGCGATGAATATTGGCGATAAAGTGCCGGAAGAGCGCCAAGGTTTACTGAGATGGGCTAGCGCCGGCTTATTACTGTTACTGGCGGGATTGGCGGTGGCTCTGCTGTTTGGCCGCGACGGTCATGGTTGGCAGTGGATTGGCGGCGATCATCTTTCGGCGCTGTTGCAATGGCGCTGGCCGCGGGTTCTGGCTGCTCTGGCTGCCGGAATGATGCTGGCGGTAGCCGGTGCGTTGATACAAAAACTGACCGGCAACCCAATGGCTAGCCCGGAAGTGTTAGGTATTAGCTCTGGCGCGGCTTTTGGCGTGGTAATTATGCTCTTTATTGTGCCGGGCAATGCCTTGGTATGGTTGTTACCCGCAGGTAGTTTGGGTGCGGCGGTGACCTTATTCCTGATTTCGTTTGTCGCCGGGCGCGGCGGTTTTTCTCCCGGCAGAATGCTGCTGGCGGGGATCGCGGTCAGTACTGCGTTTACCACGGTAATCACCATGCTGCTGGCCAGTGGCGATCCGCGAATGCGTGGTGTGCTGGCGTGGATTTCCGGCTCTACTTATAACGTCACCGGTTCACAGGCATTATCTACCGCCATTATCGCGCTGGTGCTGATGGCTTTGGCTCCGCTATGCCGTCGCTGGCTGATGATTTTGCCACTGGGCGGTGTAACGGCGCGAGCGGTAGGAATGGCACTGGCTCCTAGCCGCCTGGCGATATTGCTGCTGGCCGCCAGCCTGACCGCCGCCGCCACCTTAACCGTGGGTCCGTTGAGCTTCGTCGGCCTGATGGCGCCGCATATGGCGCGGATGCTGGGCTTCCGTCGTGCTATTCCACAGTTAATCATTGCGGCCATCATCGGCGGCCTGCTGATGGTGTTTGCCGATTGGTTCGGGCGTATGCTGCTGTTTCCTTACCAGATTCCGGCGGGTCTGCTGGCAACCTTTATTGGCGCGCCTTACTTCGTCTATTTGTTACGTAAACAGAGCAATTAAGCCTTTTATCAGGCGCAGAGAAGACTCGTGCTCTGCGCCAAGTCCTGCCATTTTATAGGGGTATTATACCCTCAGGAAATTATTCTAACCTGACGTAAATTCACCGTTGAAAACTCGGCTAACTCACCGTATTTATTCGTGATTTTCTGTCGCGATCGCATTTTGAAAAGCCTGTTAATAATTTATTTGTGAATGGAAATTATTTGTATTAGTGTTTACGCGTTTTTACACTCCGTCATAACTTCCTTCGCGGTACGCTAATGAAAAATAATCGTCAGAAGTTGTTCACAGAAACTGTTGTTATCGCCACGGCACTGCTGAGTGGCAGTGCTTATGCCGCCGCTGAGACTAACGCCGATACTATGGTGATCTCCGCCAGTCGCACTAATAAAACCGTGGCGAATATTGCCCAGACCACCTGGATTATCGATAACCAGCAGATCTCCGAGCAGGCCGGCGGCGGAAAAGATATCAAAGAAATTCTGGCGCAATTGGTACCGGGTATGGACGTCAGCAGTCAAGGGCGTACTAACTTCGGCATGAATATGCGTGGCCGCGAAATGATGGTGCTCATCGACGGAGTGAGGATGAATACCTCCCGTGCCGGTAGTCGTCAGTTGGATTCTATCGATCCCTTCAATATAGAACGCGTAGAAGTGCTTTCCGGCGCCAGCGCGCTGTACGGCGGCGGCAGTATTGGCGGTTTGGTCAATATCATTACCAAAAAAGGTAAGCCGGGTTCCGAGTTTGAATTCGCAACCGGCGCTAAAAGCGGTTTCAATAATAGCGATGATATGGATAACAACTTTGGCGCGGCGTGGAGCGGCGGCAATGAACATATTGACGGACGCCTTTCTGCTTCTTATCGTCGGTTTGGCGGCGGGTACGATGGCAAAGGCGATCCTATCACCATGGACATCACCCAGACCGGTTTACAGTATTCCGACCGTCTGGATCTGATGGCCAATGGCGGTATTAATCTGGATACTAATCGCCGTATCGAAGTGCTGGCGCAGTATTACAAAAGCGCCGGTGATGGCGATCACGCGCTGTATTTAGGGAAGGATTTCTCCGTTGTGACCGGCAAAGGCGGAAACGCAGAAAACCGCAGCGGTATGTATTCGGACCGCATTCCCGGCACGCAGCGTAACTTGCTGAATTTCACTTATACCGATAAAGATTTCTTCGGTCAGGAATTGTTGGCTCAAACTTATTATCGTAACGAAAAGCTGGATTTCCATCCCTTCCCGCGGCTGAGCGCCAATAAAACCCAAGTCGATAGTTATTCCACTTCGCAGCAAAATACCCGTCAATACGGTGCAACGGTAGCCATGACCAGTCAATTGACCGACAGGTGGAATCTGACTTACGGCGCGGATATTGATCGGGAGGAGTTTGATGCTAATCAGATGAGCTTCGATATGGCGAAAGCCAATGCCAGTGGCGGCATGAATATGAGCAGCATTTATCAGATTGGCCGCTATCCGGGCTACAGCGTGACTAATAGCGCACTGTTTATGCAAACGGACTATGCGTTAACGGAAATGTTCACGCTGAACGGCGGTGTGCGCTATCAATATGCGAAAAACACCATCAACGACTTTGTGGGAACCACTCAGCAGGAAGCCGTTGCCTCTGGTCAGGCTAAAAGCGCCGATGCTATTCCCGGCGGCACAACCAGCTACGATAATCTGTTATTCAACGCTGGCGTATTGGCACATTTGACTGAAAATCAGCAAATGTGGCTGAACTTCTCTCAGGCGTTCCAATTGCCAGACATCGGTAAATATTACGGTCAGGGCAACTACGTCAAAGTGGGCGACCACTATCAGCTAAAAGACAGCATTAACGTAGCGGATTCTCGCCTGCAAGGGATTAAAACCAACTCCTATGAGTTAGGCTGGCGCTACCTGGGCGATAACGTCACGACCCAATTGGCGGCCTATTACACGCAGTCGGATAAATCGATTAACTACAA
Source organism: Yersinia entomophaga (assembly GCF_001656035.1). Classification (NCBI taxonomy): domain Bacteria; kingdom Pseudomonadati; phylum Pseudomonadota; class Gammaproteobacteria; order Enterobacterales; family Yersiniaceae; genus Yersinia; species Yersinia entomophaga. The sequence continues at coordinate 3,169,038 of NZ_CP010029.1, forward strand.
TAAATCCACGTTAAATATTGATGTGGTGGATAGCAAACGTCGTATTTACGGGATTGAAGGGCAAGTTGATTACAGTCTGCCAATGCCAGAATGGACTACCGGTGCCTCTTTCAACCTGATTCGCTCTGAAAACCAGACAAAAACGGGCTGGAGCAAAGTGACTATCACTGAAGCCAGCCCGTCAAAACTGACCGCTTATGTAGGCTGGACGCCGGGAGACTGGAATTTGCGAGTACAAACTCAGCAGGCGTTCGACGTGACCGACGGCGCGGGAATGAAACTGGATGGCTACAATACTGTGGATATGTTGGGTTCTTACAGTCTGCCGGTGGGCAAGGTTTCTTTCTCTATCGAAAATCTGCTGGATACGGAATACACCACGATTTGGGGCCAACGGGCGCAGGTCTTCTACAGCCCGCTTTATGGGCCGGCCTCGCTGTATGATTTCAAAGGGCGCGGACGAACCTTTAATCTCGGTTATTCTGTGACTTTCTGATAGCCCGCAGGGAATAAAAAAACCCGCTTAAAAGGCGGGTTTTTTTACGTTTAACGTCAGGTGAACATTACAGCTTGGCGAAACAGCGGCGAGCGGCATCCACGGTTTTCTGAATGTCTTCTGCGCTGTGCGCTACGGACATAAAGCCAGCCTCAAAGGCGGACGGCGCCAGATAAACCCCTTCTTCCAGCATCAGATGGAAGAAGCGTTTGAAACGTTCCACGTCGCAAGCCATGACGTCCTGATAGCAAGTCACTGATTTAGCGTCGGTAAAGAAAAAGCCGAACATGCCGCCAACGTGGTTAACCACCAGCGGGATATTCTCCTCTTTTGCCGCATGCAGCAGGCCCGCGGCCAGAGTGTCGGTCAGCTCGGTCAGAGTTTCATGTACGCCAACCTGCGATACTTCCGTCAGACAGGCATAACCGGCGGCCATGGCAATCGGGTTACCGGACAAAGTCCCCGCCTGATAAACCGGGCCGGTCGGCGCCAGCGCTTCCATGATTTCCTGACGGCCACCAAAGGCACCCACCGGCATACCGCCACCAATGATTTTACCCAGACAGGTCAGATCCGGCTCTACATTGTAATAGCTTTGCGCACCTGCCAATGCCACGCGGAAACCGGTCATGACTTCATCGATAATCAGCAGTGCGCCGAACTCGTCACACAGCGCGCGCAGGCCTGGCATGAATTCTGGCAGCGGCGGTACGCAGTTCATATTGCCGGCAACCGGCTCGACGATGATGCAGGCAATGTCCTGCGGATATTGTTCGAAAGCGGCGCGAACGGAGGCCAAATCGTTGTAAGTACAGGTCAGGGTGTGCTTGGCGAAATCAGCCGGAACGCCCGGAGAGTTAGGCTGCCCAAGGGTCAGAGCGCCGGAACCGGCTTTAACCAGAAGGCAATCGGCGTGACCGTGATAACACCCTTCAAACTTGATGATTTTGTCGCGATGAGTATAGCCGCGCGCCAGACGGATGGCACTCATGGTAGCCTCAGTACCGGAGTTAACCATCCGCACCATATCCATGGTTGGCACCAGATTGGTGACCAACTCAGCCATTTTCACTTCCATCTCTGTTGGAGCGCCGAAGCTCAGGCCGCGCTCAACTGCTTCAATCACCGCATTGCGCACCGCCGGATGATTATGGCCGAGCACCATTGGCCCCCAAGAACCAACATAATCGATATAGGCTTTGCCATCGACGTCGAAAAGGTAAGCGCCATCAGCCCGATGGATAAAGAGTGGTACGCCACCGACACCGGTAAATGCACGCACCGGAGAGTTAACCCCACCGGGGATCAACTGTTGCGCTTGGGCATACAAACTTTCGGACTTATTCATTAACTGGCTCCTGAATTGGGCTTGGCAAGGAATTAATCCGTTCATTCTAAAGTACTGACGGCGGTTATCAAATAATTGGGCATCTTTCGTGTAGGAATGCGGGCTATAAACTGCTTTCTCATTAAGGAAGAGAGATCGCCAATTAGCGGCATCCTGCGCCAGATCATGCGTCTTCGGATTTTATGCAGGCGAATAGATCGGTTGTGCGCTAAAATCTGCACACCGTCTATTTGTATTACTTATTGGTTCAACTGATAAATAACTTCACTATGACTGATTCAATGCAACAAACACCTAACGTTGGCGCCTTACGGATTAGACGTGGCCATTTCATTCGAACCCTGATTAATCGCGATAAAACGCCGATTGTTATTTTGGTCATGGCGGGCGTGGTTGGTGTCATTACCGGTTTGCTCGGCGTCGCTTTCGATCGTGGCGTCGATTGGGTCCAACAGCAACGCTTTGCGGCGATAGGGCAGGTTGCAGATTACGCCATTTTGGTGTGGCCGCTGGCTTTCATCCTATCTGCAGTGTTGGCAATGGTCGGTTACTTTTTGGTTCGCCGCTTTGCCCCAGAAGCCGGTGGCTCTGGCATTCCTGAAATCGAAGGCGCGCTGGAGGAAATGCGCCCGGTTCGCTGGTGGCGGGTGATTCCGGTAAAATTTATCGGTGGTCTGGGTACTTTGGGCGCTGGCATGGTGCTGGGGCGTGAAGGGCCAATGGTGCAGATGGGGGGCAACACCGGGCGAATGGTGGTGGATATTTTCCGACTCCGTAGCCCGGAAGCGAGACATTCTTTATTGGCAACCGGCGCCGCAGCCGGGTTATCCGCCGCGTTTAATGCACCGCTGGCGGGGATTCTGTTTGTTATCGAAGAGATGCGCTCTCAGTTCCGCTACAGCCTGGTTTCGATTAAGGCGGTATTTGTCGGCGTGATTATGTCGACCATTGTTTACCGCTATTTTAACGGTGAAAAGGCGCTGATAGACGTTGGCCGTCTCGGCGATGCGCCGTTGAATACCCTTTGGCTGTATCTGACACTGGGGGTTTTGTTTGGTGCGGTGGGTGTAGCGTTCAATGCTTTGGTATTCCGTACTCAGGATATGTTTATGCGTTTCCACGGCGGAGACTGGCGTAAACTGCTGATGATTGGCGGGCTACTGGGCGGTATGTGCGGGCTGCTGGGGGTCATTCAAGCTGAAACCGTCGGCGGCGGCTTCTCGCTAATTCCTATCGCGGCAGCGGGAAATTACACCATCGGTATGCTGCTGTTTATCTTTATCGCTCGAACGATCACCACTTTGTTGTGTTTCGGCTCTGGTGCGCCGGGCGGCATTTTCGCACCGATGCTAGCATTGGGCACCATGTTAGGTACCGCCTTTGGTCTATCTTGCGGCCACTTTTTCCCAGAATATAATATTGAAGCAGGGACTTTTGCTATCGCTGGAATGGGGGCATTATTTGCCGCATCCGTCCGTGCGCCCCTGACCGGCATCGTTTTGGTGTTGGAAATGACCGATAACTACCAACTTATTTTACCGATGATAGTGACCTGTCTGGGGGCGACGCTAATTGCCCAATTTATGGGCGGTAAGCCATTGTATTCTGCCATTTTAGCCCGTACCTTACAGCGTCAGGAACAGGCGGCAGAAGCGGCAAAAGCCAGTGAAACGGCGGTTGAAACAGGTAAATAAAATATATCATTTACCGTGAATACTTGAACCCATTACTCAGGTATTAGATAATTGCCACATAGATCAGGCTGCCATTGTAGTGACCTGCAACTCGAACACCGGTTGGGAGTACAGAGTATGAGCGACGAAACAGTATTGCCCCTGCAGTTTACCGAGGCAGCGGCAAAAAAAGTAAAACTGCTGATTTCAGATGAAGAAAATCCGAATATGAAACTGCGGGTCTACATTACCGGCGGTGGTTGTAGCGGATTCCAGTACGGTTTTACGTTCGACGACCAGATCAATGACGGCGATATGACCATTGAAAAAGAAGGGGTTGAGCTGGTGGTTGACCCAATGAGCCTGCAATATCTGGTGGGGGGCGCGGTGGATTACACCGAAGGTCTGGAAGGCTCACGTTTTATCGTGACTAACCCGAATGCCAAATCAACCTGCGGCTGCGGTTCTTCCTTTAGTATCTGATAGTTATCGCATCGATTTATTAATAGCGAAAAAAACCGCCTGCCTTTCGGTAAGCGGTTTTTTTATGTCCGACGTTCATCACTTTCGATTAGCGCTCTCTCGATCACCACTCTAACGTAATCAATTGAACAGGAATCTGCACATCGTTTGTGACCTCAGCATTCCGCAGTGTTACAGCGTCAGAACGCGTAATTTTGGGGGCATAACTGGCGTCTTTTGGGCAATTGACCTGCGGGTTTGGCCCGTCAGGGGTATGATTGGTCTCTGGTGAAATCTGGCATGCTGCGTACAGCTTCAGGCTGACAAAGATACTGCCATTCTGACTTTTTGCCAGTCCGGGCATAGCGAATAGCGCTAGCCAGGAAGTAAAAAAAAGTCGTTTCATAAAAAATTTATAGTTCGTTGGCCATCTTTTCGTTCAGACGGAAAGCACATTGAGTATCAGGTATCGGTCTGCTGCGAAGAAACTTGGTGGCTGAAATCTGAATATAACTTAATCAGTGCTATGGGTCGTGATAATAAAAGCAGGTTAGGCAAAATCGTCGTAATGAAAAAGTAATATGTCATCACAGTATATGTTTAATTATCATGGTGTAAAAACCTGAAAAAACAAAGTGATAAATTAACCTAAAACGCTACGCGGAATACTATTTTTTATGACATGCCTGCATTTATCAGCCAAAGATTATAGCGCAATCGTAATATTAAAGCCCTATATAAATAAGCGTTGTAATGTAACTTTATCTCAAGTGATAGGAGGATATTATGAACATAGCTTTAACTATTGGTACACGTTCGGTTTTAGTTAGTGAAAGTCGCCTTGAACGAATGATTTCACAAGATAAAGACCATGCAACGCAGCTGGGATTATGGGATAAAATCATGGATTATTTCCGCCCAGAAAAAAAACAGGATGCAATGAATGAACTTTACAGGTTAACCCATGCTCATGGCACATCTGCCAGCATAACTCTACGAGATAGGGTAGAGATTTTTAATAAAATAAAATTGATGTCTGAGCCAGTATATAGAGATTTATTTAGAGTAGAGGACCACCCGAATAAAGATAATATTACTTTTTTTATTGGCGAGCAGGATATATATAGTCAAGACCGTCACTCTCTACTACTAGAAGAGCAACAGTTTCTTTCATATTTTAATATGAATAAAATCAATACCGACCAGGATTTGAAAATAGATTTCATTGCAGCAATAAAAAGATATATTTCTGGTGATTTAAGAGTGCAGTGGAATAATGGTGGAGCTAAACAGATTTTTAAAGATATATGCAGAGGAACATATAATGTAGACGGGTTTAGAATGTCCGTTACTGATACCATTAGCTCAGAAGTAAAAGAAGCTCATCTGAAAAAATTTATTAATAAATTAACGGAAAAACAGGAAGAGGTTTTCAATATCGTGGGATCGCAAATTGGGCAAATTGCGCTGATTGATACCTTATTATCCTCTAAAAAACAGTTTTTTTTTCTTGGGAATCCGGACAAGCAAGCTGAGTTTCGCTTTGATGCAGAGAGTGGTGAGATTGAAGTCAGCCATCTTATTCAGCAGAATGTAAGTCATGAACATTTTATGGTGTTACGTGAACATTACTTTCAAGAAAACGCGCATTGGTATGATGGACTTAGTCTTAAAGCCACTTTTACTATTGCGGGGGATGGATCTGTCGATTGCACTAACTTCCATTTTTACAGTAAAGAATATGATGGAAACACTGATAGTCATCGTTCTGAGTAATCGGTCGAATATGCGTTTAAAAGCCACTGTATTTATGTGAGTTGATATGGTCAAAGTGGGAAGAGTATTTTCTGCCCTTTATGAGCCGGGGCAGGGGTAGATATTCGGAACTTTAAGACCGTTACTGCAAATGGAAGTCGTCCAGCATCAACGGGAGTTTTCGCGTGTTCTCGTTAATGCTGGGCTGAATGGATATTAATCTATTCAATCTCAAAGGTGGGCAACTTCAAGCGCCAGCGAATGGCAGCCAGCCGGATAGCCAGCGTGATCGCCATACCCAGCATCATAGCCTGTTGCAGCGGCATACCAAAAGTATGGTAGGCCGTGGCATGCGCAATGCCGCCAATAATACAGGCGGTGGCGTAGATTTCGGTGCGTAGAATCATCGGTATTTCCCGCGCCAATACATCGCGAATGATTCCTCCGCCCACGCCGGTAATCACGCCCATACAAATCGCCACCAGCGGACTGGCTCCGGCGGCAAAGGCTTTATTCACGCCGATGCCCACAAACACCGCCAATCCAATGGCATCCAGCACTGGTAGAATCCACTTTGGCGTCCGGCGCGGTTGGCGAACCAGCAAAATAGTCGCCAGACAGGTGATCATCGCTACCACCAGGTCGGTGGGATCTTTTACCCAAAAAACCGGGCCATTAGCCAGCGCCATATCGCGAATGGTTCCGCCTCCGACAGCGGTCACCACGCCCAAGACCAATACGCCAAAAGGGTCCATCCGTAGCTTGCCCGCCAAGAGTACGCCGGATATGGCAAATACCGCCGTACCTAAAATATCCAGCCAGTAGACCAGCATTTGAGATTACTCCGCGACAGGGGATGAAATGCTGGCCAGTTGCTGGCACAGCTGTTGAGCGGCGAGCAGGATACGCGGGCTGGCGCGATTAAACCAGTCTTCATTGACGGCAATAACCGGGATATCGAGCTGCGGCTGCCAGAAGGCGCGAACCGACTTGATTTGCTCATCGCCACCGGCGATAACGATAGCCTTTGGCTGGCGGTTAAGTACCTGTTCACGGCTGATTTGCGGCCAGGGTACGCGGCTATCGGCAAAAATATTTTCGCCGCCGCACAACGCGACGACTTCACTTTGTAAGGTATGGCCGGACGTGGTGAACAGCGGCTGGGTGCCAAATTGCAGCAATACCTTCAGAGGCTGATTTTTTCCATAATGTTTTGCCAGCTCTGCTCTGCGTAGCCGAATTTGCTGCGCTGCCTGATGGGCTTTTTGCGGTTCAGGGCTGTATCCCGCCAGTTTATCCAGATCGTCGGCGATCTGCTCAATAGTGGTGGGATCGGAATAAAAAATGGGAATCCCGAATGATGCCAACTGGTCGAGCGGACGTTGGGCATTACCGCCGCGCCAGGCCAGAATCAGATCTGGCTTAAGCGCCAGTATTTTTTCAACATTAATCCCTTGCCAGGAAGCCACGTGCTCCAACTTTTTGGCCGCTTCAGGATAGTCGGAGTAATCGCTGACGGCGACCAGCTTATCTCCCAAACCGGCGGCGTAGGCCAGTTCGGTTGTGCTAGGAGCCAGACTGATGATCCGTTCGGCTCCCAAGGCGGGTATCGTCATTCCCAGGATCAAAAAGCCGCAGAATATGGCTCTGCGGCAGAATGTCGGTATTGAGCCTGATTTCATACTTACGCGCGCTGGGACAGCATTTTGAGCATAGCTTCAATCATCAGCGTCGATTGCTGAGCGGCTACCACCAAGAACTCATCGAAGCTCAGATGAGATTCTTTATCGGCAACGTCAGAAATCGCGCGCACCACTACAAATGGGATATTGAAGGCGTGACAAACGTGGCCGATAGCGGCGGCTTCCATTTCTACGGCAGCTACGCTCGGGAAGGTTTTACGGATACGAGCCAAAGGCTCTGCGCCATTGATAAAGGCATCGCCGCTGCAAATCAGACCGCGTACAGCATTAAGATTCAATTGCCTGATGCAGGTTTCAGCCAGTTCGATTAGGGCGTTATCTGCGGTAAAGGCCGCGGGGCAACCGGCCATTTGGCCAGCTTCATAGCCAAAGGCGGTGACGTCCGCGTCGTGGTAACGCACTTCTTCGGAAACCACAATGTCACCCACGTTCAGCGAGGCCGCCAGACCGCCAGCAGAGCCGGTATTAATGATGACGTCAGGCTGGCAATGTTCCAGCAATAATGTGGTGCCCATTGCCGCAGAGACTTTACCGATGCCGGATTTCAGCAGGGCAACCTCTACTCCATACAACTGGCCGGTGTAGATCTCACAGCCTGCGCGTGACAATGTCTGGCGGTTTTCGATCTTGTCGCGTAGCAGAGTAACCTCTTGTTCCATCGCGCCAATAATTCCTACTTTCATTTTGAATACTCGCTAATTTTTAAAAGGGGATAACCATGTTTTTCTCTGTCAGTAGGTTATCATTGTAGTGAGCTACAGGTAATGTGCAATGGCGTTGCGTCGCAGGTGAATGAAGGGTGCTACCGAAGGTGCAACCGTCAGGGGGAATGATGTCCGGGATCGACTTTAAGCAGAAAATCAGTTTTCAGCGTCCGTTTAGTCAAACGATTACCGCTGAAGATGAATATGACATTGTGCGCCAGTTTGAGAGCGATCGCGGGCGCATCGTCAATTCGGCAGCTATTCGGCGTTTACAGCAAAAGACCCAGGTTTTTCCGTTAGAACGTAATGCGGCGGTTCGCAGTCGCTTAACCCACTCGCTAGAGGTTCAGCAGGTTGGGCGGCACATTGCTAAAGAAATACTGAATCGCTTTAAACAAGATAAACGGATCGACGAATTAGGTCTGGATAAGCTACTCGATCCTTTTGAAAGTATTGTAGAAATGGCCTGCCTGATGCATGACATCGGCAACCCACCCTTTGGACATTTTGGCGAATCTGCAATCAATAATTGGTTTTCCCGCCGTATGGATCCCGCTAGCTGCGGATCAGAGCCGCAAACGCAGGATCGCTGCGAGGTTAGTTTTCTGCGATTGTCAGAAGGACAGCAGGAATTGAACCGGCTGCGCAGCCGTATTCGACAGGATCTCAGCCATTTTGAAGGTAATGCCCAAGCTATACGTTTGGTTTATACCTTGCTGAAGCTCAATCTGACTTACGCGCAGGTTGGCTGTATTTTGAAATATACCCGCCCGGCCTATTGGTCTGCGCCCTTGCCTCCCAGCCACAGCTATTTGATGAAAAAGCCCGGTTTCTATCTGGCGGAAGAAGACTATGTTGAGCGGCTGAGGCGAGAATTGAATATGGGAGAATTCGATCGCTTCCCGCTGACTTATATTATGGAAGCTGCCGATGATATTTCTTACTGTATTGCCGATCTGGAAGATGCGGTAGAAAAGAGCATCTTTACCGTGGAGCAGCTATTTGAACATTTGAAGAACGAATGGGGTGAGGTCGTACCCGGTGATTTGTTTGATAAAATAATTGGGAATGCGGCTCGTAAGATTGAACGAGTTCAAGGGCGAAGAAGTTCAGAAGATCAATTCTTTATGTATTTACGGGTATATACCGTCGGTAAATTGGTTCCTCACGCCGCTCAACGATTTATTGATAACTTATCTAGCGTATTTAATGGAACCTTTAATCAGGCGTTATTAGAGGATTCAAGTCCAGCCTGCAAATTATTACAGATTTTCAAATCTGTAGCGGCAAAACATGTATTTAATCATCCGGAAGTTGAGCAACTGGAGCTACAAGGCTACCGGGTTATCAGTGGTTTACTGGATATCTACAGCCCGTTACTCTCTATGCCGCAGGCGGCTTTCGCGCAGTTGGTCGCGGAGGACAGTCATCGCGACTATCCAATTGAAACCCGCCTGTACCATAAACTTTCGATCAAGCACCGTTTAGCCTATGTTGAGGCGATAGAAGGTGTGAGTCATTTATCCGCCGAGCTGCGAGAGATTAGGGAATATTATTATCGGGCTAGATTGCTTCAGGATTACATCAGCGGTATGACCGATCTTTATGCCTATGATGAATATCGTCGTTTGATGGCGGCAGAATAAGTTTCTGCTGCCGTTCTATTATTTAATCTTTATTAGGTCGAGTTTTGTAAAGACGGTAAACAATTTTTACTATTACAGATTCAGTATTAATGAACTTAGGCTCTGACGACTACTCTTACTTTGCATGACTCGATTAGTTAGTCAAAACTATTAATTAACTTGTTATTTGTATATAGAGAGAAAGAGAACCGACCCATGAAAAAAACTACGTTAGTGTTAAGCGCATTGGCATTAAGCATTGGTTTCGCCATGGGGCCGGTCTCTGCCATTGCTGCAGAAACCGCCTCATCCAGCACCCAGCAGCTCCCTAGTCTGGCACCGATGCTAGAAAAGGTCATGCCATCGGTGGTCAGCATCAACGTGGAAGGCAGTGCTACGGTAAAAAGTGCCGGGATGCCAGACCAGTTCCAACAGTTCTTCGGCGGAAACTCGCCGTTATGTCAGGATGGTTCGCCTTTCCAGGGTTCACCGCTGTGTCAGGGCGGGCTGGGCGGTGGCGATGGTCAGCCAACTCAGAAAGAATTCCGAGGATTAGGCGCTGGCGTAGTGATTGATGCTGCGAAAGGCTATGTGGTGACCAATAACCACGTAGTAGAAAACGCGAATAAAATTCAGGTGCAGTTGAGCGATGGGCGTAAATTCGACGCCAAAGTGATCGGTAAAGATCCACGCACCGATATTGCCTTGATCCAGTTGAAAGACTTTAAAAATCTAACGGCGATCAAAATGGCCGATTCCGATCAACTGCGGGTGGGCGACTATACCGTGGCGATCGGTAACCCTTATGGATTAGGGGAAACGGCGACGTCCGGTATCGTTTCGGCGTTAGGGCGCAGTGGCCTGAACGTTGAAAACTACGAAAACTTTATCCAGACCGATGCTGCAATTAATCGTGGTAACTCCGGCGGCGCTCTGGTGAACCTGAATGGTGAACTGATCGGGATTAACACTGCTATTCTGGCTCCGGACGGTGGCAATATCGGTATTGGTTTTGCTATCCCAAGTAATATGGTGAAAAACCTGACGTCGCAAATGGTGGAGTTTGGCCAGGTGAAACGCGGCGAACTGGGGATTATGGGAACCGAACTGAACTCCGAATTGGCTAAAGCCATGAACGTGGACGCGCAGAAAGGTGCCTTTATCAGTCAGGTATTGCCGAAGTCTTCAGCGGCAAAAGCCGGTATTAAAGCCGGTGATGTGATTGTGACCATGAACGGAAAAGCCATCTCCAGCTTCGCCGCCTTCCGCGCTGAGATTGGCACACTGCCGGTGGGGAGCAAAATAGTGCTGGGCCTGCTGCGGGAAGGTAAACCGATTACTGTCGATGTCACGTTGGAGCAGGGTTCTCAGGCGCAGATCGCGTCTGGCAACATTTACACAGGGATTGAAGGCGCTGAACTGAGCAACTTTGATGCCGCAGGTAAGAAAGGCGTGAAGGTAGATAGCGTGAAAGAAGGTTCTGCCGCCGCGCGTATCGGCCTGAAAAAAGGCGATATTATTACCGGTGTAAACCAGAAACCGACGCTAAATCTCGGTGAGTTACGTAAAATTCTCGAGGCTAAGCCTTCAGTGCTGGCTTTGAGTATTCATCGTGGTGATACCGATATTTATCTGTTAGCACAGTAATTATCCGCGATTCGGGGCCAGAATATTTCGGCCCCGAATTTTACCTATCCCCGCTTAATTTTCCTTTGATTCAGGCGACGGCGGTTGGCCTATATGGCTTTTCGCAGCCTGAATGACATTCTCTATTTCATCGAGTAATTCCAGCCATTCTGGCAATAAATCCTGATTGTCAGCCTTCTGCCGTAGCTGTTGCTCAATATAGGAACACAGCCGTTTTAGTCTCGGGACGCCGCTGCACGCGCAGCTACCGTGCAATTTATGAATCAGATTCACGATATCCTCGTCGTCTGCGCCTTCCACAATGGCGTTGACCCGCTGTGTGACCTGTGGGAGAAACGCTAATAGCATGACCAACAGCTCCTGCGCCAAATCTTCTTTATTGGCGGCCTGACGAATAGCTAGCGGCCAGTTAATCGAATCTTCCCAGCCTGCAGGCCGCGGGGTCATTACCGTAGCAGACTTCTGAACGGTCGTTTGTTCATGCTGGTAAAAACGCGCCAGCGCCTGCGTCAGCCGGGTTTCATCAATAGGTTTAGCCAGATAATCAGCCATACCAAGCTTGAGAAACTGCTCCTGTTGGCCACTAATGGCGTGGGCGGTAACGGCAATTATTGGCGTATTAACATGATTAGGTAATTGATGAATTAACTCACTGGCGCGAATACCGTCCACTTCCGGCATCTGAATATCCATCAAAATCACGTCCAGAGCATGTTCGCGGGCGACGGCAATGGCTTTTTCAGCGCTTTCACACAGAATGGTTTCTTCAACCTGTTCTTCCAGCAGTGTGCCTATCAGTTTTAGATTCGCAGGATTGTCATCCACCGCCATTACACGCAGCGGCAGGCGCGGCTTTTTCGGTTCGTTTTCGTTTGGCGCGGGCAATGCTCGCGGATCTTCTTTCAACAACAGTGGCATCAGGCGATTGCTGGAAATCGGTTTCACCAGACAGGCTTTGGCACCTAACTGTTTTAACTGCTCTGCATCAACCTGAGACTGGCTTGGCAACGCCAGAATCACATGATCGGCAATTTTTAGCGCCGCTAACAGCTTATCCTGATGACCTGCCATATTCGTGCGGAAAGGAATCGGAACGCCGACTAGCAGGAAATCGTAGTATTTATCCGGGAGTTGGGCCAGCGTCGGGCTGTGAGTCACCCGCAGAGGCGTAATGCTCAACATATCCAACGTGGCCTGAGCTGCCGCCGGATTCCGTTCGATATAGGCTAAATGCTTGCCGGCGAGCTGTTCCATGGTTGGCTGGCGATAGACCATGCCTTCGTTGAGATCTAAAGTGATATGGAAACGGAAAGTTGAGCCACGATTTAACTCGCTACGGAAGCTAATATCGCCGTCCATTTCTTTGACCAGACGCTCGGTTATTACCAAGCCAAGCCCGGTACCACCGTGGCGGCGGGAAATGCTGGCATCGGCCTGGCGGAAAGCTTGAAACAGCTGAGACTGCTGCTGTTCGGAAATACCGATGCCGGTGTCCTGAATCTCCACCGCCAGCTTAATTTGTCGGGCGGTTTGCGATAGCAGACTTACGTGGATATCTACGTTACCATTTTCGGTAAACTTGATGGCATTGCCCAGCAGGTTGGTCATGACCTGCTGCAAGCGCATAGAGTCGCCTACCACCTGTTCTGGCACATCATTATTGACGTGCAGCGTCAGTTCCAGCCCTTTCTCATGTGCGGTGTGAGCCAGCAAAATAACGACTTCATCCAAGGTTTCACGCAGCGGGAATGGAATATGCTCCAACACCAGCTTTTCGGCCTCTAGCTTGGAGAAATCCAGTACGTCATTGATGATACACAGCAGATTATTGGCCGAGCGCTGGATGGTTTGCAGGTAATCTGTTTGAGTTGGCGTCAGGGAGGTTTTCAGCGTCTGGCGGGTGAATCCGATTACGCCATTAAGCGGCGTGCGTAATTCGTGGGACATATTGGCCAGAAACTCGGATTTAATTCGCGCCGCTTCCTGCGCCCGTTTCTTCGCCAGACCCAGTTCCACGTTCTGGATTTCCATCTGTTCCAGCGTTTCCCGCAGATCTGAAGTGGCCTGATCGATATTCTGCTGCATTTCCTCGTGGTAGGCCGCCAGCGACATCGCCATCGAGTTAATGCCGTTTTTCAGGATATTCAATTCTCCCAGCATGTGTCCTTCTACCCGACTATCCAACTGGCCGCGCCGAATCCGGTCTACGGTATTCACCATATTACGGATAGGGCCGGTCACATCGCGCATCAGACGATAGGCAAACAAAATGGCAATACACAGGCAGAACAACAGCAATAAAGTAGAGATAAACACTTCTTTATATTGCTGAAGTCGTACGGATTGTAAATCTAGATCGATGGCAATATAACCCAACGGACGGTTGCTAATATTGGCTTCTGGTGGCCGGTCACTGGAGATATTATATTCCGAGACAATGGGCATTCTTAAGATTAACGAATCCCCTCGGTAGGTCAGCATCAAAGAACTGGGGATCGGAATATTATTCGTCAACCTTAATTGTGACGAGTTGTAATTATAGTTAGAAGTGACAAAAAGATTATTATCTGCGTCAAAAACGGTAATTGAACGCACAATATTTGAATGGCGGCGATGTAACAGATTAATTAACTGTCTGACGGTATCTCGATTACGGAACGTCATTCCATATTCACTGGCAACCGCCAGCGGTTCGATAATACTGGTTCCTGCGTTAACTACTTGGTTTTGCAGTTCATTATATCGATGCACCATAAAAGATGTACTGAGTAATAGCCCAAGCAGAAGCGTGGGAGCTAAGATTAGTATCATCATGCGCGCGCGAAGACTGTATTTGGTCATGGTATTCCAATGTGGGAGAATTAGCAGCTTACGAAAACCAACGCATACTCATCAATAATTATGGCGCAATTCTACTCTCCAAACCGCCGTGTTACGACCCGGCAAATGATAACCGTGACTGCTGACGACCTGGATCCTTTAGGGCAGGGCGTTGCACATTATCAAGGTAAGGCCATTTTTGTCCCCGGTATGCTACCCGGAGAGCAGGCCGAGATACAGTTAACTGAAGAAAAACGTCAGTTTTCCCGCGGAAAGCTTCAGCGTTTACTGAAGCCCTGCGCCGAGAGAGTCGCCCCCCTTTGCCCACATTTTGGGACCTGCGGCGGCTGCCAGCAGCAACATGCCGATACCCACTTACAGCAGAACAGCAAGGCGGCTCACCTGCAACGCCTAATTGCGCGAGAAACAGGCGTAACCGTAGAGCCAGAGTCTGTCATCTGCGGGACTGAATACGGTTATCGACGGCGAGCGCGTTTAGGGTTGTACTACCAACCTAAACAGCAGCGTTTGGTCATGGGTTTTCGCAAGGTCGCTTCCCACGATTTGGTGGCGATAAAAACCTGCCCGGTACTGCGACCAGAGCTCGAGCGCCTGTTAGCGCCGCTTTATCGCTGTTTGTCAGAATTGCGTGCCGTTAAACGCCTGGGACACGTAGAATTGGTGCTGGCCGATAATGGGCCGTTGCTGACGCTACGTCATCTTGATAGCTTGAGTACCGCCGATCGCGCCGCGTTACTGGCTTTTTCTCAGCGTGAGCAGGTCGCGATTTATCTGGCTCCCGACAGCGATCATATTGAGCGTTTAAGCGGCGAGGAGCCTTACTATCAGATAGAAGGTCTACGCTTAGCGTTTAATCCGCGCGATTTTATTCAGGTCAATGCCACGGTAAATGAGAAAATGGTGGCGCAGGCGCTGGAATGGTTGGATGTGCAACCGAATGAGCGCGTTTTGGATTTATTCTGCGGTATGGGTAATTTTACTTTGCCGTTAGCGCGTCATGCCCTACAAGTTGTGGGTATAGAAGGAGTTGCGACACTGGTGGCTAATGGGCAATATAATGCGCAGATTAATGGTTTAGCTAATGTTTCGTTCTTTCATGAGAATTTAGAGGACGAGATCGATAAACAGCCTTGGGCGAGCCAAGGTTTTGATAAAATATTGCTGGACCCGGCGCGGGCAGGTGCGGCCGGGGTCATGTTACATATAGTGAAGCTGGCGCCGAAACGGGTGGTATACGTGTCTTGTAATCCCACCACCTTGGCACGAGATAGCCACGTGCTGATCGACGCCGGTTACCGTCTTGCACGTGTGCGAATGTTAGATATGTTTCCGCACACGGGGCATCTTGAGTCAATGGCGCTGTTTATACAGCAGGAGCCACTGGCCGCTGAGTAGGGAGAAGTTATGGTTGCGGTAAGAAGTGCACATTTGAATCCAGCGGGCGAGTTTGCTCTCGACGATTGGATCGCCAGCTTGGGTCTTCCCAACCCGCAGTCATGTGAGCGATTAGCCGAAACCTGGCGTTATTGTGAACAACATACACAAGGTCATCCCGATGCCTCGCTACTGCTGTGGCGCGGCCTTGAAATGGTTGAAATCCTTTCCACCCTGAGTATGGATAACGACAGTATGCGCGCGGCGCTGCTGTTCCCATTGGTTGATGCCAATGTGGTTAACGAAGAAACCCTGACCGAACAGTTTGGCAAAGGCATTACCTATCTGGTGCACGGCGTGCGGGATATGGATGCCATTCGCCAGCTAAAGGCCACCACTAATGATTCGATGAGTTCAGAGCAGGTGGATAATGTCCGCCGTATGTTACTGGCAATGGTGGAAGATTTCCGCTGTGTGGTCATTAAACTGGCGGAACGTATCGCTCATCTACGGGAAGTTAAAGACGCACCGGAAGATGAACGCGTGCTGGCGGCCAAGGAATGTTCCAATATCTATGCGCCTTTGGCTAACCGCTTGGGTATTGGCCAGATTAAATGGGAGCTGGAAGATTTCTGTTTCCGTTATCTGCATCCTGATGAATACAAACAGATCGCCAAGTTGCTTCACGAGCGCCGCATCGATCGCGAACAGTTTATCGACGATTTTGTCGCTTCTTTACGTCAGGCCATGGCCGATGAAGGAATCAAAGCGGATATTTATGGCCGCCCTAAACATATCTACAGTATCTGGCGCAAAATGCAGAAGAAGTCGCTGGCGTTCGATGAGCTGTTTGACGTTCGCGCGGTGCGGGTGGTGGTTGAGCGTTTGCAGGATTGCTATGCCGCATTAGGTATTGTGCATACTCATTTCCGTCATTTGCCAGATGAATTCGACGACTACGTAGCCAACCCTAAGCCTAATGGTTATCAGTCGATCCACACCGTGGTGCTTGGCCCGCGTGGAAAAACGCTGGAGATTCAGATTCGAACCCGCCAGATGCATGAAGATGCGGAACTGGGTGTCGCCGCTCACTGGAAATACAAAGAAGGGGCGGTTGCGGCAGGGCGCTCAGGCTACGAAGGGCGTATTGCCTGGCTGCGCAAACTGATCGCGTGGCAGGAAGAAATGGCCGATTCTGGCGAGATGTTGGATGAAGTTCGTAGCCAAGTGTTCGACGATCGGGTGTATGTGTTTACGCCAAAAGGCGATGTAATTGATTTGCCAGCCGGCTCTACGCCGCTGGATTTTGCCTATCATATCCACAGCGACGTGGGTCACCGTTGTATCGGAGCCAAGATCGGCGGGCGCATTGTGCCCTTTACCTATCAGCTGCAAATGGGCGATCAGATCGAAATTATCACCCAGAAGCAGCCGAATCCAAGCCGTGACTGGTTGAACCCGAACCTCGGTTATGTCACCACCAGCCGCGGTCGTTCCAAAATTCATAACTGGTTCCGGAAACAGGATCGCGATAAAAATATCCTGGCTGGCCGTCAGATGCTGGACGACGAACTGGAACATATGGATATCAGCCTGAAAGAGGCCGAAAAGCTGCTGGTTCCACGCTATAACATGAATTCGCTGGATGAAGTGTTAGCGGCCATTGGTGGCGGTGATATTCGTCTCAATCAGATGGTGAACTTCCTGCAAGGGAAGCTTAACAAACCTACGGCGGAAGAAGCCGATCTGGAGGCGTTACGCCATCTGACCAACAAAACCCAGCAGCCGTCCCGCAATAGCAGTAAAGACAGCGGTCGCATCGTGGTGGAAGGCGTCGGTAATCTGATGCATCACATCGCACGTTGCTGTCAGCCGATTCCGGGTGATGAAATCGTTGGTTTTATTACTCAAGGACGGGGGATTTCCATTCACCGCGCCGATTGTGAACAACTGCTGGATCTGCAATCTCACGCGCCGGAACGCATTGTTGATGCGGTGTGGGGAGAAAGCTATTCCAGCGGGTATTCGCTGGTGGTTCGGGTCACAGCCAACGATCGCAGCGGCTTATTACGGGACATCACCACGATTTTGGCTAACGAAAAAGTCAACGTATTGGGCGTCGCCAGCCGTAGTGATACCAAAAAGATGCTGGCTACCATCGATATGGATATTGAAATCTATAACTTACAGGTATTAGGTCGGGTGTTAGCTAAGCTCAATCAGTTGCCGGATGTGATCGATGCCCGCCGCTTGCACGGCAATTAAATTAACGAGGATATCCGCGAGTGGGCGATCTGGGCTAGGCTTTGCCCTTTTAGCTCTGACCAGTGTTCGACTTTTGAGCCGAGCGCTGGTTAACATCAATTCTACTGCGCACATTACATCTTGATTATCATAAATAAAAGTGAAAAAACCGCTATGACGCCTACTGAAACCGCCGCTGATTCCACCGCTTCGGCCTTACAACGTCTGTTGGATATCATGCGCGCGTTGCGTGACCCGGAAAACGGCTGCCCGTGGGACCGTAAGCAGACTTTCGATACCATCGCGCCTTACACGCTGGAAGAAACCTACGAGGTGCTTGACGCGATTCAGCGGCAGGATTATCCCGACCTGCGTGATGAACTGGGCGATTTGCTGTTCCAGGTGGTTTTTTATGCCCAAATGGGGCAAGAACAGGGGTTATTTGCCTTCGATGATATTTGCAACGCCATCAGCGACAAACTGGTGCGCCGCCATCCTCACGTTTTCCCTGTTTCGGGTCAATCGGCCGAGGTGATGGATAGCGCAGAAATTATTGCCGGTTGGGAGCAACGCAAAGCCGGGGAACGGGCTGATAAGGCGCTGTACTCGGCGTTGGATGATATTCCAGACGCTTTACCGGCGTTGATGAAGGCGCATAAAATCCAGAAACGCTGTGCCGCCGTTGGTTTTGATTGGGATACGCTTGGCCCGGTGCTGGACAAAGTATACGAAGAAATCGACGAAGTGATGTTTGAAGCGAAACAGGCGGTGGTGGACGAGGAGAAACTGGGAGAGGAAATCGGCGATTTGCTATTTGCGACGGTGAATCTGTCCCGCCATTTGGGCCATAAAGCCGAAAATGCTTTGCAGGCGGCAAACCGTAAATTCGAGCGACGCTTTCGTCAGGTAGAACAGATAGTTACCGCCTCTGGCCGCAAGATGGAAGATGCCTCTTTAGCCGAAATGGAAGCCGCATGGCAGCAGGTTAAAAAGCAAGAAACTGAAATCTAACGTGTTTTAATTCATTTGATGGATGGTTGTTGAATTTCAATTACGTTAATATATTGAATTATAACGGATAGGAAGACGGTGTTCAGCGCGCTTTTCATGAGTAAAACTCTGCGAGGCGTTGAGATCATTTGTAGCGAAACCAAGGTTCGAGTATACTACTTTCCCGTCTTGGTTCTTCCATCGTCTTTAAACCTAAACTCTCAGGTTCAGCATGACAACTAATTATATTTTTGTGACCGGCGGGGTCGTATCCTCTCTGGGTAAAGGCATTGCCGCAGCCTCCTTGGCGGCTATTCTTGAAGCCCGTGGCCTCAACGTTACCATCATGAAACTGGACCCGTATATCAACGTGGATCCGGGCACCATGAGCCCGACACAACACGGGGAAGTTTTCGTCACCGAAGATGGTGCTGAAACCGATCTGGATTTAGGGCACTACGAGCGCTTCATTCGCACCAAAATGACCCGCCGCAATAACTTCACCACTGGCCGCATTTACTCAGAAGTGCTGCGTAAAGAGCGTCGTGGCGATTATCTGGGTGCAACTATCCAGGTTATTCCTCATATTACCAACGCTATCAAAGAACGTATCATCGAAGGCGGCGAAGGCCACGACGTGGTATTGGTCGAAATTGGTGGCACCGTAGGTGATATTGAATCTCTGCCGTTCTTGGAAGCGATTCGTCAGATGGCGGTAGATGTTGGCCGCGAGCATACTTTGTATATGCACCTGACGCTGGTTCCTTACCTGGCTGCGGCTGGCGAAGTGAAAACTAAGCCAACACAACATTCGGTTAAAGAGCTGCTTTCCATCGGTATTCAGCCTGATGTGCTGATTTGTCGTTCCGATCGCGCAGTTCCTGCTAACGAACGGGCGAAAATCGCTCTGTTCTGTAACGTGCCAGAAAAAGCTGTTATCTCTCTTAAAGACGTTGATTCCATTTATAAAATCCCAGGCCTCTTGAAATCACAGGGCCTTGACGATTATATTTGTAAACGATTCAGCTTAACTTGTCCTGAAGCAAATCTTGCCGAGTGGGAACAGGTAATATATGAAGAGTCCAATCCGGGTGGCGAAGTGACCATCGGGATGATCGGCAAATACGTTGAGCTGCCGGATGCCTACAAATCCGTGATCGAAGCCTTGAAACACGGCGGGTTGAAAAACCGTCTGACCGTTAACATCAAGCTGATCGATTCACAGGACGTAGAAACCCGCGGCGAAGAAATGCTGAAAGGGCTGGATGCTATTCTAATCCCAGGTGGCTTCGGCTATCGCGGTGTAGAAGGCAAGGTGACTGCGGCGCGTTATGCCCGTGAACACAATATTCCTTACCTGGGCATTTGCCTGGGTATGCAAGTTGCACTGATGGAGTTTGCCCGTAATGTCGCGGGTATGCAGAACGCCAACTCCACGGAATTTGTGCCAGACTGTAAGTACCCGGTGGTTGCATTGATCACCGAATGGCGTGATGAAGACGGCAACGTTGAAGTACGTACGGAAGAAAGCGATTTGGGCGGTACCATGCGTGTGGGTGGGCAGCAATGCAACCTTACCGATGGTAGCCTGGTACGTCAGATGTATGGCGAACCCACCATCGTTGAACGCCATCGTCATCGCTATGAAGTAAACAACATGTTGTTGAAGCAGATTGAAGCTGCCGGTCTACGCGTAGCCGGGCGCTCTGCTGATAACAAGCTGGTGGAAATCATCGAGTTGCCTAACCATCCTTGGTTTGTCGCTTGTCAGTTCCATCCAGAATTTACTTCGACGCCACGTGATGGTCACCCGTTGTTCGCCGGCTTTGTGAAAGCGGCTGGTGAGTATCAGAAGCGCCAGGTGAAATAAAATATTTGGTAGGTGGGGCGGCTTGAATGTCGCCCCATCTGTCTGGAGTTTTAGTTTAACTTGTACTGAGGAAAATCTAATGTCCAAAATCGTTAAAGTCATCGGTCGCGAAATCATCGACTCCCGTGGTAACCCAACTGTAGAAGCTGAAGTCCATCTGGAAGGCGGTTTCGTTGGTTTGGCTGCTGCACCATCAGGTGCTTCTACCGGTTCCCGTGAAGCACTGGAACTGCGTGACGGTGACAAGTCCCGTTTCCTGGGCAAAGGCGTTCTGAAAGCTGTTGCCGCTGTTAATGGCCCGATTGCTCAGGCTGTTATCGGTAAAGATGCCAAAGACCAGGCTAACATCGATAAAATCATGATCGATCTGGACGGTACCGAAAACAAATCGAAATTCGGTGCAAACGCAATTCTGGCTGTTTCTCTGGCTGCTGCCAAAGCGGCTGCTGCGTCTAAAGGCATGCCTTTGTACGAGCACATCGCTGAACTGAACGGCACCCCAGGCCAATTCTCTATGCCACTGCCTATGATGAATATCATCAACGGCGGCGAGCACGCAGACAACAACGTTGATATTCAAGAGTTTATGATTCAGCCTGTTGGCGCTAAAACTCTGAAAGAAGCGGTTCGTATCGGTTCTGAAGTGTTCCACAACCTGGCTAAAGTTCTGAAAGCTAAAGGTCTGAACACTGCTGTTGGTGACGAAGGTGGCTACGCGCCAAACCTGGAATCCAACGCTGCTGCACTGGCTGCAATCAAAGAAGCCGTAGAACAAGCGGGTTACGTGCTGGGTAAAGACATTACTCTGGCTATGGACTGTGCAGCTTCTGAGTTCTACAACAAAGAAACCGGTATGTATGAGCTGAAAGGCGAAGGCAAAACCTTCACTTCTCAAGAGTTCACTCATTACCTGGAAGGTCTGGCTAAACAATATCCAATCGTTTCTATCGAAGACGGTCTGGACGAGTCTGACTGGGATGGTTTCAAATACCAGACCGAAGTGCTGGGCGACAAACTGCAACTGGTTGGTGATGACCTGTTCGTAACCAACACCAAGATCCTGAAAGAAGGTATCGAAAAAGGTGTTGCTAACTCTATCCTGATCAAATTCAACCAGATCGGTTCTCTGACCGAAACTCTGGCTGCAATCAAGATGGCGAAAGACGCAGGCTACACCGCGGTGATCTCTCACCGTTCTGGTGAAACCGAAGATGCAACCATCGCAGATCTGGCTGTTGGTACCGCTGCCGGTCAAATCAAAACGGGTTCTATGAGCCGTTCTGACCGCGTTGCTAAATACAACCAACTGATCCGTATCGAAGAAGCGCTGGGCGACCGCGCAGTATTCAACGGTCTGAAAGAAGTTAAAGGTCAGTAATTTCTGCCCTGATACTTACCAGAAAAAACCCGCTTCGGCGGGTTTTTTTATATCTAAAGTTAATGAAATAGAAACTATTATTTTTTATTTATATGGTTATACAGGGAATAAATGAGATCTATCGGTGATTAATTGAATTGAAACCTGTTATTCAATTCAAAATTAACATTTCAACAAGTCATATCAATTTATATCTTAATTAAGGTTGTTTTTTTATATAAAAACAAAATAAGCTGGTTCATAATCTGCTTTGAATACTACACTGAAGTATAAATATAGTAATAATATTATTACTATTTGGTTTGACTAGCCGGATCGCTAAATATTTAACTGCTGATTACGCTTTTTCTAAAAGCCATTATTACCTGTTTGAGGTTCTGTATCCATGAAATATAGAGTTGTTATCGTCGGTGGTGGTACCGGGGAGACAATCCTTGCGATTTTGTTGGCAGGTAAACTGCAAAGGGATATTGTTTCAAAGAAAGTCGAACTTATCTTACTGTCTGATTCTCTCATGCATTATTATAAACCTGCGTTTATGTATGTAGCATTTAATTTATTTCTTAAACAGGAATTAGAGAGACCACAAAAAATCCTATTGAGACCAGAAATAGTATTTATTATAGATAGGTCCGAAGGGTTTGATTTAAATAAATTATCTTTACCCGCAAAGGTGAAAAATACGGTTATGATTTTTTAGTTTTTGCGTCCGGCTGCGTACCTCGACTTGAATGAATAGAGGGGTTGGTAGAAAGTGGCGATCATTTTTATCCGTATGAAGCGTCCGGCCTGTTAGCTAAAAAGCTAGCCAAAATAGAAAAGGGCGAATTTTTATCATCGTCTCTTTCCCAGAGACATCTAACGTTCACCACCCGTGCGGAGTTGCTCCACTAGAAATGACGTTAATGCCAGATGACTATTTACGACAGCGGGGAGCGGGTAGTGCGATAGAAATTATTTATACCTATCCGAGGGTAGCGCAGCTATTGCGTAACTGTCTCTTTTTACAGCGTCCTAGCGGAGATATTTTACCTAACGTCTTTGCTGCCAGAGATATTAAATATCAGAGAGGCTTCACACTGAGCAAAGTCGATCCGAATAAAAAATTGCCTATTCCGCAGAAGGCGAGGCTCAACCCTTCGATATTTTGATGGCGACTCCACCTATTAGCGCTGTTGATGCGGTGCGAAATTCGGGGCTGAGTGAATGGGATAACAAAGGAGGCGGGTTGCCAACCGACCCACAAACGCTCCAGGTTTATGGGCAGCAGGGCGTTTATGTTATCGGTGATACCGTTTCTCCCTATCCGTAAAGCGGGTGGTGCCTGCCATAACCAGGCTCCTATAGTTGCAGATAATAGTTGCAGATAATATTTTTTCCGAAATGATATTGGGTTATCCCGCGCGTGACTACGATAGGAAAGTACAGGCTATCGCCCAAATGGGGCTGAATGCCGGAATGCCGCTTTGTTATGGCTATCGGAATGATCTCTTGCCCAGGCTACCGACAAAGGTAGGCGTTTGCTACGCAGCGGCTTTAACCGCGGTCTTTATTGGGCAATGGTGCGTGGCTTAATATAAATATTAGGAGAAATACTCGCGCCAAAGCGCGAAACCTTGAGATATATGCTCTGTGAAGGCAAAGTTATCAATGATAAATTCGGGCTCTCATGAGGGTGGGTTTTTATAATGATGAGCTGATATAGCGATGAATTCTATAATAAAGGATTTTACAACAAAGAGTTTTTATAACAAAAAGTCGTTGGGTTCTAGCATATTGATTCCGTTTATCTCTCATGGTGATATTTTCTATGAACTCTTGCCTGCCAGTAAATGGCGTTGCTTAAGAGTTTGGCTAATCAGAATCAATAAGTATTTAATCACTATCAATCAATATTAAGGAAAAGAAAGATATGAAGCTAAGCACCTTCTTGTTACCCCTTATATTTTGCTCTGGCGCAGCTTTGGCAGCGGATTTGACCGTGACTATGAATGAATCATTACCGCAGGGAAATGGCCGGGCGCTTGGCAAGATAGTCGTAACGGAAACGCCCTATGGACTGCTATTTAGCCCTCAGTTAGCTGGATTGACACCGGGCATTCATGGTTTCCACCTGCATGAAAATGCCAGTTGCGCGTCCGCAGAAAAGGACGGAAAAATGGTACCCGCGTTAGCGGCGGGCGGGCATTTCGATCCGAAAAAAACTTCAGCGCATCTGGGGCCTTATAGTGATAAAGGACATTTGGGGGATTTGCCTGGATTGGTCGTTAACGCCGATGGTTCAGCCAACTATCAAGTCTTGGCTCCACGCCTAAAATCCTTATCGGAACTTAAACATCACGCCCTAATGATTCATGCCGGCGGCGATAACTATGCCGATCATCCTATGCCGTTGGGCGGTGGCGGAGCGAGAATGGCCTGCGGTGTGATTGAGTAACCCCCTGATACAAAGAAAGCTGGCCGCCAGCAGGCGGTCGGTTTGGTGACAGCGTCAGAATCTGCGATAATCCCCCATTACCCGCTTTCATATAGAGATACTGATGCTGTACCCGATTAATGAGATGTTCCAGACTTTGCAAGGTGAGGGCTTTTTCACCGGCGTACCGGCGATATTTGTCCGTTTACAAGGCTGCCCGGTAGGGTGCAGCTGGTGTGACACCAAACATACCTGGGAGAAAAACGTCGATCGGGAAGTCGATGTGCAGCGTATTTTGGTGAAAACCGAGGAAAGCGACGCTTGGGGCAACGCCAGCGAACAACAGTTATTAACCCTTCTTCGCCAACAAGGCTATACGGCGCGCCACGTGGTAATTACCGGCGGTGAACCTTGTATTTACGATTTATTGCCGCTAACCACTCTGCTAGAGCAGGAAGGCTTTAGCTGTCAGATCGAAACCAGTGGCACTTATGAAGTCCAATGCTCGGAAAAAACCTGGGTTACCGTTTCACCTAAAGTGAATATGCGCGGCGGGTTAAAAGTATTAGAACAGGCTTTAACTCGGGCAGATGAAGTGAAGCACCCGGTTGGGCGAATGAGAGATATTGAAGCGTTGGAGGCATTATTGGCCACGTTGCACGATAATAAACAACGAATTATCGCGCTACAGCCGATCAGTCAGAAAGAAGAGGCCACGCGACTTTGTATTGAAACCTGTATCGCCCGCAATTGGCGATTATCTATGCAGACCCACAAATATTTAAATATTGCCTGATAGTGAGAGGCGCAGGGCTGAGGGATGCTCTCCAGCCCTGACCTAGCCAGATTAACCGCGGTAGACGCAGCCTGCGGAGCAGGTTTCTTTTACCATGACTGCGCTCAGCTCCGGTAATTGCGGTTTCAACTGCTGCCAAATCCAAGCCGCTAAAACTTCACTGGTTGGGTTCTCCAAACCGGGGATATCGTTTAGATAATGATGATCCAAACGCTCCCAAATAGGCTGAAAAGCTGCTTTCAGCTCGGCGAAATCCATAACCCAACCGCTATGAGCATCAACTTCCCCGGTCACTTCCAGGCGAACCATAAATGAATGGCCGTGCAAACGACCACATTTGTGGCCTTCTGCCACGTTAGGTAACCGGTGTGCGGCTTCAAACTGAAAATCTTTAAATAATGTGGTGCTCATCATCCTGGCCTTATTGACTCAAAAACCGCCGCATAGTACCGGAAACTGGGCGCGCAAGCTACGTTTGCCGGTCTTGGTGCGCCATCCGATTTACTATAATAACTATAATTTAGCAGCCTATGCTTTTGATTTAAAACCTTCCGCTTGGTCGATTATTGGATTTTCGGATCACAGAAATTTTTCCTAATAAGTTGAACACTTTGACTCGTATGTCATAGCGAAAAAACCGCTTAGTTGTTTTAGTTATTAATTATTTCTATCACTTCTTTAATTGTTATTATCCGGATGGTTAACCTTACAAACCTAAAGATTTATTTGCCGACAAGATATCGGACTGACACTGGCTAAAGCACAAGGGAATTCGTACCGCGATGACGACTCAGGCTCCTCCAACTTCATTACTCCCGCTTTCGCCGGAGCAACTGGCCCGCTTACAGGCGGCGGTCGGCGAGTTTTCGCCAACGCAAATGGCGTGGCTGTCCGGGTATTTTTGGGGCATGGTCAATCAACAGCCGAACGTGCCTGCTCATGGGGTTGCAGAGCCGGAAACGCCGTGTATTACTCTGATTTCTGCGTCTCAAACCGGTAATGCGCGTCGTTTGGCCGAACAGTTGCGTGACGATCTGTTGGCAGCAAAACTAAAGGTTAATCTGGTTAATGCGGGCGACTACAAGTTTAAACAGATTGCTCAGGAGCGCCTGTTAGTCATTGTCGCCTCGACTCAAGGAGAAGGTGAGCCCGCGGAAGAAGCGGTAGCGCTGCACAAATTTCTGCTATCCAAAAAGGCGCCTAAACTGACGGAAACCGCGTTTGCGGTCTTTGGATTGGGCGATACCTCTTACGAGTATTTCTGCAAGGCGGGTAAGGATTTTGATACGCGTCTGGCCGAATTAGGCGCAGAACGTTTGTTGGAACGTGTGGATGCCGATGTGGAATATCAGGCGCAGGCTGAACAGTGGCGGCAGCAGGTGGTGACTGTTTTACAAGCTCGCGCTCCGGCACAATCTGCCAGCGCAGCGGCGCAGACGCTAAGCGGTGCTGTGGATGAAATGACCAGCAGCCCGTATAGCAAAACTACGCCACTTACCGCACAGTTGGCGATGAACCAGAAAATCACCGGGCGAGATTCGGAAAAAGACGTACGCCATATAGAAATAGATTTAGGTGAATCCGGTTTGCGCTACCAGCCGGGGGACGCACTGGGCGTGTGGTATGAAAACGATCCGGCGTTGGTGGACGAGCTAGTCGAGTTACTGTGGCTAAAAGGCGATGAGCCGGTCACGGTGGAGGGGCAAACTTTGCCACTGCCACTGGCGCAGGCGCTGCGCTTGCACTTTGAACTGACGCAAAATACCACGGTGATTGTTGATAAATATGCCGCGCTTTCTCGCGATGAGAAACTGATTGCTCTGTTGGCGGATAAAAGCAAGTTACAGCATTACGCTCATAGCACGCCGATCGTCGATATGGTGCGTCAGGCACCGGCGGATCTGAACGCCGATCAGCTGATTGCTTTGTTACGTCCACTCACCCCACGTTTGTATTCCATAGCTTCATCTCAGGCGGAAAATGAAACCGAAGTGCATATCACCGTTGGAGTCGTGCGCTATGACATCGATGGTCGTCCACGCAGCGGCGGTGCGTCTGGCTTCCTGGCCGATCGCTTGGAAATCGATGGCGATATTCGGGTCTTTATCGAACATAACGATAATTTCCGTTTGCCCGCTAACCCAGAAACGCCAGTCATTATGATTGGGCCGGGCACCGGTATCGCGCCTTTCCGCGCATTTATGCAACAGCGCGATGCCGAAGGTGCCAGTGGGAAAAACTGGTTGTTCTTTGGCAATCCACACTTTACCGATGATTTTCTCTATCAGGTCGAGTGGCAGCGTTATGTCAAAGAAGGTTTGCTTACCCATATCGATCTGGCCTGGTCGCGGGATCAATCGGAAAAAATATACGTACAAGACAAACTGCGCGAAAAAGGTGCAGAACTGTGGCGCTGGATACAACAAGGTGCTCATATTTACGTCTGCGGCGATGCCAATCGCATGGCTAAAGACGTCGAGAAAACTTTACTGGACGTGGTGGCTGAGCACGGTGCGATGGATGCCGAGCAAGCTGACGAATTTTTAAGTGAGCTGCGCTTTGCGCGCCGTTATCAGCGAGATGTGTACTGATGAATGATAAACACCCTGGACCATTGGTTGTGACTGGTCAATTGTCTGACGGCGAGCGGATGAAATCCCAGAGCAATTACCTGCGTGGCACTATTGCCGAGGATTTACATAACGGTCTGACCGGTGGTTTTTCCGGCGATAACTTCCTGTTAATTCGTTTTCATGGAATGTATCAGCAGGATGATCGTGATATTCGCGCTGAGCGAGCGGAGCAAAAATTGGAACCTCGCCATGCCATGATGCTACGTTGCCGCCTGCCGGGGGGGATTATCACGCCACAGCAATGGCTGGGCATTGATAAATTCGCGACGGACAACACGCTGTACGGCAGCATTCGTATTACCAACCGTCAGACTTTTCAGTTTCACGGTATTCTGAAAGGAAACGTTAAACCGGCTCATCAGCTATTGAATCAGTTAGGTTTAGATGCATTGGCGACGGCCAACGATGTAAACCGCAACGTACTCTGTACCTCTAATCCGGTAGAGTCTGAACTGCATCAGGAGGCCTACGAGTGGGCGAAAAGGATTTCCGAGCATTTATTGCCACGTACTCGAGCCTACGCCGAGATTTGGCTGGATGCGGAGAAAGTGGCAACCACCGATGAAGAGCCGATTCTGGGTGCAACTTATTTGCCGAGAAAATTTAAAACCACGGTAGTTATTCCTCCGCAAAATGATGTTGATTTGCATGCTAACGATTTGAACTTCGTTGCGGTGGCGGATAAAGGTAAATTAATCGGTTTTAACGTGTTGGTTGGTGGCGGACTGTCCATTGCGCACGGTGATAAAAATACTTACCCACGTAAAGCCAGCGATTT
This sequence comes from Yersinia entomophaga, assembly GCF_001656035.1. Taxonomy (NCBI): domain Bacteria; kingdom Pseudomonadati; phylum Pseudomonadota; class Gammaproteobacteria; order Enterobacterales; family Yersiniaceae; genus Yersinia; species Yersinia entomophaga. The sequence goes on from NZ_CP010029.1 coordinate 3,197,771, forward strand.
TGGTTTTATCCCGTTGGCGCACACGCTGGCGGTAGCTGAAGCCGTGGTAACCACCCAGCGGGATTGGGGGAATCGTACCGATCGTAAAAATGCGAAAACCAAATATACGCTAGAGCGCGTCGGCGTGGATGTGTTTAAGGCAGAAGTGGAAAAACGCGCTGGAATTAGCTTTGCACCGACCAAACCCTATGAATTTACGGGTCGGGGCGATCGCATCGGCTGGGTGAAAGGCATTGATAAAAAGTGGCATTTGACGCTGTTTATTGAGAATGGTCGCCTGCTGGATTATCCAGATCGTAGCCTGAAAACCGGCGTGGCTGAGATCGCTAAAATTCATCAGGGAGATTTTCGCTTAACCGCTAATCAAAACCTGATTGTAGCGGGCGTACCGGAGAAAGAAAAAGATCGCATTGAGGCGCTGGCACGTCAGCATGGGCTGATGGATAGCAACGTTAGCCGCCAACGAGAAAACTCGATGGCCTGCGTTTCATTCCCTACCTGTCCGTTGGCGATGGCGGAAGCAGAACGTTTCATGCCGGAGTTTGTCACGAAAATTGAAGGCATTCTGCACAAACATCATTTATCTGATGAATATATCGTGATGCGCGTCACCGGCTGCCCAAATGGTTGCGGTCGCGCTCTACTGGCAGAAATCGGATTAGTGGGTAAAGCGGTAGGCCGCTATAACCTGCATTTGGGCGGCAATCGTGAAGGTACGCGTATTCCGCGCATGTATCGTGAAAACATTACCGCCGATGAGATTCTGGCAATTACCGATGAATTAGTTGGCCGTTGGGCCAAAGAGCGTGATACCAACGAAGGCTTCGGGGATTTTATTATTCGCGCTGGTGTAATAAAGCCGGTTATTGATTCAGCCCGTGACTTTTACGAATGGCAGGGGGCGGTGTGAGCCAGTTTAATCTCAATGAATTAAATGCCTTACCCAAGGCCGAGCAGGCAGCGGCACTCGCGCTGGTTAACGGTCAGTTGGAAGTGCTTTCCGCACAGGACCGCGTGAGTTGGGCATTGGAGAATTTACCGGGTGAATACGTTTTGTCATCCAGTTTTGGTATTCAAGCGGCGGTATGCCTGCATTTGGTGACGCGCCAGCGGCCAGATATTCCGGTTATTCTGACGGACACAGGCTACCTGTTTCCCGAAACCTATCGGTTTATTGACGAATTAGCCGAGAAACTGCAGCTCAATCTGCAGGTATTTCGTGCTGAACACAGCCCAGCGTGGCAGGAAGCGCGCTATGGCAAACTGTGGGAGCAGGGCGTAGAAGGTATTGAGCGTTACAATGAGTTGAATAAAGTGGAGCCGATGAATCGCGCGTTGGAAACGCTGGGAGCGCAAACCTGGTTTGCAGGCCTACGGCGCGAGCAGTCAGGCAGTCGGGCCAAATTACCGGTATTGGCCTTACAGCGTGGAGTATTCAAGCTACTGCCGATTATCGACTGGGATAATCGCCGTATTTATCAATATCTGACCGAGCATGGCCTGAATTACCACCCGTTATGGGAACAGGGCTATTTATCCGTTGGAGATACTCATACAACCCGTAAATGGGAACCCGGCATGAGTGAAGAAGAAACGCGCTTTTTCGGTTTGAAACGGGAATGCGGGCTTCACGAAAGCTAGAACCAGCTTTTTCCTCTGCAATCGCATTGGGAGCCTTGGTGCTCCCAATGTCTTGGTGGCTAACCAGTTAAATGCAATGGTTAGCAGCGTAGCCTATTAAAATATAACGTCATTTTTTCATTAACATTTTCGTCGACGTTCGTTACAGACGATTATTCACTCTGCTTATCTAATTAACCGCTGATTTTCTCTCTGGCTAACGCTGCCAGAAAGTGGCTGCGATTTTTATAGTTATGGCTGATTTAATAAATCTATCGATTGTCGTCAGCAAATTTTGCGGCATGGTCAAATTGAACTATACCGCTTTGCTTTCGTATTGTGTCGGCTCGATTTCGATGAAACCTAATACGTCGCCGCTCTAGGTTAAACGCGAATCTTTAATATAGCGCTGCGGATTTTTGGGGGGTGTAGGTAAGGGAAAGCCATCATCCATCAAGGCTTCAACTTGAATTGCAAAGGTTTTTTCCGCGTTGGCGGTTGTCATACCCCTAAACAGCCTTTCCTTAGATGGTATACCCAGAACGAATTTATACGCGGGGAATACAAAAAGGGCGCTCATAATGAGCACCCCGTTGGTACTTATCGGACTTTTTAATCAGATTGCGAATGACTTCCCACTAAAATGATTATTTATTTGCTCCGGCTAGCTCTTTTACCAGCGGCAGCAGGATTTTGACGCTATCCCGCGAACGTTTGGCAATCCTGCCGGGCAAGTGATGATCGAGATAATTCAGATTATCCCACTGACTCTGGTGGCGGGTTTCCCCCAATGGAAAATGGGGGCTGATAGCACGTTGTTGGCAACCGTCTTTTTTGCCTAACTGATAGTTGGTGGCTTCGACGGAAAGCACTGAAATGCCCGATTTATCAAAGGCATTCTGATCGGCGCGACAGTGAGGCTCTGGCGTGTTTTCCGGGCGACTCGCCGCTGGGATTCCGGCATTGCGCGCTAACGTCAGGGCGCGATCGCGGCTTTTCGCTGCGAAGCTTTTAGCATCATGCTGGCCGGGGTTGAAATACAAACGATCGCCGGTAATCAAACTGTCTAAGGTGATGACCAGCAAGGTGTTTTCTTTTTCCTCTGCGCTCATGCGTTTCAGATAGTTTGCTGCACCCTGAGCGCCGACTTCTTCAGCGCTTAAAGCGACAAAACGCAAGCTATAACGGGTCGGAATGTCTTTCAACCGCTCCGCCAGTTCAAGCATCACACCGACGCCAGAGGCATTGTCATCCACGCCTTGCAGCGTCAGGCCGCCTAGGTTTTTATCCAAATCCTGATCGCTATGAGGCGTGTAAGTATCAAAGTGGGCCATGATCACCACTTGCTGCGGCTCGCGACCACCGTGGGCGGCAATGACCGAAGTGGCACTGAGGTTGCGCCAACTCTGCTTGCCGTTTTTACTGGTGTAAAGATAGCGGGTATTGAAAACCCGCAAATTGGTCTGGTAACCCATGGTTTCAAATTGCTGGTTAAGATAATCGGCGGCGAGCAATTCGGCAGGGCTACCGGCCATACGTCCAGGGAAGTAGGTGGCAATATGGCGAGTTTGTTGCTCGGCTATTTTCCCTAACGGCTCACTTTTAGCCGCTGCGGCCGCCGCATTCAGTGGGAATACAGTGCTAAAACAAAGCGTAACAATCGCCAGTTTCAGGTGAAGGCGGGAAAACATACCTAAATATCCTTTTATAGAGTCGTAATCGCGCAGTTTGGCATGGATAACGCTGCGCTATGCGGGGCTTAGTATGAGACTGTCCGCGCGATTAGACAATTTGTATGGTTCCTAATTATCAGAATTTTTTATGTCTAAATCAGGAATGTCATTCGACGCTATAAGTGAGCTTGCCTCTGCAAGGCCGATTGCATCGGCTTTATATCATTACGGAACTTGTAATTACTTTTCGTCATTTCATAAGGTCATACCCCGCCCCTATAGTCACCTTACGCTTTATCATGTAATCGAAGGCCGCTGTGGATTATCTACCAATATTTGCCGACTTGAAACAACGCCCGGTTCTGGTCGTTGGCGGCGGCGAAATCGCTGCGCGAAAAATAGATTTGCTTCATCGCGCGGGCGCTCAGATCCGGGTAGTGGCGCAGGCGCTTTCTTCCGAACTTCAGCAACAGCATGACGCGGGAAAAATTTGCTGGGTGGCAGATATTTTTGCGCCAGAACAGCTGGACGAGGTTTTTCTGGTGATTGCCGCCACTAATGACAACGCTTTGAATGCGGCGGTATTCGCTGCTGCGGATCAGCGGCGGATTCTGGCTAATGTGGTGGACGATCAGCCGCGTTGTTCGTTTATTTTTCCTTCTATTGTCGATCGTTCTCCGTTGGTGGTGGCTATTTCATCCAGCGGTCAGGCGCCGGTTCTGGCACGAATACTACGCGAACAGCTGGAAGCCCTGCTGCCCGCGAGTCTGGGTGACATGGCTGCCGTGGCGGGTCGCTGGCGTGCGAGAGTTAAACAGCGGCTCACGTCGATGAGCGCTCGTCGTCGTTTTTGGGAAAAGGCTTTTACCGGTCGGTTTGCCAGCCTGATGGCCAGTGGACAATCGACGCTGGCAGAAAGTGAGCTGGAGCTCTCCCTGATAGAGCCGCAAAGGGAAAGCGGCGAAGTGGCGTTGGTTGGCGCAGGCCCAGGTGATGCGGGTTTACTCACCTTACGTGGTCTGCAGGTTATTCAGCAGGCGGATGTCGTGCTATATGACCATTTAGTCAGCCCCGAAGTGCTGGACTTAGTTCGGCGCGATGCGGATCGCATTTGCGTGGGTAAACGGGCGGGCGCTCACTCCGTAGCGCAGGAGGAAACCAATCGCTTGCTGGTGGAACTCGCTCAGCAGGGCAAACGGGTTGTGCGTTTGAAAGGCGGCGATCCCTTTATTTTTGGCCGCGGGGGCGAAGAACTTCAGGTAGTCGCCGCCGCCGGTATTCCGTTTCAGGTTGTACCGGGAGTAACGGCCGCCGCCGGAGCAACGGCTTATGCGGGGATTCCGTTAACCCATAGGGATCACGCCCAAAGTGTCACTTTTATTACCGGTCATTGTCGGGTAGACGGTGACGGGCTGGATTGGTCAACGCTGGCGCGTGGGCGTCAGACTTTGGCTATTTATATGGGAACGGTCAAAGCAGCTGAAATCAGTCAGCAATTGATCGCACACGGTCGGTCGGCGCAGACGCCGGTAGCGGTTATTGGCCGTGGAACCCGCGCTGACCAACAGGTATTGATTGGCACGTTGGATCAACTGGACACATTAGCGCATCAGGCTCCGGCGCCAGCATTGTTGGTGATTGGAGAAGTGGTGGATTTACACCACCAGATAGCCTGGTTTGGGCAACAACCGCAGACTGAACGGCCGCTTAGGTCGTCAATCGTGAATTTGGCATAAAGGATCTGTTATGGACGAAAAACGACTCACTCACTTGCGGCAATTGGAGGCGGAGAGCATCCATATCATCCGTGAAGTGGCCGCCGAATTCGGGAATCCGGTGATGCTTTATTCCATCGGTAAAGATTCCTCGGTGATGTTGCATCTGGCGCGCAAAGCCTTCTTCCCCGGTAATTTGCCTTTCCCACTGCTACATGTCGATACCGGCTGGAAATTCCGCGAGATGTATGAATTTCGCGATCGCACCGCCAAAGATTTTGGCTGCGAGTTGTTGGTGCATAAAAACCCGGAAGGGGTGGCGATGGGGATAAATCCCTTTGTTCACGGCAGTGCCAAGCACACCGACATGATGAAAACCGAAGGGTTAAAGCAGGCTCTTAACCAATATGGCTTTGATGCCGCTTTCGGCGGGGCGCGCCGTGACGAGGAGAAATCCCGAGCTAAAGAGCGTATTTATTCGTTCCGCGACCGTTTCCATCGCTGGGACCCTAAAAACCAGCGCCCTGAGCTGTGGCATAACTATAACGGCCAGATTAATAAGGGTGAAAGCATTCGCGTTTTCCCACTATCCAACTGGACTGAACTGGATATCTGGCAGTATATCTTTTTGGAAAACATCGACATTGTGCCACTGTATCTGGCGAAGCCTCGCCCGGTTATCGAGCGGGATGGCATGTTGCTGATGGTGGATGACGATCGTATCGATCTGCAACCGGGTGAAATGATCGCGCAGAAAATGGTGCGCTTCCGCACGTTGGGCTGCTGGCCGTTGACCGGTGCGGTGGAATCGCAGGCGGAAACATTGCCGGCGATTATTGAAGAAATGTTGATATCAACTACCAGCGAACGTCAGGGTCGAATGATCGACCGCGATCAATCCGGCTCCATGGAGCTTAAAAAGCGTCAGGGATATTTCTAAGGAGCGGCCCGATGAGCAACATGATTCTACAAAATACGGCGATGGCACAACAAATTGCCGATGAAGGCGGCGTAGAGGCCTATTTGCACGCGCAGCAGCATAAAACTCTACTGCGTTTCCTGACCTGCGGCAGCGTGGACGACGGGAAAAGTACCCTGATAGGTCGTTTGCTACACGATACTCGTCAGATTTATGAAGACCAATTAACGACGCTGCATACCGATAGCAAGCGCATTGGTACGCAGGGTGAAAAACTGGATCTGGCGCTGCTGGTTGATGGTTTACAGGCCGAACGGGAGCAGGGCATTACTATTGATGTGGCTTACCGCTATTTCTCGACGGAAAAACGGAAGTTTATTATCGCGGATACGCCGGGGCATGAGCAGTACACCCGTAATATGGCGACCGGCGCATCAACCTGCAATCTGGCGATTTTGCTGATCGATGCGCGTAAAGGCGTATTGGATCAAACTCGTCGTCACAGTTTTATCGCCACTCTGTTGGGGATCCGTCATTTGGTGGTGGCGGTGAATAAAATGGATTTGGTGGATTATCAGCAGTCGGTTTTCGAGCAATTCAAAAACGATTACCTGAGTTTTGCCGAACAATTGCCGACGGATCTGAATATCAAATTTGTTCCGCTGTCAGCATTGGACGGCGATAACGTAGCGACGCCAAGTGAGAAAATGGCCTGGTACACCGGCCCCACGCTGCTGGACGTATTAGAAACCGTGGATGTGGTGAACGCCAGTCGCCAGCAGCCTCTGCGTTTTCCGGTGCAGTATGTGAATCGCCCTAATCTGGATTTTCGCGGTTATTCCGGCACCTTGTCCGCCGGTGTGGTGCGCGTGGGTCAGAAAATCAAAGTGTTGCCTTCTGGAGTTGAATCCACAGTAGCCAGAATTGTGACTTTCGATGGCGATTTGCAGCAGGGCATTCCCGGCGAAGCTATCACACTGGTTTTGGCTGACGAAGTGGATATTAGCCGTGGCGATTTACTGGTGGATGCCGATGAAACGCTAAAACCGGCGCAGAATGCGCTGGTAGACGTGGTCTGGATGGCGGAGCAGCCTCTGGTGGTCGGGCAAAGTTACGACATCAAAGTGGCGGGCAAAAAAACGCGTGCTCGGGTGGAGAATATTCAGTATCAGGTGGAAATTAACAGCCTGACTCAGCGAGTGGTAGAAAGTCTGCCTCTAAACGGGATAGGGCTGGTTGAACTGGCCTTTGACGAACCGTTGGTGTTGGATAGCTATCAGCGCAACCGCGATACCGGGGGAATGATATTTATCGATCGGTTGAGTAACGTCACGGTTGGCGCAGGGCTGATTCGGGAAACGCTGGAGTCGGTTTATCAGGAAACCAGTCAGTTTAGCGCTTTTGAGCTGGAATTAAATGCTCTGGTACGTCGCCACTACCCTCACTGGGGTGCGCGCGATCTATTGGGAGGAAAGTAGTTTGCCTGCTCATTCTTTGCATTCTGATAACCAGCACACTTTGCCTGCGGATGTGCCAGCGGATGAGAATGTCGTCTGGCATTCCCATGCGGTAACCCGGCAGGATCGCGAAAGGAAAAATGGTCACCGAGGCGCGGTGCTGTGGTTTACCGGTTTATCCGGTTCGGGTAAATCGACGTTGGCTGGTGCGCTGGAACAGGAGTTGTTCCGGCGTGGGATCCGCACCTATTTATTGGACGGCGATAATGTTCGTCATGGGTTATGTCGGGATTTAGGTTTTTCCGATACCGATCGACGGGAAAACATTCGGCGTGTTGGTGAAGTGGCAAAGCTGATGGTTGACGCTGGGCTGGTGGTCTTGTCCGCCTTTATTTCGCCTCATCGCGCAGAACGGCAAATGGTGCAGGAAATGTTAGACAACGGCCAGTTCATCGAGGTTTTTGTCGATACGCCTCTTGCCATTTGTGAGGCTCGCGATCCAAAAGGGTTATACAAAAAGGCTCGCGCCGGTGAGCTGAAAAACTTTACCGGAATAGATTCAGTTTATGAATCTCCAATGGCACCTGATATTCATCTGAAAGGAGATCGGCCTTTGGCGCAGTTAGTTGAGCAATTACTGGAACAACTTTCGGTAAAAGCCATTATCAGCTAAGCAACGAAGGTTTATTGGCAGGAAAGGGGCGACTTTGCAGGCCCCTTTTATCAATCTTTTTATCGCCTGTTACCCCCGGATTAGGCAGAAACGCTAAGCAGCTCGCTTTTCATCATGGCATTCAGGTGACGCAGGATTTCATCCTCGGAGAAATGAAGCTCCGGAAATTGTGTCATTCCATCCAGACCGCACACCAGACCTATTAATCGCCAGGCAATATTGCCGCTGTCATCACCCGAACGAAACTCACCGCTCTCTCGGCCGCTATTAATGACGGCTACCGTGGCTTGATGCCAATTGGACATCGATTGGGTATAGGCGAGCCGGATGGCATCGTCGCGCTCGGCCAGCAGACTCACCTCATTCCACAGCCGGGTTTCTCTTTTTCCCGCGTCATCTTGCGGATAACCCAGCACCAGCAGCAAGCGCTCAACCGCCGGATGATTTTGGCAGGCTATAGCAAAGGTGGCGAGTGATTGCTGAACCAGCAGCAGGAAAGCATCGGCTCGCAGTTGAGAGACAGACGCAAAATGGTGGTGAACCTGACCTACCGCCACCTCGGCTTCATTTGCTACGCGGCGCACCGTGGTAGCGGCCATTCCTTCTGCCATGGCCACCCGCACGGCAGCATTCAAAATACTGCTATGCCGCTCTTCGCGATTCAAATATGCCAAGGATGCTCCTTTGCTCTCATTCTGAGATGAATTAACAGTTTGGTATGTAGGGGAATTATGCAGAGAATTGGACTGATGTTCAACATTTCGCTACAATCGCATATTGAACGCGTGTTCAACATTAAATTCTGCCTTATTTGAGTCTCTCATTATGTCTAAGAAATGGACTATTTTTTGCGTTATCATTTTGATGTACCTCCCGATTTCTATTGATGCCACCGTCTTGCATGTGGCTGCGCCTCGCCTTGGATTGGCTTTGTCGGCAACGGGGAGTGAATTGCTGTGGATTATCGATATCTATTCTTTGGTGATGGCTTGTTTGCTGTTACCTATGGGGGCTTTGGGCGACCGCATCGGTTTTAAACGGCTGGCTCTGATTGGCTCCGTGCTATTTGGACTATCGTCGCTGGCCGCTGCCTTGGCCGATTCGGTGGGAACGCTGATCGCTGCTCGCGCCTCTTTGGCTATTGGGGCCGCCATGATTCTGCCCGCCACTTTATCTGCGGTTCGGCATATTTTCACCGATGAGCGCGAGCGAGCGCTGGCATTGGGAATCTGGGTGGCGGTAGGTACCGCTGGTGCCGCTATGGGACCATTAGTGGGCGGAGTGCTGCTGGAATACTTCTATTGGGGCTCGGTCTTTATGATTAACGTGCCGATAGTCGCGGTGGTGGTATTGGCGACCTGTTTCCTGATCCCAGACCAGCCTGGTCGCAGAACGCAAAGCTGGACGTTGGCACCGGCCTTGGTATTGACCACGGCAATATTATTACTGGTTTATGCGGCTAAAAGCGGGCTGCGCGGCAATGGCGATTTACTCGGCACCTCGCTAACCGCAGCGATTGGTGGCGTTATCCTGTACGGTTTTATCCGGCATCAGCTTTCATCACCTTCGCCGATGATTGATTTTCGACTGATTGGTCAGAGGGTGATTGCCGTCGGTATGATTATGGCGCTGACCGCGATGATCACCTTGGTTGGTTTCGAATTGTTACTGACGCAGGAACTGCAATTTGTATTAGGGAAAACGCCGCTCGAAGCCGGTCTTTTCCTGTTGCCGCTGATGATTGCAAGTGGCCTAAGCGGCCCTCTGGCCGGTTGGCTGGTGGCAACGTTAGGTTTGCGTTTAGTCGCCACTCTGGGCATAGCCTTAAGTGCCGTTAGCTTCTTTGGATTGGCAATGACGGATTTCTCCTACCAAATCTATCAGGCGTGGGGCTGGATGGCGTTGCTCGGTTGCAGTATTGAAATCTCGTTGCTGGCTTCTACTGCCGCTATCATGAGCGCTGCGCCGCCGGAAAAAGCCGGTGCCGCCGGAGCGGTTGAAGGCATGGCATATGAGCTGGGCGCGGGTTTAGGCGTCGCGCTATTTGGTCTTTTGTTATCGCGGTTGTATATGGCTTCGGTGGTATTGCCGGAAGATTTGCCTGCGAATCTGGCAGAGCAGGCCAGCGCTTCTATTAGCGAAGCGATGCAGGTTATCAGCGAACTGGGTGGGGAGCAGGGCGAGCGAATGTTTGCCAGCGCCAGTCAGGCATTTTCGACCTCGCATAGTCTGGTATTAAGCATCGCTAGCGGCATCTTGATTTTACTCACCGCAGTGGTCTGGTACAGCATGCCGAGAAAAGAATCCGAGGCTAAATTGATAAATATATCAAAACACTAATGATAGAAAGAGGCGAAGATATCGCCTCTTTTTTTGCCCGTAGGCTACTGATGTCTTCGTTGTTCCCCGCGCTCCAACACTGCTATTGACTATTCGCTTGAATGACGAACAATTAGTAACATATTTGATTGAACAATTGTTAGACGTACTGCGTGAGAGAGCTATTATCAAATCCTGAATGTACCCTCGGCCAAGCGCCTACAGAGCGCGCCGTTAAAGAATACCCTTAGGGATTTTTATGCAGAATGTCACCCAAATTATTGTGAGCAAACAGCGAGAAAGGGAGGAACCGTCGCACTCCTTTCTCGGCGGAACCGCCGGTTTTACCTTTTACTGGCTAGCTTTCGCCATTCCATTTCTAGTCTACGGGCCAAACACCGTTTTCTTCCTGCTTTATACTTGGCCGTTTTTTCTGGCGTTAATGCCGGTTTCGGTATTAATCGGCGTCGCCTTAAGTATGTTGCTGCGCGGTAATGTGCTATTTACCCTCGGTGGGACGGGCATTGCGGTGATATGCCTGTTTTGGATGCTGTTCTCTTTCCTCACCGGATGGTAAAACGACTGGCGGGTGCTCGCGGCGAAAATTATCGCCAGAATGCCCCTATGACCTTTTTAATCCTAAGCTTCCATTGTGTTTTTCCTCTTGCTTTCCTCGCTTATTACCCGTTATTTTTACGCACTTTTTCCCTTTTCCCTCGCGGAAAAGTAGGTGTAAAGGTAAGGCAAAATGAAAAGTAAAAGCCGATTTAGCAGTTTTTCCGGCTAAGAAACTCACGGAGGAAAGGGAATCTATGACGACTGTCGCTAGTATAGCGTCCCAATAATTGCCGTTGTTTTGCAGATTTGCGTGGTATTTTTGCCAGAAATCGTCCTTAATCTTAAACTCTGGGGCATTTTCCCACTCAGAGTGGAGTCCGACGAAAAGTTGTGGGATGATTAGTCAGTTTTTCAGGGGGCGGAGATGGGAAAACTTACGCTACTATTGTTGGTTTTGCTTGGCTGGTTACAGTATTCGCTGTGGCTGGGTAAGAATGGTGTTCATGATTTTGTCCGCGTGCAAAATGACGTTGCGGCCCAAGAGGGTAACAACGGCAAACTAAAGGCGCGGAACGATCAGCTATTTGCTGAAATTGATGATTTAAACGGTGGTCAAGAGGCGATCGAAGAACGCGCACGTAACGAGTTGGGCATGATTAAGCCCGGTGAAAGTTTCTATCGTTTGGTTCCTGACCAATCCAGACGTAATGCGGGTATCCCTTCGACACAAAATAACGCGCAACAATAAATAATGAGTAACTTCGCAGGTTCCCTTCCTGAAGTCATTGCTGTATTGCCGGCTGCTGGAATAGGCAGTCGTATGCAAGCCGATTGCCCTAAGCAATATTTAACCGTGGGCGGCAAAACAATACTAGAACACGCTATTGATGCCTTGCTGCGCCATCCGCTAATTCAGCGGATTATTGTAGTAATAAGCCCAAATGATGAACAGTTCGATCGGTTGCCGATTGCCAATGACTCTCGCGTTAGCCGGGTTTATGGCGGCGCGCAGCGTGCCGATTCGGTTCTGGCTGGCCTGATGAGCGCCGGAACGCCTGACTGGGTGCTGGTTCACGATGCTGCCCGCCCTTGCCTGCATCAGGACGATTTAAGCAATCTTTTGGCAATTATTGGTCACACTAAAATCGGTGGATTGCTGGCGACCCCGGTGCGAGACACCATGAAGCGCGGTGAATGCGGGATTGAAGCAGTGGCACATACGGTCGATCGTCAGGATCTCTGGCACGCGCTAACGCCGCAGCTGTTTCCATTCGAATTGCTGAAAACCTGCCTGAGCCATGCGTTACGTGAAGGTGCAACGGTAACTGATGAAGCCTCCGCTCTGGAGCACTGTGGCTATCACCCGTTACTGGTGAGTGGCCGTTCAGATAATATTAAAGTCACGCGCCCGGAAGATCTGGCGCTGGCCGAGTTTTACATTACCCGGCTCTATAATAAGGAATGCACATAATGCGAATTGGTCATGGTTTTGATGTACATAAATTCGGCGGTGAAGGCCCGATAATCATCGGTGGCGTGCGCATTCCTTATTCGCAGGGCCTGCTGGCTCATTCCGATGGTGATGTCGCTCTCCATGCTGCAACTGATGCACTGTTAGGCGCTGCCGCATTGGGTGATATCGGCAAACTCTTTCCTGATACCGATCCCGCCTTTAAAGGTGCTGACAGCCGAGCTCTGTTGCGTGAAGCTTACCGCCGCATCCTTGAAAAAGGCTATCAGCTTGGCAATCTGGATATCACCATTATTGCCCAGTCCCCGAAAATGGCTCCCCATATTCCGCAAATGCGCGTGAATTTGGCGGAAGATCTGCAATGCCATATGGATGACGTTAATGTGAAAGCCACCACCACGGAAAAACTGGGTTTCACCGGTCGCGGTGAGGGAATTGCCTGTGAAGCCGTGGCGCTGTTGGTAAAGAGAGAAAAGCAGTAATGGACATGGAAAATCTAACATGGCTGCACGGCCAACCTAAAGCCTGCGGCGTGTTGAAAGCAAATCCTGAAGATTTCGTGGTGGTAGAGGATTTAGGGTTCGAACCCGACGGTGAAGGTGAGCATCTGTTGGTGCGTATTCGTAAAAACGGCTGTAATACCCAATTTGTTGCCGATTATTTATCCCGTTTCGCCGGTATTCATCCGCGTTTAGTGAGCTATGCTGGCTTAAAAGACCGTCATGCGGTGACCGAGCAATGGTTCTGCCTGCACTTGCCAGGTAAAGAAACGCCGAATATGCAGGATTTTCAGCTGGAAGGCTGCGAAGTGTTGGAAGCGGTGCGTCAAAAGCGAAAATTGCGCATCGGTTCTCTCAAAGGTAACGCTTTCACTCTGGTGTTACGCGATATCAGCGACCAGCAGGACGTTGAGGCTCGCTTAAATCTGATTGCTGCTCAGGGCGTTCCCAATTACTTTGGTAGTCAACGCTTTGGCCGCGGTGGCAATAATCTGGTGCAGGCTCGCCGTTGGTCGAATAATGAAATTCGGGTAAAAGAACGCAGTAAGCGTAGCTTTTATCTGTCTGCTAGTCGCAGTGCCATGTTTAATCTGATTGCCAGCACGCGTTTGGCTCAAAACAGCGCCATGCAGGTGCTGGAGGGGGATGCATTGCAGCTGAGCGGCCGTGGTAGCTGGTTTGTCGCACAGGCGGAGGAGCTGGAGTCTTTGCAGCAGCGTTTGGATGCCGGAGAGCTAAATGTCACTGCGCCGCTGCCGGGAGACGGCGATTTAGGCACTCAAGGCGCAGCTTTGGCCTTTGAGCAAAACTGTTTGGCGGATCAAACCGAACTGCTTTCGCTGTTGAAACGTGAACGTGTGGAAGGTGCGCGCCGCGCCATCTTGCTGCGTCCACAGGAAATGAGTTGGGACTGGTGGGATGAGGTTACCCTTGAGCTGCGCTTCTGGCTGCCTGCCGGTAGTTTTGCTACCAGCGTAGTCAGAGAAATCATGAATCTGGATAACGGCGATGCTGCGGATCTTACTGAGTAACGACGATGGCATTGCTGCTCCGGGGATTCAAACGCTGGCTGCGGCATTGCGTGAGTTTGCTCAAGTGCAGATTGTTGCACCGGATCGCAATCGCAGCGGTGCCTCTAACTCGCTGACGCTGGATTCCGCGTTGCGAACGACCACATTGTCAAACGGCGATATTGCTGTACAACACGGTACGCCGACGGATTGTGTTTATCTTGGCGTGAATGCACTGATGCGACCGCGTCCGGATATCGTAGTTTCAGGTATCAATGCTGGCCCGAATTTAGGGGATGACGTGATTTATTCCGGAACCGTTGCGGCGGCGATGGAAGGACGGCATTTGGGTTTTCCTGCGTTGGCAGTTTCGCTAAACGGCCATCAGCATTATGATACAGCGGCGGCGGTAACCTGCCGCTTGCTGCGCGCTTTACAGAGCGCTCCACTGCGTACCGGCAAAATTCTTAATGTGAATGTGCCTGATTTACCGTTAAATGAAATTAAAGGTATCAAGGTCACTCGCTGCGGCAGTCGGCACCCAGCCGAAACAGTCATTTGCCAGCAAGACCCAAGAGGGCAAGATATTTATTGGATTGGGCCGCCGGGTGACAAATGTGATGCAGGGCCGGATACTGATTTTAGCGCTGTGGAACAGGGATATGTTTCAGTGACGCCGCTTCAGGTTGATTTAACCGCCTATGCGGCTCAAGACGTAGTCAAAACCTGGTTAGCCAGGACTGAGGTTGACGGGGAATGGTAAATAAATCCATGCAAACCTTACTGCTACAGTTACAACAGCAAGGTATTCGTGATGAGCGCCTGTTACAGGCGATTGAAGCTGTACCACGGGAGCGCTTTGTGGACGAAGCGCTCGCGCATAAGGCCTATGAGAATACCGCTCTGCCAATTGGTTCAGGGCAAACCATTTCTCAACCTTATATGGTGGCGCGGATGACAGAATTGCTGCAACTGACGCCAACATCGAAAGTATTAGAGATTGGTACCGGTTCGGGTTATCAAACTGCAATTCTAGCGCATTTGGTTGAACACGTGTGCTCAGTTGAACGAATCAAAGGGCTACAATGGCAGGCTAAGCGCCGCCTAAAGTTGTTGGATCTGCACAATGTTTCTACCCGCCACGGCGACGGTTGGCAGGGATGGGCATCGCGCGGGCCATTTGATGCGATCATTGTGACGGCGGCACCGCCAGAGATTCCAGAAGCATTATTGCAGCAGCTTGAAAACGGTGGGAGATTAGTTCTGCCCGTCGGTGAACAGGCGCAAACGTTAAAATATGTGCAGCGTAGGGATCACGAGTTCTTTATTGAAACGGTGGAGGCAGTTCGTTTTGTTCCGTTGGTGAAAGGGGAACTGGCCTGACAATTTTTTAAATCGCGTATTTAATCCCAGCCTATTTATTCCGGCCGGGAACCCATTGGGTTAGCGCGATATGTAAATTATACGAGATTACGGTAGGGCAGAGGTGGTGCAATTTGTACCCAAGGTGCTGCATCTTATTTCTTCTGCGTTTGACCTTATTATTCAAGGCGCGCAGAGGAACCTTTCATCATTAGAAAAATGAGTGAAACATTGACACTCAGCTAGGATGTAAAGGGTATTTGGAAATATCGCTTAATATTGCTGTCATGGGGGAAGCATGAGCACGGGAAGCCCAATGATTACTTTACGCCGGATTGCGGCGTGTACGGTTGTGAGTTTGTGGTTGGCTGGTTGTACTAATGATGCATCAACGTCTGCGCCAATATCGACCGTGGGTGGTAAAACATCCGGTTCGATGATGAGTGGAAGTAATGCATCAGGCGATCGTATTGTTTATAACCGTAGTTACAATTCTATCCCTAAAGGGAGTTACAACGGCAGCACCTATACGGTTAAACGGGGGGATACCCTGTTTTATATTGCCTGGATTACTGGCAATGATTTCCGTGATTTAGCGAATAAAAACGCCATTCCCGAGCCTTATAGCCTGAACGTGGGCCAGACAATCCAGCTGGGTAACGGTTCCGGCGGCGGTATGATGGCGGCAACTGACGCTACCTCTAATGGGGTATCAAAACCGCCTTCAAACATCCAAAACACAGCTTCAGCGGTTGATTCTCAATCAACTAACGCGTATTCTGGTAACTCGGGTAAACAGAATGTTGGTAAAATGTTGCCAGCATCAGGAGCCGTTGCATCAACAACAGCACCTGTTACCGCACCGGGCACTCCCGTTGGCATCCCTACCAGTAATGGTGGTCCAGTTAGTAGCTGGAAATGGCCAACCGACGGGAAAACCATTGATAGCTTCTCTGCTTCCGAAGGGGGCAATAAAGGGATTGATATCGCTGGTTCGCGTGGGCAGCCTATCTTCGCCACTGCTAATGGGCGGGTAGTGTATGCCGGTAACGCGCTGCGTGGTTACGGTAATCTGATAATCATCAAACATAATGATGACTACCTGAGCGCCTATGCTCATAACGATACAATGCTGGTCCGGGAACAACAAGAAGTGAAGGCGGGACAAAAAATAGCGACTATGGGTAGCACCGGAACCAGTTCAGTTAGATTGCATTTTGAAATTCGTTACAAGGGGAAATCCGTAAACCCGCTGCGTTATCTTCCGCAGCGATAGATTGGGCAGAATACGCTGTATTCTGCTCGCGGTATCACGGGTAGGAGCAGCTTATGAGCCAAAATACGCTGAAAGTTAACGAGTTAAACGAAGATGCAGATTTCGACGAAAACAGTACGGAAACTGAAATTTTTGATGAAAAAGCATTAGTAGAAGATGAACCTTCTGAAAGTGAATTAGCAGAGGATGAGCTGCTGGCCCAGGGCGTTACCCAACGCGTGCTGGATGCTACGCAGCTCTATCTTGGTGAGATTGGCTATTCACCGCTGCTGACCGCAGAGGAAGAGGTTTATTTTGCCCGACGTGCACTGCGCGGGGATGTGCCGTCACGTCGACGTATGATTGAAAGCAACTTACGGCTGGTGGTGAAGATCGCTCGTCGTTACAGTAACCGCGGTTTGGCGCTGTTAGATTTGATCGAGGAAGGCAATCTTGGTCTGATTCGCGCAGTGGAAAAATTTGATCCAGAACGCGGTTTTCGTTTCTCTACTTACGCAACATGGTGGATTCGTCAGACGATTGAACGGGCGATTATGAACCAAACCCGTACCATCCGTTTGCCAATCCATATTGTCAAAGAGCTGAATGTCTATTTGCGCACCGCGCGCGAGCTTTCTCATAAATTAGATCACGAACCGAGTGCGGAAGAGATTGCCGAGCAACTCGACAAGCCGGTCGATGACGTGAGCCGTATGTTACGCCTGAATGAACGTATCACTTCTGTTGATACACCGTTAGGCGGCGACTCAGAGAAGGCATTGCTGGATATTCTTTCCGACGAAAATGAAAACGGGCCGGAAGACACCACGCAAGATGATGATATGAAACAAAGTATCGTCAAATGGCTGTTCGAATTGAACGCTAAACAGCGTGAGGTATTGGCTCGTCGTTTTGGTCTGTTAGGCTACGAAGCTGCAACCCTTGAGGATGTAGGTCGGGAAATCGGCTTAACCCGTGAACGTGTTCGTCAAATTCAGGTTGAGGGCTTACGCCGTCTGCGTGAAATTTTGCAAACACAAGGTTTGAGTATTGAAGCTCTGTTTCGCGAGTAAAAAGCTTATCGGCAGCCTGAATTAAGGCAATAGATAAGAGAGCGAAAACAGATTCAGTATTCGCTAAATCGAAGCAGTGTTACTTCACGATTTATTGATGATAGAAGTAAATTCTGTTGCTGGGTTAAATAAAAACGGTGGACATCTCGTCCACCGTTTTTTTTCGACTGAAACCGGCCCTTTAAGAAGATGGTTTCTTATTATCGAGCAATTTGGCCTAAGGCACTGACTGATTCAGCGCCAAAAGAGCCGGCTAGAAAAATAGCTTTAATCGCAAAAATCCTAACCGATAACGCCATATTACCTTACACCATACTTTTCAGGCGATAGAGCCATTCCAAGGCCTGACGAGGGCTAAGCGTATCGGGATCTAAGGTTTCCAGTGCTTCCACTGCAGGAGAAACTTCTTCATTCAGCAGAGTAAGCTGGGAGCCATCAATATTGCTACCCGCTGCATTGTTGGAGAGTGACTCAAGCTCCCGTAGCTTTTGTCTCGCTCGTTTGATGACGTCACGGGGTACACCGGCTAACGCGGCCACGGCCAAACCATAACTTTTACTGGCCGCCCCGTCCTGTACGGTATGCATAAAGGCGATAGTATCCCCATGCTCCATGGCATCCAGATGCACGTTAACCACGCCTTCCATTTTTTCCGGCAAGGTGGTTAATTCGAAATAATGGGTAGCAAATAGCGTCATTGCTTTGATGCGGCTGGCCAGATTTTCAGCGCAGGCCCAGGCCAGAGATAAACCATCGTAGGTTGATGTACCACGACCAATTTCATCCATTAAGACCAGGCTTTGTTCTGTTGCATTGTGCAGAATATTGGCCGTCTCGGTCATTTCCACCATAAAGGTAGAGCGGCCAGAGGCAAGATCGTCCGCGGCTCCTACACGGGTGAAAATACGGTCGACTGGCCCGATAGTCGCCTGTTCGGCAGGAACAAAACTTCCCATATGAGCCAGCAACACGATTAAGGCCGTCTGACGCATATAGGTACTTTTACCGCCCATATTCGGGCCAGTGATGATAAGCATCCGACGCTGTGGTGAAAGTGATAACGGGTTCGCAATAAAAGGATCTCGTAGCACCTGTTCCACCACGGGATGACGACCTGCAACAATCTTAATGCCCGGTTTGTCGCTGAGCGTGGGGCGCGTGTAGTTTAACGTTTCTGCCCGTTCGGCCAGATTGGTTAATACATCAAGCTCAGCTAGCGCGTTCGCACTCAGCTGTAGGTCGGATAGATGGGGTAATAATAGATCGAAAATTTCTTCATAAAGGCCTTTTTCAATCGCTAGCGCCTTACCTTTGGAGGTCAGAACTTTATCTTCATATTCTTTAAGTTCTGGAATGATATAGCGTTCCGCATTTTTCAGCGTTTGGCGACGTACATAGTGAATTGGCACCAAATGGCTTTGGCCACGGCTCACCTGAATGAAATAGCCGTGGACACCGTTAAATCCAACTTTGAGCGTATCCAGCCCCAGTTTTTCCCGCTCGCGAATTTCCAGTCGGTCGAGGTAATCGGTAGCTCCATCGGCAAGGCTACGCCATTCATCTAACTCAGCATTGTAGCCTGAGGCAATAACGCCGCCATCTCGTACTAATACAGGAGGAGATTCAACGATAGCGCGTTCTAGCAGATCCAAGAGTTCTTGAAATTTACCTACCTGCGATAGCAGGTTCTGAACGTGGGGAGCCTCAACGGAACTAAGCAATTGGTGAATTTCAGGCAATTGCTGAAATGCATGGCGCATCCGGGCCAAATCGCGCGGTCGAGCGGTGCGCAAAGCCAATCGTGCCAAAATACGTTCTAAATCACCAACCTGCCGCAGTGGCTGCTGCAGTTCCGCAGTGATATTTTGCAAACCACTGATTGCCTGCTGACGATGATTGAGCACATTAATGTCGCGAATAGGCATATGTAACCAGCGTTTTAACATCCGACTGCCCATCGGTGTTACACACTGATCTAAAATTGCCGCGAGAGTATTATCACTTCCTCCGGATAAACTTTGAGTCAATTCAAGATTTCGACGCGTAGCAGCATCCATAATAATGCCGTCTTGTTGCCGTTCCATCGTTAACCCGCGAATATGTGGCAATGAGGTACGTTGAGTATCTTTAACATATTGCAGTAAACAGCCGGCGGCACGCAGGGCTTGATGGGCTTGTTCTACGCCAAAACCGATAAGATCGCGGGTGCCAAACTGTAAGTTTAATTGCTGGCGGGCGGTATCCAGCTCAAACTCCCACAAAGGTCGACGGCGCAGCCCGTGTCGCTGTTCAATCAACGACATCTGTTCGAAGGTTTCTGGATACAATAATTCAGCTGGATTGGTCCGCTGTAATTCGGCCGCCATAGTTTCTGTATCAGCGGGTTCGGAAACGCGAAAGCGGCCAGAGCTGATATCTAGAGTGGCATAACCAAACCCACGGGCGTCCTGCCAGATTGCGGCTAGTAGGTTATCCTGGCGCTCATTTAACAAGGCTTCATCACTCACTGTGCCAGGTGTCACAATGCGAACCACTTTCCGTTCTACCGGCCCTTTACTGGTTGCCGGGTCGCCTATTTGCTCACAAATTGCGGCAGACTCCCCCATTTGGACGAGCTTAGCCAGATAGTTTTCAATCGCATGATGAGGAACACCGGCCATTGGAATTGGCTCACCGGCAGAAGCACCACGTTTGGTTAGCGAGATATCAAGCAATTGCGATGCACGTTTGGCATCATCATAGAACAGCTCGTAAAAATCGCCCATACGATAAAACAGCAGAATTTCCGGATGCTGGGCTTTTAATCGTAGATACTGCTGCATCATCGGGGTGTGAGCGTCGATTTTGTCGGTATTATTCATGCGTATATATTTCTAATCCATTGAAATTAAAGTTAATTGTGATTTTAATTGTTATCGTTAATTATCACGGTAATTCAGCATAGGTAAATACTACGTGAATGTGGCCTAAGAGCACAGCAGCTCTGATCACGCAGGGGGCGGTAACCTCGCATCGGCTCTTGGGACATATTATCCCAGCAACTAGCAAACTGACACGGGTAAAAGCTGGAGGCATCTCGCAAAGTTATCCTGCAGTGATAGGACAACAAGCGTAGTCGTGCAGTACGCACTAGGTTGCCGCTATCTCTGATCTGTCTGTGGTAAAGAAATTTTACAGATAATTATTTTCTGCAACTCATTCGCAGTGCAGATCAATTTTAATCATAAAATACCGATCTGTGCTCAACAATAATCTTATAACTTTTTTGCCGCAGCTATATATGTTGTGCAGCGGGCCATGGAATCTTTGTAATATTCATTAGATAGATGAAAAAATAATAACTTATAAATAACATTAGAATGTTCTGGCGAAAAAATTTTCACGGCATGAAATAATGTAGTCGTCAAATATCTTTAATTATTCGTTCAACTAAAGTTAAGATTGTGTCACGGTTAGTAATAGTCCAGTTATTTTCCTTCCTTCCAACATGTGTTTATCGATCTGTATAGCTACGATTTTATCACTCATCATAATTGACTCATCATCATATTCTACTCTGACACTAAACTGGATGTGTTTTTCATTTGTTAGAAGGTTTTCAGCTATTTTCATACGAAAGGGATGATTTCTTTTCATTTTTTTTGTTAGGAACGTAAATTCCTGAATTACTCTGTCTTTAGTTGTTTCTGGATTCATGTTGCTTACAGTGATTATTATCCGTGAGTTTTCCGGTATTTCCTGTATTGATGAAGAAACGTTCCCTTCAATAGAAAACGAGGAGTGAAAATAATGGGTGCTCATACTACAACCAGTTAGACTAATACATATGGCTACAAATAGTGGAATAAATAAACGATAATTTTTAAAAATAAAAAACATATATAGCTCATTAAATGCTAATAAAAGCGTAGGAGAATAAAATTGCGGCAATAATAAAAAAAGAAGATGCTATTTTTAATTTAATATCTTTAATTATGTTAAGAATCTTTGTTTTTGATGGTGTTGTAGGAATGAATTCTTCTTGTGTGCCGACGAATCTAACGCCAATGCGTGGAAGAGTCATTATTGGATCTTCATTTTCACCTATCATTACAAATGATTGGCGAAGTTGCTTGATAAGTTTGTAGTAGCTACTGTCCGTAACAATGACACCACGCGATTCCCAAATGGTATATAGTATTTCTCTTTTCTCACAGGTTTTTTCTAAGAGCATTTGCAAAAGACGTGACTCATTCTCAGATAATCTTATTTTTTTTTCATCATTAACCAAGCTTCGTTGTAATGTATCAAACACGATGCTGCCATTCAGTCGTATGGTTTTCCCTTTGTGCATATAATCGTTTCCTTATATCAATTCATTTACACAGACTATTCTGATGTTCGTGAATCATTAAACGATATAAATTAGGATAAGTCTAATATTCTTGGTTCACTAAATGGTTGTTATAACTTATTACAAGATGGTTATTGATAATAAATATGAATAAACAAAACTCGAAACATATGAATTAAGTTGTAAAGGTAATTAAATTACAGATGGATATAAGATATTTAAACTATTTTTAATGATAAGATGGTTTGTGAGTTGTAACACATATTAATTTACTATAACTATATTTAAGGTGTGTTAGCTAACACTTGAGATTTTGTCTCTGACAAATCGGCATCTGAATATACTTTTTCCATTATGAGTTTGGCATATTTATCCCTAAATCTGGGGGTTTCAGAGTGATAGGCTCCTACAGCTTTCCAGCTATAACCATATTTTTTAAACTTGAGACTAAGCAAATAAGCCCCAGCCTGAATGTTAATACATGGAGATTTCAACATATTTGCGTTATCAATAATACCAGCCGATTGCAGTAATGAGATATTAATTGAATTTATCTGCATCAAGCCAATGTCATGACTGCCATTCTCGTTTTTATTCTTCGCATTGATTTTCCAGGATGACTCCTGAGAAATAATAGATTCAAGAATAACAGAGGGTACATTCCATTTTTCGGCGGCAGAGTTTAGACATGTCGAATGGGCTGATCCAACAGAGAAAAGAAAATAATATATAATCGGTGTTAAATTAGAAAATGTCTTCCTCATCATCACTCTCAATGTAACTAAGTTGATTGTTTAATATACTGCTAGTGAACTCTTTAAGGGTTTTATTAATGATGGATTCGTTTATTAAAAATGGAATGATAATGTTGGACGAAAGCTCTTTATCTTCTTTACTTCCGCTTGACTGTAGTAAAGTATTAGCATGAACAATAATACTAGATTTTGTATTATTATCATTGCCATTAAGCTTTTCTGAAATCACTTTATAGGCCTCTTTCAGGTTTTTTAATTGGTTGATTTTTATATTATTAACAAGTTCATAAGCCAATTTATCAGAAGCATCATTTTTTAATGATTGAATGTTAATTTTGTTCATTTCTATTCTCTTGGCATTTCCGGTATTAGCTATAACTTTATTCAGGTTGCTCGTTATTTTCATTTTCTTCTCGCTGGTTGCATGTGGTCAATCTTATTATTTCTCTGGTTTTTTTTAAGTTAACAATTCCGTTAATATTCAATATGTGTTTTTTTATTGGTGGAAATATTTCTTGCAAGAATTCAGGACGGTCTTTATTTGGATCAAATACTATGATTTCATCACCTACCTTGAGAATTATATTTTCCTGATTACTTTCTATGACATAAGATTCATTCTTCAGGTTTCCTATTATTTTAGCGTAATGAATTTTGGGAATGTGTAGTTCAATATTTGGTGATGATATTGAAAAGCCATGAAAATGCTCAGAAACCAATTCGATAAATCTCGTATCTCCAAATATTTCCTGTAATTTATTTTTAAGTCTCACCTCAATATTGGCAATATTTTTGTTGCATATTTCTTGATAGAGGCTTATTGCTGAAATGACAGTGTCAATAAATAAAAAAATCCCGCTCTTGAAGCCAAAATTATGTGCTTGATCAGTTATATGTTTGATTTCAACTTCAGCTTTAGACAACCTTTTTTTTGCTTCTTTCTTTGCGTATTCGATTATGCGTACTTGATAAGCATTAGAACTAATACAGCACCTCTTGATAAGTACTTTTTCATTTGATATTTCATGCAAGGGTGTTTTTTTTACTTTTAACATGATAACAAACCATTTCTATCAAATTGAAGGGTAGTCTCGCACATTGCAATGTGCGCATGATGTTCATCACACGTTGGCTAAATACGCGTTCAGCTCTGCTTTTCAATGTTGTATCGAAAAAAATAATCGTTTCAACAAGTTGTAGTGCGCCAAAAGCCATTATATAATTTGGGGTAACATATTTTTCTTTATACTTTTGTAATATGTATTTGAACTTAGGTAGCATATTGTTTCTTAACTCTATATCATCATCGGTTAATAAATATGGATGATGTTTTGTATCAACTCCAAGTATTCCTAATCTCCAGGCTATATCTGGTAAGTTACCCCACGATTCCTTAATCACCTTAGGAATGCAGAGTGACAGCTTGCGTGGAATAGGTAGTTGATATTTAGCAATTAAATAATTATTTTGGAAAGCCTGAAGATAAATTGGTGAGTTATTATGCTCCATTATTCTGTGATCAGAATGAAAGTAGCTTCCAGGTGATAGCAATATTTTTAAATGATCCATTAAATTCTCCTATTGGGTATTGATCTTTTTGGATGAACCACTTCTTTTTTCCATAAAACGTGCGGAATTACGAAAATAGAAGAGCATGAAAATAATTAAGTTAGTGATTAGGATGATTATCAAAATATAATATGGATTAAAAGTATTAGATTTACTATCTAGTGATACACTACGTTGAATAATCGGACGTTCAACAATAACTACAGAGACATTGTCATATGAACTGTCTGAAAAACTATTTTTTAAAAAAAGTTTTATTTTAGTCATCAATTGGTTTGGATCTTCACTACCAGCATAAGTCACTAAACAGGATATATTTTGCTGCTGAGTAGTCCTGCTATTATTTAATAGAGGATAACTCACATGCACTCTGGCATTGACAACTCCTGGTATGGTCAAAACAGATTGTTCAAGCCGCTGTTCAATCAGTGAAAGTAATCTGGCTCGTTCTGCATGAGGTGAGGCAACTAAAGAATCACTGGGAAATGCCTGAATAATTTCTACGGATTCTTTAGAAGGCAAGTTATATTGCTTGAGTAAATCTACCGCCGCAATAAAATCATTTTTAGAAACATGAATGGAGTAACCCAACTTGCCATTTGCCTTTTTTTTACCCTGAATACCGTATTGTTGTAAGGTCGCCAAGACTTCATTGCTTTGACGCTGATCTAGCTCGGTTAGTAAATCTTGGCTATCGCAGCCAGTCAAAAATAGGGCAATGGCTGCACATAATATAAACCGGCTTATTCGCATCATTATTGAGATTTTATCGTAGTTTCTACAGCTGAAATAGCTTTACGAACCAATGTATTCGCCAGTGATACAACTTCAGCATGTTTTCCCAATCGTATCTGACCGACTCTGATTAATTCTGCGGAATCAGTTATATTTCCATGCTCGATTAAATTAACTATTGCAGCTTTCTCCTGACTGGTTGCTGCAGCTTGCTGGCTGAACAATTTTTTTATTATCCCTTCGATCTGGCCTGCTCCGTCGAAAACGGATTCACCAATATCAGGGAGCTGATTTTTAAATGAAATTAAACTGGTTAAATGACTCATGTGCAATGCTCTAATTTATATTATATAGTTCTAAATATTACGAATAATCCCGGATGTAAGGTCGAGGAGTTTCTTTGCAACGTTAGATTGTGCTTGCCTAAGTGCAGAATATTGACCTAGATACAATGTATAATCTATTAACTTAATTGGGTTAGAGATATCTTCTATAGCACTTTTTTGCGCCGCCTCGATTTTATTCATTAGGTCTTTTGTGGGCTCAGTGAATTTCCCAGCAATATCATAAGCAAAGTTTGCTGTTTGCCCGGATAGTGGTGTCGTGTTTTCAAAGTTCTTAACGGTATAGTTTGGCGTGGATAATGTTGTCGTTGGCATGATAAATTTCTCTTTATTTTCTTAGTAAGAATGTTGTTTAAAATCCCAATGATTGTTATTGATTTTTATATTTTCATTTATATCATTAATAAACACTCCTTCATATAATTCATTATCACTAAGTGAAATAGAGAATTGAATGTAATTACTCCCCCATTCACTAATGAATTTTTTGACAAAATTCATGGTTGATATCAGTTGATTGTCACTAAGATTTGAGCTTACAACCACAATAGGTTTTTTTTCATCTTCTATAATTCTGAATGGCACATTACTTGCTTTTATTCCTCTTATTGCATCATCAAAAATTGCTTTTTTATGATAAAACTTAACTTCTATCTCGTTAGCACAGCTAACTCTAGATTTTATCGTTTCATTTATTTTTTCTACTTCTGATAAGTAATCCGAGCTTTTCAATAACTTAACAATAGGTGAGCAAGGATAACTCATATCAATATTTAAAACTGACGATGAAAAGGGGGTGATTAAGGACATTAGCTCTTTCTCTAACTCGCTAACTAAAATAATGTCAACTAAGCCAGCATAGTTTGACGTGAGCAATTGCTGAGATACCCAGTCTGCATCGCGGCGGCTATTTACAATGACTTGATCTTTCCCTCTTCCTTCTGCTTGCAGAATAATGGTGAAATGAATTGATGATTCACCTAAAAGTTTAGATATGTTGCTTGTAATGATTTTATCTACTTGCACATTAGAATTATGATTGTTAGTCATGACTGTTAATAAAATCAAGCCAACAGTTAACATTGAAATAAATATAATAATTAAATGCTTAGATGTTCCTCTCTTTATCAAGCTTCCATTTTTCTGTGGTAGAGAAGAGTCCATTGTATCTTTTTGTCCTAGCTCATCGAAGGATTCATAATTCCATGAATCATCGATCGACTTAACCAGTATAGGAAACGTATCGGGGAATAAGACCGTTTGTAATATGACATCGGTAGTCAGTTTAGGTGTGTCTTTTTCATTATCTAAATCTTCAAAAATGACTGATAGTTTAGCATCTGATTTGTTTGCTTCATTGGTATAGGATGAAAAAAAAGTTAACTTATAATTGCCAGTATCAATAGGAAAAAAGTAACTGATTAAGTCATTCTCTTCATCAGTCACAACGTTATAGTCTGTCTCTGTGTTCGCAAATATCAGGCAACCTTTAGATTTAAACAATAATTCGGTGCCAGTCATTCGACCAGAGGCTATTTTTATTATATAAAAATCGGCGTTATTATTCATAGCAACGAAGGTTCTATTGGTGTAAAAATCAGTCATTAATGATGAGCTGTATTTCTTAAAGAGAATACAACTAAAATAGTTCGCATACATCTTTTAAAGTTTGGTTATTATTGCCGATTTGAATCTATTACTCATCGGAATAAATCGCACTAATTCTTATCGTTTCTGGTACCGGCATCCTTTTATAAAGGATGTTTTTTTCCTAATAATTCCAAAGAATGTGATTGTTGCTAATTGTAGAGTATAACCAGATTTTGTTTAAATAATCAGATGCTACTTCCTGTTAAGGTTTTTTATTCATGAGTATAAGTAAGAGCAACAATAATGTGGACGGAGAACTACCTGCTCTTGATTGCATGATTTTCTATGTCAGGCCAATGGTGAAAGGTTCTATATTAGAATACCCATCATTTATACGGAAAGAAAAAGGTCTGGTACTGGATTCCTCACTTTTAATTGCGCCGAGTTTGGATGACTTAAATCAGATTTCCGGAGTTTGGAGTATCAGTGGGATACCTATATTTAGTGCTATTGAAATTTTAGCAACGCTTGATGAGGCTAAATCACAATCAAATAAAGGTAAAAGGCCTCCATCCGATAGTGAAATCAAATTTGAAGATTCTGTCCCTGTCTGGTATGACAGGAATTATTCAACCTGGCGTAATTCTGAAGTGAGTGGTTTACTTATTTCTGAAGTCATGAACGGGGGGGGGGTATTATTTATCATTATTAAATATTCTTCGCCGGTATGAGGCATATGGAATATTCCGTTATCTTATTTCACAGTCAGCTAATGGAGAAAATATAAAAATATCTCAGTTGAGCAAAAATTATGGATTATCGTCCCCCTACTTTAGATTTCTGTGTCGTAAAAGTTTTAATTCATCGGCGAAAAAAAAGATGATGAGTTGGCGTATGGCAACCGCGGTCTTACTGCTAATTGAAAGTGATATGTCAATATTGGATGTGGGGTTAGCTTGTGGTTACTGCTCTGCATCTCATTTTACATTAGACATAAAAAGAAATTTCGGGCTCACTCCATCTGAGATAAGGCACCTGGAGAGTGGTTTATATGATAGTTAATCCATACCTTTTCTCTAAAATATTAATTTTATCTTTATTAACTTTTAGCTATGCCTCTCCAGGATTTGGAGAGGTTATTACCGCTACGCCGGTAGACCGGGAAAAAAGTCAGAGTTCATTTATTGCCAATAATATAACGATTAATAAGGTATTTGACGTCGTTTCATCCAGGATAGAAAAGCCGATTATTCTTAGCAAAATTGCAATGCAAAAAAAAGTGACTGGCAATTTTGACATGTCACAACCGGAAGAAATGTTTAAGTCATTAGCTAGACGGACGGCTTTAATATGGTATGACGATGGAACCAGTATATATGTATATGATAATAGTGAAATTCGCAATGAACTAATAAACTTGCGTTCAACAAGTTGGAGTGAGTTGCTTAACTATATTAAGACCACTGGAATTTATGACTCGCGTTATCCACTACGTTCAGAGGGTAAAGCATCCGTAGTCTATGTTGCAGGCCCTCCACTTTATGTCGAATTAGTATTAGCTACCGCTCGCTACTTGGATGAGCGGATTCAAGTCGAAGAGAAAGCAGGGACTGATGTGACTATTATCCCGTTAAAGCACTCGTCGGTTAACGATCGTGTTTTTAGCCAACGGGGCAAAGCCGTGACGATTCCAGGCATGGTCACCGTTATTAATTCATTGTTCAGTAAAAATGCTTTGGGTAACAACGTTCATGTTATTCCGCGTGAAGATATTTCAAATCAGATAGAAACAGGTTTTCCGTTACCACCGGCGGCGCTGGATTTGGCGCAACAAAATTACGGAGCTATTACTGACACGGGAAGTAGTCACTTTTCCGTAGTTGCTTATCCTGATAGTAATAGTCTGTTAGTTACTGGTTCCGCGCAACAAACTCGCTATATATATCAATTAGTTAACGCCCTAGACGTTTCTCGTCGGCAAATTGAACTTTCTCTCTGGATTATTGATATATCGAAAAAAAAATTAGATGAAGTGGGCGTCCGTTGGCAGGTTGGTAGCGTAACCGCAGGCGGGGGTGACATTGTTTTTAATCAAAGCAATCTGTCAAATAGCGCCAGGTTTTTGGCACGTATTGATGCAATAAGCCGTACTGGTGATGCTCAAATAGTTTCTCGTCCTATCGTATTGACGCAGGAAAACGTCCCGGCACTTTTTGATAACAGTTCGAGTTTCTATGCTCGGCTGGAAGGTGAAAGGGTCGCGACTCTCGAGCAGGTGACCTACGGCACTATGGTGAGTGTATTACCACGGATTTCGCACGGAGGGCAGGTTGAAATGGACGTAAATATTGAGGACGGTTCTCCCGGTCGTAGCGGTAGCGGGGATGTAGAAAAGATTGGCGGTTTACCTGTAGTCAATAGAACTCATATCAGTACTGTTGCTCGAATAGCCAAAGAAGGCAGTTTACTTATCGGTGGATATACCCGCGAACAATTAGAAGAAACCGAGGAGAAAATCCCGCTACTCGGTAGTATCCCTTATTTAGGGCGACTATTCAGCTATAGAAGTACTAATCAACAAAAAATGATTAGGGTTTTTCTGATCCAGCCTCGTTTATTAAGTGAGTCAGAGGCCTGGGATGGTAGGCAATTTTCAGAAAAAGAGCGTTTGAGCGATAGAATAAAAAACAAAAATGAACAGCTACAAGGAACGATAAAATTATTGCAGAACTATATGGATAGTCCATGGCCATAGCCCCACTTGGTGGAAACTCACGTTATATCTCGGCGCAACGTGATAAGAATGAGGAAGCTCAAAACACTGCTGGTGACAGTGAGAATACGCTACGTGGGCAAGGCATCATCGATAACACTAGCGAATATGCATCAATGGCGATGTTAGCCTCGCAGTTTAATCGGCGCAAAGAATTACGTTCATCGAGTGATGATAATACGATATTTACCGAGAGAATTTTGGATGATAACGCTGACGAGAAAGTAAGTCATATTGAAAAAATCATTAATCGCGAGGAAATGACTCCTCCCAAATTACGTTCTTTTCTGGCTCAGTTGTTTCCTGATACCAGCGACATGTTGATGGTTATTTTTGAGCTCCTACGACGAAAAAAACTAACCAGTAAGATCGTTAGTAATTTAAATACGTTGAAAAGTGTCTTAACCGAAGAAGATACAGAGCGTAGGACTGAAGCGGGCGTTAACGTAGCATTATCGGCAAGGTTGTTCTCGCATTCCTTGGATAAGACATCGATTCAACTGCGGGATATATATCGTGACTTTATTTGCTACGATGGCCCAATCATTTATATTTACGAACAATGGGTAAGTGAAATAACGAGTCAGCAACGAGAAATTATGCTGCGTTACCTAACACGTTCACTAGCTTGCGATTTGCAATCTATCCCTACAGGAAATATTAACGTTGTAGAATTTGGTGATCTATTCCGTAGAGTTGGTGGTTTAAGGGAGATTCAATCAGTTGAGATTCATTTTCTGCAGAAAATAATGAGTACAGAGCTTATAAGCATAAGTAATGATCAAGAATTGTCTAATCTTTTCGTTTCTGGGATCAGGAATATAGATAATTATAAAATAAGTTTGGCCAAGTTTTATTCTGAAAAGTTATCATTAGTGACATATGAAACCAAGGCTATTTTTTTACAGTTGTTATTGAGTGGTTTCTCCAGTGTGTCTGTAGATATTTTTTTCTCGTTAGAGAAAAGGGACAAACTCATCCATTTAATGAAAGAAAAAATTAGCCAGATAAAATTGAAAGAAGATGCAGTGAAAAGAATAAATAAAGTTAAGAGTAGGGATGAAAATGCGTAGACTGTCATGGTTCCTGCTTCAACTTAGGAGTAAGCCTGAGTTAATGGTTCTTTTGGTAATGGTGACAGTGATAGCTATGCTAGTCGTCCCTTTACCAACTTTCTTAATCGATTTTTTGATCGGTTTGAATATCATGATTTCTGTACTTATTTTTATGGGTTCGTTTTATATCACCAATATTCTTAACTTCAAGACATTTCCCTCTATTTTACTTATTAGTACTTTATTTAGACTAGCGCTCTCTATCAGTACCAGCAGACTGATTCTATTAGAAGCTGATGCTGGAGATATTATAGCTACTTTTGGCGAGTTTGTTATTCAGGACAATTTAGTCGTAGGGATAGTCGTCTTCGCCATAGTCACTGTTGTGCAATTTATTGTAATCACCAAAGGTTCAGAGCGTATTGCTGAGGTGGCAGCGAGATTCTCTCTGGATGCCATGCCTGGCAAACAAATGAGTATTGACGCTGATGCGCGTTCGGGAATTATTGATAACGATCAGGTGAAAATAAGGCGAGGCGTTCTAGAACAGGAAAGTCAGTTATTTGGTTCTTTTGATGGCGCAATGAAGTTTATTAAAGGTGATGCTATCGCCGGTATCATTATTATTTTTGTCAATCTTGTTGGGGGGATTTCTGTAGGTGTTGCTCAGATGGGAATGGATATGTCCGCTGCACTCAGTAGTTATACACTTCTGACGATCGGTGATGGTTTGGTTGCGCAGATCCCTGCACTGCTGATTTCCATCAGCGCTGGTTTTATTGTTACCAGGGTGAGTGGGAATGATAAAAACCTTGGGGAAAATATTGTATCAGAGCTATTTTATAATGACTTTTCTCTTCTGGTTACTGCAATTATAACTTGTACTATAGGTTTCTTACCTGGATTTCCAACGTTCATATTTATTATACTTTCCTGCCTACTTTTTGGTCTGTATTTTTATCGGTTCTATAAAAAAAGTAAAGAAGATAAATCGGTTAATAAAGTACCTACGGGAGTTATAGATACTCCTAATAATGTTACTACCGGCGAGACCATCAGGACTATAGAGAACATTGATGATTATGTTCCAGAAACTCTGCCTATAATTGTTTCAGTGTCTGTTGTTCATCAGAAAATATTAGAAGATAGAGACTTTTCGCTAAAAATAAAAAAGGATATTTTCATAAAATTTGGATATAGAGTTCCAGATATAGCGATAAATTACTCCCCTACCATCGAGCAAGGAAAGATAATTATCTTGATCAATGAAATATTTGCTGGCGAATTTAGTATAAGATTCGGTCATTTAAAAATCATTGGTTCAACTGATGAACTGGACATTTTAGGCATAGAGTTATTTGTTATACAAGAAGATAATGGTTCTTCGAGTAAATGGATTGATAGTAAAAACCAGGAAAATGCGACGGCGCTAGGTCTGAATTTTTGCGATGATATAACGGAAATGGTCGGTTGCATTAGCGGGTTATTATTACGTCATATCCACGAGTTTTTTGGTATTCAGGAAGCCAAAAATTTATTAGATGATCTGGAAGCTAAATGTCCAGAATTACTGAAAGAATGTTATAGACATGCCACAGTACAGAAAATCACCGAAGTATTTCAAAGGCTTTTAGCCGAAAAAATATCAATACGAAATATGAAGCTGATTTTAGAATCTTTAGTGCAATGGGCTCCTAAAGAGAAAGATACACTGATGTTAGTTGAACATATTCGATGTACGTTAAACCGATATATATCAGATAAGTTCTCAGTTTTAGGCGTAATGAATGTATTAATGCTTGGCGGAGGTGTTGAAGATACTATCAGGCAAGGAATTCGACAATCATCAGGAGGGACATTTTTAAACTTAGAGCCAGATAATGCGGAAAAAATAGTTCAATCACTATCGCTGGCAATAAGTAATGTAAATATCTCTTTGAGAGATTTGATAGTTCTAGTTCCTGTTGATATTCGCCGTTTCGTTAAAAAAATCGTAGAAGATCGTTTCCCTGATTTAGAGGTGATCTCCTTTAATGAAATTTCAGAATCTACAAAAATAAATGTAATAAAAACCATATGAATGGAGTTTATATGAAATATAAATTTATTGAAATGCTTAATGTTTTCCTTAGCTCGGTAGGGCGTGATGATTTAGTTAATAAAAATCTTGATTGCCACTCTACCGTTCAACTTGAGCTTGACGGAAGGCAGGCTATTAATGTTGACATGCACAGTGATGATATTATTCTCTGGATGTCACTATCTGAATACATTCCTTCCAGGATCGAGCAGGTCAGCGTTAGGTTACTTAACTCTATATTAGAGTATCAGTCTTCTTGCTTTCAACCAGGGCAGCCAGCGTTACTTGTTCATGATAATTTATTAATTATGAGCGCCGTTTTAAATAGCGCAGCTTTGGATGATTTGAGTTTGTTTGCTAATAGTCTGGAAGAATTCTTCGATCGCAGCACGCATCTTGAAGAAATTTTAATTTATTAAATTATGAGATTATTTGACTATGGCGCTCATCCAACCCGAATAAGCGGTGTATTAATCGAGGCTCCATTACCTAGGTGTTTCATCGGCGAGATATGTGTGATTAAACGTTCTTTGACTAACGGAGAGTTAATCGCTAAAGCTCAGGTTATTGGTTTCTGTGCCGGGCAAACTCTATTAAGTCTGATAGGTCGAGTTCAGGGACTTTCTCTGGATGCGGTAATTTTACCGTTGGGTAAACCCTTTCAGTTTCCTATGAGCGAGTCTTTGTTAGGAAAAGTATTTAAGGCCTCGGGTGAGGAGATTCAGTCTTTCTACAGCTCTTCTGAACCTCCAGATAACCAACCGTTGGAGTGGAGGAACATAGATTCATCGCCACCAGAAATCACACAAAGGAGGGCAATTGGTAACAGATTTGATACTGGAATCAAAGCGATAGATGGTTTACTTACCTGCGGCAGAGGGCAGCGTTTGGGTATTTTCGCGGCTGCAGGTGCAGGCAAAACATCGTTGATGAATATGATAATAGCGCATTCTGATGCTGATGTTTGTGTCGTCGCGTTGGTTGGGGAGCGGGGACGAGAAGTCACAGAATTCATTAATGAAATAGCTGATTCCCCGCGCCGAGACTCGACCATCCTGGTTTATGCTACCTCCGATAGCCCTTCGGTGGAGCGTTGTAATGCAGCGTTGCTGGCCACATCAATAGCGGAATATTTTCGTGATTTGGGAAAGAATGTGGTGTTATTTGTTGATTCTATGACGCGTTACGCCAGAGCACTTAGGGATATTGCGCTGTCAGCCGGGGAGTTGCCAGCTCGGCGCGGTTACCCAGCTTCTGTATTTGAGCAACTTCCTTCTTTATTAGAGCGACCAGGCAACATGCAACAAGGCTCCATTACGGCTTTCTATACGATATTGCTAGAAAGCGAGGAGGAGATAGATCCCATTGGTGATGAGATTCGCTCAATTCTAGATGGTCATATTTATCTTAATTATAGATTAGCCGGACGCGGGCATTATCCTGCCATTGATATATTAAAGAGCGTAAGCCGTATTTTCTCGAAGATCACGACTCCTGAGCATTATCAGGCTGCCACAGATTTACGGGACATACTAGCCCGGTTAGATGACATTCAATTTTATCTGGATTTAGGAGAGTATCAGCGTGGTGAAAATCAGGAAAATGATCGAGCATTAGATAGAAAAGAGAAAATAGAACTGTTTTTAAAACAGAAGACCGGTGCGAAGAGTCTATTTTTAGAAACACAAAGAGCGTTGTATGAACTTACTTCTTAAAAACAAAAATTACTTACGTTTGCTTGAAAAAAAACTGAAGCGTTCCCAGATTGAATTGAACTCAATAAATAAGAAAATAACATCAGTGAGTGAGAAAGTTGAAAGCATCGCTACGCGGATCGAAATCTTAGATATGCAAGCTGGATTATTCGATCAGAAAATGAAGTTTACCAGAGAGGATTTTTTTGATAATCGCCGCCAGAAATCAATAGTTTTGAACGAAATATTCTTATTAAAATATAAGATAGAAACGTTGGATGGAGATTTACAGCAGCTAAAGCAGAACAGAAATATAATCACCAAGCGAGTCATGAATTTTAATATAAAGTGTGAAAAGTTCCAAAAATATCTTACTGGGTTACGCTGCAACCATAGTTTAAAATCTGAGACTTCGAGGGAAATTGAAATCGAGGAGCTGTCGGCTCATGGTGGTATTCGAATATAAAATAAATCCGGTATTAAATATTGGACATCATGAGACAGTATCAATTAATGATGCTGTATCCAGGTCTTTTATCACCGATTCGGTGCTAGTTTCTGTGGCAATGTTACCTGAGGATGAAACGCTCCTCAATAAAAAGTTAAATCAGGTTAAAGCGCCGTTTCTAAAAGCTAGTTTATCTCTTGATGGTGAACAGCAGGAGGGTGGGTTGCTGTTAGCACCTTTAGTTATCATAGAAGCGTTATTACACATTAAACAGGGAGTCTCTTTTAGTGCTCAGCCTGAAGTGAAAGAAATACATGATTCGGCATTAACATATTTATTTGGCCGTGAGTTTATTCATATGAGCTCATTCGCGGGGAATAAGGGTGTGGGCAACCAAAGAAGAATATCGAGCTCTAAAGTTCTTATCGCTTTATCTGATATATTGAAGCTCGAAAGTACTCATATTGATTCATCTATGCCCACGGTTCAGCGTGAATTACAACAATATCGCGGTGAATATCATTCGGGAGATATAAGCACGCCAAATCAGAATTCAAGTGAGAAGAATAGAGAGATATTGACCCCATCGCCACAGAATAAAGGACCTATAGGCGGAATGATAACGGGTGATGCCGAGCAATTATTGTTGGAGTCAGAATGTCTTTCTGGGTCTATTGGTTTGAGTTGGTCACGAGAAGTTGATGCAACGGATGGTTTTTTAGATAAGGTAGGTATGCCAGGGTTACAGAAAATAGATCTAACGCCTACTTTTTACAGTGATAAGACAGGCACTTTTGATGACTTTTTTGATAATGAGGTGAGCAAGTATATGCCGTTACCACCTGAGAACCCAGAGAATGCATCGCGTGGGTTACATTATCGATTTTCGTCTTGGAGTGATACTCCTTCGGTCAGAATTCAACTGGCAAAGATGCAGAGAATATTTGCAACGGCCTCTGATGATAACGTGCAGTATATTTTAGATGAAAATTATCATTTGCTGGAAACAGAACGGACTATGATCTTTGAACCACGTAAAACATATAGAGAAAGAAAATTTGATTATGGATATTCGGATCAGGATGAAAAACCATAATGTTTAATTTTCGGCGGGTTACTCGGCAGCATGCGCTAATAATAAAACAGCAGTTTGACTATGAGCCACAAGTACTGCCGGAGACGATAGCAGCCAATAGGACATATGCAATTTTCCAGCTTCATTGCTCTAAAGAAAGATTAATTGGAGCGATCGATCTTGTTGATTGGTGTCGATACATTTGGCCAGAACTGGCTGGGTTGGCCTGGGAATACATCGGTGAACAGCAACTATTAGAATTATTTAAAAATGAAGTAAGGGAAAGAAAATTATTTTCTGGGGTTTACTCATTACAAGACATTAGTATTTTATCTGGAGAAACAGGACGGAAATATTGGTTGAAAGTTCGTGAATATCATGTTGGCTGGATTTTATTATCGCGTGCACCAATTTATTTAATACCAATAAAAGGCGAAACTGAGTCATTAAGACATTTACCGATAATGAGTAAATGGATTCTAGGAACCAGTAACATCAGTTATAGACTATTAAATTTATTGGAATTGAGAGATGTTCTTCTAGTGCAACATATTTTGATGGAACTTAAGATATCAGATAAGGCTATAGCAACATTTTTATATCAGGATCAGGGAGCGATTATTGTGGACACATTAGTTGATAACGAAGGAAATACTGAAAATGATTTTTTGGATGTTTTGAACGAGAATCCAGACGAGGAATTAATCGCTTTTCCTATAAAAATGTCCGAAATATCAGTTGTTTTAACTTTCGTTCTTGGTAAAAAGTCAATAAGTCTTGATGAACTGTCAAAGATTCAGGCAGGATTTCAGTTTGAACTAGAACAAGAAATGGAAAAGAAAATAAAAATCTACGCAAATAATCATCTGTTTGCTGAAGGTGAATTAATCTATATTGATGATGATTTAGGAATTGAAGTAACAAAAATGGCCACTTTAGGCAAGATAGAGTAGATAAAAATGCCTGATGACATATCGCTTATTGCAATAATAGCAATTGCTTCACTCTTGCCATTTATTATAGCTTCCGGAACCTGTTTTTTAAAGATATCAATTGTTCTTATTATGGTCCGTAATGCTATGGGAGTACAACAAATCCCGTCTAATATTGCATTGAACGGAATCGCACTACTTCTTTCTCTCTTTGTGATGATGCCCGTAATCAGTGACATCAATGAGTACTCAAAGACGCGGAAAGTAATAGTAACAGATTCAATATCGATTGAAGAATTTATTGATGGAGGGCTAGGGAAATATAAATATTATTTGAAGAAATACGCTGATCCTGAATTGATTTCATTTTTTGAGTCTGTTCAACTGGGGCGTAGCGAGGAAGAGATTGATATTGAAAACGAAGGTGCATCGCTATTTTCACTTTTACCGGCTTATGCACTCAGTGAGATAAAGTCTGCTTTTGAAATTGGTTTTTATATTTACCTGCCTTTTGTTGTGATTGATTTAATTATCTCAAGCATACTGTTGGCACTAGGTATGATGATGATGAGTCCGGTTACAATTTCTGTTCCTATAAAGCTTATTCTATTCGTGGCTATAGATGGATGGTCCCTGATATCTAAAGGATTAATTATGCAATACATGGAACTTTCTCAGCAATAGCTTATGGAACAGATAATTTATGCAAGCAATAAGGCATTGTTACTCATCGTTATTCTATCCGCTATTCCTGTATTGGTTGCGACTATAGTTGGGCTATTTGTCGGATTAATACAGACGGTAACTCAGCTACAGGAGCAAACTTTGCCTTTTGGTTTGAAATTACTAGCAGTATTCGGCTCGTTATTTATGATGTCAGGATGGTTAGCAGATAAAATAACGAGTTATACCCTAGAGGTTTTATCTATTGCGCTTCAACCGCTAACCTAAATGTTGTATGAATAATAATACTATTAACTTATATATTTCTTTATACGATACCTTTAGCTCTGGCATGATAACGCTCAGTATTGCCTATTTACGCATTGCTCCAGTTTTCTTTCTCTTGCCTTTTTTAAACACTAAACTTCTAAATGGAATAGTGATTAAGAATAGCCTAATTATTTATATAATTTTAGGTCTGTGGCCATATTTATCCGTAGGTGATGATGTCAGAGAGCAGCGAGAAATTATTGATATTGTATTATATGAACTATTAATCGGCATTATCTTTGCTTTTCTAATTTGCTTACCCTTCTTTGTAGCTAATATTATCGGTGAGATAATTGATAATCAGCGAGGTGCGACAATTAGTGATACGATTGATCCTGCTAATGGCATTGAGTCATCTGAGTTTTCTGCATTTCTTAATTACTTGATATGCATGATTTTCTTAGCTGATGGCGGGGTGTATAAATTAGTCGCGGCTTTTGCTGATAGTTATCGCATGATGCCATTCTGTCAGGGTTTTTCTCATTTTGAACCACTGATAATTGGGGCTTGGTTAAATTCATTGGTGAGCCAAGGGTTGATACTGGCATCACCGGTTTTGGTGACATTATTTCTTAGTGAGGTTGCACTGGGGCTATATTCACGTTTTTGCCCGCAACTTAATGCCTTTTCCCTCTCTCTAGCGATAAAGTCTATTATTGCATTTAGCGTTTTTTTGCTTTATTTCCATAATGAAATACCGTCAATATTAGTATCTATGGTAGACATGTCTCTTTTATTGGATATTTTTACGCTTAAATAAATTAAGTTATTTTTATTTGAATTTCGATGAAGTATATTTTTTATTTGGGAATAGAATGGCAGAGAAGACAGAGAAGCCTACTGACAAAAAGATCCGCGATTCGGCGAAAAAAGGGCAGAGCTTTAAAGGAAAGGATCTGGTTGCTGCAGCGGTTTTAGTTTGTGGTTCCCTGGCAATTAGTGGGTTCTCGAGTCTTGAGAATATAGGTGAATTGCTACAAAAGGTACTACTATCGCCAAAAGAGATTAACATACCTGCCTATCTAGATGAGTTGTATCGAATTTTTCTCTATGCCGTAGTGCCTGTTTTGTTATTCTGTTTATTGCCTGGGGTTTTACTTTCTTTATTACAAAGTCGTTTCAGGCTGGCAACAGAGGCGTTAAAAATAAACTTCTCGCACCTTAATCCAATCTCTGGGATGAAAAAGATATTTGGCATAAGGCCATTAAAAGAATTAGTTAAGGCAATTTTATATTTGTTGTCTTTCTCTACATCAATTTATATATTCATCATGGTATGGAAACGAGATGTATTTATGCTTTATCAGTCTCAGCTAAGTGAAATGATAGAGCAATGGTCATGGCTGTGCGTTGTTTTTATTTTTTTATTTCTCTCGTCATCATTAATATTGTTGCTTCTGGATACTTTGGCTGAGATTTATCTGTTTATTAAGGATTTAAGAATGGAGAAGCAAGAAGTTAAAAAGGAATATAAAGAAAGTGAAGGAGATCCAATTATAAAACATGCGCGAAAAACAATACATATGGATATTCTGTCAGAGGAAACAAAGCATAGTATAAAAAGCTCTCAACTCGTGATGGCTAATCCAACACATATTGCATTAGGTATTTATTTCGATCCAGAAGTCGCAGATTTCCCTGTTGTAATAGTTAAAGCAAAGAATGCAGAAGCGCTCGCGGTTATCGCTTTTGCCGAATCGGAAGGTATTCCTGTTGTAAGAGATATTATTTTAGCACGCAGAATCTACCGTAATAGTAATATTTTTAGTTTTGTCCGAGACAATGACATGCTGGATGTAATTAATATTATTATTTGGCTAAAAAGAATAGAATTAGAGAAGATGGGTATATATCTTCCTCCTGCAGAAGAGCTTGTTGAAGAAGTGAAATCTGATACCAGTAGTGGAATCGATAGTGATGATTCTAATAACGTTAATAATCAGTAGAGCAAATGTATTATGATGACTATAAATGATTATAGGTTTTTTATGGTTTTTATAATTATTTCTATATTTCCCAATCGTTTTTTAAAAGATAGTTAGCGTAAGTGTCGTCTAGACTGACCTTGGTATATCAGGGCTGTTTGGCTATATAACATAAGGAGAGCGCGATGAGTGAATCAAAGAATGTAGAACAGGCTCTGATAAATACTGCCATTACTGAAGATGAGAAATATATTGATGATGTCTGTCAGGCATTGTTGGATGGTATAACATTTAAAGATATACATGATATTCCTGAGTCTACAATGCAAGGAATCTATGCATACGCTTATGAGTTTTATCATCAAGGTAAGTTAGACGAAGCAGAAACTTTTTTCAGATTCCTCAGTATTTATGATTTTTACAATTCTGATTATGTCATGGGATTAGCAGCAGTTTATCAATTAAAAAAACGCTTTGACAAAGCAACAGAATTATATGCATTGGCATTTATGCTAGCGAAAGACGATTACCGACCACTATTTCATGCAGGGCAATGCAACTTGATGCTAAAAAAAACTTCGGCGGCTTTGCATTGTTTTGAGACTACGGTGATTAATACGACTAATGCTGAGTTAAAACAGAAGGCTCAGGCTTATTTGTCTGCTCTCAAACAAAACTTGGAAGAAAATCGATCCTGATGTACGGGGCAGGGACGATAAATTTATTTAAAGGAATATATTATGACTATTGACCCCAGTAAGCTTACCAGAGAAAGAATTAATCATGCTTTATCTTTTGTTGCTGCGGGAGTGGGGCCGGGTGGGTTATTGATCGCGAAAGATAATGCCGGCAAAGAAGTTTTGGCTCTTGAGGATGCCTGTCGAGAATTAGCTGCAGAGGAACAATTGAGCCGGCAACGCAAAGGTATTAACGGAGCCCCGTTGCTAACGAAACCGCAGCTTATGACAAAGGCTCCCTTGGCGAGCCGGTTGCAGAATATTGCCCATTCTGATAATCGTCCTGCTGAGGGTAATTTAACGAAAGAGGCTACGCCATTAACCACGGGTAATTACCTAAATGGCAATACGGCATTACTGCAAGCCATGCTCAACTTACAGGATATTTTCCATAAAGATACCATCGGTAATATGCAGAATCGGCTGAAACAGCTCAACGTCGAATCTGAAACAATTCACCTTCAAGGTCATGCTTTAGTGGCCTCTTTTGAGGAAGTGAATATTGAGCTGCGCGCGGCAAACCAACGAACGAAAATGTATATAGAAGACGTTGAAAAAGAACGTCATTTATTAAATATTTTAAAAGCGAAGGGCAGTTCGGTTGCTCAAAACGCACGTTCTTTAGGCTCACAACCTGCATTTAGTGTAGAAACTGGCCCAGTGCAAAAGTATATAGCGGCCTTCCCCGAAACTGTGGGTTCTAATGCCCAAACTCCCCCTTATCCACAATCTGAACTGACTCGTGTAGATAAGGAAATTGCTACGCTTCAAGTACGTTTGGATGCAAAAGAGAAACAGGCCGCTTGTGCAGTTACTGATGCTTTGGCTATAGCAAAAAAAGCTTCCACCTCGCATGAGGAAATAGAAAAGTTTCTTACAGAAATTGGTAATCGCGCACCCGGTAGTATAGATAAGGAAAAGCATATTAGTGCGTTAGGACAACTCGCGATTCTCTCTGCTCTGCTGAAAGAGCTGATTGGCAAATTGAATCTTGATAATGCGTTACGACAAAAGGCTATTCTGGAAAAGATAGACGAAACCGCTTGTCGTGATGCAGAAAACAAAGCTAAAGAGTGTGAGGCATCGCAAAAAAAAGCCGAAGAGACCAGTAAGGCGGCATCCTGCGCTAGTAAAATTCTTAGTTACGTGATGATCGCTGTTTCAGTTGTTGCCACGGTCGCTACTCTCGGTGCTGCGTCTGCATTAATGGTTTGTGTTGCAGCGGTCGGTATTGCTATGGCGGTGGCAGACGTAGTGCTTGAAGCAACAGGAAATAGTAGCTTAATGCAAATGCTAGCCAAAGAAATCGCCACTGGTATAACCAATGCCCTGATTGCCTGTGGCGTACCCAAGGAAAAAGCGGAGGACATTGGTAAAATTGTTGGCGTTGTATTGGCGGCTGTTGCTTTCCTTCTTATTTCTCTGGTTTCATTGTCATCATTCGTAAAAAATATGGCATCGTCTCTTGCTAAATTAATCGGTAATGGTGTGCTGAAAGCAGGTGCAAAATTACTGCCCAAAGCCGCAGCGCATGCTGTAGGGAATACGGCTGGGAAGGTAGGGGATAGTCTGAATCAAGGCATTAGCCGTATAGGAAAGGCAATTAATAACTCAGTAAATATTGGTGAGACGACTTTGCGCAAGGTAGAAATTGGCTCCAAAGTAACAGGAGCTGCTGTGAATGTGAATAACGTAGCGATATCTGGAACGCTAAATATTATTTCTGCTGATTATAACTTAGACGCAAAAAATATATTTGCAGATTTAACATTAAATACAGAGTTTATTCGTTCAATAAACGAATTGATTCGGCGCATAATGGAGACACTTTCAACATTTACGAAAGTAGGCGCTGAACATTTGGACAATATGATTGAAGGGATATATCAATCTCAACAAAATCAGTTGGCCGTGGTTAGACGTATTGCGAGCTAATTGTTTCGTGATATTACCTGATTATTAAAACA
The DNA here is from genome assembly GCF_001656035.1 of Yersinia entomophaga. NCBI lineage: Bacteria > Pseudomonadati > Pseudomonadota > Gammaproteobacteria > Enterobacterales > Yersiniaceae > Yersinia > Yersinia entomophaga. The sequence continues at coordinate 3,240,381 of NZ_CP010029.1, forward strand.
GTTTAATCTCGATAAATGGAGTTATTATGAGTTCAAACTTTAATGTCAAATCCCAAGCGCCTGTTTATCATCCTGCGATAAACTCCGATCAAAAAAATAGTCCAATAAATTCTAGTGAATCAGCTGAGGGAACAATAAATAGTTTAAATTTAAACTCGTTATCTGGATTACAAGATGGATCATTAAAACTTCCAAACTCGGGAGTGACTCTTGTATCCCCTCAGAAAGAAATCGATGAAAGTGTTTTAGCTGGTTTATCCAAAAATTTGAATGAATTCATGCAATTGTATTCTAAGAATGCTCCTCATAAAAGATATTCGCCAAACTCAGAGTTACAACAGACCCAGTCAGATTATTTTACAAACGTACTCGCACCTGAGTTTCTACATAAAATTTCTGGAGCCTTGATTGCACGCGAGATTGGTGTAGATAGAGTCTCCCACTTTGATGGGTTTACTTCAGATAATTTAATGATATTCATCAGATCTATGATACAGCGACAACGGATGACTGCGGATGAAAGTAACGCCAAGATAAACATCTTCCTAGCTTCGCTAAGCGCTACAATGGCTGAAAATGCAGCAGATTCAACAATAAAAGAGGGCAAGCAGCAACTGATCGGGGCCATATTCAGCTTTGTTATCGGTTCTGTCATGGTGGGCGCCGGTAGCGGTATACAGCTACGTGGCTTAAATAAGCAAAATAGGATGCTGAATGCAGAAGTTGAACAGCAGCAGCCGAATATTGCTACTAATAAAGTTGGTGACGTCAGGCAGAGCCTTAATGTTATGGATTCAAGAGGTGCCAGCATGAATGCGGTTGGCACAATGAAAAATAATAAAATAGGAACGCTAAATGAACCAAGAGAAAGGATGTCTTCCAAAGAAATACATAATCATCCCAAAGATAAGATACAAATAAAAGCAGAGCGAGAACGACCCCAAGATCTTAATTCATCGTTGAGTACGGCCAAGCCAAACCGCCATACTGGGCGTAAATTGGAGATAGTTGGCATGGCTATTTCTAATATGGCGACTACTGGTGGTCAGATGGTTTCGGGTATCAACATGGCGGAAGTTAAAACTATTGAAGCCAACAAGATGATACAAAACACTGCCGCAGATATAACTCAAACTATTTTAAGAGAAAAAGAAAGAGCCGCTAGCTCTCTTAATGATATGTTTAAAAGCATGCAGGACACTATTAACGGGATAATCGCTGGTCAAAATATGACATCTGCAAAAATTATTCGTGGCTAAGATATTTAAATTAAGGAATCATAGTTATGATAATATCTACAGTGAACGCATTGCCGATCAAGCAGAATTCTAGTCAGATTGAATCGTTACATTCTACGTTGAATGGTGGGGGAGGCGATGTTATCAATAGCGACTTTTTTGATTCTATTATATCACGTTACCAAGATGGTAATAATCATCCGAATTTAATAAGTGATTGGTTAAGTTTATTGGCGAGTGACAATGATGGGGTAAGAAGATTGATCGCGGTGGAAAAAACGGGTGTAACGAAAGGAGATACTCAACGTGTCATTAACCGTGTGTCAGATGATATTCATGATAAATATGAAATATTATCTTCAAAATATAATCATGATGAAATAAATATACCTCCACATATAAAAAGTTTGATTGAAGTTGTAGATATTGGTTATGAAGATTTTCAGAGTAAGCATAAAGAAATAGTTGAGAGATATAGTAAGTATTACGAAGCTTTTAGTGAGGGACTCAGTGCGCAGTCAAAATATGTTGGGGCTGGGAGTGATGCAAATAAAATTGATTTTAAAAAACGGAGTTTTGCCGCTAGTCTAAACGATAAACTTATTATCTATAGTCATGAACCGAGTTTTTATGATGCAGAAACTGGCAAAATAAATGAAAATGCTTTTTCAAATGTAAAAACACTTTATACGTTAACGGGTGATGAAAAAAGATTTAATTACTGGAAGAAGGAACTGTCACCTGAATTAAATGTAACTTGGGATAAAGAGAAAGGATATATTTATGTTTTACCTAATCTGGATAATTTAAAGAGTATATTTAAAAGTCTTGAGAATTCTGATGGGGTAATAATAAATAACCTTAGTGGAAATGATGACATCGCTACCGCAACTTATCAAGCATGGCAGGCAGGGAACGACAGTATAAAGAACCGGCAGCAAAATGCTCTTAACCAGCTTACGGAGAAATATGGTCATCATCTCAATAAGTTGGAAAACTTAATTCAGTTCTTGATTAGAGCTATAGAAGATCACGCCAAATCCAATGAACCAACGTTAAGAATTCTAGCGTAGCAAAGGGATATTATGTCTGACACAAATAGGTTCGCCAACACTCACGATGTTTTATACGTTGGTATATTACAATGGTTGCAGAAAAGTCTTGTTACGATAACTAATTGTCCTCTGTCGAAAATAAATCCGGATGCCAGACTAATACTGGATTTGCATATAGACTCTCTAGAAATATTAGAGTTGGTTATTGAGGTAGAGAAAGAAACGGCTAAGCCGTTAGCTGATGATGTTTGGCATAAATGGAATACGATAAATGATATCGTAGAATATATAAAACTGACGAAGATAAGGTGAGTGTATATTCTGCATTCGATGTAATTTAAAATATCGTCATTATAAAACCCGAATCAGTATATTAAACTTTAATAAGCAGGTTGTGGTTTTACGCGGCTGGTTTCTATTCTAATATGATGAATCCATCTTTTTACGATGAGTTAATCAATGCTATCAGTTAAATATCCGTTGCTCCTGCTATTACCACTATTGCTCGTTAATGGGTGTCAGCGGCCAACAAATAGGGCTCCAGTAGTGGAGACACCACAGCAGATTGAACAGCTATCTGCACTGATTTCTGGTGCCATGTATTTGCGACAGGAATGCCAAAGGAAAGATATTCCTGATGAATCAATACTTATGCAAACGGCGGTAAAACTGGCAATGGAGCGAAATTGGGATACCAAAGCACCAGCTTATCAAGCGCTGAAAGGGAAAAGTCAGGCACGTTATCAGGCTCTTGTGGAAGAAATTGGCACCGATAATAATCAATGTCCTTCTCTTAACCTGCTACTGGCTGATTTTGCCTATGAAGCTCGGCGTAACATGAAATGACAGTATGTTATCTTCATTAATTGCATGGTAATGATGCAGAAACAATAGCCAACCTGCGAGAGCTAGGAAAGGGCCGAAAGGTAAAGGTGCACTTAACGGCCTATTTCTAAGCAAATGCGCGATGAAAGTAAAACTGCTCCCAGCGAGGGAAGCAATCAAAAGCAGGGCCGGTAGCTCCATCCAGCCGAGCCAGGCTCCTAAGGCCGCTAGTAATTTAAAGTCGCCATAGCCTAGGGCTTCACGGTGCGTTGTCAGCCAAAATGCCCAGTAAAGGCACCATAAGACTAAATATCCACCCACTGCACCGATAACGGCATCACTTAGTGCCAACGTTTGATCGAATAAATGGAAAATCAAGCCACCCCATAGCAAAGAAAGCGTGAGGTTATCCGGCAATAGCAAATGCTCAATATCAATTGCGGTTAACGCTATTAATACCCATGTAAAGACTAATGCAGCAAGAAGCGTATATCCGGCAGGAATAATCATGCTGATAAATAATGTTAAAGCCACAGTCGCTAGCTCGATCATGGGATAACGGAGAGAGATCTTATTTTGGCAGTGTCGGCATTGTGCCTTAAGTAGAAACCAGCTGAATATAGGGATGTTATCATGCCATTTCAGTGAGTGATGACAATGTGGGCAATACGAGCGAGGTATACACAAGTTGAATTCATGGTGCTTATTATTCTTGAGCATAATTGGTAGTCGATGAATGACGACATTAAGAAAACTACCGATACATAGGCCAAGTATTACTAGACTACCCCACCATAGTGGAGTAAAGGTTTGTAAGCTATAAAGCATATCTAACATAAGTGAAATACTCTAATGTCGTGGATTAATAAATTTGGTGTATATCTGTATGGGCTGATAAATAAAATACAGAAATAACAAAGGCACCATTAGCGATTTAATGCATATAAATTATTCTAATTGCTGATGCCTTTCTCTTATTTTTGACTCAAATGTCATTAATTAGTTATTGGGTGGCGACAGGCTTATTTGTATAGAAGTTAAGATAAATGTGAGTATTCATACTATGTATGATAGCTAGAGGAATTTAGTTCTATGGTGCCAAATTGAAAATATTATGATATGTGATGAGGTAATTAATATTATTGCGGGTATAGTTATTAATATACTGTGTTTTTTTAGAAAAAGTTGATTTTTACTATGGTAAAGTTAATTGAAAACATGTCAATTAGTATGCTAATAGTTAATATTTAGAGTAAATATTTGTTGGTTTTTATCAATAAAATATTTTTATGAATAAGGCTGATGATAGCTAAAAATTTTTTTGTTTCGTTACCGTAAAATAAAGCCCGACAGATTTCTGCCGGGCGATAATAGTCAATCTACCTGTGGCTAATCATTAGCCGCAGCGATTACATTTAGATGTTTGAATAATCTGGAAGAAATCATTGCCTTTATCATCGACCAGAATAAAAGCAGGGAAATCTTCAACTTCAATTTTCCAGATGGCTTCCATGCCTAACTCTGGATACTCCACACATTCCAGACTTTTAATACTGTTTTGCGCCAATACCGCCGCTGGACCACCAATACTGCCGAGGTAGAAGCCGCCGTGCTTATGGCAGGCTTCCGTTACCTGTTTACTGCGGTTGCCTTTGGCGAGCATGATCATACTGCCGCCGTGGGATTGCAGTAGATCCACATAGGAATCCATTCGGCCTGCGGTGGTTGGTCCTAGGGAACCAGAGGCATAACCTTCCGGTGTTTTTGCAGGGCCTGCGTAATAGATCGGGTGATCTTTGACATATTGCGGCAATCCCTCTCCATTTTTCAGACGTTCTTCTAATTTTGCGTGGGCAATATCACGGCCAACAATAATTGTGCCGCTCAGAGATAGGCGCGTAGATACCGGATACTGTGACAGCTCTTTTAGGATCTCTTTCATCGGCCGGTTCAGATCGATTTTTACGACTTTACCTTCCGTGGCCTGACGTAAATGCTCGGGGATATATTGCCCTGGGTTATGTTCCAGTTTTTCCAGCCAGATGCCCTTACGGTTAATTTTGCCTTTAATATTGCGATCGGCGGAACAAGAAACCCCCATTCCTACCGGGCAAGATGCGCCGTGGCGTGGCAAGCGGATTACACGTACATCATGGGCAAAATATTTGCCACCGAACTGCGCGCCTAACCCTAATTCCTGAGCTTCTTTCAGTAATTCTTCTTCCAGTTGAATATCGCGGAAAGCTTGCCCATGCTCGTTACCTTCGGTTGGCAAACCATCGTAATATTTGGTGGAAGCCAGTTTTACCGTCTTCAGCGTGCTTTCCGCAGAGGTGCCGCCGATGACAAACGCGATATGGTATGGCGGGCAGGCGGCGGTACCCAAAGTGCGCATTTTCTCAACTAGGAAGGCTTTGAGTTTGCCGGGAGATAATAGCGCTTTAGTTTCCTGATACAGATAGGTTTTGTTCGCTGAACCCCCACCCTTGGTGACGAACAGGAATTTATAATCTTCCCCTTCTGTGCTGTACAGGTCGATTTGCGCAGGCAGATTGCTGCCGGTATTGACCTCTTTATACATGTCCAGCGCGGCGTTTTGCGAGTAACGTAAGTTATCTTCAATAAAGGTGTTGTATACCCCACGGGACAAGGCTTCTGCATCATTACCGCCGGTCCAGACGCGTTGGCCTTTTTTCCCTACGATAATCGCTGTGCCGGTATCTTGACAGGTTGGCAAAATACCTTTGGCTGCGATTTCCGAGTTACGCAGGAATTGCAGAGCAACATACTTATCGTTTTCACTGGCTTCAGGATCGTCAAGAATTGCGGCGACTTGCTTTTGATGGGCAGGGCGGAGTAAAAACGATGCATCGTGGAAAGCTTGTTGGGCGAGTAAGGTGAGGGCTTCTGGTTCGACTTTGAGAATATCATGATCTTCAAACTGCGAGACGGAGACATGATTATTGCTGACCAGATAATACTCGGTATCATCTTCCTTTAAAGGGAAGGGGTCTTGATAGTGGAACGGTTTATTAGACATTTTCTCTCACTTGCAACATCAGTTATCGAAACTAAGGTAGATCAAGCCGGTATATTTTTTTTAAGTAGCCTTTGGCTCCGATCCTACTATATGTGGCGTCAGCTAAGCGATGACGCCATCTCTTTTATAGGGGATAGATCGCATTTTCCGTATGTATCTATGACGTAACCAGAAATAATCTGTCGTTGCTTTAAATCACAGTGGATTATTTCTTATTTTTGAAAAAAGTCATTACACCGCCGACAACCAACCCCAGCACAATACCGGTCAAAATCCACTCGGTTAATGTCATTTACATTTCCTTTTTTATTAATTTGCAGGTGTTATTTTTAAATTTTTATTGGTTTTGTTTGCCTCTCATCAGCAATAAACCAATAAAAATAGCCTGCCGTAACAGGCTTTTTAAACGATGTTAAGGATGCTGTGTCTGGACGGTTTCTACGCCATCCGGTTCTACCGCCTCTAACGGAGGCATAATATCTTGAATCATCTGCTCGTCAAAACTAGGGTTAAGAGCCGGTGAAAGGGGAGAACTGACCAGACTATCGGGTATTGCAATATGAGGCACAGGTGCGTCATTCACAAAGTCTGATTCATCCTGTTTCACCGTGCGACTGAGAGAAACCAGCGCCACGCCGCATAAAGCAAAGAAAGCATATAGAATATTGCCCCCTAAAGGCGCAATCAGCGCACCGACCGCCAGTGGGCCGATGCTGGCTCCTACGCCAAATGACATCAGTAAACAGGCTGCCAGAGAGACGCGTCTTTCAGGTTCAATCAGATCGTTAGCCAGCGCGACGACTAATGGGTAAAGGGTAAATTGCAACATGCTAACGATGAATCCTAGCCCTAGTAACAGACGAAAAGGAATATGCGGCCAGATAGCCAGCGGCAGCGCGGTAACGGCAAGTAATATGGCATTGATACGAATCAATAAGGTTCGGTTATAACGATCGGATAACCAGCTCAAGGGAAGCTGAGCCACCAGTCCAGCAAAAATTGACAGTGCCATGAACAGACCCGTTTGCTCGGTTGTCAGCGATTGCAGGCTGGAATAAACCGGAGCAAGCCCGTAAAAAGAACCGACAATCATGCCAATAACCAAGGTTGAGGCTAGAATTTTCGGGATAGAATGGATAAAGAATTTCAATTCCATTGGTGCTGGTGACATTTGCTGGGCATTACTACGGGTTGTCAATGCGATAGGAACCAGGCAAAGAGCGAAGAATAAAGCGATCACCATCAATGTGCTGAGGCCCAAATTGGGCTGTAGCATCAGAACTACCTGGCCTAGCGCCATACCGGCGTAGGTAGCTGCCATATAAAAACCGAATACCGTACCACGTTGATTCGAGGATGACTGATCGTTCAGCCAGCTTTCTAGTACCATAAACTGGCACATCATACACAGGCCGATAATTAGCCTTAGTATGACCCATACGGGTATATATTCTGTTAATCCGTGGCTCAATACTGCCGCGGTAATGATACCGGCGCAGGCGACATAGGCGCGAATATGCCCGACTCTGGCGATAAGAAAATGACCGACCTTACCGCCGATAACTAATCCGATGTAGTTAGCGGCAATAATGGCCCCAATCAGGGCTCCGGACACGTTAATAGATGTTAAACGCAGTGAGATATAGGTCGTCAGCAGGCCAGAACCCAACAACATGAGCACCGTCGCGGTGTAAAGTGGGAAGAATGCGTTCAGAATTTTTTTCACTATAGCGTCCTGGTTTTTTATCCTGAAATGATCGTCGGCGTACAGGCCTAAAAGTCGGACGTAAAAACAGTCAGATAAAGAAATTACGTCACGCCAGCCTGCTCGGGTATTACCTCTCTGCAATCAATTAGATGATTTATAAGCTTCTTTGATATTACCAGCTAAGCATGATAGGTAAAGCGTTGTCCGGACAAGGGCTTTGAATTCGACATGCGAAACGCTTCGCATCTATTGGCAGAAGTGCAGCACAAACGAAGAGAAGTGCTACTATCGCCACTGAAATATTTTCATAGAATAAGGGGGCATGATGAACGAACAACAACTGCGTCAGCTCAGCATTGACGCCGGTGAGTTGCTCAAGGCTCGCGGGGCCAGCGTGACCTGCGCTGAATCTTGCACCGGCGGATGGATAGCGAAAGCCTTGACGGATATCGCCGGTAGCTCGGCTTATTTCGATCGCGGATTTGTGACTTACAGTAATGAAGCAAAACACGATTTGCTCGGCGTAGCGGAAACCACCCTGAATGCGCATGGTGCAGTCAGCGAAGAGGTCGTGCGTGAGATGGCCGTGGGGGCATTACACGCGGCGCAGGCTGATTTTGCACTCTCCGTTAGTGGGATTGCAGGGCCTGACGGCGGTACTGAATTTAAGCCCGTAGGTACCGTCTGGTTCGGTTTTGCAACAAAGGCTGGACAGATCTCGGCTGAGAAGCATGTTTTTAATGGTAATCGCGATGAGATACGCTTGCAGGCCACTATTTTCGCGCTTCAGACGCTGGTTGATAAATTTCTAAAAAAATAGGCTTGATACTGTATGATTGTACAGTATAATTAGCGCTAATTTCCTGCACAAAACAACATTCAGTGGCGACGATAAGGGCGACCTTACCTTGCCAGAGAGGGAGTAAAAATGGCTATTGATGAGAACAAACAAAAGGCATTAGCAGCAGCACTGGGCCAGATTGAAAAACAATTCGGCAAAGGCGCTATTATGCGTCTTGGCGAAGACCGCTCAATGGATGTTGAAACGATTTCTACCGGCTCATTATCATTAGATATCGCTCTGGGAGCCGGCGGTTTGCCTATGGGGCGTATTGTTGAGATCTATGGCCCTGAATCGTCAGGTAAAACTACGCTGACGCTGCAGGTCATCGCCGCAGCGCAGCGCGAAGGTAAAACCTGTGCCTTTATTGATGCCGAGCACGCCCTTGACCCAATTTACGCGAAAAAACTAGGCGTAGATATCGATAATCTTCTGTGTTCTCAGCCAGATACCGGTGAGCAAGCGTTGGAAATCTGCGATGCGTTGACTCGTTCAGGTGCGGTTGATGTGATCATCGTTGACTCCGTAGCCGCTCTGACGCCAAAAGCTGAAATTGAAGGTGAAATTGGCGATTCTCACATGGGTCTTGCTGCTCGTATGATGAGCCAGGCTATGCGTAAGCTGGCGGGTAACCTGAAAAATGCCAACACTTTGCTGATCTTTATCAACCAGATTCGTATGAAAATTGGTGTGATGTTCGGTAACCCGGAAACCACTACCGGTGGTAACGCCCTGAAGTTCTATGCTTCCGTTCGTTTGGATATTCGCCGCATCGGTGCGGTGAAAGAAGGCGATGTGGTAGTGGGCAGCGAAACTCGTGTCAAAGTGGTTAAAAACAAAATTGCTGCGCCGTTCAAACAGGCTGAATTCCAGATTCTTTACGGTGAAGGCATTAACATCAACGGTGAGTTGGTGGATCTGGGTGTTAAACATAAGCTGATTGAGAAAGCCGGTGCATGGTATAGCTACAACGGTGACAAAATCGGTCAAGGTAAAGCTAACGCCAGTAATTATTTGAAAGAAAACCCAGCTATTGCAACAGAGATCGATAAGAAGCTGCGTGAAATGTTGCTGAGCGGTGCTGGTGAACAATCGACTGCGGCAGCCGGTGGTTTTGCCGATGAAGCCAACGATGAGACTAGCGAAGAATTTTAATAGGCTGAAGTGATAGCCGTATAGTCATATTAATCCTATGACCTGGCAAAATATCAACCCGATAAGTTTTGTATTGCGGTAACGCAGCAATTAGACCAATTCTGGACTGAGTTAACTCAGTTTCTGGAAGCGGTGAGAATGTTAGCGCTGTCACTGCCGCAACTCGAAATGTAAGGGGATGGGATTCTCTACTTGTGATTAAAAGTAATGAATGACCTGTTAAGCCGCGCGATGAGATTGCTCTCTCAACGAGATCATAGTGAGACCGAACTGCGCCGCAAACTTGCGGCGCAGTCATTTTCGGTAAAAGGCAATTGGGGACGCGGAAAGAAAAAATCCCCATCTACCACTAAACGGGGTCAAAGCCTGAATAACGGCGGTGGCGATAATCACGACGATCGAAGCGCTAAAAATAGCTTTTATCATCACAGCTATAGTTCTGGTGGTAGCCGCAACGAAGAAAAAGAGGCTGACAACGATCTCCATGATCTCACTGACGGTCATGACGCGGCTGAGGCTATTGACCCAAAAGCTATTGATGAAGTCATTGCTTATTGCTATCAACACAACTGGCTGGATGATGCTCGTTTTGCTACCAGTTATATCAACAGCCGTAGCCGCAAAGGGTATGGTGTTCAGCGCATTCGCTCTGAACTGTTGCAGAAAGGCATAGAAAAAGAACAAGCACAAACTGCTTTTGAAATAAGTGAGATCGACTGGTGTCAGCTGGCAAAAGAAGTCGCTCAGCGCAAATTCGGTGAAACCTTACCTGTTGAATGGAAGGAAAAGGCAAAAGTTCAGCGTTATCTCCTCTATCGTGGCTTCTTTCAAGAAGAAATTCAGTCGATTTACAATGATTTTATCGAATGAATGCACACGGGATTTTACTTCCCTCTGAAGAAAATTTATCTTATTCCCACTTTTTGTTTGTGAGCTGACTGGTAGTCCCCTTTATTAAGGGGGGCGCTGTTGGCTCGCGAGCCATTCTTTTAGCTTGATTCCGGGACAATTATGAGCAAGAGCACCGCTGAGATCCGTCAAGCGTTTCTCGATTTCTTCCATAGCAAGGGACACCAGGTTGTATCAAGCAGCTCATTGGTCCCTAATAATGACCCGACATTGTTGTTTACCAATGCCGGGATGAACCAGTTCAAAGATGTTTTCTTGGGCTTGGACAAGCGGGCCTATACTCGCGCCACGACTTCCCAACGCTGTGTTCGCGCCGGTGGTAAGCATAACGATCTGGAAAACGTCGGTTATACCGCACGTCATCACACGTTCTTTGAAATGTTGGGTAACTTCAGCTTTGGCGATTACTTCAAACATGATGCGATTAACTTCGCATGGGAACTGCTGACCAGCGAAAAATGGTTCAACCTGCCGAAAGAAAAACTGTGGGTTACCGTTTACGAAACCGATGACGAAGCCTATAACATTTGGGCAAATGACGTTGGCGTACCGCGTGAACGTATCATCCGTATCGGCGACAAAGGCGCGCCTTTTGCCTCGGATAACTTCTGGCAAATGGGTGACACCGGCCCGTGCGGCCCGTGCAGCGAGATCTTCTACGATCACGGCGACCATATCTGGGGTGGCCCTCCAGGCTCACCAGAAGAAGATGGCGATCGCTACATCGAGATCTGGAACATCGTTTTCATGCAATTCAACCGTCAGTCAGATGGCACAATGTTGCCGCTGCCTAAACCATCCGTAGATACCGGTATGGGGTTGGAGCGTATTGCCGCTGTATTGCAGCACGTGAATACTAACTATGAAATCGATTTGTTCCGCGATTTGATTGCGGCCGTTGCCGAAGTAACTGGCGCTACCGATCTTAATAGCAAATCACTGCGCGTGATTGCCGATCATATCCGCTCATGTGCGTTCCTGATTTCAGACGGTGTTATTCCTTCGAATGAAAACCGTGGTTATGTGCTGCGTCGCATCATTCGTCGTGCTATTCGCCATGGAAATATTCTGGGTGCCAAAGATACCTTCTTCTACAAACTGGTAGCGCCATTGATTGCCGTTATGGGTTCAGCCGCTGATGAATTGAAACAGCAGCAGGCGATGGTTGAGCAGGTTCTGAAAACTGAAGAAGAGCAGTTTGCACGGACTCTGGAACGTGGTCTGGCATTGCTGGATGAAGAGTTGAACAAGCTGACCGGCGACACGCTGGACGGTGAAACTGCATTCCGTCTGTATGATACTTATGGTTTCCCGGTTGATTTGACCGCGGACGTGTGCCGTGAGCGCAATCTGAAGGTTGATGAGGCTGGTTTTGAGCAGGCAATGGAAGCTCAACGCCGTCGTGCTCGTGAATCCAGCGGTTTTGGTGCTGACTATAACAGCCTGATCCGCGTCGATACCGCGAGTGAATTCTCTGGCTATGACCATGTAGAGCAGAAATCTACCGTTACTGCATTGTTCCGCAATGGTGAAGCCGTTGACGAGATTCATGCCGGTGAAGATGCCGTGGTGATCTTGAATCAGACTCCGTTCTACGGTGAGTCAGGCGGTCAGGTTGGCGACCAAGGCCAACTGAAAAGCGCTATGGCTGATTTTATGGTCTCCGACACGCAGAAATACGGCCAGGCGATTGGCCACTTAGGCCAGTTATCTCAAGGTACTTTGCGTATTAACGATAGCGTTGATGCTATTGTAGATAGCGCTCGCCGTAATCGTATTCGTCTGAACCATTCCGCGACCCACTTGTTGCACGCTGCATTGCGTAAAATACTGGGTGAGCATGTGGCTCAGAAAGGCTCATTGGTTAACGATAAATACCTGCGTTTTGACTTCTCTCATTTTGAAGCCATGAAGCCGGAACAAATTCGTCAGGTTGAAGACCTGGTGAATGCGCAGATTCGCCGCAACCTGCCAATTCAAACGGAAGTTATGGAGTTGGACGCAGCGAAAGAAAAAGGCGCAATGGCTCTGTTCGGCGAGAAATATGACGATCAGGTGCGCGTATTGACCATGGGCGACTTCTCAACCGAACTTTGCGGCGGTATTCACGCCAATCGTACCGGTGATATTGGTCTGTTCCGTATTCTGGCTGAATCAGGCACGGCAGCAGGTATTCGTCGTATCGAAGCCGTAACGGGGGAAGGTGCTATTGCCTTGCTGCATCAGCAAAGTGATCTGTTACAGGATGTTGCTCACCTGGTGAAGGGGGATAGCAATAATCTGACAGATAAGATTCGGGCCGTATTGGATCGCAGCAAAGCGTTGGAAAGAGAATTACAGCAGTTGAAAGACCAGCAGGCAGCGCAGGAGAGTGCTTCATTGTCCTCCTCTGCGAAAGAAGTGAAGGGCGTAAAACTGTTGGTTAGCAAACTGGATAACGTTGAAGCGAAAATGCTGCGTACCATGGTTGACGATCTGAAGAATCAGTTGGGCTCTGCCATTATTGTTCTGGCAACGACCGCGGACGATAAAGTGAGCCTGATTGTAGGCGTGACCAAAGATTTGACCAACCGAGTCAAAGCAGGTGAGTTGATTGCCGATATTGCCCAGCAGGTGGGGGGTAAAGGCGGTGGACGCCCTGATATGGCTCAGGCTGGAGGTTCGGATGTTCAGGCTCTGCCCGCCGCGCTGGCTAGCGTAGAAGCGTGGGTCGCGTCTCGGCTGTAAGCATGCAATGATCGTGTAAAATAAATGCGCCATACCTCAAAGAAGAGTATGGCGCTTTTCAATTTTCTTGTCATAGGTCGGTTACAAAGTTAAACGCAAATTTGTTCGTGTCGTCTAAACTTGTATTAGTTAGAGGCGCGACCAAGCTACTTACATTTTATGTGGGGGCGATGGCTTACGTTTTCACGGTGTATGATGGATAATGGCGGGGAAACTGAGAGACCCGACTCTTTTAATTTTTCAAGGAGCAAAGAATGCTTATTCTGACTCGTCGAGTTGGTGAAACACTCATGATTGGCGATGAGGTTACGGTTACTGTATTAGGAGTTAAAGGCAACCAGGTTCGAATTGGTGTGAATGCTCCGAAAGAAGTTTCTGTTCACCGTGAAGAAATCTACCAACGTATTCAAGCAGAGAAGTCTCAACCGACGACTTACTGATATTGAAGCAGCGTCTCGTGGAATGCGAGACGCTGCTGCTCTCCCCCAAATTCTATTCCCTGCATCATTTCTCACTCGCTCATGGCTATTTTCTCGCTTTTCTCCCAAGATTTAACTCGCCTCAGTAATATTCCTTCAATTCTTTTACAACGCTATTTCGCAGACATCCTTATCTCGCCTGTTGATAAAATACTCTTTTCGATGCCAAATTGCGCATCTTGGCTGTGAATTGTGCAAGTAAACGTTTGTTGGGAAAAATTGTTTGACTTATAAGTGCAGGAAAGTAATATGTGCGCCACGCAGTGCCGATGAGCTTCTTTAAAAGCAAGTTAGGCACAATTCGAAAGAAGCGTATGGTGAGGTGGCCGAGAGGCTGAAGGCGCTCCCCTGCTAAGGGAGTATACGGTCAAAAGCTGTATCGAGGGTTCGAATCCCTCCCTCACCGCCATTTACTATGCACCCATAGCTCAGCTGGATAGAGTACTCGGCTACGAACCGAGCGGTCGGAAGTTCGAATCTTCCTGGGTGCACCATATTTTGCAGTATGGTGAAGTAGTTAAATGACTGTCAGATAGTTTCAGAGATTTATTTGCACCCATAGCTCAGCTGGATAGAGTACTCGGCTACGAACCGAGCGGTCGGAAGTTCGAATCTTCCTGGGTGCACCATCTTTGTTGTTATAGTTTCACTCGGTGAAACGCTTCGCAGTAAAAAATCAAACGCACCCATAGCTCAGCTGGATAGAGTACTCGGCTACGAACCGAGCGGTCGGAAGTTCGAATCTTCCTGGGTGCACCATTTTAAGAAACCTCGCTGCGGCGGGGTTTTCTGCTTTCTGGCTATTTGAAATAGCATCCTGCCTGATTTGGTCAGTGAGACCCCGCGAGTGCCAGTAGAACGCCACTGACTTCTTTTTTTCCGCTATCTGAATTTCGCCTGCCTATGAAAAATATCAAGATGGGTCGATGAGGTTATAAATATTCATCAAATCTATATCTCATCACAGTGCTTGTACTGGCTAATGAATTCCCATCCAGTTGATTTTATTACGCTCATCTAATGACCATCTTTAGCCAAAAAACACTTTTTCTGATTAAATACAGATGGTTATACAGTAAGCGACAATTTAATGAGTTTGCGATAAAGTAGCTTTTCCTTTCCTCAATGATCCTGGGATAAAGATGTACGATCGCTATGAAGGCCTAATCTTTGATATGGATGGTACGATTTTGGATACCGAATCCACCCATCGACAGGCTTGGCGGAAGGTGTTGATGCCTCACGGTATTCAATTTGATGAGCAAGCTATGGTGGCGCTCAACGGCTCTCCAACCTGGCGAATTGCCGAGATGATTATTCATAATCATCGGTTGAAGTTAGATCCTCATCTGTTAGCCGCTGAGAAAACGGCAGCGGTGAAGGCGATGCTGTTGGATAACGTAAAGCCGCTCCCGCTCATTGACGTGGTTAAGGCTTATCATGGCCGCAGACCTATGGCTGTGGGAACCGGAAGCGAGCACAGCATGGCTGAGGCGCTTTTACGACATCTTGGCCTTCGGGATTACTTCGATGTCATCGTCGGTGCCGATGACGTTACCCGGCATAAGCCGGAGCCAGACACCTTTTTGCGCTGTGCCGAATTGCTCGGCGTGGCGCCGGAGCGCTGTGTCGTGTTCGAAGATGCTGATTTCGGCGTAGAAGCGGCAAAGCGGGCGAAGATGGACGTGGTGGATGTGCGTCTGCTGTGAGTAGCACGCTGGCTGTAGCATCGTTATTCGGTAGCAGTTTTCTTAGCGCGACGCTCTTACCTGGAAGTTCCGAAATTCTATTAGTGACCTTGCTAACTGCGGGCAGTGCGCCTGCGGTGATATTAGTGTTATCTGCAACCGTAGGTAATACGCTGGGTGGCTTAACAAATGTAGTTATAGGCCGCCTGTTACCGGCGTTAAAACCGCAGCGCGGGCTGGATATGACGTTGGGCTGGCTCCAACGCTTTGGTCCAGCCGCTCTCTTGCTGAGTTGGTTACCGGTGGTAGGCGATTTGATGTGTGTGTTGGCAGGCTGGCTGCGTATGCCCTGGGCTCTGGTGGTTTTTTTTCTGTGTGTGGGAAAAGCTGTGCGTTACATCGTTATTACCGTGTTAACGCTGGAAGGAATCGCCTGGTGGCAATAAAGATGTGATGACTTCACATAGTCACATTGACGTAGTTTCAGTATGCTTACGGGCTATGGTTTTTAAGAGCGGGAGGTCGATTTGATCCCGGACGTATCACAGGCGCTTTCTTGGTTGGAAGCGCATCCTAATGCATTAAAAGGAATCCGCCGCGGCATTGAGCGGGAAACATTGCGTGTGACCGCTGATGGCCAACTGGCTGCGACGGGTCACCCTGAGTCACTCGGGGCGGCGTTGACACATCAATGGATCACGACTGATTTTGCCGAAGCTTTGCTGGAGTTTATCACTCCGGTAGACGGCGATATCGATCATTTGCTGGCTTTTTTGCGTGATATTCATCGTTACACTGCGCGTAAACTTGGCGATGAGCGCATGTGGCCCCTTAGCATGCCGTGCTTTATCGGCGCCGAGCAGGATATCGAACTGGCTAAATACGGTTCCTCCAACGTTGGACGCTTCAAGACGCTGTACCGTGAAGGGTTGAAAAACCGCTATGGCGCGCTGATGCAAACCATTTCCGGCGTACATTACAACTTCTCACTGCCTATTGAGTTTTGGCAGGCGTGGGCGGGTGTGGAAGACGAGCAAAGTGGTAAAGAAGAGATCTCTGCCGGTTATTTCCGACTGATCCGTAACTACTATCGCTTTGGCTGGGTGATTCCGTATCTGTTTGGTGCTTCGCCAGCGATTTGCTCTTCATTCCTGCAAGGACGTGAGACCGCATTGCCTTTTGAGCGCAATGATAACGGTATGTGCTATTTACCTTATGCCACTTCTTTACGCCTGAGCGATTTGGGTTACACCAATAAATCACAGAGTAATTTAGGCATTACTTTTAATGACCTGAATACCTATATTGATGGATTGAAGCGTGCTATCCATACGCCATCGGAAGAGTATGCGGCGCTGGGGCTGAAAGAGGGCGATCGCTACCTACAGCTCAATAGCAATGTACTGCAAATCGAAAATGAGCTGTATGCTCCGATTCGACCCAAACGCGTCACTCAATCAGGTGAGTCACCTTCTGACGCGTTGCTGCGCGGCGGGATCGAATATATCGAAGTGCGCTCGCTGGATATCAATCCGTTCTCCCCAATTGGTGTTGATGCGGTACAGGCTCGTTTCCTCGATCTATTTCTGATCTGGTGCGTGCTGGCTGATGCGCCTGAAATGAGCAGCGATGAGCTACTTTGTACGCGTAAAAACTGGAATCGTGTGATTCTGGAAGGGCGTAAACCGGGTCAGACTATTGGTATTGGCTGCGATAGCACTCGTGAGCCTTTAGATAAAGTCGGTAAAGCGCTGTTTGACGACTTGCGCCGGGTGGCAGAAGTGCTGGACGGCAAAGACAGTCGGGCTTATCAGGATGTATGTGATGAGCTAGTTGCTTCCTTCGATAATCCGGAACTGACGTTCTCTGCTCGTATTTTACAGGCAATGAAAGCGGAAGGAATCGGTGGTGTCGGGCTGGATCTGGCTGAACGTTATCGCGAAATGTTACGCAGTGAGCCGTTGGAAATATTGACTGAAGAACAGCTTTCAGCTGAACGTGACCGTTCTTGGATTCGTCAAGGTGAGCTGGAACGTAGTGATGAACTAAGCTTTGAAGAGTATCTGGCGATACACGCAGGTCGCTAGAAAAAGAAAAGGCCACAATCAATGTGGCCAAATTAACATCTCTGTATACAGGGATGATGATAACAAATGCGCGTCTTTCACATATTAAGACGGCGGTGATTTAAAAAAGTTTCATTGGGTTCGAAAAAAAATTCTTCTGCGAGAAATAATTTTTTTTGAGGAGGTAACAAGATGCCATTATTGGACAGTTTTACAGTTGACCACACCATTATGAAAGCACCGGCCGTTCGCGTTGCTAAGACGATGAAAACCCCTCACGGCGATGCAATCACCGTGTTTGATTTACGTTTCTGCGTGCCGAATAAAGAAGTTTTGCCGGAGAAAGGTATTCATACGCTGGAGCATTTATTCGCAGGTTTTATGCGTGATCATCTGAATGGTCAGGGTGTGGAAATTATTGATATCTCACCAATGGGCTGCCGTACCGGTTTCTATATGAGCCTGATTGGCACACCTGACGAGCAGCGTGTGGCGGAAGCGTGGAAAGCGGCGATGGCTGATGTACTGAAAGTCACTGACCAGCGTAAAATTCCTGAGCTGAATGAATATCAGTGTGGGACTTACCAAATGCATTCGCTGGAAGAAGCGCAGGACATTGCCAAAAGCATCATCGAGCGTGGTGTGCGGGTAAATCATAACGATGAGTTGGCATTACCGAAAGAGAAACTGACTGAACTGCACATCTAGCATCGTTGATATGTTGGAAAATAAATATCCTCCGGCATAGCCGGAGGTTTTTCATATGCGCCTATAAGGCTCTGTTGCCAGCCGCGCCCTAACAGGCGCATCGCGATCTGACATTTGCATTTATGGATTACTTACGGCCCGTAAACGGGCTGCCCGGATAGGGGATCGAGAGTTGCTCACCCATTTTATCCTCTTCCAACTGGTGCTTTATGTATTCTTGTATCCTGGCTGTATTTTTCCCAACCGTATCAACGTAATACCCTCGACACCAGAACTCCCTGTTACGGTATTTGAACTTCAAATCGCCAAACTGCTCATAAAGCATCAGGCTGCTCTTTCCTTTCAGGTATCCCATAAAACCCGACACACTCATTTTGGGCGGGATTTCCAGAAGCATATGGATGTGATCCACACAGCATTCTGCTTCCAGAATATTCACGTTTTTCCATTCGCACAGCTTTCTTAAGATACTGCCTATCGCTTTGCGCTTTTCCCCGTAGAACACCTTTCTTCGGTACTTCGGCGCAAAAACCATGTGATATCTACAGTTCCATCGCGTGTGCGCTAAGCTCTTTTCGTCCCTCATAGGGACCCCCTTTTGATTTCTTGTTGAACATTTGCAGTTGCCAGACCGCAAACTGTTTTAACAAATCAAAGGGGTTTTTATAACTGGCTCAAAGCTGAAAGCTTTACCGAACCTCCAGCCTGGCTGGAGGTTTTCTGTGCACAACAAAAAAAGACGCGAGAGCGTCTTTTTTATTGGGCGCGTATTTATCGCGCGCGAGTTGCTCGATCTGCGGCTATTACTGCGGATTAAGCGGTGAATGCGGATGATCGATCGGGGTAACTCTGACCTGTTTAATCATATTGTCCTGTACGTCCAATACTTCGATTTCGTAATGGCCGATGCGCACTTGAGCGTTAATCTCAGGAATATCTTCTAGGGTTTCAAGCAGCATGCCATTAATGGTGCGGGCGTCGACCGGCAGCGACCAGTTAAAGGCCTTATTCAGTTCCCGGACATTGGCGGTGCCGTCGATAATTACCGAGCCATCGCTTTGTGGATTCACTTCTTCCGCCAACGTAGGGGACATTGACGTAGTGAAATCTCCGACAATCTCTTCCAGAATATCTTCTACCGTAACCAGTCCTTGAATATCGCCGTATTCATCGACAATCATGCCGACTTTTTCTTTATTGCGCTGGAATTTGACCAGTTGAACGTTCAGCGGTGTGCCTTCTGGAATAAAGTAGATTTCATCCGCCGCGCGCAGCAGGTTTTCTTTGTTGAACTCTTTTTTCTCGGTCATCAGCCGGTAGGCTTCACGCACTCGTAGCATCCCAATCGCGTCATCCAGCGATTGGCGATACAGCACAATTCGACCGTGAGGGGAATGAGTTAACTGGCGCATAATGGACTTCCAATCATCATTGATATCAATACCAACCACTTCATTGCGCGGCACCATAATGTCGCTGACTGTGACTTTTTCCAGATCCAGCACCGAGATCAACATGTCCTGATTACGACGGGAAATTTGTGAGTGTGATTCATTCACGATACTGCGTAATTCGTCTTTACTCACTGCATCACTGACGTGCACATTGCCTTTGATACCGCACAGGCGCATCAACAGGCGGGTAATGCTGTTCAGTAACCAGACCAGCGGCAGCATGATCTTCTGCAAAGGAGCCAATAGCATGCTGCTAGGGAAGGCGACGCGCTCTGGATAGAGCGCAGCGATGGTTTTCGGCATCACTTCAGCAAAAATCAGCACCACAAAGGTCAATACGCCAGTGGCAACTGCCACGCCTGCGTTACCGTACAGTCGAATTCCAACTATGGTGGCCAGCGCCGATGCGAGAATGTTAACCAGATTATTGCCGATAAGAACCAGGCTAATCAGACGATCCGGGCGGCGTAATAGTTTTTCCACGCGGCGGGCAGAACGGTTTCCTTGCTTGGCCAAATGGCGCAGGCGGTAGCGGTTTAGCGTCATCATGCCGGTTTCTGAGGCGGAGAAGTAAGCCGATACCACGACCATAATGATCAGAATGATGATAAGTGTACTGGTAGAGACCTGGTCCAACGCAATATTCCTTATAGCGATAGATGAAGGCTCCAGTCAGGGTAACAGGAGCCATAGGTTGGGCGGGGGAGTGTCGTTAGCCGATCATGATCTCTTGCAGCAGGCGGCTGCCGAAATAGGCTAGAGTCAGTAAGAATGCTCCGGCAAAGCTGAACCAGACCACGCGGCGGCCGCGCCACCCTTCGTGATAATGACCCCACAATAGAATAATGTAGACAAACCACGCCATAATCGACAGCACGGCTTTATGGACATTCTCTTTGCTGAACAAATTATCCATATATAACAAACCGGTGCAGAGCGTTAGCGTCAGCAGCACTACGCCAATTTGCGTAATGTGAAACATTTTTCGCTCAATGCTCATCAGTGGCGGCATATCGGCGGTGAATGTCAGTTTTTTATTCTTCAGTAGATAATCCAGCCAAGCTAGCTGCATGGCGTACAATGCGGCAATAATCAGCGTGGCATAACCCAATAGCGCCAGCCCAATATGGATAAATAACGCCGGGCTGCCTTCCAGATGGGTAATGAATTCGCCTGGCATCAGACTGGCGAGAGCCAAATTGATCATGGCAAAGCTGTAAACGATTGGCAGCAGGAACCAGCCGCGCCCACGAGAGGCCACGAATGTCATGATTGAGCAGATCATCAAACCGACAATAGAGCCGATATTCAGCAAAGTCAGGTTTTGACCCTCGCCAACATCAAATATTTGATGTTTCAATGCGATACCATGGCAAACCAGCGCTACTACGGCAGAAACCAGGGCTAGCCGTCGGTAAGCGCTGCTCTTCCTCACCAAACTGGGAATAATCAGTCCCAGACTAAGTAAATAGGCAACTAGAGCCAAAATAGAGAACACGGGCATAGCGGTTAATAGGCATCGGCTGAGTGAATTGGATAACCAGTATAACGTTAGCAGCGTCATGCTCCAACCGTTCTCCTACGTGAAGGCAGAGATCGCGCGCGCTTCGTGTTATAATCCCGCCATTGTGTCGCCCGGGCGGCCTGTTTCCACGTTGAGCATGAGACGATGTTTGAGAACTTAACCGATCGATTATCGCGCACACTGCGCAATATCAGCGGCCGTGGCCGGCTGACAGAAGAAAATATTAAAGAAACCCTGCGTGAAGTCCGCATGGCATTGCTTGAGGCCGACGTTGCCTTGCCGGTGGTTCGTGACTTTATCAACCGGGTTAAAGAGCGTGCGGTTGGCCATGAGGTCAATAAAAGCCTTACGCCGGGCCAAGAATTTGTAAAAATTGTTAAGAATGAGCTGATCGGCGCCATGGGCGAGATCAATAACGAACTCAATCTGGCAGCCCAACCGCCGGCGGTCGTTTTGATGGCCGGTCTGCAAGGGGCAGGTAAAACAACCAGCGTAGCTAAGCTGGGTAAGTTCCTGAGAGAAAAGCAGAAGAAAAAAGTGCTGGTGGTTTCTGCCGACGTTTATCGCCCTGCGGCGATCAAACAGTTGGAAACGCTGGCGCAGCAGGTTGGCGTTGAATTCTTCCCGTCGGACGTGCAGGAAAAACCGATTGATATCGTTAATCGGGCTTTACAGCAGGCGAAACTGAAATTCTTTGATGTGCTGATCGTCGATACTGCCGGTCGTTTGCACGTTGATGAAGCCATGATGGACGAAATCAAACAGATTCATGCCGCGATTAATCCGGTAGAAACGCTGTTTGTTGTCGATGCCATGACCGGTCAGGATGCTGCCAACACGGCGAAAGCGTTTAACGAAGCGCTGCCGTTGACCGGCGTGGTGTTGACCAAGGTAGACGGCGATGCTCGTGGCGGTGCCGCGCTGTCGATTCGTCATATCACCGGTAAGCCGATTAAATTCCTCGGTGTGGGTGAGAAAACCGAAGCGTTGGAGCCATTCCATCCGGACCGCGTTGCTTCACGTATTCTGGGGATGGGCGACGTTCTCTCCCTGATCGAAGACATTGAAAGCAAAGTTGACCGTGCACAGGCGGAAAAATTAGCGACCAAGCTGAAGAAAGGCGACGGGTTTGACCTGAACGACTTTCTGGATCAGTTAAAACAAATGCGCAATATGGGTGGCATGGCCAGCATGTTGAGCAAGATGCCCGGTGCAGGCCAGTTGCCTGACAACGTGAAATCGCAAATGGATGACAAAGTGACGGTGCGGATGGAAGCCATCATCAACTCGATGACGCTGAAAGAACGTGCCAAGCCGGAAATCATCAAAGGTTCTCGCAAGCGCCGTATCGCAGCGGGTTCCGGTATGCAGGTTCAGGATGTGAACCGCCTGCTGAAACAGTTCGATGAAATGCAGCGCATGATGAAGAAAATGAAAAACGGCGGTCTGGCCAAAATGATGCGTGGCATGAAAGGTATGATGCCACCGGGTTTCCCTGGCCGTTAATGCCCTCATTTGCCCTGATAAGCATTCAGGCGAAAAGGGTTATCAATTTCCCGCCAGAAACGGCGGTAAACGATGAAAATTGGCCTCATTATAAAAGTAGCGGACAGGAATCTACGCTTTAGATTGCTTTTTGCGCCAAAATGAGTAAAATTTTCGGGCTTTTTATATTGCAACTGAACCCCGTTCCCCGATGGGGTTCAGTTGTTTTATTAACTAAAGAGGATGTTATGGTAACAATTCGTTTGGCTCGTGGCGGCGCTAAAAAGCGTCCGTTCTATCAAGTAGTAGTGACCGACAGCCGTAATGCTCGTGACGGTCGTTTCATCGAACGTGTAGGCTTCTTTAACCCGATCGCATCTGGTCAGGCTGAAGCACTGCGTTTGGACCTGGATCGTATCGAACATTGGATCGGCCTGGGCGCAACTGTTTCTGATCGCGTTTCTGCGCTGATCAAAGACGCTAAGAAAGCAGCTTAATCTGTCGCGGTGGTGGTTATTATGAGCAAACAACTCAATCCAGTGGTTCCCGAGCAGCCGATTGTTCTTGGCAAAATGGGTTCAACTTACGGCATTCGCGGTTGGCTCAGAGTATTTTCATCCACCGAGAACGCCGAAAGCATTTTTGACTATCAGCCGTGGTTTATCCAGCAGGCCGGTAAGTGGCAGCACGTCGAGTTGGAAGACTGGAAGCGCCACAGTCAAGATTTGATCATCAAAGTCAAAGGTGTTGACGATCGGGATGCTGCGAATCTGCTAACTAATTGCGAAATTATGGTGGATTCGAAACAATTGCCAGAACTAGAAGGTGATGATTACTACTGGAAAGACCTTATGGGCTGTCAGGTAGTAACCACAACCGGTTACGAACTGGGTAAAATCATCGATATGATGGAAACCGGTTCTAACGATGTCATGGTAGTCAAAGCAAACCTGAAAGATGCATTCGGTATGAAGGAGCGGTTGGTCCCGTTTCTTCATGGGCAGGTTATCAAGAATGTCGATCTCACTGCTCAACGTGTTGAAGTAGATTGGGATCCTGGTTTTTGACCTCTGAATTAAACGGCAACGGCGAGTGGAACAAAACGATGTGGATTGGTGTTATCAGCCTGTTTCCTGAGATGTTCCGCGCAATAACCGATTTTGGGGTAACTGGCCGGGCAGTAAAAAATGGCCTGCTGAGCGTGCAGTGTTGGAGTCCTCGTGACTTTACCTACGATCGGCATCGTACCGTGGATGACCGCCCATACGGCGGTGGCCCGGGAATGCTGATGATGGTGCAACCGTTAAGGGAAGCCATTCATGCAGCAAAAGCGGCGGCAGGCGAGGGAGCAAAGGTGATTTATCTGTCACCTCAAGGACGCAAACTGGACCAACAGGGTGTCTGCGAACTGGCAACCAACCAGAAGATGATTTTGGTGTGTGGTCGGTACGAAGGTATTGATGAGCGCGTAATCAAAACCGAAATTGATGAAGAATGGTCAATTGGGGATTACGTTCTCAGCGGCGGTGAGCTGCCGGCAATGACGCTGATTGATTCTGTATCCCGCTTTATACCGGGCGTACTGGGTCATCAGGCCTCGGCTGAGGAAGATTCCTTCGCTGATGGATTGCTGGATTGCCCGCACTATACCCGTCCGGAGGTGTTGGAAGGCATGGAAGTTCCGCCAGTATTACTGTCGGGCAACCACGCTGAGATTCGTCGCTGGCGCTTAAAGCAGTCGCTGGGCCGTACCTGGCTTAGAAGACCTGAACTTCTAGAAAGCCTAGCTCTGACTGACGAGCAAATGGTGTTGCTGGCTGAGTTCCGAAAGGAGCAAGAGGCCTGAGCGACAGAACTATGAAAGGAACGTTTCGCCGCGTGCAAACGATCCTGATATATCAGTTTACCTAGGGTAAGAGACTTATTATGAGCAATATTATCAAGCAAATCGAACAAGAGCAGATGAAGCAAGACGTACCTGCATTCCGTCCGGGTGATTCCGTGGAAGTTAAGGTATGGGTCGTTGAAGGTGCTAAAAAACGTCTGCAGGCATTCGAGGGCGTGGTTATCGCAATCCGTAACCGCGGTCTGCACTCTGCATTCACTGTTCGTAAAATTTCCAACGGCGAAGGTGTTGAGCGTGTATTCCAAACTCACTCCCCAGTAATCGACAGCATTACTGTTAAGCGCCGTGGTGCCGTTCGTCAAGCGAAACTGTACTACCTGCGTGAGCGTACTGGTAAGTCTGCTCGTATCAAAGAGCGTCTTAACCGTATTAACTAAGATACAGCTCAGGCTTCATCCAATAGTTAATAGTTATCAAGGGGTTGGCCATTGGCTGACCCCTTTTTTTATCTGTAAAGTCTCTCAAAGCTCCCGTTTACTTTTCTTATTGATATAAACTGCCATTCCGTCTACCTCAGTTATTTTATTGATATTTTTTGCGCACCGCCTCGAATAAACCAAGTAAAAACTTTGATAATAAAGCTAGCTCTGGCTAGGCTGCATCTCATTCAATTGAATGCTAAAGCCAATAAGAGGAAGAAAATGCTGCAAGGAAAAAGAGCTGTGGTGACCGGTGGTGGGCGCGATTTTGGTCAGGCTGTTTCAGTATGGTTAGCGCGGGAAGGTGCTGAAGTCGTTTTATGCAGTCGGGTTATCGCGCAGGCGCAGGCAACCGTGGATATTATTCGCGCCGAAGGTGGTATTGCCGAGGCCTATGAGTGCGATATTTCCGATATGAATTCAGTCCGGCAGTTTTCTCACGGGTTACTAAAACATGAAAAGCCGATAGATATCCTCTTGCTAAGCGCGGCTCAATGGCTGGAAGGGGATTTACAAACAGGCGGTGGCGATGAGGATATTATTAGCACCATTAATGCCGGTTTAACGGGCTCTATTTTACTGACCAAAGCGCTACTACCGAGGATGAATAGAGAGCAGGGCAGCGATATTATCGCGATGGTTTCTGTCTGCGGCGTGCCGAATTTCACTCAATCTAACGCCCATCCCGCATTTTTCGCCGCTAAGCAGGGTTTTAGCGGCTTTTGCCATACTATTTCCCAGAGCTTAGCTGCTGAAAATATCCGTTTGACCGCGCTGTATCCCCCAGATTTTGAAACCCTTGGTTTTGACGAAGATATTTCTCATCATAATCAGACAAACCAACGCTTGTTAACCGGCCAATCTATTTGGCAAACCGTTAAATTTGTCGTGACTCAGCCGCGCAGTTGCCACATCAACGCTATTCATTTTCAGGGACCGAGCCGCGAACCGTTGGGATAAATGGATGAGTTAGTTATAGGAAGGAGAGCGTCAGTGAGGAAAATCTTAGCGTGACTGCGCCACGCTAAGAATATTCAGATGATTACAGACCGTAAACCAGCGTGACTGAGGTTGTCGTGTCGGTATTTTTGGGGGCGCTGGCCGGAGGCTTGGTGTTGTAGGTAACAACGTAAGCCAGACGCAGAGCAAAACTCTTATTGATTGCTACGTTTAACGCAGTTTCAGAGTTCAGCGTAGTCTCTTCGTTGGCTAAAGCTGAAACGCCTTCGCTAAACACGGTGTTATCGGTCAACTGATAGGTATAGTTGGTGCCAGCATAGGCCAAGGCTTTAGTTGCGCGGCCACCGCGATAGAATTCGTCATGGCGAACACCTGGACCGAATTCCACGCGCAGATTATGTAAAGCGCCGGTAAGAATCTGCCGACCATAACCGGTTGTGAGTACGGAGCGAGAATCGTAGCCGTTATAACGATCGTTCAACCAGCTGGCTTGACCGAACAGATAGTTGCGGTCGGTTAGATTATAGCGAGTACGTCCACCTAACTGATAGCGCTCTGAAGATCTTACCTCATTGGAGCTGGTGTTTCTTGCGGAGCCCCAAAGGCTATAAGCCGTATTGGGTTGGAACCAGGTCAACGTGGAGTTGGCTGTCAGGGTTGAGTTATTAGTATTCCCCGATTGAGCGTTATAACCCGCTTCGACATTACCGACAAAACTGTGTTTAGCAGTAGCAGGATCATCAAGTGCGGTAAAAACGGTGGCATCGGCAAAAGCTGATGCGCTGAACATAGACACTGCTAACGTACTGAAATAAAAAGGTAACGCCCTGGTATGACGCAAAGAGAACATAATGCTTCCATGGTAAAAAAGAATAAGATTGATAATGCGGCCGGCATTGTATCAACTTGCGATCAAAGTTATTCATAAGATATTGCCAATCTTCAAATAAATTATAATAAACGCATTTCACATATGAGATTATTATTAGCAATTATTTTTTATGACAGGACGCAGGGCAGAAAAGTCGGCAATAAACCATATTTTGTCTGTGAGAATTGGATAAAATATCAGGGGATAGGGTAATAAATTTAATTTTTTGGCTTTATCCCTCAGTGTTAATTGAGTTTCCTGACTTAAGTTAATTTTTATGGGTGGAGGGGCAATTTCTTACCCCTTGATGATTTTTAAACGGATTTTATTACATAAAGGTATTTACCAGCAGATAACCAGTCATACAGGAGCACACCACGCCGATTAAACCGGGGATGATAAAACTATGGTTAATGATAAAGCGGCCAATTTTTGTCGTACCGGAGCGGTCAAAACCGATGCAAGCCAGATCGCTGGGATAAGTCGGTAATACAAAGTAACCGTAGGCCGCAGGGAAGAAGGCGATCAGCATTTTAGGATCGACACCTAATTGCAACCCCATAGGAGCAATAGCTGCCAATGCCGCCGCCTGACTGTTTACCAGCTTAGAAACCAAAAACAGTACAATGGCATAGGTCCACGGCTGGCTTTTTACCACGTCTTCCAGTACCAGTTTTAATTCCCCCATATGTGCCTGGAAAAAAGTATCACTCATCCAGGCGACGCCGAATACCGAGAAAATCGCTACCATGCCCGCTTTGAATACCGCACCGTTTGAAATATCGCTCGGTTTAACTTTACAGCCCATCAGAATCACTGCACCGGCAATTAACATCATCATCTGAATAACCAGATTCATAGAGAGCGGTTTAAGTACGCCTTTAACTTCATAAGCCGGACGTAAATCGCCAAATGCGCCGAGTAATACGACGATGGCGATGGCACTAAAGAATATCCAGGTTGACCAGTAAGCCTGTTTCGGGAAAACCTGATTCAGCAGCGTATCAGTGCTGCCATATATGAAGGCACGTTGCTCCGGATCTTTTATTCGAGCCTGAAAATCAGGGTCTTTATCCAAATCTTTACCGCGGCGTAGGCTCCACAGCGCTGCGGCTAACACGCCCACTAACGAAGCGGGAACAGAAATCGCCAAAATTTCCAGTATGCTATAAGCATGCCCGATGCCGTGAGCCGCGCCAATAATAGAAACCAGAGAAACTACGGCCACTGATACCGGCGATGCGGTAATGGCCATTTGCGAAGCAACGGAAGCGACGGCCATTGGGCGCTCGGGACGGATTCCTTTCTTGAGGGCGATATCTGAAATAATCGGGAACATGGTATAAACCACATGTCCGGTGCCGCATAAAAAGGTTAATGACCAGGTTGTGAACGGAGCTAATAGCGTTATATGTTGCGGATGCCGACGTAATAAGCGTTCGGCAAACTGCATCATGATATTTAATCCGCCAGCGGTTTGTAATACTGAAGCACAGCCAATAACCGCTAATATCGTCAGCATGACATCAACCGGTGGTTTACCCGGTTCAAGGCCAAATATAAAGGTTAAAATAAATAAGCCGATGCCACTAATAAGGCCTAGCCCCATGCCCCCAAAGCGAGTGCCGATTAATAGGCACAGAATAATAATTGCAAATTGCAGTGTTATCATAACGATCCCTTGTATTTTTCTGTATGAAAAAAGCTTGTTAGCCAATCCTGTTTTTAAAATGTCATATTTTTCTTTGCTATAACCATCAAAGCACAGATCGCTAAAGCAAAAACTTGGCTAATATCAAGAGAGCGCGTCTTATTTATTGAATGAATTAAAACCGAGAGGAAGATCTGTTTTTTATAATTTTTAGTCGAGAAAAAAGAAAGGAATAATATTGGTTATCCCTGATGGTTATTCATGTAAAACGATTGTTTTAATATTGTTCGATATATTGTTGGGCTGGGTTTTAATTAGCTATTTAATTAATCCAGATTTGCTGAAGTATTTCGGCATCTTTAACTGAATCACAGCTGGCAGGGAAATTATCGCCCCGTTCAAAGTGAATTTTCAAGCGGGCAGGCTGGCAAAGATCCTGTTGCCCAGCATGATAACCTGATAGGTAATAGTCGCGATTAATGTGTGGATTGCCATACCATTCGGCTAGAGTCTCATTATCTCTGACAATCAACCCGCCCTGAGCATCACTGAATCCGATCTCATACCAGCTCGTCGGGTCTTTGACTTCATCATTAGGGTCAAGAGAATGGCTACAGCCGCTAAGTAACAGCGCACCGATCATCATCTGCTTATATTTCATGGTGAAGTTCTTCTGCAACCGATTTGCGATAGCTGTTTTAGATAATGATATCAGGCTATGCCTAACTTCTCTTTAAGTGGTTTTAGATAACGTCGGCTAACCGGGATGTGCTTTCCGGTGCGAGTGACAACTTCTGCTGAACCGTTATCCATAAGCTGTATTTCGCCTAGCTGTTCCGTGTTCACCATATATTGACGGTGACAGCGAATAAAAGGCGTTTTTTCTTCCAGCGTTTTCAACGAGAGCTGGGTATAACCTGATTGCACCATGCCCACAACGTGCACACCGCTAAGCTCTGAACTGAGATATTCGACCTCTTCTATTTTCAAAAGAAAGATACGATTATGCCCGGAGCAGGGAATGTGACGCAGCATCGGTTCGGTGATTTTGTGTAAATTATTATTTACAGTTAGGCCTCGACGCAGGCGAATAAGTGTCTTGGCCAATCGTTGCTGGTCGAGGGGTTTTAGCAGATAGTCGAAAGCATGTTCTTCGAAGGCGCGGACAGCATACTCGTCAAAGGCAGTGACAAACACAATGTGGGGCATGCTCTCTGGGTTCAGCATGCTCGCTAGCTCCAGTCCGTTGATGCGAGGCATTTGAATATCGAGAAATACGACATCCGGCTGGAGCCGCTGAATCGCGGGGATAGCTTCTATAGCGTTACTGCATTCAGCGATAACCTCAATGTCTTGCTCTTCACTTAATCGTTCGCGTAAATCTTCGCGCGCAGGTTGTTCATCATCAACGATGATCGCTCTCAGCATACTTCCTCCACAAATTTTTCTCATTTTATCATGGTGATTTGCTGCTTGGAGAACCATCTGTACAAACTGCGACATCCCGCAAAAGTTAGCCAGATTGTGGGTGTAAAGTTTGCGGTAATTATTTATTTACAGATATGGATTGAAAAGTTTACACGGCGTGATATTGTGGAACTCAGAAACGACACCGCACATGAAACGATACTCGCTTAACAGAGGTAGGTAGGAAATATGATCATGCAAAAAGATGCGCTCAATAACGTTCATATCAGTGCTGAACAAATACTGATTACGCCGGAAGAACTGAAGAATCGGTTCCCGTTGAGTGAAAATGATCAATATGCAATTGCTTCGTCGCGCAAAACCATTGCTGATATCGTTCAGGGGCGCGACCCGCGTTTGTTAGTGGTTTGCGGTCCTTGTTCCATTCACGATGTGGATGCTGCGTTGGATTATGCTCGTCGTCTGAAACTCCTCTCTGCTGAATTGAGCGATAGCCTGTACATCGTTATGCGCGTTTATTTTGAAAAACCAAGAACTACCGTAGGTTGGAAAGGTTTGATCAACGATCCGTACATGGATGGTTCTTTTGATATGGAAGCAGGCCTGCATATTGCTCGACGCCTGTTGCTGGATTTAGTGGGTATGGGATTGCCATTGGCGACCGAAGCACTTGACCCAAATAGCCCGCAATACCTCGGCGATCTGTTCAGTTGGTCGGCCATTGGTGCCCGTACCACGGAATCCCAGACTCACCGTGAAATGGCATCTGGCCTATCTATGCCTGTAGGTTTTAAAAACGGAACTGACGGCAGCTTAGGTACGGCGATTAATGCGATGCGCGCCGCATCTATGCCACATCGTTTTGTTGGCATTAATCAGTCTGGGCAGGTGTGCTTGTTGCAAACTCAGGGCAACCCGGACGGTCATGTGATTCTGCGCGGCGGTAAAACGCCTAACTACAGTGCGCAAGATGTGGCGCAGTGTGAAAAACAGATGCAGGACGCGGGACTCACTCCATCCTTGATGATAGATTGCAGCCATGGTAATTCGAATAAAGATTTCCGTCGCCAGACCGCAGTAGCTGAATCGGTTGTTGAGCAGATCAAAGCAGGTAATCGTTCGATTATCGGTGTGATGCTGGAAAGTCATCTGCATGAGGGGAACCAGTCATCTGAGCAACCGCGGGAAACGATGCATTACGGTGTTTCCGTGACCGATGCCTGCATTAACTGGGAAACAACGGAAACTCTGTTACGTTCGATGCATAAAGAATTAAGCCCGGCGCTGGCGGCGCGGACTGTAGAGGAATAGTCGTTATGGTGGCTGAATTGACCGCATTGCGCGATCAAATTGATGAAGTGGATAAAGCGTTGCTGGACTTGCTGGCGAAACGCCTGAGTCTGGTGGCTGAGGTGGGCGAAGTCAAAAGCCGCTTTGGTTTGCCGATTTATGTGCCGGATCGTGAGTCTGCCATGCTGGCGTCACGCCGCAAAGAGGCCGAGGCGCTGGGCGTTCCCCCCGATTTGATTGAAGATGTTTTACGCCGGGTGATGCGTGAGTCATATGCCAGCGAGAATGACAAAGGCTTTAAAACCCTGAACCCACAGCTGCGCCCCGTCGTGATTATCGGTGGTAAAGGGCAGATGGGGCAGTTATTCGGTCGGATGTTATTGCTTTCGGGCTATCAGGTAAAAACGCTGGAGCAGGAAGACTGGCCGCAGGCGGAATCGATTCTGGCCGATGCAGGAATGGTGATCGTCAGCGTACCTATCCATGCAACAGAAGAAGTGATTGCTAGCTTACCTAAGCTACCGACAGACTGCATTTTGCTGGATTTGGCATCGGTGAAGAATCGTCCACTGCAATCGATGCTGGCAGCGCATGAAGGGCCGGTTGTTGGTCTGCATCCGATGTTTGGTCCGGATGTGGGGAGTCTGGCGAAGCAGGTCGTGGTGTATTGTGATGGTCGTCAGCCTGAAGCTTACCAATGGTTATTGGAACAGTTGCAGGTATGGGGCGCGCGGCTGCATCGTATCAGCGCGGTTGAACATGACCAGAATATGGCCTTTATCCAGGCGCTACGCCACTTTGCCACTTTTGCCTATGGTCTGCATTTGGCGGAAGAAAATGTTCAGCTTGAACAGCTTTTGGCTCTGTCCTCGCCGATTTACCGGTTGGAGCTGGCGATGGTCGGGCGACTGTTTGCTCAGGATCCGCAGTTGTACGCAGATATTATTATGTCGTCGGAAGATAACCTGGCGCTGATTAAACGTTACTACCAGCGGTTTGGTGATGCGATTAAGCTATTAGAACAGAGTGACAAGCAGGGGTTTGTTTCCAGCTTCCAGAAGGTGGAACATTGGTTCGGTGATTATGCTGAACGCTTCCTGCTGGAAAGTCGCTCTTTGCTGCGCCAAGCAAATGACAATCGGCAGTAATCATTAATATTTATGCTGTTAGCCAGTAAAAAAGTCATCCCAGACGATCGGGATGACTTTTTTTATGAGCAAAAATAGGTAGCGATCGGCGATTAACTTGGGTTAACCGGCACCACGTTTTCACTCGGATAGCAGCCCAACACTTTTAGTGAACGGGTTAGCAGCGTCAAATCGCTGAGCGCCTTTTGCATCGCTTCGGAACGCAGGTTAGCCTGCACATCAATATAAAACATTTCTTCCCACGGATTCCCGTTGATTGGCCGAGATTCTAGCTTGGTCATAATGATGCCGTGTTCTTTCAAGACCAGAAGAGCTTCTACTAACGCCCCTGATTGTTGGCCAGTAGCCATAATCAGCGTAGTTTTAGCTGGAATCTGCTCAGAAACATCAATAGCTTTACGCGCCAGCACGATGAAACGAGTGATGTTTTGCTGCTGATTTGCCAAATAGTATTCCAGTACCTGCAAACCATAGAGCGCGCCACCGGCTTCGCTGCCCAATGCGGCGGCTTTTGGGGAATTTAGCTGTGCGACTTTTTCCATTGCGGCGGCGGTGCTTTCGCAATATTCGATTTTCCAGTGCGGGAAACGGTTAATGAACTGACTACATTGTTGGAAAGGCTGCGGGTGGCTGTAAACCGTTTCAATCTGACTTAAATCGGTCTCCGCAGCCGTCAGAATGCAGTGCTCGATCGGGTTGGTTAATTCTCCGACTATCGACAGGCTAGTATGTTGCAGCAGATCGTAAACATCATTGATAGAGCCTGAACTGGTGTTTTCGATCGGTAAAATCGCGTAATCCGCCTGACCGGTTTCTACTTGAGTAAAGATATCCTGGAATTTCAGGCAGCCGCATTCGATCAGGTTATCAAAATGACGGGCGGCGTATTGACGTGCGGCCAAATGAGAGTAAGAACCTTTTGGGCCAAGAAATGCGATGCGCGCTGAATGAGCGGTAGTTTGGTTCAACTGGTGTTGCAGCAATGTCTGTTGGGTCAATACTGAGTCTTCAATAATCAGCTGGAACAGACGGGTGATATAAAATCCGTCGAGATCGTAAGGTTTAGCAGCAGTAATCAAAGCCTGCAGTAAATCCTTCTCACGTTCTTTATCACGGATCGGACGATGGCTGTGTTGCTTGGCTCGAGCCACTTCGATTGCCAACTCGCGGCGTTCTGCCAGTAACGCCAACAGCTTTAAGTCTAAAGCGCTGATACGTTCTCGTAGCACCAGTAACGGATTGTCTGTCATAGGGTCAGCCTTATTATTTTTGCCAAATGATTTATGCATAAAAAAAGCCTCCCGGTTGGGAGGCTTGTTTGTTCGTCTTCGCATTCTTTATCACACGACGAAACGCCTCCCAATCAGGGGAAGGTAAAAAAGAATGCGAAGAAAAACGGTTTGTAGCTCATGTGATGGTTGATGGCCTAATAGTCGCGAATGGAGTTAACTTAACTGCCGCCAGTTATGGCGTCAATAAAAAACGCGCCCGAAGGCGCGTTAGATCCTCAATAAGATGGTTAACCCGTTACTCTTCTTGCTCAGGCTCCTCTATCAGATTGACATTTTTGATACTAGCGGCGGTACGTTTTGCCTCACCTTTGTGCTGAACTTTGTTTAGTTGTCGTTCTAATTTCGCGATCAGCTCGTTGATTGCGGCATACATATCATCGTGCTTGGCACTGGCTACCAGAGGGCCGTTTGGCGTACCTATGGTCGCATCAACAACAAATCCTTCAGGGTCTTTAGACAGCACGATATGCGGATTTATTAGCTGAGCTTGCCACTTATCCAGTTTGGTTAGACGGTCTTCAACATGCTTACGAATTGCAGGGGTGATATCCATTTGTTTGCTAGTAATATTGACTGCGGTCATATGGCTTACCTCGTTGTCTTCTCCGTCTTGGATAACTTCAGCATACCTCTCTTTTCGGTAAATAGAATGATCTAAATCACATTTTCTTGTCACTTTTTGCAAAGGCGACCTGAACTGTGAGCCAGTATTAGGAAAGTGATTTAAGAGCTTGAATCATCGGAAAAAATGTCGCAATATCGATAAGATCGGCCAGCGATATTGGAGCCGAAATTCTGCTTTTACCCCTCTCCCTCAATGGCTTAGTCCCCCCTTAACCTTTCAGATCCAGAGCGGGTCGGGTTTTGTATGCTACCCGTGACTCAAATTACCGCGCAGGTTTCCCTATATTGGGAACCGGGAGAAAGTACGTTTTACAGATTAAGGAAAGGAGGGCGTTCAATTTTGCGACTAACAGAAACAAAAACGGCAGCCGAAGCTACCGTTGTTTTGTCTCATTGGCTCACGCCAGTGTAGCCATCCCACTATGCAGGGTTGGCTGCAATCACTTTACTGACTTTATCTGCCTGCGCATTCAACTGAATTTGCTTGTAGGCATTTTCCATTAACGGCAGTGCATCGCGAGTCGCTTTGGTGTCTGGGTAATTGCGCATCATTTGCTCAACACGGTTAATTACCGCAACGTAAGCACCGCGCTTAGTGTAGTATTTAGCAACGGCCAGTTCATGCTTGGCCAGTCGATCTTTCAAGAACACCAGGCGTTTTTGGGCATCCGTAGCATACTGACTGTTCGGATAGCTTTGAATTAACTGGTTAAAATCGCGGAAAGCAGCTCTTGCATGCTGAGGGTCGCGGTCTGAACGGTCAATCCCGAAGAAGCCTTGTAATGCACTGTCATCCAGAGCCATGTCAGTCAGACCACGCATATATAATACGTAATCAATGTTAGGATGTGTGGGATTGAGGCGCATAAAGCGATCGATCGAGGCCTGAGCCAGCGGCAAATCGGCAGATTTATAATAAGCATAAATCAAATCCAACTGCACTTGCTGGGAGTAAGGCCCGAAAGGATAGCGATTATCTAACGCTTCTAGTTGCGTAATAGCTCCCTTAAAGTTACCGTCCTGCAGTTTTTGCTGCGCGGTAGCATAGAGCTCAGAAGGCGGGTTGTCGGGAACCACGTCCTTGTTACTGGAGCAACCGGTCAGCACCAGGCTCAACGTGGCGGCAGCCACCAGATATTTCATACGCGTCATGACGTTTTGATTATCCTCGAAGTGTTATTCCGGGAGACTGTCCGTTAAGCTCCCGACAAAGATCTAGATACAATAGCACATTATATTAAACGGCATCGCCGTCAAAACCCAACGTTAACGAAGAAGCTGCATATGGCACAACAAGTACAACTCAGCGCAACGGTGGCCGAATCTCAACTCGGTCAACGTTTAGATCAGGCTTTGGCCGAATTGTTCCCTGATTATTCACGATCTCGCATAAAAGAGTGGATTTTGGATAATAGGGTCTCGGTCGATGGTAAGACAATTAATAAGCCAAAAGAAAAAGTGTTGGGTGGCGAGATCGTCGCGATTGACGCTCAAATAGAAGAAGAAGCCCGCTGGGAGCCGCAGGAAATCCCATTGGATATCGTGTACGAAGATAGCGATATTCTGGTTATCAACAAACCGCGCGGCTTGGTGGTACACCCCGGTGCAGGTAATCCTGATGGCACGGTATTAAATGCGTTATTGCATTATTACCCTGAAATCGTGGATGTTCCCCGCGCTGGCATCGTTCATCGTCTGGATAAAGACACCACAGGTTTGATGGTCGTGGCGAAAACCGTCCCGGCTCAGACTCGTTTGGTTGAAGCGCTTCAGGCGCGCGAAATCACTCGTGAATACGAAGCCGTTGCCATTGGTAAAATGACGGCGGGCGGTCTGGTTGATGAGCCGATTTCTCGTCACTCGACCAAACGCACTCACATGGCGGTTCACCCTATGGGTAAACCTGCGGTGACTCATTACCGCATTATGGAACATTTCCGCGCGCATACTCGCTTGCGTCTGCGTCTGGAAACGGGCCGTACTCACCAGATCCGCGTGCATATGTCGCATATTAACCATCCGCTGGTGGGCGATCAGCTTTACGGTGGCCGTCCGCGTCCGCCAAGAGGCGCATCGGATAATTTCATTGCCGTGCTGCGTGGTTTCGATCGTCAGGCACTGCATGCCACCATGCTGCGTTTGTATCATCCAATCAGTGGCGTTCAGATGGAATGGCATGCCGCTCTGCCGGAAGACATGATTGAGCTGATCACCGCTTTGAAAGCCGATACTTTAGAATTTAAAGATCAGATGGATTGGTAATGAAGCCGCTGATTCTGCCGCAATGGCCACAGCCAGCCAGCGTTAAGTCGTGCAGCACCACCCGCAGCGGTGGTGTTAGCGTGCCGCCTTATGATTCTCTGAATTTAGGGGCGCACGTAGGCGATAACCCGGCGGATGTGGAGCAGAATCGCCAGCAATTAATTACGCTGGCGGCGCTGCCACAGGCTCCGCAATGGCTGGAACAGGTGCATGGCACGCGAGTTTTACGCCTGAACGGCGAGCCCATCGCGGATATCCAGGCCGATGCGGTATACAGCAACGTGCCTGGGCAGGTTTGCGCGGTGATGACTGCCGACTGTCTGCCGGTCTTGTTCTGTTCGCTGACGGGAGACGAAGTTGCGGCGGCTCATGCCGGCTGGCGTGGCTTATGTGCCGGCGTTCTTGAACAGACTTTGGCAGAATTCAGCGCAAAACCTTCTTCTATTATTGCCTGGTTAGGCCCGGCGATTGGGCCTCGGCAATTTGAAGTGGGAGCAGAAGTAAAACAGGCATTCGTTAGCGCAGACCCCCAAGCTGCGCTGGCGTTTACTCCGTTTGGTGACAAATATCTGGCAGATATTTACCTGCTAGCCCGCCAGCGGCTGGCGTCAGCGGGTATCCACGAAGTGTACGGTGGCGACCTTTGTACAGTGAGTGATGAGCAACAATTTTTCTCTTATCGACGCGAAGGAATCACCGGCCGCTTGGCAAGTTTAATCTGGTTGATCTAACCTATTGAATTAGGACGATCCAATGACGCATACCACAAAACTCAAATATATTGGCTAAAATAACCTTGAAAAGCTGAGGGATGACCTCATCTAATCTCCAGTAGCAATTTTGACCAGTATTGGAGGTGTTATGCGTCTGGATCGTCTTACCAGTAAATTCCAGCTTGCCCTCGCCGATGCCCAGTCTTTAGCCCTTGGGCGCGACAACCAGTTTATTGAACCGTTACATTTGATGAGCGCTTTGCTCACTCAGGATGGGGGCACGGTTCGCCCATTGTTAACCTCTGCCGGTATCGATGTTGCGCGTTTGCGCACGGAAATCGATCAGGCTTTGGGACGCTTGCCGCAGGTTGAAGGTACCGGCGGCGATGTTCAGCCATCCCACGAATTAGTGCGGGTACTCAATCTTTGCGACAAACTGGCGCAAAAGCGCGCAGATAAATTTATTTCTTCAGAATTATTTGTTCTGGCGGTGCTCGAAGATCGCGGTTCGTTGACCGATCTATTGAAAGCCGCAGGTGCAACAACCGATAAAATCAGCAAGGCAATCGAACAAATGCGTGGTGGAGAAACCGTTGATGACGCCGGTGCGGAAGATCAGCGCCAGGCATTGAAAAAATACACCATTGACCTGACCGAGCGCGCGGAGTCCGGCAAACTCGATCCGGTTATTGGCCGTGATGAAGAAATTCGTCGCACCATTCAGGTATTACAGCGTCGTACCAAGAACAACCCGGTACTGATTGGTGAGCCAGGGGTGGGTAAAACCGCCATTGTGGAAGGTTTGGCTCAGCGAATTGTCAACGGTGAAGTGCCGGAAGGTTTGAAACACAAACGCGTGCTTTCATTAGATATGGGCGCGTTGATTGCCGGTGCTAAGTATCGCGGTGAGTTTGAAGAACGGCTAAAAGGCGTATTGAACGACCTGGCCAAGCAGGAAGGTAGCGTCATTCTGTTTATTGACGAGTTGCACACCATGGTCGGCGCAGGTAAAGGCGACGGTGCAATGGATGCAGGCAACATGCTGAAACCTGCGTTGGCTCGTGGTGAATTGCACTGCGTAGGTGCTACTACGCTGGATGAATATCGTCAGTATATAGAAAAGGATGCGGCGTTAGAGCGTCGATTCCAGAAAGTATTTGTAGCAGAACCGACGGTAGAAGACACCATTGCCATCTTGCGTGGGCTGAAAGAGCGTTATGAATTGCACCATCATGTGCAAATTACTGACCCGGCGATTGTGGCGGCTGCGACCTTATCGCACCGTTATATTGCCGACCGTCAGTTGCCAGATAAAGCCATCGACCTTATCGATGAGGCCGGTTCTAGCCTGCGTATGCAGATGGACTCCAAACCGGAATCTCTGGATCGTCTGGAACG
The DNA here is from genome assembly GCF_001656035.1 of Yersinia entomophaga. Lineage (NCBI taxonomy): Bacteria > Pseudomonadati > Pseudomonadota > Gammaproteobacteria > Enterobacterales > Yersiniaceae > Yersinia > Yersinia entomophaga. Next base: position 3,279,246 of record NZ_CP010029.1, read on the forward strand.
TCGGATTATCCAGTTGAAACTGGAACAGCAGGCGCTGAATAAAGAGTCTGACGACGCCAGTAAGAAACGTTTGGAAATGCTCAATGCTGAATTAGAGCAAAAAGAACGCGAATATTCAGAGTTGGAAGAAGAGTGGAAAGCCGAAAAAGCCTCTTTAACCGGTACTCAGAATATTAAAACCGAACTGGAGCAGGCCAAAATTAGTCTGGAGCAGGCTCGTCGCGTTGGCGATCTTGGTAAGATGTCCGAATTGCAATACGGTAAAATTCCAGAACTGGAGAAACAGCTGGCTGCCGCTACTCAGGCCGAAGGCAAGACCATGAAGTTGCTGCGTAACCGCGTAACTGAAACGGAAATTGCCGACGTGCTGGCGCGCTGGACCGGGATTCCGGTGGCGCGGATGCTGGAAAGCGAGCGCGACAAGCTGCTGCGTATGGAACAAGACCTGCATCAGCGGGTTATTGGCCAGAACGAAGCGGTTGAAGCCGTTTCTAACGCAATTCGTCGTAGCCGTGCCGGTTTGTCAGATCCTAACCGTCCGATCGGTTCATTCCTATTCCTCGGCCCAACCGGGGTAGGTAAAACCGAATTGTGTAAAGCTCTGGCGACTTTCCTGTTCGACAGCGACGACGCTATGGTTCGTATCGATATGTCCGAGTTTATGGAGAAACATTCCGTATCTCGTTTGGTTGGTGCGCCTCCGGGCTACGTCGGTTATGAAGAGGGGGGGTATCTCACCGAAGCGGTACGTCGTCGTCCTTATTCAGTGATTCTGCTGGATGAAGTCGAGAAAGCGCATCCAGATGTGTTCAACATCCTATTGCAGGTATTGGATGATGGCCGCCTGACCGATGGCCAAGGTAGAACGGTAGACTTCCGTAATACCGTCGTCATCATGACGTCTAACCTGGGGTCTGATTTAATTCAGGAACGCTTCGGTGAAAGAAGCTATACGGAAATGAAAAACATGGTTATGGAAGTGGTCAGCCATCACTTCCGTCCTGAATTCATTAACCGTATAGATGAAGTCGTCGTCTTCCATCCGTTGGGGCGGGGGCAATTGGCTTCGATTGCCAAGATTCAATTGGAGCGTTTGTACAAACGTCTGGAAGAACGTGGCTACGAAGTTACTATTACCGAACCTGCCTTGGAGTTCTTGGGTGAAGCTGGGTTCGATCCTGTATACGGGGCGCGGCCGTTGAAACGTGCCATCCAGCAGGAAATTGAAAACCCGCTGGCGCAGCAGATACTTTCCGGCAAGTTATTACCGGGTATCCCTGTGATATTAGATGTTGAAGACGGGCATATCGTGGCCAAACAGTCATAGTGAAATGGAAAGGGGCGATTTATCGCCCCTTTTTGCTTTCTTTTTACCCAGAAATGCCATTTTTGATGTATTTATAGCCGGTTGGAAAATTATTTGAAATTAGGGGTTGCAGCCTGTCAGGAACTCCCTATAATGCGCCTCCACTGACCGGGAACAACGAAACAAACTTCGCCGGGTCAGGAAGTGTTAAGCAGGCGGAAACGCCGGTTCTTAAAACGAAAGTTGAAAAGAAAAGCTTGACACTTCAGCGGGAAAGCGTATTATCTGCCTCCCGCGTTACCGTAAGATTCGCCGCAAGCGAACGGGTAACGAACGCTCTTTAACAATTTATCAGACAATCTGTGTGGGCACTCGCAAGACGATATCAAAGCCTGTTTCGGCAGGCAGAAGAAATATCAAGTCTTGAAGAGTGACCAAAGCAGTAAACATTTGAACTTCGGTTCGAATGCATATTTGCAGAAAGTAATCTTTGAGCATCGCTACTTCGGTAGCAAATCAAACAAATCTTAAATTGAAGAGTTTGATCATGGCTCAGATTGAACGCTGGCGGCAGGCCTAACACATGCAAGTCGAGCGGCAGCGGGAAGTAGCTTGCTACTTTGCCGGCGAGCGGCGGACGGGTGAGTAATGTCTGGGAAACTGCCTGATGGAGGGGGATAACTACTGGAAACGGTAGCTAATACCGCATAACCTCGCAAGAGCAAAGTGGGGGACCTTAGGGCCTCACGCCATCGGATGTGCCCAGATGGGATTAGCTAGTAGGTGGGGTAATGGCTCACCTAGGCGACGATCCCTAGCTGGTCTGAGAGGATGACCAGCCACACTGGAACTGAGACACGGTCCAGACTCCTACGGGAGGCAGCAGTGGGGAATATTGCACAATGGGCGCAAGCCTGATGCAGCCATGCCGCGTGTGTGAAGAAGGCCTTCGGGTTGTAAAGCACTTTCAGCGAGGAGGAAGGCATTTCACCTAATACGTGAAGTGATTGACGTTACTCGCAGAAGAAGCACCGGCTAACTCCGTGCCAGCAGCCGCGGTAATACGGAGGGTGCAAGCGTTAATCGGAATTACTGGGCGTAAAGCGCACGCAGGCGGTTTGTTAAGTCAGATGTGAAATCCCCGAGCTTAACTTGGGAACTGCATTTGAAACTGGCAAGCTAGAGTCTTGTAGAGGGGGGTAGAATTCCAGGTGTAGCGGTGAAATGCGTAGAGATCTGGAGGAATACCGGTGGCGAAGGCGGCCCCCTGGACAAAGACYGACGCTCAGGTGCGAAAGCGTGGGGAGCAAACAGGATTAGATACCCTGGTAGTCCACGCTGTAAACGATGTCGACTTGGAGGTTGTGCCCTTGAGGCGTGGCTTCCGGAGCTAACGCGTTAAGTCGACCGCCTGGGGAGTACGGCCGCAAGGTTAAAACTCAAATGAATTGACGGGGGCCCGCACAAGCGGTGGAGCATGTGGTTTAATTCGATGCAACGCGAAGAACCTTACCTACTCTTGACATCCACAGAACGTAGCAGAGATGCTTCGGTGCCTTCGGGAACTGTGAGACAGGTGCTGCATGGCTGTCGTCAGCTCGTGTTGTGAAATGTTGGGTTAAGTCCCGCAACGAGCGCAACCCTTATCCTTTGTTGCCAGCACGTCATGGTGGGAACTCAAGGGAGACTGCCGGTGATAAACCGGAGGAAGGTGGGGATGACGTCAAGTCATCATGGCCCTTACGAGTAGGGCTACACACGTGCTACAATGGCAGATACAAAGTGAAGCGAACTCGCGAGAGCAAGCGGACCACATAAAGTCTGTCGTAGTCCGGATTGGAGTCTGCAACTCGACTCCATGAAGTCGGAATCGCTAGTAATCGTAGATCAGAATGCTACGGTGAATACGTTCCCGGGCCTTGTACACACCGCCCGTCACACCATGGGAGTGGGTTGCAAAAGAAGTAGGTAGCTTAACCTTCGGGAGGGCGCTTACCACTTTGTGATTCATGACTGGGGTGAAGTCGTAACAAGGTAACCGTAGGGGAACCTGCGGTTGGATCACCTCCTTACCTAATGATACGCATTGCGCAGTGTCCACACAGATTGTCTGATAGAAAGTAACGAGCAAATAAGGCCGGGCTGAGAGATTAGTCGGGCTTTAGTACCTTGTTGGGTCKGTAGCTCAGGTGGTTAGAGCGCACCCCTGATAAGGGTGAGGTCGGTGGTTCAAGTCCACTCAGACCCACCAACTCATCCCTGTAGTGCGTTACCGTCACATTCGTTTATAACAATAAACGTGCGTGTCTGCGCCTTGTCTGGACATGAGTTGCAGCAATAAGGTATTTGCTTTTTATATGGGGCTATAGCTCAGCTGGGAGAGCGCCTGCCTTGCACGCAGGAGGTCAGCGGTTCGATCCCGCTTAGCTCCACCATATAAAACTATTTCAAAATATATTGCTGCCGCAAGGTGGACAGTATGTTGTGAAATATTGCTCTTTAACAATCTGGAACAAGCTGAAAATTGAAACACTGCAGCTAAAACTTGTCTCTCCGTAGATTTACCGAGACAAGGAGTCACCTGCAGGTAGAGTCTCTCAATAATCGCAGCACGATGATGTCGAAAGACACCTTCGGGTTGTGAGGTTAAGCGACTAAGCGTACACGGTGGATGCCTAGGCAGTCAGAGGCGATGAAGGGCGTGCTAATCTGCGAAAAGCGTCGGTAAGCTGATATGAAGCGTTACAACCGACGATACCCGAATGGGGAAACCCAGTGCAATTCGTTGCACTATCGTTAGATGAATACATAGTCTAACGAGGCGAACCGGGGGAACTGAAACATCTAAGTACCCCGAGGAAAAGAAATCAACCGAGATTCCCCTAGTAGCGGCGAGCGAACGGGGAGGAGCCCAGAGTCTGAATCAGTTTGTGTGTTAGTGGAAGCGTCTGGAAAGTCGCACGGTACAGGGTGATAGTCCCGTACACAAAAATGCACATGCTGTGAACTCGATGAGTAGGGCGGGACACGTGACATCCTGTCTGAATATGGGGGGACCATCCTCCAAGGCTAAATACTCCTGACTGACCGATAGTGAACCAGTACCGTGAGGGAAAGGCGAAAAGAACCCCGGCGAGGGGAGTGAAATAGAACCTGAAACCGTGTACGTACAAGCAGTGGGAGCACCTTCGTGGTGTGACTGCGTACCTTTTGTATAATGGGTCAGCGACTTATATTTTGTAGCAAGGTTAACCGTATAGGGGAGCCGTAGGGAAACCGAGTCTTAACTGGGCGTCTAGTTGCAAGGTATAGACCCGAAACCCGGTGATCTAGCCATGGGCAGGTTGAAGGTTGGGTAACACTAACTGGAGGACCGAACCGACTAATGTTGAAAAATTAGCGGATGACTTGTGGCTGGGGGTGAAAGGCCAATCAAACCGGGAGATAGCTGGTTCTCCCCGAAAGCTATTTAGGTAGCGCCTCGTGAACTCATCTTCGGGGGTAGAGCACTGTTTCGGCTAGGGGTCCATCCCGGATTACCAAACCGATGCAAACTCCGAATACCGAAGAATGTTATCACGGGAGACACACGGCGGGTGCTAACGTCCGTCGTGAAGAGGGAAACAACCCAGACCGCCAGCTAAGGTCCCAAAGTCATGGTTAAGTGGGAAACGATGTGGGAAGGCATAGACAGCCAGGATGTTGGCTTAGAAGCAGCCATCATTTAAAGAAAGCGTAATAGCTCACTGGTCGAGTCGGCCTGCGCGGAAGATGTAACGGGGCTAAACCATGCACCGAAGCTGCGGCAGCGACACTTAGGTGTTGTTGGGTAGGGGAGCGTTCTGTAAGCCGTTGAAGGTAGTCTGTGAGGACTGCTGGAGGTATCAGAAGTGCGAATGCTGACATAAGTAACGATAATGCGGGTGAAAAACCCGCACGCCGGAAGACCAAGGGTTCCTGTCCAACGTTAATCGGGGCAGGGTGAGTCGACCCCTAAGGCGAGGCTGAAAAGCGTAGTCGATGGGAAACAGGTTAATATTCCTGTACTTGGTGTTACTGCGAAGGGGGGACGGAGAAGGCTAGGCTAGCCGGGCGACGGTTGTCCCGGTTTAAGCGTGTAGGGGGGTATTCCTGGTAAATCCGGAAAACCATCAACCCTGAGGCGTGATGACGATGCACYACGGTGCAGAAGTAGTTGATGCCAAGCTTCCAGGAAAAGCCTCTAAGCATCAGGTAACATTAAATCGTACCCCAAACCGACACAGGTGGTCAGGTAGAGAATACTCAGGCGCTTGAGAGAACTCGGGTGAAGGAACTAGGCAAAATGGTGCCGTAACTTCGGGAGAAGGCACGCTGGCGCTAGGTGAAGAGACTTGCTCTCGGAGCTGAAGCCAGTCGCAGATACCAGCTGGCTGCAACTGTTTAATAAAAACACAGCACTGTGCAAACACGAAAGTGGACGTATACGGTGTGACGCCTGCCCGGTGCTGGAAGGTTAATTGATGGGGTCAGCCGCAAGGCGAAGCTCTTGATCGAAGCCCCAGTAAACGGCGGCCGTAACTATAACGGTCCTAAGGTAGCGAAATTCCTTGTCGGGTAAGTTCCGACCTGCACGAATGGCGTAATGATGGCCAGGCTGTCTCCACCCGAGACTCAGTGAAATTGAACTCGCTGTGAAGATGCAGTGTACCCGCGGCAAGACGGAAAGACCCCGTGAACCTTTACTATAGCTTGACACTGAACATTGAGCCTTGATGTGTAGGATAGGTGGGAGGCATCGAAGCGTGGACGCCAGTCTGCGTGGAGCCAACCTTGAAATACCACCCTTTAATGTTTGATGTTCTAACTCGGCCCCATAATCTGGGGTGAGGACAGTGTCTGGTGGGTAGTTTGACTGGGGCGGTCTCCTCCCAAAGAGTAACGGAGGAGCACGAAGGTTAGCTAATCACGGTCGGACATCGTGAGGTTAGTGCAAAGGCATAAGCTAGCTTGACTGCGAGAGTGACGGCTCGAGCAGGTACGAAAGTAGGTCTTAGTGATCCGGTGGTTCTGAATGGAAGGGCCATCGCTCAACGGATAAAAGGTACTCCGGGGATAACAGGCTGATACCGCCCAAGAGTTCATATCGACGGCGGTGTTTGGCACCTCGATGTCGGCTCATCACATCCTGGGGCTGAAGTAGGTCCCAAGGGTATGGCTGTTCGCCATTTAAAGTGGTACGCGAGCTGGGTTTAGAACGTCGTGAGACAGTTCGGTCCCTATCTGCCGTGGGCGTTGGAAGATTGAGAGGGGCTGCTCCTAGTACGAGAGGACCGGAGTGGACGCATCACTGGTGTTCGGGTTGTCATGCCAATGGCATTGCCCGGTAGCTAAATGCGGAAAAGATAAGCGCTGAAAGCATCTAAGCGCGAAACTTGCCTCAAGATGAGTCTTCCCTGGGGCTTCAAGCCCCCTGAAGGAACGTTAAAGACTATGACGTTGATAGGCTGGGTGTGTAAGTGCAGCGATGCATTGAGCTAACCAGTACTAATGATCCGTGAGGCTTAACCTTACAACACCGAAGGTGTTTTAGAGAGCGTTTTGATTTTCAGCATTGTTAACAGATTGGATTGACTGGCTGTGTGGTGTAAATCACGTGGCGGGTTGATTGAAACAGAATTTGCCTGGCGGCAATAGCGCGGTGGTCCCACCTGATCCCATGCCGAACTCAGAAGTGAAACGCCGTAGCGCCGATGGTAGTGTGGGGTCTCCCCATGCGAGAGTAGGACACTGCCAGGCATCAAATAAACAAAAGAGGCTACCCTAACGGGTGGCCTTTTTTGTTTGTCTCGTTTGGGTGGTGTGCGACTCGAGCATGCATGCGACAAACTGCGCCTGCGCTGGCCCCAGCGGGGTGAGTCTCATCCAGAAGATGAGACGAATACAGTGGACACTGCCAGGCATCAAATCAAGCCCAGACCCCATGCCAAAAGCGTGGGGTTTTTGCTATGGAAAAAAGACAGACGCGAGGCGGATAAAAGTCATTGCCGCCCTCGAACCGAGCCTCCTGCGATTGCGGGGGGCTTTTTGCGTTTAAGGGCATGGGAACCCCCGGGAATGCCGGGCGTTGAAGGCGTATATGGCGATTTTCATTCCATAAGGGGCGGCTTATCCGGTAAATTGCGCCGCCGTTGACGTTTTCAGGCAGTAAATTCGCAGCATTTTCAGGCAGATACAGTCACTCACCGGGCTTATATTAGGTGGGGAATCAACTACCGTCCCAGTAACATTGATTTTTCCATCAACGCTGGCACCGAAGGATATTATTTAGAGAGATAGCACTGACCAGTAACGTTTTATTGAATATAGAAATATCCTTTAATAGTTTAAGGATGAGCATTCCGTAACGTTGAGTTTAATTCGCTGCCTGATAAACACCGTATCCGGCCATGGCACCAGCTACATCCCAGACGAAGTCTTTCCAGCTCCACCCTGTACCGCCCTGACGGCTATCGTAGAACTCTTTCCCCGCACCTATACCTATAGAGAACAATAAACCAAAGCTGCGACTGCGGGCGTCTGACCAATTCTGGTGCTCGCCATATGCCGTGCCTGCCGCGGCAAAAGCAGCGGAGGCGAAGAAGTGCTGAGCTTTGTCTTTCCCCGTCCAGCTATCGTTGGCCATGTGGGTGCAGGCAGTGCTCAGAAAGAATAGGGGGGCGATGACGGCCGAACGGAGATATGAACATCGCTCCATGGAGTATTCCTTTTGTAGATGAAATAAAAACCTGTCTTTAGATAAAGTAGCATGTCAATTCCATTACCGAAACCGATCAGAAACTGAATGAAGGGCAATAAGTTAGCTACTTTAGCCGCCAGATATAATCAGCCGCCTTTTGGAGACCATATTTACGGGTAAACTCCGAGCCTTAAAAATCAGCGTCTCTTTAGTATGTAAGATTTAAATCCGATGAAGCCAAAATATGTTGATGGCAAAGTCGTTAGCCATAACTTTAATTTGGCCAATAAAAAACCCGGCTATTAACCGGGTTGCGATCTGACCATCGAAATCTACAGGATGCGGCTGATTAGACGGTCGATACGAATTCGCCGTAAGCGACGAATCAGTTTCCTGACCTTCACCGGATATTGCTGAATATTTTCCAGCTCAAGGTAGTGGGAAACAACTTTGGTATGCGTACGGATGCATTCTAGCTCTTTCGCCCGCTGTTCGTGCATTTCATGCTTGGGATCGTGGATCAAAATGGCGTTTTCCAGATCCAGGCGCCAGGCGCGCGGGTTTAGGTTATTACCCGTAATCAGCTGCCAGGTATCGTCTACCCACATGCCTTTCAGATGATAAGTGTTATCGCCGTCTTTCCATAGTCGAACCACAAGCTGGCCGTTATCCACAAAGCGCTGTAAGCGACTGAGGAAGCGGCGCAGATTTATTTCATACAGATAAGGTAAAGCTCCGATGATCTTGAAAGGCTGATCTTCCGGAATATAGAAATCGTTTGCCGTTTTGTCCCCGACAATAATCTCAACCTGTTTTCCTTCGCGCAGCAAATAAATGATATTGCGTACCAGCAGTGCAGGCAGGTTGAAATAAGGAGTGCAGATAGTGAGCTTTTCGTCGGCAGAACACATCAGATGATGTATTGCTTTATTTAAAGGACTTTTCTTTCCCAGGCCAACCAACGGGGTCACGGCTAGTTCATCATTACTGCTTCGATCCGTAAATTCATAACCGACATCACGCAGGGATAAGCGGAATTGGCGGGTCTCGTTTTTTATTTCAGGGTTTTTTGGACGATCGCTACGATCTAAGCGCTGAACCGCACCGGCTCCCAGGATCTGTTGCTTGATGTATTCCGCCATTGCATTCGCCATAGCCGGATTTTTAATTAACTGGTAGCGATCGTAACGGTATTTATCGTGCTGATGCAGATAAACATCATTAATACTGGCACCGCTGTAAATGACTCTGTCATCAATAATAAAACCTTTCAGATGCAGAACACCCAAGGCTTCGCGAGTATTTACCGGTACGCCATACACTGGAACGGCAACGCCCGGATGCTTTGCCGCCATATCACAATACCAATCGGCGTTGGTATTAACTGCAGCAGCACCAATACGCCCGCGTTGGGCACGATGCCAGTCAACTAATACGCAAATTTCCAGCTCAGGCCGCTGTTGTTTCGCCTGATAAAGTGCCTGCATGACGTCCCGACCAGCATCATCTTGTTCCAGATACAGTGCGACCAAATAAATACGTTGGGTTGCCTGAGCAATTAATTCCAGCAGAGTTGCGCGGAAAACCTTCGGGCAGTAAAGCGTTTGGACATCATCAACTGACTGGGGGAGTTTGGGCAGTTGTGCAAGGTGTTGTTGATGTTTGCTACGTTTGAATTTTGACAACATCACAGTGCGCTTCTTCTCTCGTTATTTGATGGCAAAACCGCCATAGCTTAAGAATACTAATCCATAGAATCTGGCGATAATACCACTAGTTACCCGTGTTGTGCGTAAGTTTTGCCTGCGGGTTAGCTAATCGACCAGCTCTGTGGCCTCGGTCACCCTTATGTTCGTCATCTTTCACGCTGGCTGCTTGCTTCCAATCCAATGACTTCGCGGGTTAAGCTTCGGCAAATTTGTGCCGTTGCCGTTTGGCCACGGCGTGAAATTTATCGGGCATAAATGAGTCAATAAATCACAGTGTTAATTCGAGATTAACGATTCCGTCTTCCAACTGTACGTCAACGTTGAACCCCAACTTTTGTGCCAGTCCGATCATCCCGCGATTGTGCGGCATGGTAATGGCGGTTAAACGGGTTAAACCGTGGCCTCGGGTATAGTGAATCATTTTCTCCAATAGCCGACTGCCTAGCCCCAAACCTTTCAGGTCGGATCGAACCAGTACTGCGAACTCGGCGTCAATATTGTCTGGATCGCTTAAGGCGCGAGTGACACCAATGATTTCGCTGTTTCCATGTTGCTGACGCACAGCGACAAAAGCCATTTCTCGATCGTAGTCGATTTGCGTCATATTCGCCAAATCATCGTGATTGAACTCGTTTATCTCACTAAAATAGCGGTAATAAAGATCTTCTTTTGTCACCTTATCAATGAAGTCTTTCAGCAAAGGCTCGTCTTCTGGCAGGATTGGGCGGAACAGGCAGGAGGAACCGTCTTTTAGGTGCACCAGTTCTTCCAGTTCTTGCGGATAGGGACGAATGGCCAGGCGAGTTTGCGGATCGCCGCTAATTGGCGCCAACTGCATAGAAACATCCAATAGCGTGAATTCACTGCCGGAGGCCAGCACCGGGTGAATATCCAGACGGGTTATCTCTGGGCAATCGAGTATCAGATTGGAAACCTGCACCAGCAGGTGGCTAAGGCCAGGAATATCCAAAGGTTGTAGCGCGCCCCGCCGGCGAATTTTTCCACCTTTTACCGCCTGTAAAATCAGATAGCGGGCCAGCGCCATATTCAGCGGCGGCAGAGCAACCGCCGCCTGTGTTTCCTGATGCCACTCCACGCCACCTTCTCCCAGCATAATCAGCGGGCCGAAAATGGCATCTTGCTCCACCACAATCCGCAGTTCCTGTGCACCAGCGCGGTGAGCCATGCTTTGTACCAGCAGGCCATGAATACGTGCCTGGGGATAAGTGCGCTTAACCCGATCGAGAATATCATCAGCGGCGCGCTGCACTTCTAGCGCGGTGCGCAGATAGAGCATTACCCCCTGAACCTCCGATTTGTGGGGAATATCCGGTGAGCGCAGTTTGATTGCTACCGGATAGCCAATTTGTTCAGCGATATGTACCGCTTCCACGCTGTCACTGGCAATCCAGGTTGGCAGGATGCTAAGACCGTAGGCTTGCAGAATTGGCTGCACTTCATGGGTATCCAATTGCGTAGTGCCTTCCGCCAGCGCCTGACGAATTAACTGATGCACGTGAGTGGTATTGGCTGTTAGTCCTACCGGTAGAGCGGGTGTTTCCTTTAATTGTTTCTGGTTACGGCGGTATTCCACCATATGCATAAAAGCGGTAATAGCGCCCTCTGGAGTGCGATAAGTCGGTATTCCCGCTTCGGTAAACATTCGGCGGGCGTCCTGAGATGAATATTCGCCACACCAATTAGTTAGTAAGGTAATTCGTTTTCCGCGCGGGTGTTGCTGGATGGCCGAAATCAGCAGTTCGGCCGTTTTATTACCGGGAGCCGCCGCGCTAGGGGAGTGAATTAATAGCAGCGCATCATAATCTGTACTGTCTAATAACGGCCTGACCGCCGCCAGGTAGCGTTCAGCGCTGGCATCGTCCCGTAGGTCTATTGGGTTGCGGATGGTGACAAAAGGCGGTAGTGCCTCGCTTAGCGCGCGATGAGTTTGTTCCGATAAGGTCGCCAGCTTGCCGTTACGGCTAATCAATTCGTCCAGTGCCATCGCCGCTGGCGCAGAGCCGTTGCTGACAATCAGTAGCTTTTCACCGCGTAGCGGGCGCATATGACTGAGCGTTTCGACCGCAGAGAATAATTCGTGCGTGTCTTGCACTCGCAATAAACCCGCTCGTTGGATTGCTGCGTCGTAGGCGGCGTCCAGCCCTTGCTGGCCATCGAGTAACTGCTGAGCGCGCTGAGTTCGACCACTTTTTACTACTAAAATGGGTTTATTACGCGAGGCGCTGCGAGAGGCGGATAAAAAGCGGCGGGCGTCGCTGATATGCTCGATATACAGCATGATGGCGCTGGTTTTGGCATCGCGAGACAGGAAATCGAGCAGATCATCCAAATCGATATCCAAACTGTCGCCCAGCGCAATAAAGTAGGAAAAACCGACTTCTCGCTGCTGCGCCCAGTCCAGCACCGTGTTGGCCACCGCCGCCGACTGGGAGATGAATGCCAGCTTGCCTTTTTGAATCGGAACTGGAGAAAAACTGGCGTTCAGTCCTTGCCACGGAGCCAGTAGCCCAAGGCTATTTGGCCCAAGTAATCGCATGTTATAGCGATGGGCACAGGCTTTTAACTCGGCGAATTGATCTGGCGGCGCGGACAGAATAATAACGGTTTTACAGCCGCGGGTGCCTAAGGCATCCAAAAGTGACAGATTACGGCTGGCATTGGTGCAGAGAATGGCTAAATCCGGCGTTAGCGGCAGGGACGCGATATCCGGATAGGCCAATACGCCGCTGACCGCTTTATAGCTTGGCGTGACCGGTAAAATTGGCCCATTAAACCCGCCGTCCAGCAGATTACGCATCATCAGGAAGCCCGCCCGCTCCGGTTTTTCAGAGGCACCGATAACCGCAATCGACTTGGGGCGTAACAGTGCTTCTAATCCTCGTTGGCTCATGGCGTCTCCTGTTAGTTAACCTGCTAAAGGTTGCCAGAGAGACTTTAGTCGTTTTTTGGCAGAATTGCTGTGACCCGTGGCACTGGATGGTGAGGTTTGCCTGCTAAGTATTGCTGCCTGAAATAGTTAAAGTGTGCGCTCAGTCCTTCCGCCGCTTGCAAATCGCCAGCCTGCTCCAGCAAAGCGGCAGCAACTTCAACGGTGCAATGCTGTTCCGGTCGCTGGGCTTCGCGTAGCTGATAGTTTGAAGTCATGTTGACGTTAAGAGAAAGCATCGGTAATCCCGCAAGATATGGGCTTTTGCGAAACATTTTCTTTGCTTCTGTCCAAGTGCCGTCGAGCAGAATAAACAGCGGTGGCTTGCCGCCTGCAGGGATCTTATTAAGAACCTGTCGATCCGGTTCGGCGTAGGCTTCGGGAAACACGACATAAGGCTGGCGGGAAGGATCGGCAATGGCTGCTAGTAGCGCCGGGTCTACTTCAGTTCTGGCCCACAGGAAGGCCTGTGTGTTCGGCAGAATATCGGCGATTAAACGGCCGGTATTGCTGGGTTTAAGCGGCTCGGTGTCGAACATCACCAAACAAAAACGGCTGGTGGCCTGTAATGGTCTAATGGTGTCGCACAGACACAGACGCTCGGCCAGCAGGCAATTTTGACAGCGAATGGCGCGACAACCGCGGGCGCGGTAAGGGCGAGTCGAAGCGTCGAGGCGTTGTTTACGCAGGCGCAGAACGGCATTTTCAGTCATAACGGCGGCGGCAGATGGTGTATCAGTCACGACTGACTCCTGAGAAAAAGCGCTATTCTAATCAACCCTTGGGGACAGGGATAGAACAAACGCTCCGGCGGAGAAATTCTCGGCCGGAGCGGGGGAGTTAACCGCGATGATTCACTCGAAATGGGTTAAACTAACGCTAGGGTAAACTGATTACTGCGCCAATTGCTCATCCAGCCAGCCTTCAAAAGGGGCTTTAGGCAGCGCGCCGCTGAGCATATCGACCATTTTGCCGTTTTTATACAGCATAATGGTGGGAATGCTGCGAATGCGAAAACGCGTACTGAGAGCAGGTTCCGCTTCGGTATTGACTTTGACGAAGCGAATCTTGCCTGCGCGCTCATTCGCCACATCTTCAAAGATTGGCGCAAAGCTGCGACACGGCCCACACCAAGGCGCCCAGAAGTCGATAACAACCGGCAGGTCGTCCTGTAGCAGTTTATCCAGCGTTTCTGCGGTGGCGTTGCTCACTTCGCCGTCAAACAGCGAATGACCACAGCGGCCGCATTTAGCGCCATCATCAATACGTTCTTCCGGCAGGCGGTTGGTCGCCATACATGCTGTGCATACCGTATTCATAAATTAGCCTTAATTCTTGGGTAAAGAGAGCTGGAAACAACAGTATTAAGTGGTTTTAGCGTGGGAGAGCGCGACTCTGACCACGGTGTTGTTTCGTTTATGTTATCTATTATGATGACAAATGCTGTCATCGCCAAAAAGGTTTATTCGATGAATACGATAGTTGCCGGCTTTTAGCGCTCGCTTATGGCTTACCGGGCGGACATCAGGTAATCTTCGCGCCCTGCGCGTTGGTGGAGAAGACAATGAACGATTCATTTAGTGGCAAAAACGGCAAAGTTAAAGTGATGTACGTCCGTAGTGACGAGAGCAGCAGCGACGACCGTAACAAAAACAAGCGTCCGGCAGGCAAAGGCCGTCCGGATAACGCACGTCAGGGCGGTTCGCATCAGGGCAATCCACGTCAGGATGGCTCACGTCAGGACAATTCACGTCGTGGTGACTCTCGTCGTAGTGATTCAGGCCGTAATGAAAGCGATCGTCCTCGCCGTCCGGCCCGTTCCGAAGATCGCGGCCCGTACGACTCACCGTGGAAGACCGTTTCCCGTGCGCCGTCCGAAGAGCCAGAGTTTGACCACGGCGGCATCGGCGGTAAGAGCCATATCGATCCGGCACAGCTGCGTCGTCAGCGTGCGGAAGAAACCCGTGTGTATGGCGAAAATGCCTGTCAGGCGCTGTTTAACAGCCGTCCTGATGCCATTGTTCGCGCCTGGTTTGTGCAGTCCGTCACGCCGCGATTCCGCGAAGCGTTGAAATGGATGGCGGCAAACCGTAAGGCTTATCACGTGGTTGATGAAGAAGAACTGGCGAAGGCCTCCGGCACCGAGCATCACGGTGGCGTATGCTTCCTGATTAAGAAACGTCAGGGTCTGGACGCGGAAACTTATCTGCAACAGGCTCCGCAACAAGATTGCGTATTGGCGCTGGAAGAAGTGGGTAACCCGCACAATCTGGGCGCAATTATGCGTACTTGTGCGCATTTCGGTATTAACGGCGTATTGCTGCAAGATCCGGCAATGTTGGAATCCGGTGCGGCAGTACGTACCGCAGAAGGCGGCGCGGAACACATCAAAGCGATTAACGCCGATGATTTCCTCTCCGTATTGGATACCTTCCGTAACGCGGGCTACACCATTGTGACCACTTCCAGCCATAAAGGGACGACTCTGGCGAAAGCCGAGCTGCCTGCCAAAATGGTATTGGTGTTAGGTCAGGAAAGTGATGGTCTGACGGACAGCGCGTGGCAGCAGGGCGATCTCAGCGTTTCTATCGGCGGGACTGGCCGGGTAGAAAGCCTGAATGTTTCCGTTGCGACCGGTATTTTACTGGCGGAATGGTGGCGTCAGAACAGCGGCGAATAAGCCATTGAGCTTTGCGTAGCACGCACAGCCAGTGATTTTGTCGCGTTGATTCAGCGGGTTTAACCCGGTAATCCAGTCAGGCTCAAACTATGTTTGGGCCTGATTTGTTTGTAACGTAATATGTTAAATATTTGATTTTTTCAGTATCAGTATCATCCTGTTTTCATTTATTTCCCCGTAAAATCCAACGGACTCTGTTTTTATTCACATGACTATTAATTGATAAATAAGCGAGATGGTTAATTTGTTTTGTTGTTAATCCTATTACCTATATTAAAAGCACGATAAATATTTTGTGTGATAATTTAATGATTAATTTGCTAATAATTAATTAATCCGCATTTAATTAAAATCAATAAAATAAATTAATTCGATAAAAACAGCTAAATTAGAAATAATAGCTATAATTATTTTTTATGATATAAATCGCTGCTTATGTAATTAGATTGATTAATATATGTAATTTCATGCGAGAATTTAAATTAAATACTTTTAAAAACAAGGCGCTATTGTTTCTATAGTGTTGGCGCAATGATGTCGAAACTCGCTATCAGCGCACTCTATATCACCAAAATAATGTATTTCCCGATTTGAATCATCCCAATTTAATTTATTTGAATGTGAGGAAGAGCTTCATGGAAAGGCGTGCATTTCTGAAAGGAGCGGCAGCTCTGGGTTTAACGGCCGGAGCTGCGTCGGTCAATGCGGTAGAAAATGCGTCATTACCGCTGACGGATGATGTTGAAGGGGCATTAGCCCGTTTCCGTAAAACGGTTCCAGCCAATTTTAATTCCGATTATGTTGAGAATGCGGTTATACCTTTCTTTCTGAGTCGTTTCTATGACGGTGAAAAACCGATGTTGCCGATGATTGGCCTGAGTCTCAGCAAGAAAAATGCGCTGCCCTATGATCTGTGGGGATTGCTGTATAAGGATTGGAAACCGACGCCATCCGAAGGAGAAACCGTATTTTTGCAAGGGCTGGATGAGCGCGGAGAACATAATATGCGTAAGCGCATATATTATTCCGCGGTGACGCCCGATTTATATCAGCCAATGTATCAGGAAAAAATCGCGGCATTTTTCGATCTGTTAATGGAACCGCAATTTGCGGATAAACCTTTTATGCGTCACTACGCGGATCATTATGTCGACGTATATTGGGATCTGCATTTAGGCGTTAAAGGGCAGGCGGTACCGCAAAAGGTTCGTGAAGTCGGTGAGTCTTTTAATGCTGTGCTGGCCTATCGCGATCCTCTTCAACCCATTGTCTACGAACATTATATGAGGGTTCGCAGCAATATTGATTATCTTAAACAATGGATTGATGAGCGCGTGGATGATATTCGAACCGGACGCGTTGCCGAACCGCAAAAAACGCTGGCCTGGTATTGGCTAAAAAACTCCGAAAATAACGATAATTTCAGCAAGAAAGATATCGTTTTTGAGTGTTTCCATAACTTTGTTGCTTTCAATCAATGGGGCAAAACGCTGTATGGCATCATGATGAATCTCAGCGAAAATAATGGCGATCCGGCGGTAAAAGCCGCCTTCAAGAAAACCATGAGCGGAGATTATCAGAATGCCAAAGACGCGGCCTACACGCCGTTGGATCTATTGGTTATGGAGTTATTCCGCACTATTTCGCCAAACGCCCGCAGTGTTTCCGTTGCAGAGGATGTGCAGCATAAAGTGTATGGCGAGCGTTTTGGCCTGCCGTTGAAGCGCCATAGCTATATCAACACGCCTCATACCAGCAGTAACTTCAATCCGGTTCACTGGGCGCAGCCGGAGAAATTTGATCCTGAACGTTATCTCAAGGTGCCGACCAGCGCGGAAATCACCGAAGAAGAATGCAAGCGTATCGGTTTGGCTCGCTGCCCGTTCGATATTACCTCAATGCCGGTAAACGATGGCCGCAATATGGCAGTGACCAACAGCGGATTTGGGACGGTATTTAGCGTCATTGATGATAAAAAACAACCGGTATGTGATTACGCCGGTTTTGCTCCCTTTGGTTTCAGCTATCGCCGTTGTCCGGGAGAGCAGTTTACTATTCAGGTTATGGGCGAATTTTTGACCAAAGTCTGGCGGGATAAAATTACCTTCCATAAACTGGCGTTGGTTAAGCCCGAGAGAGTGCCGATCAGTCCGCGAACGGTGATCGATGACAATATCAGTTTCAGAAGATAGCTATAGATACTCGTGATGTTACTGGCAAAAAAATGCCGCTCGTTGATAAGCGAGCGGCATGAGAATCCTGAATCAGCCTGATTTAGTGGGCACCACCGCCACCGCCACCGGAGGTAAACGGAGGACGGGCAAACCACACTAACACCAGTAATAGCAGGAACACCCCAGCCGACAGCCAGAAAATCTCATTAGCCGAAATTATCAGCCCCTGATTGGTAATTTCCCGTGCCAGATAGGCCGAGGCCTGCTGGTGGTTCATGCCTAACTTCTCCAATTCCTGATAGGTCTGCACCGAATTCGGGTTATACGGATTCACAAACTCCGTTAACTGGGAATGGTGCAGAGACTCGCGCTGACTCCAGAGCGTGGTGGTGATTGAGGTACCAATCGATCCCGCCAGCGTTCGTAAAAAGTTAGACAAACTGGACGCGGCCGCCATTCTTTCCGGCGCTAAACCGGACAGGGTAATCGTGGTCAGTGGCATAAAGAAGCAGGCAATAGCGAAACCTTGCACAAACTGCGGCCACGCTGACGCGCCAAAATCCATTCCCGGCTCGAATGTATATGCCCGCCAGTAGAAACAAACTGCATACATAATGAAGCTGAATGTCACTAGCTGGCGCATATCGATACGATGAGAAAAACGCCCGATAATCGGCGACAGTATCACTGGCAAAATCCCGACCGGAGCCGATGCTAATCCAGCCCAGGTAGCGGTATAGCCATAGACTTCTTGCAGTAACTGTGGCAGCAGTACAATAGCGCCGAAGTACAACATATAGGCCAGGCTGATACACAGACAGCCAATAGTAAAGTTACGCGATTTAAACAGCGAGAGGTCGATAACCGGATGATCGTCGGTCAACTCCCAGACAATTAAGAAGGAAATCGCCACCACCGCGACGGCTGCCAAGACAATAATTTCGGTGGAGTTAAACCAATCCAGCTCTTTGCCCTGATCCAGCATGATCTGCAAGGCTCCGATCCCGACCACCAATAGCACCAATCCGATAGTATCGATCGGTTTGATTTCGGTTTTGGTTTCCCGCCCTTTCAGGGTTTGCATCGCGACCAGAATCACCACGATCCCAATTGGGATGTTGATGAAGAAGATCCAGCCCCAGTGATAGTTATCGCTGATATAACCGCCCAGAATCGGGCCAAATATCGGGGCGACCACGATGGTCATCGACCATAGTGCCAGAGCCATTCCTCGCTTGGCGGGGGGATAGTTATTCAGTAGCAAACTCTGCGACAGCGGGATCAACGGGCCGGCAACCAGCCCCTGAATCACGCGGAAGAAGATCAGCATACCTAAACTATTGGAAACGCCGCATAGCCAGGAGGCTAGCGCGAATAGCGCGGTTGACCACAGAAATAAGCGAACCTCACCAATTCGTTTCGCCAGCCAGCCGGTGATGGGGATCGAGATCGCGTTCGCCACACCAAACGAGGTGATAACCCAGGTGCCCTGTGAGTTCGAGGATCCCAGATCGCCTGCTATGGTCGGTATTGCCACGTTAGCAATGGTGGAATCCAGCACCTGCATGAAGGTCGCCAGCGAGAGCGCGACCGTCATCCAGGCGAGTCTGGAGCCCTCTAGGGGTTTTTGAGCCACATTAGCCTCCGGCGGGCTTAACTGGCATTCGCCTGGATCACATCGGCAATCATTTGATTAACCGGTGCCAGATCCAGAGAAAGCGCATTACTTTCGAAGGCGGGTTTTTTACGTACGCTTTCGGCCAGAACCAATCCATCCTGATTCGCCGTATCGACCCGAACGACGGAAGACAAACCGATACGCAACGGGTGCTCTGCTAGCTGTTTGGCATCCAGCTCGATACGCACCGGCAGGCGCTGTACCACTTTGATCCAGTTACCGGTGGCGTTTTGCGCTGGCAGTAAAGAGAAGGCGCTGCCTGTCCCCATATCCAGACCGACCACTTTGCCCTGATAAACCACATCGTCGCCGTAGAAATCAGTGACTACGGTAGCCGGTTGGCCGATACGCATATTAGCCAATTGGGTTTCTTTGAAGTTGGCGTCGATCCACAGCTCATTGGCGGGAACCACGGCCATCAGCGGCGTACCGCTGGCGATCTCAGCGCCAACTTGCACGCTGCGACGGGAAACGTAACCGGTGATCGGGCTGACAATTTTGGTGCGCTGCAACGCTAACCAAGCGTCACGCATTTGCGCGGCGGCCTGCTCGATAGCCGGTTGTTTCTCCAGCGGCGTATTTAAAACCATGGCCTGATTGGCGTTAAATTGCTGTACCGCTACGTCGAGCGTCGCTTTGGCCGCTTCTACCGCATCGCGGGCGTGTTGCAATTCTTCTCGACCAATCGCATCTGCCGCGCCCAGCACTTCACGACGTTTAAGATCGCTTTGAGCTTTTTTCAGTTCGGTTTTTCTTAACTCGATATTGGCCTGATACTGCTTGCCGTTAATCACGAGCTGGTGGGTTTGACGCACGCTGTTCGCCAGCGCGGTTTGTGCTCTGGCAAAAGCCTGCTCAGCATCGGTGGTATCAAGAGTGACCAGTACATCGCCGCTTTTTACCAAATCGGTATTTTCGAAGTTAACGCTAACAACGCTGCCGGGCACCTGGGACATAATCTGTACCTGATTACCGGAAATATAGGCATTATCCGTTTCCTGATGGTGACGCAGCACCAGGAACCAGTAAACCAGATAAGCTACCCCAATAATGATAAAAATAACCGTCAAGAGAATCAGTATATTCTTGCGCTGCTTCTTTTTATTTTGCGGTTGTGGCGGGGTTTGAATTTCCTCGCTTGCGCTCATGGTGTTCTCCACGCTTTATATTATTTTGTTGTATGAGCCATCGCTGTCGGAGCTTGATAGCCGCCGCCCAGTGAACGGATCAGTCCGATCTTCGCCTGCAATAAGTTATTGCTGGCGCTAAGTTCTGCCTGTTGTTGTTGCAAGAATTGTGACTGGCTGGTCAATAGTTCGCCGCGTCCGATAATCCCGGCTTGATAGCGAGCATTGGCAACGCGATACACCTGTTCCATCGCGGCGGAGGCTGAAGCGGCTTGTTGTAACTGCTGCTGGCTGCTCTGCTGGATGGTAATGGCGTCCGCCGTTTCCTGTACCGCATTTAAAATAGTTTGGTTATAGGCTTCGACAGCTTCGTCGTATAAAGCCGATTCTTCACCGAGTTTGCTGCGTAGCGCGCCTGCGTGGAATATCGGTAGGGAAATTGCCGGAGCAAAGTTCCATGCCTGACTGGCGGCTTCGAGCAGATTCGGGTTAGTCCCCTGGAAATTGGTGGTGGAGAAACCGGCAAAGCCGGTGATTGATAAGCTTGGATAAAACTCTTTTTTCGCCGCCTGTACTCGCTGATCGTAAGATTCGACCAACAAACGTTGAGCGGTGATATCCGGCCGTTGACCCAGTAAATCGGTAGTCAGCTCTGCGGGAGGAGATAAGCGATTAATATCCGGAAGGTTCACCTGACGTAGGTTTTGCGTTGCGCTCGGTCCTTGCCCGGTCAGGGCGGCCAATTGATGTTTTAATTGCTCGCTCTGCGCGGTTAGCTGGATTATTTGCTGTTTTACGCCGTCAGACTGCGCCTGAGTCTGCTGCGGAACTTCAACGCCGTAGATACCCGCCTGATATTGTTTCTGATGTAACGCCACCCGACGCTGATTGTTTTCCACTTCCTGCTGCAATAGCTTTTGCAGCGCCAGATGGCTTTGGAGCTGGTAATAAACCGAAGCTACTGAGCTGGTTAGCGTTAGCGTGGCCTGTTGCTGCTCTGCCCGGGCAGCATCGACCTGTGCTTTAGCCGCGTTGACCCGATTGCGGAATTTCCCCCACCAGTCAAACTCGTAGCTCATGTTTAGCCCCAGCGTATTCGCTGTTTCATACAGAGGCTTGTTTGGATAAGCCTGCAAAAATGGCTGAAGCGTATTTTGCGATATTTTTTGTCGGTTGCTGCTGCCGTACAGGTCCAGATTTGGCCCGTTGGCAGCATCTGCCTGCCCCATCACGCTTTGTGCCTCACGTACCCGCGCCGCCGCCTGTTTCAGCGACGGTGAGGTTTGCAGGCTTTGTGTCATTAATGCATCAAGCTGGGGATCGTCCAGAACCCGCCACCACTGAGAGCTTATCGCCAGCGAACTGGTTTTCGGTTGCGCCAATTGCAGTTGCTGGTTATCCATCATACGAGACTGAGGCGCAATATTATCGCTTGAGGCACAGCCCGCCAGTAGTAAAACGGCGAACAAAGGCGTGACCCTCCAGCTATGTGGGGATGGCATAGTTATGTTACCTGGACAGAGATGTAAGGATTACAATTCTGGCACTTCCATTTGATCCAGACGGGTTAATAGCTTACGAGTCAGCTTTTCAAGCTGTTGCTGCTCGTCAGCATCCAGTGTTGACCAGAGGAAATGCAGACATTTATGTTGCGGCGGCAGGAGTTGGTTTAGAAACTCTTCACCGGCCTTGGTTAAATGCAGATGAAGGCAACGGCGATCGTTATGGCTTTCGCGCCGTTCGATCCAACCTTTTTTCTCCAGCTCATCAGCAATGCGGGTCGCGTTGGTACGAGACGATCCTAATGCTGCGCTCAGTTCTGAAGGCTGAATGCTGTGGCTTTCCTGAGCATCCAAAGTAATTAATGCCATGAACAGGGTTTCGTTAATCCCTTGAGCTTTCAACATCTTATTGCGATTTTCGAGCAACTTGCTATGCATATGCATGCACAGGCGGGTCAGCAGAATTTCCTGGTAAGGGAAGTCCTTCTGACGTTTAGCACGAAAATTAAGCATTTGTTCAATGGGAGTAAACGAGCTTTCCATGATAAAGAGCCTCATTAATTTCAGATGATACAGTAACGATAGTTACTAATAATGTAAACGCTATAATACGGTAAAACTTTAGCAATTAGTGTTATTTCACCGAGGTATAGCGTTGATTAATGCCAAGGATAGTAGGGATATCGCGGAATTGCCCACGTTTTGAATGCGTTATCCCATCATTAGCAATTTGAAGGTTATTCCGTAGCTCAGAGCGCCAAATAAAGTAGCGAAAATGATGCTCTTGGTTTTATAGAAATAGGCGCAGATCACGATAAATCCGACCAAAGTAGGGATGAGTTTGTGCGCGTCACGCACAATTTCCGGCACGCTGGAAACCACCAGTAGGGCGCAAATCGAAGCAATTCCGATACTATCCAGCAGGAGCGAAATTTTCCCGCGTTGCAGACCGGCCTGCTTGCGCGCTGGGCCCAGCCGTAGCGGGAGATAACGGAATAAATAGTTCACCAGCCCGACCACCACGCCGATTACGATGACATCCGTATTCATAGCTGTTGCTCCTTAGCCTGTTTTTCTGCCGCATTTGAATCTGTTAAAGACGCAGCGGGAGGCTGAATTAACGCCGCCAGGCAGCCACCGCAGATACCAGCCAGAATCGCCACCGGAATAGAGAATACGAGTGCTCCCAGCAATGCGCCACCTAGCGAAGCCACCACCGTCAGGCTGTATTGGCGTTTAAAGGAGGCGAGCAGAAAACTCAAAAATAGCGCTGGCAGCATAAAGGACAGTGAGGCTTCAACTGCCGGATAGTTATCTAACGGTCCGTTGCCAAATACGGCACCTACCGCTGTGCCCACCACCCAGGACAGCCAGGAGGTGAATGAGATGCCCAGCATCCAGTTTTCACTCCAGCGGCGCTGATCTTTCATCAGTTTAGCGGTAGCGGCAGCGAAGACTTCATCGGTTAATCCGAAGGCCCACAGGGCGGTTTTCTTACCGGATAGACGCGCCACAATGCGGTGTTTTAACGCGGGGCCATACAGAATATGGCGGACATCCATTGCCATTACCGTTAGGGCGGAAACCCATAGGGACATTCCCGCGCTCAATAATGCGGTAATCACGAATTGGCTGGCACCGGCATAAATAATGCAGGAAAAGAAAATGCTTTCCAGAGGAGTAAACCCCAGCTTAACTGCGCTTAATCCAAAGGCAAAAGCTACGGGGAGATAACCGATCACGATAGGAAGGCTATCGGTCACACCTTCACGAAAACGGGCGATGGGTTGATCGGGGGAAAGGGAGTGAGTTATTGGCTTTGGCATGATGGTAGCTACGGGTCGGCTCGGTTAAAGGGTAGAAAGCAAATTTAAACATTTGGTAACATTACCAGAGTGTTAATACTCTTTGTACCCCATATCCAAAATTTATATCTCAATTTACTATTTGCAAGCTAATCATTTAATTTTTTTAAATTAGCTCACTGGATGATCGGCCGCAGGGTCAAATTTCTTACCCATTAACCACACCACAATATTGAGCAGACACAATCCGCAGCCGGCAATGGCAACGCCGTACCAGCCCGCATGTTGATAGGCAGCGGCAGAAACCAGCGAGCCCAATGCGCCGCCGATAAAGTAAATGGTCATATAACCTGCGGTTAAGCGGTTCCGCGCTTCAGGCATCATACGGTAAATCACGCTTTGGTTAGTGACATGCACCGCCTGCACCGCCAGATCCAAAATGACGACGCCAATGATTAGCGCGATTAACGAATATTGCCCCAAAGCGATGGGGATCCATGACAGCAGCAGCAGGCCCAGACCGGCGCTGGTGGTTAGTCGCGCTTTACCTTTATCCGCCAAACGACCCGCTTTGTTTGCCATCAGAGCGCCAGCGGCGCCCACCAGACCGAATAGACCGATGGTACCTTCGGAATAACCGAAAGGAGGTGAGGCCAACAAAAAGGCCATTGAAGTCCATAACACGCTGAAATTAGCGAAAGACAAGGCTCCCAGCATAGCGCGAGTGCGTAATACCGGCGTACCGAAATACAGCGCAAAAATAGAACTTAGCAATTGCCCGTAGTTCAGACCGGCCTTTTGTTTATAACGCGGTAGGTAGCGCCACAGCACCAGCGCCATCACCGCCATTAGCACGCTGGCAACCCAGAAAATAGTTCGCCAGCCACCGAGGGAAGCCAGTGCGCCAGCCACGGTTCGCGCCAGTAGAATACCCAGCAATAGGCCACTCATGATGGTGCCGACGACCTGACCGCGCTTCTCCGGTTTGGCCAGGGTTGCAGCCAGGGGAACCAGTAACTGCGCGACCACCGAGAACAAACCGGTCAGCGCGGTGCCCACGATCATCATGGTCAGGTTTTGCGACATCGCCGTAATCAGCATGCCGCCAGCGGCTAACAGCGTCATGCCGACGATCAGACCGCGGCGCTCAAACATATCTCCCAACGGCACTAAAAACATCAGCCCAACGGCATAGCCCAATTGAGCTGCGGTAACGATAAATCCAGCCTGATTGACCGAAAGATTAAATGCCTGAGCAATGGTTTCCAGCAACGGTTGAGCGTAATAGTTACTGGCGACCGCCAGACCGGTAGCGATAGACATCAGTACGATCAACGCAGGGCTTAGCCCGGCATGTTCAGTTGTTTGGTTCATGAATAATTCTGCTTAAGATGATGAGGGCGACAGTATTGGATAAATTTAAACGATAAACCAATGTATAATTTTCATCTGATTAATCTCATTTCGAGATAGATAAATGAACCTGAAGCAGATTCGTTATGCACTGGCGGTGGCAGAAACCCAAAGTTTTACTCAGGCGGCGCAACGTTGTCATACGGTGCAATCGGCGCTGAGCCACCAGATTGCTCGTCTGGAGCAAGAGTTGGGTTGCCAGCTGTTTGAACGTACTTCGCGGCGGGTCAGCTTAACCGACGCCGGACAGGCTTTTATTCTGCCCGCTCAACGCTTGTTGGCGGAGCAGCAAAGCCTGATCAATGAAGTTAATGCCGCCAGCGGTAACGTGACCGGTACTTTGACTCTCGGCACTATTTCAACGCTAAATGCCTTTGATCTGACGGAAAAGATTGGAGAATTTAATCGCTGTTATCCGGCGGTGAATATTCGGCTGTATGTTGGAATGAGTGAAACTTTGCTTGAAGACACCCGACAGCAGAAAACCGATGTGTCTTTTGTCGGCATCTGGCCGGGGGATAAAAATACGTTGCCGCTTTCTCATTGTAAGCTAACGGATGAGCCTCTGGTGGCGCTGGTGGCACCGGATCATGTTTTAGCCGGTAAGGCCAGCGTAGACCTGCAAACATTGGCTGCTGTCCCGCTGGTGGATTTCTACAGCGGTACGGGGGCGAGACGTCAAACCGATCGCGCTTTTCAGACCGCGGGTATCAAGCGCCACGTCAATTTCGAGATTGATCATATTGAATGGCTGGAAAATCTGGTGCGACGTGGGCTGGCGGCGGGGATCGTTCCTGTCTCGACCGCTCAGCGGCTAATTTCTCTGGTGTCTATCCCGATCGACGATGGGCCGCGGCGTCAGGTTTATTGCATCTGGCATACGCCGCTTAGCGCTGCCGCCGAACGTTTCCTGCATTTTAGCGGGTTTACCGGACAGGGTATCGCCAGCGCTGAGTAAATCTGGAAAGTCCGTAAGATGAGCGGTTAGATTGCCAGATAAAAAAACAGGCACCGAAAGGCGCCTGTCTGGTTTACGTCAGCGGAGGAGGTTTATTGCGCGGTTTTGTTATTGGCAGCTTCAGCGGCGGTTTTTACCCAGCCGTCAAAGGTTGCCTGATGCGCGGCTATCCAGCCATTCACATGGCGCTCAATATTCGCATCCGATGATTCACCGGCGTGCATTCTCATATTCTGCGCATTCACGTCACTAATCGGTAGTTTCATGATAGAGAACAGTTTGGCGGCAGCCGGATTCGCTTCCGCCCATTTCTTATTGGCGACGATGTGCATCACGCTTGGCGGAAAACCGTAGTTGGCACCGTTAGCCAGTTGGGTATCGATGCTTTTATCCGGCAGGGAGGAGAACGGTACTTGCAGCCAGATTACGTCACGACCCGGAACCAGCACATCGCTAACCCAGTAAGGCGTCCAGGTGTAATACAAAATTGGCTTGCCTTCTTTGTAACGGGTAATGGTATCGGCAATCATTGCCGCATAGTTGCCCTGATTATGGGTGACGGTATTACTCAACCCATAAGCATCAATCTGATGATTAATTGGTGCTTCACAACCCCAACCCGGATTACAGCCAGTCAGATCGGCTTTGCCATCGTTGTTGGCGTCAAACAGCTTGGCAATCTTCGGATCTTTAAGCTGTTCAATATTGGTAATGTGGTATTTATCCGCAGTTTTCTTATCGATCAAATAGCCCTGCGCCAAGCCTTCAATATAATTGCCCTGACGATAGAATTTGGCATCGCCACCCGCCGCTTTATATTGGTCGTCATGCAGCGGCTCCCAGTTTACCGCCAGAAAAGTCGCATCACCGGCAGCGATAGTGGCATAAGCCACGTTGTAATCAACTTCCTTGGTCGGTTGAACGTCGTAGCCGAGTTTTTCCAGCGCTTTATTCACCAGCGCGGTCTGGAAGGTTTCTTCGGAAATGGTGCTTTGAATGGGTAAAACGGTCACGCCTTTGCCCGGTAATTCAGCGGCGGATAATTGAGAGCTAACCAGCGTAGTGAGAGCCAGTGCCCAGATGCCTGTGGTGCGCATGAGTTGTTCCTTCTTAGTCTTGCCCTTCATCTTTCACGCCGCAGCGGTACTGGCTGCAACCTGAAATCTATCGGGCATGAGTAAAATTGATGACTTATTAAGCCCATTTTAGGGAGAGCGCAGCGATGGGATCGAATTGGCGTCAGCCACCTGAACGCCTTTGGCGTGGTAGAACCAAGAATCTCGCTTGAATCCCGTTCCCTGTACTGCGCCGCGATTTTGGCTATCCATAGGGTATTTATATGATTTGTTTTTAACGCTGCCGCTGGGACGATTGCCATTGCGGCAGCGTTAAGAACGCAGGCTATCAGCCCTTGTAACAAGCTGTTATCACGCTTTTTTGATAAAAGGTTTGGCGATCAGACCCAGCGGGCCAGTGGTGTACCAGCGGCCAACGCCTTTGCTACGGCGATCTCGGCCCAGAGATTGAGTTAGGCGGTCGAGGATAATCGCCAGAATAACAATCCCCACGCCACCGACGGCAGCTAATCCCATATCCAGACGGCCAATACCACGCAGTACCATTTGACCTAAACCACCGACCGCAATCATCGAGGCAATCACCACCATAGACAGCGCCAGCATCAGAGTCTGGTTAACGCCGGCCATAATGGTCGGCATCGCCAGCGGCAATTGCACCTTAAACAGCAACTGGCGTGGATTGGCACCAAAGGATTCTGCGGCCTCGATTAGATCTTCCGGCACCTGTTTGATACCTAAAATAGTCAATCGCACTATGGGTGGCAGAGCAAAGATAATGGTGACGACCACGCCCGGCACGTTACCGATACCGAACAGCATCACGATTGGAACCAGATAGACAAACGCTGGTGTAGTCTGCATCGCATCCAATAATGGCCTGATAATTCTGGCGGCGTTATTACTGCGTGCCAGCCAGATCCCGAGGGGCAGCCCGATCAAAATACAGAAGAACAGCGAAGTCAGAACCAGCGCCAACGTAACCATCGCCTGTGACCATGCGCCGATGGCACCGATAGCAATCAGAGACACCAGCGTTGCGACGCCCATCCCCAAGGTAGAAAACTGCCATGCAATCAGAGCGAAAACCAGAATCGCAACCGGCGCTGGCATTCCCAGCAACATGTGCTGAAAACCGCTCAGGATAAAATCAACCGGAACCCGAATGCCCTGAAATACCGGGCGGAAGTGAGTCACAACCCAGTCAATACCCTGTGTAACCCACGAGTCCAGCGGCACCCACGTGTTGTGGAATGGGTCCATCAGGCTAAAATGCTCGGGAGCGACAGCAGGCGCGCTGTTTAACCAGTCTGCGCCTGTTTGTGCGGTTTGGTTGGTTGCTTCCTGAGCCGCCGC
Organism: Yersinia entomophaga; assembly: GCF_001656035.1. NCBI lineage: Bacteria > Pseudomonadati > Pseudomonadota > Gammaproteobacteria > Enterobacterales > Yersiniaceae > Yersinia > Yersinia entomophaga. The sequence goes on from NZ_CP010029.1 coordinate 3,307,695, forward strand.
GCTGCCCTGAGCCATGCTGGCGCCCCAAGGATCTGCCGCAGCAGAAAGTACCTGCGGCGCAGCATCGGTAGCGGTGGTCGACGCCTGTTGAGCAACATCAGCCGCCGTCTCCCACGGATTATTGATAACCTGCTCGTTAACCTGTGTTGTATTACTCATTTGGCGTCTCCTTATCTAAGGCTTGCAGCAGCATGGCCTTGGAAATAATACCGATATAGTTGTTGTCCTCGCCCACCACCGGAACGGCGCAAGGGGCTTGAGCAACAAGTGAAATCAACTCATTGAGCGGCATATCAGCCGGAACCGGCGCTGGCTCAGCCAATAAGGCATGATCGAGCGGCTGGTTTTCTGAAAGAGCCTGTTTCAATGAATCTATCGATACCACGCCGATAAATTTTTGCCCGCGTTCCAACACATAGCCGTAATCGCGGTCTTCATCCTGAAGTAGTTTTAACGCTGAACGGGGGCCAAATCCTGGAGTCTTGCGGATTAAGGCCACCGGACGACGACGAGCAATATCTTTTGCGCTAAATACGTGACTAATATCAACGCCACGGAAGAAGGTTCTTACATATTCATTTGCCGGATTATTCAATATTTCATCCGGTGTACCGACCTGAACGACTTCCCCGCCTTGCATAATGGCAATACGGTCGCCAATACGCATGGCTTCGTCTAAATCATGGGAAATAAAAACGATGGTACGCTGATGCTTGGCCTGCAATTTCACCAACTCATCCTGCATCTCAGTACGAATTAATGGATCTAGCGCTGAGAAGGCCTCATCCATCAATAATATGTCCGGATTGTTTGCCATTGCTCGCGCTAAACCAACGCGTTGACGCATACCGCCAGAAAGTTCATCGGGATATGAATAAGCATAATTATCCAGACTGACCTGACGTAACGCCTCTAATGCTTTTTCATGGCGTTCTTTTAGCGGGACTCCGGCTAATTCCATACCAAAGGCTGTATTATCTAACACATTCAGATGAGGCATTAAGGCAAATGACTGGAATACCATACTGATTTTATTTCGCCGAACGGTCCGTAATGCACTGTCAGATATTTTGGCAATATCTTCACCATCAATAAGGACTTCGCCGCGAGTAGGTTCTATCAGACGATTGAGAAGGCGTACCAGGGTGGATTTACCGGAACCCGATAACCCCATGATGACGAATATCTCGCCTTCTTCAATGGCCAGACTGGCATCTTTGACGCCAACGGACAAACCGGTTTTACTAAATATCTGGTCTTTATTCATGCCAGATTCAATCAATTTAAAGGCCCGATCCGGGTGCTCACCAAATATCTTATATAAATTTTTTACTTCGAGTTTAATTGCCATGCAGTGGGTATATTCCTCTGTCAATTCTTAGATTATATTTTTTCCTGATGCAAAAATAGAGCGCCATATACCCTAACATACTGAGAGTCTGAGGCAACCCTCAATATTCCGATAATTTATTTGATGTTGTTAATCATGACTTTATATATGAAGTGGCTCATTTGATTTAGATGCGTTAATACTGGGGTTGTTTGAGATGATATCGCAGGTAAATATAAGATATTTTTTATGCCAATAATGAGTGTGAAATGTTTTCTATAGAGATGATAATATGGCAATGTTTTTATCGCTGATATAGACAGATATTTGACAGATATATCAGAGGATATTGTCTTTGATGATAAACATATATTAGTGCGATTAATCTATGGATAATTGGCGTGGCGGAAATTGCTCTCATCCCTTTTGTGCTCTGGGTATAAGCCCAACGAGAATTTTCTTGGCAAGGCTGATTTTGACGTGATTTTTAGCTAAACAGACGGATCTGATAGGCAATTTTTATACTCATAGCGAAAGGAAATTTATCGGGGCAGGGTAGCGATCTGTTATTACCCCTCGCTACCCTCCAGACAGGGATCTCCCTGTTAGTCAGAAAGACCTTCAGCCGCGTTAATTTTCCGGGATCAAAAATCCCAATCTTCATCCTCTGTCGTTACCGCTTTTCCGATGACATAAGAGGAACCGGAGCCAGAGAAGAAATCGTGATTTTCATCAGCATTTGGCGATAATGCAGACAAAATGGCCGGGCTAACTTTGGCCTCGCTGGCTGGAAATAGCGCTTCGTAGCCCAGATTCATTAGCGCTTTATTAGCGTTATAGTGCAGGAATTTCTTCACATCCTCGCTCCAGCCCACGCAATCGTACAAATCTTCGGTGTAGCGCACTTCGTTATCGTATAAATCCTGTAGCAGATCGAAAGCGAAGTTTTTAATTTCCTGACGGCGAGCGGCATCGACCTTTTCCAACCCTTTCTGGAATTTGTAGCCAATATAGTAGCCGTGTACCGCCTCATCCCGAATAATCAGGCGGATCAGATCGGCGGTATTGGTCAGTTTGGCTCGGCTGGAAAAATACATCGGCAAATAAAAACCAGAATAGAATAGGAACGATTCCAGAAATACGCTTGCAACCTTCTTCTTCAGCGGATCCTCGTGGCGGTAATGGCTTAGGATAATCTGCGCTTTTTTCTGCAACGGACCATTCTCTTCACTCCAGCGATAAGCATCATCCACATCAGACGTCATGCACAGAGTTGAAAATATCGAACTGTAAGAACGAGCATGTACCGCTTCCATAAAGCTGATATTGGAAAATACCGCTTCTTCATGTGGGGTGATTGCATCCTGTAGTAGTGCGGGCGCCCCAACGGTATTCTGAATAGTATCCAGCAGCGTCAGGCCGGTGAATACGCGAATGGCCAACTGTTGCTCTTGGAGCGTTAGAGTTGCCCAAGAGGGAATATCATTCGACAGCGGAATTTTTTCCGGCAGCCAGAAATTGGAGGTCAGACGATTCCAGACCTCCAGATCTTTATCATCTTCTATTTTGTTCCAGTTGATGGCTTTCACGCGGGATAAAGGTTGCGTAGCGATCATATTCTTGATTCCTTTTATAACGGCGGCCTACAGTGAGCAGGAGACGCAGCCTTCAACTTCTGTACCTTCCAACGCCATTTGGCGCAGGCGAATGTAATAGATGGTTTTAATACCTTTCTTCCAAGCATAGATCTGGGCTTTATTAATATCCCGCGTGGTGGCGGTATCACGGAAAAATAGCGTTAGCGATAACCCCTGATCCACATGCTGTGTTGCTTGCGCATAGGTATCAATAATTTTTTCCGGCCCGATTTGATAGGCATCCTGATAATAATCGAGGTTGTCATTGGTCATATAAGGCGCAGGGTAATACACCCGGCCAATCTTGCCTTCTTTGCGTATTTCAATCCGCGATACAATTGGGTGAATGCTAGACGTAGCGTGATTGATATAAGAAATAGAACCAGTCGGTGGTACAGCCTGTAAATTCTGGTTATACAGCCCGTGCTCCATAACTGAATGGCGCAAAGCTGCCCAATCATGCTGGGTTGGAATAGGAATCCCTGCACTTGCAAACAATGCCTGCACGCGTGAAGTTTTTGGCTGCCAGCTTTGCTCAATGTATTTGGTGAAATAGCGGCCGGAAGCATACTGTGAATCATCAAAACCTTTAAAACAGCTGCCGCGTTCAATGGCTAATTGATTCGAGGCGCGAATCGCGTGATAGGCAACGGTATAGAAATAGATATTGGTGAAATCCAGTGCTTCTTCAGAACCGTAATAAATCTGTTCGCGAGCTAGATAACCGTGCAGATTCATTTGCCCTAAACCAATAGCGTGAGATTCCTGATTCCCTTTATCAATAGAAGAAACCGAACGAATATGACTCATATCGGAAACCGCAGTTAGCCCGCGGATGGCCGTTTCGATGGTTTGCGCGAAATTCTGCGAATCCATGGTATGAGCAATATTCAGCGAACCGAGATTACAAGAAATATCTTTGCCAACATGTTTGTAACTCAGATCTTCGTTATATTCCGTTGGCTGATTAACCTGCAAGATTTCAGAGCATAGGTTGCTCATGTTGATCCGGCCTTTGATCGGATTCGCTTTATTTACCGTGTCTTCAAACATGATGTAGGGATAACCGGATTCAAACTGAATTTCAGCCAGAATCTGGAAAAATTCACGGGCGCGGATTTTGCTTTTGCGAATACGTTTGTTATCCACCATCTCACGGTATTTCTCACTGACGCTGATTTCTGACATAGGAACGCCATAAACCTGTTCAACGTCATAAGGCGAGAACAAATACATTTCCTCGTTCTGCTTCGCCAATTCAAAAGTAATATCGGGAATCACTACGCCGAGAGACAGCGTTTTAATCCGCACTTTCTCATCGGCGTTCTCACGTTTGGTATCCAGAAAACGCAAAATATCCGGGTGATGGGCATGTAGATAAACAGCGCCAGCGCCCTGACGCGCACCTAATTGATTGGCATAAGAGAAAGCATCTTCCAGCATTTTCATAATAGGAATAACGCCAGAAGACTGATTTTCAATTCGTTTAATTGGCGCGCCCACTTCACGAATGTTGCTCATCAGGAAAGCAACGCCGCCGCCTCGTTTGGATAACTGTAAAGCCGAGTTTACCGCCCGCCCAATGGACTCCATATTATCCTCGATGCGCAGCAGGAAGCAGGAAACCAGTTCGCCCCGTTGTTTCTTGCCACAGTTGAGGAAGGTTGGTGTAGCAGGTTGAAAACGACCAGAAATCATTTCCTCTACCAGATTTCTCGCCAGTTTTTGATCGCCGGCGGCTAGTGTGAGCGCCACTATACAAATACGATCTTCATAACGTTCCAGATAGCGCTGGCCATCGAAGGTTTTTAGCGTATAGCTGGTGTAATACTTAAAAGCACCGAGGAAAGTCGGGAAGCGGAATTTTTTAGCATAGGCTTGCTGGAATAAGCTTTTAATAAAGCTGAAGTCATACTGTTCCAGCACTTCTTTTTCGTAATAGCCTTCTTCTATCAGATAATCGATTTTTTCCTGCAGACTATGGAAAAACACCGTGTTCTGATTAACGTGTTGCAGAAAATATTGGCGCGCAGCCAGACGATCTTTATCGAATTGAATTTGCCCATCCGCATCGTAAAGATTGAGCATGGCGTTCAGCGAGTGATAATCCAGTTCGCTGGTTAATGGGGCTGTCATTGTGAGTTCTGTCGTTGCCAAAATTCGGTTACTCCCTTACGAACATTTGCCACATCTTCATCAGTACCCAACAACTCAAAGCGGTACAGATAAGGGACCTGGCATTTGTGGGAGATAATCTCGCCGGCCAGGCAATAGGCATCGCCAAAATTAGTGTTTCCCGCGGCGATAACGCCGCGGATCAACGCGCGGTTATGCGGATCATTGAGGAAACGGATAACTTGAATCGGTACTGCACCGATCGAACTGCCGCCGCCATAGCTGGGCACCAGCAAAATGTAAGGTTGCTCAACCTTTAATTTTTCCCGTGCTCCGGCAATCGGAATGCGTATGGCCGGAAGCCCCAGTTTCTCCACAAATCGGTGGGAGTTCTCCGATGAGCTGGAGAAATAAACCAGCGGATTCATCATCGTCACCTCTGTCAGACCGCAACGTTTTGACTCAGGGCACTGATTTTATCCGGTCGAAAACCCGACCAATGATTGTCACCCGCCACAATGACCGGCACTTGCTGATAACCGAGGGATTTAATATGGTTGAGCGCCTGGGAATCATTCGTAAGATCAATGACCTGATAGTTAATTCCATGACGATCTAAGGCGCGATAGGTTGCATTGCACTGGACACAATCGGGCTTACTGTAAATAATAATGCTCATGATTCGCATTTACCTTTTGTTTTGAGGTAAGGCGGATAAGTCAGAAATGCGAAGAACGCTCGCGGCCTGACTCCCTCTTTATCCCCCCTGACAGTATTGCCCTGAGCGACAAACAAATACTATATGTAGAGTTTTATTATTTCAACCGCACTATATGTAGTTGTTTTGATGTTTTTGGAATGATTAGACAGCGAAGCGCCGCCAGCCTTGGGCTAGCGGCAAACTGGCGGGAATAAAAAATATTTTTCCAGTAAATGGTTGGAAAAAGGCTGAAAAAAGACTACTGGCGCAAGCTAACGGCCAGGCGGTTAAAGGCATTCATGATGCTAATAGTAAAGGTCAGATCTGAAATTTCTGTATCGCTAAAATATTTTTTCAATAAATCAAAAGCGTTGTCCGGCGCACCGGTTGTCGCGATATGGGTAACGGATTCAGCCCAGGCCAGTGCAGCGCGCTCGGCATCGTTATATGCTCCGCTGACCTGCCATCCGGCTAACATATCGATTTTACTTTGGCTGACACCGCTGTCGCGTAGGGCTTTCCCGTGCATATTCAGGCAGTAGGCACAGCCGTTGATTTGTGAAACTCGCATGAAAATCAGTTCAATCAGGGATTTGTCGAGAGAACTATTTTCCAGCGTCATCAAGGCATTCATGAGTGCTTGATAGGTGGAAGAGGACAGCTGAGAGTAATTAAGACGTTGTTCGATCATGGAAAGTACCTTCTACAAGTGCAGTGACGTTGAGAGCGACTCTACCAACCCCATGACCTATACTATAGTGGCATAACTTGATTTTTTTTATGGGTCATGATGATGAGTATTCCCGTTCAATTGCAGGTTGATCGTCAGCAAAATGAACCTGTTTTTCGCCAGATTTATCTGCGATTTAAAGAAGCCATAACGCAACGAATACTCTTGCCAGACACCCGAGTTCCGTCGGTTCGCGCTCTGGCCAGCGATCTGGGCGTAGCCAGAGGAACGGTAGAAAATGCCTATGCTCAATTGATTGCAGAGGGCTATTTACAAAGCCGAGGGCAATCAGGGACTTATGTATCAGACCAACTGCCAAGGGTGACCGCTCCAATCCCCGCCGAGCCGTCAAAACCGCGGCCAGCCGCTAACATCAACCACGCTTTTGCTCTGGAAACAGAAAGTCCGCTACCTTTTCAACTGGGGCTACCAGCCCTTGATGCCTTTCCCTATGGGCTGTGGGCGCGAATTGTTAATCGACAGGCTCATGCCGCGACTCGCGCTTCATTGGGGCATCCGCCAGCTACCGGACTCTCAGTTTTACGCGAGGCAATTGCCAGTTATCTCCAGCTTTCCCGCGGATTCCATTGCTTACCGGAACAGGTTTTTATCTGCTCCGGTTATCAGTCTCTGCTGGATTTGGCGATATCGACGCTGTTGCTTCCCGGGGATGCGGTTTGGCTGGAAGATCCGGGCTATCCGGTTACTCAGCAGTTATGCAGAGAGGCAAAGCTGCGCCACGAGCCGATTCCGATTGATGCGGAAGGGATGAATCTGGGTGCAGCTATAGCCAAAGTGCCTGATGCCAGAGCTGCTATTGTCACCCCGGCACATCAAAGTCCAACGGGCGTTGCCCTGAGTCTACTGCGCCGCTTGGCGCTATTGGAGTGGGCTGCTGAGCAGCAGAGCTGGATTGTAGAGGATGATTATGACAGTGAATTTCGCTATCAAGGTCGGCCACTACCGTCGCTAAAAAGTCTGGATCGTCAGGGGCGGGTGCTATACGCCGGGACATTTAGCAAAGTAATGTTTCCGGCATTACGTATAGCCTATTTGGTGGTGCCTAAGGAATTAGTTGATAAGTTTACTCAGCGTTGTCGATTGCGCGCCTGTACCGTGCCGGTGCTGATTCAATCCAGCGTGGCTGAATTTATTCGTCAAGGGCATTTTTACCGACATTTGAAACGAATGCGGCATTTGTATCCTGAACGGCGGGCATGGTTAGTGGCGGCTTTGGAGAGCCAGCTAGGTGATATTTTGCAGGTCGAAGAGCAGGCTGGCGGGATTCAGCTATTGGCACGTTTGGATAAGAATTACAGCGATCGGCTGGTGGCTACGCTGGCGCATCAGCAGGGATTGGCGATACAGGCACTTTCTGATTGGCAAATAGCTATTTCTGGTAGCAATGGATTACTGTTGGGCTTTACCAATTTGCAGTCAGCAGATGACGCGAAAAGGCAAGTATCTCGTTTGGCATCGATTATTCGGCTTATGGAGAGAGAATGATGCCTAAGATCGGATAAAACAATTCGACCCACGTCCAAAAGGCAGTGGGCCGAAAAAAGAGCTATCTGCTAGCCTGCGACTAACGACGCGACAATAATACGCCGAGCACGACACCGACTGCGGCACCAATACCAACGCCCTGCCAGGGTTTGTCACGAACGTAGCTGTCGGCGTTGCCCACGACGTCTCGTGCATGTTGGGTCAGTGAGGTGGAACCGCTAAAGCGCGCTCTGGCATCTCTCAGCACGCCTTCTGCATTTTGACGAACTTTTTCCAGCTCTTCTTTGGTTTTATCACCGGAAGAGCGCAGGACATCATCGAGAGTATCTGCCAGCAGATTTACATCTTGATCGATATTTCGTTCAACTTTCTCTGATTTCTTGAACATTATGCTCTCCGTTTTACTTAGTAGACATTAAGCATAGTATAACTTTGGCTAATAAAAGCCGCTTACAGAAGAATCCTAAGAGCTATATCAACAGCCGGCGGCAATAAAATCCCCGCTGGCACTAATAGGAATGACTGAGCTGAACAGTACCAAACCAAACAGTATTAATATAAATCCGCCTATTACCGTGGCAATTCGTGACGCATGAATCAGTTTCCCCGCCAGTAACTGACCGTGGCTAGAGATAAATTTTTCGCGGGCATGATAAACCAGCGTTGCGACGATCATTATTGATAGTGATGTGCCCAGCGCCATGCTCATTGCGGCAATAACACCCCAGGTAAACATGCCTACTGCATTCGCAAAAACTAAAATCAGGATGGCACCGCTACAGGGGCGAATGCCAATTGAGGCGATGACCCAAAGGTAATTTTTCCAATCTCCATTCAGTTCTTCTGCTAGTGGCATATGCTTATGGCCGCAGCCGCAGTCGACTTGCTGATGGGAAGAGGAGGACGCTATAGGCAATTTACTGATGCCTATAGCGGGAAGAGGAATTATTTGGTGAATGGCGAGGCGCTTTTCTTTCTTATAAAGGCGGAATAGGCTAATGCCTGAAGCGCGTAGCATTAAGACTACGCCGAACAACATAATAAAGACCGCACTGCCTTTCTCGACAAAATAGCGGCTGAGGCTCAAATCTCCCATTGAGAGATTAAAAAAGACTGCCAGAATCAGCACGAACAAAATAGCAACAACGCCTTGCATCATACTACCGAGGAAAGTGATTAAGCGGCTGGTGTTGGCTTTTTCGCGATTGGTAGACAAATAGGTCGTAATAACAAACTTGCCATGCCCAGGCCCGACGGCGTGTAAAAAACCGTAGGTAAAGCTAAACAGAACCAGCATCAGCCCGGCTCCGTTCTGATTATTTTGTTGCTGAAGCAGATACATCACTAGATAACGATGCATATATATCTGTAGGTTAATGCAATATTGAACAAAATCAGACCAATGCCAGATAAGGGTGGCTAATAGAGCTGTCATTAGCAGAGCGGTCAGCATAGCGCCGGCGACTGAGGTTCGCGTAAGTTTAATGTTCGCAATCATGATGGGGTGATCCCTGCTATTGATATCAACAGGTGGTAAATCCTGTTTTTCCCTTGCTCCGCCGCATTTTACCCAGAGGATACAGTGAGACGAGCTGCACTGAATTATTATTACTACATATAAGTTATGGCGGATAAATATTGTCGACGAATTTTGCTTTTGTAAAAGAATATATCGTCTGTTAGATGCTCGATGAAGCGTGAAAATCAGCATTAGTGCCAGGTTGTACATTTGGTTACTTAACGAAACCAATGACTCACGGAAAGGAAAAATAGCTTCCTCTATGATTCTTTCAACGGCCCGACAGGGCTTAGCGAAACAAACTCTGAGGAATTACAAATGAAAAAAGTATTAGCGCTGATCGTTGCTGCAACTATGGGTATGTCTTCTGTTGCTTTCGCTGCTGAAACAGCTGCTGCACCAGCGCCTGTTGCTACTGGTACCACCGCTGCGGCTCCTGCGGCAGAGAAAGCGGCTCCGGCCAAGGCAACCAGCCACAAAAAACATCAAGCGACCAAGAAAACCACTGAACAAAAAGCACAGGCCGCTAAAAAACATGAGAAAAAAGCACCGGCTCAGAAAGCACAGGCCGCTAAAAAACACGAGAAAAAAGCACCGGCTCAGAAAGCGCAGGCTGCTAAAAAACACGTAAAAAAAGCTCCGGCTCAGAAAGCACAAGCCGCGAAAAAACACCACAAATCAGCTAAGAAAGCCGCCGTTGCTCCAGCAGCAACTCCAGCAGCATAAGCACTTCTGATTACAGTTGTCTCCAGGTTTGCCAAACCTCAACACCCGGTTCTTCCGGGTGTTTTTCGTTTCTATCCGCTGGGAATGATTCAAATACCGAATAGGTTACCTGCTTTCCTTTGAGATCGTTACCGTCCGAATTTTCATCTCCCGCGGATATTATCCCGCCAAAGTCTCGTGTAAATGCCGCCACAGCAGTTTGCCGTCCGTTGTTTTATCGAAAATCGCCGTTGATAAACGACGATGTATCGGTTGATGAGGCATTTTTTGCTGTTCCAGATAACTGACCACTGCGCCTTGCGAGTTTTCCTGAATCAGTGTCATTTCGGAAAGACGAATAGTTAACCCCGGCTTAGCCGCAGACTGTGCCCGAAAAAAGTGGCATAGAGCGGAATAATCCAACGAGTGACCGGTCAGGGTGATCATGGTGTACTGGGGTGAAAAGTCCCCGAGTAAATGCTCACAAACCTCCGGGCAAGTATCGCTACCGCTAAACCACTGTTCGATAAGCTGGTGGGTGCTGCTGATGAGACCAAAATAGGGGTTGGCGTTATTCATATTGATTCCTGTTTGATGAAGGCTTAACGATTGCGTAAATCACGTAAAATAGACGTATTAGTCATACGGCTGGATAGCCATAGGGGTAATAAAGCCGATGTTGCCGCGAGTAAAAAACACCAGTGAAAAGCCTGCGTTGCTGGCTGGCGTAGCGCGGGGTTATCCAGTGCGCCAACGCCTTTTAGCGCCAACATTAAATTGAGTAGCAGGCTAAGTAAGGCAACGCCAAAGCCGAAGCCCATTTGTCGATTGATGTTCCAAAGTGCGCTGGCATCGGCCAAATGACGTGTTTCTGTATGCAAAAAAGCGGTGCTTTGTGCGGTACAGCTGCACAAGCTGCCGCCAAACCCCATACAGGCAAAGGCGATGAACATCGATGGCAGTTGTTCCGCCTGAACGATGTTGGTTAGTAGTAACATACCAATCCCTTGTGTCAGACAACCGCAGATAAACAGTGGTCTTGGCCCGATTCGGTTAAAGATTTTTCCCGTTAAAGTAATGGCAATAAAAGCCGCAATGGACCAGGGAATCATCAGTAATCCAACCTGTGAGGCACTCATCCCCAATATATTTTGTAGGTACAGCATGGTAATCATGCTAACGCCGATGAAAATACCGGGAATAAACAGATAAACCAGCATTGAGATACGCATCAGCGGCTCTTTAATCAAACTCAAATTAAGAATTGGCTGAGAATGAGCCACACTGTGACGAATAAACCCCCTCAACATGATAAGGCCTAAAACCACTAACAGAGCGCCAGAAATTCCGTGTTCTGGTTCACTCAAACGGCTTAATCCCAGTAGTAATAGAATTAATACCGCCGAACCTGAACATAAACCTGCGATATCCAACGGCGATTGTTCGGTTTTCCTTTCCTCTGGTTTTAACCAGATAATGGAGAGAGTGAGTGCTAACAGCGCAAGGGGCAGATTAAGATAAAATATCCAACGCCAGCCTAAGGCATCGACAATCAAGCCGCCAACCGCCGGTGATAGCGCCGGAGCTAACAGGCCAACCAACATAATGACGGAAGAGAGACCGGCTCGTTCATCGGGACGATAATATTGATAAGTTAACGTCTGACCTATCGGAATTAATAAGCCTCCGCCAAATCCTTGTAATACTCGCCATACGATCAATAACTCGATAGAACCTGCGGTTCCGGCTGCGGCGGTAGCAAGTAAAAATAACAGTAAAGAAAGTAGGAAGGTACGCCGTGCACCTACCGTTTTGGTCAGCCAGGCGCTCAAGGGAATAACCAGAGTCAGCCCCAGAATATAGCCCGTGCTTACCCAGGCTAATTGACTGATACTGGCGTGCAAACTGCGGGCGATATCCGGATAAGCCACATTGGCGATAAACATGTTAATCAGATCAACAAAAAATCCGAGTAAATAGACGATTGCAACTTTAGTACGGTATGCCATTGGAGCCTCCGATTGAAGGCGGGGAGTGTATCTCCGAGGCTATGGCTGATAAATCCGCACAATGCGATTACACTGGTAAAAATTTTTTGACAATCTGGGCGGCAATGCATGGTCAGTTTGCATCGATTGGGTACTTTTGTTGCGGTAGTGAATGCGGGGTCATTCACTGCGGCGGCAGATATTTTAGGGCAGACGCGTGCGGTGGTGAGCTTCAATATCAAGCAATTAGAAGCTGAGCTTGGCGTTGCTTTACTGATTCGGACGACGCGTCGCCTGGCGGTGACGGAGGTAGGCGAACGTTTTTATCAGCATTGCCAGCGTTTGTTACAAGATGCTGAATTTGCAGTAGAAGATGCCCGACGCGGCCACGGTACTCTCAGCGGAACTTTACGTATTACTACTACGCCGGAATACGGTATTCGTACTTTGGTTCCTATTATGGCGGCCTTTATGCGCCAGCATCCGCATTTGACCATCCAGCATGCTTGTTCTTCGCAGCATGCCAATCTGATCTCTGAACGTTTTGATGTGGCTATTCGCCTTGGACAACTGGTTGATTCCAGCTATCGAGCCGCATTGATCGAAACATTCCCTATATTACCTGTGGCTTCACCGATGTATTTACGTAGTCACAAAATAAGTTGTTTAGAGGATTTGCGGCAGGCGCAGTGGGTTGCCCATAGCCGTCTTGCCACGCCGTTGACGTGGCAGGTACAAGGGCCGGATAACGGCTGGCAACTGTTGGATGTTACCGAGCAGCCTAAAGTTTTGGCCGATACCTCGGCTTCACTACAGGTATTTGCCCGAAAAGGTGCGGGCATCGCGTTGTTACCGGAATGGCTGGTGGCGGAGGATTTAGTCAGCGGGCTGTTGCAGCAGGTATTGCCTCAGTATCGTTTTCCGGAGCAGGGGGTTTATGCCCTGTATCCTAATACTCAGCATGTATCGGAAAAAGTCAGGGCATTTATCGATTTTCTTCGCCTTAGCGTAAAAATGAAGTCAGCTTAAAAGCCAAAAGTTTTACCAAGCATGAAACGTAGATCGCCACACAGTCATTGCCTTTGGCGCAGCAAAACCACTCTCCATGTAGACTATTCTGAAATAACCTGTTTGAGGCAATAAATAGGTTATTTCCCTTATTTATTGCGGTAAGGTCGCTCCAATTGCTGTCGGAAGGAGGGATAATAAATGTATTTAAGACCAGATGAAGTGGCGAAAGTCCTGGAAAACTCTGGGTTTGAGCGAGATTATGTGGTCGAACAGGCCTATGGCTATCGAAAGGGCATTCACTATGTGTATGTTAATCGGGAAGCACGCATGGGGAGAACTGCACTGGTTATCCATCCTGCGCTGAAAGATAGAAGTCTGCTGTTTGCCACGCCTACCGCTCCCATTCGTATCAGTGATAAGTACCATGAGTTTCCGCTCTATCTGGCGGGAGAGGCCGAAGAGCGTTATGGTATTTCTCACGGTTTCAGTTCGCGGGAATTACTGCAACGCTACCTGCATAGCATGTTCCAATAGCTTTATACTTCAATGACTTTTTTGCCCTAATCGGCAGAAATAGCCTCAAGCAAAAATCTGGCGCGCCGTATCCATCCAATCAATGCAATACGGCGTCTGATTCCTGGTTGAAATTCATATTGTAGGTGCGCCTGAATTGAGCCAGTTCGAAGGCGTCTATATCCAATTCAGCAAAATAGAACAAAGCGGCTTCTGTATGCTCTGAAGTTAGCGTTGGCGGAATATGCGCCCGCAGCAACGTATTGCGCCATTGCGCCACGTTTTCATCGGAAGCGTCTTTGATAAAAGTTTGATAAATAAAAATAAGATAGGCAGCTTTTCGCACATCCTCAGCATAACCATTGCTGATGGATCGGATAAACATTTGCGTTTGACGGTTTCCCATTTCTTGCAGCATCGATTCGATATAAATCGGTTTTATCTTCAACAAAGTAGCTAAAGTATCTACGGTTTTTCGTGTATCAGACGTTAAGACTCGGTAACCCACAATAAAAACTACAATGAGTACAGCAATGATTATCCATGTCATTATTATATCTTTCATCAACTTAGAATAATTAATCGAGTAGCATTCTCGTCGCAAATCTGACCTTTTGGCAAAGCTTAGCGATGTTCGCCGCCAAAATTTCCTTGAGATTGCTGCACAGAGTTCAAATGACGGTTAAAAGAAGCGGCGTCTTTGGCTAATGCATCGAGATGTGCGCCTAACATTTTGATTTGCTTTACTAGCTGATGTTGTTCCGGCAACGAATTAGCCTGGCTCAACTTTTTCAGCAGTAAATCATTTTGTGTTTTTAGGATTGCTTCACGGGCTTTTGACTGTTCCAAGGCGTGTTGCAACGCTTCATAGCTTTCCTGCCATACCTGATGCTGTTTCTCGAACGTTGACTGCAACTCATTCATTGCACTAAGAAACTTCACTTCCAGCTCGCGCATTGTCATTGTTTCTCCCTTGGCATATCCCGATTATCATTGGCAGTATAACTAAATCTCCCCTTAACCTCATCCGCTAGAATTTATCTCACCTTGCACTTAGCTGAATGGGTTACTCGAAACCAGCGAGTATAGATATTTATCATAAATCGGTGCTTTGGATGTGGTTTACTTTTTACCCATGGGTTATGCCTTTGGGAAATAAGTCTTGCTATAAAAAGGCTGCCGTGCGTTAATAAGCGCATCGGTTTGTAACACAGACCTATTTATGTAAGCCATTTAAGTAAAGCAGTTCCTAGTTAAAGCGATATTTTTAGACATCACTTCTCCGACGAATTTCCTTCTTTAGTGCCCCCATAAGTAATTACTGATAAGCAGACCTCTTTGCCATATGTTGGCTCAAAAAATAATGAAGGAAATACCCCTATGTCTACTAAAATGACTGGTTTAGTTAAATGGTTTGATGCTGGTAAAGGTTTTGGTTTTATTTCTCCTGCTGACGGCAGCAAAGATGTATTCGTACATTTTTCTGCAATCCAGAGCAGCGATTATAAAACTTTGGACGAAGGCCAGAACGTTGAGTTCAGCATCGAACAAGGCCAAAAAGGCCCTTCAGCGGTTAACGTTGTTGCGCTGTAAGTAAACCCAGCTTAGGCTGCGTTTATAGTTGGGAAATTGCGATAGCGATGATGGCCATGCCGGAGCAGACAATTTAGTTCTCGATGAGAATACCAACACCTTGAGACCTCGCTACGGCGGGGTTTTTTGTTTTATGGATATTAGTGATTACGTGTTACCCCGCCATATTTATCCTTTTCTGAATTCTTAGTGAAAAAACTCGATCTATATTGTGATTAGGATAAATGCATACTCAGTTATCTTTTTTATATTCAGACATTAGCCACGTTCGAAAAAGTAGAATATATTCGAAAGCGATTGTTTAATCGCCAGCGGGCTGCTTGGTATAAGTACAGTCTACGCACCTGCGGGTGCACGATTTTTACGTTATGGATATATCAACATTTTCACTGTGTAAGGGAGTAGGGCGTGAACTGGAATGAAATAGCAATATCAGCGGTAATAGGCGCTGTATTGGCAGGCGTGGCTTCGCTGTTAAAGAAAAATGGAAAGATAGGTAAGTTTTCTGGAGTTATGTTGGTTATCATCCCTATTATAATTG
This sequence comes from Yersinia entomophaga, assembly GCF_001656035.1. Classification (NCBI taxonomy): domain Bacteria; kingdom Pseudomonadati; phylum Pseudomonadota; class Gammaproteobacteria; order Enterobacterales; family Yersiniaceae; genus Yersinia; species Yersinia entomophaga. The sequence goes on from NZ_CP010029.1 coordinate 3,323,583, forward strand.
GTAATTTTTTTTATTATAAGTATATTAACCAGAATATCGATCGTGCTGAAGTGGAATATTCTCTAGGGAAATTTGCTGTTTACCAAACAATAAAGCAGCAAGACCCTACGCTATATACTAATCTGGTTAACCGTCTGGTTGCCTTAAAATCTGGCGGTAGCTCAGAACAAGACATTATTGATGAAATTAAGCAATCGGTCGCCTTGCTGACGGTAAGTAAAATTCAAAGCGCTCCGGATAAGAATGTTGTTGAATATATGAACATTATTCTGGATGAGCTTCATTTTTATCAGGAAAATGACAAAACTCATCAGCTTTGCTACAAAGCGCTTTATCCACAGGTTGAAGGCGGCGTTAATACGGTAAAAGAATTACCCGCCACTTTAGTACAACGCGATCTGGAAGCGTTGAACAACCTGTTTACAGCATCAACCGGAAAGCCAATAAAACCAGAGAATGAGCAATATAAAAGCCAACTGGAAGCCATTGTGCAGAAATTGCATCAGAAATATGGTGATGATTTACTGATGCTGAGTAATCCGACCGCTGCCAATGTGGACCGTAAAAAGGTCTGCGATATGGCTGTTGAGCTATACGGCAATGTATTGCGATTGCCACAAAAAGAAGCTGGAACTATCATCAGAACGATGCTGGCAGGCGAATAGAACCGAGACAGTGAAACAGCCAATTGCTTTACAGACAGGTAACAAGCCATTGGCTGGGAATATCATTTTACGGGGTAGTTGACGAAAATTAATCGTGATATTTTTTAATTAAATAATTACGGTTAATCATAAAGTTAGAATGTTAATTATCACGTTATCTGATAAAGACTCCCCATACTGATTGAGATACAGATAATCTTAATCAGTATGGGGCTATATACCTCAATTTTTGATGTGAAACATACCTAATATCCATTTGATAATTTCTAATATTGATTTGTGAATTGTGAGATTATTCTGAATGCAAATCAATCATTTCAAGACAGATGTCTAATGTATTGCTTCTTGCCTAATGGCTAATAAAAGACATAAAACTATACCTTAATCCAAATTTATCGGTTTTACTGCTGATTAATTATTGAACTTATATCCGCTGAGTTAGTGTCACTATTTTTTAATAATTAAAATAATCACAATAAGACGTAACATTAATGTTATATTAATCTGGAAAAGTTGAAGTTTGACTGATTCCCTACTAATGCTGTGTATATTTTTTGTTATCTAAAATCATAGTGAGCAAAAATAGTTATTCATTTTGTCATTAGTGGAATTTAGCTTCACCACCAGGTCACAGACTTAAATTTTCACCTGCATAGATTAAAAAACAAACAAATAGAGATGTAATTCAATGAGAAAACTACTCGTCATAATTTTCTGTTTGAACTTGTTTGCCGTAACCAAACAAGCCGCAGCAGAAGATGGAAAAACCGTAGATGTTGTATTAATCGGCGGCGGTATCATGAGTGCAACGCTAGGCACCTATATTCAAGAGCTTGAGCCAACATGGTCAATCGATATGTTCGAGCGTTTGGATAGCGTAGCCAGCGAAAGCTCAAATGGCTGGAATAACGCCGGTACTGGCCACTCTGCATTAGCTGAAATGAACTACACGCCAGAAAAAGACGATGGTTCTATTGAAACAGCGAAAGCTATTGAGATTAATGAAGCTTTCCAGATTTCTCGTCAGTTCTGGGCCTATCAGGTAAAAAATAACGTCCTGCACGATCCCCGTTCATTTATTAATAGCGTTCCGCATATGAGTTTTGTATGGGGTGACGATAACGTTAATTTCCTACGCAAACGCCACGCAGCCTTACAGCAAAGTACGTTATTCCACGGTATGGAATATTCTGAAGATGCTGAGCAAATTAAAAAATGGATACCTTTGGTAATGGAAGGGCGCGATCCTAAACAAAAGATCGCCGCTACCCGGATGCCAATTGGTACCGATGTAAACTTTGGTGAGATTACTCATCAGTTAGTTGATGCATTGTCGAAAAGCGATAATTTCTCCCTAAGTCTGGGTCATGAAGTTCGTGATATTAAACGTAATGCGGATAAGACCTGGAGTGTTACCGTTGCCGATCTAAAAAATGATGGCAAAGAACGTACGGTGAAGGCCAAATTCGTCTTTATTGGTGCCGGTGGCGCATCATTGCCATTACTGCAAAAGTCAGAAATTCCGGAAGCAGATAATTACGGCGGTTTCCCGGTGGGCGGCGAATTCCTGGTTACCGATAATCCGGAAATTGTGCAGCGTCATTTAGCCAAGGTATACGGCAAAGCGGCTGTTGGTTCGCCTCCAATGTCTGTCCCGCATTTAGATACCCGTATGCTGGATGGTAAACGCGTGCTGCTGTTTGGACCCTTTGCTACTTTCTCCAGTAAATTCCTGAAAAATGGTTCTCTGTGGGATTTATTCGGTACTATGACCTTCTCTAATATCATGCCGATGACCCATGTAGGCATAGATAATTTCGACCTGGTTAAATACTTAATCAGCCAGGTAATGCTAAGTGATGAAGATCGTTTTGAAGCGCTGAAAGAATATTTCCCGGAAGCGAAGCAAGAAGATTGGAAACTGTGGATTGCCGGTCAACGCGTACAAATCATCAAAAAAGATGAAGAGAAAGGCGGCGTTCTGCGTCTGGGTACTGAAGTGGTCACCTCTCAGGATGGGACTATTGCCGCATTGCTGGGCGCATCACCGGGGGCTTCAACCGCTGCGCCAATTATGTTGCACCTGCTTGAAACCACCTTCAAAGATAAAGTGGCTTCTGAAGCGTGGCAGGCTAAATTAAAGCAAATTATTCCATCTTATGGCCAGAAATTGAATGGCAACGTGGAAATGACCAATGAAATTCTGGGCTATACCAGCACCGTATTGCAGTTGGATAATTTAGCGCCGCAGCCAGTGGTTGAAGCTGAAGTTAAAACCGAAATGAAACTGGAACCCGTGGCCGAAGCTGTCCACTGATTGGTTTTAAACGTACCAATGATGCTAGCCGGAGAGCGATCGTTTCTCCGGCTTTTTTATATCAAAAATAGGCTGATTCTTTTCCTTTTCATGCTGATTGAGGCGAGTTTCCCTCAGATATTCTGCGGATTAAATTTACCCAAGGCTACACAAAGCATAAACTGCGGTAAGAAAAAAATTGCATTGTTACGCGGTAAAATAAAATAATACTCACCGGTCATCTATCAATAGAAAGGAATCTTATGTCTGGTATTTTATTTAAAACTCTCTCGGTATTGTCCTTGAGTTTTCTCCCGCTGCAATCATTTGCGGATATTGCGGTAATCAAAAAAAACAATATCAAACCGGGCAATATAGAATATGCCAAGGTGCTGTACTCCGGCGATGTGACGGAAAATAAGACCGTAGAATTCATCTCTGTTCTCGATGAAATCAATGCTAATTACCCAAAACTGAAAAAAATCTATGTCTACATCAATAGTTATGGTGGTGATATGGACAGTGGCTATATGGCTTATGAGGCGATTAAAAGCTCACCGGTCCCGGTTACTACGGTGAATTTATCTATGGTCGGTTCCTCTGCAACCTTATTTTACTGCGCTGGTGCGGAACGTCTATCAATGAAAGGAGCTTCTTTCCTGCTGCACCCTGCCGCCGTGGCTAATGAAAACAGCAACTTCCTCAAGCCTGACGCACTAAAAAATATGCAAGAGGCGGTGAGTATATATAACAATATGTTCGATACGGTTTATAAAGAATGTACCACTTACACCGATGCTGAGCGGAAAAATATTCTTTATAGTGAAAATGGTCGCGCTTTGATCAATTCGGGCACCGCGATAGATAAAAAGATAGCTAACGGGCTTGCCAACGGATTTTCTGATGTTCAGATATCTTATTACATTACTGAAAAACCCAATCAGTAATAGTGCTTAAGGCTTCAATGATAAAAGAGAGCGCTATAGCTCTCTTTTATTTCCCTGCCGGGGTAGATTTGTCGCGAGAGTATTAGGGAAACGACCTCGATTTCAGCGTTGTATTATTTGGCTAATTCTCGTTGATAGCGTGGTACAGCATTCCCGACGCAATTTATAAACATAAAACCCGCCGATATCTGCACCAATGATATCCTCTAAGTATTGACTACTATATTCCAGCGCAGCCCCTGAACTCAGGCATAAATATCTTTCTCACTGCCAGTACTGGGGCGTTCCCCTGCCGAAGACCGTTTCTTAAATGCACTCTTAATGCATCCTCTTCGTTATAAAAAGAAGTGGCTACAGCCTGATAAGATAATAAGAGAACCAATCCCAATAATATATTTATTTTCTGAGATTTTCCCTCTGGAATATTATCCAAATATATAGGGTTTCTGCGTTCGGAATTTCTGGCCACTCCTTATTATCAGAGTGGCCTTTTGGCTTTAAAGGGCGTTTTTAACTAAAGAACCTGCGCCGATTTCTGCAATATTTCTCGCTCCGGTGAGCGTCATCGCTACGCGCATTTCTTTATCGAATAGCTCCAGCAAATTAGCGACACCGGCTTCACCGGCGGCAGCCAAAGCATAAACAAAAGCGCGGCCCAGCATCACGCTGTCAGCTCCCAGCGCAATCATTCGAACCACGTCCAGACCGCTGCGAATTCCCGAATCTGCGAATATTTTCAGATCGCCTTTTACCGCGTCAGCAATGGCTGGCAGAGCATGGGCGGTAGAAAGTACGCCGTCCAACTGGCGGCCACCATGGTTGGAAACCACGATACCATCGGCACCAAATCGAACCGCGTCTTTGGCATCCTCCGCATCGAGAATACCTTTAATAATCATAGGGCCTTGCCAGAATTCTCGAATCCACTCCAGATCTTTCCATGAAATTGAAGGATCGAAATTAGTCCCAATCCAGCCGATATAATCTTCCAGATTGGTCGGCGTACCGCGATAGGCCGATACGTTGCCCAAATCGTGCGGTTTGCCGCATATTCCGACGTCCCATGCCCATTGCGGATGAGTCATGGCCTGCAAAATACGGCGGGCTGCCGCATTTGGGCCGCTCATGCCGGAATGAGCATCGCGGTACCGCGAGCCAGGAACCGGCATATCTACGGTAAATACTAGCGTTTTCACTCCGGCAGCTTTGGCTCGTTCAAGCGCATTCCGCATAAAACCACGGTCTTTTAAGACGTAAAGCTGGAACCACATAGGCCGATCTATAGCCGGTGCCACTTCTTCTATCGGGCAAACCGAAACGGTGGATAGGGTAAATGGGATCCCTTTTTTAGCCGCCGCTCGTGCCGCCTGCACTTCGCCACGGCGTGCATACATGCCGGTTAAACCAACCGGTGCCAAAACAACCGGCATTGACAAAGTTTCATCGAATAATCTGGTTTCCAGACTCAGCTCGGACATGTTTTTTAACACGCGCTGCCGCAGTGCAATACCGGCTAAATCTTCGGTATTACGCCTTAACGTATGCTCCGCGTTGGCTCCACCGTCAATATAGTGGAACAGAAAAGGCGGAAGTTTAGCCTGTGCTGCGGCCCGGTAATCGGTTGAAGCGGAGATAATCATGATCTGTACCTTAGTTTGAAACGTTAACTTAATTTTTACTCTCAGGGAGCCAGAATCACTGCCATTCCTGCGGCTATCGCACCGTAAACCAGCATGGGCAGAAGCGTTTTTTTGATGATTTTCCCCTCGGCGTTACTGAGGCCTAAAATCGAACAAACGGCGATAATATTGTTCAGGCACACCATATTACCCATGGCTCCACCTACGGATTGTAGTGCCAGGGTTAGATTGACATTCAGCCCGCTGCTCAGCGCTATGGATTGCTGAATCCCGCCGAAAGTCAGGTTAGACACGGTGTTCGAACCGGAGAAAAACGAACCTAACGCCCCAAGGAATGAAGAGAACATGAGCCAACTCTCGCCGGTAATAGCTGCTAACTCTTTACCAATTAAAATGACGGGAGCGTTGTCACCGCCCAGCATCATCATATTGACCATTACCAGCGCACCGAAGAGGGCAATAAACGGTTTGGATATCCGTGATGCGGTTTCGCTAAACATATGTTTAACCTGTGTGCCGCTCAGCCTAAATAGCGGAATACACAGCAGAACCACTAACAGGAAAGGTATCAGCGCCGGGACATACAGGGTTTTGTAACCCGCAGCTGCAGAGGTTCCCAGCACTTGTTGTAAGTTGATAATCAATGCCTTACTGATGCTTAGCTCACCTAGCCAGCCTAAGCTGCCTTGCCATAGCGTAGCCGTATTATTGAGTAACGCTTTTAGCCCTAGCTGATGAATGCGGGTGACAATCAAAATGGCAATGAGTAGCAAGGTCGGTGTCATGGCTTTGATCACCTGCAAGAAAGGAACTGCCGTTGCCGTATCTTTTCTATCCGTTCGGGTTAGCCCGATTCCCATACGTGCCAACAATACTGAAAGCGCTAGACCAATAGCTCCGCCTATCAATGCGGGGAATTCATAGTTAACTTGCGCTAGCAGTAGGTAGGGAAGAGTGCAGCTCAATACGCTGAGATAGATGAAAATCAGGTTGCCGCGAATTTGCTGCCAAGAAACGATAAAACGTAATGCCAGCAATGGGATGACAAAAGCGGCGACAAAATGAATCAGTGCGGTTTGACGGCCGATTTCCAGCAGGCTTTCATCGGAAAGACCGAGGTTAGCGAAGCCGAACCAGGTAGGCGTGCCGACGGCACCGAATGATACCGGCACCGAGTTCATAATCAGCGTCAATAAGGCTACGCGTAGAGGGTTGAATCCCAGCCCAACCAGTATTGGTGCCGCGATGGCAGCCGGTGTGCCAAATCCGCTGGCACCTTCAATCATGAATGCAAATGCCCAGCCGATAATCATCAGCTGAGCAACTGGGTTAGGGCTGATATTTTCCAGCCAGTTACGTACCACGTTTTCTGCGCCGCTAACCTGCATCAGCTTATTCAACAAAATTGCGCCAGCAATAATGGTGATAGGGGTAAATACGGAAACTAGCGCGGTAATAATATTGGCGTGCAGCAACAGCGGCGCGCTGTTGAACCAGAATAATTGCACGCAATAAACCACGACGGCGGTCAGTGGCAGAGCGATATAGGATGGGATTCCGTTACGCCTGGTCATCATCCAAATCAACAGAACGATTGGAGAAATACTAAAAAAAAGGGACATATCATCCTCAGGGTTATTATTTTTTTAGATGGATAGAGATGTAGCCAAAAGGTTAATTAGCTAAACATTATTATTCTAATCGCAACCTTTGCAGATGTACTACGCTGCATTTTCGCAACAATTAATTAGTGTGAAATTTAGGCATAATTCAACAATCCATTCAGGAAATTTATTTTCAAATAACTTTTAATAATCAGATTGTTAGATTGTTTGTTTTGTGTGAGGAATGTGTTGGTTCACATTAATTAGGCAGGATTAGGCCATAGACTATATCCAAAAATGGCCTAATCATCGGGGGGAATCTAGCGGGAAAATGGGGTAATCAGATGATATTTTCAAAAATAGTGGCTGATATTCTTATAGGAAGTAATGATATGCTCGATGAGCAGGCGGGTTTTCAACGGTAAATTACGGGTATAAGGATAAACTGCATAAACGCCCAAAACTTTACCGCAGTGGCCAGCCAGAATTTCGATCAATTTTCCGTCCTGAATATCTTCATACACCATACAACGCGGCACCATAGCAATGCCGTGACCGCTGATAACGGCTTTTCGAATGGCTCTGGCATTATTTACTGACAGATTTCCATTCACCTGCATTTCATAGATTTCGCTGCTACCGGGTTGTTTCATTAACCAGTTGGCTGTACCACTTTCCTGATAGGTGTAAGTCAGACAATTATGATTAAGCAATTCCTTCGCCGAACGAGGTTCTGGATGCAGCTCCAAATAACCGGGTGAACAGACAATGACCCAGCGAGAATCGAGAATAGGACGCGCAATCAGGCTGGAGTCAGGCATGGTGCCGGTGCGAATAGCCAGATCGATACCTTCGTTGACCAGATCGACAAAGCGGTTTTCCAGCCGCATTTCAATCTTCAAATTAGGATGTTGGCTACAAAACTCGGCCACGCATTCGCTCAGCAGTAATTCTCCAGAAATAGTGGGTACTGACATACGAATAACGCCAGCTAACTCATCACTTTTTTCACTGACCGCATACAAAGCATCCTGAATTTTGGTGCTGATTTCGCGTGCATGGCGATACAACACCTGACCATTTTCGGTAAGTCGCAGGCTGCGCGTGGTGCGATAAAGCAGGCGGGCACCTAAAGATTTCTCCAGACGGCCGATACGTTTACTGACCACGGAACTGGTGATACCGGCGGCTTCGGCTGCTTTACTAAACGAACCGCAATCGACAATTAATACAAAAAGAATCAGATCGTTGGCATATTCGTGAGTGGGTAACATAGCGTCCTATTCTTCTGTGGCTCCACTGATTGACACAGTGTAAGACCTCTTGGTCAGGAAGCAATATGCATTGGTTATTTGGTTGAGGTGATAGGTAAAGCCTGTGGTGTTCAATATCTGTATGATTTTATTAAACCAGGTGTGTAAGAAAAATAATGGTAATAATCTTTTAAATTACATTCAACAAACTTAGGCTGGTCATAGTAATTACATCGCTATTTTTTATTTCTTAACCGAAAGCATATAAGCCATAATTTAACTTTACTCGCTTTAAATATCATATTAACTTACTCCACCTATGATGTTAATCATTAGGATAATTTCCATGTGAGAATTAAAAAATCATATCTGTAATGAGCATTTCCATCTTCAAGCAGTTTTCTCGTGAGAAAACAAGCATATCTCTGGTTGAGTTCTTGGTTATATCCTTTGTAATAACAGGAGTGAGGCTGTATTTTTTTCGTGTTATCGGAAAATAATAAAGCATCGAGAAAATTTTTCTGTTGGATTTCTTTCACAATCAGATCTTTATTGATGTCATCATGTTTTAATCCAGTCGTCTTTTTCATATCATGAATAAAGGTTCTAGCACTGTCATCAGCAACATTAATTGTCTGGCGGCCTGAAGCCGTAATTCCAGATAGCTGTAACCCCCCCAAGGGCCAAATTTAGCGATATAGGTAATCTTCTTGTTCAATCTGGCCAGTCTGGCGGTGGGATCATCGGCTGGTCGATATTTTTATACCTTATTGATTTATGGCTTATATAGAATAGAACCGCATGACCTCCGATAAATCGGGATAATTGAGACCTATCACTAATATTATCTGATGGCGAACACCGCGTAGCGAACAGAGAGGAGGGGACTAAATTCTGTTTTTGGCGAAAATAAGCGTCAAATGATACTTTTTTCGCCGGGTTTTGGGTTGTCTGAATTGTATTAAAACTGCCGTCACAGCCGTGACTATCGCCGGACAGTGGAATAAAAACGTTCCCGCTGCCTAAACATCGAGTGATCTACTGTCTGTATTATTCAATTCTGACTCGGAAATAATATATTGGATTAGCTGATGTAAATTAGTTATTTTCTGAGATGTCAATAACTCGGGTTTTAACTCAATATTATAATCTTTTTGTATATTGAATTGAAACTCTACAAAATCGAGGCTATCAAAGCCAAGTTGCCTGAAATCAGCATTCGGAGTAATTTGATCTTCCTCCAGATCTTTCATGGTAAGAATCCAATCTTTCATCGTTTCAAAAACCTGATTTTCATTAAACATAGCTTGTCCTTTTAATGGTTTATAATTTAAGTGTTATTATTTAGACTGAATTTGAATTCCTATATCTGACTGCATAACAAATTGTCCATTGATAATGACTTTAAGTTGAAATAAAGAAGAAATAATATTTTGAGAAGAGCTAATCATAATCGGTTGACATAATCTAAATCGAATGTTGAGAGAGGAATCCAGGCCTGATATTTTCACTTTAAAGAAGTCGGGTGCAACCAAAACCCTATGGGTGGTTTGTAATACTCTCAGTTCAGCGAATAGATCGCTTTGCTGCTTTATTTGTGGGTTATTAAGTAAATGGCAAATGTTAACAAACAGAAATTCACTCTGCGAAAAACGAGTGAAAACAAGAGAGTCCATAAAAAGCCACGCAGAGTCGAAATAGGGGTATGTGGTTTCGAATAATGCTTTTTTCTCCTCATATAGCGAGTGTTCAATGAGAACATCTTCTGGGGAATATTCTGTGATTTTCTCCATGGGATGCGTTTTATACCGGCTGCCCGTAATAGCTTCACAAGATCTATCTTCAGAGAATAAGAGAAAGTAATCACGCTGATTTTTCTTTTTTATTGCCAATTCATAATGAAGTTTTTGTAATACCGGTGAACGGAATAAAGTTTTTATCGCAACCCAATCTTGGTTCGGTTGTATATCATCTAGACTTAAACGATGTTGGATATGCATTAAAGCTAACATTCCATGGGCGACAATATTCGCAGAACCCATTGCCTGAGCGTGAGATAAGCTAAAGTGAATAGGATTATAGTCACCTGAATAATCGGCCCAGTCTGCAATAGCTTGTTCATCGAAGTAGAGCTTCATATCAACGGAACCTCTCAATGACTAGCACGGCATTGGCCCCGCCAAAACCGAAACTTAGGTTTAGTGTTGTATCCACGGGACTGTTCTTTTTATGCGTCAGCGGTAAGTAATTCAGATCGCATAAGGGATCGGGCTCGATTAAATTGACTGTGGCTGGCAATATCTCGGTTTCAATCGCTTTCAGGCAGATAATTGACTCAAAGCTACCTGCGGCTGAAATCAAATGGCCTGAGTAACCTTTCGTACTGGAAATAGGGATATCGTAAGCGGCCTGTTTAAATACGGCTTTAATCGTATTGGATTCATTGAGGTCATTTAGCTGTGTTGAGGTTCCGTGGGCATTAATATAGTTAATCTCGGTTGGCGATCGACCAGCTTGCTGTAATGCAAATAACATTGAATCAATTCGTGCTTGCATGTCTGTAGCCGGGGAGGTGTAATCCGTGGCATCGGAAAAATTGCCGTAACCCGTAATTTCGCCGAGAATTTTAGCCCCACGGTTTTGAGCATGTTCCAATTCTTCCAGGCAAAGCACTGCTGCCCCTTCGGCCAGTACAAAACCCGAACGACGACGATCAAATGGGCAGCAGGCACGACGAATATCGCTCTGCTCTCTGCTAAGCGCATTCAGTGCATCAATATTCCAAATATTTGTTTCATGACGTAATGTTTCTGAACCGCCAGCGAGCATCATTTGAGCGCGTCCCTGGCGGATTGCTTCATAGGCTTCGCCTATTGCAATAGAACCAGTGGCGCAGGCTGCACTTATCGTATTTTGATAACCCCGCATATTCCACATTAACGTACAGGCCGCGGTGGCAATACTGGGCATTGAGATCAGCGTGCCTAATGGATTACCAAAGCCCGTATCACGATAACTATCGCGTAGAATATATGCTTCATCTAACCCGCCCCAACCGGTGCCAATGATGGCTCCGCATTCGCGAGCCGCGTAGTATTCGGCTATGGCTTCAGGTTGTTTAAACGCCATAAGAATTGCTTCATAGGCTGCAACCAATGCATTTTTGGCAAAAACAGGCAGTGCGCGGGAAATACGTTTAGGAATAAAACCATAGCGTTCATTATATTCAGGTAAAAATGCAAAGAATTTAGCTTTAATTAACGGATTCTTAAATGCGTAGGGTTTATAGCCTAAATTCCCGTTCATAATAGATGACCATACGGTTGCGCTATTTTCCCCCAAAGAAGTTAAAGCCCCATAACCGGTTACCACTACTCTCCTTTTGTTCATGCCAATACCTCTAATTAATATATTAGGCGGAAATGGATATATGCCTTGAAATAATCAAGGCATAAAATAACCACTATCGGTTGCTAATAACCACATCTTGATTATTTATTGTACGAAGGGAGAATTGATGCAGATTACCAAAGTTATCAATAATATCAACAGATACCTGGCCATTAATAATAATGTTCTGGTTGTTCCTATTATTGTAATAGTTAATTGCACGAATATCGCCATGTCCATGACGTAAATTAACTAATGCAGAAGAGTTATCGGATCTTATCTCATTAACACGAAGGCTTGTTCTATTTCTAGCCATCCAGCCGCTGGTATAACGGCCCGAATCGAAGAATATCCTCAAGTTATTACGTAAAGTAGTATTACCAGAATTAAACGCTGTATCCGAATGGACCCTGACTCCTGAAGGTAATGTCCAATAATACACATCGACCTGCGCCCAATGCCCTTTAGAATCACTACGTGAATGGCCAATATCAACATCTCTATTTAGCGCAGAGGCGAGAATTCTTAATGGTGGCACGGGAAGGAGAGAAATAGAGCTCGAAAAAACCATACCATCAGCATTAAAACTAGTCGTAATAACCCGGCGTTGAAGTTGATTATTGGCGTCACGGAACTGGATAGTCACTGCAGCCATAAATATTCTTGTTTCTACCCGTTGATTTGATCGCAAATACCGGAATATACGCGTGGCACCTGCGAAAGGTTCGGGGCCAGATCGTTCGGTATTATTATCGATTTCTCTATCCATCTCTTCGTACGAAAGTCCTCTTATACCTTGCGAATAGCCGTTGGGAGCCTGATCAACATCCCAACCGACTGGCAGGTTGTCCCGATTAATTTCGCGAACGGTGACGCTCCTTTTTTCTTCATCATTGAGATCGACATTATTCCAACCGCTCCCGCTGAATTCCTGTTTTTGAATCGTGATCAAAACTGGCATTTGTTGACGACCGTTAGCATAAAACTGATTACTGCCGGGTAAAGTGATCGTAAACTGACTAATATTCACATTATTCATTTTAAACCCCGATATTAATCTTTGAAAACTGAGAAGCCATAAAATGGCGGTGAGATTTCCTTTATCATGTCGACTTTAACTCTGTCCGTTAATTTTTGGTCGGCATTGAATACTTGATGCTCAATAAAATTACTGAACTGACTATCTGACTCAAAAAAATACTGATTAGCGCTAGGGTAATTTTCAAAATAAACTTTAACTGCTAACTGCAGCATTTTTGCAAACTCTATATTTTCATAATTGAATCTGCTTTTATCTAATACGCAGATCTCAGCGAAGCCTTCTTCCGGGGTGGTTCCTCCAAACCAAATAGAAATAAATCTATGATCTATTTTAGGTATGAAATAATATCCATCCCCATCAGTTGAAAAATTATCATTAAAAAATACTTCTTCTCTGAAGTGTGAAGGATAAACAAATTCAATAATAATTTTATCGCCATTGACCATTATAGGGACGCATTCTCTACCACTAGATAAAGCATGCACCTGTCCATGCCAATTAGAGTTATCGGCTGCTCTGAAAATGGAATTAATAATGTTCTTATCAATAAATCTCATAGATACTCCTGATAATAAATTAAATATAAGCCTGTATTATAAAAATACAGGCTGACTGGATAAGCTAATCATGCATAAATAAAAGTGATGCCAATAATCAATATGGAGATATAAAAATAGAATATCTAGGTGCTGCATTGTTTTAGCTTGGGAGATAACAAATTAAACTTATATAGAATAAACCTCTTCAATAGCCGAAGCTCGGATTCGGCCTACGTGGTTATCAAATTCAGTATAATATTCATGTGCGCTGGCCAGCGATCCTTGCATAGTATCAATTGCGGGTAAAAACGGATTACTTCGTACTTCGGCATTTAAATTACTCGATGAAGAAGGTGAGGTTGTTGCCAGGTCGTGTGAAGTATTGGCAATATCGAAAATTGTAAGAGGGATAGAAGCGACGCCTGCTACGGTTCCTACGACTCTAGCGAATAATCCTAATGAACTATCGTAATTAGCTAATGCTTTTAAACCTTCGAAAAGTCCCATGCGGGCGGCAACTGAAGTAGATGAAATTCCTGAAAATGTGATGCGTTCGGCGCCGCTACCTGTGGAGAAAAGAATGGTAGGCGAACGAGCGGTCTGGTAGGTGCTTCGCACCGTTGCTCCCGCTGAACCTAAGCCAGAAACAAAAGATAGCACGCCAAATGTTAGCGATGCGATGCTTAGGCGTTGTATTGTGTCACTTCGATCCCATCCGGCACGAGCATCGACTTCTTCCATTGCCGCCGCTGCAATTGCCAGGGTGCTGCTGACTATTCCTAATGCGCCGCCAGTCACGCCAAGAACCGTGGCTACGGTTGCCCCTGCTGCCGCAAAGCCGACCAAAGCATAACCAAAAGTCAGAACGGTAAGTGCAGTACCGATGCCAATTAATAGCCAGGTTAGCCATCTCGGCATTTGAATCAGTCCACTGGGATCTCTGAAATTGATGGGATCGCCGTTGCAATAACCGTAACTATTAATACCTGCTGCACTGAATGGACTTAATGGGTCAGGTGAAAGGAAAATCATTAGCTCCGGACTATAAACTCTTCGTCCATTGCCCAAATGATAGAGTTGAGTCATTGGATCCAGCTTTTCGCCATTGAACGCCGGGCGACTCTGCTCTAGCAATGAAATATCCAGATTATCTGAATCAATTATCGCCATGCCGTAAGGGGAATAATGGGTCTGTTTAATATCATTACTCTGCCCGAGAGCCCCTCGAATACTGGCGGCGCTGTCGCTAATATATAATTCAGTGCCTTGAGTACTGGTCGTGCGCGCCAGCACATTTTCTTCCTGCCTGACAAAACGAGACGTGTTATTTCCCTGGCTGGCGCCAATAATTCTATTCTCGCTATAATGGAATGCTACTGTCGTATTAGCGTTGGCGCTTTGTTTTATTTGACGCCCCTCAGCGTCATAGTGATAGCGAGAAATATGACTTTCATTTTCAGTAACATTAATTAAACGCTCTAGTTCATCATAATGATAATTTCTTTTACCATCGCTGAGTAAATTACCGGAAGCATCATAGTTTAGGTGTAGTACTTTTGATGGATTGGTATGGCGTATTTCAGTTAGCTGAGTGGGGTCGCGTCCCTGAAAACTACGGGTAGAAATATCCTCAGTACCATCTGTAAATTGGCTGATAACCTGCGTTATATTATTTAACGCGTCATAGGTAAAGGCCTGATATTGAAGACTACGCCCATTTTGATCTTTAGAATATTCAGGGCCGCTGCATGAATAGGTGATTAATCTGCGGTAGGCATCATAAAGGTAAGTCTCACCAATAATAGCGATACCTTGGGCGTTTGTGAGCATCTTGGAAGCAATCAGGCCATTTTGGTGATAGGTGGTAGTTATGGTTTGTAGCAATGCGCCATTGTGTTCGATACGTCGGATAGATTCTCGCCCAGCCTCGTCATAAGTCACCCCCGTTATAACATTGCCCTGCTGAGCAGAGGTATCCACGC
Organism: Yersinia entomophaga; assembly: GCF_001656035.1. NCBI lineage: Bacteria > Pseudomonadati > Pseudomonadota > Gammaproteobacteria > Enterobacterales > Yersiniaceae > Yersinia > Yersinia entomophaga. The sequence goes on from NZ_CP010029.1 coordinate 3,338,941, forward strand.
GGCTAATTCGACTAAAACGGTCATAATGTGTTGTAAGATGTACCGAACCTACGCTGGCTTTTTCAATTCGACCTGCGGTGTCATAACTGCGCATTTCTTTATCTCGCAGAGCCGAATCAGCGGTAATTAAGCGACCGGCAGGAGAATATTGATAGTTATTGGCGTGGCTTTGATTATCGAATAACTGTGTATCTTTATTGAGATGGCCGTACGTATCGAAATGTAATTCGCGCTTAAATTCGTTATTACTGGTGTGAATCAAATTGCCAGTCACTCGATCAAAATCAAATTCACTCGTCGTTACGCTGCCGAGTTTAACTTGTTCTAAAGAAAGGAGCTGCGCATTATATTGGAAATTCTGAATGATACCGCGTGGTGAACGAGCCGAATTCGGTTGAGTCGAACCATTAAGATATGACCAGGTTGATTCTCCTGCGTTGCCTCTGGATTGTTTCGTTAATCTGCCAACGCCATCATAGGCGCGGCTACCAACTAAGATCCCATCTACTTTTATCGCGGTTTTAAGTGCTTCAATTGAATGAGAAACAAATTCGGTTTCGATTACTTTCGCTGAGGTTGCATCGGCAGGTATGTAACTTTCTCGTACCAAACGGTCAAAAGCGTCATAACTGAAATGAGTTCGGTGGCCATCGATATCGACTTCAGAAATACAGCGACCAAATCCATCAAAAGTGCGGTTGAAGTGATCAACAATGCCGCCAACGCTATCAATTTGTTGGATTCGAGTGGCTTTATCGAAGGCATTAAAATAAGTTCGCGTATAGTGAGTGCCTTCTATACCTTCAGTGCGCACTCGTTGAATCGGATCGTAAGCATTCACGATTACGCTGCCGTCTGGGCGTATAGTTCTTTCTAGCTCCCCCCAACCGTCGTAAGAATAAACTGAATTTAATGCTAACTCCTGTCCGCTAATATGATCATAGGCTGTTTCTGAAATTAGCTGACCCAATCTATTGTAGGAGCGGCGGCGCAGTAATAGTTCTCCGTTACTTTTTATGACGCTGCTAGACAGATTACGGCCAAAACCGTCATAACGCGTAATATATCGCTCACCTTTTGCATCATTTATCACCATATTTGCCAGCGCGCCGGAAATGGAAAAATGATATTCATAATGCCGACGAGCTTGATTTTGTGTATTAGGCGAGGCTATTTCAGTGACGAGTTTTTCATTAATATCGTATTCAAAAACCAGCTTAACTGCGTCTTCTTTTTGAACCTCGGTCACTAGGCGGTTGATAAGAGATATCGTCCGGTTAGATGTCAAAAATGTAGCATCATACCCAACAATTTTTCGGCTTTCAGTTAAACGATCAAGGTTGGTTGTATAGCTAAATTGTGTGCGAGTCGTATGGCTATTTAAAGTTGCCGCAGATTCCTGGATTCTTCCATGCAAAGCAATATTGGAGAAGTTCTGGAGGTAGGTTAAACGGGACGTAAGATTCCCATTGGTCGCACTTGAAGCGTGCAATACATAATTGGCATTTCTACGGAAGTTGGCTATTTGTATATAAGTATGCTGGGTGACTCTTGTAGATTCATTGCCTGAAGAGGGAAATATTCTTTCTTCTCTTTTAAATCGGGTAAATAAACCGTGTGGCTCCGGTGGACATAGCCCTGCAATGCCGCCAACCGGGAAGTAATCAGATTCATAGCGAATACCAGAGGCTTCTGTCCGAGATAACTCATTACCAAAATCATCAGAGATCATTCTGATAGATTCTTCACGATTACTTGAGCTATTTCGTATTTCAAATCGCGTGAGAATTTCTTTTGGTAATTGCAGATTGGCCGGTTGATCCGTAAACATCACCCCAGTTATATCATTGTAAGTATATCGACGAATCAGCCTCCTACCCTGTTTTTCGGTCGTTTCGAGCGTTTTAAGATGGAATCGATTAAAGGTAATTTCTCTAGATTGCAGCACGCTATTGTTACTGTCGAGTATCTGCTCAGTAGTTGAGTAATTGTATTCGCTTCTGACTAAATACAGATTGTCTTGCCCTTGCGCAAACCCGCCGCTGAAGGGAAAACCGGTGAAATTATGAGTGCTAAAAGTGAACTGCCGTGTCATATCAGCAGTACCGCCATTCGCGCGATGAGTTATCTGAATGACATTAGGAATAAATGTGTTATTAGCATACGCATGCCCGTTCTCCCGATAGGTGATAACGTCTTCTCCGCCCATAGGATTGCTTAAATTGTTAATAGCAATGAGGCCATTTCTAAACGTTTGATAGCGATATGTGTAGGCCGGAAGAGTATTTGGATTAGGCGGTAAAACATTTCTGTCGATTGGGATCGTTGCTCGAGTTAAGTGGCCATTCGTATGCGAAAAATAAGTACGAGCGACCCGATTGTTATCTTTCAAACTGTCGGAAATACTGATTCTTCCAGTGTTGTATTCTATTGATAATATTTCTCTACCGCTTTCTTCATTTACTATTTTTGACAGGAAACCCATGTTGTTATATTGGAATGAAATGTGCTCGCCATTTTCAAATATTATTTGCGCTATTTTAAATGAGTCTGATGGTCGCGGTCGGCGTAAAACATCAATCATGCCGTCTTTATAAATAACATGGAGAGTATTAGCATCATGTCTTCTTACGGCTATGTCTTTCAGTTTACGATCTCTGATTCTCATATATGAATTGATGGGAGGCAGTGCATCGGTAAGGAAACTTTCGCCGCTTAATAGCCTTAAGCGAGATGTAGTGCTATCAAATTCAGTATTACTGATTGACCAACCGAGCCCATAGCCGGAGTCGGTTGTGTCCAACATAGAAAAGAAAATTTTTATATCACGACTGTTTTCTACAGGGCCTTCAGGGTAAATCGTTGCTAAACGGATAATACTACCATATTGACCAGTACGCTCATCGACATCCGCACTGAGGTAAGAGCTGAAGTTGAAGGCATTAGAATATACTTGCATATTGATTTCCTTTAAATAATTTTTGCGATGTGATTTATTTAAATACAATTAACAAAGTATTTTTGTGACATGCTTGAGTGTATTTAAACAAGCGTGATGACATTATAATTGAATGGCCGATGGGGCTATAGGATATAAAATGAAAAATTAAATTTTAATTACAGTTTAGGGTTAATTAATTTCTTCAATAAAGGAATAAAAAAGAGAATTGCGAACTTCGCCATTTTCTTCCTCTATCAAAGTCTTGAATTTTTTCTGTTGCTGAGAATTTAAAGAAGATAATTTATTATTTGACTGATGGTTATTTTTATTGAGATGCGACACTGCCTGAGAACACATTGGCAAACACATTACGCTATCAATAACCGCTTCACTGATATTGGGGAATCCGCCGGCAAAACGAACCAGATGACTAATGCCAGGATTACGCTCAACTTTTGAAGGAGTATGTATCTCTGGGTTGAAATAGATAAACATGTAGCCGGGGAATAGCGGTTCTATAACTTGCCTGGTCTGCCCTGGCCGATCGGCTCGAGAACGATATGTCCGTAATATTGGGCTAAAAACCATGATATTCAAACGCTCTAAAGCTATTTGCGCATGTAGTAGATTTTTTTTTCCGGGTTTATGACAAGTGAGATACCAACGTTCCATTATTTGGCCCTCTGGCAAGAGGTTTATTAACGAAAGATGCGGTATGCCGGGCCAAGCTCCGCCAAAATCGTACCCAAAGGATAGAATTTGACAGTTTTATCTATGACGAAGCTCAAATTAATCGCCACTGCAGACTGCATCTAGACTAGATAGCATTCATAAAGTGCGAGGTATAACTATCATGAGAAATACTTTAGTAAAAGCAAATTATTTCTACAACCTAGTAAACAAACTTTTACAAAAGCTATGAATGAATCGGATTTTTCTGCAATAAAATAGCTAATTTACACTGCCTATCTCACCGTTTAATTCTGTATATATAACTTTAGAATCATATGTATCTCCTTGTTTCGGTTACTGCTATAGGGTTTGAAGCCTATGTGTGAAATTATGGCTATAATGACCATGATATTATGGTGCTGACTTAGCAAACGCATCTGTTATATTCAATTTTATGAAAGTATTCTGTATGGATAATGTTAAGTCTGGCGATAAATCTCAGAGAGTAAGTAGGCAATAAAAATCGCGATTATAAAACACTATAAAATTTATGTTTTTAACAAAAAATCCGATAGGTATATTTGTACAAAAATTATATCGAAACTAAGAAGAACTCCACTTTTCCATTTAAAATAAATGATATTTTATGTTTGAAGGCTATTTCATCTAAATTATTAGCCTTATAAAAAGGCTTGTGATAAATAACGATTTAAGTTCTATTTTGTGCGTAAACCCCGGCTTCGGCCTCGCGTGGTAATGATCTGTTCGTCGTAAAAACGCTTCTTCATGGGCATGTCCTCACGTTACTGAGGAAGACATTACTAACATCACGGTGTATTCATCGCGGCGAGCAGGTCAAAATGGTGTGCGCGTCTGTTGTGAGCGAAAAGCCGATGTTTTACTTGGTAAAAATAGCATGGAGTGTCGAGATTACCCGTTGCGACTCAAGAGTTGCGGACATCGCAGTGTTCCTAGGAAAAACTTCAAGCAGATTCTAAATCTTATCGTTTGCAACCTGCGGCCAAATTCATCAAATTAAGCCAGTACGCCCCTTCAACTCTTAATTATGGAAGATAGACATGATGCATAAAACCCTTTCCTGTGCGCTGCTGCTCGTCGCGTCAGGTTCCGTGTTTGCAACGCCTCAAACAGAAAAGAAACTGAGTGGAATTGTTAATAACGTTGTTATTCCTTTGATGAAGGAACAGGCCATTCCTGGCATGGCGGTGGCGGTGATCTATCAGGGCCAACCTTACTACTTTACTTGGGGAATGGCTGATATCGCAGGCAAACAGCCTGTCACGCAGCAGACGTTATTCGAACTCGGTTCCGTGAGCAAAACCTTCACCGGCGTACTGGGTGGAGATGCCATTGCACGCGGTGAAATTAAACTGAGTGATCCAGTGAGTCAATATTGGCCAGCGCTTTCAGGGAAGCAATGGGAAGGAATTAGTTTGCTGAATTTGGCAACCTATACCGCCGGTGGTTTACCGCTTCAAGTACCTGATAACATTACCGATGAGGCGTCATTACAGAATTACTATGAAACCTGGCAGCCACAGTGGGAACCGGGCACAAAGCGTCTTTATTCAAACGCCAGTATTGGGTTGTTTGGCAAATTGGCGGTTAAACCTTCAGGTATGAGCTTTGAGCAGGCGATGAATAAACGCGTGTTCCAGCCATTGAATCTAACGCATACCTGGATACAGGTTCCTTCAACGTGAAGAAAAACACTATGCGTGGGGCTATCGCGATGGGAAAGCTGTTCACGTTTCTCCAGGTATGTTGGACGCTGAAGCCTACGGCGTGAAATCTTCAATAGAGGATATGGCAAGCTGGGTGCGCGCCAACATAGCGCCGTCTGAAGTAACCGATGCCTCGCTACGAAAGGGGATTTTGCTTGCCCAGTCGCGGTACTTGCAAGTGGGCGACATGTATCAGGGGCTGGGTTGGGAAATGCTGAATTGGCCGATGAAAGCAGCAATCGCGGCCGGTGGGAGCGATAATAAAGTCGCACTCGCACCGCTAAGTGCGACAGAAATTAACCCGCCTGCTCCTGCATTAAATGCCTCATGGGTACATAAAACTGGTTCAACCGGCGGATTTGGAAGCTACGTGGCTTTCATTCCCGAGAAGAATCTTGGCATCGTGATGCTGGCGAATAAAAGTTATCCTAACCCTGCGCGTGTCGAAGCCGCTTACCGCATCCTGGAAGCTTTACAGTAAAGTAAATAGTATGGCCCGCTTTAGCGGGCCTTCTCAAATAACGGGATACTTCTAACCCTGTTGCATCACGTCTACTTAGGTGGCCAGTTTTAGTGTGCCACTCCAAATTGAATAGACCCGGGTTTCGTAGACACTTTTTTGCCTCATAATGGAGGCTCAATGAAGGAGTGTTTATGTCAGCCAAAAATTTCACTGAAGAATTCAAAATTGAAGCCGTACAACAGATTAGCGAGCAGGGATACCCTGTTTCTGAGGTTGCGGCACGACTCGGTGTTTCTACCAACAGCCTTTACGCGTGGATTAAGCGTTACCAAAAACCTGAACCACAGCGAAAGCAGGACGATGCCCTTCAGCACGAAGTAAAGCGCCKCAGGCAAGAACTTAAGCGTGTGACTGAAGAGCGAGATATTTTAAAAAAGGCCGCCGCGTACTTTGCAAGAACGTCAGGCTGAAGTACGCCTTCATTAAACAAATGTCCTCCTTTTATGCTGTACGCCGGTTGTGTCTGGTTCTTGGCCTCCATTACAGCGGTTATTACCAGTGGCTAAAGCGACCTCAATCTTTGCGTGCCAGGCAAGATGAGCGCCAAACAGGTCTTATTAAGCAGCTGTGGCTTGAAAGTGGTACGGTTTATGGTTATCGAAAAATCTGGCTCGATATGAAAGACTTGGGTGAACGCGCTGGGCGTAACAGGATCGCGCGCCTAATGAGGCTTGCAGAGTTGGCTTCTCAAACCGGATACCGGAAACGACGCTATTACGGCGGCGGAAAGCCTTCAGTTGCCAGCCCTAATTACCTTGAGCGCCAGTTCATTGTTCCTACCCCAAATACTCATTGGGTGAGTGACATGACCTATATAAGAACGCATGAGGGTTGGTTGTATCTGGCCGTTGTTCTCGATCTCTTCTCGCGCCGGGTTATCGGCTGGAGTATGGGTGGACGAATGACAGCAGAGTTGGTGATGGACGCCTTGTTGATGGCGGTGTGGCGACGCAAACCAGCGGCAGAAGTACTAATCCATTCGGATCAGGGTTCTCAATATACGAGCGAAAGATGTCAGCACTTTATGACAGCTCACAATTTAAAAAGCAGCATGAGTCGTCGTGGGAATTGCCATGATAACGCGGTGGCAGAAAGTTTTTTCCAGTTGCTGAAACGAGAACGCATAAAGAAACGGATCTATAAAAATAGAGAAGAAGCAAAGGCTGATATCTTCGATTATGTAGAGATGTTTTATAATGCTAAACGTCGGCATAGTGCCTGTGAAGATCAACCCCCTGCAGTTTATGAAAGYGCCTGGTTCATGAGGCACGCTACCGTCTAGGAAACTAGGGTCTATTCACCTCAAAAACAATAAAGCTTTACGAGGTGCCTAACAAGGTGCCTAAAAGGTTCGGATTTAATTAGTTTGCTTCAGACTCAGCGGGACAAATTGCAGGCACAAAAAAGCCCGCAGGGCTTGCGCCGTGCGGGCTCTTAGGACTTTATCGGATGACTCTGGTAATCATCGATTGAAGATTTTGGGCTGGCGTCCCTGTAACTAGATATCTATTTGATTGAATTTTCTAGATAACTGTTGTTTCTGACTTTACCTTTGGTTCTATAAAGGAACCATAAATCGTAACGGCATGAACCCCTGAAAATAGTCCGTTGGCAAACTGTATCAAAAAATATCAAACCTCTTGGTTCAACTTCCTGATGTCATCTGAACTCATTTCATTGGTCTTCCTTTAACATGTCGATTACGTTAGCTACATACATTAAGTCTTCCGCCTGTTGGAGATTGTTATGAAAAACTGGTCAGTTGAGCATACGAGAGAAGTGAAGAAGTGGCTGGACATAGATACATATCGCGGATTCGAAGAGCTTCCACTCATGCAGCTTTATCATGAACTACTTGCAAGAACCTTGTTCTTCAAACCTTACCATGAAGAATTTGAAGCGAAGGCCGTAAGCCTCTACATCGACAGGATCTTCAATGGAAATCCCTTTCTCATCACAGAAAAGCATTTAGGTTATCTCACAAGAGAGGACACATTGTATCAGCCCCCGCACTTTTTTCTCACAACCACCGAACGACTGGCACAACTCAGCATCGTTGGACTGCGAAATTCATTGTTCTTCTGGGATGGAAGCGATGAGTATTCTGTTAACAGAGAATTCCTCGATAGCCCTGTATCGGAAGTTTTGCCAAAATTGTTCAGAGATACGGTCATGGTCGAAATTGACCTAGCAAACGGGACAGATGAAGAGATCGCTGAATCACTCAAAGCTGCACTTCCTCAATGGCGTAAAGTGCGTGGTATAGAACCAGATGTAACGGAAGCTATTCGCTTTGGTTATGGAACGATTAAGAAAATCATCAACTACAGACTTATACCCCTTATTGATATCTTGGTATGGTCAAACCTGCACCAAGTTCGTGTATCCGAAGACCGCCTTTCCCGGCTCCTGTACACGGATGATGATGATGAAGAACAAACCCGCCTGAACCACCAAATCAGGGATACGGACAGACCCCTTGCTCTGAAGGCCGCGAGTATACCGTTCATCCGTCAGTTTCATCTGTTCATCAACAAAAACGACCACCTAAAAAAGATCAGAGTTTCAGACGTGATGAAAATCGCTGATTCTGACTAAGACCAACCTCCATTAGCTCTGGCGTTCTCGGCTTCGGTCTTTTTCCTGCTGATTCATTTATATAGTAATTCCCATCGCAACTGAAATGAGGAATAAAATATGAATCAGCACAATACTCGCCTTATTCGTTTACCAGAGGTTCTAAATCGAACCGGTTATGGTAAAGCGTGGATCTATCATCTAATCAGCAAAGGCTGTTTCCCATCACCAGTCAAAATTGGATCTCGTGCAGTTGCTTTCATTGAAAGTGAAGTAGACGAATGGATTCAATTAACTATCGAAAATTCAAGAAAGCATGTTGCCTGAAATAAATTACAGCCTTCTTATTTATGAAGATTAATTCTCAGGTTTGTAAAGTTTAAATCTTTAAAAAACCTATATTTAACGTAATTCTTTACGTTTTTTTAGGCAGGTCTTACGCCATAGGTATTTAAAGGTGGTTTCTTAATATCGGGTATGGATACGGATAATAATCTTCTTTCATACCAGAGAATAGCTCTTTTAACATTAACTTTCTTTCTTTCTTCTAATAATGAAAGTATTATATTTTTTTCTGCATTTGAAATTTCATTCAACAATATAGTGTCATCAATATCACATTCAAGTTTAGGTTTGTTTTGTTTTACTATGTATTGACGCCAATTTGATGGTAAATCAAGTGTAAGTCGAGGGATTTTACTTTCGTTAAATACTTTATTGTTTTTTTCTAAGCATTTATTTTTAGCTTCTGTAAGGGAAGTAAAGATATCTGATTTATCTGATCCTTCTGTGTCTATCACTACATAAACAGTAATAAAGTCTTTTGGGCATATACTTAATTCATTTTTGTTTAAAGAATCGAATGCTTTCTTCGGGACGGGATAGAATAAATAAGGAACACATATCGATAGTATTTTATATCTGTGCTGTGCCATAACTCACCTCGATCAACGGAATGAAATCTGATTATAGCCAAGTTAAATAAATAGAACAACCTTTTTAAAATTGACAAAAAAATATATTAGATTATAAAAATATAAAATAATAACAAATAGAGGTAAAAATATGTTCAATGAATTAGATTTTAATAAAATACTAATATCTTCTGAGCGTCGTATATATTTCAATGGATTCGAACATGCCTTTTTTTCTTACGATGGTGTAAAACCTATCCCTGAAAATTTTGATAATATGTACTTAATTACTAAGATGAATTTATTAAGAGCACAAGCAAAATCAAACTTTATATATTATGAATTATATGATAATAATGTAATTCACACTGAACTATTTCAAAATAATAAACTTAATAAAAATGATTTATCTATTGATGTATTCACAGACAAATATATAAAACGATTTTTACATGTAATAGAAATGAGTAATGATCTTGACAATAATGATTGGGAACCATATATTAAATTTTTATCAAACATGGAAATAAAAAAATCATTTTATGCATTACAATACACCATACTTTCAATGCCTGTTACTTCGCATATACCACAATATTTGGTTGAAAAGTACCTGAATAAATTATCTGAAGAACGAGATATGCATAAAAACAACAACATAAAATATTTGGAACAATATATTTTAAATCTCTTTGATCTAAAATATATATGCATTCATTGATAGAATCTCCAATGAAGTATTTCATAGGTATACCGATCCTTAGGGGAATCGATAGATATTCCTGTATGTCGATAAGATGAGCTAGACGAAAAAGTACTGCTGCATCATTCGCTTATAGCTTATCTTATGCTTGCGTTGATAAGAATTGCCCCCATACTTGTCCTCTCATAAGAAGTAAGGTGTTCATACACACCCCCAACAGCTCATCATCTCTCTAAGTTGCTCAACGTATTGAAAGCGAGTGCAGGCTTCCCTGACTTCAATGGTGCCAACGCTACTGACCCACGCTTCTTCGATTAAGTCAGTACAGAATCCTTTCGCATTGTGATTACTGAAGGGATACATTTCATACTATGAGCCACTAACAACTCTTTGAAATCCCTGCGTTTTAACGTCATGTTAGCTTCTTAGCTTCTTAGCTTCTTAGCTTCTTAGCTTCTTAGCTTCTTAGCTGTTTGCCGATTCAAGCGGCATATGAAAATCAGAAAACATTATTGATTATCATAGGATAAGCAGCATCTTTTTTCGGAATCGCCATTCAGATGCTAACATCCTGTAACATATTAATTAAATGGTGTATCCTCATTTCTATAGGAAAAATCCGCTTTAAAGCGGTTGCTGATTGTGATTATTAGTTTTGTGGGGCAATGGCAATGTGCGAAAGGGTGTTAAAAAAAGATGTTTATTCTGAATGGGTTATACGCAATAGCCTGTACTGGATGACTTCGCTTACTCAGTGGAAACTCTGTGAAGATATATCCTCCTGGACAATCTCTTTTGAAAACGATAGTCCCGAATGCCTCTATGAGTTCGAGAGGCTGCTGAATGATTACACTTTGCGAGAAAAACTACAGCATAAAACTGGGGCGTTGAGAGATTCTATTGTCCATAAAGTGCTTCGCAGTGTCGATGAAAGGCTATCGTAATGGAATTGATGCCATTCAATTTTGACAGATTGCCTAATGGACAGGTGTTTATAAGCAACCTCGCTGGTTTTCATCACTTCATTAATGAGCAAGAGCTGCTTGATCTTTCTAATGAGCAAATCAATGCGGAGCAATCAAACGCACTAGAAAGCAAGCTGTTCATAACCAACGAAAGCTCATCAGGTATCGCTCCCTATGCTTTAAGTTCTGCTTTTGCAAAACGATTGATGAATGAACTGGCGATCAGGCCAATTTTCATGATTGTGCCCACATTACGTTGCGACCATACCTGCAAGTATTGTCAGGTCAGTAGAGCTTCAGTGAACGCCTCTGGTTATGATTTAGATCCCGCTCTCATCCCCGATATCATTTCTACTATCAAAAAACTATCAACTCCACCTTACAAGATAGAGATACAGGGTGGAGAGCCACTCTTGCGGTTCGATTTAATTCAGTCTATCTATGAGCAATGTGCTGAAACGCTGGGAAGCACCGATTTTGAGATGGTGGTAGCTTCAAGCCTGTCTGTCTTGAATGAGGATATGCTTGAATGGTCGAGAGACAGGAACATAACGTTCTCTGTTTCGCTTGATGGTGAGGAAGTTGTTCACAACAGTAATCGAATTCTTGGTCATGGGCTTGCGTACAGTAGAACAGTGTCAGGGGTAGAGGCTATCAAACAGTCTTTAGGCGCTGGTCGCGTTGCAACGGTTACTACAGTTACTAAAGATCTCATTAGGCATCCTGAATCGATTGTCCAGGCTCACTTGTCTCTTGGCCTCAAGGACATGTTTATCCGACCTGTAAGTCCCTATGGGTTTGCACAAAAAGCATCGTTCACATTTTCTATGAAGGAATACTTCAGTTTCTATGCCTCGTTGATAGATGAAATTCTTAAGATCAACAAAGAAGGGATAAGGGTTGTTGAACATTCGGCCTCCATTCATCTGAAAAGGATCTTCAATCCCGGTTTTAGTGGTTATGCGGATTTAAAGTCGCCAAGCGGGGTCGTGCTTAACAGTATTCTTTTCAATTATGACGGTCGAGTATATGGTAGCGATGAGAGTCGTATGTTGCAGAAGGTGAACCCTGAAACGGAGTTCAGTGCGGGTGAGGTTAAAACGCTATCATTTTCTAAGAGTCCTTACTATAACGCAGTGTTGAGTTCATCGTTCAATTTTGCTCTGCCGGGCTGTGATACATGTGCATATCAACCATTTTGCGGTGCAGATCCATGCCAGAACATAAGTGTACAGGGTGAGCCTGTCGGTGATAGGAGTCGTTCAACGTTTTGTCAGTATCACAAGGGGATGTTCAGGTATCTGATGAACTGCATCTCAGAAGGTGGTCAGAAGGCTGAGATGCTAAAAGGATGGGCATATGTCTGAGGTTATTAGGAACGATATCTTTCATTTTGCTTCAAAAAAGAATGTGCCCACGGGGTTCTATCGGTTATGCAAACAAAAACCAATGAACCCTTTATTCTTTTTACCCAATTTACTGGTAGTTGCTGAAGGCAATAATGATGCCATTCAACCATGCTTTGATTTCTCTGTTATTAGCACTGAATTATATGAGTCAATTGAAGATGGAGATATTGGGATAATCAACAATGGCAATATGATACGCGTAATTCTGTCCCGCAGAGCCAATCATAATACTGTCTTAGTAACGGAACGCTGCAATAACTTGTGTCTGTTTTGTTCGCAGCCACCTAAGAAATCAAATGATGACTGGCTACTTACCCAATCAGCTCTTGCTATAGCTTCATTTGGTTTGGATGGAGTTGTTGGGGTCAGCGGTGGAGAACCTTTGCTGTATGGAGATGATTTCCTTCACTTCATTGATTTTATCATCGAGAATTCACCAGATACTGCTTTGCATGTTTTAACAAACGGACGCAAATTTTCTGATATCAACTTTACTCAGGAAATGGCAAAGCGAAGCAAAAAGATCAAAATCACCTTTGGTATCCCGCTCTACTCATCAAGACCACTTGTGCATGATCATCTGGTAGGGAATGATGGCGCATTTAATGAAACGGTTAAGGGGTTAATTAATGCAGGAAACTCAGGGATTAATATCGAACTTAGAGTTATTCCGACACTGGCTAACTATACAGAATTGGATGATATTGTAGAGTTCGTTGGCCGTGTGTTCTCCAACATCAATCAGATTTCCCTTATGGGGCTGGAATCTATCGGTTGGGCACGAAAGAACTGGTCAACAATCTTCATTGAGCACAGCAGTTATAGTGAGAAAATAATCTCCGCCATAGACGCTGCGCACAGGTCAGGTATACCTCTAACAATTTTTAATTATCCTTTGTGTCATCTTCCCGAAAGAGCTTGGGAGCTTGCTGCTCAGTCGATCTCTGATTGGAAAAATTACTATCCTAAAGAATGTGATGAATGCACTCAGAAGTCTTCCTGTACTGGTTATTTCAGTTCCTCAACAGGCCGTTTTCATCAACCACCGAGACCAATTTTATGAAAAAATTTAATTTTGCTGCTCTACTTCCGGGATTTTTGGCGCTCAATAATTCTGTATGGGCAAGTGATTCATCCACCGGAGCAAGTGATTTGCCTGGTATGACTCTTAATGAACATGATTTAGTGATAGCCCCACTTAACACCGAAGTTCCATTCTACATTGCAGGGCATCGCAGTCATAGCTCCCATCGAAGCCATAGTTCTCACCGATCATCATCAGGTGGCGGGTACTATGGTGGCAGCACTCCTTATTATCCAAAAACATACAGCTCACCAAGCTCATCTGGGTCTTCAAGTTCAGGAACAAGTTCCTCATCGTCCTCTTCCTCTGTGCGTTCGCTTCGTTCTAACGACAATAACAACTCTACTACTACGAATTCTGTTGGAACTACAGAAGCTAACCGTGCAAGTAATGGGCTGACTTCTGGTACAGAGAAGCGTAAGCGCTTAATCATGCGGGTTCAATTCGCTTTGCTGGACAAAGGTTATTACAACGGGAATATTGACGGCATAATGGGGCCTTCGACAAGGCAGTCAATAAAAAATTATCGCATTGCGAACGGACTACCAGTACCCTCAAGTGAAACCTTGGATACACAGTTGTTAAATTCATTGAGTATTTTAGCTCGATAAATTAAGTATATTTAAAATTGTTCACTTTAACATTAACTTGTATGAATATATATTTCAGAGGCGATTAAATGTCAGTCAGTTATAACATATATAGAATGCCATATAAGAGTCTTCCAGAATTGACAAAAAAAATCATTAAAGAAGGGCTTGTCGAACAAAAAACTATTCTACATCAATCTTATCAACTCAAATTTTATTTTTCTGATAAGTTAAAAGGAAATGAAGTATGGTGGTGGGATGTATTTAGTGATTTCTTTAATGAAGAAATTGAAAAGCCTCATAATATATTCTATTTTGGCCTGCTAATAGGATTTAAAGAAAAGGACCCTGAGAATTGCTATCTTATCAGTCTTGGTAAATCACATTTTTATCTCAGCAAGTTTATTGAAGCAGACTTTGGGCTGAATGTGGCAATGCGTATAGCTAATGATGAAAATATTTTGCTCAAGAAAAGTAGATTCTTTTGTGGGGGAAAGAGTCAGGAGGCATCGTCATATTCAAAGTTTGTGCAAGGATCATATTTTCCTGGCGAATCCATCGAACATCTTAAAACAAAAGCCAAAGAAACTGACAAGTGGGGATGTAATAATATAACTTTTTCTGATTCAATACAGCTAAGTTTAGATGGTGCCCCTACTGCATTAGTAGATGTCTTCAATGATATTGATTCTTCGTTGGCAACCAAAGAGAAAATCGAATTTCCTAAATCGGAAAAAATCACTGACGAGTCAAAGATAGATGAGCTTGATAATTATCTACTTCAATCGATCATTAAAGATGATGTAAATGTTATTATAGATGAGATTCAATCTTTTGGTGCCTCTATTGTAATTAATAATTCTTTGACATTTTTTAAATTGCACACAAAAGTTGAGGGGAGTGGAAAGTATCTTCAATCAGCAGATAAGGTTAACGATATAAAAATAACAGATGTTAAGCAATTTATAAAAAACAACGACATAAAGGATATCAATAAAGTTTTTGTTAAGATAACTAATGAAAATAACAGTGGTCATACGGCCTCGCTAAAAGAAATATTGAGTATTACTTATAGCGATGGCAGTGAGCACTACTTCCTTAAGAAGGGAGGGTGGAGTCGATTTAACTCTGCCTTTATGAAGTATTTGTCTACCTCTTTAGCCAGTATAAAATTTGAGGTTAAAGATGCTCTAAAGGAAGACGAATTCAAAGCATGGCAAGCTGAAAAAATAAAACAAATCGAAGAAGGAACTTCTAAAGACAAATTAGAATATAGAGAGTACTATTTTAATGAAAAGATGTCTGTTGAGAAAGGTTATATACTTCTAGATCGCCAGCTCAAAAAAATACCATCCTTACGTGATGATGGAAAGGACTACAATGTTGAAGTTGCAGATCTTTATAAAAATGGAGAGATTATTGCTGTAAAGATATCAGATAAACCGCATGATCTAATTTATAATATTGAGCAGTCAAAAACTACAATTCAAACTATAGTAAGAGGAGTAGTAAAATTTGAAGAGAAAATTACTGATGTGGTTTTATGGATCTCAACTACTACAAAAGCCAAAAAATTGATTGACATCAATTCTATTCAATTTTTATTAGCGGTTCAAACTTGGAAGGAAGTTGTTGAAGGATTTAATTTGAAACCAAAGATATATTATTCGCATCACGAAAAACCCAAAAAGAAAAAGGAAAAGAAAAAGCCAAAAAACGGTTGATTAAAAATATTGAATTTCCTTATCGAATAATTTCAGGAGAGAAAAGAACATTCTAATTATCACATTATAAATATTATTTGAGTGTATTGATGGATTTAAAATCTTATGTGGTGGTGTTATGTGAAACTTACACCACCATTGTTTATTGAACATTTTTAAGAACTTTCAAAATTTACTCTGGATGTTGGTTATAAACCCCTTAGCTGATAAGCTGTGGCACTATTTATGCAATCATAGTGCCCTCATAATCTCTGTACAATTTTATTTGAAATGAATTAAACCATAATTGCCTCTTAATTCATTATCAACAAGAGTAAAGTTCGTCATTTCTCTGTCAAGCCAATAAGACTCTTCAATATGCTCTAACAGTATTATTTGGAAACCACCATGAGACCGCATTTTCTCAACAAAAGAATTAATTTCATTTAGGGCTGCATCAAGACTTGCAAAGTCATCAGTTTTTTTACCAGCAGTACTAAAATATGGAGTGCTGGGCTGGTCAATGACTAAGAATCGTGGAACCCACGGTACTTTTCTATCTCTTACCAATTCGTGAAGTGCAAGGAAATAAGCTACATGTACATACATATAGTTAGAAGCACTTCCAATATCTATCATTTTTTCAACTTGATTTTTATTTATCAAATCAAGTGTTTTTTTTGCCTTGTTGAATATCGGAGTTGCATCCTCAAATCCTTTTAAAGGCATCCGTTTGAATATTTCCTTTATTTTTTCGTTCAGTAAACTCAATGTATATTCTTTAAAGGCATTATTATCTGTTATCTTGCTTTCTAACTCATTAATTTTAGTAGTTATCTTTTCTATAGTATCAGTATAATCATATTTAGGGAGAACAACTATCCGTTTAATTTCAGAGCTGAGTTCACCCATGAACCGATAAAGCTCGATTGGTGTGATTTTTTCATCACTAACAGTTGCAAGTTTTTTACTCAAGGATGATATTTTAAGTTCTAACTCTTTTCTCTTAGCATTTGTTTTTGATATGAGTGAGTTTTGTCCTTTTTCGGCTATAGCCTTTTTTATCTCTGAGCTTTGGTTCAATAAGGATTTAATGATTGAATAGATGTTTTTTGTATATAATATTTCGCTATAATTATCATCTAAATATTTAGCTATTAAAAGAGAGTCTTGGTTGTCTTTTAAAAACTTCTTATATTCAGTATTTGTTTCTATATATTCATTAATGTCTGTCAGTTCTTTTTTTAAGAGGAAAAGTTCTTTTTCAATTTTTGTTCTTTCATTAATTGCTGGGATTTCGTTTATATTCTTGTAATTAACTATCGCTTTCAAATTTTCAAGTTTATCACTTACAGTTGGTTCATTCTTGCTGTTTCCACTTATTAAACCAAAATAATACGCCCTGTCGTATAGTGATTCTATTTCACTTTCGAAATTGAAATAAGAGTCTTTGCTAGCCGACTGTTTATATTCGATGCGAGCAAGATTCCTTTGTAATTCTTCTAACCGCGTTCTCATTATCATAGTTTCGGCGTTTTCACTGCCAAGAGCCATGTCAAAGGTTCGGTCAATACGCTCTCTTGTCTTTAAATCAGAGATTTTCGAATAAAGATGTTCTGAAGAGGTTAGTGTTGTTTGATCTATAAAGCAATGCGGGATAAAATATCTATAGGATACTTTTGACCCTTGTTGTATGAATCTACCACCATAAGGGATTTTTAGAGAACTATTAATACCAAACTCATAATTCAGATGTTCTTTTAAAACATCCTTTTTGATATTGTTAATAGGGATTTGTGGAATGTCTCCATTTTTGTCAAAGTAAACTAGATCATCTTCTTCAAAGTGTGTCGCTTTTCTACAAATAGTGAAATATTTACCGTTTATACTTAATCTAATCCCATACCAATTTACAAAATTATCGACATTTGTTTTTGATATACCATCAGATGATGAGGATAAAAGGCAATAATCAATGATAGCCAGTATGGAGGATTTCCCTTTGCCAGAATCACCTGTTATTACATTTACCTTATTTTCCTCAAGTTCTAAATTCCTCAAGGTTGAATCAATTTGCCATATTAAAATATTAGTAATCTGCATTATAATCTAACTCCACAAATGTCATATATATTGTGTGGTTCTTCTAATAATAAACGTGCAACATTTATAGATGCTGCCTGTATTTTTACGGCTCTTTTGCCAATAAACGGGATCGCATTATCTAATATTAACTTGTTTTTAAATGCTAATTTGCCGTGTTCTAATTCAGCTATTCCATTTTCAAGGCACAATGAAACACAATTAACTGAGGATGGAAGGAAATTATAGAATCTTTTATTTATGGATACTATTATTTCGGGCTTGGTTAATAGTAGATCTTGAAAAGATAGTGTATTGGTTCTCTTGTGGGCAAGGTAATCTAAGCTTTTTTTATGAAATATAATTGGTAAAATTAGCATTGCATTGCTTATTTCAATATTTGATGCTATTGATAACACCTCTTGCAAAGAGAATATACCCAAAAGCTCATTGTTATATATTTTCATTTATAGACTGACTCCCAGTTTTGAAGCCATCCTATTTTGGGCTTATCTGAAAGGAGCAAGAACGTTCCTGTAGTCATAGATTTAGGTAATTGATTTTTATCCAACACAATATTACAGTTTCCTGTCAATTCAGTATAGACAGAGAAGGCTTTATTAAGATGATCTTCATTTATTTCTGTAAAACGGCTTCGTATATACGTTGCTGAATGACGTGATTGCCATTCATCAAGCGCTTTTAGATATATTAGTCTTTCTTCTTGAGTTGTTAAATCTCCAGAGCTTTGCAATTTTTGAATGAAAGCTTCTGTTTTGGCCATTTCATTTATATATTTTACGATTGAATCGCTATTCAAATCCAAATCTTTGAGTTGTTTGTAAGATATCTTTGATTCAACGTTAGTTGGGTATGCAGATTCAAAATCGTAGTATTGGTCGAAATTATTTATAC
The DNA here is from genome assembly GCF_001656035.1 of Yersinia entomophaga. Taxonomy (NCBI): domain Bacteria; kingdom Pseudomonadati; phylum Pseudomonadota; class Gammaproteobacteria; order Enterobacterales; family Yersiniaceae; genus Yersinia; species Yersinia entomophaga. The sequence goes on from NZ_CP010029.1 coordinate 3,357,764, forward strand.
AATTTCTTGAAATTTGAATAATCCTATCTATTCCCAAATTATTTCGAAAATCATCATAACTTATATTTATTTTGGTGTGATTTTTAACCAAATCATATTTGTGTTTAAAAAAAGCACCTGAAATATAATTAAAAGCATCATCTATTTTATCATCAGGGATTGCTAATGTTTTTAGTAATGTTTTTATTTGGCGGATGATCCCATCTTCGCTATGTTGAAAACTTATACTATTAAATAAACGTTTAGAAGAATTGCTATCGAGTGAGTTTATGATAGAAATATACTTATAGAGGTCATCTGACTTATTTTTATGATCTTGTTCTATCTTTTCTATTTCATCTTTTATTTTTTCAATGTCCTTAGTGTCGTTAGTCAAAAGTTGCACGATACCAGGCTCTAAGGTAAGACCTTTGTTAGTGTAAAAAATAAGGCTAATGCTTTTGTCGCCTATGGTCTTAATCGCCTCTGACCAATTATATAATGTTTTTCATAAGTCTATGTCTTTATTAGTTATATTAGACTTGTTAATTGAATGTTTAACTTGAACCAAAGTTTTATGACCCTCGATGCTCTCAAGATGGAGATCGTCATAAACTTCAATCCCAATGTGTTCTTCTGGTTTAAGCTCTAAGGCATGTTTTAAAGCAACGTAATCTTGATAGGTAAAACCTATTGAATTTTTGTCAGCATTAGTTTTTTCAAAGAAATCCATATGGTAGCCCACTAAGGAAACAAGCAATGAAAGCATAAAAAAACATCAGTATCTTTTTTTCACCATATCAAACACTAAAAACATATGGAAGCATACGTATCAAAGTTTAGTTATATAACCTTATGTTTTTATACTGGTTTTATGTACATGTGCGCTTTCAATCCGATGAGAATGTTTTAGCTAAGGGGCATTCGTCAGCATATGGGCTTTCCAGGCTATCCCTATCCTTCTTGCTAATCCCCTGTATCAGTCAAGCAGCGATAGCTTTAGCTCTTTGAGTTTGAACGTAATCACTCCACCATTGCATCAAACTCTGTCGCTCTATCAGATATTCTGCACGATTGTATGCTGCGATAATTTCATCTTTTTTTTGAGTGGGCAAGCGCTGCCTCAAGAACTTCAGATCTGAACTTACCGGATTCTTCTGCCGCTGTTCTTGCAATAGAACGCATACCGTGAGCTACAAGCTCACCTCCAAATCCCATTCGGATGATAGCTGCATTGGCGGTTTGTTCATGCATATGATTAAGCGGCGCTTTAATGCTGGGGAAAACCCATTCTCTATGCCCACTTATTGGTTTCATTAATTCAAGAATGCGCAAAGCTTCTTTACTCAAAGGAACTTTGTGAGGTTTTTTCATTTTCATGAAATCAGCAGGAATGTTCCAAATACTGTTGGTTGTATCAATATCAGACCACCTTGCGCGAACGGCTTCACCCGGACGAACCCATGTCAACAATTGCCATTCAATTAGCATACGTGTTTCCAACCGGATTGACGCATTCGTCAAAGATTCCATAAACCTTGGCAATTCGCTTGGGGGAAGGGCAGGCATATTTTGCTTTTTGGGTTTACTGAATCTTTGGCCAAGGTTGTCAGCCGGGTTGAACTCAATAAGTTCTTCAGTGGCTGCCCAACGGAAGATTTCATTCAGACGGGAAATGATGCGGCGTAGAGTTTCCAATACGCCTCGATGCTCAATAGGATCAAGGTGTTGTTTTAAGAGCTTAGGTCGGATCTCATTGATAGGGATATTACCCAGACCAGGAAAGACATTTCTCTCTAAGCTGCGCCAGATGTCTGCTGCATGGTCTTGTGAGATACCTGAGGTCTTTACCTTCTCATCTAACCATTTCCGCGCTACGGCTTGGAGAGTGTGCTCAGTAGCACTCTTTAATGCCTTCGCCTTATTGTTGTTATGGACTTGGGGATCAACACCATTTGCCAGAAAGGAGAGATATTCGTCTCGTAAGGCTCTGGCCCTTGCAAGGGTAAGGTGAGGATATGTCCCAAGGCTCATTTTGGTTCTTTTCTTGCTCACTGGTACTGCATACCTGAAATACCAATTTTTCTTGCCTCCTTTTGCCAAAGGAGCGATTCGTAGAATCAAACCATCGCCGTCAAATAAGTTGATTTCTTTATCGGCTGGCTTAGTGCTTTTGATTTCAGTGTCAGTGAGCTTCTTAGCGATTTTTGCCATTTGGGACCCTCGATTTTTGGACCCTTCTTAGTGGGTCCCATTCAGGGTGCCATAACTCGTAGTTCTCAGCAATTCTCACTGGACGACAATAGACGTAAAAAAGCCCGCAGAGCTTGTGCTGTGCGGGCTTAGTAGACTTCATTGTACTTCAAACAACTAAAAAGTGGTGGAGCTGGGGGGATTTGAACCCCCGTCCGAAATTACTACGCCGTCGGCACTACATGCTTAGTCCAGTCATTACATTCGCCGGTTAGCTGCGGACGGACACGCCACTAACAAACTATCCTGATTGGGTTTAACGCTTTCACCCCAGGCAAGGTGTCCACGCGATCTCTTTTGGGTTTGACCTCTCTTGATCCCCGTCCTAAGAGCGGAGGCTAGGGAGAGAGGGAATCTTCAGTTTCTTAGGCTGATTAAGCTGCTAAAGCAGCAGATTCGTATTGCGAGTCGTTTGCAATTATTTTTTTTGCGGTTTTTTACGAGGCCTCCGCACCTCGGCATGCACCTTGGGTTTCGCGAATCCCGTCGAATCCAGAATCAGCCCCAAAGAACTTCTGTAGTATACCAGAACTATAACCTGTTAAGCCAGAGACTTAACGATTAGAGTGTTTCATAATTCTGGCTTTATCAACCTGCCATTCGCGATCTTTAATATCATCACGCTTGTCATGGTCTTTCTTGCCTTTTGCGACGCCGATTTTAACTTTAACCCAGGCATTTTTCCAATAGACGGAAAGAGCCACTACGGTAAAACCGTCGCGATTAACTTTGCCGACCAGTGAGTCAAGCTCACGTTTATTCAGCAGTAGTTTACGGGTACGCATAGGTTCGCAAACAACGTGTGTAGACGCGACGTTTAGTGGGGTAATGGTGGCCCCAAACAGGAAGGCCTCACCGTTTCTAAACGTGACGTAGCTATCGCTGATGTTGGCTTTACCAGCGCGCAGAGATTTTACTTCCCAACCTTGCAGCGATAGGCCAGCTTCGAATTCTTGTTCGATGAAGTATTCGTGGCGGGCGCGCTTATTTTGCGCAATGGTTGCGGAACCGGGTTTGTATGCTTTTTTCTTTGTCATAGTGTTGATCATTATACTGTATGCGTTGACGAATGAAATCCTTTCCCGTGCGCTGCGGCCTTATTTTGTCGATTTTATTACCGTTTATGCGCCGTTGATTTTTTGTCAGTTGCCAGATAAATGGTATTATCCGTGCGTTTTATGTCTCTCAGGAAATGTTATGCCACAGATTAGTCGCTCTGCATTAGTGCCATTCAGTGCAGAACAAATGTACCAACTGGTTAATGATGTTTGCTCTTACCCAGAGTTCTTGCCTGGCTGCACGGGGAGCCGGGTGCTTGACGCTTGCGATAATGAAATGACGGCGGCGGTAGATGTTGCCAAAGCGGGTATCAGCAAGACGTTTACCACGCGTAATACGCTAACGGATAACCAAAGTATCAACATGCAGTTGGTTGACGGACCTTTCCGTAAGCTGATGGGCGGTTGGCATTTCACGCCATTAAGCCCTGATGCCTGTAAAGTGGAGCTGCATCTGGATTTTGAATTTACTAACAAGCTGATTGAATTGGCTTTTGGCAAAGTGTTTAAAGAGCTAGCGGGGAATATGGTGCAAGCATTCACCCAGCGTGCAAAAGAGGTCTACAGTGCCTGATCTTTACGTTGAGGTCGTTTATGCCTTGCCAGAGCGTCAGTATGTTCGGAAGGTGAGCCTCGCGGAAGGCAGCACGGTTGAGCAAGCGATTGAGGCCTCGGGGCTTTTAGCGTTGCGTACTGATATTGATCTGCAAAAAAACAAAGTGGGGATTTACAGTCGCCCCGTAAAATTGGGTGACAGAGTTAATGATGGCGATAGAGTCGAAATTTATCGTCCGTTAATTGCTGATCCCAAAGAGTTACGTCGAATCCGCGCTGAAAAAGCAAAAAAATAAGGCGCGTTGTGCGCCTCACTTTTTATCAGCCCTGAAGCATGACGGATAAAGCCAGTCTGATTGAAGATCAGCGCCAATGGCATTTATCCGTTAGCGCTATATCGAAGGTGATTCTCTATCTTCCTTCTCTACCACTAGCATGATCGACGAAAAAATTAATTTCCGCTCAGCGCTGGTTCATTTTTAATATCAGTCAGAACACCGCTGCTGTTGAACGTCAGGGTCAGCGTCTGCTGTGTAGCCTTTTCGTGTCCCGGCTGCTGGCGGAATACGTAGAACCAGGTTTGAGTTCCAAACGGGTCCTGCAGCATCGGAGTACCTAGTGTGTATGCCACCTGTTGCTGCGTCATACCTTTATGAATTTTGGATACATCGTTAGGTGACAGGTAGTTACCCTGATTAATATCAGGCCGATAGACCACCTTTTCCAGCGTGGAACAACCCGCGGTAAGCATCATTAGCATTACAGCGGCGGCAGTCAGCATTTTACAGCGCATAGTAATCACATTCCTTTAGGGCATAGGATGACGATGATAATAGACCTTGCAGCAGTTGGAAACCTTTACAAGGCTTCAATATGACCTCCTGAATGCAAAAAAGTTGAGCTTTTTTATGCAGCAAGCAGCTCTTTCGCGTTTGCCAGGGTATTTTTCGTCACTTCGCTACCGCCTAACAGGCGCGCTAATTCTTGCAAACGGGCTTTTTTATCCAGCTTATGCATCTGTGTTTCGGTTTCTGCGCCATCCGTTTGTTTACTGACAAAGAAGTGTTGATGGCCACAACCTGCAACCTGCGGAAGATGGGTCACACACATGACCTGAGTGGATTCCCCCAACTGACGCAACAGTTGACCGACAATCGCCGCCGTTGGCCCGCTGATACCGACATCTACTTCATCGAAAATGAGTGCTGGCGTATCCATTTTGCGAGCAGTAATAACCTGAATAGCTAATGCGATACGCGATAACTCGCCACCGGAGGCAACTTTAGCCAAAGGTTGCAAAGGTTGCCCTGGATTTGTGGTCACACTAAATTCTATACGGCTTGCCCCTTCTGCGCTGAGGTGTTCCGGCTCGAAATGCACACCAATGGCAAATCGGCCATGCGGCATAGAGAGCTGGTGCATGCTTTCGGTAATCAAGGTGGCCAGCTCTTCTGCATAATGCTGACGAGCCTGATGTAGCTGATTTGCCAATGCCAATGCGCGCTGATAGTGAAGATTGACCGTTTCGCTTAACTGTTCCTGATCGCTTTCCTGTTGCGAAAGGAGTTGTTGTTCATCCAGTAGCTGTTGATGAAGCTGAGGAAGTTCTTCCGGCGCAATGTGGTGCTTCCGAGCCAGATTAAGCTGGCGTGATAGTCGCTGTTCCAGTTCATATAGGCGATTCGGATCCATATCCAACTTTTCACCATAATGGCGCAATTCATCGCTAGCTTCGCTAATCTGGATCGATGCTTCTTCCAGCATATTCAATAAATTGTTGAACTGCTCATCCATGCCTGCCAGTTCGGTAATATGCTGTTTGGCGGTATAAAGCTGGCTGAGAATATTTTGTTGTTCATCATCAGAAAGCAACTGTAGAGCCTGCTGGCTGATAGAAATCAACTGACCGCTGTTAGCCAGACGCTTGTATTCGGCATCGATCTGCTCATATTCGCCCTGCACCGGTGCGAAGGCATTCAGCTCTTTAAGATGATATTGCAGCAGTTGATGACGAGCATCACGCTCAAGGGATTGCTTCTGATGCAAGGCCAGCGAACGGCAGCTCTGATGCCACAGTTGGTAGGCGGTTTTCATTTCAGCTAGCAATGCCGGTTGATCGGCATAGGCATCCAGTAGCTGTTTCTGGTGATCTGATTTCAATAACAGCTGGTGAGCATGTTGGCCATGAATTTGAATCAGGAGTTGCCCCAGCTCTCTTAGTTGAGAAAGAGGAACCGCAGTGCCGTTGATAAAGCCCCGCGAACGGCCATCGACCCCAATAGCGCGACGCAGCAGACATTCATTGCTGTCATCCAACTGGTGATGTTCAAGCCATGCGCGAGCAGTTGGGGTGTCTGCTAATGAGAAACGAGCGCAGATGTCGGCTCTGGAAGCGCCTAGACGCACCATGCTGCCATCTGCACGGCTACCCAAGCATAATCCTAATGCATCAATAGCAATAGATTTGCCTGCGCCGGTTTCGCCAGTAATTGCGGTTAATCCGGGCTGAAAATCAATTTCTAACTCGCGCACAATAGCAAAATTACTGATGGTCAGTTGGGCCAGCATGGTAAATCTCCTGTACATAAACACATGTCTGTATTTGAATACAGTATAAACTGGTTTTATATACAGTAAAGTGGCAAAATAACTTTTTAGAATAATTTTTTTGACCAACCCAACTTGGTGCTTAAGGTATTGAAATAGCTGTAGTCCTTTGGATGAATCAAATTCAGGTGGAAATCGCTGCGTCGAACCAGGACTTCTTCACCTTCCTGAATGGGTAGGGCGATCTGGCTGTCACAGCTCACTTCCAGATCGCTGCTAATCTTGGAGAATTTCAATCGAATGGTGCTGCTGCTGTTGATAACCAAGGGTCGCGCGGAAAGCGTGTGTGGAAACATGGGCACTAAAACTATGGCGTCCAGCGTCGGCGTCAATATCGGGCCGCCGGCGGAGAGTGAGTAAGCCGTAGAACCCGTCGGAGTGGCAATAATCAGGCCGTCGGATCGTTGGGAAAACGCAAAACGATCGTCGATATACACTTCGAATTCGATCATATGCGCGACTTTTCCGGGGTGTAGTACCACCTCGTTGATCGCGGTGCTCATTCTGCATTGTTGATTGGCTCGCCGAACCTGAGTTTCCAGCAAAAATCGCTGTTCGCTGAGATATTCGCCTTCCAGAACGTCAGAAAGTTGCTGTTGCGCGTTATCCGGGTCTAGATCAGTTAAAAATCCCAGATTTCCTCTGTTGACGCCAATCACTTTGATATCATATCGAGCTAAGACGCGCGCTGCGCCCAACATGTTGCCATCGCCGCCGACCACCACCGCCAGATCGGCTTTTTGACCAATTTCAGCCAGACTGCCGGTAACGGCGTTGGTTAAATTGAGGTCGCGGGCAATTTGCCGTTCAACCATAACGGCATAACCCTTGGATTTTAGCCAATGGTAGAGCATTTCGTGTGTAGCAAGAGCGGCCGGGTGACGTGGGTGACCGACAATACCAATACAGTTGAATCTTTTATTCATTGCCGTGGTTTTCCTCAGTAGAGCCTGTTTGTGCCCTACATTGTGACCGGTTCCCTTGAATCCCCGGTTTTGATCCCCATAATAAGCCAAGTAGCGAGATTAATGCTAAAACGCGGAGATATCCATGAGTAGTAAAGAACAGAAAACGCCTAACGAGCAAGTCTCGGAAGAAATGGAACAAGCAGTCGAGCAGCAAGCGGGAGCCGCACAAGAGACTAGTGACGGTGTTGATCCGCGGGTTGCAGAGCTGGAAACCCAATTGGCTGACGCCTTGCAGCGTGAGCGCGAAAGCCTGTTACGCGCGAAAGCTGAAGTTGAGAATATCCGTCGCCGTACCGAATTGGATATTGAAAAAGCGCATAAATTTGCGTTAGAGAAATTTTCATCATCCTTACTCCCGGTGATTGATAATCTGGAACGTGCTCTGGAATCAGCAGATCGCTCCAATACCGAATTGACATCAATGATCGAAGGTATCGAATTGACGCTGAAATCCTTACTGGATGCAGTGGGCAAATACGGTATCGAAGTTGTGGGTGAAACCAATGTGCCTTTCAACCCGGAAGTTCATCAGGCGATGACTATGCTTGAGTCTGCCGATCATGAGCCGAACCAAGTGATGATGGTGATGCAAAAGGGTTATACGCTGAATGGCCGTCTGTTGCGCCCGGCGATGGTTGCGGTTTCCAAAGCGAAAGCTTAAGGCTACCCAATCAAGCAAAAGGCACCTTAACGGTGCCTTTTTTACGAGTTCAATCAGGTAGTTGGAAATTTAGGTTGCCAGTCGATAGGCGCTAAATTCTGTTTTATCAATAGTTGATTGGCCTGTGAGAAGTGTTTACAGCCAAAAAAGCCGCGATGGGCGGAGAGTGGGGAAGGATGCGGGGCTTTCAAAATATGATGGCGCTGCGGGTCGATAATTTGCCCTTTTTTCTGCGCGTGAGCCCCCCAAAGTAAAAATACAATTCCTTCCCGATGCTGGTTTAATGCGGCAATCACCCGATCTGTAAAAGTTTCCCAGCCAAAATTGGCGTGTGAATGCGCTTTGCCACCTTCGACGGTGAGAACGGTGTTTAGCAGCAATACGCCCTGTTCCGCCCAGCTTTGTAAAAAACCGTGATTGGGGCGTTCAAAGCCGGGAATATCGGTAGCCAGCTCTTTATACATATTTACCAGCGACGGTGGCGCCGGTACGCCGGGCAGCACCGAGAAGGACAAACCATGGGCCTGATTTGGGCCGTGGTACGGATCCTGGCCGAGAATCACGACTTTTACCTGATCCAGTTCGGTTAACCGAAAGGCATTAAATACGTCTTTTTGCGGTGGATAGACGATTTTCCCCGCGTGACGTTCGGCGGCGACCTGAGCCAGCGTATTTTGGAAGTAGGGTTGTTGCTTTTCCTGACCAATTACGTCGTGCCAAGTGAGGGAGGTGGTCATGAGACTCTCCTTTGTTTTTGCTGAAAATTTATGTTGCTCAGCTTACCGGTTAGCGTTGAGCAGGGAAACTGTTAAAAGTTTACGGTGTAGATGTCGCTTAAAATAGCGCCAATTAATGTAATTTTTGTTGAAAATTTACAAAAATAATTGTTGCGTTGGTATTTGATAAAATTGATATAAAACATAAATTTGCCCACAGCTCGTAAAGTGCTGGGCTGTAAATCTTGATTTAAGTCAAAGAATAACGGTGATTTGACTGGTATATAAAACAATAAGAGAACAATGGTTTTACCAAATAACCAACGTCACTTTTCCATTCCTGGAATTTTAGCCGTATTACGGAGGCACCAAATGATTACTGGTATTCAAATTACTAAAGCTAACAATGAAGCCTTGCTGAACTCTTTTTGGCTGTTAGACGACGAGAAAAACGAACTGCGCTGCGTATGCGCTAAAGCTGACTATGCAGAAGATCAAATCGTTCCTGCTAGCGAATTAGGTCAGATTGAATACCGCGAAGTTCCGCTGGAAGTTCAGCCTACCGTTCGTGTAGAAGGCGGTCAGCACCTGAATGTTAACGTTCTGCGCCGTGAAACTCTGGAAGATGCTGTTAAACATCCAGAAAAATACCCGCAGCTGACCATTCGTGTTTCTGGCTATGCGGTACGTTTCAACGCACTGACTCCAGAGCAGCAACGCGATGTTATTACTCGTACTTTCACTGAAAGCCTGTAATTTATAGGGTTTTAGCCGTGAGAGTTTAATGAAAAGGGAGCTTTGGCTCCCTTTTTTATTGTGCGCCGTCTTTTCTAAGGTAAAGCCTGAGCGGCTTCACACTTTTCGGTATTCAATAAGTCATTCTTATCTTTTCTCATAAAGAACTCATCCGACCTGCCGATAGCCAAGTTACACCCGTTAGGTGTTCGCTTAATTTTGCTGTCGACAAGGAGTCGTAATGACTATGCCACTGAGTCTTTCCGTAGCTTCGCCGTTAAATACTCTGTCTAATCCAATTATTCCATCGAATTCGGTCAGAACGGCGAGCACTTCAACTGAAACTGAGTCAACTTTTTCTGCCGTTGTGACAGCCAAAAATGCGGTGTTTTCTGCTGCAACACGGGAAAGTAACGATCTCTATCAATCAATGGTTTCCGATCTTGGTTTATCCCGGAGCGAGCAGTCTGCGGCGCTAAAATCAGCTGAAGTGATAGGAAAGGGTAAAGCATCTCAGAAAAGCGATTACTCGCTGGCGCTGTTGGCTAAAGATGTTTATAGGCCAACCGGGGCTAATCTGGACGGATTCCAGCGTTTAAGTGATGCTGATCTGCTTAAAGCGGGTATCGATCCTGCTAGTTTGTCTGACCGCGCCTCTGGTTTTCAGGCTGGAATCTATTCGAATCAGCAGCAGTATGTTCTGGCTTTTGCCGGCACCAATGATATGCGAGATTGGCTGAGCAACGTTCGACAGGCCACTGGCTATGACGATGTTCAATATAATCAGGCTGTTGCCTTAGGTAAAACCGCGAAAATGGCCTTTGGCGAAGCCTTGGTGATTACCGGTCACTCGCTGGGCGGTGGATTGGCGGCAACGGCGGCATTAGCGACGGCGACCGTTGCGGTAACCTTTAACGCGGCTGGCGTATCGGATCACACGCTAAATCGTTTAGGGATCAATCCGGCTCAGGCAAAAAGTGAAGCTGAAAGTGGAGCTATTCGCCGTTATAGCGAACAATATGACATGCTCACTGACACGCAGGAATCGACGTCTATAATTCCGAATGCCATTGGCCATAAAATCACGCTGGCGAATAACGACAAGCTAAGTGGTCTGGACGATTGGTTGCCGCATAAACATCTTTCACGCAGTCTGGCTGCTCATAGAATTGATAAAGTTCTGTCTTCCATGAGCGAGCAAAAACCCTGGGAGTTGAAAAATGCCTGATAGAACACCGATGAACAGTTGCCTGCGGTATATTCGCTACACTGTTTGCGGTGTATTGATATCGCTTATGAGTTTTGAGGGATTGGCGATGACTGAGAGTAAAAATGTATTTAACGATCCACAAGTAACGCCGATTGCCGAAGCTATTTATCGTGGTGATGTCGCGCAGATACAGCAGCTCGCTTCTGAAAAAATCTTGCAGCAGCGGGGGGATCAATCGATCACTTTGCTGCAATGGGCGATCTTGAATCAGCAGCCGGAAAGCCTGGCTGCGTTACTGGAACTTCATGCCGATCCGTTCCAGCCCGGCTTGCAAGGCAACAGTGCCTTACATACTGCGGCGAGCGTTAAGGATGCTCATTATTTACAAATATTGTTAGATGGTCGGTTGAAACCGAATGCGCGCAATAGTATTACGTCGGCAACTCCGTTGGCTGCGGCGGTGATGGCTGGGCGAGAAGTGCAGGTGATGATGTTATTGGCTGCGGGTGCCGATCCTAACCTGCCGGATCGCCTGGGAGACACACCGCTGCATTTGGCTGGTAAAATCAATGCGCCAGAATTGGCGCTACGTTTGTTACAGGCCGGCGCGAATGCTGAGTTGCGTAATAAGCAGGGGGCTCATTTTCAGCAGTATTTTGCAATGACGCCGCAAAAACTACAAACCAATGAAATGCAGAGGAAATACCAGCAGTTGAATGAATGGCTACGGGCAAATAAACAGGCTGAATTATACCAGAAACAGCCTTGAGACTGCGCCGCAGCGATAGAGCAACGGCCGTGTGTTAAGTGCCTGTTTTGTAGATAAACAGTGTGGATTTAATTTGCTCGATTTTGGACGGAAATTGGGGATCTTGATGAAATTATCCTTCAGCAAGACAAAATCCGTGGATGAGTTTACCCATAAAAAAAGCCGCTTTAACAAGCGGCTTTTTGCTGTCCAGTGGAATAAACCTGCGCGTTAAGCGTCAGCTTTATTCTTTGGTTTACGGCGCTTACCGACATTTTTAGCATCGCGGTGGCGCACTTTAACCTTGGTTTTTTCTTTGTTGGCCGCCTTCAGCTCTTTACGCTTCGCTAAAACCTTTTTCGACGGTTTGCCGGTAGATTTGGCGCTTGGCTCTTTACTGGTTGGACGCAACTCGTCAATGACCCGAGGTTTCAGTGGTTCTTTCAGATAACGACCAATTCTGCCCAGCAATAAATGATCATGTGCTTCAACCAAAGAAATCGCCACGCCTTTGCGACCAGCCCGACCGGTACGGCCAATGCGGTGCAGATAGACGTCCGCTGTGAGCGGTAGGTCAAAGTTAAATACATGACTGATATCGTCGATATCCAGGCCACGAGACGCCACGTCCGTTGCTACCAATACGTTGACGCGACCATCGCTTAAACGAATAACCGCTTCGGTACGCTTGGCCTGAACCATTTCACCTTCGAGGAACCAGGCGTTAATACCGGCTTCACGTAGCCAGCTCACCAATTGGTGCACCTTTTCACGGGTACGCACGAAGATAATGGATTTCTGCACGTCCGGCTGTTTCAGTAAATGAACCAACAGGGCAGTTTTGTGTTCGATATTGTCTGCGCGATAGTACCATTGCTGGATTTTTTTACGCTCGCGGCGAGACGGATCGGCTTCCAACTCTACTGGCTCTTCGAGAATACGCTCGGCAAACTCGCGAATCGCTTCGCCTTCCAGCGTGGCTGAGAACAGTAATGTCTGCTTACGCCAGCGAGTTTCCGCGGCGATAGTTTCGATATCCTGCGCAAAGCCCATGTCCAGCATACGATCGGCTTCATCCAGAATCAGGGTTTCTACCGCACGGCAGTCAAAGTTCTCTTCTTTGATGTACTGCAGTAAACGGCCAGTGGTCGCAACCACGATGTCCTGGTTCTCGCTGAAGACTTCAGCATGGTTCATGTAGGCCACGCCACCGGTGATGGTCGCGATGTCTAACTGAGTGTGTTTGGCCAGTTCTCGGGCCTGATCGGCAACTTGCATCGCCAGCTCACGGGTTGGCGTCAGAATCAGGATGCGCGGTGGCCCGGATTTTTTGCGTGGAAAATCCAGCAGATGCTGCAAGGCTGGCAGCAAAAAGGCGGCAGTTTTGCCCGTACCTGTGGGAGCCGAACCCAATACGTCGCGTCCGTCCATAGCTGGCGGAATAGCCGCAGCCTGAATGGCGGTAGGGCGCTCATAGCCTTTGTCGCGCAGGGCGTCAATGAGGCGTTCGTCGAGATCGAGTTCGGAAAAATTGGTTACAGTCATGGTCTTCCTCTACTTGGGGCGCCGATTATAGACGGGTTAGCCGAATTCTTCACCTGTTTAAGCGGGAATGATGTCTTTTACCTTCAATCATATTGTCCTATGCTACGCCAGTTAAAGATTCTGGTGATTAATGTGAGCGAACAATTGAAAATAAAACCGAGTTTACGTCGCGGTGGTTTTACCTTTAAACAGTTTTTTGTGGCTCACGATCGCTGCGCCATGAAGGTAGGCACTGACGGAGTATTACTCGGCGCATGGGTACCGTTACAACAGGCTCGGCGCGTGCTGGATATCGGCTGTGGTAGTGGGTTGATTGCTTTGATGATCGCTCAGAGATCGTCTTCGGAAGTTTTGATCGACGGCGTCGAACTGGAAAGCGAGGCGGCGGAGCAGGCTACTGAAAACGCGCAGGCTTCTCCTTGGCACGATCGAATTCGTATTTATAGTGCCGATGTAAATGCATTCGCAGAACACCATCCTCATCAATATGATCTAATCGTCAGTAATCCGCCTTACTTTTCTCCGGCGGTGGCCTGCCGTGATGAAGCGAGAAATACTGCGCGTTATACCGGATCCCTGACTCACGAAGCGTTGTTGCGTAGCGCTGAACGATTGATCACGCCGGAAGGTCGCTTCTGCGTAGTATTACCGCACAGCATTGGTGAGGATTTGGCAGCGTCGGCCGTTCAGCAAGGTTGGTTTGTGCGGCAACAGGTTGATGTGCGAGACAGACCCGGTAAGCCATTGCACCGAATGTTGCTGGTTTTATCTCGTCAGGATGGAGAAAAGCTACATCAGCATTTAACTTTGCGTCAGGCGGAGGATGTGTATTCACCTGAATTTTGTCAGTTAATTGGTGATTTTTATCTTAACTATTAGTTGTGAAATATTCATTGTGACAAATAGATAAAGAAACTAAGGGCACTGAAGTGCCCTTAACAGAATACCGAAATATCAGGGTTGAAGGATGGTCGGGCGCGGATTTTCCAGTAGATCTGGATAATCGAGCGTATAATGCAGGCCGCGACTTTCTTTCCTTTCCATCGCACAGCGCACGATAAGTTCGGCGACTTGCACCAGATTACGCAATTCCAACAGGTTGTTGGAAATACGGAAATTCGCGTAATATTCGTCGATTTCCTGCTGCAAAGTATTGATGCGGCGCAGGGCGCGTTCCAACCTTTTGGTCGTACGTACGATGCCGACGTAATCCCACATAAATAGCCTTAATTCATGCCAATTATGTTGTATTACTACGCGTTCATCGGAGTTATCAACTCGGCTTTCATCCCACTCAGGCAGATGTTTGGCTAATTTGGCGTGGGGTAAACGCATCAAAATATCCTCAGATGCCGACCAGCCGTAAACCAGACATTCCAACAATGAGTTAGACGCCATGCGGTTCGCTCCATGCAGCCCGGTGTAACTCACTTCCCCAATGGCGTACAGCCCGTCCAAATCGGTTCGACCATGCTGATCGACCATCACGCCGCCGCAGGTATAATGCGCTGCCGGAACGATGGGAATAGCTTCCTTGGTCAGGTCGATGCCCAAAGACAGCAGTTTTTGGTAGATCATGGGGAAATGCTGCATCACGAATTCAGTTGGTTTATGGCTGATATCCAGATACATACAATCGGCACCCAGCCGCTTCATTTCATGGTCAATGGCTCGGGCGACGATATCTCGCGGTGCCAGTTCGCCTCGCGCGTCAAAATCAGGCATAAAGCGGGTGCCGTCAGGGCGTTTTAGGTAGGCTCCTTCACCGCGCAGCGCTTCGGTTAACAGGAAGTTGCGCGCCTGTGGGTGGAACAGGCAGGTCGGGTGAAACTGGTTAAATTCCAGATTGGCGACGCGGCAACCGGCACGCCAGGCCATAGCGATACCATCACCGGAGGAAATATCTGGATTGGTCGTATATTGATAAACCTTAGCTGCGCCGCCGGTAGCCAACACCACGGCTTTAGCGCGATAAGTTTCCACTTTTTCCAGCTCGCGGTTCCAGACATAAGCACCCACGACCCGCTTGGTTCCCGGCAGGCCAATTTTATTCGATGTGATCAAGTCCACGGCATTGCGGCGCTCTTTCACTGAAATATTGGGGTGGGTGCTTGCTTTACCTACCAGGGTAGTCTCTACTTCTTTACCTGTAGCATCGGCTGTATGCAGAATGCGTCGGTGGCTGTGACCGCCTTCACGGGTTAGATGAAAACGTTCTTCGCCGCTGGCGTTGGTTTCGGTATCAAAGAGTACGCCCTGATCGATAAGCCATTGCACGCAGCTGCGTGCGTTACTGGCAATAAATTCGACGGCATCTTTATCGCACAGCCCGGCCCCGGCAATCAGCGTGTCATCAACATGTGAGCTGATACTGTCGGTTTCGTCAAAAACGGCTGCAATTCCGCCTTGAGCATAAAAGGTTGCGCCTTCGTTCAGCGGGCCTTTGCTCAGAACGGTAACTTTACAGTGTGGTGCAAGGCGCAGCGCCAGTGACAGGCCCGCAGCGCCGCTTCCGATGATCAATACATCGCTAACATGTTCTGATGATGATGACATAACGTATGATGTGTGCAGAAGAAGGGTGATTTTCATGGTAGCCTATCTGCCCGAGCAAAAGCTACGGGTATCAGATATTGAAAGGATATCGAAAGAAAAACAGGGCAATAGGGAACTTTGCTTTTTAATTAAACTCCAAGCAAGTGCTTGCTCAGGAAGGTAATGATATGACTGGCAGTACGATTTTTAGCGTGGGGATATATTTCGGGAGAGTTTGCCTCGGATGAGCGAGCAGTTAACGGATCAAATGCTGGTTGAGCGGGTCCAAAAAGGAGACCAACAATCGTTCAATTTACTGGTTATTCGTTACCAGCATAAAGTGGCGAGCCTTGTATCTCGATACGTACCTCAGGGCGATGTCCCTGATGTGGTACAAGAATCCTTTATAAAGGCTTATCGCGCATTGGAGTCATTCCGTGGCGATAGTGCTTTCTACACATGGTTGTACCGTATCGCCGTCAACACGGCAAAAAATTACTTAGTCGCTCAGGGACGTCGTCCACCATCCAGTGATGTGGATGCAAATGATGCTGAAAATTACGAAAATGCGGGCGCATTAAAAGAAATTTCGAACCCTGAGAACTTAATGTTGTCTGAGGAATTGAGGCAGATAGTTTTTCGTACCATAGAGTCACTCCCGGAGGATCTCCGGATGGCGATCACTTTGCGTGAGTTGGATGGTTTGAGCTATGAAGAAATAGCCGCCATTATGGATTGCCCGGTCGGTACCGTTCGTTCGCGTATCTTCCGTGCTCGCGAAGCTATCGATAACAAAGTTCAGCCGCTGATTCAGCGATAGCGGACACATAAAGGGTATTTAGGCATGCAGAAAGAAAAGCTTTCCGCTCTGATGGATGGTGAAACTCTTGATAGCGAACTGATGAGTTCTTTATCAAAAGATAACGAACTGCAACAAAGCTGGCAGAGTTATCACTTAATCCGTGACACTCTGCGCGGTGACGTTGGTGAAGTCATTCATCTTGATATTGCTAGCCGCGTGGCTGCTGCACTGAAAGATGAACCCGTCCGCTTCGCACCAGCTGCCGTGCCTGAATCTCAACCTCAGCCGCATCTCTGGCAGAAAATGCCGTTCTGGAACAAAGTGCGTCCCTGGGCTAGTCAACTTACCCAAGTTGGCATGGCTGCCTGCGTTTCTCTGGCGGTGATTGTGGGGGTTCAGCAATACAACCAGCCAGCAACAGACACTATGCAGTCTGAATCTCCGGCCTTTAATACCTTGCCAATGATGGGCAAAGCATCGCCAGTCAGTTTTGGTGTGCCGGTTGATGGAACTTTTGGCAACAGTCAGCAAAAGCAGGTTCAGGAACAGCGTCGCCGTGTCGATATGCTGAGCCAGGATTTTGAATTGCAGCGCCGTTTACCGCAGGATCCGCTACAACAAGAACAGTCTGTATCGCCGCAAGCCGCTATTCAGGTGCCTGGAACTCAGTCCTTAGGAATGCAACAGCAGTAATGAAGCAACTTTTGTTATCCGTCTGTTTACTGACGGGCGGCCTGTTCGTGCCAATAATCGCCTCTGCTCAAAATGAACCAGAGGCGTTGTTGCAAGAAATGGGCAGTGCCAGTCAGTCACTCAACTATGAGCTAGGCTATATTAATGTCAATAACCAAGGGATTGATTCTCTTCGTTATCGCCATGCTATATCTGAAGGCAAAGCGTTAGCTCAGCTATTACGCATGGATGGACCTCGCACCGAGGTTCTTCAGCGCGGTACTGAAATTAGCTATTTCGAACCTGGCTTCGACCCTTTTACTCTGGCCGGTGATCACATAGTCGATGCTTTGCCTTCCATCGTGTTTTCTAATTTCAAAAATCTGGCCAAATATTACGACTATATTGCCGTGGGGCGAGCGCGCGTAGCCGATCGTCCCTGCCAGGTTATTCGTGTTGTAGCCAAAGATGGCACGCGCTATAGCTATATTATCTGGCTAGACGAAACGACAAAATTACCGATGCGCATCGATCTCTTGGATCGCGATGGAGAAACGCTGGAGCAATTCAGAGTGATATCCATGGGGGTAGGTACGCCGATTCAAACGGTATTGCAAGGTATGAAAGCTCTTGAGCTACCACCATTGCTCGCTTTACCTGCGAAACAAAAAGTCGATTTCGTCTGGGCTCCAGCTTGGCTGCCTTCGGGAATGGTCGAAGTTTCTCGCAGCCGTCGAACTCTACCGAATCTGGATACGCCAACGGAAACTCGATTGTATACCGACGGATTGTTCAGCTTTACGGTGAACGTAAACCCGGCCGATAAGAATGCTGTGACCGGGCAATCTTTGCGTCAGGGGCGCCGTACCGTTGAAAGTGAAGTACGCAATGGCGCTGAAATTACCGTTGTAGGTGAGATTCCTCCCGCTACGGCGAAACGTATTGCCGGCAGCGTTGTGTTAAAGGCTAAGAAATAATGATGAAGGAATGGGCCACGGTGATTTCGTGGCAACAGGGTATAGCGTTGCTGCGCTGTGAGCCTCATGCCGGCTGCGGTAATTGTCATGCCCGCGGCGGCTGTGGCAGCGACCTGTTGAATAAACTTGGCCCAGAATCTCAACATCAGCTTCAAGTCGCTATCGATCAACCGCTTGAACCGGGTCAACGGGTTGAAGTGGGAATCAGCGAAGGCAGCTTGCTACGTTCGGCGATGTTGGTTTACCTGACGCCGCTTTTCGGGCTGATTGCCGGTGGCGCATTATGTCAGAATATCTTTGTGACCGAGGCAATGACCGCGGTTGGTGCGGTATTAGGCGGAATAGCCGGTTTTTTACTTGCTCGAAGGCTGGCGGCTAAGGTTGAGGAGCGGGCTGATTATCAACCGGTTGTATTGCAAATAGGTTTACCGCCGACGGCGCTGAGAATCCAGCAAGATTGATTTCAAATTAGTGATTTATCGGGCTGTGATAGGCTGGTATGCGGTTTTGAATCATATGTTGAATTAAGGCAATAAACAGATCTGCGCTGATTAATTCCGCATAATTTATCGAAAATAAAACACTCCCTTCATCATCAAGCAGGCGTATCGACTCGTTATTATTGCCCTTACTCCCAGTTTCAATTCTCCGTATATTCTCGATATCAATGACGCGTTGCTGCGTGGTTAAAGTGCGTGCGTTCAGCCTAATGGCATGGGGAATAACCTCAACCAGGTCATGATCAATAAATTGATTAAACCAAGACGGTTTTTTGTTAACCACATCAAAGTTGATTATTTCTCCCTGAAATAGTCGGGTAAGACAGGCGTCGCCAGCATGGCTAACCTGTTGATAAACGATATTTCGCATCAAGGGGTTAGCTCCCATGATATTAGAAACGATAATATTCCATTGCTGGTGGTGTGAGGCGCGAAATGCCATTGCGTTTATCTTTCCCCTTGGATTAATCCCCAAGTGGAAATGGTAAATATGCGTGATTTTATCAAAAGGAATGAAATAAACTTTTTCACTGTAATGATTAAATACCCGAACGCCATTCTCATATAAGAAATAGGTAAAGTCCGGCGTGATATATAACCGGGAATAAAGCAGGACGCTCAGGGATAATGCCGCCAGCAGAATGCACAACACCAATAATATTGAAGGCGTAGAAAATACATTGGTTGCCGTTGCCAATGTGATAATCACCAGTGTCATTACTATAATAAAGGCGACGGAAGCCAGTGTCAGTTTTGAGTTTTTCTTACTAAACTCGTGGCGGCTGAGAATTGGGCCTTCATCGATCATCAGACCTCCTTAATGGCGATAAAACGGTTTCACCATTTAGGTTATTCCAAGGTGATTTTTATATTCTAGGTGAGGCGAATATTGACGATATGAGGTTTTTCCTAAAGTGAATGGGTATTTCTGAAAAGACATCAGTTACCTCAATGAGAAAATAATAAGTGACTTAGGAGGAGAGCCAAGAAGAGAATGACGTAGGTTTCTTTGAGCATATCTCCCAAATCCGCCCAATAACCACTTTATTTAAATGGATTTAAACTCTGATATAAATCAGCAACATAAAAATACGGCGCGTTAAGCTTTAATGCGACTATCCTTTAAGCCGAGCGACTCGCGGTTCCGGTATTCATATTAATGCCAATGATGGGCCGCTATTGCTCTCGAGGAGTGTCCTGACAGAGCGACTTGATTTCATCTGAAAGCAAGGATAATAGTAAGGATTGGCATGAGGATGACTAGGTTTTCATTGTCTTGACATGTAGAATACCGCGACTTAGGCGAAAGACAGCCAACCTAACAACTTACAATACTGACTGTCGCTTTATGTCCATGCGTGTGTCCATAGGCGAATGATTCAGAAATACCAAGGCAGAAAAACTTTTATAATGAAGCATATACGAAATTTCTCCATTATTGCCCATATTGACCACGGTAAGTCGACGCTGTCTGACCGTATTATCCAGATTTGTGGCGGTTTAAGTGAGCGCGAAATGGCCGCGCAGGTTCTGGATTCCATGGATCTGGAGCGTGAGCGCGGGATTACCATCAAGGCACAAAGCGTGACCTTGGATTATCGTGCTCAGGACGGTCAAACTTATCAGCTCAACTTTATCGATACTCCCGGTCACGTAGACTTCTCTTATGAGGTTTCCCGCTCGCTGGCGGCCTGTGAAGGCGCACTGCTGGTGGTGGATGCTGGGCAGGGCGTTGAAGCCCAGACATTAGCCAACTGCTATACCGCGATGGAAATGGATCTGGAAGTGGTTCCGGTTTTGAACAAAATCGACCTGCCAGCCGCCGATCCTGAACGCGTAGCGGAAGAGATTGAAGATATCGTCGGTATCGATGCTGCTGACGCCGTGCGCTGCTCGGCGAAAACCGGTGTTGGTGTACCTGATGTGCTTGAGCGTCTGGTGCGTGATATTCCGCCGCCAGAGGGCGATCCGGAAGCTCCATTACAGGCGCTGATCATCGACTCATGGTTCGATAACTATCTGGGCGTTGTTTCTTTGATCCGTATTAAAAACGGTACCTTGCGCAAAGGCGACAAGATCAAAGTGATGAGCACTGGCCAGACCTATAACGCTGACCGCTTAGGTATCTTCACGCCAAAACGTATTGACCGCGAAGTGTTGAACTGTGGCGAAGTAGGCTGGTTGGTCTGCGCGATTAAAGACATTCTTGGCGCGCCAGTCGGCGATACGCTGACGCTGGCTCGTCAACCGGCGGAAAAATCCCTGCCGGGCTTTAAGAAAGTGAAACCGCAGGTTTATGCCGGTTTGTTCCCAATCAGCTCTGATGATTACGAAAGCTTCCGTGATGCGCTGGGTAAATTGAGCCTGAACGACGCGTCTCTGTTCTATGAACCAGAGAGTTCTACTGCGCTGGGTTTTGGTTTCCGCTGTGGTTTCCTTGGCTTGCTGCATATGGAAATCATTCAGGAACGTCTGGAACGTGAATACGATCTGGAACTGATTACCACTGCGCCAACCGTAGTGTATGAAGTGATTACCACTAGTCAGGAAACCGTTTATGTTGATAGTCCGTCTAAGCTACCGGCACTGAACAACATTGAAGAGTTGCGCGAGCCTATCGCAGAGTGTCATATGCTGTTGCCGCAAGAGTATCTGGGTAACGTTATTACACTGTGTATCGAGAAACGTGGCGTACAGACCAACATGGTTTACCACGGTAACCAGGTGGCGCTGACCTACGAAATCCCGATGGCAGAAGTGGTGCTGGACTTCTTTGACCGCCTGAAATCAACGTCACGCGGCTATGCGTCCCTGGACTATAATTTCAAGCGTTTCCAGACCTCTGACATGGTCCGCGTTGACGTTTTGATCAACAACGAACGTGTTGATGCACTGGCTCTGATTACTCACCGTGACAACGCTCAATATCGTGGTCGCGATTTGGTCGAGAAGATGAAAGAGCTGATTCCGCGCCAGCAATTCGATATTGCAATTCAGGCGGCTATCGGCAACCACATCATTGCGCGTTCAACCGTGAAACAGCTGCGTAAAAACGTATTGGCGAAGTGTTACGGCGGTGATGTTAGCCGTAAGAAAAAGCTGTTGCAGAAGCAGAAAGACGGTAAAAAACGTATGAAGCAGGTGGGTAACGTTGAGTTGCCACAAGAGGCTTTCCTGGCCATTCTGCACGTTGGCAAAGACGGAAAATAAGTTGTAAGGAGTTTGAATGGCTAACATGTTCGCCTTGATTCTGGCCGTAGCTACGCTGGTCACAGGGATTATCTGGTGTTTCGAGCGTTTCAAATGGGCGCCGGCACGTCAGGCAAAAATTGCGGCTATCAATGCCCAAACAGCGGGCACGGTAGATGAGAAAGCTTTATCTAAAGTTGCTCGTCAGCCTGGCTGGATCGAGACCTGTGCTTCGATTTTCCCGGTGCTGGCGCTGGTGTTTATCGTGCGTTCATTCATTTATGAGCCATTTCAGATTCCGTCTGGATCGATGATGCCAACTATGCTGATCGGCGATTTTATTCTGGTGGAAAAGTATGCCTACGGCATTAAAGATCCTATTACCCAGACGACGCTGATCCCAACGGGACATCCGAAACGCGGCGACGTGGTGGTATTTAAGTATCCGCTGGATCCTCGGGTTGATTACATCAAGCGTGTGGTTGGTTTGCCGGGAGATCGGGTTAGTTACGATCCTATTGCCAAACAAGTAACGGTGCAGCCAGCCTGCAATACTGGTCACTCTTGTGATAGCGCGTTAGCCATTACTTACAGCGAATCTGTGCCGAGCGAATTCGTCCAGACTTTCCGCTTCAGCGGTATGGGCGAGTCTTCGGCCGGATTCTTCCAGATTCCGACCAATAAGCCGGTTCCAGATGATGGTGTACGTTTGCGTCAGCGCAGCGAAAGTTTAGGGCCGGTTTCCCATCAGATTCTGATGGTGCCGGGTCGGAACGATCAGATTGGTGCTTATTATCAGCAGCCAGACCAGCCGCTTGGCGTTTGGGTGGTTCCGGAAGGTCACTACTTTATGATGGGTGATAACCGGGATAATAGTGCGGATAGTCGCTTCTGGGGCTTCGTCCCTGAGCGCAATCTGGTGGGTAAAGCCACTGCTATCTGGATGAGTTTTGAAAAGCAGGAAGGTGAATGGCCAACGGGTGTGCGTTTAAGCCGTATTGGTGGAATTCATTAATCTGAGCGGTATCCTGATTGACTGGCGCTGTTGGCTGGCAATAATCCGATAAATCCCGATAAGCTGATCGACATCAGCAATTTGGGCGGTGAATGCCCCAACAACGCCAGAATTTCAATTAATAAGGGTATATATAAACGCAGCATTATGTTTCCACACGTTGTAGAATAACCTTTCGAGCGATAAAAGTTGGCTTCCTGTTGGAGGCACTGCAAACGAAACAGCTTTGTGTTGGCTTGGGCGAAGCAGACCTGTTCCGTATGCTGTAGTTTTTGACGCATTCTTGATCTATTGGTAACTCATGAATCCCATCGTAATAACCAGGCTACAGCGGAAGCTGGGCTATACTTTTCAACAGCAGGATCTCTTGCTGCAAGCTCTGACTCATCGCAGCGCCAGCAGCAAACACAATGAGCGTTTAGAGTTCCTGGGTGACTCAATTCTGAGTTTTGTTATCGCCAATGAGTTGTATCACCGCTTCCCTCGCGTAGACGAGGGCGACATGAGTCGGATGCGGGCAACCTTGGTTCGAGGCAATACTCTCGCCGAAATGGCCCGTGAATTTGACCTTGGCGAATGTTTACGCCTTGGCCCGGGTGAATTGAAGAGCGGCGGTTTTCGTCGTGAATCCATTTTGGCAGATACGGTAGAAGCCCTTATCGGCGGTGTGTTCCTCGATAGCGGTATTCAAACGGTCGAACGGCTGATTTTGGACTGGTATCGTAGCCGGTTAGATGAAATCAGCCCCGGTGACAAGCAGAAAGACCCAAAAACGCGTTTGCAGGAATACCTGCAGGGTCGCCATCTGCCGTTACCTTCTTACCTGGTTGTGCAGGTTCGCGGAGAAGCACACGATCAGGAATTTACTATCCACTGCCAGGTCAGTGGCTTGAGCGAGCCGGTAGTCGGTACTGGGTCAAGTCGTCGTAAAGCTGAGCAGGCAGCAGCGGAACAAGCGCTGAAACAGTTGGAGCTTGAATGAGCGAAGTAGAAAAAACGTATTGTGGTTTTATTGCAATTGTTGGTCGTCCGAACGTGGGCAAATCAACCTTGCTAAACGAGTTGTTGGGTCAAAAGATTTCCATCACCTCGCGTAAGCCGCAGACAACCCGCCACCGGATTATGGGCATCCATACTGAAGGGCCTTATCAGGCTATCTATGTGGATACCCCGGGGCTGCATATTGAAGAAAAACGTGCCATCAACCGTTTGATGAACCGAGCGGCTAGCAGCTCG
Organism: Yersinia entomophaga; assembly: GCF_001656035.1. NCBI lineage: Bacteria > Pseudomonadati > Pseudomonadota > Gammaproteobacteria > Enterobacterales > Yersiniaceae > Yersinia > Yersinia entomophaga. Next base: position 3,381,725 of record NZ_CP010029.1, read on the forward strand.
ATTGGTGACGTGGAATTGGTTATTTTTGTTGTCGAAGGAACTAACTGGACCGCCGACGATGAAATGGTCGTGAATAAACTGCGCAGCTTGAAATGCCCGGTTCTGTTGGCTATCAACAAAGTGGATAACGTCACGGATAAAACCAAGCTGTTGCCACATATTCAGTTCCTGAGCCAGCAGATGAATTTCCTTGATGTGGTGCCAATCTCTGCGGAGAAAGGCATGAACGTGGACACCATCGCGGCCATCGTGCGTAAGCATATGCCGGAAGCTGAACATCATTTCCCGGAAGAATACATCACCGACCGTTCCCAGCGCTTTATGGCGTCGGAAATTATTCGTGAAAAATTGATGCGCTTCCTGGGTGAAGAACTGCCTTACTCGGTTACCGTAGAAATCGAGCAGTTTGTGCCGAATGAACGTGGTGGTTACAACATCCACGGTCTGATTCTGGTTGAACGTGAAGGCCAGAAAAAAATGGTTATCGGTAACAAAGGTGCCAAGATTAAGACTATTGGTATCGAAGCCCGTCAGGACATGGAACAAATGTTTGATGCCAAAGTGCATCTTGAACTGTGGGTGAAAGTGAAATCAGGCTGGGCCGATGACGAACGTGCATTGCGCAGCTTAGGCTATACCGACGATCTGAAATAAGACTCGTCGATGGAAGGTTGGCAGCGCGCATTTGTTTTGCATAGTCGCCCTTACAGCGAAACCAGCCTGATGCTGGATTTGTTTACCGAAGGGGAAGGGCGCATGCGAGTTTTGGCCAAGGGTGCGCGTGGCCGACGTTCCAATTTAAAAGGCTGTTTACAGCCTTTTACGCCATTACTGGTTCGCTGGGCCGGTCGTGGGGAAGTGAAAACACTACGTAATGCGGAGCCGGTTTCTCTGGCGCTGCCACTCAGCGGATCGATGCTTTACAGCGGGCTGTACGTTAACGAACTACTGTCTCGCGTACTGGAGCACGGTACTAACTATTCTGCATTATTCTTCGATTATCTCCATTGCTTACAAGCCCTTGCCGCAACGGACGGTTCCCCTGAACACGCTTTACGTCAGTTCGAGCTGGCTATGCTATCCAGTCTGGGTTACGGCGTGGATTTTCTCCATTGCGCCGGGAGTGGGCAAGCCGTCGCTGACACCATGACTTATCGCTATCGGGAAGAGAAAGGTTTTATCGCCAGTTTGGTGGTGGACCACTACAGTTTTACCGGACGGCAGCTACAGGCATTGGCCAGTCGGGAGTTTCCCGATGCTGATACATTACGTGCCGCCAAGCGTTTTACTCGAATGGCGTTGAAACCTTATTTGGGCGGTAAACCGCTTAAAAGTCGTGAATTATTCAGACAATTTGTAATAAAACCTCCTGCCGACCCGACGCAGACATCCTGATTTTATTGATTTTTAATCCGTTCTGTATCAACTTTCCCCGATCCTAACCTATCCGCTGCGCCTGCACTCGGTGTAAACTGCGGGCTGTTAACCTATCTTACTACGGGCTTTTCTGGAGGGCTGTCATGGCTGATTTGCTGCTAGGCGTTAATATCGATCATATCGCTACGTTACGAAATGCGCGTGGTACTCACTATCCCGATCCGGTTCAGGCGGCTTTCATTGCCGAACAGTCTGGTGCTGACGGTATTACCGTTCATTTACGCGAAGATCGCCGTCATATTACCGATAGAGACGTACGGATTTTGCGTCAGACCATTCAGACTCGAATGAACCTGGAAATGGCCGTCACGGACGAGATGCTGGACATCGCCTGCGACATTCAGCCGCACTTTTGCTGTCTGGTGCCGGAAAAACGTCAGGAAGTGACCACCGAAGGCGGGTTAGACGTTGCCGGTCAGATCGACAAAATGACGTTGGCTGTTGGTCAGCTTACCGACGCGGGGATTCTGGTTTCGCTGTTTATTGATGCCGATATGCGCCAGATTGACGCCGCGGTGGCGGTAGGTGCACCTTACATTGAGATTCATACCGGCGCTTATGCTGATGCTAAATCCGATCTGATTCGTCAGGCGGAGCTGATGCGTATTGCCAAAGCGGCGGCCTATGCCGCTGGCAAAGGTCTGAAAGTGAATGCCGGACACGGCCTGACTTATCATAACGTTCAGCCTATTGCTGCCTTACCTGAAATGCATGAACTGAATATCGGTCACGCGATTATCGGCCAGGCGGTGATGACCGGCTTGCCGGCTGCGGTTTCCGAAATGAAAACCTTAATGCGGGAAGCGCGTCGCTGATGGCTATTTTGGGGCTGGGTACTGATATTGTTGAAATCTCACGTATGGAAGCTGTGGTGAATCGCAGTGGAGAGCGGCTGGCAAAGCGAGTTCTCAGCCCGGCAGAATGGCAACAGTATCAGCAACATCAGCAGCCGGTGCGGTTTCTGGCTAAGCGTTTTGCGGTGAAAGAAGCGGCAGCTAAGGCGTTTGGCACCGGTATTCGCAACGGACTGGCATTCAATCAGTTTGAAGTCGTCAATGACGTTTTAGGCAAGCCGACGCTGCACTTACATGGCCGCGCTGCGGAGCTGGCGCTGGAGCTGGGCGTGGCATCTCTGCATGTTTCTTTAGCGGATGAACGGCGCTATGCCTGTGCAACGGTGATAATTGAGAGTTAATCAGGATTTAATCGATTCGGATCTTGGCAAGGGCGTATTTATACGCCCTTTGTTGCAACTGCGGCGCGGTTACAGGCGGTCGGCGTGATGCAGCAGAACGTATTTATCCCATAGCTGCTCGTTAGTTTCGACGCAGGCCGGATCGGTAATAATAGTGTTATCAATCGGGCAAACCAATTGGCAGGTAGGCGTTTCGTAGTGGCCGACGCACTCTGTACAGCGCATTGGATCAATTTGATAAATTTCTTCGCCCATCGTAATAGCCTGATTCGGGCACTCCGGTTCGCACATATCGCAATTAATGCATTTACGCGTGATCAACAGGGCCATGAGTTCGCTACCTTTGGTGTGGGGGACATAAATCAGCCGGCGATTATACCGCTATCATCGCCTTAGACCAGTTTTTTCACCAGATTTGCGCTGTGGTTGATGTGGTCTTGCGCCTGATCAAAATCTTGCTGGATGATTGCCATAAAGAGCAAATCGGTGAGAGCAAACTGAGCGGTGCTGGAGGAGATTGCCGCGCTGCGAATGGCCGGTTCTTCCGCAATGGTATACAAACAATGATCGGCGCGTTGCTGTAGGCCATTAGGGGAAAAACTGGTGAGTGCCAGCACCTTGGCTCCCGCAGCCCGCGCTTCCTCCGCCGCCAGATTCACTTCCCTTCGTTCGCCGCTGAAAGATATGGCAAGCAGTAAATCCTGTGGACTCATGGCCTGAACCGTCGCTAATTGTACGTGCATATCCGCTTCGGCTACCGCCATAATGCCGATTTTCAACAACTTATAGGATAAATCCTTCGCCACAAGTCCAGAAGCACCGATCCCCAGTAGGATAACTCGACGAGCATTTTTCAGCATTTCCAGCGCCATGAGCAGGCGTTCTTCACTGTTGATATCCAGCGTGGCGCGTAGAGCGGCCTGCTTTTCTGCCAATAGCTTTTCACCTACGGTTTTTAAACCATCGGTACTGAGAATCTGATTATGTACTTTCACCGCGGCCTGCGGTGTGGCCACCACTTCGCTCAACGCCAGTTTTAGCGCCGGAAAGCCTTTATATCCCAGTTTTTGAGCAAATTTCACTACGCCAGACTGGCTGACTCCGGCCATTTGCGCCAATTTCTGCGAGCTGAGATGCCGCGCCTGTTCAGGATTTTCCAGCAGAAAATCAGCCAGTTTTCGGTCGTTTTGCGCCAATGTAGGGTAGATCTGTCGTATGCGTAGAAGACTGCTCATAACACCATTCCTGAAAGCGGGAAGACATTCTGCCATGTTTAGCGCTAAAAAATCAGATCGGGCGCATGGATAGGGTTAACTTACCGATTTTTGTGATCTCTGCTCTAAAGATAGCCAAAAACACTCGCCTTGTTGAATATAATATTCAATTATAAATATATTAATGTGAATTAAAAATTCAATGAGGTGACGTATGAACTTAGGTACTTTGGTATCAGAAAGCCGTAATCCGGCAACAAGGGATCTGGATAAATTATCCACCCTGGAAATGGTGGAGCGTTTTAACGATGAAGATCGTAAGGTTCCCGATGCGATTCGTTTAGTGTTACCTGAAATTGCGCAGGCGGTTGATTTAGCTGCCGAAGCTTTGAAGGCTGGCGGGCGTCTGATCTATCTGGGAGCGGGAACCAGCGGTCGTCTGGGCGTATTAGATGCATCCGAGTGCCCACCCACTTTTGGCGTGCCTCACGGATTAGTGATCGGCCTGATTGCCGGTGGGCCGGGAGCCTTACTGAAGGCGGTAGAGGGGGCGGAGGACAGCCTGACATTAGGTGCGGAAGATTTACAGGCATTGAAGTTAACCTCCACGGATATGGTGGTTGGCCTGGCCGCTTCCGGTCGCACGCCCTATGTGATCGGCGCTTTGCGCTATGCTCGCGAGTTAGGTTGCCCAACGGTTGCGATTTCCTGTAACCCTGACTCACCTATTGCGCGGGAAGCGCAGCTGGCAATTTCCCCCGTAGTAGGGCCGGAAGCGTTAACCGGTTCAACGCGGTTAAAATCCGGAACTGCGCAAAAGCTGGTGCTGAATATGCTGTCTACTGGCGCGATGGTGAAATTGGGCAAGGTGTATCAAAACCTGATGGTGGATGTAAAAGCCACTAACGTGAAGCTGGTGGATCGCGCCTGCCGCATCGTGGTGGAAGCCACCGGCGCAGGAAGGGAAGAAGCGGAAAATGCGCTGAAACAGACCGATTTTGAGGTTAAACCGGCGATTTTGATGATCCTGAAAGGCGTTGGCGCAGAGCGGGCTCGGCAGGATTTGGCGCAGCATAATGGTTATCTGCGCGCCGCTTTATAGCGCTCAGCCTGAGGATATGTGGCAATGGATAAATCAACCGCTTTAGCGCAGCAAATTTTGGTCGGTATTGGTGGCGAAGCCAATATTCGAAAACTTGAAAATTGTATGACCCGGGTTCGAGTTGAGGTTAAAGACGACAATCTGCTGGATTTATCTCATTTGAAGCAGTTAACCGGAGTCAAAGGCTATATTAAGCAGGGGGAACAGCATCAGTTTATTGTTGGCCCCGGCGCGGCGTCGAAGGTGGTTGAGCGCATGCGGGGCCTGATGGTTGGAAAAACAGAAGACATCGCTGAAACCGATGCGATCGGTCGAAATAAAGCGCAGGCCAAAGCTAAATATGCGGCTCCAATGAGCGGTGCGCTGAAGAAACTGGCTGACGTTTTCATCCCGCTAATTCCTGCATTTATTGCTTCCGGCTTAATTATGGGAATAGTGAATATTCTCAAGCGTCCGGATATTTCTGGCGATTTAGCGCTGCATTACCCGAATATTCTGGGGTTGTTGGCGATCTTTGGCAGTGCAGTGTTTGCGATTATGAATATTCTGGTGGGCGTCAATGCCGCCAGAGTGTTCGGCGGTTCGCAGGCAATGGGCGGCGTAATGGCCGGTATTTTATCCAGCCCGGCGCTGGCGCAAATTACGCTGTTTGGCGAAGCGTTGCAGCCTGGTCGCGGTGGAGTTATTGCCGTTTTACTGGTTGTGGCATTGATGTGCTGGATCGAGAAATGGTTGCGTAATCACCTGCCTGAATCGATAGAGCTTATTGTCAATCCGTTGTTAACTACGCTAATTACCGCCTCTTTGGCTATTTTGCTGCTACAACCGCTGGGCGGGTATATTTCTGAAGTGATTACCCACGGAGTCAATTTGGCTATCGATCGCGGCGGACTGTGGGTCGGCGCGCTGCTGTCCGGGCTGTTTCTGCCGCTGGTACTGTCCGGTTTACATCAGGGATTGGTGCCTATTCACGTAGAGCTGGTGCAGGCTCACGGCGCCAATCCGTTACTGCCGATACTGGCGATGGCTGGCGTAGGGCAAATTGGCGCCGCGTTGGCGGTACTGATGAAAACGCGCAATGCGCGTCTGAAAAAAGTGATTAAAGGGGCTCTGCCGGTCGGCATTTTAGGCATTGGCGAACCACTGATTTTTGGGGTGACGTTACCTTTAGGTAAACCCTTTATCGGCGCTTGCTTGGGGGGGGCAATCGGAGGGGCGTTAATCAGCTATTGGAAAGTGGCGACGGTGATAACCTTCGGGATTTCCGGCCTACCGCTGGCTTTGACCATTATTTCCGGCAAAGTCATGTTGTACCTTTTGGGGATGGCAATCACTATTCTGGCCGGTTTTATATTTACCTGGATTATGGGGTTTACCGATCCAGAAGAATAATAGCGTAACGCTGTTCATGGTAAGGAAAAAGGCGGTAGTATCACTTTAGGATATCGCTCTGTCGACGCGGATTTGGCAGAGCGAAAGACATTTTGAGGAGTGATAAGTTGATGCCAGAATCGACCTTAGCAAACATCGCGCCGCAGGCCGCTGAAGGCAAACGCGTTGTATTTTTTGATTTAGACGGGACGCTGCATCAGCAAGATATGTTTGGCAGCTTTTTGCGGTTTCTTACTCGTCGCTTACCTCTTAATTTACTTCTGGTTATTCCGTTATTACCCGTCGTTGGGATTGGCTTACTGGCAGGAGGCCGCTGCGCCCGCTGGCCGCTTAGCCTGCTGTTGTGGAGCATGACCTTCGGCCGTAGCGAATCTCATCTGAAAGATCTGGAGCGGCGCTTCGTGGGGGCGTTTCGTCAGAAAGTGGTGGGTTTTCCTGTAGTAAAAATGCGCCTGCGGCAGTATCTGGAACAGCAAGATACGCAGGTGTGGCTGATCACCGGTTCACCGCAGCGGCTGGTGGAGCAGGTTTACCATGATTCTCTTTATCTGCCCAAGTTACATCTTGTTGGTAGCCAAATGGCGCGATGCAACGGCGGCTGGATTTTGCCGCTACGCTGTCTGGGGCAGGAAAAAGTGGTACAGCTTGAGCAGCGGCTCGGCTCTCCCTTGAAACTTTATAGCGGTTATAGCGACAGTAGGCAGGATAACCCGTTGCTGTTTTTCTGCGAACACCGCTGGCGGGTGAGTAAGAACGGCGAATTACAGCGGTTAGAGTGATTGTTTTCCTGGAATAACCGCAGGGTTTGCCGCTGTTTTTCATGACTTTAAAGGCTCGGTTATTGAGTTACGTCAGTTGTTGCCTCAATGTGTTACATCGGTATTACTATGGCCTAAACGCCAGATTTTTTCCGCGTAGCGACCGAGTAACCATAAGCTTCCGCCCAGAATCACGAAAAACAGCGTTTTGGTCAGCGAATCCCAAAACAGTTCGAAAAAACGGGTGTACAGATTGATGGCTAAAAAGGTTAAGCCGAAGCCGCGAAGCATGGCGTCATCTCGCTTCAAACCCAGCCATATAGCGGCTCCTGCCGCCAGAGCAAACAGTAGGCTCCAATGAAACAGCGCGATCTGGCGCACCTGATACCAGCCGTCAATATCACCGTAATTGCCGAAGATCGACAGTAACCATAAAGCGAGAAATAGGTATAGCAGCCCCATTGCTTGTGAAACCCGTTCCAGCCGCCGCTGGCGCAGCGGGTTTTGGGCCAGCAGAACGACCGATATCAGTATCAAACCGAAAAGAATAAAGCGCAGCGGGTAGTTCAGGCCCAGCCAATAAGCTCCCCAGCCGGAAAGGTAGCCCGTTTCTGCGCCAAAGGCGTTCCCCAGAGATAACAGAGCAAATAGCCAGACCAAGGGGGAGCGGCCTAGCCAGCCGATTAGTGCATAAATTCCCGCACCGAGCAGCAATAATAGAGAAACGCGGCCACTGCCGTTATCCAGCCAAATGCCTAAGTAGCCTAAAGATGTTGCGGTAAATAATACGCCGAGAAACAGCAGGGCTTCATTGCTGTAAATTTTATCTGGGCTGAGGCGATAACGGCGAAATCCCCAATAATAGAATGTAACGGCAATCCCTGCGCAGATTACGGAAATGGCCGGAGCGTCGAAGCGCAGGAATTGGCTAATCCAGGCAATGAGAACGCTGTCGGCAAACAGGCTGGCAACGGCGGTAGCCAGGCAAGCGAGCGCGCCTAAAAAGGCATAGCTCGCCAGTCTGCGCCAATCAAAAGGCTGAATCACAACGTGCTTTAACAGGCGCTGATGTTCTTCCGGCGCAATGACGCCTTCACTGGCCCAGCCATCTAGGGTTTTCTGTACCACCGCCGCATTTTTTTTGCTGAGTTTCATATCCAGGTTCCCTTGTATGACAGGTTCTCTCGGCGGTTTAAGCCATTGCTTCGGGTCAGCAATGTGAAGGTGACGGCGAGATTTTCTATGTATTCTTCACTTTACTGTATTGATGACTTTTATTGAGTATAAGTAATAGATGAATAGCCCGGTAGCGATAGTCTGAGTACTTCGGGCGGACAAAATCCCCGTTCTGCGCCTGCGCTGTGTATAATGCCCGCCGCAAAAGTGCCTGAGAGGTGAATGTGTCTATTGAATATAATGATGAATACTGGATGCGTCAGGCATTAGAGCTGGCGCAGCGCGCGCAGGAAGAGGGCGAAGTGCCGGTTGGCGCAGTGTTGGTGTTAGATAATCAGGTTATTGGCGTTGGCTGGAACCGACCTATCATCCATCATGATCCTACTGCTCACGCTGAAATCATGGCGTTACGCCAAGGCGGGCAGGCGCTACAGAACTATCGACTGCTTAACGCGACATTATATGTCACGCTGGAACCTTGCGTGATGTGCGCCGGAGCCATGGTACACAGCCGTATTCGTCGTCTGGTTTACGGTGCTGACGATGTGAAAACCGGCGCGGCAGGCTCGTTGGTGGACATTTTGCGTCATCCGGGGATGAATCATCAGGTCGAAATTACTTCCGGCGTTCTGGCTGAGGCATGTTCTGCTACGCTGAGCGCCTTTTTCCGCCAGCGCCGGGAGCAGCAAAAAGCGCTGAAGCAGGCTCGCCGCGCCGCTGCGCAAAACGAGCCAGAATAGTCCTTGAATCGGTCAGTTATTAATCGACCAGCCCGGCCCAACCACCGGATAGGCTTTGCCTAATTCAGCTTCGATAGCCGCACTTTGCGCGGCTTTTTTCTCTTTATCCTGCAAATAACCCACCAAACTGACCTGATAGCGCCGGATGTTTTCCACGTAGTTATAAGCCTCATGCCCACGGGCATAGCCGTAAGTCGTACTCGGGTAATAGCGCTTCTGGCTCAGCATCGGCAAACGCATTTTTACATCTACCCAGCTATCTGGATTACCGTTCTGGCTTTTGGTCAGTTTACGGGCATCCAGCATATGACCATAACCCATATTATAAGCCGCCAATGCAAACCAAATCCGCTCGTCTTCCGGCACCGTTTCCGGGATCTTTTTCATCAAACGTTGCAGATATACCGATCCGCCTTTGATGCTTTCCTCAGGGTCCAGACGGTCTTTTACGCCCAAACCGTCTGCAGTGGCGCGGGTTAGCATCATCAGGCCTCTGACGCCGGTTGGTGAGGTCGCCTCGGGATTCCAGTGTGATTCCTGATAGGCGATGGCCGCTAGCAGCTTCCAGTCGATTTCACCGGCGTGCTTCTCAAACAGCGGCTGGAAGGTTGGCAATACCGTGTCTATGGCTCTTAGGAAGGTTTTGGTATCCACATAATCGAAGCTGCCAACGTGGCCCAGATATTTTTCTTCTAAGCGCGCCAGACTGCCGTCTTCAACCATTTGGCTGTAAAAATCCAGCAGTGCGGCATACAGGCTGTCATCATCGCTACGCTTAAAGTACCAGGTGACCGGTTCTTCATCGGTAACATCGAAAGCTACCGCTAACTGCGGGTGGATGCGCTGCAACAGGGCAATAGTGATGGAATCGCCTATAGTGTAATCCAGCTTGCCATCGGCCACCTGCTCTAAGAGTTCTTTAGCCGAGCGATCGGTTGAGGACTCCCAGCTCAAATTCGGGTACTTGCCCTGTTTTAGCTGTTTTAGCGCCGCCATGTGCGCAGAACCGGCGGCCACGGTCAGTTGCCCTTGCAGATCGTTAAAGGTTTTTGGGCGGGTTTTGCCCAACCGATACACCAACTGTTGGGAAACCGAATAGTATGCGGGGCCGGTGCGCGCCCGATTCAGGCGTTCACTGTTATAAATCAGGCCTGCGGCCAGCAGGTCGGCGTCGTTGTTGTCCAGATCTTCGAACAGGTCATCGATATTGTTACGGGTCGTAACCACCAGCTTCACGCCGAGATAATCTGCGAAGCGCTTTGCTAGTTCGTAGTCAAGACCGGTAGGGCCATCTTTACCTGGGGTGTAGATCAGCGGTGAGTTCATCGTACTGATACGAAGCTCTCCGCGGGCTTTGATCTGGTCGAGTTGTCCCTCCTGACCGTTGCGCCAGGAAATATTCGGCCATAGCGCAAGAGCCAGAAGCAAGGTAACAACACCGATAAAAAAATAATTTAATTTAAGGCGCGTCAAATAGTTGTCTCTCGGCAGCGCGGGGTTGTGCGTTATATATAAGGGCGATTTAACATGGTTAAATCCCCAGTGCGGGGGCATTTTGCGCAACAAAACGCCAGTGTGCAACTTTATTGACACTTTATGATAATTCGACGACTTCTCGCGCTATTATCAATAATAGATACGCAAACGGTTTCGTCGGAGGCCGAGATTCTCTATAATGGCGCGCGTTTTCCCCTGTTGCGCCCAATGAAGTGCTGTTCCAGCTGCTTCGAAGACGAGAGAAACTTAGATTATGGAAATACTGCGTGGTTCGCCCGCTTTGTCGGCTTTTCGCATTACCAAATTGCTGTCCCGTTGCCAGGACGCTCACCTGCCGGTGAGTGATATCTACGCCGAATATATTCATTTTGCCGACGTTAGCGCGCCTCTTCGCGCTGATGAGCACGCCAAACTCCAACGACTTCTCCAGTATGGTCCTTCTCTCCCTGAACATGCCCCTCAAGGGCGTTTGCTGCTGGTCACGCCGCGGCCGGGCACGATTTCTCCCTGGTCTTCCAAGGCGACCGATATTGCCCATAACTGCGGCTTGTCTCAGGTTTTACGTCTGGAACGCGGTCTGGCCTTCTATATTGATGCGCCAGAGCTGACCGAAACCCAGTGGCAGCAGTTGGTCGCTTTGTTGCACGACCGCATGATGGAAACGGTATTTACCGATTTGCAGCAGGCAGAGCAGCTGTTTGCTCATCAGCACCCTGCGCCGGTTCAGCGGGTAGATATTCTGGGCGAAGGCCGCGCAGCGCTGAAGCAGGCTAATATCAAGCTGGGTCTGGCACTGGCGGAAGACGAAATTGATTACCTGCTGAATGCCTTTACCGGTTTGGGGCGCAACCCGACGGATATTGAGCTGTATATGTTTGCGCAGGCGAACTCCGAGCACTGTCGTCATAAAATCTTTAACGCTGATTGGGTGATCGACGGCGTGGCTCAGCCGAAAACGCTGTTCAAAATGATTAAGAACACTTTCGAACAAACCCCGGATTACGTGCTGTCTGCTTATAAAGACAACGCGGCGGTAATGGCCGGTTCGCAGGTTGGGCGTTTCTTCCCCGCGCCGGAAAACGGTGTTTATGATTATCATCAGGAAGATGCGCATATCCTGATGAAAGTTGAAACTCATAACCACCCGACGGCGATTTCTCCTTGGCCGGGTGCCGCAACCGGTTCTGGCGGCGAAATTCGTGATGAAGGTGCCACCGGGCGCGGTGCTAAACCGAAAGCCGGTCTGGTCGGTTTCTCGGTATCTAACCTGCGTATTCCCGGTTTTGAACAGCCTTGGGAAGAAGATTTCGGTAAGCCAGACCGCATTGTGACGGCGCTGGATATCATGACCGAGGGTCCACTGGGTGGCGCGGCGTTCAACAACGAATTTGGTCGTCCGGCCCTGCTGGGGTATTTCCGTACCTATGAAGAGCGGGTCAATAGCCATAACGGCAGCGAACTGCGCGGCTACCATAAGCCGATCATGCTGGCGGGCGGTATCGGTAATATTCGTGCCGATCACGTTCAGAAAGGCGAAATTACCGTTGGTGCCAAACTGGTGGTGCTAGGTGGCCCGGCGATGAATATCGGTTTGGGCGGTGGCGCGGCATCTTCCATGGCGTCCGGCCAGTCCGATGCGGATTTGGATTTTGCCTCAGTACAGCGCGACAACCCGGAAATGGAGCGTCGCTGTCAGGAAGTGATCGATCGCTGCTGGCAGTTGGGCGAGCAGAACCCGATTCTGTTTATTCATGACGTCGGTGCCGGCGGTCTTTCCAACGCGATGCCAGAGCTGGTGAGCGACGGCGGCCGCGGTGGTCGCTTTGAGCTGCGGGACATTCTGAACGATGAGCCGGGGATGAGCCCGCTGGAAGTCTGGTGTAATGAATCTCAGGAACGCTATGTGATGGCGGTAGCGCCAGCGCAAATGGCGCAGTTTGATGAAATCTGCCGACGTGAACGCGCACCCTATGCGGTGATCGGTGAAGCGACGGAAGAACTGCATTTGACACTGAACGATAGCCATTTCGGCAACCAGCCTATCGATATGCCGCTGGATGTGCTGCTGGGCAAAACGCCTAAAATGCTGCGGGATGTCACCAGCCAGCAGGCGCAGGGCGAAGCGTTGAATCGTGCTGAAATTAGCATTGCCGATGCGGTAAAACGCGTGATGCATCTGCCAGCGGTCGCAGAAAAAACCTTCCTGATCACCATTGGTGACCGCACCGTCACCGGCATGGTGACTCGCGATCAGATGGTGGGGCCTTGGCAGATTCCGGTTGCCGACTGTGCGGTGACCAGCGCCAGTCTGGATAGCTATTACGGCGAAGCCATGTCTATTGGGGAACGTGCGCCGGTAGCCTTGCTGGACTTTGCCGCTTCCGCGCGTTTGGCGGTGGGTGAGGCGCTGACTAACATTGCCGCGACGCAAATCGGCGAAATGAAACGCATTAAACTGTCGGCAAACTGGATGTCCGCTGCCGGTCATCCCGGTGAGGACGCCGGTTTGTACGAGGCGGTGCGCGCCGTGGGTGAAGAACTTTGCCCGGCGTTGGGTATCACTATTCCAGTGGGCAAAGACTCTATGTCGATGAAAACCCGCTGGCAGCAGGATGGCGAACAGCGCGAAATGACTTCTCCGCTGTCGCTGGTGATTACCGCCTTTGCCCGAATCGAAGACGTGCGTCATACGGTTACGCCGCAGTTGCGTACCGATAAAGGTGACAATGCGTTGTTACTGATCGATTTAGGCGCTGGTCACAATGCTTTGGGGGCTACGGCACTGGCGCAGGTTTATCGTCAGCTCGGTGACAAAACGGCCGATGTGCGCAACGTGGAGCAGCTGGCTGGCTTCTTTAACGCCATGCAGTCACTGGTAGCCGATCAGACCTTGCTGGCTTATCACGACCGCTCTGACGGCGGCCTGTTGGTGACTCTGGCTGAAATGGCCTTTGCCGGTCACTGTGGTGCCGAAGTGGATATTCAGGCTTTGGGTCAGGATGCGCTGGCTGCCTTGTTCAATGAAGAACTGGGGGCGGTGATTCAGATTCGCGCCGAGCACCGCGCGGCCGTTGAACAACTGTTCGCTAAACAGGGGCTGGCAGAGTGCGTGCATTACTTAGGACGCGCGACCGTCGGAGACGATTTCGTGATCCGCAGTGGAAACGACACGGTTTATCGTGAAAAACGCAGCACTCTGCGTCTGTGGTGGGCAGAAACCACCTGGCAGATGCAGCGCCTGCGCGATAACCCAGACTGCGCCGATCAGGAACATCAAGCCAAGCAGAATGAGCAGGACCCTGGCCTGAATGTGAAACTGACCTTTGAACCTCAGGAGGATATTGCTGCGCCTTATATTCTTAAACAGGTTCGTCCGAAAGTGGCCGTTTTGCGTGAGCAGGGCGTTAACTCTCATGTTGAGATGGCGGCAGCTTTCCACCGCGCCGGTTTTGATGCGGTAGACGTGCATATGAGCGATTTGCTGGCTGGTCGCATCGATCTGCGAGGTTTTCAGACCCTGGTAGCCTGTGGCGGTTTCTCTTACGGTGATGTATTGGGTGCTGGCGAAGGCTGGGCCAAGTCTATCCTGTTTAATAACCGCGTACGCGATGAATTTGCCGAGTTCTTCCTGCGTCCGGAAACCCTGGCGCTGGGCGTGTGTAACGGCTGTCAGATGATGTCTAACCTGCGGGAACTGATTCCGGGGGCAGAACATTGGCCACGCTTTGTACGCAACCAGTCTGACCGCTTTGAAGCGCGTTTCAGTCTGGTTGAGGTGGCTGACAGCCCGTCACTGTTTATGCAGGATATGGTTGGTTCTCGTATGCCTATTGCGGTTTCGCATGGTGAAGGGCAGGTTGAAGTGCGCGATCGGCAGCATCTGGCCGCTTTGGAACAGCACAATCTGGTGGCGCTGCGCTTTGTGAATAATAAGGGTGAAGTGACCGAGCAGTATCCGGCTAACCCTAATGGCTCAGTGAACGGTATTACCGCTGTCACCAGCGCCAGTGGCCGTGCCACGGTGATGATGCCGCATCCAGAGCGTGTTTTCCGCACCGTGAGCAATTCGTGGCATCCGGAAGAGTGGGGCGAAGATAGTCCGTGGATGCGTATGTTCCGTAATGCGCGTAAACAGTTAGGCTAACGATCCGTTGGTTTAAATATCTAAGGGGGGCGAAATGCCCCCTTTTGCTTATCGATATCACTTATCGATATTGATTGACGTTTGGTTTGTCTGAATCGGTCCCAATTTCTTATCACACCGTGAAGCTATAGCTTATTTCTTTCATTTCTTTATTATTATCTAAGACTTCAATAATTAACCTATATGTTCCTGGTTGAATATTGTGCATTTTGATTCTTATTGGTATCTTGTCATTATTAATAAAACCATTAATGCTGATTAGCTCTGCGTTATTGCTGTTGACGACATAAATGTAATAGTTCAGTCTGCCATGGGCTTCAAAGTCGAATTTAATTTTATATTCCGCAGCTTCTTGACTGTAATAATAATGTAGGTCTGTTATTTCAAAGTCAGGAATATAACTGATATGAGATAACGGCCTAATCCCTGAAATGGCCGGTAACATAGCCAATTGCCCGGTACTGATGACGGTCGAGCGAATGTCTTGGCGAGTGCGAGTTACATCATTGGCAAAGGCGGTGGCAGATAAAATGATTAAGGTCGAACACAAAAATCCGAGTTTATTTACCGTCATACATCCTCCTGTGTTATCTGCGTCATGGATAACATGAGTGGCACTTTTATTACTGATAGTGATTTTTTTCGGTGAATATTATGAAGCGTTGCGTTCTATTTCAGGTTTTCATAGCTATGAAAATCCCTATGTAATTTTATGTTAATTAAGATTCAGACTGTCTGGTTATAAAGATGTTTGGCTGTGAAGTAGTATAAAATTCATTGTGTTTTCAAAACTGATATTTTTCGTATTGGAAACTAGCCGAAATCTAATTACAGATGTCCACTCATAGTTCGTCCTCTTGTATTCGACACTGCATTAAGACACTGCATTAAATTGTTCATTAATCAGTTAACTCTCTGTTGGCATCGGGTTCTCTGGCTGCGAGGTAGAGCAGCCATTTTTTGCCTCGCCGGATGCGGAGCTTTGTTCCGAGCTAGCGATGGGTTCCTTCGTCGACAGCAACCGCCGACAGCAACTCTTTGCGCGGGCATCTGGCTATGATGCTGACAAATTTTCCTTATCTATGAAATATCATTATTTATAAGTAACGAGATTAGGTTTGATGAATTCCCACATGAGATGAAGATCTCAATTTGTTGAAAAATATATATTTTTATTTTTGTGTCGGTAAATTGCGACAACAGCATAAAGCGGTGTCTCAAATAGGAGACATATAACTTCATGATTTTTAATGTTTTTATTATTGATGCTTTTGGGTGTCGTGAATTAGAGACAGAAGGCTAATAACGCGTTAACTGTTTAACCGTTGTTTTTAAGTTATAATTATGAATTATTTAAATAACTGTTTATTTTCAATGTCTTAGTATTTTTATTTTAAAGTTGGCACGGTAACTGCATTATCTTAATCAGTTGCTCATTCACCTTTTTATGACAGCCCCGCAGTTAAGCGGAATATGCGCTTCATAAGCCATCGAATGACGCCTAAGAATGGTGCCTATCGTCCACCTAAACCGATATTGCCGCGCAAGCGCTTTATCAAGCATCGGACGACACGTTGAGTGAGGCACCGCCTATGTCCTACTGTGATGAAGGGTTCATCAATATTGGACATGTTTGGATGCTATTCGTCTCATCCCCCCGATGATTGCTTCGGCTCATCAAACTGGAGGCGATTTTCAGGGCATCCACATATTCTTGCTAATGGGGGCAATAGTGTTATTGCCCCTGTTAAGCAAATCAGCAATACCTTCAGATTCGTTCAAACATCGATATCGCAATCATTTCTCATTCGATTGAGTGTTGATACAACAGGCTGATCGCATCGATGAATCAAAATTGTGGAAACCAGTTTCCTATTAAAATTAAGCACTTTGCTCATAGCAGGTGCTTTTTTTTTGCTCGAAAATCAGCGGTCGATGATTTGTTGATGAAATAGTGCGGGATTTATGCGGTAACAGACATTGTAATCCTCTGAGAGTCGGTTAGCATCAAAGCAGAATAATAGGTAATGAGATGATTTCGTTGAAAAGATGGCGTTTATTCCCTCGTTCGTTGCGTCAGCTGGTACTGATGGCGTTTCTGTTGGTGCTTTTACCCTTGCTGGTACTGGCTTATCAGGCTTACCAAAGTTTGGATCATTTAAGCGAGCAGGCGGCAGATATCAACCGTACCACGCTGGCGGACGCCCGGCGCAGCGAAGCTATGACCAGCATTGCTCTGGAAATGGAGCGTAGCTATCGCCAGTTTTGCGTATTGGGCGATCCGACACTTGCCAAGCTGTATCAACACCAGCGTAAACAGTATGCCCAAATGCTGGATAGCCATGGTTCGATCTTGCCTGACGCCCACTATTATCAGACTTTACGTGGCTTACTCACTCAGTTGGAAGAAATAAAGTGCCAGAACAGTGGGCCAGATGCGCAATCTTCGGAGCAACTGGAAGGTTTTTCTCGCTCTAACGCCGAAATGGTTCAGGCCACTCGTGACAGTATTTTCTCTCGTGGTCAGCAGTTGCAGCAGGATATTGCTGAACGCGGACAGTTTTTTGGCTGGCAGGCGTTGTTGCTATTTTTGGTCAGCGTGATTCTGGTGGTGCTATTCACCCGCATGATTATCGGCCCGGTGAAGGGAATCGAGCGTATGATTAATCGCCTGGGAGAAGGGCGAGCGCTAGGCAATACAGCGTTGTTTAAAGGGCCGCGTGAGTTGCGTTCACTGGCGCAGCGGATTATCTGGCTCAGTGAGCGTCTGGCGTGGCTGGAATCCCAGCGACACGAGTTTTTACGCCATATTTCTCACGAACTGAAAACGCCGTTAGCCAGTATGCGTGAAGGAACGGAATTACTGGCTGACGAGGTCGCCGGGCCGTTGACGCAAGATCAAAAGGAGGTGGTAGCCATTTTGGATAACAGTAGCCGCCATTTACAGCAACTCATTGAACAATTGCTGGATTATAACCGTAAGCTGGCAGACGGCTCTGGCGAGCATGAAAATGTCGAACTGTTGGAAGTGGTTGAAGGGGTTATTTCTGCCCATAGTTTGCCAGCCAGAGCCAAGCAAATTCGTACCGAGGTCGATCTGCAAGCGGATATCTGCTGGGCTGAACCCACATTATTAATGCGAGTTCTCGATAATCTCTACTCCAATGCGGTGCACTATGGCGAGGAATCCGGTACCATTTGGATCCGCAGCCGTCAGGTGGGAAATCGGGTACAAATTGATGTCGCTAATACTGGCACTCCGATTCCGCTAGCCGAAGAAACCATGATATTTGAGCCTTTTTTCCAGGGAAGCCATCAGCGAAAAGGGGCCGTTAAGGGAAGTGGACTGGGACTGAGCATTGCTCAGGATTGCATCAGACGTATGCAGGGCGAACTGCATCTGGTAGAACAGGATGATGCAGCCGTCTGTTTCCGCATTGAATTGCCATTAACCGCCGAGAATGAATAAATAATGTACAAGTGGTCTGTCAGTCGCTTTTTTAAAAAGACCGAATCTTTGCCGCGCTCCGCCCTGGAGGCTGTCGCAACGCCATCTTATCGTAAGGCCGCTTTTTTGGGGACGCTGTTACTTGCCCCACTACTATTGAGTGGATGTATCGATCGTTCCGCCAACGGACGCTTTTCCCATGCGGTGCAGTTGGTGATTCCCGAAAGCAAAATTGTGGATTACCGCACCGCTCAATGTGACACGCTGTGGGATATCGAAGATAAAGAAGTTCTGGAGAATTCGCTTTATTGGCTGAGAGCGATGGACTGTGCCGAGCGTTTAAGCACCGCGCAGTCCAGAGCCTTGGCCAAATCTATGCAAACCCTATCCTGGTCAACGGCGTTTAAGCAGGGCATTTTGATCGGCAGTGCTGATCCATCAATGGCCGAGCGTCGTCAGATCGTTGAGCGTCTAAATAGCTATAGCCAGACTTTCCCCGGTTCTCTGCGCCCGCTGATTCAGCTATGGCGGGAACAGCAAGTGCTGCGTATTGCTCTTTCCGAAGAACGTGCCCGTTATCAACGTTTACAGGATGAATCGGACAGCCAGATTGATCGCCTGAGGGAAAGTCAGGTGCGTCTGCAATATCATTTACAGGACACCACCCGTAAGCTGGAAAACCTGACCGATATCGAGCGTCAGCTTTCTTCACGTAAACAACTGCAAAATGAAATTTCTGAGCCTGAGGCAGAAATCAAAGCCGCCGCTGGGTCTAATCCAGAGCCGGCCAAAGCGGCTGAAATGAAAGAAGAGAAAGCGGCAGAGAAAAAGTCGGTAGAGGCAAGATCGGTAGAAACAAAATCGATAGAAACCAAGCCGGTGGAAACCAAGCCAACAGAAACCAAACCTGCGGCAGAAAAATCGGCCAAGCCAGTGGAACCCGCAGCTCAGCCGACCACTCCGGTAACAGCGCCGGAGGCCAAACCGGCAGAAACCTACTCGCCTCCGGCCACCCAGCCGTCACCCGCTTCCAAAAAGGAGTCCGAGCCACATGACACCACGCAAACCGGCCAATCTACTGCTGGTTGACGATGATCCCAGCCTGCTCAAGCTGCTGGGAATGCGTCTGACAAGTGAAGGTTTCCATGTCACCACGGCTGAAAGCGGTCAGGAAGCCCTGCGCTTATTGATGCGCGAGAAAATCGACTTGGTGATCAGCGATTTACGCATGGATGAAATGGATGGTATGGCATTATTTGCCGAAATCCAAAAATATCAGCCGGGTATGCCGGTGATTATTCTGACCGCGCACGGTTCTATTCCTGACGCCGTTGCCGCCACTCAGCAGGGCGTATTCAGCTTCCTGACCAAGCCAGTCGATCGCGACGCACTGTATAAAGCTATTGATGCCGCGCTCGAACTTTCCATTCCTGCCGGTGATGATAGCTGGCGAGAAGCCATAGTGACCCGTAGTCCGCTGATGCTGCGTTTATTGGAGCAGGCTAAAATGGTGGCCCAATCTGACGTTAGCGTGTTGATTAATGGGCAAAGCGGTACCGGTAAGGAAGTGTTGGCGCAGGCAATCCACGGCGCCAGTCCGCGCGCTAAAAAAGCCTTTATTGCCATAAACTGCGGTGCTTTACCGGAGCAATTATTGGAGTCTGAACTCTTTGGTCATGCTAAAGGGGCATTTACCGGCGCGGTAAGTAGCCGGGAAGGCCTATTTCAGGCTGCGGAAGGTGGGACGCTGTTCCTCGACGAAATCGGCGATATGCCCTTATCATTGCAGGTAAAACTGCTGCGAGTGCTGCAAGAGCGCAAGGTTCGTCCTTTGGGCAGCAACCGAGATTTGGATATCAACGTGCGGATTATCTCGGCAACTCACCGTGATTTGCCGAAAGCGATGGCAAAAAATGAATTCCGTGAAGATCTTTACTACCGTTTAAACGTCGTGAACCTGAAAATTCCGGCGCTGAATGAGCGAGCGGAAGATATTCCGCTACTGGCTAATCATCTGCTACGTGAATCCGCCAAACGGCATAAACCTTTTGTGCGCAGTTTCTCCACCGATGCGATGAAACGACTGATGACCGCCAGCTGGCCGGGCAACGTGCGTCAATTGGTTAACGTCATAGAGCAGTGTGTTGCTTTGACCTCGGCGCCGGTTATCAGCGAAGCGTTGGTCGAGCAGGCGCTGGAAGGGGAAAACACCGCTTTACCGACTTTTGTTGAAGCGCGTAACCAGTTTGAGCTGAACTATTTGCGTAAACTGCTGCAAATTACCAAGGGTAACGTTACCCAGGCGGCGCGAATGGCAGGCCGTAACCGCACTGAATTCTATAAATTGTTGTCGCGCCATGAATTGGACGCCAACGATTTCAAAGAATAGTGCTTTCTTTCCTCGGAACCCGATTGGAAAAGGCGTTCGGCGGGTTCTAAACAAATGACCGGGAATGATTTACACTTCGGTCTTTGTTGTGGCATAGCAGAATTGAAACCAATATGAACAGAACACTTTCCATTGCGTTAGCCCAGCTTAATCTGCTGGTTGGCGATATTGAAGGCAACACCGAGCGTATGTTGCAAACCTTACATGAGCAGCAAAAGGCCGGTGCCGATCTGGTCATGTTTTCCGAACTGGCACTGTCGGGCTATCCACCGGAAGATTTACTGTATCGGGATGATTTCTACCTGCGCTGTGAGGCACAGTTAGACCGTTTACAGGCCGCAGCGCAAAAGACGGCGGTTCTGGTAGGGCATCCGTGGCGTGAAGGGAATAAGCTGTACAACGCCCTGTCACTGTTCTCCGAAGGTAAATTGCTTGGTCGCTACTTCAAACAACAGTTGCCTAACTACGGCGTGTTTGATGAAAAACGTTATTTCACTCCTGGCAATGAAAGCTGCGTGGTTGAGCTGAAAGGCTATCGTTTAGGGCTATTAATCTGTGAAGATCTGTGGTTCAACCAGCCGGTAGACGCTGCGAAAGCTGCAGGTGCAGAGCTGCTGCTGTCGATTAACGCCTCGCCGTATAACCGTGAAAAACCTTATATTCGCAAAACGCTGATGGCTTCCCATTGCCAGCGTACCGATTTGCCGCTGATTTATTTGAATCAGGTGGGCGGTCAGGATGAGCTGATTTTCGACGGTTGTTCAAAAGTGTTTGATTCTAAAGGTAATATGACGCATCGTCTGGCCGCCTTTGCGGAGCAAACGACGCTATGCCGCTTCCAGGATTTGGTCGTCGAGCCCATGGCGGCACCGGCGGCGGGGTTGTCTCCGCTGGCTGAAGTGTATGAAGCTCTGGTGCTGGCAGTGCGTGATTATGTGACCAAGAACGGCTTTAAAGGCGCGGTACTCGGCCTTTCTGGCGGTATAGATTCGGCGCTTACGCTAGCGATTGCCGTAGATGCGCTGGGTAAAGAGAAGGTTCAGGCGTTAATGATGCCGTTCCGCTATACCGCAGACATCAGTATTGCCGATGCGAAGGAAGAGGCTGAAATCCTGGGTATCGAATTCGATATTCTATCTATCGAACCGATGTTTGATGCTTTTATGGGACAACTGGCGCCGATGTTTGCCGGTACTGAAAAAGACACCACCGAAGAAAATTTACAGGCGCGCTGCCGTGGCGTGGTGCTGATGGCATTATCAAATAAACGCCGCAGCATTGTGCTGACTACTGGTAATAAAAGCGAAATGGCTGTCGGTTATGCCACGCTGTACGGTGATATGGCGGGTGGCTTTGACGTGCTGAAAGACGTACCTAAAACGCTGGTATTTAAGCTGTGCGAATATCGCAATACCGTTTCTTACGTGATCCCGCAGCGGGTTATCGATCGTCCGCCGTCCGCCGAACTGGCGCCGGATCAGTTAGATCAGGACAGCCTGCCGCCTTACGACATTCTCGATGCGATTCTGGAAGGCTACGTTGAACATGATAAGTCGGTAGCCGATTTGGTGGCTGAAGGCTTTGACGAGGCTATTGTGCGCAAGGTCATTCGTCTGGTAGATATTAACGAATATAAACGGCGTCAGTCGGCTGTTGGGCCGCGCATTACCGCTCGTAGTTTCGGCAAGGATAGACGCTATCCGATCACATCCGGCTTTGGCCGCAAAAATTGGTAAAACAGGAATTCGCCATCATGAAGAAAATTGACGCGATTATTAAACCGTTCAAACTGGATGACGTCCGCGAAGCTTTAGCTGAAGTGGGCATTACCGGGATGACGGTTACCGAAGTGAAAGGCTTCGGTCGCCAGAAAGGCCATACCGAGCTGTACCGCGGGGCTGAGTATATGGTGGATTTTTTACCTAAGGTTAAAATCGAAATTGTCGTTGCGGATGATATCGTGGATACCTGCGTAGAAGCCATTATGCAAACGGCTCAAACCGGCAAGATCGGCGACGGTAAGATTTTTGTGTTTGATGTCGCGCGCGTGGTACGTATTCGTACCGGTGAGCAGGATGAAGAAGCTATCTAACTGATACTAAATCGAAAACATTAAAATCAGGTCGTATCATCGAAAAGAACCCCATTTATGGGGTTCTTTTTTTACCACTAATTGAATGCTAATCGACGTTGCGAGTAGCTTGCTGACGATTGTCTGGCATTTATCCGCTGTGCACTGAGTTTTCCATCAGACCGGAACGACGAACAATCCAAGCCAATAGAACAGGTTAAGCAAGATACCCGCCAGAATCACTGCAACGACAGGCGCTGCAATTTTCATTACCGGGCGGCCAATAGCTTCATTCAGGAAGTACAACGCTGTGGTAATAGTGAAACCGGTATAGCCAGCCATTTTGATAGAAGCAAAAATAGCGCCGATCAGTAACGCATATTCCATCAACAGATTCATAGCGTTACGGATATTATCCGAAGCGTTACGCACTGAGGGGAAGCGGCCAAGCCATTTACCTATAGTGCGCAGTAACAGCACTTCTAGCGAGATCACGACTGCACCTACCAACGCCGCCAACAGCGGGTTCGGAATCAGGTAACCGACTACAAAGACGAAGGTGAAACCGGCTACCGCATACACGCCGGTCGCGAGCGCAGTGGTGGCAATCAGTGGCACAAAGCCCAAGCCACGCATAAATTCGGCCAATGAAGCCTGATGAACCAGTGACAGTGACTCTTCCGGCGTAATCCCCGGCGCATAGGCTTTCGCCAGCGTATAAATCGACACTTCGCTGCCGGCAAACAGTTTCATACTGGCGACGGCGGAAATCAGCCCACCGACGATGGCCAATAGCGGCAGGTTCTTGATTATCCTCTGGGTTCGCTCCTCAAATACGGAATGTCCTCCACCACCGCCGAGGTGGGTTTTGGCGCGAAGATCCTGAGCAATAGCTATGCCGATGAGCAATACCATGCCGACGAAGATTTCGATGGATTCAGGGAACAAGCCGGTGAAACGAGTGATAACCAAGCGGGTCATCAGCACGATAATTGCTGAAATTACAGCAGTTTTCCAGCCAAACTGGTAGAAAATAGCGACCAGTGGGAACAGCGCAAAAGCAGAAATAACTGGGCTGCTCAGTTCACCCAACGAACCGATAAAGTTGACTGGCAGAGAGGTTAACGCTGTGTTGACCGCAGGCAGTGAAGTCAGCGCCAGAATGCCCCAGGCGGCACCCAGAGCAAATGCCAGATAGCTGTTGATCGCCAGCACGCCGATGATGTCAGTCGGCAGGAACAGTAACCAGGAGTTCAGTAAACCGGTGGAGAGTGTAAAGGAAATCCCAACCGAAGCGATAAAGCCGACGCTGAGGCCGAAAGCGATACTGCCCGCTTCTCTGCGGCTCATATTACCTTCTACCAACTGCGGTAAAATCGGACGGATACCGTCATGAAATACCGCGACGGAGCGGTGAGAAAGCAGGGCGGTCATCCCGGTTAGCAAAGCAACCACGATGATATGAATGTAATCCACGGTTATCCCCTTAGCGCAGCTGAGTGATCAGCAGCGGAATGGCGTGTTCAATATGCTCCACGGATAAACCAAAGGCGACTTTGCCTTCAGCAATGAATTTCTCGATCTGTTCCGGTTTGGCTTTGATACCCGGTTTGGCAATGGTCGCGCTTTTGTTATAACCAATAATGGCTATTGCCATGGATAATGCTGCACCGGCACCGGTATTACATGCGCCAATATAATAATCCAGCTGCCCATCTTTCACTTTTACCGCTGCATCCATATCGGTCAGAATAAAAGTTTCAAAGCTGGCGGGCGCAGTTTTATCGATCAGTTCTCGTATCAGCTCACGTTGTAACCCGACGATGCCGATCTTTTTCATAGTCACTGTCCTTGCGTAGAGAAGAATTTGTTTGGATTATGGCGCAGCATCATTTCCACCTGCTGGTGTGAAATACCTGCGGCCAAAAGCATTGGAATAAATGAATCAACCAGATAACTGAAACCTGTGCCACCGTTGGCTTTTAAATGAGAACGGCGGGTAATATCCATCGAAAGCATGACTTTATCCAGGACGCCGCGCTCAGCCAGATAAACCAGCATGGCGATGCGTCGTTCATCCGGGAAATAGCTGTTTTTACCAATGGTATCGAACTGGACGTACACACCCTTATCGATCATCTGCAAAATCAAATCCGGCTGTTCTTTTAAATCGCAGTGGCCGATAACCACCCGATCCAGCGGCACGCCATATTGCTCCAGCAGCGCGATTTGCTGCATTCCCATAGTGCTAAAGCTGGTATGGGTCGAAATAGCCAAACCGGTGGCATGGTGCGCCAGTGCGGCGGCGTGAAACACTTTTGCCTCGTTGTCCGTGACACAGTTTTCACTGGTACCAATCTCGGCGATAACGCCGGCTTTCAGGTCGGTGCCATCAATGCCCACTTCGATTTCATCGATCATGGACTGCGCCAATTGTTGCGCCGAGCTGTCACGCACCAATTGAGGATAGAAATGATCGGTGTAGTAACCCGTTGAAGCGATGATGTTTATGCCACTATCTCGCATCAGATTCAATAAGAACTGCGGGTTACGCCCCATGTATTTATTGGTGACCTCAACAATATTGCTAACGCCTTTGCTCACCAGCTCGCGCATTTCCTGACATATCGGCTCGTATTGATCCAAACGACAGTCGATGTTGTCTTTAAAACCAGATAAATCAATATGCAGATGTTCGTGAGCGTAGGTATAGCCATTGGGGTTAATCATTGGGAAAGGCTCCGGGAAACCGATGGACGCAGTTGAGTGAGAAAAGATTGGCCATTTTGCGGCATAGGCGCCGAGAAAAACGCGCAGGCGGTCGCACCTACGTCGGATAAAGTAAGGCGAGTGCCCAGATCGACGGCGGAAAGACCGAGCTGATAAACCAGCAGTGGCACTTGTTCTCGGGTGTGTTTGCCGTGGCCGATGGTTGGGTCGTTACCGTGGTCGGCAATGACAACCAGGACGTCATCGGGTTGCATTGCGGCGATTATCTGATTGAGCGCACTGTCTACCAGTTGCAGCCGGTCGGCGTAACGCAGGGTGTCTTGTTGATGACCAGCCAGATCGGTTTCCTGAATGTTGGTACAGATAAAACTGTCTCCGGGTTTGAGCAATTCGTCGCGCATAATATCAAGAATGGTCTGAGAATCGACAATCCCCGCGTAATTGATTCCATTAGAATTACTTACTATATCGGCAACCTTACCGATCAGTACAGTAGGAATATGTCGCTGCCATAACATGGCTGGAGCCTGCACCTGTTCATCGACACCATAACCCAAATGCGCGACGCGAAAATTGTGTCGATAGACACCGGAATTTGGCGCATTGATACCAATATATTTCCCTTCACGACTTTCCGCCGCCCGCAGCAGATCGGCGGTATCCGGCAAATCGCCGCCAAAAGCGATAACGCGCCCGACTTTAACAGTTTCACGAACCAATTGACCGATGGCTAGCACCTGCTCGAAGGATAATCGATTGAAGTCAGCGCTGATGTTATACACCTGGCCTAAATCGGCTTCCAGATTATCGCCGATCGCCGCACCCTGATTCACCCATAAATAGCTCAGATTGTTTAAGGTTATGCGTTCGACCTGATAGCCGTTGCCGGTAAGCTGGGATGCGACGTCATCAATCACGGCGGAGAAGGGCATAGAAAGCGGTGGCAGAGGTAAAGTGCCCATAATTTCCTGATGGCCAATAAAGGTATCGCCACCTTCATGTTGCAATAATATTCGACCAAAGGCGGCGGCGGGATTGGGCTGCATTAAATTCGGAGCGTAGCCTAATGAGTTGATCAGACCGAGTTTTTCCAGCGTGGGTAAATATAATTCGGGAAGGGTTTCAAGAATGTGCCCGCAGGTATTGGCACCGATATCCTGCGGCCGGACGAGCGGGACATCCGGCATTTCTCCAATACCAAAACTATCAATGACCAATACCATGAATTTACTCATGGCAATCTCCTTAGTTCAGGCTATTCCCCTGACTGTCATAGCGGCCGATTAATTTCGGTTCTCCGCGTTGGATCCCCTCGACCAATGCGACGTCGCTGCGTGTGACAAATATTTGGGTGCGGAAACTCATTACCAGCGGGCTGCCGATCGGGAATTTATCGCTCAAACGCAGGCAATAATCGATGCTGCTGTCATCCACTGGCAATACCTTACTGCTGTGGTAAGCCTGGTTGTGCCATATCAGTGCATTGCTTAGGTGGCCACGACGATAGTAACCGCCGCCGAAGAAGTAGCTGGTATCTCCGACATGATGAGAGATTTCGGATAGATACAGCAGCGAGACTTTTTCCGGCTGAGAGCCGTCTTGGTTGGCTGGAATAGTACCGGTTAGCGCATGGCCCGGTTCGGTATGGGTAACGCCTAACTGAGCCAGTTCGGGCATAACCTGAATGCAGGCGGCAGAAGGCGCGTTGACTTGTTCAACATTAACGCCCTGTTTTTCCAGAATCTCTTTAGCCGCCAGCAGAGTAAACATATTGGTGGTTGGCAGGGTTCGCTGTTCCTGAGGATTAAACAGCATGCAAGGGAAATGGGTCACGCCAACCAGTCTTACCGCAGGCATATTAGCAATAGCCTGAATGACTTCCGGCAGTTGATTGAGTTCAAAGCCGCCTTCCTGACCGGCATAGAGCAGATCGCCTGCCTGGTTGACTTTCAACATGATTGGCTGAGTTTTGCCTTGCTTTCGAGCTGCGTCAGAAATTTGCTGCGCTTTCTCCAGCGAGAAAATGGTGATGACTTCAGGTTGCTGGCTGACAATTTCGTCCACCATACCCGACGGCGGCTGGACCAAATGCCCGACGTGAGCCACCGGAATTCCGTGCTGATAGAGCTGCCTGACCTCTTTAAAATCCACTGCCACCACGCCCTGATAGCCGCATGCCAACAGGCGTTTGCAGAGTTCGGGATTACGTCCGAATTGCTTACTCATCAGGTATAGCTTGATATTGCAACGTCTGGCTTCGTCCAGCAGGCTCCGGGCATTGGATAGCGTTTGATCTACATCGATAACGTAAGTATCCGGGCCTATTTTACCCTGTTGCCACAGCATAATGGCTGTATCAATCAGGGTTGGGTTCTGTTTTCTTAAGGCATTCAAAAACATGCTGTTTCCTAGACACTTTCAGGCGTCATTTTATTAATTTAAATTATTATTTTTTTGAATATTTATTATGTAATGAATCAGCGTTGGTGTGTTCTTCAGTGTAGCTGCTTATCTCAAAGGTGGTAGATTACTGGCAAGGTAAAGGCTGTACAAATTAGACAGCAAGTAACCCTGCTCATTATCATCAGGCTTAATATCAAAGTAGGCTAGCAAATCTTGATTAATGTCTCGAATATATTGAATATCTTCGCTTTGGATTAATTCGGACAACAAATCCGCATCCATTCCCTTAATCAGTTCGCCACGGCGGGTTCGCATCAGGGCGTTAGCCATATGCGTCACCGCCATTTCCCCCTGAACGTTATCAATAGATATCTGCCAGAAATTAGCTAATCTATTGATAACTTTGTTCATTCCGAGGAAAACCTCTTCATCAATT
Source organism: Yersinia entomophaga (assembly GCF_001656035.1). Taxonomy (NCBI): domain Bacteria; kingdom Pseudomonadati; phylum Pseudomonadota; class Gammaproteobacteria; order Enterobacterales; family Yersiniaceae; genus Yersinia; species Yersinia entomophaga. The sequence goes on from NZ_CP010029.1 coordinate 3,409,857, forward strand.
ACCCCAGCCTGATATAAAATACTGAGGCGCGGATCCATAATATCTCCGGACTATTAATTAATAACGTGGGTCAACTTTACCGAGTTGGACATCACTTTGGTGCTGTAATAATTGCTCTGAATTAATGCCATTCTCCAATAATAGTTTTATTGGGTGATTATCTGGTCTAATCAATATCACGGCCTGAGAGGCTTGAATATAGCGTTCGTCCCCACGTAGCTTGGTTGCCTGCAAATTATCATGGGAAACATCGTCAGTCAGGTTCCAGATCGCAGCGTCAATTTCGCCGCGGCTAATTTGCGCGACGCAGTCACTGTAAGGCACATCGACACGTTCTATATTTTGATTGGCAAACTTAATTTCCGTTAACAGACATTGGTCCGGAGAGCGCGGATCCAGCCCGACGCGGCGAATATCATGTTCTTCGCCTCGACGGCAAATCAGCTGGTGGCCGTCAACGTAGGAACCCGTGCCTAAATTGAGCGCAACGGTAACCTTACCCTGATCAACATAATTCTGTGCCGCCAAACGCGAAACTACCGCCATATCGTAGATGCCGTCGATCAAACACTCGACTCGCACTTCTGCACCACGCATATGGGCAAAATACAGCGGCAAAATGGTAAATTGTTCCTTTAATCCGCTGGCTAGCCCTTCGTACAGCTTGGTATAGGGCAGCGGCATTGCGCAGACCATATTACCCAAATCTGCCTGTTGTAGCAGGCATGACATATTGAGATCCATAAGCTGCGTTCCGTTGCGGCCACGGCGCTCTACGACAATAGCGCCTTCTTGTTCCAATACCTTCAAGGCGTGTTGTACCACGCCTACGGAAATCGCGAAATTATCCGATAACTCGTCGATGGTTTTCAGTCGATTTCCTGGGCGTTCGCCAATTAAATAGCGCGCCATGGATACCAGAGCCAACCCTTCTTTTTTTATGAATTTTCTACTCATGCTGGGTGTATTTAGCCTTATGTTATCTAGGTGCAGATAGTGACTTTAATACTATTGATTACAATGATATTAATTTTCAATTATATGAATATTTAAACATTCATATAAATAATAGATGTTTGCAACGATAAAAGCGAGCGGGGGCGTTATTGATCACAATATAAGAGCAATAATTATCTTAGGAAAGTACAGATTCAATACAATAAAAAACCGGCCAACAATACAGACTGACCGGGAAAGAAACGCAGAAAAACTTATCAATTAAATAACTTTGTGAGGTCCGAAGCATTCATAGTGAATATGTTCTGCCGGGACACCCATTTCCAGTAATTGTTTACCAACAAACTGCATGAAGACCAGAGGGCCGCAGAAGTAGTAATGCATATCGGGATGAATAATTAATGACTGCAACTCAGCCAGATTCATAAAGCCTTTACTATGGTAATGCTGGCCAGGGATATCCTGCTCTTCCGGCTGGCGATACCAAACGTGGCGATTCAGATTCGGCATATTTTTCGCTATTTCAGCGACTTCATCGGCAAAGGCATGAACCCGGCCATTTTCCGCCGCATGGAACCAGTGCACTTCGGCGCTATGTTGTTGAGCGTACAGCGTATGCAACATGCTCAACATTGGCGTTTGGCCCACGCCGGCAGAAATCAGCGCTACCGGGGTTTCCGGTGAAATATCAAGGAAGAAATCGCCGCGCGGTGGCGCAATGCGCACGATGTCGCCTTCCTGCGCGATGTTATGCAAGTAGTTGGATACCGTCCCTTTTTCTTCGCGTTTTACCGCAATACGGTAGGATTTACCGTTAGGCGCAGCGGTCAGGGAATATTGGCGAATTTGACGGTTTTCTAACCGGCTATCTTCGATATAAATACCCAAATATTGACCTGGTTTGAAATTCACTACGCTGCCGCCGTCCTCCGGCACTAGCAAGAAGCTGCAGATAACGTCGCTTTGCATTTCTTTTTTCGCAATGCGGAAACGACGCAGGGTTCTCCAGCCGCCGGTATTTTCTTCCACTTCACGATAAATTTGCTCTTCGCGTTGAATAAACACGTCTGCCAGCACACCGTAAGCTTTGGCCCAAGCATCCAACACTTCCTGACCCGGGCTGAATAATTCATCCAGCGTCGCAATTAAATGTTTGCCTACGATTTGATAATCAGACGGCTGAATATTCAAGCTGGTGTGTTTTTGAGCAATACGTTCAACCGCAGGCAGCATAGCCGAAAGATTTTCAATGTTGGCCGCGTAGGCGCAGATAGCATTAAACAAAGCTTCGCGCTGATCGCCGCTGAACTGATTGCTCATATTAAAGGTATCTTTCAGCTCAGGGTTATGAGCAAACATACGATCGTAAAAATGCGCAGTGAGCTTCGAACCGGTTTCAACCAGCAAAGGAATGGTTGATTTTACGGTGGCGATGGTTTGGCTATCCAGCATGGTGAGGCTCCTATAATTTTTCGAATAATAATGTGCAAATTAATACATGTATTTTAAATGCATCTTATAAAAAACAACACGGCTTGTAAATACACATTCATTAATGAGGGCGATTATCGTTACGCGCCAGTTCACACTTATGAAAAAACCGCATACTCAACATGAGGATAAATCCGTTGATTTGTGTGAACTCAGAGCAGTGCAAAGCCTCATGTGGCTTGAAGCCAATCGTTTGCGTAAAAACCTCTGTCAAGACCTATCTTAACGAGGTGAAAACAGTTTACACTGTGGGCCAGAACCCAAACGGGTGGTCCACTAGGTGTATTTAGTTAGCTGAGTCAGGAGAGCCGGATGTTAAAGCGTGAAATGAACATTGCCGATTATGATGCAGATCTATGGCGTGCAATGGAGCAAGAAGTGGTGCGCCAGGAAGAGCACATCGAGCTGATTGCGTCTGAGAACTATACCAGCCCGCGTGTTATGCAGGCGCAGGGTTCCCAGTTGACGAACAAATATGCTGAAGGTTATCCGGGCAAGCGTTACTACGGTGGCTGTGAGTATGTCGATGTGGTTGAGCAACTGGCTATCGACCGCGCGAAAGAGCTGTTTGGCGCAGATTATGCCAACGTTCAGCCGCACTCAGGCTCACAGGCTAACGTTGCGGTTTATTCCGCGCTGCTGAAGCCCGGCGATACCGTATTGGGTATGAATCTGGCCCATGGCGGCCACCTGACTCACGGCTCCCCGGTAAACTTCTCCGGTAAACTGTACAACATCGTTCCTTACGGCATCGATGAATCTGGCAAGATCGACTATGACGACATGGCGCGTCAGGCTGAACTGCATAAACCAAAAATGATCATCGGCGGCTTCTCTGCCTATTCCGGTATCGTTGATTGGGCAAAAATGCGTGAAATCGCTGATAGCATCGGCGCGTGGCTGTTTGTAGATATGGCTCACGTGGCAGGTCTGGTTGCTGCGGGCGTTTACCCTAACCCGGTTCCTCACGCGCACATCGTCACCACGACCACTCACAAAACTCTGGCTGGCCCACGCGGCGGTCTGATTTTGGCGAAAGGCGGCGACGAAGAACTGTATAAGAAACTGAATTCTTCCGTATTCCCTGCAAATCAGGGTGGCCCGTTGATGCACGTTATCGCCGGTAAAGCCGTAGCGCTGAAAGAAGCAATGGAGCCTGAATTCAAGGTTTACCAGCAGCAGGTTGCCAAAAACGCGAAAGCGATGGTTTCTGTCTTCCTGGATCGCGGCTACAAAGTGGTTTCTGGCGGTACTGAAAACCACCTTTTCCTGCTGGATTTGGTGGACAAAGATATCACCGGTAAAGATGCGGATGCCGCTTTGGGTCGTGCCAATATCACCGTGAACAAAAACAGCGTGCCTAACGATCCTAAGAGCCCGTTTGTGACTTCCGGCGTGCGTATTGGTTCCCCGGCTATCACGCGTCGCGGTTTCAAAGAAGCGGAATCCATCGAGCTGGCTGGCTGGATGTGTGATGTGTTGGATAACATCAACGACGAAGCGACTATCGAACGTACTAAACAGAAAGTTCTGGAAATTTGCGCCCGTTTCCCGGTTTATGCATAATTTCTGCGAGTTTATATAGTTGTTATCAAACCCGCTTCGGCGGGTTTTTTTTCATCAAATATCCGGTAATGAATAAAGCGGAAACGCCAGATAAAAGAGAATTTCTTCACTCGTGATGTGAGGTAGCTTGCAAACTATTTGTTTGGATGATTACCCGGTTGCTAGCGAAGAAGGGCTCTGTCACAGTATCTGGCTGACTCCGGAGGAATTATGGTATTGCAATCAACGCGCTGGCTGGCGCTCAGTTATTTCACCTACTTCTTTTCTTACGGTATTTTCCTGCCTTTTTGGAGTGTGTGGTTACAAGGCGAAGGTATTCCGCCGGAAACCATCGGTATCTTGTTAGGCGCTGGTCTGGTTTCTCGTTTCCTCGGCAGTTTAATTATTGCCCCTAGCGTGAAAAACCCCTCCCATCTGGTTACTGCACTAAGAATTCTGGCTTTGCTGACGCTGGCATTTGCCATCGGTTTTTGGTTTGGCAGTGGCTGGGCGTGGCTGATGATAGTCATTGCCGGTTTTAACCTGTTTTTCGGCCCGCTGGTTCCTTTGACCGATGCGCTGGCTGCGACCTGGCAAAAACAGATCTCAATGGATTATGGCAAGGTGCGTCTGTGGGGATCGCTGGCGTTTGTCATTGGTTCAGCGTTGACCGGCAAACTGGTATCTGTTTGGGGACATAACGCGATTCTTTACAGCCTGACCGTCGCGGTAGCGGCGATGCTGCTGGGCGTCTTATTACGCCCAAATGTAATGCCTAAAGGCGAGATTCGTAGCAATGTATTACCGGCGACCAAGTGGAAAATTTTACTGTCTGAAGGGCCGGTCTGGCGATTTTTGCTGTGCGTGACGCTGCTGCAAGGCGCTCATGCGGGTTACTACAGCTTTAGCGCAATTTACTGGAAAGAAGCCGGTTATTCGGCGGCGACTATCGGTTATCTGTGGTCGCTGGGCGTGGTGGCCGAGATTTTGGTCTTCGCTTTCAGTAATGTGCTATTCCGCCGCTGGACGGCGCGCGGCCTGCTGCTGCTTTCCGCTATCAGCGGGATAATTCGCTGGAGTCTGATGGCATCGACTACCGAGCTGCACTGGCTGTTGCTGATTCAGATTTTGCACTGCGGCTCCTTTACCGTTTGCCACCTGGCAGCAATGCGCTTTATCGCCGCTCGCCGTGGCGCGGATGTTATTCGTCTGCAATCCGTTTACTCTGGCTTGGCGATGGGAGGAGGGATTGCGGTGATGACGGTGATTTCCGGCTTCCTGTTCGAACATATTCAGGGCGGTGTATTCTGGGTGATGGCGCTGGTGGCTGTACCGGCTCTATTTATTCGGCCAGCAGTGGTAGCGAATCCAGAAGACCTGGCGGATTAAGGCGTTTCCAGCCAACGACGAATAGCGATCTGATCTGCTTTTGTTAACGGTAAAAGCACCTGAATTAACGGCGGCGTTGACTCGGGTGTTTCTCGTTTATAGGGAGAAATCACTAGATTGGCACCGGGCGGTGCGCCAGATTTTAGGTATTCAGAATAAGATAAGTATTTGATATAGAGTGGTAGTAGCGTTAGCTCACGCAGTTGCTGTTCTACTCGGTGCTCCAACTCCGGGTTCCCGTTGGTCAGTAGTAAAATCTGTTTTTCTTGTAACGCATTGCCCTGCATCAGCCATGCACCAAAGCTAATGGCAATCAGCCCTAGCTCATCGGCCGAAAATTCAATCTGGTATTCCCGTTCAAAATCGATTAAAGCTTCGCGAGTCGTCCGTAACAAGCGGGGATATTTGCTGCTGATTTCATCCAGTAAAATATTATCCACACCAATATGAAAGCGGCAGCGCTCGATTGCCGGAGCCAAATGAGCAAATAGCTGGCTGATTAACTCATCGTCACTGCTGAATTCCATTCCGGAAATCTGTTGAAAACGTCCAATCAATCGATGAATGGAATCCATCAGGCGAACATCTTCCGGAGAATGGTTGCTGCTGTAGCTATGCGCTTTAATCATGGTCAACGTCAGGATAAACACATCCCTTTCGCTGCTGGCTAAGGGGCGGGAAAGCTGATTATTCAGTGTGCAAAACAGGCTCTCGGCGGCGGTCAGTTCTACCTTTTGGCTCAACCACGTCACCTGCTGCTGCTCTAACTGCGGGTAGTTTTGTTGCTGATTTTCCCAAACCGCGTAGGCCAGATAAATCTGCAAAAAATAGCGGTCACGTTCGTCCAGCGGGCGAGGTAGAAGCTGTTCACATTGTTCCACGATATCTTGTAGCGGCGGTAATACGGCATTTTCACTTTGCCATTGCAGCGCCTGATGTAACGCTGGCACAAAGTTTTTATCGATAAACTCGGGACAATAGCGTAGCCCTCGGCGTAGCCAATGAATCAGACACAGCCGTTTATTTAGTAACGTTCCTTGTAGTTGGCAGTCCTCAGCCGGATTGGTACGAATATCCAGGTGATAGAAACGCTGGATTTCGTTCGCCACCTCAGCTATATCTTGCCGGGTGGTCGGAAGCCCGACGCCATTTAATTGACTGATAGTCTCCAGTTTTACCGGCAATGTCGGAGTAAACAGCAGCAATAACGCATGACAACGGCGCTGTTGACCGGAGAGCTCAGGCACTGGTGTAGTGTCTAGGCTCATAAAACCTTCCGAAGTAAGTTTGATTGGTATTATCACGCTAAGCATAGCAAAAGTGGGAAAACCAGCGCGCTCGCCGCAATAGCTTTTACATCGGGTTACAACTTACATCACAATAATTGCTGTAAATCCAAGGGTTGATAGATGTTCAATGTGTTATGTTATAACAATTATGCGTCGTACAAATATATTTGGGGACTATTTATTGGCGTGGCAGTTTTACTGTATAGCCCCTCAGGGCTAGCGCATCCGCACAGTTTTATCGAGATGGAAACCACTTTTGTGGTGGATGACCAGAAACTGACCGGTATGAAAATGGTCTGGACGATGGATGAAATTACCTCCGCCGATCTACTTTATGACGCAGAAAATGCCAAAAGTGACTCGGAAATCTGGAAGAAACTGGCGGCGGAAGTCATGGCTAACGTCTTGGGGCAGCACTATTTCACCGATATTTACCGCGATGGAAAGCCGGTGAAATACCTGAATTTACCGACGGAATACCATTTGTCCCGCAAAGGACATCGGGCGGTATTGGCATTCGTGATGCCTTTAGCCGATCCGCAGCCGATGGTCGGTAAGCCTTTTATAATTTCGACTTACGATCCAACGTATTTTGTCGACATGACTTACCCGGATCAGGCCGCAATTCATTTACCAGATGAATGGACTAAGCGTTGTCAGGCCACTTTATTTACCCCAAATCCGGACGCATCGTTACAGGCCTACGCCTTGTCGCTAGATAAGGAAGACTCCCCTGGGGAAGATATGGCTTTAGGAAAACAATTTGCCCAACGGATAACTCTACAATGTCAGTAAGTTTTACCCCGGCAACCCGCCGTCAGAAACACTGGTTCGTTCATCTTTGGCCTTTGGCATTGTTCCTGTTGTGTTTGGCGCTGGCGGCGCAATTGGCTTGGTCGTACTGGCCTGAGTTGCTGTTTAAAAGCGTGGTATGGCAAAAAACCATGCACCAGCAAATGGCGCAGCTACTGCAACAGGTAAAAGCAAATCCGCATCAAACGGGATTGGGGCTGATGTTTTTCAGCCTGATTTATGGTGTGTTGCATGCGGTTGGCCCCGGTCACGGAAAAGTGGTGATTGTCACTTATCTGGCTACGCATCCCGCGCGGCTGAAAAGTAGCCTGAAACTGACTTTTCTAGCCTCGCTATTACAGGGCGGAGTGGCAATAGCTTTGGTCTCGCTGATATTAGGCGTGTTCCAATTATCCTCCCGTTATTTGCATCAAAGCAGCTACTGGATGGAAAAGGGCAGCTTTTTACTGGTTATCCTGTTGGGATTGTTACTGTGTTTCCGCGCATTAAAGCGGCTTTATCACCAAATCACTCTACTCAAGCCGAAGAAAATCACTATCCAGCGTCTGCAACCTTTACCGGCCGATCATGTACATAGTGAAAACTGCGGCTGCGGGCATCGTCATCTTCCCAGCGATGAGGAATTGCAGGCGGGTAACGATTGGCGAACCCGTTTGGCGGTGATACTGGCGATGGGAATGCGACCCTGTTCCGGGGCGATTATGGTTTTGCTGTTTGCCAAAGTCATCGGGGTATATGTTTGGGGAATAGCGTCGGCGCTGGCAATGGCGCTAGGAACTTCACTAACCATTTCGCTGCTGGCGCTGTTTGTTCACTACGCCCGTCAGTTAGCGGTACGTTTGAGTCGGGATCGCGCACCGGCGGCGTGGGGCTCCCTCGCCTGGGCCACTTTAGCATTGGCCGGAGGAATCATTTTACTCTTCGCGGGAGTATTGCTTTATCTTTCCAGTCAGCCGTCCATGATGGGAGGCGTTCGTCCATTTGGCCGCTGAATTTCAACCATAAAAAATGCCAGTCAGCGTCAACCGACTGGCATTGCAATTCGGACTGGAGGCTGAAAATTAACGCTTCAGCGCTTCACTCAATTCATCGTTCATTGCCTGCAACATAGATTTCACTACGCGCGGATTACCGGCAACAATGTTACCAGAGCTGAAATGGTTATGGCCGCCAACGAAGTCGGTCACGATACCACCCGCTTCACGAACCAGCAGTTCGCCACCAGCGAAATCCCAAGGCTTCAGGCCAATTTCGAAGAAACCGTCTACGCGGCCAGCGGCAACGTAAGCCAGATCCAGCGCGGCAGAACCCGTGCGACGAATATCAGCACATTGGGTAAACAGCTTACCTAACACATTAATGTAGGCCGGTGCGTGTTGTTTCACTTTGAACGGGAAACCGGTAGCCAGAATAGTGCCATCCAGCTCTTTCGCGTTAGTACCGCGCAGGCGGTAACCGTTCAGCTGAGCGCCTTGACCGCGAGTTGCGGTGAACAGTTCATTACGCATTGGATCGTAAACCACTGCCACTTCAGTGCGGCCTTTGATGCGTACAGCAATGGAAACAGCGAAATGTGGGAAACGTTTGATGAAGTTTGAGGTGCCATCCAGTGGATCGATAACCCATTGAGTTTCGTACTCTTCACCAAGTAATTCACCACATTCTTCACTGATAATGGTGTGTTTTGGATAAGATTTACGGATAACGTCAATGATCAGATGTTCTGCATCACGGTCAACGTTAGTAACAAAGTCATTACTGCCTTTCTGGCTCGCTTCGACAGCGTCCGGGGTTTCATAATTTTTGGCAATCAGGTTACCGGCCTTACGCGCAGCGCGTATGGCGATAGTCAGCATCGGATGCATGGGTATCTTCCAACTAGGATGTTAAAGAACGAGAAACGGCGCGTAGTATAGCAGGGGATCTGATAAATGCCTACGCTTGTGTTAAGATGTTGCGATTCCCCGCTACCCTCAGAGTTTGTATGTTGCACAATATTCGCATTGTTTTGGTTGAAACTTCTCACACCGGAAACATGGGCTCTACTGCCAGAGCCATGAAAACCATGGGATTAACTAATTTGTATTTGGTCAATCCATTGGTAAAACCTGATTCTCAGGCCATCGCGCTGTCTGCGGGTGCCAGCGATGTTATCGGCAATGCCACCATCGTTGACACGCTAGATGAGGCTCTGGCCGGTTGCAGCCTGGTCGTTGGCACTAGTGCTCGCTCTCGCACGTTGCCGTGGCCGATGCTAGAACCGCGCGAATGCGGCGTTCGCAGCGCACGTGAAGCCGAACATGCACCAGTGGCGCTGGTGTTTGGCCGTGAACGCGTGGGGCTGACTAACGATGAACTACAGAAATGTCATTACCACGTGGCGATCCCGGCAAATCCAGAATACAGCTCGCTGAATCTGGCGATGGCCGTGCAGATTCTGGCTTATGAAGTTCGAGTGGCATTCCTCGATCGTCAGGCAGAAATCGCACCTAAGCAGGAAGAGGAAGAAGCGCCTTATCCACTGGTAGACGACCTGGAGCGTTTTTACCAGCATCTGGAGCAGGTTTTATCCCACACCGGCTTTATTCGTCAGGCACATCCGGGGCAGATTATGAGCAAATTACGCCGTCTGTTTACCCGCGCCAGACCGGAAACACAAGAGCTTAATATCCTACGTGGAATGCTGACTTCGATCGAAAAACAGGATAAACATCAGAAAAGTGCCAATAACGCCAAAATGGCGAAAGATAAAGAATAGTCATATATATCATGTTGATATATGACTGTTTGGCACAAATATATAAGGATGACGAGGCATAAAATACTTGAGTGAATTACTAGGTTAAATAGTTGACTAAAACACTCAAGAATGGCAGACTTCTAGCTCGTTTCACCAACAGGTAATTTTAAGCTATGAGACTGACATCCAAAGGTCGTTATGCCGTGACCGCCATGCTTGACGTGGCATTACATTCCCAGGACGGGCCAGTACCTCTGGCAGATATTTCTGAACGTCAAGGAATCTCGTTATCTTATCTGGAACAACTCTTTTCACGTCTGCGCAAGAATGGCCTGGTTGCCAGCGTACGTGGTCCGGGCGGCGGTTACCTGCTGGGTAAAGACGCTGGCCAGATCGCCGTAGGCGCGGTCATTACTGCCGTAGACGAATCTGTCGATGCAACCCGTTGTCAGGGTAAAGAAGGCTGCCAGGGTGGCGATCGTTGCCTGACCCATACGCTGTGGCGCGATTTGAGCGAGCGTATCAGCAGCTTCCTGAACAACATTACATTGGCGGAACTGGTTAATAATCAAGATATTTTGGAAGTAGCGGATCGTCAGAACAACGATACGCGTCGTACGGCCAACGGCCGACCGCAAGAGACGATTAACGTCAATCTGCGCGCATAAGCAGAGTCTGCGGGATCTTCAGTTTTTGGAAGTGATGTACGGAGCATAAGAGCAATGACCGAATCAAAAGTAAAAACGCCGATCTATCTGGATTATTCAGCCACAACGCCAGTTGATCCGCGTGTTGCTGAAAAGATGATGCAGTATTTGACTTTGGACGGTATCTTCGGCAACCCGGCCTCCCGCTCCCACCGTTTTGGGTGGCAGGCAGAGGAAGCCGTTGATATCGCACGTAACGACATCGCCGCGCTAGTCGGTGCTGACCCACGTGAAATTGTGTTCACTTCGGGTGCGACAGAATCAAACAACCTTGCTATTAAAGGTGCCGCCAACTTCTATCAGAAGAAAGGCAAGCACATCATCACCTGTAAAACCGAACATAAAGCTGTGCTGGATACCTGCCGTCAGTTGGAGCGTGAAGGTTTCGAAGTGACCTACCTGGCACCGCAAAGCAACGGTATTATCGATCTCAAACAGCTTGAAGCTGCGATGCGTGAGGACACCATTTTGGTTTCCATCATGCATGTGAATAATGAAATCGGTGTGGTGCAGGATATAGCTGCTATTGGTGAAATGTGCCGTAGCCGCGGGATCATTTTCCACGTCGATGCGACTCAAAGCGTAGGCAAACTGCCTATCGATCTGAGCAAACTGAAAGTGGATCTGATGTCCTTCTCTGCCCATAAAATCTATGGTCCGATGGGCATTGGCGCACTGTTTGTTCGCCGTAAACCGCGTATTCGTATTGAAGCACAGCAGCACGGCGGCGGTCACGAGCGCGGTATGCGTTCCGGCACTTTGCCTGTGCACCAAATTGTTGGCATGGGTGAAGCTTACCGTATTGCCAAAGAAGAGATGGAAAGCGAATCTAAGCGTTTATCCTCACTGCGTAAGCGTCTGTGGGATGGCCTGAAAGATATCGAAGAAGTTTACCTGAACGGCGATTTAGAGAATGGCGCACCTAACATTCTTAACGTCAGCTTCAACTACGTTGAAGGTGAATCGCTGATTATGGCGCTGAAAGACTTGGCCGTTTCTTCAGGTTCAGCCTGTACCTCCGCAAGTCTGGAACCTTCTTACGTGCTACGCGCGCTGGGCATGAGCGATGAGCTGGCACACAGTTCCATCCGTTTCTCCCTGGGCCGTTTTACCACTGAAGAAGAGATCGACTACACCATTGCGCTGGTTCGCAAATCCATCGGTCGCCTGCGTGAACTGTCTCCACTGTGGGACATGTTCAAGCAGGGCGTGGATATCAACAGCATCGAATGGTCACATCACTAATTCCAGACTTTCAGATTCAGGAGCACTCAAATGGCTTATAGCGAAAAAGTAATAGATCATTACGAAAACCCACGTAACGTTGGTTCTTTCGATAACGAAGATCCAACCGTTGGTAGCGGCATGGTCGGCGCGCCGGCCTGTGGTGATGTGATGAAATTGCAGATCAAAGTTAACGAAGCCGGGATTATCGAAGACGCCCGCTTTAAAACTTACGGCTGCGGTTCCGCCATTGCTTCCAGCTCGCTGGTGACCGAATGGATGAAAGGCAAGTCTCTCGATCAGGCTGAAGCGATCAAAAACACGCAAATCGCTGAAGAACTGGAGTTACCGCCGGTTAAAATCCACTGCTCAATTCTGGCTGAAGATGCCATTAAAGCAGCGATCGCCGACTACAAAAGCAAACATAACGCTAAGTAGTTGTAAATCAGTATAAATAACCTGTCTGTGGTTAGGGCAGGTTCTCAGAAATGAGGTTGTTGTATGTCGATATCTATCAGCGACAGTGCTGCGCAACGTGTCAGCGCCTTCTTGGAACACCGTGGTAAAGGTTTGGGTTTGCGCCTGGGCGTAAGAACCTCCGGCTGCTCCGGTATGGCGTATGTACTAGAATTTGTTGACGAAATGAACGATGACGATATCGTTTTTGAAGACAAAGGCGTGAAAGTGATCATCGACGGTAAAAGCATGGTCTATCTGGACGGTACCGAACTGGATTTCGTCAAAGAAGGGCTGAACGAAGGCTTTAAGTTCAACAATCCAAACGTTTCCGGTGAATGCGGATGCGGTGAAAGTTTTAACGTTTAATCGTTAGTTTTTGCCTTATATCGTAGCGCTATACTGACGTTTGCTGATTTATCTGGCTCTCTTCCATGCCGCTGAGGCGGGAAGGGAGCTGCATAAACCCCTCACTCAGCCACACGACAACTTCCGAGCATGCTATGGATTACTTCACTTTATTCGGGCTGCCGGCTCGCTATCTCGTAGACGCCAGCCAACTCACTTCCCGCTATCAGGAATTGCAACGCCAGTTCCATCCGGATCGCTTTGCCAGCCAGCCAGAACGCGAGCGTTTGCTGGCTTTGCAGCAGGCTGCGACGATCAATGACGCCTATCAAACCCTCAAGCATCCGTTAAAACGCGCAGAGTATATGTTATCTTTGCAGGGTTTTGATTTGAGCAATGAACAGCACACCCTGCGTGATACCGCGTTTCTGATGGAACAATTGGAACTGCGGGAAGAGCTTGATGCCATTGAACGTCAGGCCGATGCCGAAAGCGCATTAGCGGCTTTTAACGCGCGTTTGGCGGTAATGACACAAAAACGTAGCGAGCAAATGGTGCAGGAACTGGATAACCAGCAATGGATCAATGCGGCGGATACTGTGCGAAAATTACGTTTTCTGGACAAGTTACAGCAGCAGGTTGAGCAGTTGGAAGAACGTCTGTTTGACGATTTTGCCTAAGAGTCAGGCCGCGGTTAGCAGGCTTGTGCCCTGAACTGTTAATCTCATGCTTATGATAGTGAACGACCAAACGTATCTTTTAAAGAATCCCTGAATAGGCTGAACATGCCTAAAAAAGCAGGGCGTTGGCGTTTCGCTTGAGAAATTTTTGTCATTTATACCCAATAGATTACCCGCTGTCGTTTTACCCTGCGGCAGCCTGCAAGTTAAAGGGTATAGATTCATGATTGATGGAAGCTCAACATGGCCTTATTACAAATTAGTGAGCCTGGTTTAACCGCGGCGCCGCACCAACGTCGGCTGGCCGCAGGTATCGATTTAGGTACTACCAATTCCCTGGTTGCTACGGTGCGCAGCGGTAAAGCGCAAACCCTGGCGGATAGTCAGAACCGAGATTTGTTACCCTCCGTGGTGCACTATCAGCGCGAAGGCATTGATATCGGTTGGGAGGCACGTCAGCAGGCGGCGCAGGACCCAGCCAATACCATCAGTTCCGTCAAACGAATGATGGGACGTTCGCTAGCGGATATTCAGCAGCGTTATCCTAATCTGCCTTACTCCTTCCAGCCGAGTGAAAACGGCCTGCCGATGATCCAAACTGCGGTGGGGCTGGTCAATCCGGTTCAGGTCTCAGCCGATATCCTCAAGGCTTTGTCGCAGCGTGCGCAGGAGGCCTTAGAAGGCCAGCTCGACGGTGTTGTTATCACCGTACCAGCCTATTTTGATGATGCGCAACGTCAAGGTACGAAAGATGCGGCGCGTCTCGCAGGTTTACACGTTTTACGCTTGCTTAACGAACCTACCGCAGCGGCGATTGCCTACGGTTTGGATTCCGGTCAGGAAGGTGTGATTGCGGTTTACGATCTGGGTGGTGGAACCTTTGATATTTCTATTCTGCGCCTGAGTCGTGGGGTATTTGAAGTGCTGGCAACCGGCGGGGATTCTGCGCTGGGCGGCGATGACTTTGATCATCTGTTGGCTGACTGGTTACGTGAGCAGGCTGGAATTTCCTCCCGCGACGATCACGGTGTGCAGCGGCAATTGCTGGATGCGGCGATTACGGCGAAAATTGCTCTGAGTGATGCTGACGTAGCGGAAGTGAGCGTAGCAGGCTGGAAAGGGGAAATTACCCGTCAACAGTTTGAAGCGCTGATTGCTACGCTAGTTAAACGCACGTTAATGGCTTGCCGTCGTACTCTAAAAGACGCCGGTGTCAGCGCTCATGAAGTGCTGGAAGTGGTGATGGTCGGCGGCTCAACGCGCGTGCCTTTGGTTCGCGAGCAGGTTGGGCAGTTCTTCGGTCGCACGCCGCTGACGTCCATCGATCCCGATAAAGTAGTCGCCATCGGCGCAGCTATTCAGGCTGATATTCTGGTGGGCAATAAACCAGACAGCGATATGCTGCTGTTGGATGTTATTCCGCTGTCGCTGGGGTTGGAAACCATGGGCGGTTTGGTGGAAAAAGTGATTCCACGTAATACCACCATTCCGGTTGCTCGGGCGCAGGAATTCACCACCTTTAAAGACGGCCAAAGCGCAATGATGATTCACGTGCTGCAAGGTGAGCGAGAGCTGGTACAGGATTGTCGTTCGCTGGCTCGATTTACTCTGCGTGGCTTACCGCCGCTGCCGGCCGGCGGCGCGCACATTCGCGTGACTTTTCAGGTTGATGCCGATGGTTTGCTAAGCGTGACGGCGATGGAAAAATCCACCGGCGTAGAAGCTTCAATTCAGGTTAAGCCGTCCTATGGGTTATCTGATGACGAAATTGCCACGATGATCAAAGATTCCATGGCGAACGCGAAGCAAGACATTAATGCGAGAAAACTGGCGGAACAACAAGTCGATGCATCACGGGTGCTGGAAAGTTTGCAGGGCGCACTGGCGGAAGATGCCGCATTGCTGAGCGAACAGGAAAGCGCGGCGATTGCGCAGGCCGTGGAAGTCTTGCAGCAAAGCAGGCAGGGCAGCGACCCGGCGGCGATTGAAGCCGCAATCAAATCGTTAGATGCACAAACGCAAAACTTTGCCGCGCGTCGGATGGATGCCTCTATCCGTCGTGCTTTGGCTGGCCATTCTGTGGATGAGGTTTAATCATGCCTAAAATAGTATTTCTTCCGAATAAAGACCATTGTCCGGATGGTGCCGTATTTGAAGCGCGTCAAGGTGAAACAATTTTGGACGTTGCTCTGCGTAACGGAATTGATATCGAGCACGCCTGTGAAATGTCCTGCGCCTGTACTACCTGCCATTGCGTAGTGCGTGAGGGCTTTGATTCCCTGAATGAAAGCACCGAACTGGAAGACGACATGCTGGATAAAGCCTGGGGACTGGAGCCGGAAAGTCGTCTGAGCTGTCAGGCTCGAGTGGCTGATGAAGATCTGGTGGTTGAAATTCCTCGCTACACCGTCAACCACGCTCGCGAGCACTAATGGATATTATTCGTCGATCCGCTTTGGGCGGCGGCGGATAAAGGAGAAACGAATGAGTTTAACATGGCAAGACACGCGGGAAATCGGTGAAGCGCTGTACGATCAGTTTCCCGATCTCGATCCCAAAACGGTGCGTTTTACCGATATGCATCAGTGGATTTGCGATCTGGAAGAGTTTGATGACGATCCGGCGCGATCAAATGAAAAAGTGCTGGAAGCGATCTTACTAGTCTGGTTAGATGAGTTCGAGTAAATATCTCTGGGGTCGCGTTGGCGGCCCCGTTTCTTTTTGATAAAACTGTTTCCTATAAAAATTTTCTATAAATCTTTTCGTATCAATCGCTTTGTATTCGAGGCTGGTTTCGCAGACCAGTAACTAAGTAGCTGAAATACAGCAATAAAAGAATAACGACGAGGAAAGCTATGACTACAGAAATTATGCAAGTATCCCTATCAACCAATCCGGCAGATGCCCGCTGGGGCGAGAAAGCCCTGTTAAGTACCAACGATCAAGGTATGACTATTCACCTAACGGGCAAAGATGCTCTGGGTGTGATTCAGCGTGCAGCGCGTAAAATCGACGGACAAGGTATTAAAAAAGTGAAGCTGGCCGGTGAAGGCTGGGGTTTGGAACAAAGCTGGGCGTTTTGGCAGGGTTTCCGTGGGCCAAAAGGTGAGCGCAGCGTTGAATGGGCAGAATTGCCAGAGAACGATCGTCAGGAGCTGGAACAGCGTCTGAAAATTATTGATTGGGTACGTCACACCATCAATACCCCTGCGGAAGATCTAGGGCCGAAACAGCTGGCTAAAAACGCCATCGATCTGATGTGCAGCGTAGCCTGTGATGCTGTCAGCTACCGCATTACCGAAGGCGACGATTTACGAGAGCAAAACTATGCTGGTATTCATACCGTAGGCCGTGGTTCCGATCGTTCTCCGGTACTGCTGGCGTTGGATTTTAACCCAACCGGTAACCCTGATGCGCCGGTTATGGCTTGTCTGGTCGGTAAAGGGATTACTTTCGATTCCGGCGGTTATAGCCTAAAACAAAGCGCCTTTATGGATTCGATGAAGTCCGATATGGGCGGCGCAGCGACTCTGACCGGCGCTCTGGCATTAGCGGCAGCTCGCGGTTTGAACCAGCGTGTAAAACTGTATCTGTGCTGTGCGGATAACATGGTGAGCGGCAATGCCTTTAAGCTGGGCGATATTATTCGCTACCGTAATGGCAAAACCGTTGAAATCATGAATACCGATGCCGAAGGGCGTTTGGTATTGGCCGATGGTCTGATCGATGCATCGGAGCAAAATGCGTCGCTGATTATCGATGCAGCGACTCTGACCGGCGCGGCGAAAACCGCTCTGGGTAATGATTATCACGCTTTGTTCAGCTTCGATGATGAATTGGCGCAGGAACTGCTGGAAAGTGCGAAAAGTGAAAATGAACCGTTCTGGCGCTTACCGCTGGCCGAATTCCATCGCAACCAGCTGCCGTCCAACTTTGCCGAATTGAACAACGTTGCCGCGCCGTCTTATCCGGCCGGTGCTAGCACGGCGGCGGGCTTCCTGTCCCACTTCGTGAAAAATTATCAGCAAGGCTGGCTTCACATCGATTGCTCCGCCACTTATCGTAAAGGTGCAGTGGATCAATGGTCCGCTGGCGCAACCGGTCTGGGTGTGCGCACCGTAGCTAACCTGCTGCTGGCGAAAGCCAAATCATAGGTCGCAGCTGAAGCAGTTTTACCAAGTCTGTTTGAATAATCTGGGGCGCCTGCTGGTGCCCCTTTATCGATCTGCATGATTCCTAATTGATTGCTGTTTTGGAGTATGAAATGAGTTTTCCGCATCTTCCCTCATCTGATCATGACTATAGCCATGACCATGAAGAAAATACCGGTGAAAATGAGCTGGAGAAGCTATTAAAACTGGCGGCAAGTGAGTCTATTCACCGACCGGCCTTTTTCCGTGCCTTACTCGATGCCACCGTTTTGGTATTGGGCGATTCCGGGCAGGAAAGTCAGGACGGTGAAATGACTTTCTCCGCCGGTAATGGGGTGAATATTCTGCATTGGGAAAAACAGGGCGGCGAATTGACCATTCCTTTTTTTTCTTCGCTGGAAACTTTGCAGCAAGCGATCAGTCAATCTGAAGGCGAAAAAGAGCAGCCTTTTGTGGCGATGCCGGTACGCGTGCTGTTTGAAATGACGCAGGGAGCCAGCCTGTTTTTGAACCCGAAAACTGAATATGGCAAAGAATTCTATCCGGAAGAAGTGGCTATGCTATTGGCCAACGGTGGTGTAGCTAAACCAACGGAAATGGTGGTGGATAAAGAAACGCAGATTCTGCTTGGACAACCAGAAGAATATCCGTCGGTGATTGTTGATGCGTTAACCAAACTATTCAGCCAGCGCAAGCCGGTGCGCCGAGCATTTCTGGCGTTAATGCATGATAAAAGCGTGGATGAGAAACCGAATTTGCTGATCGGGCTGGAAGTGGATGGTTCAGAAGAAGAAATTGAAATTCTGATTCAGGAAGCCGGTCATATTGCCAGCGAGCACGCGCCAGACGATAGCCCGGTTGATTTTTGCGTGGTATCGGAAAAAGAACGAGGCGTTAGCCATTATTTGACTACGCATACGCAGCCTTTCTACCAACGGAAATGGGGCAGTTGGCTGCGAAATAGCATTCCTTCATCAGGGCAGGCGTAATTTATACTGGACGGAAGCCGCTGAGTTTCCGTCCTATTCTTCGTATTTATCATTACTTCGAAACGATTTCTTCAACTTTTCCTTCACTCTTTGTCCTCAAGTGACTAAATCCCGTAAACATCCCTTTCCTTTTTTAACTTTAATAAGATAATAGCGCCTATGTGCGATGGCTTATTCGCTCTCTCAGCCAGGGAAAAACAGAATGAATCCATACCCTAAGAAGGTATTTCAGTCAGGCAAGAAAATTTGTCAGGGAATGATGTTGGCCGGCGCGGTATTACTGATGGCGGCCTGTGATGAGGGCGATAAAACATCCGCCGTCGCCAATGCCAAACAGACTAACGCGGCTGCCGTTGTACCCGCTGCCGCCAAAAAAACCGATGCCGCCTCGCTGGCGGAAATGGCCAAGCGTTTTGCCGGTAAGCCTTTGACACTGCTTGATGCTTCAGAGCTTCAGCTAGACGGTGCCAGCGGAATGGTATTGACCTTCTCCGTTCCTCTCGATCCCAATCAGGATTTTGGTGCGCAGGTGCATTTGGTCGATACCCAAAGCGGGAAAATCGACGGTGCCTGGGAGCTGTCAGACAATCTGACCGAGTTGCGTTTACGGCATTTACTGCCGGAACGTAAACTGCTGCTAACGCTGGACGCTGGCCTAAAAGGCATTAGCGGCCAAACGTTAACCGTACCGGAACCGCAAAAAATCACCACTCGTAGCATTAAACCGAGCGTAGGTTTTGCCAGCAAAGGTTCGCTTTTGCCAACCAAATTGGCGCAGGGCTTACCGGTAATGGCGCTGAATGTCGATCACGTTGACGTTAACTTTTTCCGCATCAAACCGGCCAATCTGGCTAATTTCATCGCGACCTGGCAGTACCGAAATTCATTCGGTACCTGGGAATCTGATGAACTGCTGAAAATGGCCGATCTGGTGTATACCGGCCGTTTCGATCTTAATCCACAGCGTAATACGCGAGAAAAAATCCTGCTGCCGCTAGGAGATATCAAGCCGTTGCAGGAAACCGGCGTTTATCTGGCGGTGATGCAACAGGCGGGACAGTACAGCTATAGCATCGCGGCCAGCATGTTTACGCTAAGCGACATTGGCGTTTCGGTACATAGCTATCGCGATCGTCTGGACGTCTTCGCTCAAGGGTTAGAGGGGGGGGCCGCGCTGAAAGACGTTGCCCTACAGCTATTGGATGAAAAAGGGCAGGTGCTGGCAGAAGGGAAAACCGATGCTCAGGGCCACGCCCAGTTAGAAAAAAATGCCAAAGGGAAACTGCTACTGGCGAGCAAAGATGGGCAAACCAGCCTGATCGATTTGGTGGCTCCGGCGCTGGATCTGGCCGAATTTGAAATCGCTGGGCCGGAAGGTTATCAAAAACAATTCTTTGCCTT
The DNA here is from genome assembly GCF_001656035.1 of Yersinia entomophaga. Classification (NCBI taxonomy): domain Bacteria; kingdom Pseudomonadati; phylum Pseudomonadota; class Gammaproteobacteria; order Enterobacterales; family Yersiniaceae; genus Yersinia; species Yersinia entomophaga. The sequence goes on from NZ_CP010029.1 coordinate 3,430,037, forward strand.
TGGTCCGCGCGATCTTTACCGACCGGGTGAAACCTTGATTGTTAACGGTTTACTGCGGGATGCCGACGGGAAGCCTCTCGCCGCTCAGCCAGTTAAAGTCGACATCGTCAAGCCGGATAATCAGGTGGCCCGCAGCTTTGTCTGGCAGCCACAGGACGGCTTATACCAATACCAATATGCGATTCCGGATAGTGCGCTGACCGGGGATTGGGCGCTGCGCTTTGATTTGGGCGACAACCAGCCGCGTTTATATAAATTCAAAGTGGAAGATTTCCTGCCGGAACGCATGGCGCTGGATATTTCCACCAGTAAACAGCCGTTGAGCACCGATGCCGCGTTGGCCTTTGACGTGACCGGCCGTTATCTGTACGGCGCACCGGCGGCGGATAACCGTTTGCAAGGACAGGCATTTTTGCGTCCGCAGCGAGAGGCGCTAACCGCACTGCCCGGCTTTGAATTTGGTTCAGTGGCGGAAGAGAATCTTTCCCGAACTTTGGATGAATTTGATACCGCATTGGATAAAAACGGCGAACTGGCCGTGCAAATCGATAACAGTTGGAGCGGCGTTAAATCTCCGGTGAAAGTGATTTTACAGGCGAGTTTGCTGGAATCCGGCGGTCGTCCGGTAACCCGTCGCGCTGAGCAGGCTATTTGGCCTGCAAAAGAATTGGCGGGGATTCGTCCATTATTCAGCAAGCGAAACGTTTATGACTATGTTTCCGATAAATATCGTTCGCAAGCGATGGTGGATGTCGATAGTCAGGCCGAGTTTGAGGTGGTTTATGCCAACGCAGCCGGAGAGAAACTGGCGGCAAAAGGCCTGAAAGTTCGTTTGATCCGTGAACGCCGTGATTACTACTGGCAGTGGTCGGAAAGCGACGGCTGGATGTCGCAATACGATAAAAAAGACCTGATGCTGGACGAAAAAAATCTTGATATCGCCGCAGGCAGCAGCGGCAAAGTCAGCTTCCCGGTGGAGTGGGGGGCTTATCGGGTTGAAGTGAGCAATAGCCACAACGATTTGGTGAGTAGCACTCGTTTCTGGGCCGGTTACGATTGGCAGGACAATACCGGTGGCAGCGGCTCGGTGCGTCCGGATCAGGTAAAACTGAAGCTGGATAAACCGGCTTATCGTCCGGGTGAAAAAGTGAAATTACATGTGGAAGCGCCAGCGGCCGGTACCGGTTATTTGCTGGTGGAGTCCAGCGACGGCCCACTGTGGTGGCAGGAAGTTGCGGTGCCAGTCGGCGGTGCTGACGTTGAGGTGCCATTGAATAAGGATTGGAACCGACATGATTTGTATCTGAGCGCCACGGTTATTCGTCCGGGTGATAAAACGGTGCAATCCACGCCTAAACGTGCGGTAGGTATTCTGCATCTGCCTTTGGCAGATGAAGGGCGCAAGCTAGGTCTGACGCTGGATGCACCGGCGCGGATGCGTCCGAATGAGACACTGACGGTCAAAGTCAAAGCTAACCCAATAGACGGTAAGCTGCCGAAGAAAGTGCAGGTGCTGTTGTCCGCCGTGGATAGCGGAATTCTCAGCATTACTGATTTTGCGACGCCAGATCCTTACGATGCTTTCTTTGGGCGTAAACGTTATAGCGTCGATCAATATGATGTATACGGCCAATTGATTGAAGGTCAGGGGCGTTTGGGTAGCCTGCGTTTTGGTGGGGACGGCGATGAGGAAGACGCTCTGTCTCGCGGCGGTAAAAAACCGATAACCGAAGTGACCATTGTGGCTCAGCAGGCGCAGCCGGTGACGCTGAATGAACAAGGTGAAGGCTCTATTCAGTTAGCTATTCCGGATTTCAACGGCGAATTGCGTTTGATGGCTCAGGCATGGAGCGATGAAGATTTTGGTAAAGCCGAAAGTAAAGTGATCGTTGCCGCACCGCTGATCGCGCAGTTAGCCGCGCCGCGCTTCCTGGCGGGTGGAGACCATACCGAACTGGCGCTGGACTTAAGCAACCTGTCCGGTCATCCACAAAATTTACAGGTGAAACTCAGCGCCACTGGTCTGATCGCGTTAAACGGCGCAGGGGAACAGCAGCTTTCTCTGGCCAACGGCGAACGTAAAACTCTGCTGATTCCGGTGCAGGCTCTGAACGGTTTCGGTCAGGGGGATATTGGTTTGGTTATCAGCGGCGTTGCCCTGCCAAATGAAAATCTACCGGATTATCAACATCACTGGAAAATTGGCGTGCGACCGGCTTATCCGGCACAGACTCGCCATTTCGCCAATATTCTGCACAGCGGCGAAAGCTGGATACTACCGCCAGAGGCCACTGAAGGTCTGGAACAAGATACCCTTGAAGGCCAGTTGTTGTTAACCAGCCGACCGCCGTTAAACGTGGCGCGCTACATCAGCGAGCTGTATGCCTACCCTTATGGCTGTCTGGAGCAAACCGTTAGCGGCCTGTATCCGTCGCTGTACAGCAATTATGCCCAGTTAACTTCCATTGGCATTAAAGCCGATAGCGATGAAAAACGCCGTAAATCCATCGATACCGGCATCGAACATCTGCTGAGTATGCAAAAGGATAACGGTGGATTTGCGCTGTGGGACAAACAGGGTTGGGAAGAACATTGGCTGACGGCCTATGCCACCGATTTCCTGTTCCGAGCTAGCCAGCAGGGTTACAGCGTGCCAGCCAGCGCGCTGACGGCGGCCAATAATCGTTTACTGCGTTATTTGCAGGATCCAAGCCAAATTGAGATGCGCTACAGCTCCAATGATCTGCATTCACGCTTTGCGGTACAAGCTTACGCTGGGCTGGTTTTAGCTTCGCAGCAGAAAGCGCCTCTGGGTGCGCTACGTCAGTTGGCCAACCGCAGTAAAGACGCCCGCACCGGCTTACCATTGGTGCAATTGGGTATCGCGCTGAAAATGATGGGTGATATGCCTCGAGCCGAAGTCCTGCTGACGCAGGGGATGACGACGACACGCGCTAAAACCGATTATTGGTTGGGAGATTACGGCAGTGAAATTCGTGACAATGCTTTGATTCTCTCATTGTTAACGGAAAACAACCTATTGCCGCAGCAGCGTGATAGCCGGTTGCTGTCGTTGTCTGAGCAACTCACTGGAAAGCGTTATTTATCGACGCAGGAAAGCAACGCGGTATATCTGGCCGGACGCACTTTAATTAGCGCCAATGAAACGCCGTGGCAGATCGCTTTCGCGACAAATCACGCGGAAGGGGCGGCAGAAACTCATGACAAACCGCTTAGCCAGAATTGGTCTGCTAAGCAGCTGACCGAAGGTTTGGCGCTACAGAATCCGGGGAGCGCGGCAGTTTATAGCCGATTAGATTTAGTAGGTTATCCGCAGATGGCACCAACGCCTTCTAACAATAATCTAAGTATCACACGTACTTATCTGGATATGAACGGTCATCCGGTGGAATTGGATCAGGTTAAAAGCGGCCAGTTAATCGTGGTTTACCTGAGAGTGGGCGCTAACCAACGGGTGCCTGATGCGCTGGTGGTCGATTTACTGCCTGCCGGGTTGGAACTGGAAAACCAGAATCTGGGTGACAGCAGCGCCAGCTTGGGGGAAAGCGCCAGCGGGTTGCCGGAGCTACAGATGAATATGCAGCAGGCGACCATTAAACATCAGGAATTCCGTGACGATCGCTATGTTGCAGCCGTTGATGTCGATGGCTACAACTTCACCACGCTGCTGTATCTGGCCAGAGCGGTCACACCGGGTACCTACCTGATTCCACCGCCGCAGGTGGAATCCATGTACGTACCGGAATGGCGTGCTGTGGGTTCAACGCCAACGCAGCTACGCGTACTGAAATAAACTTTCTGGCCTCTTTGTTGCGGATTATCTGTGCAAAGGGGCCGAAATCATCGCCTGATGACTCGTTTTTTCCGCTCTCGCCGCCGTTTCTGGCTTGCTTTGCTGTTTATCTCGCTGCTGCTGCCGGCGGCTATCTGGCTGGCTGATAGAGCCTGGCCGCTGCCTCTAACTGATGTACAAATGGCACGGATTGTGGTGGCGGAAGATGGCTCTCCCCTATGGCGTTTTGCAGATGATGACGGCGTCTGGCGCTATCCGGTCAGTATCAAACAGGTTTCTCCGTATTATTTGCAAGCGTTGCTAACCTATGAAGATCGCTGGTTCTATCATCATCCCGGTGTTAATCCATTATCTCTGGCGCGTGCGGCCTGGCAGGATCTCCGTGCGGGGAAAATACTCTCCGGCGGCAGTACGCTTTCCATGCAGGTTGCGCGCCTGATCGATCCACATCCTCGCACTTTAGGTGGAAAACTGCGTCAGGTCTGGCGCACCTTTCAGTTGGAATGGCATCTGTCCAAAGACCAGATTTTGGAGATTTACCTGAACCGCGCGCCTTTTGGCGGGACATTGCAGGGCATCGGTGCCGCCAGTTGGACTTATTTAGGCAAAGCGCCGGACAACTTGACCCAAGGGGAAGCGGCTTTGCTGGCGGTACTGCCGCAGGCACCGAGCCATTTGCGGCCCGATCGTTACCCTTTACGTGCCAAAGCGGCGCGAGACAAAGTATTAACCCGATTGGCGCAGTACGGCGTCTGGCCTACGAGTCAGGTGACTGAAATTCAACAGGAAGATATCTGGCTGGCTCCTCGTCAGGTGCCGCAACTGGCACCTCTGCTGGCTCGCCGTCTGACTCTCGGTAACCAGCGCGAACTTATTCAAACAACGCTGGACGCCGGTTTGCAGCGCCAACTGGAAGATATGGCCGCCGGCTGGCGGCACCAGTTGCCGGAGAAAACCTCTCTCGGTGTGCTAGTAGTAGACCACACAACCATGGAAGTGAAGGCTTACATCGCCTCGGTTGATTTCGGTGATGACAGTCGTTTCGGCCATGTTGATACCATCAGCGCGTGGCGTTCACCTGGCTCGACGCTCAAGCCCTTTTTATATGCGATGGCATTAGATGATGGCCTCATTCACGGCGAATCCTTGTTACAGGACGTTCCGCGTCGGTTTGGCAATTATCGTCCGGGGAATTTTGATACCGGTTTTCACGGGCCTGTGAGTGCTAGCGATGCATTAGTACGTTCGCTGAATCTGCCCGCGGTACAACTCTTGGAGGCTTATGGCTCCAAACGTTTTGCCGCCAATTTGCGCAATGCCGGCCTGATATTACGTTTTCCTCTGCACAGCGAACCTAATCTGGCGCTGATATTAGGCGGAACCGGCGCACGTTTAGATCAATTGGTTACCGCTTTTAGCGCCTTTGGGCGTGGAGGGATGGCCGGACAGCTACGTTTCGAGCCGAAGCAACCGTTGCTTCAGCGGCGGCTATTTTCCCCCGGCGCGGCGTGGATTGTACGACGGATTATGGCGGGAGAAGGGAGGCCGGTGCCCGACGATATTTTACCTGCGGTTGTGCCTTTGGCATGGAAAACCGGCACCAGTTATGGTTATCGGGACGCATGGGCGATTGGCCTGAACGCCCGCTATACGCTGGGCATTTGGGTTGGCAGGCCCGACGGCACGCCGGTTGCAGGGCAATTTGGCTATGCTACTGCGGTACCTATTTTGCATCAGGTTAATGGCGTGCTCATGGCGCGCTTGAATCAGGGAAATCGAGCATTACCGATCGACCCGCGGCCTGAATCAGTGAGTCGGGAAGAGATCTGCTGGCCGGGCGGCCAGCCATTGCCAGCCGGTGACAGTAACTGCCGTCAGCGACGCCAGAGTTGGGTACTGGATGGTACTTTGCCGCCCACACTGGCGGCTCCCGGACAGGAAAATATCCAAGGTAGCCAGATGAATATATGGCTGAATAAGCAAGGTCAGCGAGTGGCGGCAGATTGCCCGGACGCTACGCCGACCCGTTTAACTCTCTGGCCGTTGCCGCTTGAGCCTTGGCTGCCGTGGGCAGAGCGTCGTGCGCAGCGTTTGCCACCGGTAAATGCCACCTGCCCGCCGCTAGCGGAAAATGACAGTCCTCCACTTTTGATTCTGGGTATTCGGGATGGGGCTGTTGTGCGTCGTTTACCGGGTAAGAACAGTCTGGATTTACGATTGGAAGCGCAGGGCGGGCAAGGGGAACGCTGGTGGTTCTTGAACGGCGAGCAGGTTGCTACCACTCAAAATCATCAATCATGGCTACAAACGCTGACGGCTCCGGGGCGTTATCAGCTAAATGTGTTGGATGAAAGCGGGCAAGTCAGCAACGTTGAATTCCGACTGGAGTAAGAAAGTCCAAATTATCTTAATTAAAAAACGCAATGCATATGGAAATACGATGTATTTGTTGTTTTTATATTAAAAAATAGTGTAACCAATAAAATGTTGATTTTATATAATCCCAATTGATTTTTTTTATTATTTTTAACCTCGGCTATTGATGATTTTCTTTCAAAGTGAATTTTTTTATTTTTATTTTTATTTTTATTTTTCTTTATCAACAATCAACAATCAACAATCAACAATCAATAGCAATATTGGAGTTTTGATGATGAATATAAAAATATTATCAATTATAATTTTTATCACAATATTTTCCTGTTTTGACGTATTGTCCAATGAGCCAAAAGTCTGTTTCTTTATGAATGATAGTTATCGAGGCGAGTCTCTCTGTGCTGGAAAAAATAACTCGGTGGAAAGTATTCCTGAAAGATGGAATGACCGTATATCATCGGTAGTTATTCCTCAGGGATTGTCTGTTAATGTTTATAAAGATATTAATTTCTCAGGCGAAAAATTAGTTATTAAACAAAATACTGACTTTGTTAAAGACGAAACTAAAATAGGTTTTAACGATGAGATTAGCTCATTTGAAGTAAATAGTACGGCATGTTTTTATGAAAGTGATGAGTTTTCTGGAAGTGCAGTATGTCTGGCGGCAAATGAAAGTATCGATCTTTATAGCAATAACTATCATAGCAGGAAAAACTACCACATTCTTAATCCACTTAACGATCAGATAAGTTCTATTACTGTTCCCCAAAATATGCAGGCGGTTGTTTATGAAGACGATGGTTTTCAAGGGGAATATTATGTTTTGACGGAAGACTTTACATATCAGGATTTAGAAAAATTAAATATTAATAATAGAATAACCAGTATGCGGGTTTTTCAAAACAATACCTTTACTTGCGATCAGCGCTGTGTAATCAAAGACGTTATGCGCATTCCCTTAGGGAAGGCTTTTGGTCATTATTGGTTGGATGAACGTTTGAGTTCTAAAGAAGTATTGATAAGTTTTATAATAAATAATGATGATGACTATTCTATTTCATTCGTTGACGGTGGTGTTCTTCGAGTAAAGGATAGAGAACTGTATTTTATGCATCATAATAAATACAGCAGTTTTATTTTTCGGGTTAATGATGATAGCGATAGATTGTCATTTCTCTCCAGATTCAATGGTGACTATTTTGAAATACAGTTTGTTGAGTCGAAAGGAACGAGAAGTGCTTATGTTTCCCCGTTGTTTAGTTCACTCTTTAATTCTGGAAAAGAAACCGTTGATTTTAAGGTTAGTAATTTCAACCTTGAAACACCCGTTGTCATTGACAAACTGGTATTAACAGGAGAGCAGGGAAGCAACCGACAAACCCGTAGCGTGATGGGATTATTATCTTGCTGGTCGGTGCCGATGCTCAGTATTTATAATTATGTGATTCAGGGAAGCTGTAATCAGACTGACAGATTTGTCAGCAATGCCAATGAGTTCTTTAAAAAACCGAACGATAAGATATTGCAAATATCGGGTTCGGCAAAACCTTTACCTAAACTGAAATCGAATGAAACCTTTCAGACGGAGCCTCAAATCATAAATTTGCAGTCTGAACCCAAAGGTATTCTCACTCAAGTTCATTCCGATATGAACGGTAAGGCCTTAACGGTTCCTGCGACGGCGCTGGCTTGCAAAGTTTCAATGAAAGATCAGTTACTTCCTCAACTACGCTCTCGCCGTGATTTGTCTCCTGTATGTATTGAATGGACCTTGAATATTCTCACCGATTTTACTTTACTGTTTGGTGGCAGCACGGATAACTGGAATGCGGAGAATTTTGGACAAGTTATTGACCGAATTATACGAAATGGTGATACCGGGCATGCCGTATCTGATATTGAAACTGAAACTCGTCTGATTAACACAGTCCAGACGTTATTCAGGGAAAGTGCTCAATCTTCTGGAAGCCAGGACATTTTTAATCTGAAAACGGCTTTTGAGTTTTCTCAGCTTAGCTATGCGGCCTATCTGTTTCATGGGAATAGTGAAGATGAAGATAGAGTGCGAACTCCTCAGGCAGTGCAATCACTACCTCTTGGACGATATGAGCTGTCGCTGCAAGATTTTCATTTTGTCGAAACCATTCCCAGAATTCGGCATGGGGAACGCTGGGTAGAACATCCCGAACAGCATTTCGATATTGAAGTGATAAGTGGTACGACTGAAGCGACGGAGGCTGCCAGACAGCGACTTATCCCGATTATTGATGAATGGAGGCAGATTTATCATCAAGTAAAACTGCCTGCCAGAGTTGACCTGCCAACGGAAATTGGTGAGCCTCTTGAACAAGTCAATCACATGGAGCTGCTGCATGAAGCATCGCGCTTGGTGAGCGATGTGACACAAAGCTGGTTAAGAACCAGTCGTGATGACTACATCTATGTGATTGTGCGTTTGTCTGGACAGATCGTCAGTATTACCATGGCGGTAGATATCAATGAATTTGACGTCGGGATCGCCGGTTCTCTGACAAATCCGACCTACGTATTGCATCCGCAGGCTGAGGGGGCAATAAGAGGAGCCGGCACCGCTGCAATCAGAGCGTTGGCCGATTATTTGAGCGAAAAAGGGAAGCGCACATTGGTTTCCAGCGTGATCAGCCAGCCTTCGGCCATAGTGAAGAAAAAAGTTGGCTTTAGGTTTATTGAGGAACTTTGACAATTTTTGGCAAGATAGGAATGATAGATCTGAGCGGGTCGGTAACAGGTTAATACCCTGAGCTTTTTATCCGCTTACTTGATTTTTATGTGAAATGTGATTTGTGCACAAAAATGAGGAATTAAGATAACAGTTTTTTAATAAATTGTTGTCATTCCCATAGGCAAGCGCTTTCGGCACACATATAATCTGCGACCACTTAACAGGGTCGGCGCAAAAATTACTTGAAAGAATCTGCCTGTAAGCCAAGCGGCAACGCTAATTCAGGGTGGTTTCCAAGTCCGGTCAATATTAGAAATCAAATAGAGGTTGTCATGACTGTAGAACGTACTTTTTCCATCATCAAACCAAACGCAGTAGCTAACAACGACATCGGTGCTATCTACGCGCGTTTTGAAAATGCCGGCTTCAAAATTATTGCTGCAAAAATGCTGCACCTGACCAAAGAACAGGCTGAAGGCTTCTACGCAGAACATAAAGGCCGTCCTTTCTTCGACGGTTTGGTTGAGTTCATGACCTCTGGCCCAATCATGGTTCAGGTTCTGGAAGGCGAAAATGCGGTTCAGCGCAACCGTGACATCATGGGTGCAACCAACCCGGATAACGCGCTGGCAGGTACTCTGCGCGCTGATTTTGCCGATAGCTTTACTGCTAACGCTGTTCACGGTTCTGACGCCGTTGAGTCTGCACAACGTGAAATCGCTTATTTCTTCGGCGAAAACGAAATTTTTCCACGCAGCTAATAGGTTGATTTAAGGGAGGTCAGGGCAATTTTCATCGGCTGACACAATAAAAATGCGGCCATGCCCTTTCAACCGTAGAATCCATGCCTTAAAATTCGTACAATGCCGCGCCCCGGATGAGCCAGCTCTACCGGGGCATTTTTATTATTTATCCATCGCCGTTTCTTTAAGTGCCACCCGGTTTAAAGCACAGCGCCGCAAAGTGTAACAACGAGGCCACGACAACTCATGTCTGAACAACAGTTATCTGCAACAATTCAACCCGATGCTTCTCCTGCTGCCGACAGCGCAGTGCAGGTAGCAGCGCCGGCCACCGCCAAAATCAACCTGCTCGATTTGAATCGTCAGCAAATGCGCGAGTTTTTCGCTGAAATGGGTGAAAAACCATTCCGGGCAGATCAGGTCATGAAGTGGATGTATCACTATTGCTACGATGATTTCGAGCAAATGACCGACATTAATAAAGTGCTGAGAGCAAAATTACAGCGCGTGGCTGAAATTCGGGCGCCGGAAGTGGCAGAAGAACAACGCTCAGCGGATGGCACCATTAAGTGGGCGATCAAAGTTGGCGACCAGCAGGTTGAAACCGTGTATATCCCTGAAGCCGATCGCGCCACTTTATGCGTGTCTTCTCAGGTTGGTTGTGCTCTGGAATGTAAATTCTGCTCAACCGCTCAGCAGGGTTTCAACCGTAACCTTCGTGTTTCCGAAATTATCGGTCAGGTATGGCGTGCGGCCAAAATTATCGGTTCGCTGAAATCAACCGGCACTCGCCCGATCACCAACGTCGTTATGATGGGAATGGGCGAGCCGTTGCTGAACCTGAATAACGTGGTTCCGGCGATGGACATCATGATGGATGACTTCGGTTTTGGTTTGTCTAAACGTCGCGTAACCCTGTCTACTTCAGGTGTTGTTCCGGCGCTGGATAAATTGGGCGATATGATTGATGTGGCGCTGGCCATTTCTCTGCATGCGCCAACCGATGATATTCGTGATGAAATCGTACCAATCAATCGTAAATATAATATCGAAACTTTCCTCGCGGCGGTTCGTCGCTATTTAGCGAAATCGAACGCCAACGGCGGGCGGGTAACGGTTGAGTACGTTATGCTGGATCACATTAATGACAGCACCGAACAGGCTCATCAGTTGGCAGAGTGTTTGAAGGACACGCCGTGTAAGATTAACCTGATTCCATGGAACCCCTTCCCAGGCGCGCCTTATGGCCGTAGCTCCAATAGCCGGGTAGATCGTTTCTCCAAGGTATTGATGGAATACGGATTTACGACTATTGTTCGTAAAACCCGCGGCGATGACATTGATGCAGCCTGCGGCCAATTGGCGGGCGAGGTGATTGACCGTACCAAGCGCACGCTGAAAAAGAAAATGGCCGGGGAACCTATAGCGGTTAAGACAGTCTGAACCTTACGGGGCGTTTAGCTCCGTTTAACTGACTGTTATTTAAGTTTTAATCTGCAAGATGTCAGGTGTTACGCGTAGGTAATACAGCAAATATGAGGGCCTGATGCGTCGTCAATTATTCAGGTTCTTGCCATTACGCAACTGGACAATTGGAAGAGCATGAAGCTGAATATACTGTGGGGAGCATGTTTGGCGGCCGTGGTTTTGGCCGGATGTTCGGGGTCATCTCCGAATAAGGTTGACCAGCCGGCGGCAGGTCAAACGCGTTTACAGCTTGGTTTAGCCTATCTGGCGCAGGGAGATTTACCCGCTGCCCGTCAGAATCTGGAAAAAGCCGTGAATGCCGCTCCGCAGGATTATCAAGCTCAGTTGGGCATGGCTTTATACGAACAGCGCGTCGGTGAAAACAGCGCCGCAGAACAGCGTTATCAGCAAGCGATGCAGCTCGCTCCAGGAAATGGCACCGTACTGAATAATTACGGTGCGTTTCTGTGTGGTTTAGGGCAGTATGTATCGGCTCAACAGCAGTTTAGCGCTGCGGCTTTGTTACCTGATTACGGTCAAGTTGCAGATAGTCTGGAAAATGCAGGTTATTGTTTTTTGCGGGCTAATCAAAATGACCAGGCCAAAGTGTTGCTCCGCCGAGCGTTGAAGTATGATCCTGATAAAGGTGGGTCGCTGCTTGCAGAGGCCGAAAGGCAATTTGGAGAAGGGAAACGCGCTCAGGCGCAACTACTACTGGATGTTTATCAACATGTTCTTCCGGCCAGTGCCGAAAGTTTATGGTTACAAATTCGTTTCGCCGCGCTGGCAGGTCGCCAGGATAGCGTTCAACGCTATGGCAAGCAGCTTGCGCGAAGTTTTCCACAATCCAAACAGTACCAGCACTTTCTAGCTAATGAATACTGAAGCCTCCCAAGATCAAACTGTTCCAGAGACGACAGGTGTGCGCCTGCGTCAAGCCCGTGAAGCATTAGGGCTAACCCAACAGAATGTTGCCGAACGTCTGTGCCTGAAAGTATCGACTATTCGGGATATTGAGGAAGATAACGCTCAGGCGAATCTTGCTTCGACGTTTTTGCGTGGTTACATTCGCTCATACGCCAAACTGGTTCGTCTGCCTGAAGATGAGCTATTGCCTATGCTGGCAAAACAGGCACCGATTAGAGCGGCGAAAGTCGCCCCGATGCAGAGTTTTTCATTGGGTAAAAAGCGCAAGAAACGTGATGGCTGGTTGATGATGTTCACCTGGCTCATTGTTTTTGTTGTGATTGGTCTGACCGGTACCTGGTGGTGGCAAAATCATCAGGCCCAACAGGCAGAGATCGCCAATATGGCCGATCAGTCTTCTGCCCAGTTATCGCAAAATGAGGGGCAAACAGTCCCTCTGGCTGATCAAAACGATAACGCGGAAAAAACCGAAGTTCCGTTGTCTGACGCTAATGCGTCAGCTGCGCCTTCGGCACCGGAAACCGCTCCGGTAACAGCTCCAGCCGCGGCAGGGAATGCCCCGGTAGCCACAGGTGAAACGCCGGCCTCGTCAGCGGTAGTTTCGCCAAGTCAGGCGACTTTGCCTGAAGTGTCAAACCCTGCCATTCCTTTGCCGACGGCAGAGGCTGCAGTTAACGCTGCCGCTGCCCAATCGGCCGGGTTGGTGATGAATTTCTCTGACGATTGCTGGCTGCAGGTTGTTGATGCAACGGGTAAATCATTGTTCAGCGGTATTCAGAAGAAGGGCGCGACCCTGAATTTATCTGGCAAAGCACCCTATAAACTGACGATAGGTGCGCCAGGGGCGGTCACCATTTTGTATCAAGGTAACCCTGTTGATTTAAGCAAGTTTGTTAAATCAAGCCGTGTTGCCCGTTTGACCGTCGGCGCTGAGTGATCTTGTGGTTATAAGTGACTACATGACTGCAAAGGAGAGCGTGTAATGCATAATGAATCCCCAATCATTCGACGTAAATCCACGCGTATTTACGTTGGAAAGGTGCCGATTGGTGATGGAGCGCCGATTGCTGTGCAATCGATGACCAACACTCGCACCACAGACGTTGACGCGACTGTTAAACAAATTCAGGCATTAGAGCGTGTTGGCGTTGACATCGTCCGTGTTTCGGTTCCGACGATGGATGCGGCTGAAGCTTTCAAGTTGATTAAGCAGCGCGCCAATGTTCCATTGGTCGCCGATATCCATTTTGACTACCGTATTGCGCTGAAAGTAGCGGAATACGGCGTGGATTGCCTGCGTATCAACCCTGGCAATATTGGTAACGAATCACGTATCCGTGAAGTGGTTGCCTGTGCGCGCGACAAGAACATCCCTATCCGTATCGGTATTAACGGCGGCTCGTTGGAAAAGGACATTCAGGAAAAGTATGGCGAACCCACGCCAGAAGCCCTGCTTGAATCCGCAATGCGTCACGTTGATATCCTCGATCGCCTCAACTTCGACCAGTTTAAAGTCAGCGTGAAAGCCTCTGATGTTTTCCTGGCGGTAAACTCATACCGTTTATTGGCAAAACAAATCAATAATCCGCTGCATCTGGGGATTACTGAAGCCGGCGGCGCGCGTAGCGGTTCAGTTAAATCGGCTATTGGCCTCGGTTTGCTGCTATCTGAAGGCATCGGTGACACGCTGCGTATTTCTCTGGCCGCCGATCCGGTGGAAGAAGTTAAAGTTGGCTTTGATATTCTGAAGTCTCTGCGCATCCGTTCCCGTGGTATCAATTTCATCGCTTGCCCAACTTGCTCACGTCAGGAATTTGACGTGATCGGTACGGTAAATGCGCTGGAAGAACGGCTGGAAGATCTGATTACGCCAATGGATGTCTCTATCATTGGTTGTGTGGTGAACGGCCCGGGAGAGGCTTTGGTTTCAACTATCGGCGTGACCGGCGCGCATAATAAAAGCGGCTTCTACGAAGACGGCGTACGCCAGCGGGAACGTTTTGACAACAAGTTGATGATCGACCAGTTGGAAGCCAAAATTCGCGCCAAAGCAGCGATGCTTGATGAGAAAAACCGGATTGATATCAACCAGCTGGAAGATCAGGCGCCGGTCTGATCCGGCGGTTGTGTCCAGCGTTGAGTAAGCGGGCTTGGCCCGCTTTATATTGTGCCCATAGTGGTGATGAGCGTCCCCATTGAATCACGGGACGGCTAGCCCCTATAATCGGCTTTATTTTTGCATCAAAACTATAGAGAAAAGACGTGGCAAAGAACATTCAAGCCATCCGTGGTATGAACGACTACCTGCCGGCTGATACAGCTTTATGGCAGCGTATTGAAGGCACATTGAAACAAGTGCTGGGCGGCTACGGTTACAGTGAAATTCGCTTACCGATTGTAGAGCAGACCCCGTTATTTAAACGCGCCATCGGTGAAGTGACCGACGTCGTGGAAAAAGAAATGTACACCTTTGACGATCGCAATGGCGAAAGTCTGACGCTGCGCCCGGAAGGCACGGCGGGTTGTGTACGCGCCGGGATCGAACATGGTCTGCTGTACAATCAGGAACAACGTTTGTGGTACATCGGCCCGATGTTCCGCTACGAGCGCCCACAAAAAGGCCGCTATCGCCAATTCTATCAGTTGGGTGCCGAAGTCTTTGGTCTGCAAGGGCCGGATATCGATGCCGAATTGATTTTGCTAACCGCACGTTGGTGGAAAGCGCTGGGTATCTCCGAGCACGTTCGTCTTGAGCTTAACTCTATTGGTTCATTGGACGCACGTGCCGATTACCGCGAAGCTTTGGTCGCCTTCCTGGAACAGCATCAGGAAGTGTTGGATGAAGACTGCAAACGCCGGATGTATAGCAATCCGCTGCGTGTTTTGGACTCAAAAAATCCAGAAGTCCAGCAGTTGCTGAACGATGCGCCGCGTCTTTCTGAATATCTGGATGAAGAATCCAAACAGCATTTTGCCGGATTGTGTGAACTTTTGGATCATGCCGGTATCCCATATAGCGTTAACGAGCGTTTGGTTCGCGGCCTGGATTATTACAACCGTACCGTTTTCGAATGGATAACCAATAGCCTTGGTTCTCAAGGGACAGTCTGTGCCGGCGGCCGTTACGATGGTCTGGTAGAGCAACTGGGTGGCCGAGCGACGCCAGCCGTCGGTTTTGCTATGGGGCTGGAGCGTTTGGTTTTGCTGGTTCAGGCGGTTAATCCTGAATTTTGCGTACCGCCAACGGTTGATGTGTATTTGGTGTCTTCCGGTCAGGGGACACAGAGCGCAGCAATGCAGCTGGCTGAAACTCTGCGTGACGCTTTGCCGTCATTGAAGCTGATGACCAACTATGGCGGCGGCAACTTTAAAAAACAATTCGCCCGTGCCGATAAATGGGGCGCGCGCGTGGCCTTGGTGTTAGGTGAAGACGAAGTGTCTGCACAGCAGGTAGTAGTGAAAGATCTGCGCAAGGGTGAACAAGAAACGCTGGCGCAAGCTGATGTAGCTGCGCGTCTGGCTTCGATGTTAGGTTAAGGAGAGAGACACCGTGGAAGTCTATACCACTGAAAATGACCAGGTTGACGCAGTGCGCCGTTTCTTTAGTGAAAACGGAAAAGCGCTGGCCGTGGGTGTGGTGCTCGGAATTGGTGCTTTGGTGGGCTGGCGTTATTGGCAGAGCCATCAGAATACCGCGCTGACGGAAGCATCTTCTTCCTTCCAGAAAGCCAGTGCGGCATTGGCAGCCAACAACGCTGAAGGCGTTACCGCTGCGGAAAAATTTGTACAAAGCAACAGCAACAACTATGGCGTGTTGGCCGGGTTGGAACTGGCGCATCACTTTGTGGCACAAGGGCAATTTGATAAGGCTGCTCAGCAGTTGAGTCTGGCTCAGGGCAATACCAAAGATGAAAACCTGCTGTCGTTGATCAACCTGCGTTTGGCGCGTGTCCAGCTGCAATTGAAAAAGCCGGAAGATGCATTGAAAACCCTCGATGCGGTGAAAGGCGATGGTTGGACTGCAATGGCGCAAGACGTGCGTGGCGATGCATTATTAAGTAAGGGCGACGTTGCTGGTGCACGCGCAGCTTACACCAAAGGCGTCGAATCTAATGCTTCTCAGGCGTTGCAGGCATTGCTGCGCATGAAATTGAACAATTTGTCCAGCTAAGGGGAATTCCCATGCAACTGCGTAAAACACTCTTAGTAGGACTGGTTTCCGTCGCCCTATTGAGCGGCTGCTCACTGTTTAACAGTGAAGAAGATGTGGTGACCATGTCGCCACTGCCAACGGTTGAAAATCAGTTCACTCCGACCAAGGTGTGGAGCACTTCTGTTGGCAGCGGTGTGGGTGATTACTACTCCCATCTGCGCCCGACCTGGCAGGGTTCTTCTGTTTTCGCCGCTGATCGTAAAGGTCTGGTGAAAGCGATGGATATCGATACTGGTAAACAAATCTGGCAAACCGATCTGTCTGAAAAAACCAATTTCTACTCCAGCAACAGATCAGCCATGCTTTCCGGCGGTCTGACTGTTTCTGGTTCTCACGTGTTTGTGGGTAGCGAAAAAGCGGTGGTCTACGCGCTGAATGCCGACGATGGTAAAGTAGCGTGGCAGACCAGCGTGGCTGGCGAAGCGATGTCGCGTCCGGTTGTCAGCGACGGCGTGGTTCTGATTCACACTACCAACGGTATGTTGCAGGCGTTGAATGAGAGCGATGGCGCGATTAAATGGACGCTGAATCTGGATGTGCCTTCTCTGTCCCTGCGCGGTGAATCTGCACCGACCGTTGCCTTTGGCGCGGCTATTGTTGGCGGTGATAATGGTCGCGTTAGTGCGGTCATGATGGAACAAGGCCAGCTGATTTGGCAGCAACGTATTTCTCAGGTAACCGGTACTACCGAAATTGACCGTCTGAACGATGTTGATATGACGCCAATCGTGGTAGACGGCGTGGTTTATGCGCTGGCTTACAATGGTAACCTGACCGCATTGGATCTGCGTTCTGGTCAGATTCTGTGGAAACGCGAGTTGGGTTCGGTCAACGATTTCATCGTTGATTCTGGTCGCATTTTCCTGGTTGACCAAAATGACCGCATTGTGGCACTGAAATCCGACGGTGGTATTACCCTTTGGAGCCAAAGCGATCTATTGCATCGTAACTTGACTGCCCCAGTTATGTATAATGGCTATCTGGTGGTTGGTGATGCCGAAGGTTATCTGCACTGGGTGAATACCGAAGACGGCCGTTTTGTTGCGCAGCAGAAAGTGGATAGCTCCGGCTTCCTTAGCGCGCCGGTGGTTGTCAGCGATAAGCTGATGATTCAGGCCAAAGGCGGCACGGTCTACGCGTTTACTCGCTAATTATCGGGTAATACACTGGACGAAAGCTAAACTTTCAAGGGTGTGATTACCGAACACATTGGCTCTTAATATGAGTCCCTAAACGGCTCCTGAATAGTTCAGGGGCCGTTTCGTATTCTATAAACTCCGCTGTCCGTGTTGTTCGATAGCGTTGTAACGAATTGAAAAATAAGTAATGAGGCTTCAATAATGATACCTGTCATCGCCCTGGTTGGGCGCCCGAATGTGGGTAAATCCACTTTATTTAACCGTTTGACTCACACTCGGGATGCGTTAGTGGCGGATTTCCCCGGGCTGACGCGTGACCGTAAATATGGTCGTGCCGAAGTTGAGGGTCATGAGTTTATTGTTATCGATACCGGCGGTATTGATGGCACCGAAGATGGCGTTGAAACACGCATGGCTGGACAGTCGCTGTTAGCGATTGAAGAAGCAGACATCGTATTATTCATGGTTGATGCGCGCGCTGGCCTGATGCCTGCGGATCAGGGCATTGCCCAGCATCTGCGTAGCCGCCAAAAAGCCACTTTCCTGGTTGCTAACAAAACCGACGGCATGGAGCCTGAAGCGGCCGCCGCCGATTTCTACTCTTTGGGAATGGGAGACGTTCACCCAATTGCCGCTTCGCACGGTCGTGGCGTAGCTCAGCTGATTGAAGAAGTCATGGCTCCGTATATGGCGCCGGTAGAACCTGAAGTTGAATTGACTGAAGAAGAAGCCAACGCCGCCTATTGGGCAGAACTGGAAGCGCAGGATCAAGATCAGGCAGAAGGGGAAGAACCAGAAGAAGACGATTTCAACCCGCTGGATTTGCCGATCAAGCTGGCCATAGTTGGGCGTCCTAACGTAGGTAAGTCTACACTGACCAACCGCATTCTCGGTGAAGAGCGTGTGGTGGTGTACGACATGCCGGGCACCACTCGCGACAGTATTTATATCCCAATGACCCGCGACGATCGTGAATATATCCTGATCGACACCGCCGGTGTGCGTAAACGTGGGAAAATCACTGAAACCGTTGAGAAATTCTCGGTAATCAAGACCCTGCAAGCGATCGAAGACTCGAACGTTGTATTGCTGGTGATTGATGCTCGCGAAGGTATCTCCGACCAGGATTTGTCTCTGTTGGGCTTCATCCTCAATAGTGGGCGCTCACTTGTTATCGCCGTCAATAAATGGGATGGCATGAGCGAAGAAGCTCGCGCTCAAGTGAAAGACATGCTGGACCTGCGTTTGGGCTTCGTTGATTTCGCACGTATTCACTTTATCTCTGCTCTGCACGGCAGCGGCGTAGGTAATCTGTTTGAATCCATTCAGGAAGCTTACGATTGCTCTACCAAACGTGTTGGTACCTCAATGCTGACGCGTATCATGCAAATGGCTGAAGAAGATCATCAGCCGCCGCTAGTACGTGGTCGCCGTGTGAAACTGAAATACGCCCACGCCGGTGGTTATAATCCACCCATCGTGGTTATTCACGGTAATCAGGTGACTGATTTGTCCGATTCCTATAAACGCTACCTGATGAACTATTTCCGTCGTTCATTGAAAGTGATGGGGACGCCGATCCGTATTCAGTTTAAAGAGGGTGAAAACCCGTTTGCTGGCAAGCGTAACACCTTGACACCAAACCAGATGCGGAAGCGTAAACGCTTGTTGTCACATCTGAAAAAGAAATAAAGTAAGCTAGCAGGGCGCGGATATTCCGCGCCCTTCGTGTTTCTGGCTAATGGCTAAAAGTATTGTTTACGAAATGAGTTTGGGAAGACGTTATGTCATGGGAAACTTGGAGTTTTGCGTTTAGCGTAACAGTACCGAATTTATTGATGATGTTACTTGGCGTCATGTTGCGACGCTGGCGTCTGATGGACGACAGTTTCTGCGACGGTGCCACCCGTCTGGTTTTCAATCTCGCTTTGCCTTGCCTGCTATTCTTTAGCGTTGCCACTAATCACGTTAGTCTGGCCGATCATCTACCATTAGTGATTTACGGTGCAGTCGGCACGTTGATTACCTTTTCGCTGCTGGAAGTGGCCGCTCACTGGCTGGTTAAAGAGCCTCGTGAGCGCGGTGTATTCGTGCAGGGCGGCTTTCGTGCCAATACCGCCATAGTGGGGTTGGCCTACGCGATGACCGCTTACGGTGATGAAGGAATGGCGCTGGGGGCGATGTATCTGACGGTCACGGTAATATTATTCAACGTTCTGTCGGTGATCACGTTAACTCGCAGTCTGAACGCGGCCACCGACGGAAAAATCAGCCAGAGCGCCTTATTGAAAAGTATTGTGACTAACCCGCTAATTATCGGTCTGGTTTGCGGCTTACTCTATGCTCAAACCCACCTGCCGATGCCGCAGGTTATTCAGCAAACCGGTGGTTTTATTTCCGCTCTGGCACTGCCGCTGGCCTTGCTTTGCACCGGAGCCAGCCTGGACTGGAAGGCGATGTTTCGTTCTTCTAACGTGGCGGCTTTGGCATCCTCCGCCAAACTGATTTTTGTACCTTTAATCATGACATTAGGCGGATGGTTGCTGGGTTTTCGCGGTGCTGCACTGGGAATTATCTTCCTGTTTTCAGCGACGCCAACGGCGGCGGGCAGTTATGTGATGACGCGAGCAATGGGCGGAAATGCCACTTTAGCGGCTAATATTATCGCCATTACTACCGTGGGATCGTTCTTTACTACGGCCTTGGGTATTTATTTCCTGCGTACATTCGGCGTGATTTAAGGAGAAAATAATGGAAGCTCTATGTCCGGTGTGTCATACAGCGATGGATGAGGTAAGTAGTCACTTTCACTGTGCTACATGCAGTAGCGACTATCAGCCGCAAGCGATTTGCCCAGATTGCGAAAAGCCGTTACAGGTGCTTAAGGCCTGCGGCGCAGTTGATTATTTTTGTCAGCACGGGCATGGTTTGATTTCGAAAAAACGCGTGAAATACGAGTATACCCTGCATCTTTAACGCCGCAGCGAGTTGTCAATTGTCTTACTGACACACTGGATAGCATCGTACCTGGTGACGATAAAAACTGAGCTATTTCGCCGCCGTTCGCGGCTTACGTGCTTTTTTCACCGGCGTTAGCTGCGTAATTTCACTTTCCACCCAACCATCCTGCAGCCGGGTTTTCAGCGTATCACCCACCTGTACTTGCTGAGTGGTTTTTAGCAGACTGCCGCTGGGGGTTTGGGTCACGCTATAGCCGCGTGCCAGTGTAGCCAGTGGGCTAACGGTTTCTAACTGAGAACAGGCAATCCCAAAACGTTGACGATAAGCGTTTAGCTGGCGCTCTAGCGCCTGTTTCAGACGATATTCCTGCTGCTGCACTTGTTGACTGTAACGATGGATACGTCCCTGCGGCTGGACGTGACTCAGCCGTTGTTGCAAACGCTCAACCCGGCGAACTTGCAGGCGAATTTGGTTTTGAGCGCATTCTTCCAACCGACGTTGCAGTTTAAACAACAACGTTTGCTGGCGCGCCAAACGCAAATGAGGATGCTGTTGCTGTAAGCGGTGATGCAGTTGGGTAAATTGTTGATTACGCTGCGCCAGATAATAATCCATCGCCATTTCCATGCGCTGTTGCTGCGCTTGAATCTGACGCACTAATTCCAGCTGATTGCGGCTAACAATTTCAGCGGCAGCAGAAGGCGTCGGTGCTCTCAGATCGGCAACAAAATCGGCGATAGTCACATCGGTTTCATGCCCGACGGCGCTGACAATCGGAATCCGGCTGGCAAATATTGCTCGCGCCACCCGTTCATCGTTAAAACTCCATAAATCTTCCAGCGAACCGCCACCACGCCCCACAATCAAGACATCACACTCAGCGCGCCGATTGGCCATTTCAATCGCGCGGACGATTTGCATTGGCGCTTCGGCACCCTGAACCAAAGTAGGATAAATCACCACCGGCAGCGAAGGATCGCGGCGCTGAAGCACCTGTAGCACATCGTGCAGAGCCGCTCCGCTGGCGGAAGTAATCACGCCGACCCGTTTGGCTGGGGCAGGGAGCGGCTGTTTGTGCGCCGCTTCAAATAATCCTTCCGCTGCCAATTGTGCTTTCAATTGCTCAAACTGCTGTTGCAGCAAACCATCGCCGGCAGGCTGCATACTTTCAGCGATTAACTGATAGTCACCTCGGGGTTCATACAGAGTGATTGAGGCTCTGACCAGCACCATCTGACCATTTTGCGGGTTAAAAGTGGTGCGGCGATTGCTATTGCGAAACATCGCGCAGCGTACCTGCGCCCGATCGTCTTTCAAGGTAAAATACCAGTGACCGGAGGCGGGCTTGGAAAAGTTGGATATCTCGGCGGTGAGCCAAATCTGGCCCATTTCCATTTCCAACAGCTGTCGAACCGTCTGATTCAGGCGGCTGACGGTAAATATCGAGGTGGCGGAAGTTAGTGGCATGTGACCTGGATCAAATTTTAAAACAAGTACTTAATTGATCGATATTACCTGCCTCAGAACGGTAAGCAAGAAAATTTATCAGAAAGTGCTGGAGGCAACCGATTACGCTCTGTATAATGCCACGGCAATATTTTATCTTTTCTCAAATCACTCTGGTGAGATATTGCCCATGCTACGTATCACGAAAGAAGCACTAACCTTTGACGACGTTCTCCTGGTTCCAGCCCATTCCACAGTTCTGCCTAACACTGCGGATCTTGGTACTCAACTGACCGCAACTATCCGCCTGAATATCCCTATGCTGTCCGCAGCCATGGATACCGTAACCGAATCTCGCCTGGCCATTGCTCTGGCGCAAGAAGGCGGTCTGGGCTTCATCCATAAAAACATGTCTATCGAGCGTCAGGCCGAAGAAGTCAGCCGCGTGAAAAAACATGAAAGCGGCGTGGTTACTGAACCACAGACCGTTACGCCAACCACCACTTTGCGTCAGGTTAAAGAACTGACCGCCCGTAACGGCTTTGCTGGCTATCCGGTTGTGACCGAAGATTACGAACTGGTGGGTATCATTACTGGCCGTGACGTACGCTTTGTCACCGATCTGGAACAGCCTGTAACGGCGGTTATGACGCCGAAAGAGCGTCTGGTTACCGTAAAAGAAGGCGAATCTCGCGAAATTGTGTTGCAGAAAATGCACGAAAAACGCGTTGAAAAAGCGTTGGTAGTTGATGATAACTTCCATCTACGCGGCATGATCACCGTAAAAGACTTCCAAAAAGCAGAACGTAAGCCTAACGCCTGTAAAGACGAACACGGCCGTTTACGCGTTGGCGCTGCCGTTGGCGCCGGAGCAGGTAACGAAGAGCGTATCGACGCACTGGTTGCCGCTGGCGTTGACGTTTTGCTGATCGACTCATCTCATGGTCATTCCGAAGGCGTTCTGCAACGCATTCGCGAAACTCGCGCTAAATATCCTGATCTGCAAATTGTTGGCGGTAACGTCGCTACAGGCGCAGGCGCAAGAGCATTGGCAGAAGCCGGTGTTAGCGCGGTAAAAGTGGGGATTGGCCCCGGCTCTATCTGTACTACCCGTATCGTTACCGGCGTGGGTGTTCCGCAAATCACAGCGGTATCTGATGCCGTAGCCGCGCTGGAAGGCACCGGTATTCCGGTTATCGCCGATGGCGGTATTCGCTTCTCCGGTGATATTGCGAAAGCGATTGCAGCGGGCGCGTCCTGCGTGATGGTGGGTTCTATGCTGGCAGGTACTGAAGAATCTCCGGGTGAAATCGAACTGTATCAAGGCCGTTCATTCAAATCCTATCGCGGTATGGGGTCTTTGGGCGCGATGTCCAAAGGTTCTTCCGACCGTTATTTCCAGACTGATAACGCCGCAGACAAACTGGTACCGGAAGGTATCGAAGGCCGCGTAGCGTACAAAGGTCTGCTGAAAGAAATCGTTCACCAACAAATGGGCGGTTTGCGCTCTTGTATGGGTCTGACCGGTTGCCCGACCATTGACGATCTGCGTACCAAAGCAGAATTCGTACGCATCAGTGGTGCGGGTATTCAGGAAAGTCATGTGCACGATGTGACTATCACGAAAGAATCACCGAACTACCGCATGGGCTAATTCCAAGAGCTGCGGTCGGTGAGTTTTGTCATCGTCCGCTGCTCGCATTGCTCAATGACTTTGCGTCAATTGCGTATGTGATGCTGCGGGCGTTAACTCACTTTCTGGCTTCGCCGATTGGAATAGGACGTTTATTAACGTTGCTGAAGTCTTTCATTTTTATTTTATTTATTGACCTGTTTCTGGAATACGCCTCACATGACAAAAAATATCCATAAGCATCGCATCCTTATTCTCGATTTCGGTTCGCAATACACTCAGCTAGTGGCGCGTCGCGTTCGTGAGATTGGCGTTTACTGTGAACTATGGGCGTGGGACGTAACTGAAGCCCAGATTCGTGAGTTTAATCCGAGTGGCATCATCCTGTCCGGCGGCCCGGAAAGCACCACTGAAAACGGCAGTCCGCGTGCTCCAGACTTCGTGTTCAACGCAGGCGTACCGGTATTGGGCGTGTGCTACGGTATGCAAACCATGGCGATGCAACTGGGGGGCCACGTTGAAGGTTCTACCGAGCGCGAGTTCGGCTATGCGCAGGTAGAGATCAAAACTGATTCTGCGCTGGTTCGTGATATTAAAGATGCTCTGAACGCGGCCGGTGAGCCAATTCTGGATGTGTGGATGAGCCACGGCGATAAAGTGACGGCAATTCCGTCTGACTTTGTCACCGTTGCTAGCACCGATACCTGCCCGTTTGCCATTATGGCCAACGAAGAAAAACGCTTCTATGGCGTACAGTTCCACCCGGAAGTCACCCACACCAAACAAGGCCAACGCCTGTTAGAGCGCTTCGTATTGGATATTTGCCAGTGTGAAGCGCTGTGGACGCCTGCGACCATCATCGAAGATGCAGTAGCACGTCTGCGCGAACAAATTGGCGAAGATCACGTGATTCTGGGCCTCTCTGGCGGTGTAGATTCTTCCGTTACCGCTATGTTGCTGCACCGTGCCATCGGTAAGCGTCTGACCTGTGTATTCGTGGATAACGGCTTATTGCGTTTGAACGAAGCCGATCAGGTGCTGGAAATGTTCGGTGATAAATTCGGTCTGAATATTGTCCACGTTGCGGCGGAAGATCGTTTCCTGAGCGCACTGGCCGGTATTGATGAGCCTGAAGCCAAACGTAAAACCATTGGCCGCGTATTTGTGGAAGTCTTCGATGAAGAAGCTTGTAAGCAAGAGCAGG
This sequence comes from Yersinia entomophaga, assembly GCF_001656035.1. NCBI lineage: Bacteria > Pseudomonadati > Pseudomonadota > Gammaproteobacteria > Enterobacterales > Yersiniaceae > Yersinia > Yersinia entomophaga. Next base: position 3,454,661 of record NZ_CP010029.1, read on the forward strand.
TCAAATGGTTGGCACAAGGCACCATTTATCCGGATGTGATTGAGTCTGCGGCCTCTGCCACCGGTAAAGCGCACGTTATCAAGTCACACCATAACGTGGGCGGTTTGCCGAAAGAAATGAAGCTGGGTCTGGTTGAGCCGCTGAAAGAACTGTTCAAAGATGAAGTGCGTAAAATTGGTCTGGAATTGGGTCTGCCGTATGACATGCTGTATCGTCATCCGTTCCCTGGTCCAGGTTTAGGCGTGCGCGTACTGGGCGAAGTGAAGAAAGAGTATTGTGACCTGCTGCGTCGCGCTGATGCGATCTTTATTGAAGAGCTGCATAAAGCCGATCTTTACAATAAAGTCAGCCAGGCGTTCACCGTATTCCTGCCGGTTCGTTCCGTAGGTGTCATGGGCGATGGTCGTAAATATGATTGGGTGGTTTCTCTGCGTGCAGTCGAAACTATCGATTTCATGACCGCGCATTGGGCACATCTGCCCTATGATTTCCTTGGCCGTGTATCTAACCGCATTATCAATGAAGTCAACGGTATTTCTCGCGTGGTGTATGACATCAGCGGCAAACCACCGGCAACCATTGAGTGGGAATAACAGCCCGAAATAAATAATTTTCGATAAAAATCCAACCCCCGTATATTTCGGGGGTTTTTCATTTATTTCATTTAATTAATTTTGTTAAATGAAATAAGATGTTTATTGTTATTTTGTTTTTATATTCTACTTCTCACAATTAATATTTACTCGTGATACGGACTTAATATATTGAATCTGTTTATTGAATTGATATAGGTCTGGCTATACTCTGAGCGGTTAGCTACGCTTGGATGCTATTTTGTATTTCTTGTATTTCTTGTATTTCTTGTATTTCTTGTATTTCTTGTATTTCTTGTATTTCTTGTATTTCTTGTATTTCTTGTATTTCTTGTATTTCTTGTATTTCTTGTATTTCTTGTGTCTTTAACCTTGGTTTTTTATATCCCCATATTGTCTAGGCTGTTTTTTTGAATGAGGGTAAGCTATGTTATTATGAGAATAATAACTAAAGCATGTGATAAAAAAGAATGTTTCAGTATTTTTACTTACGTCGAGTTTCCAGTATTTCCTGATGTTGAAATAATTAAATTTATTCGATTCGAGTATCGGTTGTCATCAATACCAATGGGCGCTCTGATATTAACTATGCTGCAAGGTCTATAGTTATTCGTAAGGATATAAATGAGTTAAGCCTGCACGATTTACAGGAGCGTATAAGCGCTAAGAATAGTTGCCTGAACCCACTGATAATACCGATAATACAATCGATTTTAACCATGCTGTTGGAGGGGCTAAACACTATCTTCATTACTATGGTAATAAAGAAAATAAAGATGGAAATGGTTTTATTGCTGAAGGTTTACCTAAAAGAATAAAAAGGATTGGGTTCATATAATATATTGTACCGATGCAGGCAGGTGATGACGGAATGTGTTGATGAATGTAAATGGTGACATATGTAATCTCATATACTCATAATTATCGTCGTTTACCCTCAGCGCCGTGGATGATCGATCCGGCACCTGCACCTGAAATAATGGAAGCTGCTCCCCACATCATTTATTACATGATGGGATTTGCACCACGAGAGATATTCGTAACTTCTTATTAATAAGTATGAGGGATATGCTGGTAGTCAATAAATAATGTCATTGTCTTAAACACACAATATTGTTTTAAAATTAATAATGCTGTCGTTTTACTTTATGTTACCCGTTGGGGTTGAACACTATCGCCTTGACGAATATTTACCTATCAACTAAATGTTTAAGTTATAGAACACCATAATTTACATCGCTAACAGGCGAGATAATTATTTTTTCACAACAGAACTTTTCACCTCAGCGAGCTGAGAAATACGCTGCGGTTTAGCCAAACAGTCACCCGCATCGCTGAATCAAATCGATGATTACTGTAGGGCGTACTTAGTGTTTTGTGGAGAGAAAACATGTCGTTACATCCCCCATCTATACCTCGCGTTAACGGCGTATCCCGTCGGCGTTTATTGGGATATGTCGGCGTTGGGTTAGTCGCCAGCTTGATGAGTCCGCTGTCCCTGAATGTTTTTGCTGCTTCAACCTCAACGATGCCGCTCAATCTGGAGCGATTTATGCTGGTTTCGCGTGCTTTGACCGGTAAGCGTCAACTTAATCCCCATATCGGCCAGCGGATCTATCAGGTACTTATTCTGCGCCTGCCGCAGCTCGATCAACAGCTGGCTTTACTCCAACCGCTTCCGGCTGGTGAGCCACAAAATTGGTCGCAGGCACAGCAGGGCATTGCCCGGCAGGTCTTGCAGGCGTGGTATGTGGGCGTGATAGGGGAAGGCTCGAATGCGGCGGTGATTAGCTACGAGAATGCGCTGATGTTTGAGGCCGTGTCTGATGTTTTAGTCATTCGCTCCTATTGTCCTAACCAACCCGGTTATTGGGCTGCCAAGCCTGACGTGGCCATATAATTCAGGAGAATACTTTTATGGCTGATACTTTGCAGGCTGACGTGATTGTTATCGGGTCCGGCGTAGCGGGAGGGCTTGTCGCGCATCAGCTGGCGCTAGCGGGGAAATCGGTATTGATACTAGAAGCGGGGCCGCGCTTACCGCGTTGGGAGATAGTGGAGAACTTCCGCAATCAGCCGGATAAATCAGACAACATGGCCGCTTATCCTTCTACTCCTTACGCACCTCATCCCGAATTTAATCCTGATAATCACTACTTGATTCAAAAAGGGGAACACCCTTACGACGTACAATATATCCGTGCTGTTGGCGGGACAACCTGGCACTGGGCCGCTTCGGCCTGGCGTTTTTTACCGAATGATTTCAAATTAAAAACGCTGTATGGCGTGGGATTAGATTGGCCCATCGACTATACCGCGCTGGAAAAATGGTATTTCCGTGCTGAGCAGGAACTGGGCGTTTGGGGGCCGAACAATGAAGATTTGGGATCGCCCCGCGCGCAGCCTTATCCGATGGAACCATTGCCGCTTTCATGGAACGAGCAGCGAATTAAAACCGTATTAAATGCGAATGGATTTTATGTTGTAACCGAGCCGGTGGCGCGAAATAGTCGTCCGTATGATGGCAGGCCGACCTGCTGCGGTAACAATAACTGTATGCCGATTTGCCCCATTGGCGCGATGTATAACGGGATTACTCACGTTGAAAAAGCCGAACGAGCGGGGGCAATTGTTCGTCCGCAGGCGGTTGTTTATAAGCTGGAAGTGAACGATCGGCAGGAAATTGCTGCAGCCTTGTTTAAAGACGCTCAGGGCGGGGAACATCGGGCTGAAGGGAAATTCTTTGTATTGGCTGCGAATGGCATAGAAATTCCGAAAATAATGCTGATGTCCGTCAGTGAAAAAAATCCTCGCGGAGTGGGCAATAGTTCAGACCGTGTGGGACGAAATCTGATGGACCATCCGGGTATTGGCGTGACTTTCCTGGCTAATGAAGCGCTGTGGCCGGGGCGTGGTCCGCAGGAAATGACGTCAATGGTGGGGTTCCGCGATGGCGCTTTCCGTGCTGAGTATGCGGCCAAAAAGATTCATTTATCGAATTTATCTCGTACGGACGAAGTGACAATCAATTTGCTCAAGCAGGGGGATTTACAGCTAGGGCCGCAGTTGGAGGCAAAAATCCGCGACCGGGCGGCTCGCTACGTGCGTTTTGACAGTTTTCACGAAATTTTGCCTCATATGGAAAACCGCATTATTCCCAGCCTAACGGAAAAAGACGCCATCGGCATACCTAAACCCGAGTTTTATTACGCCATGGATGACTATGTGCGCAAAAGTGCATTGCATACCCAGCAGGTCTATGCTGATGCGGCGCGGCTAATGGGCGGAACCGAAGTGGTATTCCATAATGATTTCGCCAACAACAATCACATTACTGGCACCACTATTATGGGGAACGACCCAAAAGACTCGGTGGTGGATAGTGATTGCCGTACTCACGATCATAAAAACCTGTTTATCGCCAGTAGCAGCGTGATGCCTACCGTGGGATCGGTTAACTGTACGCTGACTATCGCTGCGCTCTCTTTACGCATTGCCGAAACGTTAAAGGCCGAGGTGTGATATGAAAAAGCAAACTCTGGTCTGGCTGGCGTTATGCGGTGCCTTTAGCGCGACGGTGCAAGGAGCGGAAGGTACGGATCTGATTAAACGAGGGGAATATCTGACTCAGGCGGCAGACTGCGTAGCCTGCCATACCACCAAAGGGGGAAAGCCTTTTGCCGGAGGATTAGCCTTTAAAACGCCGATGGGAACCTTATATTCACCGAATATTACGCCGGATAAAGCGACGGGTATTGGGGAGTGGAATGACGAAGAGTTTATTCGGGCGCTGCATGAGGGAAAAGGGAAAGATGGTGAGAATCTCTATCCCGCTTTCCCTTACACTTCATACACTTTACTAACGGATGATGACGTTAGGGCGATAAAAGCCTATCTGTTTAGCCTGCCTGCGGTACATCAGCCAAATCGTGAAAACGATATGCCATTCCCGTTCAATCAGCGTTGGGGACTGTGGTTTTGGAATTGGGTGAATTTTGAAGGGCAGCGTTTCCAGCCTGATAATAATCAAAGCGCCGAGTGGAATCGCGGTGCCTACTTTGTCGAGGCGCTGGGGCACTGCGGGGAATGCCATACGCCGCGCAATTTCACCATGGGAATGAAAGACAGCAAAGCCTACGGTGGCGCTGAAATTAATGGCTGGACGGCATTTAATATTACTTCCGATCCTAATGCGGGGATTGGCAGTTGGAGCCAGGAGCAGTTGGTTCAATACCTGCGCAGCGGCCATGTTGACGGGAAAGCGCAGGCAGCCGGACCAATGGCCGAAGTGATTGAAAACAGTACCCGTCACCTGACAGAGAGCGACCTTAACGCGATGGCGGTTTATTTACGAACTTTGAAACCGCTGAATCTCGATGATGAAACCAAGAGCCGCTCAGACTGGGGGCAACCGGCAACCGGCGTCGATTCGCTACGCGGCAAGGCGTTTAGCGCCGATGATTACACTGATGGCGCGCGGCTGTATTTGGGGAACTGTGCTAGTTGCCACAGTTTTACCGGCGCGGGAGTTAAGGACGGTTATTATCCTTCTCTGATGAGAAACTCAGTGGTTGGAGCCACGACGCCGAATAATATGGTCAAAGTGATTTTGCACGGGGTGACTCGCCAGACTAACGACGGTGAAGTGTTCATGCCGGGTTTTGCCAACACCCTAAGTGATGAACAAGTTGCGACTCTCAGTAACTATTTGCTGCAACAGTTTGGTCAGCCGACGTTGAACATCAAAGCCGACGATGTGAAAGCATTACGCGAAAACTAGCCTGAGCATAGGGTAATCTGACGCGAAAGGAGCGAAGCGTCCGATTACCCATTGCCGAAATGATTTTTAGCTCGGTTTTACCCAATGCATCAAAATATATTCGCCATCTTCTCCTTTGCCGGTGGCGATTTTCTGCCAGCCATTTTGCTGATAAAACGCCAGCGCTCGCTGGTTGCGGACTAGACACTTTAACACCCCGGTAGCGGTCAATTCCCTCTGTACCGCCTGTAGCAGTAATTTTCCCACGCCAAGACCCTGGCTGCTCGGATCGACAAACAGGTTATGCAGAAAGTTTTCCTCCCGAAAAACCGAAGCAAAGCCCAGCCGGTTACCGTCCTCTACCGCCACCAAAATCTTTTCTCCCAATACCGCTTTATCGAAGTCTTCCAGTCGGAAATTTTCCTGATTAATCCAGCTAAAGGCAGCCTGACGGGAAGCCAGATACAGCGTTCGTAAAAAGGGACGATCGGCTTCCTGATATTCACGAATGTTCATTTTATCCCCCTGAGTAGCGACTTATCACCCTTGAGCCAGAGTTGATCTTATCTTATCAACCGCTGATAATGGTCGTTCTGACTCGGGGTGCCGCGCTAACTCACTGTGTGGCTGAGATTTTACCCGTATTACCTGATCTGGATTATGCCAGCGTAGGGAAGTCTCGGCATCCTCTGGGTACCGCCTTCTTGACCGCCGGTTGGGAGGAATATGTACCTTCGACCTACCGTTTTACTCGCTTCTGCTATCACAGCTTATCTGTTGTCTCCATCGATCGTCTTTTCCGTGGAGATATGCCAATGAAACGTCTCAATGCATTAACCATAGCCGGAACTGACCCTAGCGGCGGCGCGGGTATTCAGGCTGATTTAAAAACCTTTTCTGCTTTGGGTGCTTACGGAACCAGCGTGGTAACGGCTTTAGTGGCGCAGAATACGCGAGGCGTGCAGTCGGTTTATGCGATAGACCCCGCATTTGTGGCCGCTCAATTGGATTCAGTCCTGAGCGATGTACGTATTGATAGCGCCAAATTGGGTATGTTGGCCAATGAAAATATCGTTCAGATAGTGGCAGAAAAGTTACGGCAATACCCACTGGATTTCGTGGTATTGGATACCGTGATGCTGGCCAAAAGTGGCGACCCGCTGTTAGAGCCTGCGGCGGTGGCGGCGCTGCGTCAGCAATTGTTGCCGCTGGTTTCCCTGATTACGCCAAACCTGCCGGAAGCGGCGGCGTTGTTGGATTGTCAGCCTGCGACTAATGAATGGGAAATGTGCGCTCAAGGGCGGGAATTACTGGCTATGGGCTGTCAGGGCGTATTGATGAAAGGCGGACATTTGACCGGTGGGGATAGCCCCGATTGGCTGTTTACGGCTAATGGCGAGTTCCGTTTCTGTTTACCCCGCATTGCCACTCGCCACACGCACGGCACTGGCTGCACGCTGTCGGCGGCGTTGGCGGCGCTACGACCAACACAGGAAAACTGGGCGACAACGGTCTCCGCTGCTAAATCTTATCTGCAAGGCGCGTTGGAGCAGGCGGATACGCTGGAGGTTGGGCAAGGAATCGGGCCGGTTCACCACTTTTATCGTTGGTGGTAGCCCAGCCAGACTGGCGCTCAGTTTATTCGGCGATCAGGAATGGGCGGGTGAGAGCGAACAGCGCCAGCGCCCGCTGTAAGTGAACGGCGTCAAAAGGATTCAGAATAAAGTGCTCTGCGCCTTTACGTGGGCGAATGCAGGGTAATAGGCTGATATTACCCTGCTGATCTTTTTTCTGATCAAATACATAGCTGCCGATGTCATGTTCGTTTTCTCGCCATGAAATCATCACCGCCGCGTGAGGATGTTTATCACTTTTTGGCCGTATAGCGAAAAAATAATCTCCGGCCCAGAACCCGCCGAACTCGCCGTCAATCTGTCGGTTTTTACTGCAGAACACCGCGGAATCAGCAACCTGGTCGATGGCTTTCGGCGTAATTTCCTGATGAAGCCGCTGCCACAGCGGACGACCATTTTCCAACTGCCAGCAGGCTTCACCGAGATAATCGTTCAGATCGCGCCAGTCTTGCTCTAACTGCTGGATCAAGGCTTTATCCAGAATATTGCGGTATTGCTGCATGCCGTTAAGCTCGCCTTCCAGCGCCTCGTAGGTAATCAATTCCATCGTCCGCGGGCGGCGGCGGAAGGTCATCCAGAGCACCATTTTAGGAATACGGAATTCGATAGACTGCACGCTCAGCCGATGCCTATTGCCTTTATTCAGCACAAAACCGTTCGCGGTGCCGCGTTTATTCTGATAGTTACGTACCACCATCACGCTGTTTAGTCCCATCCAGCCGGTGACGTAGTGTTCGTCCTCTGAGTTGGCGACATCCAGATCGACCACCATTTGTAGAATCTTGTCGGTGGTGACTGTCTTTAGCGCCGGAGCATCCGTCGCAGAATAATACAATTTGGGTATGTTTTGAGAAAATTCGAGGCTAGGCATAGAGGCAGATCTTCTTGGTCAATAATCTGGTTCATAGCTTAACTCAAGTTGTCATACCGATTGTTGAATAACTGAATTTAGCGTGGAAATTCGTGCTGGGGATCAACTTTTTCCTGCGTCGCGGGTCTTATGAACTGAATAACAGGGCGGTGAAACCACTGTTGAATATCAAATGACATAAAAAGGATTGCGATAATGAAAGGACAGAAAACCCTCCATTGTCTTTTACTGGGGACGTTATTGAGCGTGAGTTCATGGAGTTTTGCCCAGCAAACGTTGACCACGGCAGAGTTAGTTCAGCAGCCGCAGTATAAAAGCAGCTGGCAAAAAATGATTAAAGGACAGAAGAATTTGCCTGCCTGGGCGCGTAAAGGTGCCGGAACCTCTGCGCCACCAGAATGGGCCGAGTGGGAAGGTAAAAAATATCAGGTTGGTAATATTTGTAAGCCTCACGATTGCGCCAGCCATTTCTTGCTGGTGGCTTTCAGCGAGGATAAAAAGCGGGCTTGGGGCGTGCGGATTAGCGTAGAAGATAAGCCAGAAGCCCTGGAAACGCCGAGTCAATTTGCCACATACCAATGGTTAGGCCAGCCGGATGAAAGAATGAAAAACTTATTGATGGCGCAGCTCGAGAAAGATCCCAACTGGAAATAAACGCCCTTTCTGACGCGGAAAAATAAAACGGCGCATTTAGCGCCGTTTTGTTTAGCTTCGCTCTATTGAACTGACTATTTCTGCAGTGAATGGATAAATAAGCGATACCATTCGCTATTGACGGTTGGCAGCGTGATTTCAACCCGTTCTAACCGCTTCAGCGTCTGGCTGCTATCGTAATCGATGGTTGTTTCCTGCAAAGATTGATAGAAGTTATCCAATTCCTCATCGCTGGACGTCATCATGTCCTGAATCAGTGGGGTGATAGGTAAAATCTCCCCTTGTTGATAGCGACGATGCGCCTCGCGGAGCCACTGACGATGGGAAACCACGGTCATCGGCTGTGGCAAATGAGCATTTAACTGCTCAATAAATTCACGTCGAGACATTCCTTCCATGGCGGAAAGGTGGAAGATATTCTCCGTCGGATAATGGCTAGAACCGAGATGCGCCAAAGCTTTCGCGGTGTAATCCACCGGAGTCAACTGGATATCGCCGTAGACATCATCGAAGGCCATGCCCATCTGAACGCTGCTCTTAAACAGACGGTAAAATGCCTGTAGCTCGTCATAGCGCGCCAGTTCTGAATCGGCGGTAATCAGGCCCAGGCGGAAAATATTACAGGCAATGCCACGGGCGACGGCCAGATTGACGATTTCCTCGCCAACCCACTTACTCGCCACATAGCCTTGATCTGCAATGTGTTGCTCATCTTGAATTGATGACTGCTCATTCACCACGCGATGGCCTTGCTGCCCAATCGGGCTGAATACGTTCAGAGTCGACGCGAAATTCAGAATTTTGCGACTTCCCTGCGTGGTCAGACGCAGCAGTTCAACCAGACTTGCAACGTTGGCTTTATACGCCATTTCAAATGACTCAAGGTGATTCATGCTTACCGCCGAATGGAAAATAACTCCCACGTCCTGCGCTAAGCGTTGATAAAGCAGGTCGTCGATACCCAAACGCGGCGCTTTTATATCTCCTTGAATAGTGATGATGCGTTGCTCGTCGCCTTTGCGCCACAGCGACCATTCGGTAAGAATATTTCTCAACCGTTGCAGGCTATCCTGCTGGTTATGACCTCGTACCAGACAGTAAATTTTGCTGTCGGTACTATCCAGTAATTCTCGCAGCAGGAAACGCCCCACAAAGCCCGTGGCACCGGTGAGGAAAATAGCATTTCCCTGATTGATAGACTGCGACTGTGGCTGAATATCTTCCGGTAACAACGCCTGTTGACGCAGGTTAATCACGTCGCTGACGCGAGCTTGCTGAGTGATTCGGCTCGCCAATTGTTTTACCGTTGGCGCAATAAAGATGTCGCTGACGCTGACCTTATCATCGATAGCGGCATTGATCAGATTCACCGCGCTAACCGCCAGTAAAGAGTGCCCGCCCAGCTCAAAGAAGTGATCGTGGCGACCGACTTTTTCGCTGTCCAGCAGGCTTTGCCAGATTTCGGCAATCGTGGTTTCCAGCCCGGCCAGCGGCGCTTCATAAGGTTGATGCAGGAAGGCATTTTCCTGCGGAGCCGGTAAAGCCTTGCGATCCAGTTTACCGTTTGGCGTGATCGGCATACTATTCAGCAGCACATAGGCGGCGGGAATCATGTAATCCGGCAGACGGCTTTGCAGGTAGTGGCGCAAAGCCATAGGCTCCGGCGCAGGCGAGTTGGCATCAGCCACCAGATAGGCGACCAGCCGCTTGCTGCCTTTGTTGTCATCCAGCGCCAGCACTGCGGCGTCACTGATATTGGGGTGATCGTTAAGCTTAGTTTCGATTTCGCCCAATTCAATGCGGAATCCGCGAATTTTCACCTGATGATCGTTACGGCCGTGGAACTGTAGCCGTCCGTCTGCAAGATAGCTGGCCAGATCGCCGGTGCGATACATGCGAGCGCCTTCAACCGAACGGAAAGGATCGGGCAGGAAGCGCTCGGCGGTCATTTCTGGTAGGTTCAGATAACCGCGAGTGACGCCAGGCCCGCCGATATACACCTCGCCAATAACGCCTCTCGGCACCAGATTGCCGTGGTTATCCAACAGATAAATACGAATATTCGCCGTTGGACGGCCAATGGAATCAATCTGGCTGATACCCAATTTAGGTGAGTGAGTGGTCGCGGTAATGGTGGTTTCCGTTGGCCCATAGCAGTTCACCAGCTCAGGTTTCTCAGGGTAACGTTTGAGCCAGCGCTCCAGCATTTCCGGCGCGGCGGCTTCCCCGCTGATACATATCAGCCGTAGAGCGTTCGGCAACGGCCCGCGGCTTTCTTCGCACAGTTTGCGCCAGAACTGATACGGAATATCCAGATAGCTAATGCCATATTGCTCACACAGCTGCCAGAAATCGCTGCTACCAGCCAGCCATTGATCGTCCCGCAGCACCAAAGTGGCTCCAGAGGTTAACGCGGAGAATATCTCGGACACTGATACGTCAAAGGTGGTGTTGCAGAATTGCAGTACCTTATCCTGTGGGCCAAGATTCCATTGGCGGCACCAGGTCACCATTTGTTGCACCAGATTGCCGTGCTCGACCAATACGCCTTTCGGATTACCGGTTGAGCCAGAGGTATAGATCACGTAGGCCAGATTCTGTGGAGCCAGGCTCGGCTGCGGATTTACCCCTGTCTCCTGTAATGGAGCGCTTACTGCTGGCAGTAATTCGTGAGGAACGCCGCAGTCTTTAAACAGCGGCAGTGTCGCCGGTTCAGCCAGAATAGCTACCGGTTTGGCATCTTCCAGCATGAATTTCAGTCGTTCAGGAGCAATATCATGTGGCAGAGAAAGATAAGCGCCGCCGGCCTTCAGGATCGCCAAAATGCCGACGATCATTTCCGGGCTGCGATCGGCGCAGATCGCTACCCGATCTTCCGCTTTGACGCCTTGTTCGATCAATAGATAAGCCAGGTGATTGGCTCGATTATTTAATTCGCCGTAACTCAATGAATAGGCGTTATTCACTAAAGCTATAGCGTCCGGGCTGCGCTCTGCATGTTGCTCAAATAAATGATGGATACACAGGTCGGCAGGATAGGACTGCGCCGTCTGATTCCACTGTTCCAGCAGTAATTGCTTTTCTCGATCGGCAATCAAATCAATCTGACCGATGACCTGAGCGTCGTTTTTCACCATTGCTTCCAGCACCGCGATTAAATATTGCTGGTGGCGCTGAACAGTGGCTTCATCAAACAGGGCGCTGGCGTAATTCAGCGAGCCGGTGATGATTTTATTGCGTTCCCCTAAACTCAGCTCTAAATCGAATTTTACCCGACTGACCGGTGGTTCCTGCAACTTCACGTCCAATCCCACCATGTTAACCGCGATATCGTCGATATTTTCCAGAGCAAACATCACCTGGAACAGCGGAGTTTTATCCATGCTGCGCGGTGGTTGGAGGATTTCTACCACTTGCTCGAACGGCAGAGCCTGATGTTCCTGCGCGTCGAGAGTGGTTTTCCGCACCTGTGCCAGCAGATCGGCAACGTTTGAGGTCGTGGATAGATTGATACGTAACGCCAGCGTGTTGACGAAGAAGCCAATGACGCCCTCGCATTCAGCCTGGTTACGGTTGGCCACTGGTGTCCCTATTACCAAATCATCCTGACCGGACAGACGCGACAGCACGATCGACCAAGCGCTGAGCAGCGTCATAAACAAAGAAGTACCGTGTCGGTTACTCAGGCGGCGTAGCTCATCAGAAAGCTCGCTGCTGAGTACGATAGGCAGACTGGCGCCGATAAAGGATTGCTGAGGCGGCCGCGGCCGGTCGGTTGGCAGCGTCAGACGTTCTGGCGCACCGGTTAGCAGTTGCTGCCAGAATTTCCCCTGTTCATGCCAGACCGGGCTATTGCGCCATTGCTGCTGCCAAACCGCATAATCTGGATATTGAATTGGCAACGGAGGCAGTGGGTTAGCGCGTTGTTGTAACAGCGCCGAGTAAGTCACTCCCAGCTCGCGCACCAGAATTTCCATTGACCAACCATCGGTAATAATATGGTGCAGCGTTAACAGCAGGATGCTCTGGTTGTCTCGCAGGCGCAGCCAACTGGCTTGTACCAGCGAGTCCTTCGCTAAATCGAATATTCTCCGCTCTTCCTGGCTGTATATTTCCTCTACTTTTTCTGCGCTATTTGCCTGTTCGCGCCAATCATATTCAACGAAAGGAATACCTGACTGACTATCCCGAAGTCTCACCACAGGTTCATTCTGTCCGGATGAAGTAAAGTTACTTCGCAATGATTCATGACGTGCATATAAGATATTTAGCGTTTGCTGCAATACCGGGATATTCACATCGCCGCTTAATGCTAACGCCATCAGCACGTTATAGTTGGAATCACTGTCGCTAAGCTGGGACAAGAACCACAGGCGCTGCTGGGAGAAGGACAGTGGCAGCGGTTTATCCCGCGTAGCCGGAACAATAATGGCAGTCAGCGTTGTATCACCTGTTTGGCCTTCACGGTCGATGACTTCTGCCAGTTGGCTTAGCTGCGGGTTATCGAACAGCGCTGCCAGCGGAATGCTGATATTGAGCAATTGCTGTAGCTGGCTAATGACCCGAACGGCCAGTAGCGAATGCCCGCCTAACTCGAAGAAATGGTCGTTTCGTCCTACTTTTTCTACGTCCAGCAACCCTTGCCAAATTTCTGCTAACGTGGTTTCAATGCCAGCCCGTGGTGCTTCAAAATCGCGATGAATAAAAGCGTCTTCCTGCGGAGCAGGCAAGGCTTTGCGATCCAGTTTTCCATTTGGCGTAATCGGCATTTCGTTCAACAGAACGTAAGCCGCAGGAACCATATATTCGGGTAATAGCGCGGCCAAATGATTGCGCAATATTGCAATATCTGGACGAGGCTGTTCGGTATCGGCTACCAGATAGGCCACCAGCCGTTTGCTGCCTTTACCGTCGTCCTGCGCCAGCACTGCGGCTTCTTTCACCTGCGGATGGGAATTGAGCTGGGTTTCAATTTCGCCCAGTTCGATACGGAAACCACGGATTTTCACCTGATGATCATTACGCCCGTGGAATTGTACGCGTCCATCTGGCAGGTAGCTGGCCAGATCGCCGGTACGATACATACGTGCGCCTTTCACCGTACTGAATGGATCGGGTAGGAAACGTTCGGCGGTCATTTCCGGTAGATTCAAATAACCGCGCGTAACGCCCGGCCCACCGATATACAGCTCGCCAATGGCTCCCTGCGGCAGCGGATCACCGTGCGGATCGAGCACATAGAGCCGGTTATTGGCAATAGGGCGACCAATGCTATCCAGCTGCGTCTCCCCTAAAGTCGGTACGTGAGCCGTCGCAACGACCGTAGTTTCGGTCGGGCCGTAGTTGTTAACTAACTGTGGTTTAACCGGATAACGGCTCAGCCAGCGTTGCAGTATTTCCGGCGCGGCGGCCTCACCGCCGAAGAAAAGGGTTCGCAGCGATGGAGGCAACGGATAGTCACTTTCTTCAGATAAACGGCGCAGGAATTGGTAAGGGAGAACCATACGACTAATGTTGTAGTGTTCGCATAGCTGCCAGAAAGTTTTGGTGCCGGACAGCCATTGATCGTCGCGTAAGACCAGATTGGCACCAGAAGTCAGTGCGGAGAAAATCTCGCATACCGAGGCGTCAAAGGTAGGGTTACAGAATTGCAGGACGTTATCACCCAGCCCAATACCCCAACGTTCACACCAAGGGCTAACCAATTGCACCAGATTACCGTGTTCGACCATCACGCCTTTCGGGTTACCGGTGGAGCCGGAGGTGTAGATAACATAGGCCAGATTTTCGGGACTGACGGCTACCGTCGGATTTGGGATTTCACCATGGTTTTGAGTGATATCAGACATCAGGCACAGTGGAATATTGCAGCCGCTGAAACGATGTTGTCCCTCGCTTTGCGCCACAATCGCCGCAGGTTTGGCGTCTTCTAGCATAAAATTCTGACGTTCTGGTGCCGTATCCGGCGGAATGGACAGGTAAGCCGCACCGGCCTTGAGTGTTGCCAGCATAGCGATAATCATTTCTGGGGTACGATGGCTGCAAATTGCGACCTTATCCTCCACTTTAACGCCCTGAGCAAGCAGGTGATTGGCCAAATGGTTAGCCAGATTATTTAGCTCGGCGTAGGTCAGGGACGTTTGTTGATAGGTGAGCGCAATCGCTTCGGGATGGCGCTGTGCCTGTAGTTCAAATAACTGATGGGCGCAAACATCTAGCGGATAAGGTTCCGCTGTCTGATTCCACTGATTGATCAGTAGGTTGTATTCGCGATCGGAAAGTAGCGGAATACGATCGACCTGTAGGTTATCGTCACGAACCATCGCCCGCAGAACGGTGATCAGATAGTGCTGATGGCGTTCAATAGTCGCCTGATCAAATAGCGCGGTAGCGTAGTTCAGGGAACCCACGATCGAACGATTGCGAGTGCCTAAATTCAGTTCGAGATCGAATTTTACGCGTGTAACCTGCGGATCGATCAATTCTACATTCATACCGGTTAGCGCCGGGGCTACGGCGTCGAAGTTTTCCCAAGCAAACATCACCTGGAACAGCGGCGTTTTATCCATGCTGCGCTGCGGTTGAAGTAATTCAACGACCTGATCAAAAGGTAATTCCTGATGTTCCTGCGCGCTGAGGCTGAAGTCGCGTACCTGTGCGAGAAGCTCTGCCACAGTAGGAGCTTCGGCAAGATTAATTCGCATCGCCAATGTATTTACGAAGAAACCGACCAGCGCTTCGCATTCTGCCGCCTGACGGTTTGCCACTGGCGTTCCGATCACCAAATCTTGCTGCCCGGAAAGGCGTGATAGTACGACAGACCATGCACTCATTAATGTCATGAATAGCGTAGTGTGATGTTTTTGGCTCAGACGACGTAAATCGTCCGACAGCTGTTGATCCAAAACGATGGGAACCGCCGCACCGAGGAAAGACTGCTGAGCCGGTCGCTCGCGATCGGACGGTAAAGTCATGCGTTCTGGTATGCCCTGCAATTTTTGCAGCCAAAATTGGCCGTGGGCATGCCACTCCGGGCTATCCAGCCACTGTTGTTGCCACTGCGCATAATCAGGATATTGCAGTGGTAATGCCGGTAATGGGTTGGTTTCGCCTTGAGACCAGGCTGAGTAAAGCACCCCCAGTTCGCGTGCCAAAATCTCCATTGACCAGCCATCGGTGACGATATGGTGGATAATCAACAGCAAATAATGCTCACTGGCGGCGGTATGAGCCAGACTGGCGCGGATCAACGGGCCGTGGGCGATATCAAATTTATGGGCGATTTCATGCTGATACAGTTGCCAGAAATCCTCATCGGCATGAGATGACGCAGCGAAATCATACTCTTGCAGTGGCGCTTGTGTGCCAACCGGCAGCAGTTGAACGTAGCCGACCCCGTTTTCCGCGTGGAAAACCGACCGCAATGCATCATGACGATCCAGCAAGTGGTTAAGGCAACGCTGTAGAAGTTGGGCGTTAAGTTTACCATTCATTTTCAACAATAACGGAACGTTATAGTTCTCATCGTTGTTCCCTAGTTGCTCAATAAACCACAGTCGGTTTTGCGGGAATGACAGTGGAATCCGCGCATTAGCATCAATTCGTGCAATTTGTGTGGCCGTTTGTTGCTTGGCCTGAGCAACTAATAACGCCAATTGAGCAAGCGTTGGCTGGGCAAAAAACGCCCCCATGGTGATTTTGCTCTGCCAGCGGGATTGCATCTTACTTAAGAGCTTCATTGCCAGCAGCGAATCCCCGCCAATAGCAAAGAAACTGTCATTGCGCCCAATTCTCTCCTGACAGAGCACTTCTCCCCATATTTCATGTAATTCCTGCTCGGTGTCTCCTTGAGGAGCCTCATAGGATTCGTGCACATAGGCATTAAAATCGGGGGCAGGCAGCTGCTTGCGATCGATTTTTCCGTTAGGCGTCAACGGTAAATGATCAACGGAAACATAGGCGATAGGCAGCATGAATTCCGGCAATAACGGGCTCAGGAAATCCCGCAGATGGCGTGGCAGCTCTTCCGTTTCAGTATTTCCCGCCAGTACCAGATAGCTAACGAGTTGCTTTTCCCCTGATGCATTTTTATAGGCAATAACCACGGCTTCATTAACCTGGGGGTGGCTCAATAATTTCTCTTCGATCTCGCCAGGCTCAATACGATAGCCGTTGATTTTCACCTGCTGATCGTCACGACCTAAATATTCCAGAGTGCCGTCGGCAAAATAACGAGCCAAATCGCCGGTACGATACATACGCTGATTTTTCGCAATGAAAGGATCGGCGCTATAGCGTTCTTCGGTTAGCGCAGGTTGA
Organism: Yersinia entomophaga; assembly: GCF_001656035.1. Taxonomy (NCBI): domain Bacteria; kingdom Pseudomonadati; phylum Pseudomonadota; class Gammaproteobacteria; order Enterobacterales; family Yersiniaceae; genus Yersinia; species Yersinia entomophaga. The sequence continues at coordinate 3,471,491 of NZ_CP010029.1, forward strand.
TTTAGATAGCCACGGGTCACGCCATCGCCGCTGATATACATTTGTCCCACGGCACCGAAAGGCACGGGTTTTAACTGATTATTCAGCAAATAAATGGCTGAATTGGCAATAGGTCGGCCAATGGTTGGCAGTGAATGGGAAGCGTCAATCAGTGCCACGGTAGCGTCAACCGTGCATTCGGTTGGGCCGTACACATTGAACGCGGTAAAGTGATTTAACGCTGACAGACGCCTCCAGGTCTGAGGAGACAAGGCTTCCCCGCCGATTAACAGAATCAGTTTTTCCACCTGATTAGGCAAATCGGAGAGTAATAACATTTCCAATTGGGTTGGCGTGCAGTCGAACACGTCAATGGCATTGTCTTTAAGAAATTGCACTAACCGGGCTCCATCAACGCGAACATCTTGCGGAACGATATGGAGCTGGTGGCCACTCAGCAGGCTGAGCAGGCTTTGTAATGAAGCATCAAAGGAGATGCTGGAGTTGAGGCAAACCCTTGATTGTTTAGGGTAATAGTGGAAAATTTCCTCGTTTAACGCGTAATACAGGTTCATAACCTGCGCGTGTTCGACCATCACGCCCTTTGGTCGGCCGGTGGAACCAGAGGTAAATATCACATAGGCCAGTTGATTAACCGAAAGCTGAGGTAACTGCAGTGGCGTATCCGGTGTATCTATGGCAAGTAAGGCATCCACGTCATAGGTACGGACATCACTGCTACCGGCTAATATTTCCTGACCCAATGAGTCAACCAACAGCACTGCGGGTTCGGCGTCATGAAGCACATCTTTTAAACGTTCGCTAGGGTAGGCGGGGTCGAGAGGAACGTAACAGCCGCCTGATTTCAGAATCCCGAATAGCGCCGCTATTTGTAAGCAACTACGCTCCATGCACAGGGCAACACGCATATCTGCCTGAATGCCTAAACCAATTAAATGGTGGGCAATGCGGTTAGCCAGCCTATCAAACTCCAGATAAGTTAACTGCCGTTCGCCGTGACAAATTGCGATGGCATCGGGCGTTTTTTGCACCTGTTGTTCAAATACCTGGTGAATACAGCTGTGGTTGTTAAAGTCGCATTCCCTGTGATTCAGTGTCTCCAGTAGCAGTAATTCTTCGGCTTTAGGAATAAAATTAATATTGCCAATAGAGCAGGGAAGGTTCCCAATTTCGACGCTATTTTTTAATCCTTTTAATAGATGACTATTAATTTGAGTGATTCGGTTTTCAGCTAAATAGGCGGCATTATAAATCCAGCGGAATTGACCGTTTAAGGCATTGATTTGTAATGTTAGTAGCGGGAAACTGTCGGGATTTATCCTAGAGTGAATAAGAATGTCGCCATCGGTAATGGCCACTGCTAATGCATATAAAGGTTTGTTCTGTAATAGTTTGGTATTTCTCTTCAAGGTTTCATGGCGCAGTACGATATCTGTCGCATAGCTTTGAGCCTGATTGACTCGCTTTATTTCTTTATTAAGATTTTCTGTAAAATCAACCAAGGATAATTGATCACAGATATCAGCTACATCCATCGGAACCCAAGGTGAGGAGAGTTGAGAACAGATATCTTCGCCCTGACGGAAGGCGTGATAGCCAAGCTGGAAACTATGTTCGCCAGAAAGGCTATGCAGGTAAGCGGCAAACAGACCGATAATTTTCAACCAGGAGTTATCGCCGGAGTTTGGTAACTCGGAATATTGCCATTCCCCAACGGCTAATCTGCTGCCTCCTTCGGTCTTATCAAGAGAATAAGGGAAATCTACCGGGTTGAATCTTTGAAGTTTTTCCAGCCAGAAAGGCTCATGCGTAGCCAAAGTGGCCAGTTCGGTAGATAGCGCTTCGGATTGCTGTTGGCTCAGAATCGGTAGCCGATCGCCAGCGGTCAGATGACCTTGTTCGGCTAAGGCCGTAGCGGGAACCGGGGTGCCGTCCAGCTTGCTGAAAGCGCTAATTCTGATATCCGTAGTAGTGGTCGTTACCTGCCAGCCATCATTTATGCTATCCAGACGCACCAGCGTGCCTGGGGCGAATAATGTTTTTTCTGGTAAGGTTTCAACCTGATTAACGATGAGTAATTCATTGTTAATTAATATTTTTAACTTAGTTATCGCGGGCGGTACACCTGCCTTTTCTGATAACGCCAGTGCCAGATTGGCGATTTGCTGTGCATCCTGTACCTGCCAGTTAATAACGGCGGCGGACAGTGGGTTTCGCATGTTTTCAAACAGCGTTCTGCGAGGGGAATTGGCCCGCGCTTCCATGATTTGACGATCGACTTGCCCAATGGAATTTTGTGGATTGGCCGCCAGCTGCTCGAGGATAACGCTGAATCGACGGTGGTGGTCGAATATATCTTCCAGGCTGTGCAGCCTGTCACTTCCGTAAAAGCTGATGGATAGCCCTTTACCGTAACCTTTATCGTCGAATACGACAGAAAAGCCGTGGGTTTGGGAGCCTTTTGCTTTTATCCATTTGGTCTCGCAGTGTTGGAAGGGCGTACCGCGATCAAATAGCATCAGATTAATTGCTGGGCCGAAACTGAATTCCTGCTTGTTTTTTCGTAATATATTTTCTCCACGATAGCGCTGATGTTTTAATATCTTTGTCAGCTGCTTATTCATGTTTCTGGCAATATCCAGAATATTATCTGTGGGAGTTACTGTAACTTCCAGCGGTAAAGTATTCGATGTCATTCCTATCAGGTTTTTGGATTCTTTACCAATGCCTGTTACCGGGAAACTGAAACTGAGTTCTTTAACTCCGGTCAAGGTATAGAAGTGAGCAGCGACGGCCGCAATATAAATATGCGTTGGCCTTAGATTATTTTTCTCTGCAATGATCTCTATCGATTTATTAACAGACTCGTCGATATATTGTTCTTCTTTTAATATACTCCGATCGTTAGGACTGTGACTAAGGAATGAAAGACGGTTAGCATTGCTAGCCTTCTGCAAGAAAGTATCCCAATAGGCTTTATCCAGAGTGAAGCGTTTTGACTGTAGATATTCAATATCTTTTCTAGCCAGCAAGTCTGGTTCGTCAGGAATAATAGTCTCCGGTTCTTTTCCAGAGATTAATTCATCATATCGGTCGCTAATGCGTTTTGAGATGAGACCCAGACTCCGACCATCCATAAGGATATGGTGGCAGCGCTGATAGTAAATAAATTTATTTTGCGGTAAACAAATCAATGAAAAGTTGAGTAGGTTTTCATCTTCTGGCGAAATCAAAGTAGTGATATCAGCCTGTATCCAGGCGTCCAAATCGAAGCTTTCATCCAAATTATCAGTTTTATCAATTATATGTAAATTTGTGTCAAGAGTGTTATCTACATATTGATATAACTCGCCGTCGATGGCCTTGAAGCGGCTTTTCATCGCAGGGGTTTCTGCAACAATGCCACGGAGTGCTGTTTCGAAAACAGAGATGTTTAAATTTCCAGTAATTTCCGCATATTCGGAAATATTAAAGGGTAGGTCTGGCGATAATTGCTGTATCAGCCAAACTTCTTTTTGTCCTAATGTTGCTGGGGAGTAAACACAGTTTCCGTTATTCTGCTTAATGCTGTCCATCTTACTTTTCCCTACTGGATAAATGCCAATTTGTCATATTCATCTGAAAATGAATGCGGAAAATAAATAGCACAAATTTATTTTATTGTCACAGTGAGATAATCAAACTCTAATTATTATGTCTTAAGAAACTAACCTTATGTTTTAAATGATTTTATTTTCAGAATAGGCGTGGTGGACACCCATTATTTGATTTAAGTCGAGTTCATCATTTAAGTAAATGGGCGGAAGTCTGTTGATGCTAATGAATCGCTATTCTTATGACTTGAGACAATCTTTAACTTGTTAGATATCACGTATTAATCTTTATCTTATTTACGATTAATTAGTATCCTGATAAATTAGTAAATGAATAATATATGGTTAATATACTAGGTAAAAATATCTACGGTGATAAATTAATTATTTAACGTGTAATTTAACTTAAAGAGGACCAATCCATGTTGGTTGGATATGCCCGTGTCTCTGCGGATGATGAAAAATTGAATTTACAACGCGATTTTTTAAATCAGGTAGGGTGCGAAAGGTTATTTGAAGACCATTTCAACGGAGCAAAAGTGGAACGGCCCGGTTTACAACAAGCACTAAACTTTGTTCGTGCTGGCGATACACTCGTAGTGTGGCGATTAGATCGTCTGAGTCGTTCACTTAAAGATCTGATTGGAATGATGGCATTATTGGAAACAAAAGGCATCGCGCTAAAAAGTATTGAAGATGGTATTGATACCTCGACCAGCTCGGGGGAGCTTATTTTTCGACTTTTTGGCGCTCTGGCTAAATTTGAACGTAATGTGATCAAGGAAAGGAATCAGGCAGGATTAAGGGCTGCGCGCGCCCGGGGCCGTAATGGCGGCAGACCAAAAGCGCTGAGTCAGGATAAACAGGATTTGGCGGTAAAACTTTATGATGAGAAAAATTATACCGTGGCGCAGATTTGCCAGATGATGGGGATCTCTAAGCCTACGCTGTATAAATATCTTGGTGCCGCCAGAGGTGGCCGCACGGAATAGGATCCATGTCTCTCGGTCGATCCTTGCAGCGTTCAGCGGATTGTATGTTAGGAATTGATTAATTTTAATCACGCCTTGATCACCGTAGAAACCAAGCGTCAGATCTGGATACAGGGAGGGAAGTCTTGGGGCGCAGATGTTCGCCCCAATCCAATAAGGAAAGAATCAGCCTAATAATGCGCAGTTTGGCGGTAGACGACATAAGAGTGCCGCAGGCATCACTTCAATTCGGAACTGGCTACCAGACAGGGGTTCGCCATCCAGATTGAATCTGATGTCATGGGGTGCGCTGATTTCCAGCCAGGGTAGCGTGGCGTCGATGACATTTTTGTTTTCTTCGCCGCTGAACAGGCTGGTCAGCAGTGCGGGCAGAAGTTCGGTGGCCGTAAGCAGTCGCAGCTGTAGTAAGCCGTCATTAATCAATGCGTTCGGACAAAGTTCTTGCCCGCCTCCGGCCTGCTTACCGTTCCCAATTCCGATCACCAGCGCTTCACCAGACCAATGAAAATCCGGGCCGCGGATCTCGCATTGATCGGCTTTTAATGTGTCCATACGCATTAAACCGTGGACAAAGTATGAGGCACCGCCCAACGCCGATTTCAGCATCGCAGGCGTTTCGGTAGTAATGCGTGCGCCAAATCCCCCGGTTGCCATATTGATAAAATAACGGTCGTCATTAACTTTAGCGATATCAATAGGAACGGCGCGGCCTTTTATCGCCAGCTGCAAGGCATTATCGATTTGCAGAGGAATACTACAGGCGGTGGCGAAGTCGTTAGCCGTACCGAGAGGCAAAATGCCCAGGCTGGGAAGCGTATGGCCAGGTGGTAAAGCCGCTAACGCTGCCGCGACTTCATTGATGGTGCCATCTCCACCGCCGGCAATCACGGTATCGACCCCCAGTGCGATAGCCTCGTTAACATAACGGGCGGCATCTCCCTGTTCCCAGGTGGTACGCACATGTAGGGTTAATCCCTCATCTCGCACGTTTTTTACTGCATTACGCACTTCTGGATTTCCGCCTTCTTTACCGTTGAGAATAAGAAGGCTGGGTGGCGTTTGAGTCATAACATGCTCCGGAGGTGGTAGGTTATATCACTAACAGTAAACCATAACGCTTTGCTCTGACTATCAGAATATTTGAGTAAAATCGCAGAAAATAAAAAGTAAGATCGGGTAGGTTGATTCCTATAAATAGGGGATAGCGTAGAGTTATTCTGGATTAGAATTAAACTGGATTCGGAGTATTATTACGTTAATTCGGGTTAATAAATTAAGTGAAATTTATTGGGTTATTAGCGATTATTTTAACGCGTTAGGTTAATTATTTAGTGGTGAAAAATAACTTAAAATTCAATTGGTTAAGAAATTAAAAAGAAAAGGCCGGCCCAAGGGAGATTGGGCCAGCCAAGGAGGTGGTTCCTAGTCTTGCTGTCTAACTATTTTAGTTCTTTATTGTACTCGAGCTATAGTACCTTGCAGACATTATAATAGATGTGATCTATTTCTAATATTTGTCAAAAATGCCACTCATTGAGTGGCATTAGATATTAAGTCTAAATACTACTGTTTTTCATGCGGATTACGCGTATTAGTTCCATCCAGATTACGGATTAGCAGTGCATATTCCACATCGATTTCTTCGGGAATGGGCAAATACATGATATGTCCATTTCCCGGAGCAACCTCAGCAGCCTGGCCTTTTTTATCCAGCATGCTTTCCAGCGTAAACTGAATATTGCCGGTTGGGGTCATTAATTCGACGCTATCTCCGACGGAGAATTTATTTTTAACCACCACTTCCGCCAGCCCATCCCGCCGGTCGCCGGTAAATTCTCCAACAAACTGCTGCCGCTCGGAAACTGAGTAGCCGTAGTCATAGGTTTGTTGGTCTTCATGGACGTGGCGACGCAGGAATCCTTCGGTATAACCGCGGTGTGCCAAGCCTTCTAGCGTGGTGAGCAGCGAAGGATCGAAAGGTTTTCCGGCAACTGCATCATCGATAGCGCGGCGGTAAACCTGAGCGGTGCGAGCGCAATAGTAGAAGGACTTGGTACGGCCTTCAATTTTCAACGAGTGAACGCCAAGCTGAGTCAAACGCTCTACGTGCTGGATTGCCCGTAAGTCTTTGGAATTCATGATATAGGTGCCGTGCTCATCTTCTGAGGCGGTCATGTATTCCCCCGGACGCATGGCTTCCTCAATCATAAAGACTTTATCGGTCGGTGCGCCGATACCCAGCGTTGGTTCGACATTTTTCACCGGAATTGGCTGGTGAATATGCACGATATTGCCGATATCGTCCTGTTTGCCTTCTTCAACTTTATATTCCCAGCGACACGCATTGGTACAGGTGCCCTGATTCGGATCACGCTTATTGATATAGCCGGAGAGCAGGCAACGGCCGGAATAGGCCATGCACAGTGCGCCATGGACGAAGACTTCCAGCTCCATTTCTGGCACTTGTTCGCGGATTTCAGCAATTTCTTCCAGAGATAGCTCGCGGGATAAAATCACCCGAGTCAGCCCCATTTGCTGCCAGAATTTCACCGTCGCCCAGTTAACTGCGTTGGCCTGCACCGACAGATGAATATCCATCTGTGGGAAAGCTTCGCGCACCATCATGATCAGGCCGGGATCGGACATAATCAGCGCGTCCGGCCCCATATCGATCACTGGTTTCAGGTCGCGTAGGAAGGTTTTTAGCTTTGAGTTATGTGGGGCGATATTCACCACAACGTAGAAGCGCTTGCCTAAAGCATGGGCTTCCTGAATCCCTAAAGCCAGATTTTCATGATTAAATTCATTATTGCGAACGCGTAGGCTGTAGCGAGGTTGACCGGCATACACGGCATCGGCACCGTAAGCGAAAGCGTAGCGCATATTCTTCAGCGTACCGGCTGGAGACAGTAATTCAGGTATAAACATGGGAGATTCTCAGTCTGAGTTCAAGTCAGAACCACGCCCTGGGGAGTGGCAAAAGCCGATGATTGTAGCGCCAGAAAAGCGGAAAATCAGCCCTTGCACAATTTTTGTAGGGTTTAAATGATCTGGATCAAAATAGCCAAGAAGAGCGCGGCCTGTTACTGCCGCGCAGTCGTTAGTAGGGTACAAATTAATCTACAGCGTCAGGTCTTTAATGGTGGTGGTGGGGCCGTTTTTCGTTACAGAGGCAATGCCATTTTTAGCTGCGGCTTCAGAACTATAAGATTCGCTGACGCCGATAACTTGATGATTCTTGGCTTTCAGCACAAAGTAAGGTTCATTTTTAACGTTGTGCTTTAATTCGTATTGAGCTTCCAGGGGAGAATTGCTTTGGACTGATGCGATACCATTTTCAGCGGATGCTTTACTGGCGTACATCTCGCTGGAGAGAATAACTTCATTATTGCCGGCTTTCAGATTGAAATAATATTGACCGTTCTTCGCTTTTTTAAGCTCATAGTAGCCGATGGCCATAGTGTTTCTCCTGTTGGTTGAGTAGTCTCCTAATCAGTGTAGTCAACGCTATCCATAATGGAGATTCGCGTACCTGACTCAGCCAACATAACGCACCTTTGGCATAAAATACATTAGAGCAAACGACCCATTTCAGCCTCCCAGCGGTAGCCCATTCCATATACTGCGCGGATAAAGGGCTTTTCTTCATCGAAGGACTCCAGTTTTCGTCGCAGATTTTTAATATGACTGTCGATGGTACGATCGGTCACGACCCGGTAGTCGTCATACAGATTATTCAGCAGTTGTTCACGGGAAAATACGTGCCCCGGCTGCATTGCCAGAATCTTGAGTAAACGAAACTCTGCTGGAGTGAGATCCAGGGTGTGACCCTGATAGCTGGCGTGGAAGCGTGACTCATCAATTTGTAGCGGTGCCATGTCACTGGGCATTTCTCGCGGGCTATAGCAGCGGCGCAAAATAGTTTTCACCCGAGCCACCACTTCACGCGGGCTATACGGCTTGCAGATATAATCGTCAGCGCCGATTTCCAGCCCGAGTAAACGATCGATTTCCTCAGTTTTCGCTGTGACCATCACGATAGGTACATCGGAAAAACGACGTATTTCGCGACAGATACTGATACCGTCGCTGCCGGGCAGCATCAAATCCAACAGGATAATCGCTGGCGGAGCTTGCCGTACCGAGGCGACGACTTCAGCACCATTGGTCACCCATCGGGTCTGGTAACCCGCGGCCTGTAGATAATCCACCAACAGTTGCCCAAGCTTAGGCTCGTCTTCAACGATCAGTACCGGGCCATGTTGGCCTGGGGCGAAAATAGCTTCATTCATGGATATTTATTTTCCTGGTGAATGTGACAACGGAAAGTCTACCTTAATCAATACGCCGCCCAAAAGTGAATGTTCGGCGGCGATTTTTCCGCCGTGGGCTTCGACGATATTATGACAAATGGCCAGACCCAGCCCCGATCCGCCACTCGCTCGGTTACGTGAGGTTTCCGCGCGATAAAAGCGTTCAAAGATCCGCTGTAGCTGTTCGTCGCTGATACCGGGTTTGCTGTCTTGCCAGCACAGCGTGAGGGCATTGTCATCGAGACTCATGCTGATATTCAGTTGCCCACCGTTGTTGGTATAGAGCAGGCTGTTTTCCATCAGATTATGGAATAGCTGGGTGAGGCGATCCGGGTCGCCGAATATCATGGCCTGTCCGGGTAAGTGAGTTGTTACCGTCAGCCGTTTTTCCTCGATGCGACTTCGGAAACTGGCGAGCGCTACCTGCAATAAATGCACCAAATCCAGCTGAGTTTTACGGTAAGCCAGTGCCCCGCGATCGGACATGGAAAGCTGATGCAAATCGTTGACTAGTTTGGTTAACATCGCCACTTCGGCTTGCAAGGAACTGAGTGATTCCGGCGTAGGTTGGCGAACGCCGTCCTGTAAGGCTTCCAGCTCGCCGCGTAGCACGGCCAACGGCGTCCGTAATTCGTGAGAGACGTCGGCCATAAAGTCGCGGCGCATTTGCTCATTTTTTTCCAGCGAGCTGGCTAACTGATTGAAATCTTGTGCCAGTCTTCCCAGTTCATCGCGGCTACTGACGGCTACTCTGGTGCTGAAATCCCCGGCAGCCAGTCGATGGGTGCCTTCCACCAAACGTTTTACCGGAGCCAGCATCCCCCGCGAAAGTAGCCAGGTTACGGCGGCGGCTAGCAAAGTGGAGAGGGCGACAATCATCCAACTGGTACGGCGTTGTTGCAGGTCAAAATTGATATCGGCATCGCGAGTGAGTTTTTCCGAGGGGGTGGCGATCACCCAGCCGACGATCTGATCGTCATATTTTATGGGGAGGCGTGAACCCTCTTTAGGCACTGCTCCGGTGTGGCCAACCAACAGCTTAAAGTGACTGTCTACTACCCAAAACTGGGTGCGCCAGCCGCGTGGCGGAAGATTATGGCTATTATCGCTGTTTTGCTCGAAGGATCGCATGATTTGATACACCACACGATCGTTATTACGCAGGAAATTCCAATTGCCGTAGTGCTTGTATTGTTCTTCCAATGCGTCACCCAGCATGGCGATACGTTGCTCATTGCTGTGCTTGATATAATCGATAAAACCGCGCTCAAAGCTAGCACGCATTCCCCAATGCATGGTGATTAACACCAACATACAGGTGGCGAAAATCGCCATAAATAACTTACTGGTAATGCCAATTCTCATGCTGTCCTCATTTCTGGCCTGTTGTATCCAGAGTGCGGTTTTTACGAATATCCTGCGGTACTTTGGCAAAGATTAACGCCGGTAAGGCAATGACAATCGCCATGCAGAGATAGCTGTAAAGGAAGGCGCTGTGGGTCGCCGGTGAGTTAGTGACGACCTGATTGTGGGCAAACATACCGAGAACGATCCCGGCGATGCTAACGCCCATACTCATAGCCAACTGCATGACCATGGATAACAGACTGTTTCCACTGCTTGCCAGCCTGTCGGGCAAGTCTTTCAGGGTTAGCGTATTCATAGTAGAAAACCGCAAAGCGTTGAGCATTCCCTGAAAGAATAAAACCACTGGCAGCAGCCATAGCCAGCCCATCAGAGCGACTAACGGGAAGCTCAGGCTAACCACCGCCAGTAGCAGAGTGGCACTGACCAATACCTGACGATAGCCGAAGCGGTTAACCACTTGCACGATAATTCGTTTAATTCCCATGCTACCAATAATCATGGGAATCATCATCAGACCAGCGTGGAACGGAGTAAAACCCAGACCAATCTGTAGGAAAATCGGCGTCATAAAAGGCAGCATTCCACTGCCGATACGCCCCGTCATACTGCCAATTAGCCCTAAAGTGTAAACTTTATTCTTGAACAATCGCAGCGAGAATAGGGCTGAAGGATTACCTTTGGCGTGCCACCCATAGCCCAGCAGCGCCAGCAGCCCGCAAATAATTAATCCAACAATGGCGGCGGGGTGCAGGCCAAGTCCTTTATGGCCGTCGAGCGCCAGTGTCAACGTAGCCATACCGACTGCCAACATCAAAAAACCGCTGATATCAAACCGGCGAGTTTGCATGGTGTAATTAGGCATTAACATCAGAGTGGCAATGGCGCCTATCAATCCAACCGGCAAATTAATCAGGAAAATCCAATGCCAACTGGCGTACTCCACCAGAAAACCGCCGAGCGCTGGCCCCATCAGCGGGCCAACCTGTCCAGGCAGAGTCACAAAGGCCATCGCCGCCATATATTGTTCGCGTGGAACGATTTTCATCACGGTTAAACGACCAACTGGCACCATCATCGCGCCGCCGATACCTTGAATGACGCGGGAGAAAACTAGCTCATTCAGGGACGCGGATCGAGCGCACATCAGTGAGCCAATGGTGAACAGGATAATCGCGGAGAAAAACACCCACTTCACGCCAACTCGATCCGCCAGCCAGCCGCTGGCAGGGAGCATAACTGCCACGGTCAGCACATAAGAAACAACCACCGACTGCATACGCAGCGGGTTTTCCCCCAGACTGGCGGCCATTGACGGCAACGCAGTGTTGACGATAGTGGTATCCAGCGCCTGCATGAAAAAGCCAAAGGCGACGATCCACAACTGCCAGCGAACCGACGTGGACCGAAGCGGCGTTAGCGTTTCTGGGGACATATTACTCAATCCTCTGTAGGGGCTGACGGCTAAAACGGCTGCACAGGCGATCGAAACACAGGTAAACCGCCGGTGTAGTATAAAGCGTCAAAAGTTGGCGCATAATCAGGCCGCTAACGATGCTCATCCCCAAGGAGGGGCGCAGTTTCGCGTCGTCGCCGCAGCCTAGAACCAAGGGCAAGACGCCAAATAGCGCCATCAGCACGGTCATCATAATCGGGCGGAAACGTAGCAAACTGGCCTGAAAGATAGCCTCTCTGGCATTGAGATTGCCGTTTCGCTGCGCTGCCAAAGCCAACTCCACCATCATGATGGCGTTATTTTTCACTATGCCAATCAGCAACATAATACCGATCAGGGCTTTCATACTGAAAGGCGCGTCAAGCACCGCCAAAGCCAACAACGCGCCGACGCCAGCGGAAGGTAACGTGGACAGAATTGTCAGTGGATGGACGTAACTTTCATTTTATCCAGCGAACTGACGTCCTGCGTATATTGCCGGGCGACTTCCATCACGACTTTGTATTGATTTAACGGCTGATAATGATAAATAGTGGAGATCTGTCGTTGCCCAAAAGCGTTATTTAGCAATGTATTGGCATCGGAAACGCGGGTGCCCAAGCGCGCCAGCCTTTCACGATCGACAGTCAGCCCCAGCTTGGCACCTTTGTGTTGTTGAGCGGCGTTAACGTCCGCCAGCTCTGGCGGTTTGGCAAATGCGGCGCGAATTTTGGCTCCCCAGATGCGCCAAGCGCTCAGAACGCCCACCTGTAAAGTGTCGTGGTTACTGGCGTTAGATTGCCTGCCGCCAATGCGGATATCCTGTGCTGCGGCTAAAAACAGGCTGGCTCCCGGCTCTTTGGTACCGCTTGCTTGGCCGCCGGTGTGAAGTGGCGCCAGACGGTAATGGCGATAATCACGACGGCCACCAGATCTGCCAGAATTACCGAGCGGGAAGTGCGTATAGGTTTGGCATTCATAGTGGCGAAGGATTCTCTTTTATGCTTGTGATTTTACGTGGAGACGATCCGTAATAGGCGTTAGCCAGATAACTTATATTTTATTAGTTTAGCTGTCTTTTCACGGAGAATAATGAAGGAAATATGGAATAGAAAGCTGATTCTTTTCAGTTTTGTCTGGGTAACGTTCTGTTTTGTAAAAAATACGGCATTTTAAAGGATGGCGGCGCGGAAAAAAGCCATTGTGTCAATGAGTCACGGAAAGGAAGAAGGCTGCGGATAGGTGTCAATGAGGCAGGAAATAACCGTTAGTTAACCGGTGCATCCTGCCTCAACACATTCACTATTTTTAACGATACAGCGTTTGCGCCCAGCGTGCCAGACCAGCGGTAACGGAGCCAAAATCATTGCCCCCAACCAGCGGAATGCCCGGTAACTGTTGCTGTAGTGCGCTGCGTAACAGTGGTGAACGGGCGCTGCCGCCGGTCAGGTAGATCACGTCTGGCTTGACGTTGCTGGTGGACAGCGCCAGGTTGACTTGTTCCTGAATGCGTTGCAACGGCTGAGTGATGGCATCGGCCAATTGCTGCTGACTGATCATTTGCCCCAACTCAGGTTTGACGAAGTCCAGCGCCGTGGCGATCTGCTCGTGCTGAGACAGCGCAATTTTGCTCTCTTCTGCCGCTCTTACCAAACGGTAACTCAAACGCTGTTGGTAGACTTTCAACAGCATTTCTACCTGTTGCGGGTTAGCCGCATCGCGAATCAAATCACGCAGGAAACGGCCGTTGGCCGTGCTGTAGAAATCGCTCTGCGCCGGAACATCGTTGGTGGCTACCGCATTCCAGTAAGGCAATGAAGGCATTGCGATGCCTTTTTCGGTTTCGCTACCCATACCAAACAGCGGCATTAACTGTTTAAACGCCAGCATGATGTCCAGATCGTTACCACCAACTCGACAGCCGCTGTGACCCAGCAGGCTTTGCTGACGATCCGCCATGCCCTGCCAGTTTGGTCCCATCAGTAACACCGAACAGTCGGTGGTTCCGCCGCCGATATCGACGACCAGCACGGTTTTTTCTTCGGTCAGCGTCGCCTCAAAGTCCAGACCGGCGGCCACCGGTTCAAATTGGAAAGCGATATCGCGGAAACCGGCACGCTGTGCGGCGCGCAGTAAAATGCCTTCGGCCTGACGGTTAGCGTCTTCGCCGCCAGAGCCCTGGAAGTTAACTGGACGGCCAATGACGGTCTGGCTGATTTCGGTTTGTACGGCAGATTCCGCCTGACGTTTGATGTGGAACATCATGGCGCAGACCAGATCTTCAAACAGGGCGATTTGCTGAGGTTTTAAACCGGTCGCCCCGAGGAAGGATTTGGGGGATTTAACGAAGTAAACTTCTTCCGGATCTTCGATGTATTGAGCCAGCGCCGACAGGCCAAAATGCAGGCTGTCCGCATTGACTGGAATATCTTCTTCACGGTTAAAAGCGATGGCCCGCCGTAACAACTGTTGGTTTTCATCGCTGCCGGTGGGCACCTGCCAGTGACGATGCAGGCATTCACTTACCGCCTCTCGCGTGGGCGCGCATAACATGGAAGGCAAATAAACGTCGTTATTTTCCAATACCAGCAGTTCGGGAGCATCGTCCCGCATTATGGCCACAGAACAGTTCGCCGTGCCGTAGTCAAAACCAATGAACATAATTGCTCCCAGGCCAAATAAAGGGGGGCGACTTTACCTTAGAGTGCGCAGAGGAGCAATCGACAAATCAGAGTCATTGGCGGGAATAATTCGGGTATCGGTTCAGGTTTTCTCTAAATGACATTTTTGAATCTGCCGTAGGCTATTTATTGCTTAAATAACCGCAGCCTAAAATATCGGTCAGACGTGCGGTGCGGGCAATACTGTCACCGTCGACCAAATCGACGCCAATATGACTAAGTTTATCCAGGATCGCCAACTGATCGGCAGGCCCCGCGAGGGTTTTGACCCCGGCTTGGTGAGCGGCGCCGTTGATAATCGAGACCATCACTTCGTCCATTTGATTGGTATGAATATTGGCGATCAGACCGACGTCGAGTTTTAAATAATCCATCTTGAGGTGATTTAACCTACTGAAACCATTCATGTTGGCTGAAAAATCCGTCAGGATAAGTTTGCCGCCCAGCCTCTGCAGGCGAGTGATAAAATTATCGATAGTGGACGAATGGCGCAGCAGCGTAGATTCCTGTATCAACCAATGCAGATCGGAGGCTGGAATGACGGATTGTTGCAGGCTATCCAGCAAAAAGTGGCGAAAGCTTTCTTCCTGTAGCGATTCTTCGGATAAAGCCACGGCGACCTTGAGCGCCTTACTTTGAATATTTTCGCCCTGTATACATAACAATTGGTGGCAGATCCATTTATCTACCTCCGGGCGCAGGCCATAAAGCAAGGAGGCCGAGAGAAAATCGTCCTGGCTCACGGCCTGTTTGTCATTCGGGATAACCGACGGGACCAGTTGGTAGAAAGCCACGTTATTCGGTATGAGCGGCGGA
Organism: Yersinia entomophaga; assembly: GCF_001656035.1. Lineage (NCBI taxonomy): Bacteria > Pseudomonadati > Pseudomonadota > Gammaproteobacteria > Enterobacterales > Yersiniaceae > Yersinia > Yersinia entomophaga. The sequence continues at coordinate 3,486,686 of NZ_CP010029.1, forward strand.
GCGGCGGCGGTAGCCAAAAGCTCTAGCTGATTCTCTTCCAGAATATGCAGAATTTCATCTTTGCTCAGTAGCTCATGCTGGCGTGCCAACAGCTGTTTTTGCCGTGGCTGGAAGAGATACACCTGCCCACGACCACTGTGTTTGGCGGTATAGCAGGCAATGTCCGCCTGCTCCATCAGTTCACTACGCTTGCTGTTTTGACTATTGATTTGGGTTATACCGGCGCTGGCGCCGATACGGTATTGCTTACCTTCCCAGTAGAACGGGTAGTCATTAATCAGCGAAACCATTCCCTGCACCACGGTTTTAGCTCTGGTGACGCTGCAGTTTTGCAGTAACAGGCCAAATTCATCGCCGCCAAGACGGGCAACGCAATCGCTAGTACGTAAATACTTACGCATCAACGCGCTCAATTCTGTTAACAACGCGTCTCCGGCGGCATGTCCGGCTGTATCGTTAACCGCTTTAAAGCGATCCAGATCGAGGAAGCCTAATGCGTGCTGTTGATTATGTTCGATGCTTTTTTGAATCGCATTTTTCAGCTGATACTCAAAATTCGCGCGGTTAGGCAAGCTGGTCAGATTATCGTGCGAGGCGCTGTAGCTGAGTTTACGCATCATTTCGCGCGATTCGCTGACGTCCTGGAAGACCATAACGGCACCGACGGTTTCCCCTTCCAAGGTTTTCAGCGGCGCGACGGAATCCTTAATGTCATAACGTTCGCCGTCCCGATTGTGCAAAATCAGCGAAAGGTTATTTTGCGGCGGTGAAACCCCGTTAAGACAGTACCAGACCGGATTTTCCACGTTTAAACCGGTGCTGCTATCGGTTAAGTGAATGATTTGATCGATAGGTTGGCCAAGGGCGATGGTATTGGCCCAGCCGGTCATTTTTTCTGCCACCGGGTTCATAAAGGTAATATGCATTTCCCGATCGGTACTGATTACCGCTTCACCGATGGCGTCCAGCGTGATATGCAGGCGTTCCTTCTCTTCGTGCAGGGCTTCTGTCAGGCTTTTCACTTCGGTTAAGTCCAGCGCAGTGCCGATTAAACGCAAAATATCGCCTCGACTATCGCAAATCATATTGGCCTGATTACGAATATGGCTGATTTGGCCGCTGCGAGACACAATGCGATATTCCAATCGATAGGGCTGACAGTGAGTCAGCGCCGCGGCAAATTCGCGGTCAATGCGCGCACGGTCGTCGGGATGGATGCGATCTCGCCATGCCTCTATGCTAGGAATCGTATTCGGCGGCAGATCATACAGTTCGAACATTCGTTTATCCCAACTGATGGTGTTCTCTTTCAGGTTCCATTCCCAAATTCCCACTCCACCGGCTTCATTCGCCAGGGTAATGCGTTCCATCAGCCGACGATTGACCATTTCGGTTTTTTTCAGGTCATTAATATCTTCAACCTGAGAAATAAAATAGAGCGGACGCTGCTCGTGATCTCGAACCACGCTGACGACCAATAGCGCCCAAACCACTTCGCCGTCGCTGCGAATATAGCGTTTCTCCATGGTGTAGCTGGGGATCACGCCGTCAAACAGGTCTTCCAATAGCTTGAGATCGGCGGTGAGATCTTCCGGGTAGGTGATTTCCTGAAAGGTTAAATTGAGCAGTTCTCCTTGGCTGTAGCCGAGTAAATTGCACAAGGCTTTGTTGACCTGTATCCATTTACCTTCCGGCGACACCAGTGCCATACCGATGGCCGAATATTCCATCGCGTTCCGAAAACGGTTTTCGCTCTCGATAATATGATCTTTTTCAGTGCGAAACGCGTGCATCACCATCGACATCGCGTGTGGCGGCACTAACACCAGTAATAGCGGAATAAACGTAAAAGCCTGAATAAATAGCTGACCGCTCACCTGATTGGTGAACAGATTGAAATTAATCATCAGCGCAATCAATACCGCGGTGAGACAGAAGATGATAAATGCTTCCAATCGGGGCAGCCGAATAGCGACCCAAATCAGCGCCATCACGATGAAAGTAAAGGGGAAGGGTAGGTAAGTCAGCGCCAGATAACAGCAAGTTAAAGATAAAATTAGCATCCAGATCATTTCAAACAGAGTTTGCGATCGCAGGGATGATCTGAAATAGCCTTGCTGATAAAGCAACCCAACGGGTGCCAACGCCAATATGCCAATGGATTCAGACATAAACCAAAGGGTGAATAGCTGGCCGAAATCGCGGTGGTCCGGAGCCAGATAAAATGCTGCCGCGAAGCCGCTGAGTATGGGGATCAGCAAAACTGCCGTCAAAACAAATTTAAGCCAGCTAAACAGGCTGTGTAGCGGATCTTTCGGCATTAACAGGCGGCGTAGCAGCCAGGCACCGGCGATAGACTCCACCAGATTGATTAGTGTCAAAGGGACAGAAAACCAGCTAGGGCCGTAGAGCGTGATATTCGCCAGAATAATAGCCACGCCAGCGACAAGCAGTTGCAGCGGCCAATAACGTAACCGCAGATGAAATAAAGCCACCATCAAAATAGCGGTAGGGAACCACAGCGGCGCGAGGTTACGTGAAGTTTCCGACAGTTGGATGCAAAAAAGCGCGAGCAGGTAAATCAGGCCGCTGATAAGCGCGATGTTCAGAAGAACATGATATGAATGATTTCGTGCTATCGCTCTGATTCTCATGGCGAACCTTATGTGTAACCTGCGAATTGCCAGCGGCATAGGAAAAATGCCGCTGGTTTTTGAATCCTAGTACAGAAGGGCGATACTGACCATTGTTCCGCGCGTTATCATGGTTGATATCGCCGCGAGAATAAGCCCTCGTTTCACATGGGTTCCTAAAAATGATAGTGAGATCAGACCAAAAATAACGTTGCCAGACCGAGGAAAATAAAGAAACCCCCAGTATCGGTAATCGCGGTGATCATCACACTTGAGCCAATCGCCGGATCTCGCCCCAGCCGCGCCATGGTCATTGGAATCACGACGCCCATCAGTGCCGCAACCAACAGATTAAGCATCATTGCCAGCGTCATGACGCCGCCCATGGCTAAATCGCCGTACAGGATATAGGTCACAATGCCCATAATACCGCCCCATACTATGCCGTTGATCAGCGCGACACCCAGTTCTCTCATCATCAGGAATGAAATGTTGCTGTTGCCTAATTGGATATGGTGCAACGCCAGCGCACGGACAATCATAGTAATGGTCTGATTGCCGGTATTGCCGCCAATGCCGGCCACAATGGGCATCAATGCTGCCAGTGCAACCAATTGAGAAATGGTATGTTCGAATAAACCTATTACTCGTGAAGCGATAAAAGCGGTGCACAGGTTAATGGCCAACCAGGACCAACGGGTGCGAACCGCGCGTCCTACCGGAGAGAACACGTCTTCTTCCGGGCTTAACCCCCCCATACGACGTAAATTGGTGTCGCTTTCTTCATTCACCACGTCAACGATTTCTTCGATGGTCAGTCGTCCCATCAGCTTGCCTTTGGCGTCCACAACGGCGGCGCTGATCAAGTCATAACGTTCGAACGCCCCGGCGGCGTCTTCTGCCTTTTGTTCCGGCTGGAAAGTGGTCGGCTCACTGTTCATCACTTTGAACACCTGAGTATCCGGTGAGTGCAGCAGAATGGTGGTGAGGGGCAATTCGCCCAGCAGCGTATTCTTCCGATCGATCACGAAAATTTTATCGGTGGCATCGGGAATGCTCTTACGATAGCGCAGATAGCGCTGAACGGTTCCTAGCGTGATGTCGGCACGTACCGTGACCAGCTCGAAGTCCATCATCTGGCCGACGGTATCTCGGCCATATTGAATCACTTCCCGCACTCGCGCTCGTTGAGCCGGATCGAGTGACGTCAGCAAGCGCCCCATCAGGTTGCGCGGCAGGTATTCGGCCAAATAAGCCTGCTCGTCCACGTGCAGATTGCGCATGGCTTTCAGCAGGTCTTTATCGCTCATTTCTTCGATCAGGCTGTCCCACACCGTTTCGGAGGCTTCAACCAGCGTATGGCCGCGAGAGTTGTTATCCACCAGACGCCACAGCGCCAGACGTTCATCTTGCGGCAAAGCTTCCAGTAAATCGGCGAGATCCGCGGCGTGTAAGTCGGCCAGCAAATGCTTAATCTCGGCGGTTTGATCCAGCAATTGTTCATCGCTGAGTTTTTCCCGATCGTCCAGGCGACCGAGAATACCGTCAACCAGCGCTTTATTATTCAGTAATAGCGAAAGAATACGGTGACGAATAGCGGCCAGTTTTTTAGCGTCAAATTTGGCGGACGTTGGGTGCTGATGTACGTCGGAAACGGTAGGGGCTGACATAGTGGTCCTTAACTCAATGCATTATGGGGGGATAACCCCGCTTTTTATTTGTTCGCGTCATGTCAGGGTGACAGAGGTGTTCGGCAAACGGTGGCCGCTATGCAGCCAAAATTTTTGTCACGGTTATTTATGATTATGGGTTTTATCCGCGTAGCGCGATTCGCCACGCTCAAGACTGTGGGATAGGTAAGAGGTCTGCGGCAGACATCTTACCTATCTTAAGAGGCAAATCAGCTATTAAGGCGTTAAATCAGGCTGAGGCGGCGTGTATTCCCGATCCACCGGTTGCTCAATCTGTTCTGATTGATTACGTTCCTGATGATGAGGAATCGCCGCGATTGCCGCGTAAAGTAAACGGCCAAACAGAATGATAAAACTGACCAGTAATATGATTTTGGTTAACTGCGTCGATTTTTTGTTTCTCATACTCGTTTTTGCACTGTGTTGTCCGTTAGAGATAAGCATCAGGGGCCAGCTGCGACCCCTGAATTCGGAGAGCATCGGCGTTAATCCGTCTCGTTTTCTGCTTCTGGCGCGTCTTCTTCCTCGATAATCAGCTTCCAGCCGATTACGTCATTCCAATAAGCCTGTTCCCGTTCAACATCGAGCTGCACCAGACTGTTTTGTGAAAAGTAGCCGTAAGGGAAGCGCAGAGTCCAATGATTATCATCGGTGATCAGCCGTAAGCTTTCTGGCTTAGTGGTGGACTGGCGTTGGTTGTTCAGTAAGGCACCCAAGCGTAGCAACTGGATCAGCGGCAGGTAGTATTTCTTTTTAAACAGGTTAAGACGCGGTAATTCATCCAGTTTCATGGCTTTACGATGGAATCGCACCAGTGACGCCAGTAATAATTGCTGTTCCTGATTAAAGCCCGGTAAATTGGTGTTTTGCAGAATATAGGCTGAGTGGCGATGCATTCCGCTGTGATTGATACTCAGCCCGACCTCATGCAGCATGGCGGCCCATTTCAACAGCGCTTCGAGCTGCGGCTGCACCAATTTAGGGTTTTGCTCCATCCACTGGGTATAGAGTAGCTCGGTGGTTTCCAGCACCCGGCGCGCCTGTTCGCGATCGATATTGTAGTGATCGGCCAGACTTTTTGCCGTCCGCTGACGAATATCCTGATGGCGGAAACGGCCTTCCATTTCGTACAGCACGCCTTCACGCAGCGCACCGTCGGAAAGACGCAGATCTTTGATCGCTAACGCATCGAATACGCCGCACATAATCGCTAAACCTGGCACAAATACTGATTGGCGATCTTCAGATAAACCCGGCAGGCTCAGCGCGCTAAACTGCTTGAATTGCAACACCTGCTCAACCAGCATTTCCAAACGTTCTGGCGTAATCAAACCGTCTTTTTCACCCATTTCGACCAGCACTTCATGGGCGGCTTTAATCGTACCCGAAGCCCCAAGAGCGTACTGCCAACCTTGAATGCGATATTGCCATGCCAGCGTTTCCAACTTTTGCGCCGCTGCCAGACGAGCGCGCTTAAAGTTAGCCTTACTGATTTCACCATTCGGGAAAAATTGCTGAGCGAAGCTGACGCAGCCCATGCGACGGCTTTCTGCCAATAGTGGTTCAAAATCTTCGCCGATAACCAGTTCGGTCGAGCCACCGCCGATATCGATCACCAGTTTGCGACCTTTCTCCGGCTGAGTGTGTTCCACGCCCATAAAAATCAGACGAGCCTCTTCCTGACCGGAAATGATCTCGATCGGGTAGGGAATCACTTCGGCGGCGCGTTTCAGAAACACTTCGGCGTTGGCGGCCTGTCGCAGGGAGTGCGTCCCCACGATACAGACGTTATCCGGCGAGAAACCTTGTAGCCGTTCGGCAAATAGAGCCAGACAGGCCAGACCGCGTTCCATCGCTTCTTCGCTAAGAATATTGTTACTGTCTAATCCATCAGCCAAATGTACGCGCTGTTTTAAGCGGCCTAAAACCTGAAGTGCGCCGTTAACGACGCGGGCAATCACCATATGGAAACTATTGGAGCCAAGGTCAATGGCGGCAATTTCCTGCGGTTTAGTGGTGGAGTTACTGGTTAGCGGCATAGTTTTAGGCCTATTGCTCTGGTTGTTCCAGCGCTTTTAAATAATCATAAATGGCAATCTGTGCACGTACTTTGCGCCGATTTCCGCGCGGTACATAACGATTACTCAGTTCTTTATCAATATAACGGGCTTTTACCGTGTCGTTGAACAGTAGCTCTAAGATATCCAACACTCGCTGTTTCAGTTTCGAATCCAGCAGGGAAACGGCCACTTCGATACGATAATCAATATTTCGGGTCATCCAGTCCGCTGATGAGAGATAAACCAGCTTGTCGCCTTTATTCTCAAATACGTAAACGCGGTCATGTTCCAGAAAGCGGTCAACGATGCTGGTGACCTGGATATTTTCACTGATGCCCGGCATATTGGGGATCAAAGAACACATTCCGCGTACCAATAAACGAATCTTCACGCCAGCACTGGAGGCGCTATATAACCGATCAACCAGTCCTTTATCTACTAAATTATTAATTTTCAGCGTGATCCCGGCGCTTTCTCCCGCCTGTGCATGGATGATTTCCTGATCAATCAATTGATACAACATCAGGCGCGAGTTTTGCGGTGATACCATCAAATTGTCGAATTTAACTGGCCTATAAGGGTTCTCAATAAAGTTAAATACCCGGCGAACCTCATTGGTAATGCGTGCATCGGCAGTTAACAGCGAGTAATCGCTATAAATACGCGCGGTTTTCTCGTTAAAGTTACCCGTCCCTATATGAGCATAACGGACGATTTGGTCGCCTTCCAGGCGGGAAATCAGGAATAATTTGGCGTGAATCTTCAGCCCTGGCGCAGAGAAAATAACGTGTACGCCCGCGGCGGTGAGGCTTTTGGCCCAGTGAATGTTGGCTTCTTCATCGAAACGCGCCTGTAGCTCCACCACCACCGTGACTTTTTTACCGTTATGGGCGGCGTGAATCATAGATTCAATAATGCGTGAGTCTTTGGCGACGCGATAAATATTGATTTTGATTGCCAGCACGCTGGGGTCGAAAGACGCCTGACGCAGTAATTCCAGCACGTGTTCAAAGGTGTGATAAGGATAATACAGCAGCACATCCTGCTCACGGATCGCGTCAAAACCGTTGCGGAATTTATCAAACCAAATATGGCGTAGGCGCGGCATCGGGCGATTCACCAGATTGCTTTTCCCTACGTTAGGGAAGCCGATGAAGTCTTTGAAATTGTGATAACGGCCACCGGCAATGACGGAGTCATCATTGGAAATACCGAGTTTATTTCGAAGTAATTCCACCATTTCATCGGGCATATCTCGCTGATAAACAAAACGCACCGGCTCGGCGGTTAAACGCTGCTTCAGACTGGATGACATCAACTCCAGCAGGCTGGACTCCATTTCCGTAACCAGATCGTATTCCGCATCGCGGGTCATTTTCATCGAATAAGCGTTGAGCGCATCGTAATCGAAGAAGCCTTTAAAGATTTCATCGAGACAATAACGCAGAATGTTATCCAATAAGATCATTGGCTTGCGACGGCGCGGAGCTTCTGGTGGCAAATTAACGAAGCGCGGCACTTTATCGGAAGGAATTTCCAACAGCGCATAGGCGATTTCCTGCCCGCGGATAATCTCAACCGCCAGATAGGTGTAATCGTCTTTGAGAAATTGCACCAGATTGGTGTCGTGATTGATCAGTATCGGCGTAATGTGCTGACGCAAATGCTGTTTGAAATATTGTTTGAGCCAAATCTGCTGGTTCTCAGAAATCTGGCGTTCATTGATCAGGAAAATCTGATTCCGCGCCATTTCCAACAGAAGTTCGTTATACAGGCTGTCGAATTCCTGATCGGCTTTGACCACTTTGGCCTGAATTTTCTTTAGCAAATGGCGAGAGGACACGCCAGAGCCTTGCTCTTCGCTAATAAGAATTCGCCGCTTTAAGTCGGCAAAACGAACTTTATAAAATTCATCCAGATTATTGGAGTAAATGCCAAGAAAGCGCATCCGCTCTATTAGCGGGTTGCTCTTATCCGCAGCTTCCTGCAATACCCGTTCGTTAAAGGATAACCAGCTGAGTTCTTTCTCGGTGTAGAGCTTTTCCTGACCCATTGCAACTCCATTCAGATTTTTGTGGGAGTATTTAGTGTCCGTAGACATTATTGCGAGAGATTGACAGGAAAGTCCAACAGATATCATTAGTTAACATTGTCATGCAAACGCCATAAAACTGACATAAGATGCTCGGTCATCTCAGCGCGCAAGGGCGAATGAGTTATATAAATCATCTATAGGATCTAGTGTAGGGCATGGGGCAAAGCAGAGTAGTACCACTTTCAGGCAGAGATCGCCGCCGGGCTATGATTGACCGCGTGGTAGGCAGGATGGTGAGCGGTAGCGGCCTGCTGGTGCTACTGACCCTGATGCTAATTTTTGTCTACCTGCTGTATGCGGTGCTGCCGTTATTTAAACCGGCGGCGATTAGCCTGCACGCTCAATTTCCCGTGACCCCCAGCGCCTCCACCTTAAGTATGGGAATGGATTCCCGAGGGGAAAAGCTGTGGCGCATCGATGCTCAGGGCAACGGCGCTTTTATTCGCCTCCAGCCGGAAGGTGAGCAGGCTGAAGGGACGTTACTGGCAACTCAGGTACTTTCCGCTCCTCCTACTTCATTGGGACAGGCTTCGGGATTGCAGGCGTTGGGATTGAGTAACGGTAGCCTGATATTGGTTCGGCCGGATTTTAGCGGCGGCGCTCACTGGCATTTCCCTTTGGGCGATCAGCCGCAGCCGCTGGATGAAAAAGGACGTCCGTTGCGACATATCGCCGTAGCGGAGCCACAATCACAGCAATTCACGCTGGCAGCCAGCACTGATGACGGGCGGGTTTTGCTCGGGAATTTCACTGAAACCGAACGAAAAATCACGCCGCTGCCGGAATCCCCGACGCGGATAGATCAACTGTTGTTAAGTCCCGATGGCCACTGGCTGTACTTACTGTCAGCGACGCAGGTTTATCTTTACCAGTTGGATAATCGCCCCAAACTGCGGGAAATAGTCGCGCTGGATCAGCAGGAGCCGCTGCACTTAGCGCTGTTAGCTGGCGGGAAATCGCTATTGGTACATTCGCCGCAGGGGCGTTTGTCTCAGTGGTTTGACGTGCCACATACCCGGGAGCCTCAGGATAAACCGCCACATCTTACTCGTATTCGCGAGTTCTCTTCGGCAATGGGGCTGCTGAGCGTGGAAGATCACCGCCGGGTTTTTGCCACAGTGACTCCAGCGGGAGAGTTAACGCTATTTTCCAGCATTCAAACCTCTCCTTTATTGCAGGAAAAAGTGGCTAAAGGCATCAGTCATGCCGCATTTTCCCCGTGGGGTAACGCACTATTGCTGGAAAACGGCGCTAACTGGTCTTATTACCGCGTTGATAATGCCTATCCGGATATCACCTGGCGCAGCCTGTGGCAGAAAGTATGGTACGAAAACTACCCGGAACCTGCCTATGTTTGGCAATCTACGTCGGCGAATGATAATTACCAGCCTAAATTCAGCCTGATCCCGATTATCTTTGGCACGCTAAAAGCTGCGGGTTACGCCATGTTATTCGCCGTGCCTTTGGCATTGGCCGGTGCGATTTATACTGCGTATTTTATGCAGTCTGGACTGCGGCGAGTGATTAAACCGGCGATTGAAGTTATGGGAGCATTGCCTACGGTAGTGATTGGTTTGATTGCCGGTATCTGGCTAGCGCCGGTGATTGAGCAATATCTAGCGGGCATTCTCCTATTACCGTTCTTACTGGCGCTGGCTATTCTGCTGTGCGGTTGGAGCAGCGCAAAACTATCTGAGCGAATTAAATGGCGCCTAGCTGCCGGTTGGGATGTTGTGGTGTTGCTGCCGGTTATTTTAGTCACTGGCTGGCTGACTTTGATGCTGGGGCCGCATTTGGCACAGTGGACGCTCGGCTTACCGCTCAATGAATGGCTGGGAGATAATTACGATCAGCGTAATGCGCTGGTGGTCGGCATAGCGATGGGCTTTGCCTTAATTCCCATTATTTTTTCTCTGGCAGAAGACGCGCTGTTTAGCGTGCCGCCGTCCCTGACTCAGGGGTCACTGGCCTTGGGTGCGACGCCGTGGCAAACCGTGGTGAGAGTGGTTCTGCCTTCGGCCTTTGCCGGTATTTTTTCGGCGTTAATGATTGGTTTTGGCCGGGCGGTGGGGGAAACCATGATCGTGTTAATGGCTACCGGTAATACGCCAATTATTGACGGCAGCGTTTTCCAAGGGCTGCGCGCGCTGGCGGCGAATATCGCCATAGAAATGCCGGAGGCGGTAGTGGGCAGCGGCCATTATCGGGTGCTATTCCTTACCGCTCTGGTGCTGTTTATGTTCACTTTTGTGGTTAATACCCTGGCCGAAGCGATACGGCTTCGGCTGCGGGAACGCTATCAAACGGAGCGGGATGCGTGATGAAAAGCTGGTTTAAATCAGGCTCGCCCTGGATCTGGCTGACGGCCGGTTCGGTCAGCATCAGCCTGTTGGCCTTGCTGGGTATCATATTGTTGCTGGCAGGGCAGGGAATGCGTTATTTCTGGCCTGCGCCGGTTTATCAGTTCGAGCTGAAACAAAGCGGTGCCGGGCTGGTCAGCTTGATCGGAGAAATCTATCAGCAGCAGCAGATCACACGGGAACAGCTGGCAACGGCGGGGATTCCTCTAGCGGACGGACGTGATTCTGTGACGCGTTATCTGATTAAAACCGGTAATCGGGAGTTTCAGGGGCACGATTTTCAGACCTTGCTTGACAGCGATATTGTACAGCGGTGCCAGCCGAAAGATTTGCTGGTGCTTAGCCGTTTGAATCACGGTACAGCCTACGGTTTTATGGCCGGGATGCTGGATAACGGGCAGCCGCTGGTGGGGGATAATATTCCGCTGGAGCTGCAAAAACGGATCCCGCAGGTGCAGGCGTTGGTCAGGCAAGGGGATGATATTCAGTTCCGCCAGATGAACATACTTAACCAACAGGTTGAGAATTTGCGTTTGCAGGAGAAACATCTGCAAACCGCCGGTAAGCTGGACGGACGAGCGCAAGATCGCCTACGCGCTGAACGCGGAGAGGTACAGCGTCATTACGATGGATTGGCGACAACTTTGCAGGGCCTGCGCGCGGAACAAAACCGCTATACGCTGTTGCTCAAAGATATGCAGGGTCAGATACACCCGATTTCCCTCAGCCAAATCAGTAAAGCTTGGTATCCCAACAATATGACTTTCTGGCAAAAAGTCAGGCATATGGCGGGGCAGGGACATAAATTTCTGACCGACAGTCCGCGCAATGCCAATAGCGAAGGCGGCGTATTCCCAGCGATTTTTGGCACGGTGCTGATGGTTATATTGATGTCAATTATGGTGATGCCGTTTGGGGTTATCGCCGCGGTTTATCTCCATGAATATGCCAAACGCAATTGGTTAACGCGTACAATCCGCATTGCGGTTGTGAATCTGGCGGGCGTGCCCTCTATTGTTTACGGTGTCTTTGGGCTGGGCTTCTTCGTCTATTTTATCGGCGGTTCGCTGGATAAGTTATTTTATCCGGAGGCATTGCCTAATCCGACCTTTGGCACGCCTGGCGTACTGTGGGCGGCATTAACCTTGGCGTTACTGACACTGCCGGTAGTGATTGTTTCTACCGAAGAAGGGTTATCGCGCATACCTGCCAGCCTGCGTCAGGGGTCACTGGCGCTAGGAGCCAGCAAAGCCGAAACGCTGTGGCATATTGTGTTGCCGATGGCGGCTCCGGCGATGATCACCGGCCTGATTTTGGCCGTGGCTCGTGCGGCGGGGGAAACCGCGCCGCTAATGCTGGTTGGCGTGGTGAAATCCGTACCGGTATTGCCGGTAGACGGTGTATTCCCTTTTCTGCATCTCGAACGAAAATTCATGCATTTGAGTTTCCAGATATACGATATGGCATTCCAAAGTCCGAACGTTGAAGCCGCGCGTCCGCTGGTATTTGCAACGGCGTTACTGCTGGTTGTTATTGTGGTTGGGCTGAATTTAGCCGCGATGGGAATACGCCATCATTTACGTGAAAAATACCGTGGCCTGATGCTGTAATGACATTATTTAACTCGCAGGAAACCTTATGGGACTGATGATACCGGACGCCTTGCCCGTACTGGATGTACGGCACCTGAGCGATGAAAATACCGCGCTGGCGGTAGAGCATCTCAATCTGTTTTATGGTGAAAAACAGGTTTTGCACGATGTTTCTCTGCGTATCCCTAAAAATCGGGTCACTGCGCTTATTGGGCCTTCCGGTTGCGGTAAATCGACGTTATTGCGTTGTTTTAACCGAATGAATGACCTGTTGGAACATTGTCGAATGGACGGCGAAATCAGAATTGGTGCTGAAAATATCATCGGAAAAAAGGTCGATGTTGCGGCGCTGCGCCGTCGTGTGGGTATGGTGTTCCAACGGCCAAATCCTTTCCCTAAATCCATTTATGAGAACGTGGTTTACGGCCTGCGTTTGCAAGGAATTCGCGACAGACGGGTTTTGGATGAAGCTCTGGAGCGTGCTTTACGCGCCGCGGCGTTATGGCACGAGGTGAAAGATCGATTGCGGGAGAATGCTTTCCGTCTTTCCAGCGGCCAGCAACAGCGTTTGGTCATTGCTCGAGCGATTGCCATCGAACCGGAAATTTTACTGTTGGACGAGCCTACTTCGGCGTTGGATCCTATTTCGACCTTGACCATAGAAGAGTTGATTACTTCGTTAAAACAGCACTATACCGTGGTTTTGGTCACTCATAACATGCAGCAGGCGGCGCGGGTTTCGGATTACACTGCGTTTATCCATCAAGGTTGCCTAGTGGAATACAACGATACCGATGGATTATTTACCTCACCGGCCATGCGGCGGACGGAAGATTATATTACCGGACGTTATGGCTAAGATTCGATTGGTTAGGATTATCTGCGCAAAATAACACCGGAGCCCATGGCTCCGGTATAGCGGTTAAGGCGTTTTGATCGCCGGAGTTTTATATTTTGTCAAATATTGGGGTTGGAAAATACACATACGGATAACCGTGCGGTATTCGCCGTTGATAAAGAACTCGTCGATTAACTCGCCTTCGCTTTTAAAGCCCAGCTTGCTGTAAATGTGAATGGCTTTTTCATTTTCTTTATCAACAATCAAATACAGTTTATACAGGTTCAATACGGAGAAACCGTACTCCATTGCCAGTTTGGCTGCGGTGCCTGCATAACCTTGGCCCTGATGGGCGGGATCAATGATGATCTGAAATTCTGCCCGACGGTGAATATGGTTGATTTCCACCAATTCCACCAGCCCGACTTTTGTCCCCTGACTTTCGATAATAAACCGGCGTTCGCTCTGGTCATGGATATGTTTATCGTACAGGTCAGACAGTTCAACAAAAGCCTCGTAAGGCTCCTCAAACCAATAGCGCATAACGCTGGCATTATTATCTAACTGATGAACAAACGGCAGGTCATCCCTTTCCATCGGACGTAGCCTGACGCTGGTAGTGCTAGACATGCGGATTCCTCGAAATAATAAATAAAACAGCGGACGCTGCGAGGGAATTATAACCACATAGGGCGTGGGAGAGGAGATATTCCTTTAGATGTTGGGGTAAGGTTTATCATCAATAATGATTTGAGTCTCTACTGACGGCGTACCGCGATTCGTTCCCGCTCAAACGCGGCTCGCTTGACGAGGAGTGTACGAGAGGCGTTTTCAGACCCCCATTTGCGCGCCAACCTTGCTCGGGAACCGTTATGGCGAGTGAGAATAAACCGAAAGATTTAGCTTTCGCAACCCACACCAATCTTGTCGTGGAAAAGCTCAAATACGTTCTTTAAAGTCAAAATTAGTTCACAGCTGTAATCGGAGCAAGTTCCGGTTGATATTCGATAAGTGAATACCTTGTTCTATGGTTTAAACTGACTCATTGCCTTGAATCAAGCAATAAACCGCTTTCCTGCCATCAGCCATTGATCCTGCTAAGCTTTCAATGATGCTCATCCATTTTTAACTGAAAATGATTGGATAAATACAGCCAGTATTAGCTGATAAATCTTTAAGGGGACAGAGGTGATTAAAGCTTTTTCTCAAGAAATAACCAAAGCGGTAGTTGATCCAGTGGTTGGTATTGGTATTGCGGAGTTGGCGAAAGGGAAGGCGCTGAATAGTTTCGGTACGCGTATCGCAGCGGGTAAAAAGGTGGGATGCCATGCCCATTTTCACGGCGAGGAGTGGTATATCATTCTGGCTGGAGAGGGGCGAATGTACCTGGGGGATGTGGAAAACCAGAAGTTGGTAAACTTAAGAAATCATGATGTTAAGCAAGGGGATATCTTTTGTATACCGCCGGGAACAGCCCATCAGTTACAGGCTGAATCGCAACTGGATTTAATCTTTTTGTGCCCAAATAGCCATCTGGTGACGGATAGAATACTGTTCCCCGATATGTGCTAACCCTTGATTACCGGCGGCCAGAAAACAACATTGGAACGTTGGGATCAAAAAAGGGCCATATCACATGGCCCTTTTAGCATAAAACCGGCAGTAGCTTTTATTCGTCGGCTGCGTAACCCTGTAAGGGCAGCTTTTTACCATCCAACCAGGCGGCGTTCTCACGCATTTCCAATCGTCCTTCGGTAAACCAACTGACCACCAACGGATAGATATTGTGCTCCTGCGCCTGCACTCGCTCAATCACATCATCTTCGCTATCTTCAGAAAAAATGGGCACTTTTGCCTGTAAGATAACCGGCCCGCCGTCCAGTTCCTCGGTCACGAAATGCACCGAAGTGCCGTGTTCCGTATCCCCGTTTTCGATAGCCTGACGGTGAGTGTGCAAACCCGGATACTTAGGCAGCAGCGATGGATGGATATTCAGCATTCGACCAGCGTAATGCTGTACGAATTCCGGGCTAAGGATGCGCATATAGCCAGCTAGCACCAGCAAATCCGGCTGATAGGCATCAATAGCCTGAGCCAGCGCTAAATCAAAGCTGACACGGTCAGGGAAAGTTTTGGCATCTAGCGCATGAGCAGGAATCGCGGCCTGCGTCGCGCGCTCCAGACCGTAAGCCTGCGGATTATTACTGAAAACCGCACAAATCGTACCCGCCAGTCGCCCTTGTTGCTGTGCGTCCATCAGAGCTTGCAGATTGCTGCCTTGACCAGAAACCAAAACCACGATTTTTTTCATAGAAGCTACCGCTATCCGTCTTTTTGTTGATCCGTTACGGATTGATGACAACCTGCTCTGCTGCTTCTGGCAATGCAGCAATCGTACCGATTTTCCATGCTTTTTCGCCGGAAGCGGTCAGCAGTTCAACCGCCTTATCTGCCAGTTCGGCAGGTAAGGCGACAACCATACCCACGCCACAGTTAAAGGTGCGGTACATTTCGTGGCGGCTCACGTTGCCGGCCTGCTGCAACCAGCTGAATACTGCTGGCCATTCCCAACTGGATTCATCGATTACCGCCTGCGTGCCTTCTGGCAGAACCCGTGGGATGTTTTCCCAGAAGCCGCCGCCGGTCAGGTGGGCAATGGCGTGAATCTCCAGTTGCTCGATCAGACTAAGGATAGATTTTACATAGATTTTTGTTGGTTCCAGCAAATGGTCCGCCAGAGATTTGCCTGCCAAGTGCGTTTGCTCAGGATCGGTTTTACTGACTTCCAGAATTTTACGTACCAGAGAGTAGCCGTTGGAATGCGGGCCGCTGGCGCCTAACGCAACCAGTGCGTCGCCGGGAGCCACTTTGCTGCCGTCGATAATTTCGGATTTTTCGACAACGCCAACGCAGAAACCGGCAACGTCGTAATCTTCGCCGTGGTACATGCCCGGCATTTCAGCGGTTTCGCCGCCTACCAGCGCGCAGCCAGACTGTTTACAGCCTTCGGCAATACCGGTAATCACGCTGGCTGCGGTATCCACATCCAGTTTTCCGGTAGCGAAATAATCGAGGAAGAACAGCGGCTCTGCGCCCTGAACGACCAAATCGTTAACGCACATCGCGACTAAATCTATACCAATGGTATCGTGACGTTTCAGGTCCATCGCCAGACGCAGCTTGGTGCCAACGCCGTCGGTGCCTGAAACAAGAATAGGTTCACGGTATTTTTGCGGTAATGCACACAGGGCACCAAATCCACCCAATCCACCCATAACTTCCGGACGACGAGTCTGTTTTACTACGCCTTTAATGCGATCAACAAGGTCGTTGCCGGCATCGATATCTACACCTGCGTCTTTATAGCTGAGAGAGGTTTTGTCGGTCACTGCGAGGTCCCCACGGAGGTTGGCTGTTTGAGCTTTGGAAGAAAACGCGGCAATTCTAACAGTCTAGGCAAACGTTTGCGAGTGGCTTGTGATGGAGTCGTTGTTTTCCATGTTCTAGAATTAAGATCCAGTTTCTATTGATCTGAATCAGGCTATTGGTTGTGGCGTTCAAAAAAAAAGGCGGTATAATCTCGCGATTTTTTTGGCCGTCAACCGCCTTAATAGGAGAAAAATAATGAAGATCGTTGAGGTGAAACACCCGCTGGTAAAACATAAGCTTGGCCTGATGCGTGAAAATGACATCAGCACCAAACGCTTCCGTGAGCTGGCTTCTGAAGTGGGTAGTTTGCTGACCTATGTGGCGACCGCCGATCTGGAAACCGAAAAGGTCACTATTGATGGTTGGAATGGCCCGGTTGAAATTGAACAGATTAAAGGGAAAAAAATTACCGTTGTGCCTATTCTGCGTGCCGGTCTGGGCATGATGGAAGGCGTGCTGGAAAATGTTCCTAGCGCGCGTATCAGCGTTGTCGGCGTGTACCGCGATGAAGAAACCCTGAAGCCGGTTCCTTATTTCCAAAAATTGGTTTCGAACATTGACGAGCGCATGGCGCTGGTGGTTGATCCAATGCTGGCGACCGGTGGTTCTATGATTGCAACCATCGATCTGCTGAAAAAAGCGGGCTGCCAGAGTATTAAAGTATTGGTTCTGGTTGCTGCACCTGAAGGTATTGCTGCACTGGAAGTCGCTCATCCGGACGTTGAGCTATACACCGCTTCCATCGATCAGGGATTGAATGAACAGGGTTATATCATCCCAGGTTTGGGTGATGCCGGTGATAAGATTTTTGGTACTAAATAGTTTTACCAGCCGACTGAGAAGTCGGCTTTTTTTTGCTCCGCAGCCTAAGAATATCAATCACCTAGTCAGAGGATAGAGAAGATGAGCCGTCGCACTATAGGGGTCAGCGAACGTCCGCCGTTATTGCAAACGATTCCCTTGAGTTTTCAACACCTGTTCGCCATGTTTGGTGCCACCGTTTTAGTTCCTATTCTGTTTAAAATTAACCCGGCTACGGTATTGCTGTTTAACGGCGTCGGTACGCTGCTGTATTTATTTATCTGTAAAGGTAAAATTCCGGCCTATCTCGGTTCTAGCTTTGCGTTTATTTCACCGGTATTACTGTTATTGCCATTGGGCTACGAAGTGGCGCTGGGCGGATTTATTATGTGCGGCGTTTTATTTTGCTTGGTTGCAATGATTGTGAAAAAAGCGGGGACTGGCTGGCTGAACGTCTTATTCCCACCGGCGGCGATGGGAGCCATTGTGGCGGTTATCGGGCTTGAACTGGCAGGGGTTGCGGCCGGTATGGCTGGATTGCTGCCAGCGGCAGGCGCGACGGCGGATTCTACGACCATCATTATTTCGATGGTAACCCTGGGTGTGACTATTCTCGGTTCAGTATTGTTCCGCGGCTTTTTTGCCATTATCCCGATTCTGATTGGCGTGCTGGTAGGATACGCGCTGTCGTTCGGCATGGGTGTGGTGGATTTAACGCCCATTCGGGAAGCCCACTGGTTTGCCTTACCGACTTTCTATACTCCGCGTTTTGAGTGGTTTGCCATTTTAACGATCCTACCGGCGGCATTGGTCGTGATCGCCGAGCATATCGGCCATTTGGTCGTGACGGCGAATATTGTTAAAAAAGATTTGATCCGCGATCCTGGTCTGCATCGTTCGATGTTTGCCAACGGTATTTCCACGGTGATCTCCGGTTTCTTCGGCTCTACGCCAAACACCACATACGGTGAGAATATCGGCGTGATGGCCATTACCAAGGTTTACAGCACCTGGGTGATCGGCGGCGCGGCAATTCTGGCAATTATGCTTTCTTGCGTGGGCAAGCTGGCTGCGGCAATTCAGGCGGTGCCTGTTCCAGTGATGGGCGGCGTTTCCCTGCTGCTGTACGGCGTGATTGCCGCATCCGGTATTCGTGTACTGATTGAATCTAAAGTTGACTACAACAAAGCGCAAAACCTGATCCTGACCTCGGTGATCCTGATCATTGGCGTTAGCGGCGCGAAGATAAACATCGGCGCGACCGAGCTAAAAGGTATGGCGTTAGCAACGGTGGTGGGGATTGGCCTGAGTCTGCTGTTTAAAGTCTTTAGCCTGATCCAGAAAGATGAAGAAGTGATTGAATCTGCCGAAGACCAAGCGGCGAAATAGTAGCTAAGTGCCGGTGCCACTGAGGGATTATTCGGTGGTACCGGCCAGTGATATCAGGGAAAGGCGAGATTGATCCCTTTGGCGCTTTTTTCAGGATCTAAATGGTTTTTATGAAGCTTTTGATTTTTGTGGTAAGCTCTCTCGGTTTTCTTGCCCGTTTTGGTTGAGGTGCTTCTGAATACGCCGGCACAGCTTTCACTGCCACTTTATCTTCCCGATGATGAAACTTTTGCGAGTTTTTATCCGGGGGAGAACCCATCCCTATTAGCTGCGATTCAGGCTGCTGTTCATCAGTCTCACGGTAGTTATATCTACTTTTGGTCGCGAGAAGGCGGCGGACGTAGTCATTTACTCCATGCAGCCTGCGCCGAACTATCGCAGCAAGGGGAAGCCGTCGGCTACGTGCCGCTGGATAAGCGCGCCTATTTTGTCCCTGAAGTGCTGGATGGCATGGAACAGTTGGCGCTGGTTTGCATCGATAATATCGAATGTATTGCTGGTGACGATGAGTGGGAAATGGCGATGTTTAATCTGTATAACCGCATTGTTGAAACCGGACGCACTCGTTTGTTGATCACTGGCGATCGGCCACCGCGTCAGCTTAATTTGCGTTTGCCGGATCTGGCTTCTCGCCTGGATTGGGGGCAAATCTATAAGCTTCAGCCGCTCTCTGACGATGAAAAACTCCAGGCGTTGCAACTGCGAGCAAAACTACGTGGATTTGAACTACCGGAAGACGTGGGCCGTTTTCTGTTGAAACGACTGGATAGGGAAATGCGCACTTTGTTTATGACGCTGGATCAGTTGGATCGTGCCTCTATCACTGCTCAGCGTAAGCTGACGATTCCTTTCGTAAAAGATATTCTCGGGCTGTAGCGACTGAACGAGAATGGACCCGAAAGGTGCCCATTCTTGTACTGAATATCGTTACCTATCTCAATGGATTATAAAATCTCAAGCACCTGCTCCGGCGGGCGACCCAGTCGCGCCTTACCCTGATGAATAACGATCGGGCGTTCAATCAGTTTTGGGTTATTCGCCAAGGCTTGCAACAGTTGCGTTTGAGACAGGCTGCTATCGGCCAGATTTAACGTTTTATATAACTCATCTTTGGTACGCATTAGCAGTCGGGCATCGCTGAAACCCAGCTGTTGCAGCAGTTCTGACAACGTTGCAGCGCTTGGCGGCGTATCCAGATACAGCACCACCTGTGGCGTAATGCCTCGTTGTTCCAGCAAAGTCAGAGTCTCACGGCTCTTGGAGCAGCGCGGGTTATGGTAAATCGTGACGTTGTTCATTATTACATTCCTTGAAAAAATCATCCTAAACGCATCAGGATTTCTGGTATTTACGAAAACGTTCGTTCAATTGGCGCAATTGGTCGATGCGAGCATCGTAACGCGCCTGCTTCAGACTGCCCAATTTTACCCGTGCGCTGGCATCGCCAAGTAAGCCAATCGCCTGTGGTAGTTTGCCACTCAGCGCCAGACTTTCTGCCCGCGCAGAGAGTTCTTCATCTCGCAAACCTTGTGCTGCAGAGGCTTGAGCCAGCAAATCCCAGCCGTTGGGATCGTTCGGATGGGCGAAAGTGTAGCGATACAGAATTCGGCTAGCCGCCGCTGGCTGCTCGCCCTGTACGTAAGCATTGGCGAGGTTAAGCTGTAAGACTGGCTCGTTATTTTGGCTGGCAATGGCTTTCTCTAACCGGGCAATCGCCTGCGCGTTTTTATTCTGCCCCAAATCAATGTCGGTCATTAAATCGATAAACCAGATATTGTTTGGCTGTTGGGTCAGCAATGGCTGCAGCACATTACGGGCGCTATCATATTTCTTAGCCTGATAGAACAAGATTGCCTGACCGTATTTGGCCGCGAGCTGTTCCCGCGTGGTGCCTTTGCTTAGCGTGTCCAGCAAATCCGAGCTAAGGCTGTACTCGGTGGAACCATACATCCCCAGAATACGGACTTTGGCAAACAGATAATCCTGTGATGAGGCCACTGGGTGCGGCTTCATTTGGCTGGCGCGGTTACGTGCGTCGGAGAGACGGCTATCCGGCAAGGGGTGAGTCAGCAGCATTTCCGGCGGTTTGGAGGCATAGCGTGATTGATCCGCCAGTTTCTGCATAAAGTTCGGCATGGCCTGCGGATCGAAGCCGGCGCGCTGTAACACCACGATACCGATGCGGTCAGCTTCCTGTTCGTTACCCTGAGTAAAGCTGATGATACCCTGCTGGGTACCCGCCAGCGTGCCGCTCAGCCCTGCCATACCGGCCTGCGGGCTGGCCATGGTCAAAAGTATCGAACCCAGTACGCCCACCCAGGTCAGCGGAGCCATTCGCTGCTGTTCTTCCATCGCACGCGCCAAATGGCGTTGAGTTACATGGGAAATCTCATGGGCCAACACCGATGCGAGTTCGCTTTCGTTATCCGTATAGCGAAACAGCGCCGAGTGGAGCACCACGTTGCCGCCAAAGAAGGCAAAGGCGTTCAGTTGATCATTATTGACGATAAAGAAGTGAAAAGGGGTGCGCACCGAGTTGGCGTTGGCCACCAGTCGGTTTCCCAACTGATTGATATATTGAGTCAGTAGTGGATCGGCGATCAGCGGCGTGCTGGCACGCATCTGGCGGACGTAAAAATCGCCCATCGCCAACTCCTGATTAATACTGAGAGTGCCGCCGGCGGTGGTGCCGATATCCGGTAACAGATCCTGCGGCGTTTCGGCAGAAACGGGCGCGATCCCAGAATAGAGCAGGGTAGTGAGCAATGTGGCGATCACTGTTTTACTTAACAGACGTGTCATAAACGAGACTGCCCCTACTGAGGTAATGACGATTTTGACGCCTGTGATGCGTAAGAGTTCTTCTTCCCTGCTCTGCTCTCCAGTACAATCATCACGAACGCGTGTTGGATCACAAATAAGCGATCAGAAATCTCAAAAGCTCTGTCCTTGGCTTTGTGTCGAGATTGTCTGTTATCTTAGCTAGCTCACCAGCACAATGGAACTTTTGCCTAGCAATATTCTTAGTTTTACTCATTAATGCTCTCCCCTGTGCTTAAAGGGCCGCAAAAGAAACCTGTATTTCGCAGGTTCGTCATGGTTTTCAAGGAGCAATCTCTGATGTTAGAGATGTTATTACAGTGGTATCGCCGACGTTTTACTGACCCACAAGTCATTGCATTGCTGGTTATTTTACTGGCCGGATTCTGCATTCTTTATTTTTTCAGCGGCATTTTAGCTCCGCTGCTGGTGGCTATTGTGTTGGCGTATTTGCTGGAGTGGCCAACGGCTCGTTTGCAACGCATCGGCTGTTCGCGACTGTGGGCGGCCAGTATAGTGCTGATTTTGTTTGGCGGTATCGCCATGCTGTTGGTGTTGGTGGTTGCGCCGACCGCGTGGCAGCAAGGGATTAATCTGATTTCGGATATGCCGAAAATGTTGAATCAATTCAATGCGTACGCTCAGACCCTACCGTCACGCTACCCGGCACTGGTGGATGCTGGCATCGTGGATATGATGGCGGAAAATATGCGCGGTAAGCTTTCCGGCATGGGAGACTCGGTCGTTAAATTCTCGCTGGCTTCGATAGTTGGCCTGCTGACATTGGCTATCTATCTGATTTTAGTGCCGCTGATGCTGTTTTTCCTGCTTAAAGATAAAGAACAGATGCTGAATGCGGTGCGCCGGGTATTGCCACGTAACCGTGGCCTGGCGGGGCAGGTATGGAAAGAGATGAACCAACAGATTACCAATTATATTCGCGGCAAAGTGATGGAAATGGTGATTGTGGGTATTGCTACCTATCTGGTGTTCTTTATCCTGGATATGCGCTACGCGCTGCTGTTATCGGTTTTGGTGGGTTTCTCGGTGCTGATTCCCTATATTGGCGCGGTGATTGTCACTATTCCTGTGGTGCTGGTGGCGCTGTTCCAATGGGGTATCGGTGCCGATTTCTGGACGCTCATCGTGGCCTATCTGGTGGTTCAGGGGCTGGATGGCAACCTGCTGGTGCCAATTTTGTTCTCGGAAGCGGTGAATCTGCATCCGTTGGTCATTATTCTGTCCGTGATTATTTTCGGCGGAATGTGGGGGTTTTGGGGCGTATTCTTCGCGATTCCTTTAGCGACGCTGGTGAAAGCGGTGATTCATGCCTGGCCAGAAGAGTTTATTCCTGACGCTGATTAATGTCGGCGAATACCCAATATTACCCATAAAAAAGAGCGCCTGGGCGCTCTTTTACTTTATCTGAATCCTATTTGTTGGCAGACAAATCAGGCATTTTGCTGTAGGTAAGCCATCACGATATCGTGGTGATTGGTGGTTTTGAAGTTATCGAACACGTGTTCGACCTTACCTTCGCTGTCAATCAGGAAACTGATGCGATGGATGCCGTCATAGGTTTTCCCCATGAAGCTCTTTTCGCCCCACACGCCAAACTGTTCAGCAACCTGATGATCTTCATCAGAAAGCAAAGTGAAGTTCAGCAACTCTTTTTCTGCAAAGCGAGAAAGTTTCTCGGGTTTATCGGTACTGATACCTAGCACTTCTACACCGGCGTTTTTCAATGTATCCATGTTGTCACGCAGGCCACAGGCCTGGACGGTGCAACCCGGCGTCATCGCTTTCGGGTAGAAATAAACCAATACGCGTTGTCCAAGGAAGTCGGCCAAACTAATTTGCTCACCGTCTTGATCGGGCAAACTGAATTTTGGCGCAATATCACCGGCTTTCAATGGGCTCATTACTAACTCTCCATTCGGTCGTCATGCTGTGGGTAGTTCACAACGCTAATACTGCCCTGCGCATTGAGTTCTGTACATAGCTGATGAAAAGCTTGTTCAATAATAGAACTGTTTTGGCTGGCAGGGCTGTGGGCGCTGATCTGAATATGTAGCAAAGGCGAATTATTGCCCTCTGCCGGCTGGGTTTTTGAGACCAGTTCCGCAATGTTCATATTGTGACAATGGAACAGGTTAGTGAATCGCTCAATAATATGTGGGGAATCTTTAACTTCAACCTTTACCCAGACGGTAGCAGGCATGGCTTGCTGATCCTGCGCGTTAGTGCGTTTCATCACAATCAGTAAATCCAGCTCGGCCCCTTTCTGCGGCAAAGTGGACTCAATCAGAGTGATGGCGTTCCAACTACCGGAGAGCAACATGATGAATGTGAACTCTTCACCGAACATCGCCAAGCGGCTATCTTCAATATTACAACCGCAACTGCTCACATGGCGGGTGATAGTGTTTACGATACCTGGGCGGTCTGCACCCAGTGCGGTTATGACCAGATAATGTTCATCAAGCTGCGGCAAAGTCGCTCTTCCTGTGTCGCTCTATGGGGTTACCATGGTAAACATAAAAAAAACCTGCTGCCAAGCGCTTACAACACAGTTGTTTACTTGCTTTTGGATAGAGGTCAAAAGTACCATGAGGAACTTGTTTGTGGAGGAGATGGCCGATGTTTACGGGAAGTATAGTTGCGCTGGTAACGCCGATGGACGACAAAGGTGCTGTCGATCGTGCGAGCCTTAAAAAACTGATTGATTATCATGTGGCCAGTGGAACTGCCGCTATTGTCTCCGTCGGCACGACGGGTGAGTCTGCAACGTTGAATCACGACGAGCATGCGGATGTGGTGATGATGACTTTGGATCTGGCCGATGGCCGTATTCCGGTCATTGCAGGAACCGGCGCAAATGCTACCTCGGAAGCCATTTCTCTTACTAAACGTTTTAACAATACGGGCGTCGTTGGCTGTTTGACCGTTACGCCGTATTATAATCGTCCAATGCAGGAAGGTTTGTTCCAGCATTTTAAAGCTATTGCTGAAAGTACCGATTTGCCGCAGATTCTCTATAATGTGCCTTCGCGTACCGGTTGCGATATGTTGCCGGAAACGGTTGCACGTTTAGCTAAAATTAAGAATATTGTTGCGATAAAAGAAGCCACGGGGAACTTATCGCGGGTAAGTCAGATCCAAGTGCTGGTTGATGATGAAGATTTCATCCTGCTAGGCGGCGACGATGCCAGTGGGCTGGACTTTATGCAACTGGGTGGTAAAGGCGTTATCTCGGTGACTGCGAACGTAGCAGCCCGTGAAATGGCACAGCTTTGTGCCCTGGCGGCCGCAGGCGATTTCGCTGAAGCACGCCGTTTAAATCAACGCTTGATGCCGTTGCATCAGCATTTATTTGTAGAAGCAAATCCAATTCCGGTGAAATGGGCCTGTAAGGCGCTGGGGTTGATGGCAAATGACACTCTGCGTCTGCCGATGACGCCGCTGACTGACCCTGCCAAGCTGGTAGTGGAAAAAGCGTTGAAAAGCGCCGGTTTGCTGTAACTCTTAGGGAAATTTGATGGCAATATCATTGCAAAAGTCGATGGTGGCAAAGGTTGTGGGTGTTTCGTTGGTCATGCTGCTGGCAGCTTGTACAACGGATCAACGCTATAAACGTCAGGTTAGCGGAGATGAAGCCTATCTCGATGCGCCGGCGCTCAAGCCGCTTAACGCACCTGCTGGTATGATTCTGCCGTTGCAAAACGGTGATTTTGATATTCGTGAAGTTCGTTCTACTGGCAACGTCGGCAAGGCTCTGGACATTCGTCCTCCGGTGCAGCCGTTGGCGCTGTTGAGCGGTTCGCGCACGGAATATACTAGCGATACCAGCAAGCTGTTGTTAGAAAGTAGCCCGCAGAATCGTAACCTTTGGAGCCAGGTCACCCGCGTGATTCAGGATAAGAATCTGCCGGTTGCCAGCCGTCAGGATGCGAATCAAACGCTGACTACCGACTGGATCAAGTGGAGCCGCGGCGATGAAGACGTGCAGTTCGAAGGCCGCTATCAGGTGAGCGTCGTAGAGCAGGGTTATCAGTTGTCGCTGGTGGTGAAATCACTGGAACTGCAGCAGGGGGGGAAACCCGTCACCGAATATAGCGCTATTCAGCGTTATAACGGCGCAATGCTGAACACCATTATTGAAGGTCTGGATAAAGTCCGTACCGACGCTGAAAACAATCAGGCCGCTCGCAAAGTGGGTTCTCTGGATGTTCAAAGCGGCAGTGACGATACCGGCTTGCCGAACCTGATCGTCCGTGTACCTTACGCCACGCTGTGGGAACGTCTACCAGCTGCGCTGGAGAAAATGGGCATGAAAGTGAGCGACCGCAGCCGTCCACAGGGTACCGTGGCCGTGACCTACAAATCTATGAGCAGCAGTAGCTGGGATGCGTTGGGTGCGAAAGATCCGGAGCTGAAAGAAGGCGATTACAAACTTCAGGTCGGCGATCTTGATAACCGCAGCAGCTTGCAGTTTATTGATCCTAAGGGCCATACCTTAAGCCAATCGCAGAACGATGCGTTGGTGGCGGTGTTGCAGGCCGCGTTCAGCCAGACGAGCGCAAACTAAACAAAGGGGCTTCGGCCCCTTTTGTCTTTGTGTTTATTAGCTATATCGGGCGGTGCTGGAACGATGCGGCGCGGCTCTGTAGGTAAAGTTAATTTTGTTAACATTCGTTTTGTTAATGCCAGTTTTGTCAACATAGTCATTCTTTATCAAAGATTGTCACACTATTGGAGTAATAAGATGCAAAAGCTAGCTGAGTTGTATCGTGGGAAGGCGAAGACCGTCTATACCACCGAAAATCCTGACCTGTTGGTACTGGAGTTCCGTAACGATACGTCAGCACTGGATGGTCAGCGCATTGAGCAGTTCGATCGTAAAGGCATGGTCAACAACAAGTTTAACCATTTCATTATGACCAAACTGCAAGAAGCCGGTATCCCGACCCAAATGGAGCGCCTGCTTTCTGATACCGAAGTGTTGGTGAAAAAGTTGGATATGATTCCCGTAGAATGCGTGATTCGTAACCGTGCCGCCGGTTCTTTGGTTAAGCGTCTGGGCATTGAAGAAGGTCTGGAACTGAACCCGCCGCTGTATGATTTGTTTCTGAAAAACGATGCCATGCATGACCCAATGGTCAATGAATCTTACTGTGCAACCTTTGGCTGGGCTAGCGAAGCGCATTTGGCTCGTATGAAAGAATTGAGCTACAAAGCGAACGACGTACTGAGCAAAATCTTTGACGACGCCGGTCTGATTTTGGTGGACTTCAAACTTGAGTTCGGTTTGTTCAACGGCGAAGTGGTGTTGGGCGACGAGTTCTCTCCGGATGGCAGCCGCCTGTGGGACAAGAAAACCCTGAATAAGATGGACAAAGACCGTTACCGTCAAAGTCTGGGTGGTTTGATTGAAGCCTACGAGGAAGTTGCGCACCGTATCGGCGTTAAATTAGACTAACCGCGCAATCGATTACGTTGTTTTTCCAATCTCGTTAATCAGGGGAGAGCGTTCGTTTCTCCCCTCTATTTCTGTGTTTTTGATTAAAATCCTGCCATTTCTTTCTTACGACACTATTTTTAATGGTATTCATCCATATGATTTTCTACGATGAGTGGAAAGTCTGTTCTGGAGTAAAGCTATGCGTTGGCAAGGTCGTCGTGAAAGTGACAATGTGGAAGATCGTCGGGGAGCTTCATCTGGTGGCGGCGGTGGTTTTCGCCCACCGATTGGAGGCAGGGGCGGGCTGGTAATCCTGATTGTGGTGCTGGTAGCCGGTTATTACGGTGTGGATCTCACGCCGTTGCTCAACGGCAGCGATCCGACGCAGCAAACCAACCAGCAATCCAGTGCGCCAATTAGCCCGAAAGATGAGCAAATGGCCAAGTTTACCAAGGTTGTGCTGGCCGATACCGAAGATACCTGGAAACCTATTTTCCAGAAGATGGGCAAAACCTATCAGGATCCGAAACTGGTGATGTATCGCGGCGCAACGCGTACCGGTTGCGGTACTGGGCAATCGGTTATGGGGCCATTCTATTGCCCGGCGGACAGCACCGTATATATCGACTTATCGTTCTACGAAGAGATGAAAAATAAGCTGGGTGCTGGCGGTGATTTTGCTCAGGCTTATGTTATTGCTCATGAAGTAGGGCATCACGTTCAACATTTGTTAGGGATTGATGCCAAAGTACGCCAGCAACAGCAGGGAGCCTCTCAGGTTGAAGCTAACCGCCTTTCCGTGAAGATGGAACTCCAGGCCGATTGTTTTGCCGGCGTGTGGGGCAAAGCGATGGATGAGCAACAGGTACTGGAAGAGGGTGATTTACAGGAAGCTCTCAATGCTGCGCAGGCCATCGGCGACGATCGTCTTCAGCAAAAGAGTCAGGGGCGAGTTGTGCCGGATAGCTTTACCCACGGCACATCCCAGCAACGTTACACTTGGTTCAAGCGCGGTTTTGACAGCGGTGACCCAAACAGTTGTAACACTTTCGCCAGCCGCTAAAATACTTCATCGCTGCGTGACAGCATGATTCTCCGATCCTTGCCGGCGCATTAGCGACCGGCATTTGTTTTTTGAATATTTTACTTTTTGACTACATTGCACTTTGACTAAAAGGTAGGGATGACCATGGCTACACTCGATCCTACATTGCTAATCCTGCTGGGATTGGCTGCGTTGGGTATTATCAGTCACAACATGACGGTAACGCTGGCGATTTTAACCTTGCTGGCCATCCGTATTACGCCGTTGAACCAGTATTTTCCGCTAGTGGAAAAATACGGTTTAACCATAGGGATACTGATTCTGACTATTGGTGTGATGACGCCTATCGCCAGCGGACGAATTAGCGCCAGCGAGGTACTTAACTCCTTTGTTCACTGGAAATCGATTCTGGCGATAGCTGTCGGTATCGGAGTGTCCTGGCTGGGTGGGCGCGGGGTGTCTTTGATGACGCATCAGCCTTCGGTAGTCGCCGGACTATTAGTCGGCACAGTATTGGGCGTAGCGCTGTTTAAAGGTGTGCCGGTTGGCCCGTTAATCGCCGCTGGCTTGCTGTCACTGGTTATCGGTAAACAATAACGTGATTGACACTCTGGTTGCCTTACAGCCGCAGATGGTGCAGCAGGGCATACGCCGTTTGGTGGTATTGAGCGGTTGCGCTGACTGGAGCCGCCAACAGGCGAAAGCGCTGTATCAGCGATTAGGCAGTGGCGTTTGGCTGGCTGAACAGGGGCCGGATTCCGCTGAAATGATTGCTCCATTATCGGCAAAAACCTTATTGGGACAGGAGCGCCTGCACGGCTTTTTCGATGCTACCCAAGGGTTGAATATCGATGCGTTGGCGATTTTGGCTGGAACGTTGCAGGCGGGAAGCTGGTTGGTTTTGCTGGTGCCAGAGTGGGAAAACTGGCCAATGCAGCCGGATGAAGACAGCCTGCGCTGGAGCGAGCTTACGCAGCCGATTGCCACGCCGAATTTCATTCGTCATTTGCAACGGCATATGTTGGCTGATGCGGAAACCATAGTGTGGCGGCAACATCAGGTGGCTCAACCGCCGCAGTTTGCCAAGCGTGCAACCTGGCAACCGGCAACGGGCGCGCCTACTCAAGAGCAGCGGGCGATTTTGTATGCGCTGTTGCGTTCTGAGGCTGATATTTGGGTTGTGACCGCGCCTCGTGGCCGTGGCAAATCGACGCTGGCTGGAATGCTGGTAAACCAGTGGCCAGGTGCCTGTTGGGTTACGGGGCCGACTCGGTCAGCCACTGAAATACTCAATCACTGCGGCGATAGAAAAGCACAATTCTGGGCTCCGGATGCATTATTGCAACACCTTGAAACTGAAGCCAATCATGACGCAGACTGGCTGATTGTCGATGAGGCCGCTGCGATCCCGACGCCGCAGCTATCCGCCATGTTAGTTCATTTCCCACGTGTATTATTGATCAGTACCGTACAGGGTTATGAAGGTACTGGACGTGGATTTTTGCTGAAGTTCTGCGCGTCGTTACCTCACTGGCAAGGTTTCACTTTAAAAGATCCTATTCGTTGGGCAAATAACGATCCGTTAGAAAATTGTTTGGACCGCGCGTTGCTGTTTACCGATCCGATCGCCACTGACTCAGCCGGTTTGGTAACGATCCGTCGTTGCCAGCAGCAGGATTGGCTCAACGATCCCGATCTTTTAGCCGAGTTTTATGGTTTGTTATGTAGCGCTCATTACCGAACTTCTCCGCTGGATTTACGACGTTTGATGGACGCGCCGGGAATGCATTTTTCCGCTGCGGTGAGTGCTGGGCAGGTGATTGGCGCGTTATGGTTGGTGGATGAAGGTGGATTAACGGCGGAATTAGCTTGGGAAGTTTGGGCGGGACGGCGTAGGCCGCGAGGCAGCTTGGTAGCGCAGTCTCTGGCGGCTCACGGAGGACTGTGGTGGGCGCCGACGCTGCGTTCTCGTCGGGTGAGTCGGGTTGCAGTGCTGGCGCAACGGCGGCGTGAGGGCATTGCGCGACAAATTATCGCTGAAGAAACTCGGCGGGCAAAAGATCAAGGTGTGGATTTTCTCTCCGTCAGTTTTGGTTTTACCGAGGATTTATGGCAATTCTGGCAGTCCTGCGGTTTTGAACTGGTGAGAATCGGTAGCCATAAAGAGGCAAGCAGCGGTTGCTACGCAGCAATGGGAATTTTACCGTTAACATCTGACGCGGTAGCACTATGTTTGGCGGCAAAGGAGCAACTGGCTCGCGACTGGCGCTGGTTGCGTCGTTGGATAGATTTGACGTTGCCTTTCCCCGATTGCGCAGATACGGCTCTCGATGAAAATGACTGGCAGGAACTGGCTGGATTTGCCTTTGGTTTCCGCCCGATAGAAGCCAGTCTGGCGGCGTTGAACCGATTGTTACTGCACAGTATTTTGCCGCTACCGGCATTGCGACAATATTTACAGGAAGGGGTGTCTACTGCGGAGATTAGCCAAAACCTGAAACTTAGCGGACGAAAAGCGCTGGTTGCCCGTTGGCGGGAAGAAACTGCGCTTGGATTGAGTGAATGGGATGTGGCGTTGACGGGTCGGTGGCAGGAAAGGGTAAAGGGGGAGTAGGTTTTGATCTTAGTCCGGCGAGCCAGAGCTAGATTCACCTGCGGGCGTTATCAGAGCGCCATGCCATTCCCATCATTGCAATAAATGGAATAACTCATTCAAGAAAACCCGATATTCATCTCGTCGCAGCGGCGTATAGTATTTCTATCGCTACCTGAATACAGGGGCACCTTTTCGGCTCCGTAGAGCCAGTATTTATTGAATTAAGGAGTATCCTATGAACCACGAGCATTTCGTTGTACAAAGCCCCGCGACACCGGCTGAGCAGCTGATTTTGCTCTTTCACGGTGTAGGAGATAATCCAGTCAATATGGGGCAGATCGGCAGCTATTTTGCTAAAGAATTCCCGCAGGCGCTGGTGGTCAGTATCGGCGGACCTTTCGCCAGCGGCCTGGTTAATGGACGCCAATGGTTTTCCGTGCAGGGTATAACGGAAGATAACCGGCAGGCACGTATTGATGAAGTTTTACCGCAGTTTGTCGCGGTGGTACGCCACTGGCAGCAACAAAGCGGACTGGGCGCGCAGGCCACGGCGCTGGTCGGTTTTTCTCAAGGGTCAATTATGTCCCTCGAAGCGGTTAAAGCGGAACCTCAACTGGCTGGGAGAGTAGTGGCATTTAGTGGACGTTTTGCTACCTTGCCGGAGCAGGCGCCAAAAGATACGGTTATCCATCTGATTCACGGCGAAGATGACAATGTTATCAACGTTGAACAAAGTAAAGCGGCGGCGACTCGTTTAGCCACTTTAGGCGCAGATGTCACGCTAGATTTGGAGGAAGATAATGGCCATGCGATTAATCAGGGCATGATGGATTCCGCACTGGAACGCCTGCGTTACTATGTGCCCCAGCATTATTGGGATGAGGCTTTGTCCGGTAAACGCGGTGAACTCATCGCTTTCCGATAAGCTGCCAAAAAAATAGGGCAAGCGTCTGAGAATATCGCGCTTGCCCTTTTTTATGCTTAATAATCAGAACGCTAGCTGTTTTATCCTATATAAAGAATGATCGCAGGCTACTTTTTGTTCTTATTATCCGGCCAGTCATCGTCGTCGTCCCATTGAGCATTATTATCTCGGTGTGGCGGTAACTCCGGCTTATTGCTCAAAAACTTCTTATGGTCGAGCCGACGCAGCTCTTTGATCCCATTCAAAATAATCCCTACCAGCAGGATCAGTACAATCCACCAGTAATCTGCTAACCATTGCATGGGCGCACTCCTTTGGTTGTCGATATGAAACGCGAGAATACCAGTGGTAAATGGCTGGCAAGCCACTCAATACCGGCAACGTCCTGTTGTTGCCAGGCTTCAAGCAGCAGTTCTGGCGTGAGTAAATGCTCAGCCTGGTCCGCCAATGGTCGGTAGCTTAAATGCCATGGCTCTACCGCTACGCCGCCGCTGTCTTCAACGAAGGGGCGATAGAAGCCAAAATTGGCCATATTGGCGCTAAGCCATTGGGTTAAAGAATAAAAATATCCGCCAGCTTCATATTCCCAAGGCTCTAACTGTAGTTTTTCCCCTTCGGGCAGCAGGGTCGGATCGTAAATATCCAAATCGCTGCCCCAGTGATGACGACTGGCACCCGGTAATGCTGACCAGCGCAGAATGGCCTCACAGCGTTCGCCCGCACTCATTCCTGAAATATCCAGCGGCTGGCTGTTGTGATCTAATACTGGCCGCTCACCGCGGAATTTACCATTCCAGATTGCTAATTGTCGTTCAAAATCCCGAAAGGTACTAGCGGGTTGCAGATTCAGACCAGCGTCTTTAGCCGCCTGCTGCATAGCGAGAAACGCTTTTACGGCCTGAGGTTGCAGACGGTGATTCCCACTGAGCGGAACCAGATGCTCACAGGTTTTGCCGGTCAGCATTTCCGGGGTCATCATGCGATCAATTGTTCCATAATGCGTTGATACATGCGGCTAAGTAACTGCAAATCAGCCGCGTTAACGCATTCATTTACTTTGTGAATAGTGGCGTTAACCGGGCCTAGTTCAACCACCTGTGCGCCCATCAGTGCGATAAAACGCCCATCGGAGGTGCCGCCGGTGGTCAATAGTTGAGGCGTCACCTCATTATACAACTCTACCGCGTTCACCACCGCATCCACTAAAGCTCCGCGTGCGGTCAGGAACGGCTGACCGGAAAGCACCCAATCGATGCTGTAATTGAGTTGATGGCGCTCCAGCAAAGCTTCGACACGCTGCCGGATGAGCGCATCGGTCAATTCGGTGCTGAAACGGAAGTTAAACTGAACGTAAAGTTCGCCTGGGATAACGTTGTTGCTGCCGGTTCCCGCTTGCACGTTGGCAATTTGCATACTGGTCGCCGGGAAGAATTCGTTGCCTTCATCCCATTGAGTGGTAACCAGTTCCTGCAATGCAGGCATCGCGCGATGCACCGGATTATCCGCCAGATGAGGATAAGCGACGTGACCTTGAACGCCATGAATACGCAGATTGGCGGTGATTGACCCGCGGCGGCCATTTTTCACCACGTCACCGACGCGTTCAGTGCTGGATGGTTCACCAACCAGACAATAGTCCAGCCGCTCGTTACGTGCCATCAGCGTGTTGACCACTTTCACCGTGCCGTTAATCGCCTTCGCTTCTTCATCGGAGGTGATCATAAAGGCCAGACGCCCTTTATGATTCGGATTAGCGGCGACGAAACGCTCAGCGGCCACTACCATTGCGGCGAGTGAACCTTTCATGTCGGCAGCACCACGGCCATAAAGCATACCGTCCCGAATGACCGGATCGAACGGCGGATTAGTCCAATGGCTTTCATCGCCGGTGGGCACCACATCGGTATGGCCGGCAAAAGCCAGGGTTTCGCCTTCACCGCGCCACGCCCAGAAATTTAGCGTATCGCCAAAATTCATCGGTTCGACGGTAAAACCAATCGCCTGTAGGCGCTGGATCATCATCTCCTGACAACCGGCATCTTCTGGGCTGAGAGAGGGGCGACGGATTAACTGTTGGGCAAGTTCAATAACGGGGCAGCTCATCTTAACGCACCTCTGCAAAAAACTGTTGATAGCTCTCAGGTTTGAAACCGAGCAAAATGCCGCCGTTTGCCGCTTCCAGCACCGGGCGTTTAATGATTGCCGGTTGTTCCAGCATTAGAGCCTTGGCGGTATGCGCATCGACCACGGCGGCGCGCTGCGCTTCATCCAGTTTACGCCAGGTGGTGCCGCGAGTATTCAGCAGGGATTCCCAGCCTAAATGTTCGATAAAACCTTGCAAAAGCGTATCGGTTAATCCGTCAACGCGGTAATCGTGAAACCTATAGGGAATCGCGTTGTCTTCCAGCCAGCGGCGGGCCTTTTTAATCGTGTCGCAATTTTTAATGCCATAGAGGCTAATTGGGGGATTTTCCGGGCTATCTGACATAAATAACAATGGCCTCTACAAAATTATGGGCAAATGAGTGCGGGTAAACCCAAAAGTTGTATGGAACCTCGGATTTAGGCTACATCACATAATGCGGCAAAATGCCCTGTGAATCCAGACGGCTATTGTCGTATTCCCTCAATGGGGTATTTCGCGCAGGTTGAGCCGGAGAGGGTTGCCATTTCAGTTTATGTCCTGATAACGTAGATCCTTATTTCGGTGCTTGTTTAGATAGGGATATTAATATGCAGGGAATATTACGCTTTTGTGTTTTTTTCGGATGTTGTATGACGATGTTTACAGCCAGTGCTGCCGGGCCAGATGGCGTATTTTCGCTGATTGATCAGCGTTTATCTTATATGAAAGATGTCGCGGGCTATAAGGCCGCCCATCATCTGCCTATTGAAGATTTAGCGCAGGAAAAACGGGTATTGCAGCAGGTGATGGATGAGGCTGAAAGAAAGGGGATTGATCCTGAATCGATTAAACCCTTCTTTATCGCTTCGATGGATGCGGCTAAGGCGATTCAATATCGTTATCGGGCCGAGTGGTTATCTAAACCGGCAAAGGGATGGGAACTACGCAGCCTAGATAAAATCCGGCCTGAAATCGCCAATTTAAGTAAGCAATTGATCGCAGAAATTTATTCGCTACTGGCTTCCGGTCAAACCATTGAACAGAGCGAACGGCCACGTTTTATGGATATCGTGCATCAGATGAATTTGAATGATAATGATAAAATGCGTTTATTCTCAACTCTACGGTTAATTAAACTGAGTCAGAAATAATGCAATTGCCACCCCGTTGCGGGTGGCGTTTCTTAGATTAGCCATTTATTCTCTGCATCAGCCAATCCGATCCAAGTCTGCTGCGTACTGTCGAATTGCCCGTTGATATAGGCTGATTTCTTTATGGTTAGAGGTTTCTGCCAGAAGCAATAGCAATGAGGCGACAGCGTCTTTGGTTTCGCCCAGATTATATAACGTCATGGCGCGAAATAGCGTTATCTCTTTGGCATCAGGGAATTGCGTTAATGCCTTTTCGAATACATCCAGCGATTCTTTATATAGACCCAGAGTACGGTAGGTACTGCCTAATCCCAGATAAACTGCCTGTAATTCTTCTGCGCCCAGATGGTTGTCAATGGCGGTCAGATAAAATGGAATCGCCTGCATTTCTAAACCCTGAACGTCGTACAACGAGGCAATTTTATGCAGCAGGCTACCGTTATGGGGATCTTCAACCAGTAATTTGAATGCCAAAGTCATGGCATCGTCATAACGGCCCAGTTTTTCCAGAGAATCTATGGTGTGTTTCATGGCATATGGCGCGTTAATGTGAGAATAACCCGCACGCTACTCTGTCGGGCTGAAACAGGCAAGCCTGCATGTGTAATAACCTGAGTTATTTCAATATCTCCGCCAACGAAATTATATCCTAAATGATTAGTCTATTATTTCGCCTTTATTTGTTCGAAAACTAATCGTATAATCACGGCGGTTATTAGAGAGGACATTATGGTTGATGTAGAGTTAAACACATGGAAAGAGTTTATCGAGTCAATGCTGAGTAAGGCATAATTCGATAAATGAGTAATAGCGGTTGATGCTATTTTGTATGACTTAGATTTACCCAGGGAGCGAGTGACTCGCTCGCAAAAAGGCAGGTTCTCAAAGAATCTGCCTTTTTTATTTGGGTCACGGCACGTTTGATATGAAAGCTATTTTAGATGTCGTCAATATTATTCACGTTATCCGATGAATAACTTATCAAATAACAATAACTTTTTAGTCGACATTAATAATGTGGTTTTCTCCGCTGAATGTATTACTTCCTCTATTTATTAGGAAATAATTTAGCAGGGGATTGTTAAGGAAAATTTAATATTGATTAATCATTCACTCATACAATATCGTTATTTTTTTCTGAAGATGTGGCGCCAATCAATTCACTGAAATAGTGAACGATTGGCGCAATCATTGTGAATGAATAAAGAATTAGTGCTCATCAGCCTGATTAGGCTGGCTCCCACGAATCGGCCTTCCCGGGAAACGACGGCGAACCAAAACAAAGAATAATGGCACGAAGAAGATGGCTAGAACCGTCGCTGAAATCATGCCGCCCATGACGCCGGTACCCACAGCGTGCTGGCTGCCAGAGCCTGCGCCCTGACTGATAGCCATAGGCAATACGCCGAAGATAAAGGCCAATGAAGTCATCAAAATAGGTCTGAGGCGTTGACGCGAGGCCTCCAGCGTGGCTTGAACCAGATCTTTGCCTTTGTTATTTAATTCATTGGCAAACTCGACTATTAAAATGGCGTTTTTGGCCGATAGCCCGATGATAGTCAACAATCCGACCTGGAAATACACATCGTTTTCCAGCCCGCGCATCCAGGTCGCCGCGACGGCACCAATCACCCCCAAAGGCACTACCAGCATAACGGAGAACGGAATAGACCAGCTCTCATACAGCGCTGCCAGACACAGGAACACCACTAATAACGAGATAGCGTAAAGCGCCGGAGCCTGTGAACCGGACAGGCGTTCCTGATAGGACATGCCTGTCCATTCCAGCCCGAAACCATTCGGTAACTGGCTCACCAGCTTTTCCATGATGTCCATTGCAGCACCGGTACTGACGCCTTGGGCGGCTTCCCCGACAATTTCCAGTGCGGAATAACCGTTGTAACGCTCGAGACGCGGCGAGCCAAATTCCCAGCGGGTAGTGGCAAAGGCAGAGAAAGGCACCATGCCGCCGCTATTATTCCGGACATACCACTTATTGATGTCTTCCGGCAGCATTCGAGCGGTAGCTTCCGCCTGAACGTAAACTTTCTTCACCCGTCCGCGGTCGACAAAGTCATTCACATAAGTTGAGCCCCAGGCGGTTTTCAGCGTGTTATTAATATCATCCAGCGATACGCCCAGTGCCTGAGCCTTGCGTTGATCGATATCGATTTGCAGCTGCGGGCTGTCGTCCAGACCGTTATGACGAACTCGCGTCAGCTCTGGCTGTTTGGCCGCTAGCTGTAACAGTTCATCCCGCGCGGCCATTAATTTATCGTGCCCCTGACCGCCGTGGTCCTGCAATTCCAGATCAAAGCCAGAGGAGTTGCCCAGACCTGAAATTGCTGAGGGA
The DNA here is from genome assembly GCF_001656035.1 of Yersinia entomophaga. NCBI lineage: Bacteria > Pseudomonadati > Pseudomonadota > Gammaproteobacteria > Enterobacterales > Yersiniaceae > Yersinia > Yersinia entomophaga. Next base: position 3,524,050 of record NZ_CP010029.1, read on the forward strand.
CTACTGGCTGAAACCTTGGCTTCAGTAATTTTGTTAAAAGCCTGGGTTGCCCGCTCAATAATGGCAAAAGAAGAATCCTGACTGTTGGATCGCTGATCCCAGCTTTTCAAACGGACAAACAGGCGAGCAACGTTTTGCCCGTTACCGCCGGGGCCTGAACCCACGGTAGAAAACACCGATAGCACGTTATTTTTTTCTTCCGTCAGGAGGTAATTCTCCACTTTTTCCACTACTTTCAGCGTTTGTTGCTGAGTGGAACCGACGGGTAACTGAACCTGAGCCATAAATACGCCGCGGTCTTCCTGCGGTAAAAACGAAGTCGGTAACTTGAGGAATAAAAACGCCAGGCCGCCGAGTAAGAGTAAATAAACCAGGATATAGCGCAGGCTATGATGTAAAACCCGAGCGACGCCGTTTTCATAGCGTTTCGCATTGCGGTCAAACATACGGTTAAACCAGCCAAAGAATCCACGTTTACCGTGATGATGCCCGGCTACGACCGGTTTGAGTAAGGTGGCGCACAGCGCTGGCGTCAGGATGAGAGCGACTAAAACCGACAGAACCATGGCAGAAACGATAGTAATAGAGAACTGACGGTAAATCGCGCCGGTCGTGCCGCCAAAGAAGGCCATAGGGATAAATACCGCTGAAAGCACCAGTGCGATACCGACTAACGCCCCTTGTATCTGCCCCATAGATTTCCGTGTGGCTTCTCTTGGTGGCAATCCTTCTTCGCTCATGACGCGTTCGACGTTTTCCACCACCACGATGGCGTCATCTACCAACAGCCCAATGGCTAATACCACGGCAAAAAGGGTGAGGGTGTTAATGCTAAACCCGAAAGCCGACAAAATGGCGAACGTCCCCAATAACACTACCGGAACGGCGATGGTCGGAATTAAAGTAGCACGGAAATTTTGTAAAAACAGATACATAACCAGAAACACCAATAGCACCGCTTCAACCAGGGTTTTGACTACGTCTTTGATTGAGGCTTGTACGAAAGGGGTAGTTTCGTAAGCGATTTTGGCTTCCAGCCCGTGGGGGAAGAACGGAGCCAGTTCGGCAATACGCGCTTTCACGAGCTTATCGGTTTGTAATTCATTGGCACCAGAGGCCAGTTTGATACCCATTCCTGACGCGGGCTGCCCGTTAAACCGGCTGAGATAATCATATTTCTCTGCACCCAGCTCAACTTTTGCGACATCGCCTAAGGTCACCAATGAGCCGTCTTGATTCACCCGTAGGGTAATTTCACGGAACTGTTCTGGGGTTTGCAATTGGGATTGAGCGTTCATGGTGGCATTCAGTGCTTGATTATCCACCGAAGGCGTACCGCCAAGCTGCCCGACGGCAATCTGACTGTTCTGGGATTTGATGGCATCCACGACATCCTGAGTGGTTAATCGGTAGTTAGTTAGCTTGGAAGGATCGAGCCAAATGCGCATAGCATATTGGGAACCAAAGGCATCCACGCTGCCGACGCCTTCAATACGGCTGATTGGATCTTGCAGGTTACTGGCCACATAATCGGCAATATCCTGTTTATCCATGCTGCCGTCGGTAGAGACAAACGCGAGCATCATCAGGGTATTATCACCAGATTTAGAGACGTTAACCCCTTGTTGCTGGACATCCTGCGGTAACTTTTTAACCGCAGACTGTAACTGGTTCTGCACCTGCTGCATGGCTTCATTTGGATCGGTGCCGGCCTGGAAAGTCAGCGTGACGCTGGCACTCCCGGCATTACTGCTCTGGGAGGACATATACAGCAGGTTGTCCAGGCCTGTCATGCTCTGTTCGATTACCTGAGTGACGGTGTTTTCGAGCGTTTGAGCCGACGCACCCGGATAACTGGCAGAAATCCGCACATTTGGCGGAGCCAGATTAGGATACTGTTCGACGGGTAAAGAGAAAATGGCCAACATCCCGGTCAGGCAGAGAATTATCGCTAACACCCATGCAAAAATGGGGCGATCGATGAAGAAATTTGCCATGTAGCGGGAACCTCGTTAAGCGTGACCTTATCACTGGAATAGGAAAAATATTACTTTTGTGAATCTGTCGCTACTTTACGTGTGAATCAGTGATGAAACGTGGAGAAAAAAAGGAGATAGTGTAAAAAAACACAAGGTCGCTTTTTTTTGCTGCCTTATTGCTCATAACTCGCGATATCCAGAGGTTATTTCTCATCGCGCAGATTGATGTCCGGCGGTTTGGCGTCGAACAGCAATGTCGCCTGAGAACGTCCTTGAACCAAAATAGTATCTTTAAACAGGATATAACTATGGAACTCAATCCGGTATTCGCCCGGCGACTTTATCTGTGCTGGTTACTTAGTGTAAGTGATAAGCCCAATGTGCCGCGATTAATGGCGTTAACCGGCTGGCCGCGGCGCACCTTGCAGGACGTGTTGAAAGCCTTGCCGGGGCTGGGCGTCACTTTAACCTTTGTTCAGGACGGGATAAGAAATAATGACGGTTTTTACTGCCTGGAAAGCTGGGGGCCGCTGAATAAAAAGTGGGTGCTGGAGCACCATAAAGTCATTTTAGCGGCCATAGAGTAGCCCCGGTTGACCGGGGTTAGTCTCAGTGGCGCTTGTTTTCCAGATACAAAATGGTGGCGGCGACCCGTGAACGCACATTCAGTTTACGTAACAGGTTACGAATATGAACTTTCACCGTTTCTTCGGAAATATGTAGCTCGAAAGCTACCTGTTTATTGGACATGCCGCGCGCAACTTCCTGAAGAACATCCAATTCACGCTCGGTTAGTTCTGCAAAGGGATTAATCTGTTCGTGGCGAGAGGAGAGATACTCTTGCACTTCTTCGCTGAACACGCTTTCTCCCTGAGCGGCCTGCCGCAAATGCTCCAGCAGAATTTCTGGCTCGCTGTCTTTTAACAGGTATCCGTCGGCGCCGGCGTCAATCATGGCGTACACGTCGCTGCGGGCGTCCGAAACGGTTAATACGATAATTCTGGCGCCAATGCCGTCGTTACGTAACGCTTTCAGCGTGTCTAAGCCGTTCATTCCCTTCATATTCAAATCGAGCAAAATAACGTCGGGTAGAGTTTGACTGGCCAATTCCAATGCTTCTTCGCCGTTATTGGCTTCGGCGACTACGGTAAATGCCGTTTCCAGTTCTAACAGCTGCCTGATGCCGCGACGCATTAACGGATGGTCGTCAACAATCATAATGGTGTGATTTGTCGTCATGATAGGTAATGCTCCCTGTAGCCAGTAAAACGTACCGCAACAGGCAAGGTTATGCCGATTCCGGTAGCAAGATTATGGTGGAATTACGTGGTGATAGCCGAAAAACCTTTAGCCAACCTAAAGTGGATTCTTTTTATTGCGTAACCTGGAACCCATTACGCTCCGTTAAAACGGTACGATCCGCTATTTATTGTACCGCAACCGCCCTGAATATTATAAACCTGTTCTGCTTTAATTCATGATTTCTGTCTATATAACACGGTAAAACGGTTATTAGGTGATTAATTTTATATGCATACAGTTATGCGAATTATTTAATAAATAAGATCACCTTGATTATTCTATTTGATAAATAAAATAATCATGAAAATACTGATCGTGCTCATCTTGGCTTAATCTTGATTCAGCCGTTAGTTAAATCGTTATGTAAAAATATAAATAACGCAAATCGGTTAAAGCAGGAGGGAAAGGACAAATAACGCTGGAAATAATTGATCTGGCGCAATCTTTCCCTCTGATTAACTCTAAAGGGTAATTATGTTTTTACCAATAATTGGGTATCTACTGTTACCAAACTAGGGAAACCATTTAGTGGTAATACGAATAATAATAATTATCACCATTTTGATTTTCCGGCCAGAGCAGCCGGGTCCTATTTGCTAAACCACATAATAATCTGGAAGCAATTAGGTATTTAAATAAATGGCAAGCAGTGTTGCCAGCAATGTCAAGGGTATCAGTATGGCCGATTTGTCCCGACGCCGATTGCTTTCAGGGCATTGGCGGCGCAATGCTGACCATTCGTCTTCCGTTATCCGGCCGCCCTGGTCGGTTGCCGAAGCTGAGTTCACGGCTGGCTGCACGCGCTGCCACGCTTGTATCCACGCCTGCGAAACCGGAGTGCTTATTGCCGGCCGCGGGGGGTTCCCCGAGATAGATTTCCAACGTGCCGAATGTACTTTTTGTACTCATTGCGTAACCGCCTGCGAGGCACCGGTTTTTACCTCGCCGGATCGCGAACCGTGGCAGTTGAAAGCCACATTCTCGGCAAGTTGTCTGCCTTTTAAAGGCATCGAATGCCGTAGCTGTCAGGATAGCTGCGAAAGCCGGGCGATCGGATTCCGCCCGCGTTTAAACGGCATTGCCCAACCAGAATTAGAGATCGACGCCTGCAACGGATGCGGAGCCTGTGTGCCCGGATGTCCGGTACAGGCCGTGACTCTTACCCGGAGCGAAGATGGAAGATAAAGAATGGCATGTTTGCGGTCTGGTGGTGCAAGCCAAACCGGAACGCATTCCCCGGTTAATCGACGAGTTACTCGCGATTCCGGGAACAGAAATACCCACCAGTGACGCCCAACAGGGAAAACTGGTGGTGGTTATGCAGGCAGCGCGCTCAGACGTGCTCCTGAGACAAATTGAGTCAGCGCGTAATTTGACCGGCGTGCTGGTTGTGTCGCTGGTATATCACCAGCAGGATGAGCAAGGTGAGGAACAACCATGAAACTCAGTCGTCGGGACTTCATGAAAGCCAATGCCGCAGTGGCCGCCGCCGCCGCTGCGGGGATGACCATACCCACCGTGGCCAAAGCCGTGGTGGGTGGTGCAGATACGATTAAATGGGACAAAGCACCTTGCCGATTCTGTGGTACCGGCTGCGGTGTACTGGTGGGGACGCAAAATGGCCGTATCGTGGCGTCGCAGGGCGATCCGGATTCACCCGTCAACCGTGGGCTGAACTGTATTAAAGGGTATTTCCTGCCGAAAATCATGTACGGCAAAGACCGTTTGACCCAGCCGCTGCTGCGTATGAAAGATGGCCAGTACGATAAAGAAGGCGAGTTTACTCCGGTAAGCTGGGAAAAAGCCTTCGATATCATGGAGCTAAAATTTAAAAATGCGCTGAAAGAAAAAGGCCCTACCGCCGTGGGAATGTTCGGCTCCGGCCAGTGGACAATCTGGGAAGGCTACGCCGCGTCTAAGTTAATGAAAGCCGGTTTCCGCTCGAATAACCTCGATCCTAACGCTCGTCACTGCATGGCATCGTCCGTAGTGGGTTTTATGCGTACTTTTGGTATGGATGAGCCAATGGGGTGCTATGACGACATTGAGCAGGCCGATGCATTCGTGCTGTGGGGCTCGAATATGGCGGAAATGCACCCCATTCTGTGGTCGCGGATGACTAGCCGTCGTTTAACCGATCCTAATGTTAAAATTGCCGTCCTTTCGACCTTCGAACATCGTAGCTTTGAGCTGGCTGACAATCCGATTGTCTTCACGCCTCAAACCGATCTGGTGATGATGAATTACATTGCCAATTATATTATTCAAAATAACGCGGTAGATCAGGATTTCCTCGATCGTCACGTTAATTTCCGTCGCGGTGCCACCGATATCGGCTACGGTTTACGTCCGACTCATCCACTGGAAAAAGCGGCGAAAAATCCAGGCAGCGACGCGTCGGAGCCGATGAGTTTTGAAGACTTCAAAGCCTTCGTGGCGGAATATACGCTGGAAAAAACCTCTAAAATGAGCGGCGTGCCGGAAGATCAACTGGAAGCGCTGGCGCAGCTGTATGCCAGTCCAAAAGTGAAAGTGGTTTCCTACTGGACCATGGGCTTTAACCAGCATACCCGTGGCGTGTGGGCGAATAACATGTGCTACAACCTGCACCTGTTAACCGGGAAAATCTCCAAGCCGGGCTGCGGGCCGTTCTCTCTCACCGGCCAGCCTTCCGCCTGCGGCACTGCTCGTGAAGTGGGCACTTTCTCTCACCGTTTACCGGCCGACATGGTGGTGACCAACGAGAAACATCGCCAAATTGCTGAAACCAAGTGGCAACTGCCAGCCGGTACGATCCCAGAGAAAGTCGGTTTGCACGCCGTGGCTCAGGATCGCGCGCTGAAAGACGGCACTCTTAATGCGTATTGGGTGATGTGTAATAACAATATGCAGGCCGGGCCGAATATCAACGAAGAACGTATGCCGGGCTGGCGTGATCCACGTAACTTTATCGTGGTTTCCGATCCTTATCCGACCATCAGCGCGCTGGCCGCAGACCTGATTTTGCCGACGTCAATGTGGGTAGAAAAAGAGGGCGCATACGGTAACGCTGAGCGTCGTACCCAGTTCTGGCGCCAGCAGGTGCCATCACCGGGTGAGGCCAAATCCGACCTGTGGCAAATGGTTGAGTTTTCCAAACGTTTCAAAGTGGAAGAAGTATGGCCTGCTCAATTGTTGGATCAGAAACCGGAGTATCGCGGTAAAACGCTGTTTGACGTGCTGTACGCCAACAACGTGGTGAATAAATTCCCATTAAGCGAAATTCCGGCTGATCAGTTGAACGATGAAGCGCGTGATTTTGGTTTCTATATCCAGAAAGGGCTGTTCGAAGAGTATGCCGATTTTGGTCGCGGCCACGGTCACGATTTGGCACCTTTCGATCGCTATCATCAGGAGCGAGGTCTGCGCTGGCCGGTGGTGGACGGCAAGGAAACCCTGTGGCGCTACCGGGAAGGTTTCGATCCTTTCGTAAAAGCCGGAGAAAGCGTGCGCTTCTACGGTAAACCTGATGGCAAAGCGGTGATTTTTGCGCTGCCTTATGAGCCAGCGGCAGAAAGTCCTGATGAAGAATATAACCTGTGGCTGTCAACGGGTCGCGTGCTGGAGCACTGGCACACCGGTTCTATGACGCGTCGGGTTCCGGAGCTGCATCGTGCTTTCCCTGAAGCGGTGCTGTTTATTCACCCGCTGGATGCGCGAGCGCGGGATCTACGCCGAGGGGACAAAGTGAAAGTCATTTCCCGACGTGGTGAAGTGATTTCTCTGGTGGAAACCCGTGGCCGTAACCGTCCGCCGCAAGGATTGGTGTTTATGCCGTTCTTCGATGCGGCGCAGTTGGTCAATAACCTGACCTTGGATGCCACCGATCCGTTATCCAAAGAAACCGACTTTAAAAAATGCGCGGTGAAATTGGAAAAGGTTTAACCCTGATACCCAGCCTGCTGTCGGAGCCGTTTTAAGGCACGCAGGCCGATTTAGGGAAAGATGAAGTGTCTTTCGGGAGCCAAATAATGAACAACAAAATGTTTAAGTCGTTTAGCCGCTGGTTGGTGCTAGTGGCACTGATTTTGGGCGGAGCGGCTTATGCCGCCAGCAATGTCGAAATGGATTTGAGCCAATCGCCGGAGGTGTCCGGAACTCAGGAAGGCAAGGTAAAAATGCCTAAACAACAACAGCGTATGGCGCTGAACTATGTTAACCAACCACCGATGATTCCTCACAGCGTGGAGGGTTATCAGGTCAGCAAAAACACCAATCGCTGCTTACAATGTCACGGCGTGGAACATTATCGCACCACCGGTGCACCGCGCGTCAGTCCGACCCACTTTATCGATCGTGATGGAAAAGTATCGAGCGAAGTTTCGCCGCGTCGATATTTCTGCCTGCAATGCCATGTGCCGCAAACGGACGCGGCGCCCATTGTAGAAAACACCTTCCAGCCTGCACCGGGCTTTGGTAAATAACCGAGGTAGTTATGACAGAGGAAAAAAAACCGGGTGTGATCCGGCGGTTATGGCAGTGGTGGCGCAGGCCGAGCCGATTGGCGCTAGGGACGTTACTGCTGATCGGTTTTGTTGCTGGGATTATTTTCTGGGGTGGTTTCAACACCGGAATGGAAATGGCTAACACCGAAAAGTTCTGTATCAGTTGTCATGAAATGAAAGACAACGTGTACCAGGAATATTTGGGCACTATTCACTACAGTAACCGCAGCGGCGTCAGAGCCACTTGTCCGGATTGCCACGTTCCGCACGAATGGGGCCCGAAAATGTTGCGTAAAATCAAAGCCAGTAAAGAACTGTACGCGAAAACCTTTGGTTTGATTGATACGCCGCAGAAATTTGAGGCGCACCGGCTGACGATGGCGCAGAGTGAATGGGCGCGTATGAAAGCCAATAATTCGCAAGAATGTCGAAACTGTCATAACTTCGACAATATGGATTTCACCGCGCAGAAAACCGTGGCGGCCAAAATGCATAATAGCGCGATTACCGAAGGCAAAACCTGCGTAGATTGCCATAAAGGTATTGCCCATAAACTACCGGATATGCGGGAAATTCCTAACGGCTTTTAATTCCCTCCTCGTATCTGAGTGCTGTATTTTTCAACACCTCGCTGGCTTTTGCTGACGAGGTGTTTTTTTATTGCAAAGTTATCTCCACTAGCGTTAGCTAGCGCCAGGAAAAAAAACTTCAATTACATGATACGGACTGAATATATGTCAGCAAAAATCGAGAATATCCAACGCACGTTATTATCTGATAATTGGTATGTGCTGAATAAATATTCTTACGACTTAAAAAGAAAAAACGGTGAGTTAGTCCATCAGGAGCGTGAAGTCTACGACCGAGGCAACGGTGCCACTATCTTGTTATATAACCGCGCCAAAGGAACCGTAATATTAATCAACCAATTTCGTATGCCTACATATGTTAACGGCAATGAAAGCGGCATGTTATTAGAAGCCTGCGCTGGTCTGTTGGATGCGGATACTCCGGAAGACTGTATTCGCAGGGAAGCGATAGAAGAAACCGGTTTTGAAATTGGCGAAGTGGAAAAACTATTTGCTGCGTATATGTCACCCGGCGGCGTCACCGAACTGGTGCATTTCTTTGCTGCGGAATATCTGCCGGAACAGCGTATTTATGCCGGTGGCGGTATTGATGACGAAGATATAGAGGTTCTGGAAATTCCCTTCAAAGAAGCGCTGGCGATGATTGCCGATGGTCGCATCAAAGACGGCAAAACCATCATGCTGCTACAGCATGCGCAGATTAAGGGCTGGTTTGAATGACCGAGGCACTTTTCAACAAATTCATCTTATGTAAGTAACTAAAGCGTAAAATGTTGCGAAGAGTTTGGGCTGCTTCATGGTTTAGGCCTATTGACTCACTATACTGGTTCTGTTCCTGATTTTACCTCTCAACATATAAAAGCAAAAGGGATCCTATAATGGACGAACAGTTGAAACAAAGTGCCCTGGATTTTCACCAATATCCCACTCCGGGTAAAATCCAGGTCTCGCCAACCAAGCCGCTGGCCACGCAACGAGATCTGGCGCTGGCGTATTCTCCTGGCGTAGCGGCACCTTGTCTGGAGATTGCGGCCGACCCTTTGGCTGCCTATAAATATACTGCGCGCGGCAATTTGGTTGCGGTGATTTCTAACGGCACTGCGGTGCTGGGGCTAGGTAATATTGGCGCTTTAGCCGGAAAACCGGTTATGGAAGGCAAGGGCGTTCTGTTTAAAAAATTCTCAGGTATTGATGTTTTTGATATTGAAGTTGACGAGCATAATCCCGATAAGTTGATCGACATTATCGCCTCACTGGAACCGACCTTCGGCGGTATTAATCTGGAAGATATTAAAGCGCCAGAGTGCTTCTATATTGAACAAAAACTGCGCGAACGGATGAACATTCCGGTATTCCACGACGATCAGCACGGCACTGCGATTATTTGTACTGCAGCTGTTCTGAACGGTCTGCGCGTAGTTGAGAAAGATATTTCTGATGTTAGGCTGGTGGTTTCCGGGGCAGGGGCTGCATCCATTGCCTGTCTGAATCTGCTGGTTGCACTGGGGCTGAAACGTCACAATATTACGGTTTGCGACTCAAAAGGCGTTATTTATCAAGGTCGCGAACCCAATATGGAGGCGACCAAAGCCGCGTATGCCATTACGGATAACGGCCAGCGTACTTTGGGAGATGCCATTCCAAACGCCGATATTTTCCTTGGCTGCTCCGGCCCCGGCGTATTGACGCAGGACATGGTCAAAACCATGGCCCCTAATCCGTTGATTATGGCGCTCGCGAATCCAGAGCCGGAAATTTTACCGCCGCTGGCGAAAGCCGTGCGTCCTGATGCGATAATCTGTACCGGCCGTTCGGATTATCCGAATCAGGTGAATAACGTTCTGTGTTTCCCGTTCATCTTCCGCGGCGCACTGGATGTGGGTGCCACAGCCATTAACGAAGAGATGAAGCTGGCCTGCGTTCACGCTATTGCCGATCTGGCTCTGGCGGAACAAAACGACATAGTGGCTTCAGCCTACGGCGAACAAGACCTGTCCTTCGGCCCTGAATACATTATTCCTAAGCCTTTTGACCCACGCCTGATCGTCAAAATCGCCCCTGCGGTAGCCAAAGCGGCCATGGACTCTGGCGTAGCCACGCGTCCAATCGAAAATTTCGATGCTTACGTCGAGAAACTTTCAGAATTCGTCTACAAAACCAACCTGTTTATGAAGCCGATCTTCTCTCAGGCTAGAAAAGAGCTGAAACGAGTAGTCCTGACAGAAGGGGAAGAAGAAAGAGTATTGCATGCGACTCAAGAGCTTGTTTCTCAAGGGCTCGCATTCCCTATTCTGATTGGTCGGCCAAGCGTTATTGATATGCGACTGAAGAAACTGGGGCTGCAAATCGTTGCGGGTAAAGACTTTGAAGTGGTGAATAACGAATCCGATCCTCGCTTTAATGAATACTGGCAAGAGTACTACCAGATCATGAAACGCCGGGGTGTTTCTCAGGAGCAGGCGCGTCGTGCCGTGATTAGCAATACGACGGTGATCGGTTCTATTATGCTGCACCGCGGCGAAGCCGATGCCATGATTTGCGGCACCATCGGCAATTATCATGAGCACTATTCGGTGGTGGAGAAAGTCTTCGGTTTCCGTGATGGCGTACACGTGGCTGGCGCGATGAACGCCTTGTTGTTGCCAACCGGTAATACTTTTATCGCTGATACCTATGTTAATGACGATCCAACCCCGGAAGAACTGGCTGAAATTACTTTGATGGCGGCAGAAACCGTGCGTCGTTTCGGTATTGAGCCAAAAGTAGCGCTGGTTTCTCATTCTAGTTTCGGTACTGCGGATTGCCCATCAGCCCGTAAAATGCGTCGTACTCTGGAATTGGTCAACCAAATGGCACCGCAGTTGGAAATTGACGGCGAAATGCACGGCGATGCGGCTTTGGTGGAAAGTATTCGCCATGACCTGATGCCGGACAGTCCGTTGAAAGGTGCGGCTAATGTGTTGATTATGCCGAATATGGAAGCAGCGCGTATCAGCTACAACCTATTGCGCGTGACCTCATCTGAGGGCGTAACCGTTGGTCCGGTATTGATGGGCGTGGCGAAACCGGTGCATATTTTAACGCCGATCGCGTCAGTACGTCGTATTGTGAACATGGTGGCACTGGCGGTCGTCGAGGCACAAACTGAGTTGCTGTAATACTTAATCACGTTGTTGAAAATCAGAGCCTTTGTCTATCGAGACAGAGGCTTTTTTATCGATTTTATTTTTCCACATCAATGAAACATTCTTGTTCTATTATTGGTACGCAACAAATTGTAAATGATTATCATTATCTATATTATGCGGACGATTAAACCGCTAAATGGATAACGCCTGCTAATGAGAATCTTATTATTATTCAGTATGTTTTTAATGATTAGCTGTACTTCTACGCCTCCTAAAAATATTCCGAGCGATAAATCCGATATTACCGCCTTCGGAACCATTACCGATCTTCATACCGGAAAAGTCCTGACGGCCTCCCAGTTAGTGGATGAGCTGGCGGGTGCTCCTCAAGTGATCGTGGGTGAGAAACACGATAATCTTTATCACCATCAAATCGAGCGGTGGTTGATAGAAAATCTGGCACAGAAACGGCCACAGGGCAGTGTATTGCTGGAAATGTTGAATCCGAACCAACAGATCAAGGTGGATAAGGTTAAGTCCTGGCTACAGCAAGAGCCTCGTGTTAGGGAAAGTCGAATTGTGGAGCTGCTGGCTTGGCAGCCGGGCTGGAGTTGGGCGCTGTACGGCGATCTGGCAATGACGGTGATGCGTGCGCCTTATCCCGTGTGGTCGGCGAATTTGGATCGAGATGAAATCATGGCGATCTATAAGGAAAAACCGCCGTTAGAGGGCAAATTTTCTACCACGCCAGAAGTGCGCGCGGCGCTGGAAAAGCTAATTCGTGCGTCTCACGATAATAAAATTGATGCTTCGCAATTAGCTTCAATGGTGGCCATTCAGCAGCAGCGCGACCGCCGTATGGCTGAACGTTTGCTGGCCGCGCCCACTCCAACACTATTAATTGCCGGCGGTTATCATGCGGCGAAAAATATTGGGGTGCCTTTGCATATGCAGGATCTTAAAGCGGCTTCACACCCGTTGGTGCTAATGCTGGCTGAAGAGGGCGCTAACGTAGGGCCAGAAAATGCAGATTATCTGTGGTCTGTACCGGTAAAGACTTTACCGCGCTAAGAATGTCGCCGAGCGAAAAAACATCGCCACGTTAAGAATTTTTCCTTATCCCCGCGCAACAAATGCGACATTTTATGTCGCATTATTCATTTATTTGCACTGAATCTGAAAAGAGACTGTTAATTTCATTTACAAATGATTATCATTGTCAAATATAATTGATAATCATTTGCATTCTAATCATTCCATGCATTCACTGTATTTATACGATCAACCTTTACCAAAGCCGAAAGTTGGCCAAGGTTTTGTTCTGGCTATCGCTGCTCATCTCGCAGTGTCGTGGTTGATCTTTCGCGTTGCTGAAACCTTGCCTCCGTTACCTTTGCCGCCTCCCGCAGTGATGATGCAATGGTCGGCGCACATTGAAGCGCCAGCTACGCCGAAACCTTTGCCAATCGGTGAGCAGCAGACAGTCTCATCGGCGGCTTCTGAACCCCAGAAAAGCGTAGAGAAGCAGCCGGAGTTACCGAAGCTGGCCAGAGTTGAAAAAGCCAAAATTATCGTGGCTGAAAATAAGCCTGAGCCTAGAGTGCGGCAAAAACAGCCCAAGCCGGAGAAACCTCAGGCTATTACCAGCCCAACTGCGTTGGCGTCTGCTGCCAGCAGTGCTGCCCCAGTGGCACAAAGTCAGCCTTCTGAACGCGTTGCCGCGCCGATAAATAGCGATGCCAACGCAAAAGTGGAAGCCAAAATTTCCTGGGAAAGTTTGGTAAGAGGGCATCTTAATCGTTTTAAACGTTATCCTGCCGAAGCGCAGGTACGTAACCGAACTGGAACCGTCTTGGTTGAATTTACTCTTGATTATCGTGGCAATATTCTTAGCAGCAAAAAAATAAACTCATCTGGTACACAATCCCTCGATCGTGAGGCGATGAGAATGCTGGAAAAAGCGCAGCCACTGCCGATACCGCCAGAATCAATATTGTATCAGGGGAGACTTACCGTCACGCTTCCTATTGATTTTAGTTTAATTAATCAACAGTAATATCACTGATTCTAATTGTTAAATAACCCTAGGTGAGGTCATTTGTCTTTTGATGACCCGGTTAGCTACAGAATTTGTAGTAAATAAAATAGACAGTATTTAATTATATCAGAGGGACTATGAGATATTTTATATCACCTAAGATTAATGCGGGTAATTGCTTAATACCTTCGATTATTTATCTCGGTTTATTCAGTTTCTCCTTATTTGCAGGTGCGGCTGAGATGGCTGAGCCAACGCCACCTATTGCGGAAAAACATCCACATCAATTAACTCTACATTCAGAAACTCGCGTCGATAATTACTATTGGCTGCGAGATGACGACCGCAAGAATAAAAAGGTTATTGATTATCTGAAGGCTGAAAATAGCTACGCTGAATCTATACTTAAAACAACCACTACCTTGCAAGATACGCTATATCAAGAAATGCTGAAGCGAGTAAATCAGCAGGATCAATCGGTACCTTATAGTCTTAATGGATATCGTTACCAGGAAATCTATCAACCGGGTAAAGAGTATGCGCAGTACCAACGGCAGAGGGAAGTGCCTGATGCTGAATGGGAAGTGTTGCTAGATGCCAATCAGCGTGCGCAGGGGCATGATTACTATAAGCTGGGTGGGCTGAGCGTCAGCCGTGATAATCAGCGTATGGCTGTGGCGGAAGATACGCTGTCTCGTCGGCAATACAGCATCCATTTAAAACAGATTGCCGACAAACAATGGTCTGATGAGGTGATTCATGACACTTCGGGCAATATGGTGTGGGCAAACGATAATAACACTCTGTTTTACGTACGTAATCATCCGCAAACTTTATTGCCGTATCAGGTTTTTCGCCATCAATACGGTACGCCAGCAGAAAATGATGTCTTGGTTTACCAGGAGAATGACGATAGCTATTACCTCAGTTTATCGCCCAGCACTTCTCGCCAGTATATTTTGATAAATATCAGCAGCACCGCGACTTCGGAAACCCGGTTACTGGATGCCAATCAGCCACAGCAGGCACCAACGGTTTTCTCCGCCCGCCAAACGGGACGTGAATACTACATCGATCATTTTAACGACCAATTTTATATTCGCTCTAATCATCAGCATCCTAATTTTGGCTTGTATCAGACTGTATCCGGGGAAGCCTCTTGGACAACGCTGATTGCACCGGAAGATTCTAAAGACGTAGAGAATTTTGTGTTATTCCGCGATTGGCTGGTGGTCGCTGAACGGGAGCAGGGCTTAACTCATATTCGTAAAATCAATTGGCAGAGTCAGCAACAGCAGCCGTTGACCTTAGAAGACCCGACTTATATGGCGTGGCTGGCCTATAACCCGGAGCCAGATAGCCACGTTCTGCGCTATCGCTATTCCTCAATGACCACGCCGACCTCAACTTATCAATGGGATATGATTAGCGGAGAGAAAACTCTGCTGAAACAACAGGAAGTAAAAAACTTTAATCGCGATGAGTACCAAAGCCAGCGTATCTGGGTTACGGCCCGCGATGGGGTGTTGGTTCCGGCGTCGCTGGTTTACCGTAAATCATTATTTAAAAAAGGCCATAATCCACTACTGGCTTACGCCTATGGGGCCTACGGCATGAGTATGGACCCTTCGTTTAGCGCGAACCGGCTGAGTTTATTGGATCGCGGTTTTATCTTTACTTTGATTCATGTGCGCGGCGGCGGGGAGCTGGGGCAAGGGTGGTATAAACAAGGTAAACTGGCGAAAAAAGAAAACAGTTTCAATGACTTCATCGATGTTACTCAAGGTTTGGTACAGCAAGGCTTTGGCCAGCCGGAGCGGTTGTATGCCATGGGCGGTAGCGCCGGGGGGCTGCTGGTTGGGGCGGTCATTAATCAGGAACCCACTTTATTTAACGCAGTAGTGGCGCAGGTGCCTTTTGTTGATGTTGTGACGACTATGTCAGATTCCTCGATACCGTTAACCACCAATGAATACGGGGAATGGGGGAATCCTGAAAAGTTATCTGATTATAAGGTCATGCGAGCCTATAGCCCTTACGACAATATCTCTCCTAAAAATTATCCTAATTTATTAGTCACTAGCGGATTACATGATTCGCAGGTGCAATATTGGGAGCCAGCCAAATGGGTGGCTAAATTACGAGAGTTTAATCGGGGAGATAATATTATTTTATTAACCACGGATATGAGTGCCGGGCACGGTGGTAAATCTGGTCGTCTCAGTAGGTTGAAAAATAGTGCCCAGGAATACGCCTTTATTTTAGCAATGGACGAAAAAGTAAAATAATTCCACATAAAAATGTGGGGTAAACAAGTAAGAAAATAATAAGAATAAAATCCAGAGTATTCATATTGGGTATGAATGCTGCACGGCTATTTGAACGCTATAACACGAGCAAGTTTTTAATACGGAATTTTAAATTAATTTCTTGAGGGATTTATGAGAGTTAATCTAGTGGTAAAAATAATGGGAGCCGGATTGGTTTTTATCGGATTGTCAGCAATAACTCAGGCTGAAACTGAATCGGCCAATACCAAGGAAAGAATGGTATTCAGCCCGTTAACGGTGTCAGGAGCAAAAACATCGCCTGAAAACAGTGCGTTGGAAAAGCCAGGCGCATTCAGTTCTCGCGGAGAAAGCAAAGACCTGCAATCAATAGATTCGGTGATTAGAAGCATGCCGGGCACCTCAACGCAAATGGATCCCGGTCAGGGAACCGTTAGTGTGAATATCCGTGGTATGACCGGCTTTGGTCGGGTGAATACGATGGTGGATGGTGTAACGCAGAGCTTTTATGGCAGTGCGCCTAACCCCTATAACCATGGACAGTCCCCGACCACCCAATTCGGTGCACTTATCGACCCTAACTTTATCGTGGGCGTTGATGTGGTTAGAGGCAATGCCATCGGCGCTGACGGCGTGAATGCGCTAGCTGGTAGCGCCAATTTCCGAACTATCGGCGTGGATGACGTTATTTTCTCTGGTAATCCCTTTGGCATCAGAAGCAAATTCTCGTTGGGTAATAACGGTATTGGTCGCAGCGGAATGATTGCTATTGCGGGTAAAACAGATGCTTTTACCGATACCGGCAGTATTGGCGCGATGTTAGCAGTGAGCGGCAGCAGTATTGACGCCAGTTATAAAAATGGCGATGGGGTGATGAGTCAGGAATTTGGTAGTGACGAAACCTTTAAACAAAATCCGCAGTCTCAGTTAATTAAGCTGAATATCAAACCGAATGAGTTTAATGACATCGAGCTATCTGGCCGAGCTTATAACAATAAAATCAGCCGCCGCCACATTAACAGCGATGACTTTTATATTAAATACAACTATACACCGTTCTCCGAGCTGATTGATTTGAGCGTATTGGCCAGCGTCAGCCGCGGGAATCAAAAATATGACTCCGACGCATTGAACAAATTTACCAACTCAAGTGCTAAAAACAGCTCAGACGCGATTGATATTAATAATGTCAGCAAATTCAGCTACGCTGATACGGATTTTGCCGTCAAAATCGGCGGTAAATTGATGAATACTGAGTATTACAAGCATATTGAAACTACTGAGCCGGATAATAAAACAGCAGGAGAAATACTGGAGAACAACGTGTTCGCACCGGGCGGCAGACAGGATATCTCTAGTCTGTATACCGGACTGCAAATAAATCGCGGTATTTATCAGGCTAATTTTGATCTCAATTACACTGAAGCTAAGCTTAAAGGTTTCAAACCCGCCTGCGACGATCGCATCCGCTGTTTCCCGCAGGGCAGCGCGAACATTAATTTAAGTGAACATGGCTTTAATCCGAGCGTGCTGCTGTCGGCGGATATTGTGAATTGGTTCCAGCCTTTTGTCAGCTATACCCAATCAATGCGTGCGCCAAACGTGCAGGAAGTGTTTTATTCCAATGAGGGAGGGGCTTCGATGAACCCATTCCTGAAAGGTGAAGAGGCAGAAACTTATCAGCTAGGTTTTAACTCCGCCAGCCAGGGGCTGATATTTAAAGATGACTCGCTGCGTTTTAAAGCGGTTTACTATCGCAGCAAGATTAAAAACTATATTTCCAGCCAATCTTATATGCTGTGTGGGACGGGCCGCGTTTGTACGTTGGATCAAATGACTAGCGAGGATTGGAGTACAACCGACGGTAACTTTAATCTTTACATCTACACCAACTCACTCACGCCGGTCAGAACTCACGGTTTTGAGCTGGAAGCTAATTATGACGCCGGATTCTTATTTAGTCGTCTGTCCTTCAGCAAAGAGAATACCGACCAGCCGACGTCTATCGCCAGCGGTGTTTTCGGCGCAGGCGACAACGCTGAAATGCCGGATAAATTCTTGACGCTGGATACCGGACTGCGCTTCTTGGATGAAAAATTAACGGTTGGCACCATTGTTAAATATACCGGCAAGACCCGCAGGATGAGCCCCGCGTTAGATTACGACGAATATGACGGAAGATTGATGAAAGAAGAAATGTCGAATATTCCAACCATTGTGGATATTTACAGCAATTATCAATTAAATAAAAATGTGATGCTGAAAGTTTCGGTGCAGAATTTGATGAACAAAAGCTATTCGGATTCGCTAAATAAACTGAACGCGATGCCGATGCAGCAACGGGAAGAAAACCCAAATAATACTGCCAGAGGAAGAACCTATTTGTTTGGCGGCGAGATACGCTTCTAACATAATTAGCCCTGCGGTTGGCACCGAGCGCAGGGCGATTATTCAAACGCCTAGCCGTTTTTTTTCTTTGCCTGCTGTAGCCACTTATCCAGTTCATTGGCAAACTGCTGGCGATCCCGTTGATTTAAAGTATTAGGCCCGCCGGTTTGAATACCGCTGGCGCGCATGGTATCCATAAAATCGCGCATATTTAGCCGTTCACGAATAGTATCCGGCGTATAACGCTCACCGCGTGGATTTAAGGCTATTCCCCCTTTTTCAATGACCTCTGCGGCTAACGGAATATCGGCGGTAATCACTAAATCACCAATTTCAACTCGTTGTACGATTTCGTTATCAGCTACGTCAAATCCTGATGCAACCTGTAGGGTACGGATAAATTTTGACGGCGGTGTTTTCAACGGCTGATTTGCGACCAAAGTTACCATCATGCCAACGCGATCTGCCGCGCGGAAGAGTACTTCTTTGATAACGTTCGGACAGGCATCTGCATCGACCCAAATTTGCATCAGCAGGTTTCTCCGTTTGTTTCATTTGCCCATTCTCTGACCGGCAGAAAATCGCGGTAAAGCACGGCTTCCGGGCTATCAGGCTCCGGTTGATAATTATATTCCCAACGCACCAAAGGCGGCAGCGACATTAAAATAGATTCAGTCCGTCCGCCGGTTTGCAGCCCAAACAGCGTGCCACGATCCCACACCAGATTGAATTCGACGTAACGACCACGACGATAAAGTTGGAACTGACGCTCACGCTCACCCCAAGGCAGGGTTTTACGACGTTCGACAATCGGCAGGTAAGCATCGGTAAAACCTTTGCCAACGGCCTGAGTAAAGGCAAAACAGGTCGAAAAATCTGGAGTGTTCAAGTCATCAAAGAACAGCCCGCCGATGCCACGAGCTTCGTTCCGATGTTTGATATAGAAATAGTCGTCGCACCATTTTTTATACTTGCCGTACAGATCTTCCCCAAAAGGCTGGCATAACGCTTTAGCCGTTTGATGCCAATGCACCGCGTCTTCTTCAAAGCCGTAGTAGGGGGTTAAATCGAAACCGCCGCCGAACCACCAAACTGGCTGTTCACCGGGTTTTTCGGCAATAAAGAAGCGAACGTTGGCATGACTGGTTGGGATGTAAGGATTGAGGGGATGAATGACCAGCGAAACACCTAGCGCCTGAAAGCTACGGCCCGCCAACTCTGGGCGGTGCGCGGTAGCGGAGGCGGGTAAGGTGGCACCAGACACATGAGAGAAATTCACGCCGGCCTGTTCGAATACTGTGCCATTAACCATTACCCGGCTGCGTCCGCCACCACCTTCCTCTCGTTCCCACTGTTGTTCGGTAAAACTGGCCTGACCGTCTGCCTGCGCGAGTTTGGCGCAAATGTCATCCTGTAGTGATAAGAGAAAGGTTTTGATAATGTTTATGTCTGGTGTATTCATCAGGATTATATTCACTGGCTTGGGAGTGTTTTAGGCCGCTAAGTATACCCTGATTCCAGCCTATAGTTGTACCGTCAGTGTGGGTTCGGTTTATGACTGCTAAGGAAACCGAATATCGTTGCCTACTACGAAAATTCTGCCTGAATCCGTTATTATCGTCGGTATCGACCTCGGATAATAGGTGCGTCAGCCTGAGCCAACTCTCTTAACTATGTGTATCCGTATCAATTTATTATTGCGCGTGTAGATAATCCCGCGATAATCAGAACATCAACTTTAATTAACAGCGGCGAACACTGATGGAAATTCGCGTATTTCGACAAGATGATTTTGAAGAGGTAATAACTCTGTGGGAGCGCTGTGATTTATTACGGCCGTGGAACGACCCAGAGATGGATATTGAGCGCAAACTGAACCACGATCCGGATTTATTCCTAGTGGCAGAAGTGAATGGCGCTGTCGTGGGCTCGGTGATGGGGGGTTATGACGGCCATCGAGGTTCCGCATATTACCTTGGCGTTCATCCGGACTTCCGTGGCCGCGGCATTGCCAATGCGCTGATCAGTCGCCTTGAGAAAAAGCTCATTGCCCGCGGCTGCCCAAAAATAAATATCATGGTCCGCGACGATAATGATGCGGTGCTGGGTATGTATGAAAAGTTGGATTATGAGATTCAGGACAGTATTAGCCTTGGCAAACGGCTGATCGTCGATCAAGAGTATTAGCGGTGAGTAAGTCGGAAGCTTAAAAATACCCTATCCCGCTGAATTGATCTGAGGGATAGGGCGTTCAATTATGGCAATTTGGTAATATTTCTCACATCAACTTCTACTGAATTCCAGTCTTTATCCACCTTTCCTTCGATTTGTACTTTATCTTTCGGCGTGATGGTCTGGCCTTTCCAACGTTTGGCGTCAATATCTACGGTGATCGTGCCGGTATTGTCGCGGAAAGTGTAGTTATCGTGGCTCAAACGCTCTTCGATATAACCTTGTAAAGTGACGCGAGTGTCGTCACGCATGGATTTGACTTTATCTACGGTTGTGATTGCCGCGCTTGGGCCTTGGAAACCGCCTTGGGTTGCGGGCTGAGTTTGGGTTGTTGACGGGCCCTCAAAGCCACCGGTAGTTGGAGTAGTGGTGGTTTGTGCTAATGCCGGAGTGCTACATAAAGCCAGAAATGTTGCTGCTGTGATGAACTTCTTCACGTTATCGCTCCTTCAATCAATAAATGATTATGTCCGATAGCCGGGGAAATCTCGTCCTTTGAGTCGCCGATAATAACCAGACCGCAAAAAATGCTTAAATATCGCGACCTGAGCGGTCATTATAGTTTAGGAATATAGGTTGGCAATAATCCGATGGCTGCAAAATGAAGAGCATCTGTGAAGATAAGTGGCCGATTAATATGGCGGGATTACGAAAATATGAGCTTCTTTGGTGCGACTGTCATACCGAGGGGCTGTGACTACGGCACTTTTTTAGCAAACTGAACTCCAACCAGTGAATCATTGAGCGCTGTTCTACTGAAACGGGCTTTGTCTGTGGGCCGAAAGCAAGTGATTATCGGTATCACCGTTTTTGTCAGTTAATTTTAAGGAGCTATACCATGAATTTACGCCCGTTATTGCTTGGGTTGCCAATATTGCTGACGGGGTGTTCTGCGCTCTCAAATTTTTCTTGGTCGAGCCTGTCTCCCACGAATTGGTTTGGTAGTAGCCTGCGGGTGACCGAGGAAGGCGTAGGGAGTATTACTGCCGCCACGGCGATGAATCAGGATGCGATTAACGAAGGTCTGAACGGCGATTACCGCTTACGCAGCGGCATGGCTGGCAATGGCGATAGATTAATTTCTTTTTATCAGGCGATGAAGGACGCTCAGGTTAAACTGATTATTTCAGGCCAGCCTAAAGGCACTGTCGAACGCATTGACGTTATGGACAAAAATATTTCCAGCCAGTGGGGCGTAAAACTGGATACACCATTTAGCGATATCTTTGAGCAGGCTTATGGTGCCTGCCAGAAAGCTACCGGTGATGATGCCGAAAGCGTAGAGTGCGTGGCTCCAGAAAGTAAACATGTTAGTTACCTGTTTACCGGCATTTGGCATGGTCCGGAAGGATTAATGCCATCAAACGACGCACTGAAAAACTGGAAAGTGAGTAAAATAATCTGGCGTGCTCAGGCTCATTAATCTTAGCCGTAATGGGATTATTTTAACGTCGTAAAGGCTCCTCTGTCGGAGCCTTTATTATTTCTGGGGAAAAATCACGGTGGTAGCCGCCTGCTAGCATTGGGGCTATTCCTGTTTTATTTTGCGCTGACGCAATGTAATAATTAAGGCGTCGCGTATGATGTCGAACAGAATATAAAGTTGGGGGAAGAACCCCAACTCCCAGTTTTTATTGAGGAAGAAATCATGTCTCAGGTTCAGAGCGGTATTTTGTTGGAACATTGCCGTTTTGCTATTTTTTTGGAAGCAAAAATTCAGGGTGAACTGGATGACATCCGTAGCGGTTCTAAAATATTCTGCCAATCGTTGGTGGAGTTACAACAACAATACCCTGATGCACATTTAGGCGCGGTTATTGCCTTCGGTTCTGACGTATGGCATGACCTCTCCGGCGGGCAGGGCGCTGCTGAACTGAAGCCTTTTGTGCCGTTGGGACGAGGTTTGGCACCGGCGACCCAGCGTGACATGCTGATCCACATTCAGTCTCTGCGCCATGATGTGAACTTCTCTCTGGCTCAGGCTGCACTGGCCGCATTCGGTAAAACTATTGCTATTGAAGAGGAAACCCATGGTTTCCGTTGGGTGGATGAACGAGACCTTACCGGCTTTATTGACGGTACTGAAAACCCGCAGGGTGATAACCGGCCTGAAGTCGCGGTCATTGCCGAAGGTGAGGAAGACGCTGGCGGTAGCTACGTTTTGGTTCAGCGCTATGAGCACAACCTGAGCACCTGGCAGCGCCAACCGCAGGAAAAACAAGAGCAAATCATTGGCCGCACCAAGTCGGATAGCCAGGAACTGCCACCGGATCAGCGTCCTGATACCTCGCACGTTAGCCGGGTTGATTTAAAAGAAAACGGTAAGGGGCTGAAAATTCTGCGTCAGAGCCTGCCTTATGGTACTGCCAGTGGGAAACACGGTCTGTATTTCATCGCTTATTGCGCACGTTTACACAATATCGAACAGCAATTGCTAAGCATGTTCGGCGATCTGGATGGCAAGCACGACCAGTTGCTGCGTTTTAGTAAGGCCGTTACCGGCAGCTATTATTTCGCGCCGTCGCTGACTAAACTGCTGTCGCTATAGTTATAGTATTTTCTGCAAAAAAACGTATAAAAAAGCCGGATTGCTATTTAGCACCGGCTTTTTTTATAGCTCAATGGCAGTGGTCTACATATTTCTTGGGAAGATTACAGCGCCACTGCGTCACGCATTCTGTTCAGCACAGTTTGTTTTTGTTCTTTAGTTAGAGCACGTAACGGCAACCGCGGATTACCAGCATCAATACCGTGTAATTGCATCGCAGCTTTACCTGCGGCTACGCCACCCAACTCTACTAGTACACGAATTAGCGCAATGACCTGATCCATACTTCTTTGCACCGCAGCATGGTTACCAGCGTTGAAGTCCGCAATGATTTTATGGAACAGTGGAGCCGCGTAATTATAAGTGCTGCCAACGGCACCAATAGCGCCAACAGCCAATCCGCCCGGCAGATGTTCATCCACGCCAAACGGAATATCAAACTTGCCACCGCTAACCCGTAGGCAGCGTTGGAATTCATACAGATCAGCATTATTGAATTTAATGCCGGACAGGTTAGGAATTTTAGACTCGGCTTTAATTAAGAACTGTTCCATATCCAAATTCACGCCAGACATCCCGGAATGATAATAGTAAAAGCCTTTTGACGGAGCCGCCGCTGCAATTGTCTGACAATAGGCAATTAAATCATCCAGATTACCTGGCTTGAAGAAACAGGGGCCAATGGCTGAGGTCGCGAAAATATCCAGTTCTTCCGCATGGCGAGACAAATCCACCGCATCTTTAATACTGAGAGCGCCTGTGTGCAGCGTAATGCTCAATTGTCCCTGTGCGGCAGCAACCCAGCGCTCGGCAATTTTTTTACGTTCTTCAACGGAGCAATGAATACCTTCTCCCGTGGTGCCGCAAACGTAAACACCTTTTACGCCATCATTAATCAGATGCTCTGCAATCTGGTCAATGACCGGGTAATTGACTTCACCGTGCTCATCAAACGGAGTGTGCGGTGCAGCGATAAGGCCGGTTAACTTTTTCATACTTATCCTTAAACTCGAAGAGATAGCAGGGGGGGAGTTTGTTTATGGAGGATAACTCCGCCGTTAAAATTAAGCACGTCAGGAAGACTAACGCTGCTTGATGGCATCGGTGAACCAGCCGCAGATATGTTCAATGCGGGTGATGGCGGAGCCGACGGTAACGGCATAGGCTCCCGCCTTAATCGCGGCGGCGGCGAGCGCCGGTGAATTATAGCGACCTTCGGCTATCACCCGGCAACCGACCTGAGCCAGTTGGTTTACCAGCGCTAAATCCGGCTCAGACGGCGTATTTTTCGAGGTATAGCCGGATAACGTGGTGCCGATAAAATCGACGCCCAAGCGGTGAGCGCTGATACCGTCGGTATAGTCAGAAGCGTCGGCCATGGATAAACGACCAGAAGCTTTAATTCGTTCAAACAGCATTTCCACCGAAACGGGGCGCTCTCGGTGGGTTACATCAAAAGCGATAATGTCGGCTCCGGCGGCAACCAATGCATCCACATCTTCCAGCCATGGGGTTATTCTGACTGCGCAGCCCGGCAGATCTCGCTTAACAATGCCAATAATGGGCGCATCGGTCACTTCACGCACCGCTTTCACGTTGGCGGCACCTTCAATACGCAGGCCTACGGCACCGCCGTCCAGCGCGGCTTGCGCCATGGCGGCAATCATTTCGGGGCGATCCATGGCGCCGTTGGGAACCGGTTGGCATGAAACGATTAATCCGTTCTGGAGCTGATGGCGGAGGTGGATTGGATTGCTCACGGTTTTTAACTCCGGTATTTTATCTTAAATGAAGTTTTACTCCATCATGTTAGATCTTTTATTCGACGGGCGCAACGACTGAACGAGCAAAATGTGAACCCGTAGGAAAGGGTGCCAGTCCCTTTTCCTTTGGCCGCATTTTCTGTTTGCCTATTAGAGTGAGTTGAGATAGTTTCATTCGAAGTAAAACTCCATTTTATTTTATTTTTCGGAGTGTGATCGGTGGGCGTAGAGGCTGAGGCACAGAGAGGCAGCGGTATGAAGCAGGGCTTGGTACTGGATATTGGTGGCACTAAAATCGCCGCCGCGCGAGTGAATCACAAAGGCGAACTGAGTCAACGGCAGCAAATTGCCACTCCGCGAGGAGACGCAGAACGGTTGCAAAGAACGCTGGAACAATTGATTGAACCCCATCGACAACATGTTGATTTTGTTGGTGTGGCTTCAACGGGGATTGTTAGTAATGGTTATCTCACGGCGCTAAATCCTGCCAACCTCGGTGGCTTAGCTCATTTTCCACTGCAAGCTTGTATTGAAGGCATCGCGAATGTGCCTTGTGTGCTGCTAAACGATGGTCAGGCCGCGGCGTGGGCGGAATATCAGACTTTGTCTATTGCCGTGAATAATATGATGTTCGTGACGGTTTCAACCGGCGTGGGTGGCGGTATTGTCCTGAATAATAAGTTACATACCGGTAATCAAGGATTGGCCGGCCATATTGGTCACACCTTGGCCGATCCTCACGGGCCGATGTGCGGCTGTGGTCGACGCGGCTGCGTAGAAAGCGTTGCGTCCGGTACGGCCATTGGCGCAGCCACTGCTGCCTGGGCTGAGCCGGTCACTGCCGTTGAGGTATTTCGCATGGCAAAAAATGGCCAGCGGCAGGCAGAACAGATTATTGACGATTCAGCGGCAGCCATTGCCCAAATGGTGGCGGATATGACCATGGCTCTGGATCTGGAAATGGTGGTGATCGGCGGTAGCGTGGGGTTAGCCGAAGGCTATCTCGATAGAGTGAGGCTGGCGCAGAAAACGTTACCGGCCATCTATCGTGCGCCTTTGCAGGCGGCTCATTACCGCCAAGATAGCGGTTTATCGGGTGCAGCGCTGTGGGCCACAGCCACGCTGTAATCAATAGTGCAACCTAGTGACGAATAATTAAGATTATCCGTTGGGATATAAGGCATAAAAATGATTCACGGTAACTTAAATCAGCCCGAATTTTTTGGCGGCTATCCGGAAAGTATTCAAATGATACTGGCGTATTTGTCGGAAATACCGGTTAACGAATTGTCCTGCGGTCGTCATGATATTAACGGCGAGGATATTTTTATGAATGTGATGGAATTTGACACTCAGCCAGCGGAAAGTAAAAAAGCAGAAATGCATCTTGTCTATGCCGATGTACAGCTGCTCATTCGCGGTGTGGAAGGGATTGAATATTCAACCCAAACGCCATCAGAACATCTGGAGCCTTATCAGGCTGAGGATGATTATCAGCTTATTGCCGAAATTCCGGATAAAAGCCAATTACGTATGCTCCCCGGTATGTTTGCGGTATTCCTACCGGGTGAGCCTCATAAGCCGGGCTGTCAAATTATCGGTTCTGGTACGATTAAAAAACTGGTGGTGAAGGTGCATTGCCGCCTGCTGGACGACACTCTATTATCCTGATTTCCCTATAATAAGAACCTTAGTTATCTTTGACATTTTCCCCGGCCCCCCGGGGTTTTTTATTGTTTCTACCGCCGCTCTCCGGCCTCATTTGTCTTCACGAAGCCTGCCAACTATGTAATCATGCCCACCAAATTTAAACTCACCCTGAGGTGTTTGTGATGAAAACGGGTACTCCACGTTTCCAGCCTGGAAAAATTCTTGATGCCTTGGGGGCGATGCAAAATAGCCTGACTCGTTCTGCTCAGCGTATTGCGGCCTATATTCTGACGGAGCCGGCTAAAGTGACTCAGGTTTCTATTGCTGAATTATCCTCATTAACTCAAACCGGCGAAGCCACCATTATTCGTTTCTGCCGCACGCTGGGCTATAAGGGATTCCATGATTTCAAAATGGATTTGGCCATCGAAGTTGCAACCAGCAATGCGTCAAATAATGAAAATAGCCTGTTAGACGCGGATGTTCAGGATAGCGATAATACCCTGACTATTGGTAGTAAATTGCAGGTGGCAATTAATAATGTGTTATCAGAAACCCTGAATTTGCTGTCGCTGGAATGTGTTGAAAAAGTGGTTAGCTTGCTGCGTCCGGCAGACAGAATCTGTATTTTTGGCGTAGGGTCTTCCGGTATTACTGCCGAAGACGCCAAGGCAAAATTAATGCGTATCGGCCTGCGAGTCGATGCCGCAACCAATAATCATTTTATGTATATGCAGGCTTCATTAATGAAAGCCGGTGATGTCGCTATTGGTATTAGCCATTCAGGTACTTCTACAGAGACCGTAGAGGCATTGCGGCTGGCAAAACAGGCCGGAGCGACAACCGTTGCCTTAACTCATAATATGGGGTCGCGCATTACCGAACTGGCCGATTATGTATTAATCAATGGCAACCGTCAGGGGCAATTACAAGGTGACTCTATCGGCACCAAAATTGCCCAGTTATTTGTGTTGGATCTGATTTATGCCTTATTGGTGAAAGCTGATCCTGAGCAGGCGGAGAGTACGAAGCGTAAAACCACTCTCGCCGTTAGCCAGAACGGATAAGCTGCAAAAAAATATAATCTCCTTTGCAAAACGCACTTCTCCCGTGAATAAGCCATCTCTACGTTATATCTACGGTGGCTTATTTGGTTCTTCCCGGTAATACAAACATTTCGCCATCTTTGTCACGTTTTCTACACATTGTGATTGAAAAGAGAGAGTGATCTTATACACTCAATTGGAGTTTTACTCCTTTTTGTGTTTTATTTCGGGGTTTAACTGCAAAAAACATAAGCGTAGCTATCAGCGCAATTAGCTGCTTTAAATATGCGTTAAAACAATGAGATGCTGATTGTTAAACGCGTGGCCGGGATAATAGATTTCCGTCAGAGGCTTATCAATGACGGGGGAGAACGCCTTAATATGAATACTTCAATACAGCAGCGCTGGTATAAACAGCTGACGCCTGCTCAATGGAAGGCATTTATTGCCGCATGGATCGGTTATGCCCTGGATGGCTTTGACTTCGTACTGATCACGCTGGTGCTGACCGATATAAAGCAAGAGTTTGGTTTATCCCTTATTCAGGCCACCAGTTTAATCTCTGCGGCATTTATTTCCCGTTGGTTTGGCGGATTAGTGCTGGGTGCTATGGGCGATCGTTATGGTCGTAAATTAGCCATGATTACCAGCATCGTCCTCTTTTCCTTTGGTACGCTGGCATGTGGTCTGGCTCCGGGTTATACCACCTTATTTATTGCCCGACTGATTATCGGTATTGGTATGGCGGGAGAATATGGCTCCAGCTCGACTTATGTCATGGAAAGCTGGCCGAAACACATGCGGAATAAAGCCAGCGGCTTCCTGATTTCCGGTTTCTCCATTGGCGCCGTATTAGCCGCTCAGGCCTATAGCTATATCGTTCCTGCTTTTGGCTGGCGGATGCTGTTTTATATTGGGTTGTTGCCGATTATTTTCGCTTTGTGGCTACGAAAAAACCTGCCAGAGGCCGAGGATTGGGAAAAGGCGCAGAATCAATCGGCTAAACAGAAACCCGCTAAATCGCTAAATATGGTGGATATCTTGTACCGCAGTAACCTCAGTTACCTGAACATTATTCTGACGGTGTTTGCCGCCGCAGCGCTATATTTCTGCTTCACTGGTATGGTTTCGGCACCCGTTGTGGTGGCTCTGGGAATTTTATGCGCGGCAATATTTATCTACTTTATGGTGCAAACCAGTGGCGATCGCTGGCCGACGGGCGTGATGCTGATGGTGGTGGTGTTCTGCGCCTTCCTCTATTCCTGGCCGATTCAGGCGCTGTTGCCAACTTACCTGAAATTGGAGCTGGGTTATGATCCACATACTGTAGGTAATGTGTTGTTCTTTAGTGGCTTTGGCGCGGCGGTTGGTTGCTGCGTCGGCGGTTTTCTGGGCGATTGGCTGGGGACGCGTAAAGCCTATGTAGCCAGTTTACTCGTTTCCCAATTGCTGATTATCCCGCTGTTTGCCATGGGTGGCGGGAATATTATGCTGCTTGGCGCGGTGCTGTTTTTACAGCAAATGCTGGGGCAGGGCATTGCGGGACTGTTACCGAAATTATTGGGCGGCTATTTCGATACCGAGCAACGCGCAGCCGGTTTAGGCTTTACTTATAACGTGGGGGCGCTCGGCGGTGCACTGGCACCGATTCTGGGCGCGTCTATTGCTCAACACTTGAGTCTGGGAACTGCGCTGGGATCTCTATCCTTCAGCCTGACTTTCGTGGTGATTCTGCTCATTGGTTTTGATATGCCATCGCGCGTTCAGCGCTGGATTCGTCCGAAAGGATTGAGAATGGTCGACGCCATTGATGGTAAAGCTTTCAGCGGTGCCAAGGGCAATGCCACGGCGCAGCCAGTCACGCTGAAATAATCCCTCGCGCGTGAGGTTAACCACGGCGCTTTCACAAAGTCTGGCTGATATCAGCCAGACTTTCTTATTTTTGTCAGTCGCGGGGAAGAGGCGGTTTTGCTGCCTTAGAGCATTTCATACTTGCACATCACTAAACGGTATATAAAAGCGTTACAGCTATATGCCTAGTTATAAATACACTGATCATCATTAAGGCGTTATCAGCCCGGCGAACTCAGTGACTAAGGTGCAGAATGAAACAGAACTTGATGAAAAATGGCAGGCTGGCCGGATGGTCAAAAGCGGCTCTGTTGAGCGCTTTGGTATTGGGCAGCGCCACGGTTTCTGCCACCGAGTTACTGAACAGCTCTTATGATGTTTCCCGCGAATTGTTCTCCGCGCTGAATCCGGGTTTCCAGAAACAGTGGGAAGCTCAGAATCCCGGCGATAAGCTGACCATCAAACAGTCTCATGCCGGCTCATCCAAACAGGCATTGGCTATTTTGCAAGGTCTGAAAGCCGACGTAGTCACCTACAATCAGGTTACAGACGTACAAATCCTGCATGATCGCGGCAATTTGATTCCAGCCGATTGGCAAGCGCGCTTGCCGAATAACAGTTCACCTTTCTATTCCACTATGGCGTTTCTGGTTCGCAAAGATAATCCGAAAGGAATTCACAGCTGGAATGATCTGGTGCGTGAAGACGTCAAGCTGGTGTTTCCAAATCCGAAAACCTCGGGCAATGGCCGTTATACCTATTTGGCCGCTTGGGGCGCAACCAGTCAGGCCGACGGCGGTGACGATGCTAAAACCCGCGACTGGATGAAACGTTTCCTGAAAAACGTGGTGGTATTTGATACCGGTGGCCGTGGCGCAACTACGACTTTTGTGGAGCGCGGGCTGGGCGATGTGCTGATTAGCTTCGAATCAGAAGTGAACAATATTCGGAAAGAATACGGCAGCGACAAATATGAAGTCATCGTCCCGCCGGTGGATATCCTGGCGGAGTTCCCAGTGGCGTGGGTAGATAAAAACGTCGTGAAAAACGGCACGGAAAAAGCCGCGAAAGCTTATCTGACCTACTTGTACAGCCCTGAAGCGCAGCAGGTTATTACCAGCTTTAACTATCGCGTTTATGACAAAACCGCCATGGCTGCGGCGAAATCGCAGTTCCCGGAAACCCAATTATTCCGCGTGGAAGAACAGTTCGGCAGTTGGCCGCAGGTGATGAGCACCCATTTTTCCAGCGGCGGCGTATTGGATAAATTGTTAGCGGAAGGGCACCAGTAATGTTGTCGGCGTCCAGCAAGCGGGTTCTGCCCGGATTCACTCTTAGCCTCGGGAGCAGCCTGCTTTATACCTGCCTTATCCTGCTGTTACCTTTGAGCGCTCTGGTGATGCAACTGGCTCAAATGAGTCTGGCGCAATACTGGGAAGTGATTTCCAATCCGCAGGTGGTCGCGGCTTACAAAGTCACGCTGTTGGCCGCCGGCGTTGCCAGCGTGTTCAACGCCGTTTTCGGTATGCTAATGGCGTGGATTTTGACCCGCTATCAGTTCCCCGGCCGCAGTATTCTTGACGGTCTGATGGATTTGCCTTTTGCCTTGCCGACGGCGGTTGCTGGTTTAACGCTGGCCACGCTGTTCTCCACTACCGGTTGGTACGGTGGTTGGCTGGCACAGTTTGATATCAAAGTTTCTTTTACCTGGCTGGGGATTGCAGTAGCCATGGCTTTTACCAGTTTGCCATTTGTGGTGCGAACCGTGCAGCCGGTGTTGGAAGAGTTAGGGCCGGAATACGAAGAAGCGGCAGAAACCCTGGGTGCCACTCGTTGGCAGAGTTTCCGTCGGGTGGTCATGCCGGAGCTGGCTCCGGCGCTGCTGGCCGGTACTGCGCTATCATTTACCCGCAGTTTGGGGGAGTTTGGCGCCGTGATTTTTATCGCCGGTAATATCGCGTGGAAAACCGAAGTGACCTCGCTGATGATTTTTATCCGCCTGCAAGAGTTTGATTATCCGGCGGCTAGCGCCATTGCCTCGGTGATTCTGGCCGTGTCATTGGTGTTGCTGTTTAGCATCAATACCTTACAGAGCCGCTTTGGTCAGCGGATTGGGGGGCACTGATGGCGGATATTTCAGAATTTAACGGTGGTGCTGTTCGCCCGCCTTTCAACTGGGGAAAATGGACGTTAATCGCCATTGGCGCGGTGTTTTCCATTTTGCTGTTAGTGATTCCAATCGCCTGGATTTTTATCACCGCGTTCTCCAAAGGAATAGAGGTGGTAGGGCAGAATTTAGCCGATCCAGACATGCTGCATGCTATTTGGCTGACGGTGTTAGTCGCGCTGATTACCGTTCCGGTGAATCTGGTGTTTGGCGTCGTGATGGCCTGGCTGGTGACGCGTTTTCAGTTCCCCGGTCGCCAATTATTGATGACGCTGATTGATATTCCCTTTGCTGTCTCGCCAGTGGTAGCGGGTCTGATGTATTTGCTGTTTTACGGTTCCAACGGCGTGGCTGGCGGCTGGCTGGATGCCCATGATATTCAACTGATGTTTTCATGGCCGGGAATGGTGTTGGTGACGGTATTTGTCACCTGCCCATTTGTGGTGCGGGAACTGGTACCGGTGATGATGAGTCAGGGCAGCCAGGAAGATGAGGCTGCAGTATTGCTGGGTGCTTCCGGTTGGCAGATGTTCCGTCGCGTCACCTTGCCGAATATCCGCTGGGCGCTATTGTACGGTGTGGTATTAACCAACGCCCGCGCCATTGGTGAATTTGGCGCAGTCTCCGTGGTATCCGGCTCAATTCGCGGTGAAACCTACACCTTACCGCTGCAAGTTGAATTGCTGCATCAGGATTACAACACCGCCGGTGCTTTCACTGCAGCGGCGTTACTCACCCTGATGGCGATAGTTACCCTATTTCTGAAGAGCGGTCTGCAATGGCGCTTAGCGCGTCAGGTTGTTCGCCTCGAACAGGAGGAAAAGCATGAGCATTGAAATTAACAATATCAGCAAATATTTTGGTCGTACCAAGGTATTGAACGACATCGCGCTGGATATTCCTTCTGGTCAGATGGTGGCACTGCTGGGGCCTTCGGGATCGGGTAAAACGACGTTGCTGCGAATTATTGCCGGTCTGGAAAACCAAAATGCCGGACGGCTGAGTTTCCACGGTACTGACGTTAGCCGGCTACACGCGCGGGAGCGCCGGGTGGGTTTTGTGTTCCAGCATTATGCGCTGTTCCGCCATATGACGGTGTTCGACAATATTGCGTTCGGCCTCACGGTATTACCGCGCCGCGAGCGCCCAAATGCGACGGCCATTAAGCACAAAGTCGAACAGCTACTGGAAATGGTACAGCTTGGTCATTTGGCGAATCGTTTTCCTTCCCAGCTTTCCGGCGGTCAAAAGCAGCGAGTCGCTTTGGCTCGCGCGTTGGCGGTAGAACCGCAGATTCTGTTGCTGGATGAACCTTTTGGCGCGCTGGACGCGCAGGTACGTAAAGAATTACGCCGCTGGCTGCGTCAGCTGCATGAAGAGCTGAAATTCACCAGCGTTTTCGTGACCCACGATCAGGAAGAAGCGATGGAAGTGGCGGATCGGATTGTGGTGATGAGTCAGGGCAATATTGAGCAGGTGGGCACGCCGGATGAGGTATGGCGCGATCCGGCCACGCGTTTTGTGTTGGAATTCCTCGGTGAGGTTAACCGATTAAGCGGTGAGATCCGCGGTTCGCAGCTTTACGTTGGCGCTCACCACTGGCCGCTGGATCTGGCTCCTATGCATCAGGGGCGCGTCGATTTGTTCCTGCGCCCGTGGGAAATGGAAATCAGTACTCAGGCCGGCGCTCGCTGTCCGCTGCCGGTTCAGGTACTGGAGGTCAGCCCGCGCGGCCACTTCTGGCAGTTAACCGTGCAACCGATAGGCTGGCATCAGGAACCTATCAGCGTGGTATTACCAGAAGGTGGCGTAGCTGCGCCAGTGCGAGGCAATCGCTACTACGTTGGCGGATTGAACGCGCGACTCTATTCTGGCGATCAATTACTGCAACCCATTGCTATGGCGCAAAGCGCCTGATAGTTTTTGCTCACCGCATATAATCAGGTGGCCTATTGGCCGCCTTTTTGCTTTGTCCGAACGTGGCGTAAAACTCATGCCATCGGGCACTTTTATTCGCTTAATAGGTTAATAATGTGACAACCCTGGAACAGTGTATCGGTAATACCCCGTTGGTGAAATTGCAGCGTCTGACACAAGGGCTGAACGCCGATGTGTGGGTCAAACTGGAAGGGAATAATCCTGCCGGGTCGGTAAAAGATCGGGCAGCGCTGTCCATGATTCAGCAAGCGGAATTACGGGGTGATATTCATGATGGTGATGTATTAATTGAGGCGACCAGTGGTAACACCGGCATTGCTCTGGCTATGATTGCGGCGATGAAAGGCTACCGAATGAAGTTACTCATGCCGGAAAATATGAGCCAGGAGCGTCAGGCGGCGATGCGAGCCTACGGCGCTGAATTGATTCTGGTCAGCCGTGAGCAGGGAATGGAAGGCGCGAGAGATCTGGCGCTGGAGATGGAGCGGCAAGGGCAGGGCAAGGTATTGGATCAATTCAATAATCAGGATAATCCTCTGGCTCATTTTACTGGCACTGGGCCAGAAATCTGGCAGCAAACGGCAGGAAAAATAACCCATTTCGTTTCCAGCATGGGTACCACCGGCACCATCACCGGTGTAAGTCGCTATTTGAAAAGCCAGAATCCGCAGGTGGAAATTATCGGTCTGCAGCCGGCGGAAGGCAGCAGTATTCCCGGTATTCGTCGCTGGTCTCCGGCTTATTTACCGGGGATTTTTCGTCCAGAACTGGTCGATCAGGTTTTGGATATTGGGCAGACTGACGCGGAGAAAACCATGCGTCTTCTGGCGGAGCAGGAAGGGATTTTCTGCGGTGTCAGTTCCGGCGGTGCGGTGGCTGGCGCTTTGCGCGTTGCGGCAGAACGTCCGGGCGCGGTGATCGTGGCGATTATTTGCGATCGTGGCGATCGCTATCTTTCTACCGGCGTTTTTGATTAGTGACACCGTTAAATATGGCATCCGAAGTTAGCGCTACACTTCGGATGCGTTTCAGCTACTGCTGGCGTAACCGGTTGCCATCCCAAGATAATTGTCTAATGGACGCCACTGCCGCGCCGTTATCGGTTTCCCCGCCAATCAGCCAGATATTATCTCCATCCTGAATAGAAACGCCGTAACCCAAAGGTTGAGGTAATTTCCCGACGATTTTCCATTCCCCGTTCACCAATCCATAGACTTCGTCACGCCAGTTTTTTTTCAGTCCTTGATGAGCATAAAGCTGACCGGCGTTAAATTGTGCTCTGGCACCGGGGAAGTTGGCTCCGCCCGCTACCAATATGGCCTGATGGCTAATACCAGCAAAAGCTCCGGCCAACCCTTCCTGTTGCATTTTATCGCTGGCTGGAATCAGATCGGGCAACCGCTTCCAGTGCATCTGATCTTGTTGCCATGTCCCTTCTAGCGCTTCGGCGGTTCGTAATCCTGGTTTGACTTCTCCGTTAATCAAAATGACTCGGTTTTGCCGAGTCGCGATAGCAGAGCCTGCGCGGCCAAATTGAGGCAACTGGCCGCCGGATCGCCATTGATTATTCGTCGGGTTATAAATCATGATTTCCCGATTGAAGAAATAGCTCTCCGGTGCCTGATTGAAATAAGTCTGAGCCACGGCATCTTTTTGTTGCGCCGTTTGAGCTGCGCTTAAATCCTGAAAATAGCCGTCAAATACCTGCTTATTCACCCCACCTATAACCCATGCCCGTTGACCATCAAGGGAAGCAATAGCGGTGCCAACCAATCCCTGAGGTGCGCGGGTTGGCACTTTTTCCCAACGATTGTCCGATGGATCGTAGCGATAAACTTCGGTTAAAGCTTGTGGATTGGCCGCGTTTTCCGTGGCTTTACCGACGCCACCGAAAACATAAAGCTTGCCATCAAGCATAACGGAAACCGCCTGTTCTCGCGGCTGAGCGGGGAATTCAGCTATTTTTTCCCAGATTGGTGATGTATGAGCAATATCTATCCGAAACCAGTTCTTACCTGCGCTACCTAAACCCACGTAAATGACCGAACCATTTATGGCGCCAGTACCGTTCTTGAATGACAAAGGAACATCAGGTAAAGCCGCTGCCTGACTAAGGGAAACAGAGCCTATTGCCAGCAAAGCGTAAAGAAAACCTCGAGTTGCCTTGAACATGATGCCATTCCCTTATCCAGAGTTTGAGTATTATTAGAATGTTTAACTCCATTATTAAAAATAAAACGGAGTTAAACTATTATCAATAACATACCCAGTCCGTCGATAAAATCGCAATGGGAAAGCGCATTTTTGTGACCGCTTACCGAAATTACTCTCGCTCAAGGGCACGGATCGGATCCATTTCGGCGGCACGTTTCGCCGGGAAAAAGCCAAAAACCACGCCAATCAGGCTGGAACAGAGAAAGGCGCTAATCATGGAGGTCGCGGAGTACACCATAGTAAAACTGGTGCTGAACTGACTGAATAACCCGCCGATCGCCAGCGACAACAACACGCCGAGGCAACCGCCTAAAAGACAGACCAATACCGCTTCAATGAGAAATTGCTGCATGATATCGCTGGAACGGGCGCCAACGGCCATGCGCACGCCAATCTCTTTGGTTCGTTCACTTACGGAAACCAGCATGATATTCATTACGCCAATGCCTCCGACAATGAGCGAAATTACCGCAATCATAGATACCAATAGCGTCATGGTTGCTGTGGTTTTCTCGATGGTTTGACGGATACTATCGGTATTCATCACGAAAAAATCCTGATTGCCGTGACGCTGAGTAAGTAGTTTTATGACGCCCTGCTCAGCGTTAGCTAAGTCAATATCATCGTTTACCCGAACGGTGATGCTCTTTAAGTAGGACTGACCGAGCATACGCTTCATCGCCGTGGTATAGGGAATCCAGACGTTCAGATTTTCATCACTGCCAAAACCGCTCTGTTTTTTAGCCGCCACGCCGATAATCCGACAGGGGAGGGAACCGAGTAAAATCACCTTTCCCAATGGATTTTCTCCGTTTGGGAACAGTTTGTTACGCGTGTTCTGGTCGATGACAACTTCTTGCAACAGGTTGTCCACGCTGGTGCGGGTGAAGGCCATTCCCTGATCGATTTGGTAGCCGCGCACGGTGAAGTATTGCTCGCCCACGCCGTTGACGGTACCGGATACCGATTGGTTGCCGTAGCGGAAAATCACGCTGGTAGACAGCGTGGGCGTAACGCTGTGAACGTAACCTTGCTGGGCTAATGCATCAGCATCGGTGGCGCGCAGCGTTTGAATCGCTGCCGAACGCCTATCGCCAAAATCCTTGCCAGGGAAAATCTCCAGCGTACTGGTGCCCATCGCGCTGATATTAGCCAGCACTTGTTGCTGAGAGCCTTTCCCCAGAGCAACCACTGAAACCACCGATGCGATACCGATAATAATACCCAGCATGGTGAGAAACGTGCGCAATCGTTGGGCGGCCATCGACAACAGCGCCATTTTAAAGGCTTCTTGCAGTCGATCGCGTTGCCTCAGCCAGCGAGAGGGCTGAATCGATGTTTCGATCGTGGCTGGCAGGTTTTTCTCCAGATTTTCTAGCGTATCAGGTTCCAGACTACTTTGTGAGTCGCGGTCAGCGATGATTTCTCCATCACGCAGCTCAATAATTCGCTGAGCATGTTCGGCGATGCGCATATCGTGGGTAACAATGACCACCGTATGTCCCTGAGCATGTAGGCCTTTGAGAATACTCAAAACCTCATTACCACTGTGGGTATCCAGCGCGCCGGTGGGTTCGTCTGCCAGAATGACTTCGCCGCCGTTCATCAGCGCGCGGGCAATGCTAACTCGTTGCTGCTGGCCACCGGAAAGCTGGCTGGGATAGTAATCCAACCGTTCGTTTAACCCCAAAC
This sequence comes from Yersinia entomophaga, assembly GCF_001656035.1. Lineage (NCBI taxonomy): Bacteria > Pseudomonadati > Pseudomonadota > Gammaproteobacteria > Enterobacterales > Yersiniaceae > Yersinia > Yersinia entomophaga. The sequence goes on from NZ_CP010029.1 coordinate 3,561,348, forward strand.
GGCCAAGCAAAGCCGCCGCTCGCCGACGTCGTATTTCCCGTTGACTACCGGCATAGATAGCTGGAATTTCAACGTTGCCCTGGGCGGTTAAATCTCCCAGTAAGTGATAGCGTTGGAAGATAAAGCCGAAGTGTTCTCGACGTAGCTTCGCCAGCTCGTCATTACTCATCAGTTGCGGGGCTTGTCCTGCCACCCAATATTCGCCAGAACTGGGTTTATCCAAGCAGCCAAGAATATTCATCAGCGTTGATTTTCCTGAGCCGGAAGCCCCGACAATCGCGACCATTTCGCCCTGATGAATTGTCAGATTGATGTTTTTCAGTACCTGAACGTGCTGTTCGCCGTTGATGAATTGACGACAAACATTATCCAGATGCAGCAAGATCGTTTTTGATTGGGCGCTATGCATTATCGCATCCCCATCGGTAGGCCCATGCGCTGAACCTTACTGGTCATTGCAGTGCCGCTGGATTGGCTGATAATCACCTTCTCGCCGGCCTGAAGTCCGGAAATCACCTGTGCGTCCACATTGTTATTCAATCCAATGGTGACATCACGCAGACTAATATTCCCTTTTTCATCAACCACTTGAACCTGATTCTTATTGCCCCGATGTTCAATGGCGGTAGAAGGAATGACAATGGCGTTTTCTGCTTTGTCCAACAGAATATATACCTGTGCAGTCATGGAAATCCGCAGTTCGCCATTGGGATTGGCCACGTCAAACAGGCCATTGTAATAAATGGCTGTGTTGGTGGACGATGTACTGCTGGCGCTGGATGAGGTGCTGGTATCGTCGTCGTTGATTGAGTCGGGAGCCGGTTCTACGGCGCGTAGCGTGGCGCTGAAACGTTGCTGCGGCTGACCGAGAATAGTGAAATATACTGGCATACCGGTTTTGACTTTGATCACGTCGGCTTCGGAAATTTGCGCTTCAATGGTCATGGTATCCAGACGTGCAACTTTAATGATGGTCGGTGCGCTTTGTACCGCGTTAACGGTTTGGCCTTCTTCCACGGGAATAGCTACCACGGTGCCTTCAATTGGCGAGGTGATTTTGGTGTAACCCAGATTGAGCTGCGCGGTGCTCACGGCGATTTTGGCTTGAGCGATTTGAGCGTCCAGCGCTTCAATTTCGGATTGAGTGGCAGCTAGAGTGGCTTTGGCGCTGTCATAATCGGCTTGAGTGCCCACCCCCATTCCGAGGATTTTCTGTTGGCGCTGATAGGTTTGGCGGTTATTTTCCAGCGTAGCCTGTTTGGCGGCGCGCTGCGCCTGCACGTTTTTTAAAGCGGCTTCCGCGTCTTTCAAAGCGTTTTGTTGAGTCAGATCGTCAATTTCGGCCACCAACTGGCCTTTTTGCACTTGTTGACCAAGACTGACATGTAGGGCTTTGATTTGCCCAGAAACTTGCGCACCCACGCTAACCTGTTTTTTCGCTTTGATGGTGCCATCAGCCAGAACGGTTTGCTCCAGATTGCCGATTTGAGCGGTGGCGGTGATGTAAGCGGGCTTTTCTGGCGTAGAGAAAAATAAAAAATAGAGAACGAAACCTGCCGCCAGTAGTGCCACGAGCAGCCATAGCGCCCGTCGTTTGGTACCAATGAGTTGTTGCATAATTGACCAAATTTCCTTGAGTCATTCTAAGACAAAATCTACAGAGAAATACTGAGTCATAATTTACCGCCAAGCACCGCCGTTAGGGGTAAAGCGGATTTTAGGAATATGTAAGGATTCAGTAAAACTGGCTGCGCTGGCGATAAATTGGCAGGAAAATAGGTGAAATCAGTTAAGGGAGAAATATATGAAAATTCTATTAGTCGATGATGATATTGAGCTTGGCTCAATGCTGAAGGAGTACCTGAGCGGCGAGGGTTTTCAGGCTGATTTGGCCGTTACCGGTAAATCCGGTATTGATGGCGCATTATCCGGCAATTATACCGCGCTGATTCTCGACATTATGCTGCCGGATATGAGCGGAATTGACGTTTTACGACAGGTGCGCCAGAAAAGTCGATTGCCGATCATCATGCTCACCGCCAAAGGGGACAATATCGATCGGGTGATCGGTTTGGAAATGGGCGCAGATGATTATATGCCGAAACCTTGCTACCCAAGGGAGCTGGTGGCGCGGCTGCGGGCGGTATTACGTCGCTTCGATGAGCGGCCAGAGCAAAGCAGCGGTGACTCCCTGCTGACGCTGGGAGCGCTGACGTTGAATCCCGCTACCCGCAGCAGCCAGTGGCAGGGTAAAGCTTTTGATTTAACCGCCTCTGAATTCAATCTGCTGGAATTATTGCTGCGTTCGCCGGATCGGGTAGTGACTAAAGACGAACTGTCGGATAAAGGTCTGGGGCGACCGAGAGAAGCCTATGATCGCAGTGTAGATGTGCATATCAGCAATATTCGGCAAAAACTCAGCCAGTTGCCGAATAATAACCTCAATATTGAAACCGTTCGCAGCATTGGCTATCGCATTAAATAACGGTTTTTCAGGATATGATTATGCGTGGACGCCTGTTTTGGAAAATCCTATTGGGTTTCTGGTTTACCTTTATTTTGATGACCCAACTGCTTTGGGTGATTTTTTCTTTCTATGGCAACCGACACGAGCCGCCGGAAAACGGCATGATGCGACAGATTGTGGCCCAGCAGATGAAATCCGCCGCCTCGGTGCTGAGCAGCGGCGGTTTGTCCGCGCTGGAAACGATGATGTCCGGCTGGACGGAACCGGAAAAAACCTTGTTTTCAGTGCGACCTGAATCTGCGGTTCCGCCGGTTTCTGCTGCAAAAACACTCACCGATTCACCGTCACACCTCGTTAAGTGGGCTACAACACCTGAGGGCGATAAATATCAGCTAAGTTATGATTTTGACGGTATGCGGGCGGTTTATCATCCAAAAGGGAAAAGGGATCAGATTCTGAACATTCCTAAACCCTTATTCTGGATGGGCGCATTGGGCGGGCTATTTTTCAGCACTTTTTTGGCATGGAATCTAACCCGTCCCATGCGCCAGCTGCGGGATGGCTTTGAGCGAGTCGCGCAGGGCGATCTTGCGGTTCGCTTATTACCGATGATGCGTCGCCGCCATGATGAATTGACCGAAGTGGCACGTGACTTTGACTCAATGGCTGAGCGTTTACAGGCGCTAGTGAGCGCCAGAGAGCAACTGCTGCACGATGTTTCTCACGAATTACGCTCGCCTTTGGCGCGTTTGCAACTGGCGATTGGATTGGCTCATCAAAACCCAGGAAACGTGAATACTTCATTGCAACGCATTGAACATGAAGCTGAACGTCTGGATAAAATGATTGGTGAGTTACTGGCGCTTTCTCGCGCGGAGAATCAAACGCTAACCCATGACGAAGAATATTTCGATCTGTACGGATTGGTAGAAGCGGTGGTGAATGACGCACGCTATGAGGCGCAGGTGCCGGGCGTGGAGATTGTGTTACAGGCGGAGCCTGAAAGGGAATATACGGTGAAAGGCAATGCCGAGCTGATGCGGCGCGCCGTCGATAATATCGTGCGTAATGCGCTACGTTTTTCTACCCAGGGCCAGCAAGTAACGGTCAGGCTTTCACAGATAGAAAAACAGTATCAAATCGAAGTGGTCGATCAGGGGCCGGGCGTGGAGGAAAGCCGCTTATCCAGCATTTTTGATCCCTTCGTACGTGTGAAATCGGCTATGTCAGGCAAAGGTTATGGCCTGGGATTAGCGATAACCCGAAAAGTGATTCTGGCGCACGGTGGGCAGGTAGAGGCTAAAAATGGTGAGCAGGGCGGCTTGGTGATTCGTTTACGTGTCCCGCAGTGGTCTACGCACTAGCGGTAAAATACTAAGAGCGTAGCATCCGACAATAAAAAACGGCGCCTAAGCGCCGTTTTCTCATCCGCAATATTATTACTTCTTGATACGGATAATCGGTGTTTCACCGACGGTCACGCTGCCGGAAAGTTTAATCAGTTCTTTGATCTCGTCCATGTTAGAGATAACAACCGGAGTCAGGGTAGACTTGGCTTTCTCTTCCAGCAGGGCCAGATCGAACTCGATAACCACATCACCTTTCTTCACTCGTTGACCTTCTTCAGCGATGCGTTTGAAGCCTTCGCCTTTCAGTTCAACGGTATCAATACCGAAGTGGACAAACAGCTCGATGCCGCTGTCTGATTCGATAGAGAATGCATGGTTGGTTTCGAAAATTTTACCGATGGTTCCGTCAACCGGAGCAACCATTTTGCTGCCTGATGGTTTAATAGCAATGCCATCACCAACGATTTTTTCGGCAAAAACAACGTCTGGCACATCTTCGATGTTGACAATTTCGCCAGACAACGGCGCAACGATTTCGATAGTGCCGCTGTCTTTCTTATCATCTGAAACAAATGATTTCAGTTTATCGAACAAACCCATGATCTTCTCCTAAGTATTTATATTGGACAGCGTTCCAGTCTCATGGAATTAGCAGAGTGTTTTCTCTTCGATGAACGTATTAACCAAGTCCATCAATTCTTGCGCCGTTGGTTTAGATAACGCTTCAGCAGCCAACGCCTTCACATCTTCGAAATTCGTGTTACGGATAATTTTCTTGATGCGCGGGATCGAGATTGCACTCATGCTGAATTCATCCAGCCCCATGCCCAATAACAACAGTGTAGCACGTTCATCGCCAGCAAGTTCACCGCACATACCGGTCCACTTACCTTCAGCGTGAGATGCATCAATAACCTGTTTGATCAGGCCCAATACCGCAGGCGACATTGGATTATAGAGATGAGAAATCAGCTCATTGCCACGATCTACTGCCAGAGTATACTGAGTTAGATCGTTTGTCCCAATACTAAAGAAGTCAACTTCTTTTGCTAAATGGTGCGCGATGGTTGCCGCCGCTGGCGTTTCCACCATAACACCCACTTCGATAGATTCATCAAAGGCTTTATTTTCTTCACGCAGTTGAGCTTTCAGCATCTCCAGTTCTGCTTTCAGTGCCCGCACTTCTTCAACAGAAATGATCATCGGGTACATGATGCGCAGCTTACCGAAGGCAGAAGCACGCAGAATGGCACGTAATTGCGCATGAAGGATTTCTTTACGATCCATGGCAATACGGATTGCACGCCAGCCCAAGAACGGGTTTTCTTCTTTTGGCAGGTTCATGTACGGCAGGTCTTTATCGCCGCCGATGTCCATGGTACGGACGATAACTGCCTGAGAGCCCATGGCTTCCGCAACGGCTTTATAAGCCTGGAACTGCTCTTCTTCCGTAGGAAGAGAGTCGCGGTCCATAAACAGGAATTCGGTACGATACAGACCAACGCCTTCAGCGCCGTTACGTTCAGCACCGGCGATATCGCGAACGGTACCGATGTTGGCAACCACTTCAACCTGATGACCATCTAAAGTGATAGCCGGCAGATCTTTCAGTTTAGCCAGATCGTTTTTCTCGGTGATGTACTGAGTATTCACCGCTTTCAATTGGTCGATCACATCGCTGGTTGGGTTAACGTAAATCTTGTTGTTCACCGCATCGAGGATCAGATAATCGTCGTTCTTCACCTGTTTGGTTACGTCGCTGGTGCCAACAATTGCAGGCAATTCCAGGGAGCGCGCCATAATCGAGGTGTGGGAAGTACGGCCACCGAGGTCAGTAATGAAGCCCAGAACTTTATCCAGGTTCAACTGCGCGGTTTCAGACGGCGTCAGATCCGTTGCAACCAGAATCACTTCCTCTGAAATTGCCCCCAAATCGACGATGGTCAGGCCGAGAATGTTTTTCAGCAGGCGTTTACCGATGTCACGTACGTCAGCTGCACGTTCTTTCAGGTACTCGTCATCCAGTTCTTCCAGCGCTTTCGCCTGGCCTTCAATGACGGTATATGCGGCAGCGTCGGCTGAAGCATGTTCGTCTTTGATTAGGGCTATGATTTCCTGCTCAAGCTCTTCGTCTTCCAACAGCATGATGTGGCCTTCGAAGATGGCAGCTTTCTCTTCGCCTAGGCTCTCGCCAGCTTTGGTCTTGATCGCTTCTAACTGTTCAGATGCTTTCGCCCGGCCAGATTTGAAACGCTCGACTTCCTGCTCTACCTGGTCAGCAGAGATTTTTTTCCGGTTGATGACAATCTCATCTTCTTTCAGTAAAAGTGCTTTACCAAAAGCAATACCCGGTGAAACTAAAATGCCTGAAATCATAACCCTACCTTACTCTTGACTGGTTTTAACTTAAAAGACTGGGCTTCTTTTACTCAAGCTCTGCCATCAGTTTTACCAGGTGTTCAACGGCTTTCTGTTCGTCATCACCTTCAGCAGAGATGGTTACTACAGTACCTTGGGTCAGACCCAGAGTTTGTAGTTTGAACAGGCTCTTAGCGCTGGCGCTTTTGCCATTGGAAGTAACGGTAATTTCAGAAGCAAAAGCTTTGGCTTCTTTAACAAACTGTGCAGCAGGACGGGTGTGTAGGCCATTCGGTGCGGTAATAGTAACTTCTTGCTGGAACATTGTGTTTCCCCAACTTATTTTGGATTTATGTTGTGGAGCTAAAGTCTAGTGTAATTTCCTAACTTTAGCCTGTATTGGCTAGCGCCAGACTATGGAACAAAAAGACAAGCTCTGATGCAACAGGAAACCAGAGTCATCGCCAAGGAGGATAACCTTCTCTTCGCGTTGTGTCTCCAATCCACATTATGTATGTCGCATATTACTCTTTTCAGCAAAATGATTAAATCGATTCAGCTAAAGTAACACACGTTGTGGGATTAATTTCACGCATCAAAATAATTGACCGGTTAAATACTAAACCCAGAGGGTAAAATCAATCGTTATGTAGTGAAAAATTTGACGTACACCACAAAAAAAGCACCGCGAGGGTGCTTTTTTAGCATTTAGTGCGACCGTAAGCCTTACTGTTGCAGTTCTTGTTCCGTGAACAAATCTGCGAACAAAGCGGTGCTCAAATAGCGTTCACCCGAGGAAGGAAGAATAACCACAATTTCCTTGTCAGTAAAGCCAGCTTCTTCAGATAGCTTCACTGCGGCAGCAACGGCTGCACCGGAAGAAATACCGGCCAGAATGCCTTCTTCTTCCATCAGCCTGCGCGCCATGGCGATAGCTTCATCGTTGGTAATCAGTGCAACACGGTCGATTAAGGATAAATCCAGGTTGCCTGGAATAAAACCGGCGCCGATGCCTTGGATTTTGTGTGGCCCAGGTTTGATTTCCTGACCGGCCAGCGCTTGGGTAATTACCGGGGAATCCGTTGGTTCTACCGCTACCGTGGTGATGGCTTTGCCTTTGGTTTTTTTGATATAACGGCTAACGCCGGTCAAAGTGCCGCCGGTGCCCACGCCAGCAATAAATACGTCTACGCCGCCGTCGGTATCTTCCCAGATTTCCGGGCCGGTAGTTTTTTCATGGATTTCAGGGTTAGCGGGATTATCGAACTGTTGCAGAATCAGATAACGCTGCGGGTCGGTAGCCTGAATCTCTTCAGCCTTGGCAATCGCACCTTTCATACCTTTCGCGCCTTCGGTCAGTACCAAATTGGCACCTAGCGCTTTCAGCAGTTTACGGCGTTCAATACTCATGGTTTCAGGCATGGTTAGCGTCAGTTTGTAACCACGAGCGGCGGCAACGAAAGCTAGCGCCACGCCGGTGTTACCGCTGGTTGGCTCAACGAGTTCGATACCCGGCTTCAGCACGCCACGTTTTTCTGCGTCCCAAATCATGTTTGCCCCGATGCGGCATTTGACGCTAAAACTTGGGTTACGCGATTCGACTTTTGCCAGAACACGACCGTTGCCGATACGGTTCAGTCTAACTAACGGCGTATGGCCGATTGTTAAAGAATTGTCTTCATATATCTTGCTCATAGCCTGTCCTTTAACTCTATGAAAATGTAGGAAACGTTCAAAGCATACGCTAACAGGTCGGCTATGGAAGTAAAGAATTGGTATATCTATATGTGATTAGGAAATAAGTTTTTCCATCAATGAAAAGGGCGCGAAAACCGCGCCCTGACAGGCTTTAGCGACTAGGCTGAACAAACTGGTGACGGTAACGATCCACCCACATCGCGGTGGCTCCGCACACGGCAACGGGCATAATCATCAGATTCAGAAACGGAATCATGGTGAATACGCTGACCAATGCGCCAAACTGCAAATTATCGACTTTATTTTGCCGTAGGGCGCTGCGCATGTGCTGAAAGCTCACTTTATGGTTATCAAAAGGATAATCACAGTACTGGATTGACAGCATCCAGGCGCTGAACAGGAACCATAGCACCGGCGCCGCCGTCTGGCCTATGCCGGGCACCAGATACAGCAACAACAGCACTAAGGCACGGGGCAGGTAATACATCAGCTTGCGCCACTCTCGCGACATAATGCGCGGAATATCTTTAACGATGCCGAGGATTCCAGTGTCTGGCAGCGGTTTTCCGGTTAGCTCGCCCTCTAAATGTTCAGCGAGTAAGCCGTTGAACGGTGCAGCAATAAAGTTGGCTACCGTGCTGAACAAATAGCTGAATACCAAGAGCACTGAAATAACCATCACTGGCCACAATAGATAGCTGAGCCATTGTAGCCAGTCCGGCACGTAGCTCATTAACTGTGGCACCCAAACGCTAATTCGATTAAACAGCCACCAAAAAGCGCCGCCCATCAGTAAAATGTTGACCAATAGTGGCAAAATAACGAAGCGTCTAATACCTGGGCGAATAATTAACCGCCAACCTTCCACAAAATAGTGAAAGCCGCTGGTGGTTTTTGTGTCTTTTTGCACGAGTGACATGCCTTCCATTTCTCTGTAACTGAATCGTCCAGCCTATCATATTGCTATCAATTTTCTCTGCCTAGTGCCATATTGGTTAATAAACGAACGAAATAGCTAGCATAATCATCTTTCTTAACAGAAAATCGAGCACGGACTTGCACTTGTGAACGTTGAGAAATAGAGTTAAAGGGTGAATGTTTGCCGCGGTGGCAATGTATTGGAACAACAGAGATAGTAATGATGCAGGATTTGCGTCTGATATTAATCGTTGTTGGCGCGATCGCCATAATAGCGTTGTTATTGCATGGTTTATGGACCAGCCGTAAAGAACGCTCTTCCCTATTTCGCGATCGCCCAGTTAAACGTCCGAAACAAGAACGTGATGAAACCCCGATCGAGACCTTCGATGAAGGGGTTGGAGAAGTGCGGGTACGGACTTCTCATCCACAGGATAAGCCTTCGTTAAGTCACGTTGATGACAACGATGAGGTGCCTATCATTCAACATACTGAGCCTAAACCGGCTTCGGTAAACGTAGCGTCTCGTCAAGCGCCGGTAGCCCCCGTGCAGCCAGAGTATGACGATCCGTTGCTGGGCGGATTCTCGCCTGAACAACCACCGCATGCCACATCGGGTGATCCGCTGTTGGGGTCGGCGACTGAATCCTATTCAGCCCCGGAACCAGCGCCAGAACCACAGCACGTTGAGCCTAAGCAGGCTGAACCGCAGCACGAACCTGTAGCTGCATCCGCTCCGGAAGTGAAGCAAGTTGCGAAACTGAAAGAAACGGTACTGGTTCTGCATGTTTCTGCCCACCACGGTGGTTCTATCGGCGGCGAAGTGCTATTGCAAAGCGTATTGCAGGCTGGTTTCCAGTTTGGCGAAATGGGCATTTTCCATCGTCATCTCAGCCCGGCAGGCAGTGGCCCAGTTCTGTTCAGTTTGGCGAACATGGTCAAACCGGGATCTTTCGATCCTGACACCATGTCTGATTTCTCAACGCCTGGCGTCTCCATGTTTATGATGGTGCCGTCTTATGGCGATGCGAATCAAAACTTTAAGTTGATGCTGCAATCGGCTCAGCGTATTGCCGATGACGTCGGTGGTGTGGTGCTGGATGATGAGCGTCGCATGATGACGCCGCAGAAGCTGGAGACCTATAAAGCCCGTATCCGTGAAGTTCTGGATGCGACTGCCGAATAGTAAGCTTAGATAGCGAAACGAATTAACCCGAACCCCCGCATGCCGGGGGTTTTTTATCTTTGATGGTGGGCCATGGAATCGATAATCCAACAACTTAATCAACTGCGAGCCTCACTGCGCCATCACGAACATCAATATCATGTGCTGGATGCGCCAGAAATTCCCGATGCAGAATATGACCGTCTGATGGGCGAACTGCGGGAGCTGGAAGCGCAACACCCCGAATTGATTACCGCAGATTCTCCTACCCAGCGTGTCGGTGCTGCACCTCTGGATGCCTTTGATCAGGTACGCCACGAAGTCCCTATGCTGTCTCTGGATAACGTATTTGATGAAGAAAGCTATCTGGCTTTCAATAAACGGGTTAATGACCGGCTGAAAATCGCAGAGCCGCTGACCTTTTGCTGTGAGCTAAAATTAGACGGTCTGGCGGTCAGTTTGCTGTATGAGGACGGCGAGTTAGTCCGCGCTGCTACCCGTGGTGATGGTACGACCGGTGAGAATATTACCGCCAACGTTCGCACTATTCGCGCGATTCCTTTGCGTTTGCACGGTGACAATATTCCGCGTCGCGTGGAAGTCCGTGGCGAAGTCTTTATGCCGCAGGCGGGTTTTGAACAACTGAACGAAGAGGCGCGACGTAAAGGTGGCAAAATTTTTGCCAATCCGCGTAACGCCGCCGCTGGCTCTTTACGGCAGCTCGATCCGCGAATTACGGCCAAACGGCCATTAACCTTTTTCTGTTATGGCGTCGGTTTGATGGACGGCGGCGAACTGCCCCGTAGCCATTTTTCACGCTTGCAGCAGTTTAAAGCCTGGGGTTTGCCGGTCAGCGATCGCGTCAAACTTTGTACCGGGGCTGAACAGGTTATTGATTTTTATCATCAGGTTGAGCAAGATCGTGCCACTCTGGGGTTTGATATCGATGGCGTAGTGATCAAGGTTGACTCGCTGGATTTACAGGAACAACTGGGCTTTGTTGCCAGAGCGCCACGCTGGGCAACCGCGTTTAAATTCCCGGCGCAGGAACAAGTTACTCAGGTCCGCGAAGTGGAGTTTCAGGTTGGCCGCACCGGTGCTATCACGCCGGTAGCTCGTCTGGAGCCGGTGCAGGTGGCGGGGGTGATTGTTAGCAATGCGACCTTGCATAATGCAGATGAAATTGAGCGTCTGGGTCTGCGTATTGGCGATACCGTTATTGTGCGTCGCGCCGGTGATGTTATTCCGCAGGTAGTCGGCGTGGTGCTGGATGAACGGCCAGCCAATGCGCGGGAAGTGATATTCCCCGATCGTTGCCCGGTATGTGGCTCTGATGTCGAACGCGTTGAAGGTGAAGCCGTGGCGCGTTGCACCGGCGGTTTGTTCTGCGCCGCGCAGCGTAAAGAAGCGCTGAAGCACTTCGTTTCTCGTCGCGCGTTAGACGTAGACGGTATGGGCGATAAAATTATCGAACAATTGGTGGAGAAAGAATATGTCACCAATCCAGCCGATTTGTTTACGCTGACGGCCGGAAAACTGACCGGTTTGGATCGTATGGGGCCAAAATCGGCACAGAATCTGGTCGCCGCCTTGGAAAAAGCCAAGGAAACTACCTTTGCCCGCTTCCTCTATGCATTAGGGATTCGTGAGGTTGGTGAAGCAACTGCTGCCAATCTGGCCGCGCACTTCCGCACGTTGGATAATCTGCGTTCAGCGGATGTTGAAGCGCTGAAAGCCGTACCGGACGTGGGTGAAGTGGTCGCTAAACACGTGCTGAATTTCCTATCGGAAGAACATAACCAGCAGGTTATCTTTCAGCTTGAACACGTGGTGCGCTGGCCGGAGCCACAGCGGATTATTGCGGAAGAGATCGACAGTCCTTTTGCTGGAAAAACCGTGGTATTGACCGGCTCTCTGAATATTCTTTCCAGAGATGAAGCCAAGGATCGCCTTACCGCGTTAGGCGCGAAAGTTAGCGGCAGCGTGTCGAAGAAAACCGATTTGGTGATAGCCGGTGAAGCCGCGGGCTCAAAGCTGGCAAAAGCGCAGGAATTGGGCATTAAGGTGATCGATGAAGCCGAGATGATCCGTTTGCTGGGCGAATCAGAATAAACCTGAAACCCGCCGTTGCCGCGGTGGGTTTGGCCTGAATGGCTGAGAGGTGTGGAGTAGGGTGTGGAAAAAGAAAACCTGATTGAAATAGCCAATACCCGTATGCCTTTTGGCAAATACCAAGGGCGAGTTTTGATCGATTTACCGGAAGAATACCTATTGTGGTTTGCCCGTAAAGGAGAGTTTCCTCAGGGTAAATTGGGCATGCTGATGGAGCTCACGATGACGATCAAAATGGAAGGGCTAGAAGGCCTGGTTAAACCTCTTAAAAAAGACTGACATACCATGATGGCGACACTATTTTTGCTTCAGTGCTCGCCATCATTAATTCATCTATCTTATCCAACCCATTAAGAAATAAACGTTAATCTGACTCTGCTCCGTCGGGCGATTAATATCGTCTCCAGCCGTTGGGCTGTTGTCGGGGCTGTCTGATTGCTGCGTGTTTTCCGCTTCTTTAGCCTGAATCCGGGCGACTTCGGCCTGCAATGTCTTAATTTTATTTGGAATCAGCTGTTGCTGCTTTTACTTTTCATCGGCGCTGAGATCCGAATCTTTAATGGTACTGAGCTTTTCCGTTAACGTCCGAATTAGCTAAGTTGGCGCTTTTGCCTGTGAGGTATTGCGGTTATCGCTGGAACTGGCGATGGCAGAGGCGGCTGAGATGGTATTCGACATTTCTATTCTTCAAAACAGATAGGGAATAAGGCTTATTAGGGTTTCTGTCTTTAACGGTTGACGCGGCTTTTACACAATCCTTTCACTGACTGAACGCTGGCTTATCACACGGTATTATTGGGTTATATTTGATACCAGAGAATTGAACGTGCAAAAGGGCGGGTAGATGAGCGCGGGGAAAATCCCATAAAGCTGCAGAGTCCAAACGCAATAAAACCAGCCATAAGCTGGTTTACGCGTAAATGGGTGGAAGCGGGCTAATACGGCAGCCAGTCGAATTAAGCCTTAGACATAGATATTAATCTGATTGCCAGCGCGATTTTGCCCATCGTCAGCGCCGACGCGGGTTTTGTTGACGCTATCTACTGCGGTCAGGGCGGGTTTGTTACTCTGCGCATGGGTTGTTTTGATGGCGAGCAGATCGTCCTTACCCTTTTCTGCCTCTTTGGCCTGAATTCTGGCAATTTCTGCATAGAGGGCTTTGATCTGGTTGGAAATCAACTGCTGTTGCTTTTGTATTTCCTCTTTCGATAAGCCGGAGTCTTTTAGCTCGGACAATTTCTCCGTCAGATCCTGTATTTGCTGGTGCAGCGCTTTGATCTGAGATTGGGTGTCGCTACCGGTACCTGAGGTGCTCGCCTTGTTATGTTGGGCTATTTGCGGTAACGGGGCTGCTGTAGTAATAGTATTGGACATCCTTTTCTCCTAATAATCATGTGGGGATTAAGAGGTTTATCGGCATAATCAGCTGATTCTTTAGTCAGTTGTCGGATATTCATATAGCTTGAGACTGGCCGCTGTAGACCAAACGCAGTTTAGGCCAGAGGCTTAGCCAACCTTTATCGGTTACTCGCTGATGAAAGGTCGCCAGATCGCCGTTTTTATCATTGAAAGTAATCGTTGAGGTAAACAAAGCCTGTAAACCCAGAGGCGCAATCAAAGTGAGGCTATCATCCGCTTCCAGCCGCACTCCGATAGCGGTTTCGACCTCGACCCAATAGCTGATTGCGTCCGCGGTGTTCAAATAAGGGGGACGGTTGCTGCGCAAGTGCATACGCGCCTGATTTTTTACCGACCACGGCAGCGGAGATTGCATCAGAAGCTGCGCTTCTAACTCTTTATCGCGCTGTGGGTGAATGTTATCGCGGTCAAAGTAGACCAGATCGATATCATTCAGCGCAGTGCTGTCGGCATAATCCTGCAGCCGGTCCCATACCAGATTACGCACAAAACCGGCAGCCAAACACCATTGGCTTAATCCTAATTGACGGGCATGACGTAGGGCTTCCATGCGTTGGCTATCGGACTGTATCCACTCAATAATTTGCTGTTGCTGAGGCATAGAAATCCAAACTGATTTATCTGATGAATAAGCGAGAAATAGCATGCCAGCCCGGAAGGGCGAATAGGTAGCGACCGGATCAGTTGTTTTTTGAATAGCAGAAAGCAAAAGACCGGCCATAGGCCGGTCTTTTAAATGGTGGTGGAGCTAGACGGGATCGAACCGTCGACCTCTTGCATGCCATGCAAGCGCTCTCCCAGCTGAGCTATAGCCCCACAAATGTGGTGTAGTACTGGAATTTATACTGAAAATTATTTGTACCGCCAATCAACCTTAATTGCATTCAATCAAGCGAAGTTTGGTGGAGCTAGACGGGATCGAACCGTCGACCTCTTGCATGCCATGCAAGCGCTCTCCCAGCTGAGCTATAGCCCCAATGTACACATAATAAATCGTGTGAACGGGGCGCATGATATGAAACCGCAGAAACAGTGTCAACGGCTAATTCCATTTCTGTGTTTAAGCGCTGAAAAAGCCGCCAAATCAGCATAAAAAGCACAGAATAATGGATGACGTATCACAGCTTTCACTTTTATAAAGATGAAAAAAAGCGGCCAATTCAGGCCGCTGTGAGACTCGAAAAAACGAAAGTCTTACTGTTGCGCTTCGCGTTGAGCGATAAATGCCAGCGCTTTATCGATACGAGATAGCGAACGTGACTGACCGATAGCATAAACGGTGACGTCCATGCCTGGGGACTGACCTGCACCAGTCACGGCTACACGCAGTGGCATACCGACTTTGCCCATACCTACGCCGAGGTCGTCTGCGGTGCTCTGAATCGCATGATGAACGTTTTCAGCTGTCCAATCGGTAATGGCAGCCAGTTTAGCGCGTACCGCTTCCAATGGCTGACGAGCAACTGGACGCAGGTGTTTTTTAGCCGCATCTGCGTCAAACTCGTCAAACTCTTCATAGAAATAGCGGCAGGATTCGGCCATTTCTTTCAGTGTCTTGCAGCGTTCGCCCAGCAATTTAACGATTTCAACCAACTCAGGGCCGTTGCGGGTATCAAAACCTTGCTGTTCGATATGCCAAGCCAGATGGACTGCCACCTGCTCCGGCGGCAGAGTATTAATGTAATGATGGTTCAGCCACTGTAGTTTTTCCGTATTGAAGGCGCTGGCGGACTTACTGATGGCATCCAGAGTGAAGAGTTCTTTCATTTCTTCAACGGAGAAAATTTCCTGATCGCCATGAGACCAGCCCAAGCGAACCAGATAGTTCAGCAAGGCTTCTGGCAGATAGCCATCATCGCGGTACTGCATAACGCCCACCGCGCCGTGGCGTTTGGACAGTTTTTTACCGTCGTCGCCCAGAATCATGGAAACGTGAGCATAAACTGGAACCGGAGCGCCCAGCGCTTTCAGAATGTTGATCTGGCGTGGTGTATTGTTGATATGGTCTTCACCTCGGATAACGTGGGTGATTTCCATATCCCAGTCATCAATAACAACGCAGAAGTTATAGGTCGGAGAACCATCGGTACGGCGAATGATTAGATCATCCAGTTCCTGGTTGCTGAATTCGATTGGCCCGCGGATTTTGTCATCAAAGATAACGGAACCTTCCTGCGGGTTACGGAAACGCACCACGCATGGCTCATCGGCGCTGTGGGTGCAATGGCTGTCGCGGCAGTGGCCGTCGTAGCGAGGTTTTTCGCCGTTAGCCATTTGGGTTTCACGCAGTTCGTCCAGACGCTCTCTGGAGCAGTAGCAGCGGTAGGCGGTGCCGTTTTCCAGCATTTGATCGATTACCGCGTTGTAGCGGTCAAAACGTTTAGTCTGGAAGTATGGGCCTTCATCCCAATCCAGGTTCAACCAGTTCATCCCGTCCATAATGGCGTCAATGGCTTCCTGAGTAGAGCGCTCCAGATCGGTGTCTTCTATACGCAATACAAATTCACCACCTAAATGACGAGTGAATAACCAGGAATACAAGGCGGTACGTGCGCCACCTACGTGGAGGTAGCCGGTAGGACTGGGTGCAAAACGGGTTTTGATTTTCATTGGGATCAAGTGCCTTATTACGCTACGCCTGTCGGCAGAGGCCGACGATTGCTCGGAATTTGAAAAAAGTAGGCCACATTCTATCACTCTGCCCCAATTCCTCAACGCCGTTCCGGAGTAGACTGATAGTATTCGTGGTGTTTATGGCTAAAGAAACGTCAACGTTGGTGATAAATATCGCATCCTGTTTAAAATTGCGGCGAACGATTGTTTTCGTTCTAAAAAGCGTTGACTCACTTCGAACTATCCCTATAATGCGACTCCAACAACACGGCGGGGCGATTAGCTCAGTTGGTAGAGCATCTCCTTTACACGGAGGGGGTCATCAGTTCGAATCTGGTATCGCCCACCAAACTCGACGTGTTAGCAGTAAGAAATAGAATGAGATAGATGAGGGCGATTAGCTCAGTTGGTAGAGCATCTCCTTTACACGGAGGGGGTCATCAGTTCGAATCTGGTATCGCCCACCACTCATCACTCATTGAGTTGTTCAGCAGTACCGTTGTAAGTAAGAAGTGGGCGATTAGCTCAGTTGGTAGAGCATCTCCTTTACACGGAGGGGGTCATCAGTTCGAATCTGGTATCGCCCACCACTTCTTAAGACTTCGGGTCGTTAGCTCAGTTGGTAGAGCAGTTGACTTTTAATCAATTGGTCGCAGGTTCGAATCCCGCACGACCCACCATCTCCTTCTCGCATCAGTAAACTCCCCAAAAAAATAACATACTGCACGATTCGTGTGGGTGAGACCTGCGTTCAGGCTCGAGCCAAGCAAAGCACGCACCATTCCTATTTCCATTTTATCTCCGTCAAATTTCCCTAAAACCGCGGTTTTCAGCCATAACGCTTTTGCCTAGGTTCACTTATTGCGCTTCGTATCCTCTAAATAGCTTGCTGAAAAAACCTCGCTTATACGGGTAAATAGATTATTTCATGCGTATAAAGCCAGCAGAGAGGCTGACACAGCGTAGGTTAACGAGGAGTACGGAAATAAGCCGAGCTTTCTCATAAGGCGCAGGGAGCAGTAAGGGCGCTTAATTCAATTTAGGGGAAGTGCTGTGGCGTAGGATGTTACGGCTGCTGGGCGGCTGATAAGATGGCTGGGAAAAACGGCGTGACATGTTACTGATGACTGAAAGATTGAAGAAACTGTGGGCATAAAAAAAGGCGCTGCAGCGCCTTTTTCATCAACCGACTTAGATTAAAGCACCAGACCAGCAATAGAGGCGGACAGCACGCTAACCAGCGTTGAGCCGTACAGCAGTTTCAAGCCGAAGCGTGAAACCACGTTGCCCTGATGCTCATTCAGCCCTTTAATCGCACCGGCAACAATACCGATGGATGAAAAGTTAGCGAAAGAAACCAGGAATACGGACAGGATACCGACGCTGCGCGGAGACAGTTCGGAAGCCACTTTTTGTAAGTCCATCATGGCAACAAATTCGTTAGAAACCAATTTGGTTGCCATGATACTACCGACCTGCAGCGCTTCATGAGTTGGGACGCCCATAACCCAGGCAAACGGGAAGAAGACGTAACCCAGAATACCCTGGAAGCTAATACCAAATGCGAAGGTGAACAGGGCGTTAACTGCAGCGATCAGCGCGATAAAACCAATCAGCATAGCGGCAACGATAATCGCAACCTTGAAACCGGCCAGGATGTATTCACCCAGCATTTCAAAGAAGCTTTGGCCTTCATGCAGCGTACCCAGTTGTAGCTCTTCTTCTTCGCCCACTTTGTATGGGTTAATCAGTGACAGCACGATAAAGGTACTGAACATGTTGAGTACCAGCGCGGCGACAACAAATTTAGCATCCAGCATCGACATATAAGCACCAACGATCGACATGGAAACCGTCGACATCGCAGTGGCAGCCATGGTGTACATGCGTTTTTCAGACATCTTGCCTAAAATGTCTTTATAGGCGATAAAGTTTTCTGATTGACCAAGGATCAGCGAGCTGACGGCGTTGAAAGATTCCAGCTTACCCATGCCGTTCACTTTAGAAAGCAGGGTACCGATCAGACGAATAACCACAGGCAACACTTTGATATGTTGCAAAATACCGATCAACGCGGAAATGAAGACGATAGGGCAAAGCACTCTCAGGAAGAAGAAGGCCAGACCTTTGTCACCCATATTGCCGAAAACAAAATCGGTACCGGTCGCGGCGAATCCGAGTAATTTGTCGAAGAAGGCGGCGAATCCTTTCACAAAACCCAGGCCCACTTCCGAATGAAGGAAGAAGTATGCCAATAGCACTTCAATAACCAATAACTGAATGACAAACCGAATGCGGATGCTCTTGCGGTCTTTACAAATTAGCAGAGCCAAAATGGCTACGACGACCAAGGCCAACGCAAACTGCAGAATATGGGACATGTGTGCTCCAAACTTGAGGCAGGCTAGATTTCGGAGGTCATTTTATGTAACGCCAACATTAAAAACGAGACATTGATTGCAAATATAAAAAGTCACCTGAGTATTTGCAATTAAATTAATAGGTTTCGTCACAAAACGACGCATGTTAAAAATTTTCTTTATTTGTAGCGTGATGGTGCTAATTTGTTGAGAGTTCTTGCGCAAAAAGCCGCAGGGTTTAGTGAATACAAGCACAGATTTCCAGAAAGTAAAACCCGGCTATTGAAACAGCGATCTTGGCGGGTGGTTATTCAGAAAGATTGGCTATCAGAGAGATAAGTTTTACCAATGCAAATGCGCTTGATAATTATTATCATTTAGATAATATGAGATAGACATAATATCTCTAAGGGCAAAATTGATATGATGAATAGCCGCGCTACCGCTTCAGAGGGTCGTACATCAAGGAAGGTGAAGCTTTCCTTGATGGGGCCAGCATTTATCGCGGCTATCGGTTACATCGATCCCGGTAATTTTGCTACCAATATTCAGGCCGGAGCCTCATTCGGTTACACCCTGCTTTGGGTCGTGGTGTGGGCCAATCTGATGGCAATGCTGATCCAACTCCTCTCCGCAAAACTCGGAATTGCTACCGGTAAAAATTTGGCGGAACATATTCGAGATCGTTTTCCGCGTCCTGCTGTCTGGGCTTATTGGGTTCAGGCAGAAATTATCGCTATGGCAACAGATTTAGCCGAATTTATTGGGGCGGCTATAGGATTTAAATTATTGCTCGGGGTGACGTTATTAGAAGGCGCCATACTCACCGGTATTGCCACTTTCCTCATTCTGATGCTACAAAATCGCGGACAAAAACCCTTGGAGCTGGTCATTGGTGGCCTGCTGGTGTTTGTCGCCGCTGCTTATATTGTCGAACTGATCTTTTCCCAACCTGAAGTTAGCGCCTTGACGAAGGGAATGCTGATTCCCAATTTACCAAACGGCGATGCCGTATTTTTAGCCGCTGGAGTCCTGGGGGCGACGATTATGCCACACGTTATTTATCTTCATTCCTCCCTGACGCAAACCGGTGGAAAGGAATCAAAAGCCGATCGTTATGCCTCGACCAAACTAGACGTAGCCACCGCCATGACGATCGCAGGCTTCGTGAATTTAGCCATGATGGCAACGGCGGCAGCCGCTTTTCATTTTAACGGTTATGGCAGTATCGCCGAAATTGAACAGGCTTATCTCACGCTGCAACCTTTATTGGGTCACGGGGCGGCGACAATCTTCGGTCTGAGTCTGGTTGCCGCCGGGTTGTCGTCTACCGTGGTAGGCACGTTGGCGGGACAGGTAGTGATGCAAGGCTTCGTCCGTTTCTATATTCCGATTTGGATACGCCGCTGTATCACTATGTTGCCATCATTTGTGGTGATTATGATGGGAATGGATGCAACCCGAATATTGGTGATGAGCCAGGTTTTGCTGAGTTTTGGCATTGCGTTGGCGCTAGTGCCTCTGCTGTCCTTTACTGGCAATCGGGAATTAATGGGAGAAATGGTTAATTCCCGTTTGGTTCAGAACATTGGGAAACTGATCGTCGTGGTTGTGGTGGGGCTAAATCTATATTTACTCATTAGTCTGGCTTAATAAAATTCGGATAACCGGCGGATTGTTAGTGAATACCGCCGGTATTGTTTTTAATCATCGTGGTCGTGATGATGGTGGCGACCATGATGTTTATTCTGTTGTTTTTTGTACTTTTTATACGCGTGCTTATCGTATTTCCAATAACGCCCATCGTGGTAATAGTAGTTTTTCTTCCACCAGTCCTTATCTCGCCAGCGATGGCCGTCCCAGTAATGGCCGCGTCGACTGCGTTCACCTACATCCTGCCCCTGATGCCCTTGCCACCATTGACGATCGCGCCAGTCATAACCATCCCAGTAGTTCCCATTTCTATCCTGTTCGCCGATCTGTAAAGAGACGCCAGGAAGGAGATTGATACTGACGGCCTGCGCCTGCTGTGCCAAAGGTAATGTAGCCAGCACGACAATCAGCAATAGGGGTTTTAACACGATAATTTCCTTCTTTATCTGTCGGTTGTGATAAAAACTGAGCCGACAGCGAGTCACGCAATATTAAGATATTAATAAAATAAATAGAATCTAGCGTTCAGATAAAACTGGAAAACAATGCTTTAGGAATTATCTGCCTGTTCATCATAAAGATGAAGGAGGGCGGATAATTCGCCCTCTGGTGATGTGTAAAGTGGGAAAGCGATTACAGCAGGATGGATTCTATACGCGCTATCTCCTCAACACTAAAGTGAGTATTAGTCAGGGCAGTTACCGCATCCTCAATTTGTGCCGTTTTACTGGCGCCAATCAGCGCGGAGGTCACTTTGCCCTCACGCAGCACCCAAGCCACCGCCATTTGCGATAACTTTTGCCCGCGATCCGCTGCTAGATCGTTGAGTTGGCGTACTTTTGCCAGTTTTTCCTCGGTAATTTGCGCTGGATTAAGGAATTTACTGCCGCTGGCAGCACGGGAATCCTGAGGAATGCCGTTGAGATAGCGATCTGTCAGCAGCCCGCCCGCCAGCGGTGAAAAGGCGATGGAGCCGACGCCAAATTCTGTCAGGACATCCTGCAAACCGTCCTCGATCCAGCGTTCGAACATAGAATATTTTGGCTGATGAATCAGGCAAGGCGTACCAAGGGCTTGCAGAATAGTCAAAGCCTGCTGCGCCTGTTCTGCGGGGTAGTTGGATAGCCCGATATACAGCGCCTTACCCTGTCGTACCAGCAAATCCAGCGCTTTCATTGTCTCCTCTAAAGGCGTCTGCGGATCGGGTCGATGGTGGTAGAAAATATCCACATAGTCTAATCCCATGCGCCGCAAGCTCTGATTCAGGCTGGCCACCAGATACTTCTTCGAACCCCAGTCGCCATAAGGGCCGGGCCACATGGTGTAACCCGCTTTAGAGGAGATAATCAGCTCATCACGATAAGGCTGCAGATCTTGCTGCAAGATTCGGCCAAAATTCTCTTCGGCTGAACCTGGCGGCGGCCCGTAATTATTCGCCAAATCGAAATGGGTAATCCCATGATCGAAGGCACAGTGAATCAGATTTCGGCTGTTTTCAAACAGTGTTGCATCGCCGAAGTTATGCCATAAGCCGAGAGAAATAGCCGATAGTTTTAAACCGCTGTGACCACAGCGCCGATACTCCATGTCTTGATAGCGGATAGGGTTAGCTTGGTAAACCATGACAATCCTTAAGAGGAATAGGGCAGATAAATGAGTGTAAGCCTTTTCACTCATTCGGTTCGCCAGCGGGATCACAAGGCCCATAAAGTCACGAAATATTTACAGTGCAGGATTGCTATTAATTCTAACGCATTAGATAAATTTAATTATTAGCTAATACTTTGCTTATGAACTTTTTATATGTTGGTTTTTTTCCTAAGGATCACGCGCGCTATGAAAAGTAGTGTTTATAAAGTTGCCGATTATTTGCTGGATCGCTTGGCGCAAATTGGAATCAAACACCTGTTTGGCGTGCCGGGGGATTACAATCTCCAGTTTTTGGATCATGTCATCGCTCACCCGCAGATTGACTGGGTGGGATGTGCGAACGAACTCAATGCGGCCTATGCTGCAGATGGTTATGCGCGTACTCAGCCTGCTGCCGCGTTGCTCACCACCATGGGCGTGGGCGAATTAAGCGCTATCAACGGCATTGCGGGGAGTTTTGCCGAATTCTTGCCGGTGATCCACATCGTCGGGATGCCGGCACAGCACTCCCAGCAAAAGAAAGAGCTGATACACCACTCTCTCGGTGATGGTGATTTTAGCCACTTTTCGACTATGGCTGAAATGGTTAGCTGCGCTCAGGCCAATCTCACGTTGACCAACGCTGCCAGCGAAATAGATAGAGTAGTGGCAGCTGCGCTTGCTCAACGCAAACCGGTTTATTTACAACTTCCTTCCGATGTGGCAGAGATGCCGATCGACGCCAAACCCAATTCGCTGGCGTTTCAACAAGCGCCGTACTCATCTCAGTCATTGCGGGATTTTATCGACGCGGCGAGAGAGTCACTTGCTTCAGCTCGCCATGTGGCTGTATTGGCAGATTTTTTAGTGGATCGCTTTGGCGCTACCCAGCAATTAAGAAATTGGCTAAGCCAAACTCATTTACCCTATGCGACATTACTGATGGGGAAAGGTATTGTAGATGAATCTCGCGCAGAGTTTATTGGTACTTACAGCGCAGCACCCAGTGATGAGCGGATTAGATTAACGATTGAAGGAGCGGATGTAGTTATTACCGTTGGCGTATGGTTTGTCGACACCATAACCGCCGGATTTAGTCAGCAAATTTGTACGGAAAGACGCATTGATATCTGCCCTTTCGAAGCCAAAGTGGGTTCGCGTGTATTTAGCCAAATCCCGATGACTATAGCCATTGATGCGCTGGCAAAACTGAGCCTGGAATTACAGCATGAATGGATACAGCCCGATGTTTACCATTGCCCGTTGCCGCCTTCTTTAGCACAACATCTGGATCAGCAAACATTTTGGTATCACATTCAGACGTTTTTGCGGCCCTTTGATATTGTGCTGGCCGATCAGGGTACGGCTTGCTTTGGTGCCGCAGCTCTGAGATTGCCCAAGGATGCGATATTTATTACCCAATCGCTGTGGGGCTCCATCGGATTTAGCTTGCCGGCGGCCTATGGCGTGCAAACCGGCAATCCGCAGCGTCGAGTCATTTTACTGATTGGGGACGGTGCCGCTCAGTTAAGCATTCAGGAACTGGGATCAATGCTGCGGGATGGGTTAAAACCCATTATTCTCTTGTTGAATAACAATGGCTACACCGTAGAAAGAGCTATTCACGGCGAAAATCAACCCTATAACGATATATCTACATGGAATTGGACTCAGTTACCGCAGGCGTTTGGGGCGGGTAGCGAAGTCATATCCCTGAAAGTGAGTGAGCCAGAGCAATTACATAAAGCATTGCAATTGGCTGATCAAAACTCGCAGCTAGTATTTATCGAAGTTGTTCTACCGCAGATGGATATATCACCACTGCTGAGGAAAGTTACGGAATCTCTGCGAAACAGAAACGCCTCAACTTGATATCCGTGGTGATTGGCTGCCCGTAAGCTGTTCTAACAGCCAGAAACCGGCTGGTCCCGGCGGGTTTTTTTTCGACCATACCGCATCCAGAGAAATCATTTTTGGCCAACCAACCGCAGAGAGCTCAACCAATTGATTACGGCTGAATTGTTTCACCATCCAACGTGGCAGGATTGCCCAGCCAAAGCCCTGCTCCGCCATTTCTAACAGCATTAAATAGCTTGGCGCTGACCAAACCGGCCCTTGAGCCGTATTTTTATCTGTTTGCGCATAGGTGTTCAGACGCAGTTGCCGCACGGTGGCCAGTTGTTCAGGTTGGATTTGTTGGCACTGAGCTAGCGGATGATTCTGTTGGACAAACAGCGCCATACAGGACTGTTCTGGCAGAAGGCTGACGCCAATATCTGGCGGGTAATCTTTTTGGACTTCAACCATACCCAAATGAGCGCGACCATCTTGCAGTAACCCAATAACATCATCGGCCTCAGCAATCATGCATTCGAATTCAATATCAGGATAGCGCTGCTCAAAACGTTGCATTAGAGCTTCGTGGTGAGTGGGTTGATATATATCTGAGAGTACAAAACTAAGACGAGGCTCTACTTTATCCGCCAAGCGAATAGAAAGATGATCCAAACGCTCGCTGGCAGCCAAAATTTCCTGAACCTGCGCCAGAACGCGACGCCCGTGAGCCGTGAGCACCGGCTGGCGTGCTTGCCGATCGAACAAGACTAACCCCAAATCTGCTTCCAAATTGGCAATTGCAGTGCTGATGGTGGACTGACTTTTACGCAGTTTACGAGCGGCAGCAGAAAAAGATCCCTGAGATGCGGCTTCGACGAATGCAATTAACGCTTCCGGTGAATAGTGCATTATCTATCTACTTAATCGATGGCTTCTATTTTTAATCTATCCCAAAAAGCGATGATAATCACTCGGTAGTTTTTAATTCATCAAAAAAACAGGTCGATTTTATGCAAGCTAATCGTAAATCATTCGTTGAACGTATTATTCACGCCGTGGGGTTCGAAGTTATCGCCGTCGGCATTTGTGCGCCGCTGGGCGCTTGGTTATTAAACCGTTCGGTTCTGCAAATCGGGACATTAGCGGTAATGCTATCGACGGTCGCCATGCTGTGGAACATCATCTATAACAGTATCTTTGACCGAATCTGGCCTGTGAGCCGCGTAGCAAAGACGCTGGCGGTGCGTATCTGGCACGCTTTTGGTTTTGAGGCCGGGTTTGTATTGATCGGCGTGCCTATTGCGGCCTGGCTGCTGGGGATTTCCTGGGGACAGGCTTTTATGCTGGAGATCGGCTTCTTCCTGTTTTTCCTACCTTACACCATGGCATATAACTGGCTTTACGACACGCTGAGAGCGCGAGTGATTGCTTCTCGTCATCAGGCAAAAGAAAAAACGGCTGCGTGTCAGAGTAACGGTCAGGATTAAGGGGCGTAAAATGCGGGAAGCAAATGCGAAATTATGCGGTGTTTCTCCATGCTGAAACGTTTTTTTGTGATCCGTATCGCTAAAGACGCGGTGTTTAGCCCGTGGTGATTGTTGTTTTTCTGCCGTGATTTTACAGTAGGTGCAGTTAACTCAATTAGTTAAATATCCATTTAACGGAGAAGTATTTGATGACGACCTATGCTTTGGTGGGTGATGTTGGCGGGACTAATGCCCGTTTGGCGCTGTGCGCTGTAGCAACGGGCGAAATATCTCAGGCGAAAACCTATTCAGGGCTTGAATTTGACAGTCTCGAAGAAGTTATCCGCCAGTATCTGGCGGAGCATAATGTTGCGGTAGAAGACGCCTGTCTTGCCATTGCTTGCCCGATTACCGGTGATTGGGTGGCCATGACAAATCATACCTGGGCGTTTTCCATTGCCGAAATGCAAAGAAATCTTGATCTGAGTAAGCTGGAAATTATCAATGATTTTACTGCGGTATCAATGGCGATACCTATGCTTTCACCGCAGGATGTTATCCAGTTCGGTGGCAAAGATAAGCAGCCGGGCAAACCGGTAGCGGTATACGGCGCGGGAACAGGCTTAGGTGTGGCTCATTTGGTTCATGTCGATCGCCGTTGGTTGAGCCTGCCGGGAGAAGGCGGCCATGTGGATTTTGCGCCAAACAGCGAAGAAGAAGATTGCATTTTGGCGGTATTGCGGAAGGAATTAGGGCATGTTTCCGTTGAACGCGTGCTTTCCGGGCCGGGTTTGGTGAATTTATATCGCGGAATCGTGATTTCTGACCATCGTGTGCCGGAAAATCTGGCTCCGAAGGATGTCACCGAACGAGCGCTGGCAGATAGCTGTACCGATTGTCGCCGGGCGCTGTCGCTATTTTGCGTGATTATGGGACGTTTTGGCGGCAATCTGGCGCTGAATCTCAGCACCTTTGGCGGCGTTTATATTGCCGGAGGCATAGTTCCACGTTTTATGGAGTTCTTTAAAGCGTCGGGATTCCGCGGAGCGTTTGAAGATAAGGGGCGCTTTAAAGATTTTCTCGTCGATATACCGGTTTATATGATCACCCATCAACAGCCGGGCTTGCTAGGCGCCGGTGCCTATTTGCGCCAGACATTAGGTATGGAACTGTAGTTACATTAACAAACGCCTATTATTTGAAAGGTTAATAAGGCGTTTTTTTTAAAGTTCTGTTTAGCCATATTTTGGATAATGACGGTAACTGTAAAATTTTTTGCAGCTGCCGGTCTAGTTGCTGGCATTAATAACAGGAACTTTATCCATGACAATAAGTAACATAAATACCAGCAGCCCCTCCCCTCTAATGAATCTCCCGACAAAAAATAACTTATATAAAAGGATAGAAACGTTAGGTCAGGAAGTGAAGAAAATTAAAAATGAGTTGTCTACTATTAAAGTGCAGATTAATGAGGGGAAAAGGGCGATTAGGAGTAACAATATCCTGCTAAAAAGCCTCACGGGTATTTCAAACAAGCATGGCGATGATGTGAATGTGCGCTTGAAAAACGGCAGTGTAAAGTTCGGCCAAGGTAGCAATTTTTTGAAAAACTTTGTTTCTGGTAGCCGTTATCAAGCTGAGCGACAAGAAGCCGCTAAATATTTTGGCGCGGAGGGATGCGAAGTCTCTGCTGCTGATGGTATCTCTAAGCTTAACCAAAAAATTAATATTATAAAAAGTGCGCTGCTTGGGCTGGAAGAGAATAAAGGATTACAGGAGGCCAAACTTGAAGGAGTCAATGATAAGAAGCATCGGGTAGATCAACAATTACAACAAATTGTTGCGGCTGAGGCTAAGGTAAGAAAAGCCGATGAAGCTAATCAAAAAATCCGTAATGACTTTTCTATGGTTTATCAAAGTAATGCAGGCTGTAAGGCTTTAAATGTTGAGGCTCGCTACCAGTTCGGCCAAGGGCGCTCGCCCGGTAGTCTAAGCGGTAGTAAAGTCATTGCCGAGTATGAAAGAGTGCATGGTGATAATATCTTCGGCCGAGGCAACAAAAATCTTAAAACTACACTCAAATTTAATTGTTCGGATTTGGCTCAATTAGTCAAAACTGGAGCCAAAGCGTGGTATACGCCAACTAGCAAAAATATTATTACGCATCGTGGACAAGGAATAACCAGCGCAGGGATTAATAAATTAATTAGCCAATTCAATAGCGATAAAACTCAAAATCAAACCACTACTTATTCACTAGGGCAGTTCTTTTCTACCTCCGGTGATAAAAAGGTCGCACAAGATTTTGCCAACCGTAGCCAGGATAGTGAAAGAGTGATGTTTGAAGTTAAGGGCAACAGTGGTAGGGGCATTTTTGTATCCGGTGGTTTAGCATTCGAGAATAACGAGCACGAAGTATTGTATTCGCCATTAGCAAATTTCAAAGTGACGTCTATTACGCAAAATAATATGGGTACTTATCACGTTAAACTTAGCGAAGTTGAGCAAAATAAAAAAGCGAGATTATTACCTTACTAAGTTTGTCACTGATCAACGCTCTGATTCTGATAAACCCAAATGCCTACCAACTCTTAGGCTTTTCGCCAAGTATTGGTAGGCATTGATTTGGTCTCACTTAATTCTTATCAACCTATCAACCTATTAAGCATGGCTGCTGGCGGTAATACCCGTCGGTTCTTCTTTTGGCTCTTCCATCTGTTTTGCCGAACCTTTCGGTGGTTTGATAATGAGAGTTAACAGTAGGGAAAGCACTGACATCACGGCAATCACGATAAAGGTGGCGTGGAATCCACCCAGACGGGCGGCGATAAATGAACCCGCCAGCGCCCCTAAACCAAAGCCTTGGTAGATAATGCCATAGTTTTTACTGTGGTTTTTCAGTCCGAAGAAGTCACCGACAATGGCCGGGAATACGGTGATATTGCCGCCGAAACAGAAGGCAATGGCACCTACGCACAGGAAGAAGAGGGCGTGAGTCAAAGGAACGAAGCTTAGAACGCAAACTGCCAGCGTAGTGACTAACAAAGTGAAGGTAATCACTCGCATACGCCCGACTTTATCAGACAGCGCGCCCAGAATAATGCGGCCAGCGGTGTTGAAAATAGCGATGGCAGATACGGTATTAGCCGCGGTGGCTAAATCCATTCCCGCTAATTCGACGCCCAAATCCTTCACGATACCAATCAGATACAATCCACTCATACATGCGGTGAAGAAGATGATGAACAGGAAATAAGATTCTTTCACTGCCAGCATTTCTTTTACGCTGAAATCACGGCCATTCTGGCTGGCTTGCTGCATATTGGTTGGTTGTGGAGCGCTGACTTTTTCTTTCAGCAACAGGGAGCCTACGCCGACCAGAGCCATCACGATAAGACCCCAGTAGAAGAAGGCCAGAGAGACGCCCTGATTGGCAATCAGGCTGGCATTGACGTATTTGAATAGCAGGCTACCGGTACCGAATGCGCCAACGGAAATACCGGCTATCAGGCCCTTACGCTCAGGGAACCATTTAATTAGATTAGAAAGTGTTGTGATATATGCGGTGCCATCGGCAAAACCGACGACGACACCAGCCAGAAGATAAATCATGCCAAGGGAAGTGGCGAAGGAGCTGGCTATCAGCCCCAAACCCAGAATCAGGCCGGATATCAAAGTCAGATTGCGAATGCCGAAACGTTCCTGCAAGCGACCTGCAAATAGCGTGGCAATAGCCAAAGAGAAACTGGTGATTGAAAAGGTGGTGGCAACTGCGCCGAGTGACCAACTGAATTTTTCACCCAGCGGCTGGTTGAATAGGCTCCATGTATAAATAGTGCCCAAACCCATTTGGACAATGATAGTACCTACAACGATTAGCCAACGATTTACCGGTTTGCTGCTCATGCCGGACTCCTTAACATCAATACAACCTGGCCCGAATAATTCGGTCTGCCATAAAATTACGAGCTGATGATTGACGAAGGATTTGGATGTTAAGTCACTATCAGCCCGCCCAATGAAGCCAGTATACGGGCGGGTTTACCATGAAAGATCAAATGAGGAATGAGCTGCATTCAGCACGGAATGAAATGCATCTATAGGCGCATCAACTGCCTGAACTCTTTTACCTTGCTGCGGCTGACGGGCACTTCAAAATCCAAATCACTGAGACGCAGGATGTAAGTATTGTTAAACCAGGGCACGATTTCGCGAATTTTGGACAGGTTAACGCAGTAAGAACGGTGGCAGCGGAAGAAGTACTCCTCTGGCAGTCGGCTGAAGAATTCAGTGATATTCATCGGCATGATGAACTCTTCCCGGCGGGTGTAAACCAGAGTCACTTTTTCCTGCGCTGCGGCGTAATAAATATCGTTGATATCCGTCACTATGATGCGTTCGTCTTTCATCAGATTGATGGTATGAGCGCTGCGCGGTGCCAGACCGGTGGGTTGCTCGTTTTCCTGACGGTTACGCTTATGCAGCGCTTCCAGTTTTTGCAGCATGGTGACAATTCGGGATTCGTGATATGGCTTGAGAATATAATCAAATGCTTCTATTTCAAAAGCTTCCACCGCGTGCTCTTTATAGGCAGTGATAAAGATAATATGCGGTTTATGGGTAAATTTGCTGATATTTTGTGCCAGCAGCACGCCATCCAACGACGGAATGTTTATATCCAGAAAAATAGCATCAACCTGATGATTTTGGAGATATTTTAATACATCTAATCCGTCATCAAAGGTTGCTTCTATGGTGATACCACTGTGCTGGCGAATGAGATAGCTCAGTTCTTCCTGAGCAAGAAACTCATCTTCCACAATAATGGCTTTCATGAATATTGCTCCGGGTAGACTGGCGGTGAAGTTGAATTATGCATGAACTTTTCCGCCATTTTTGCTGATAAAGAATGAAATCTCGGTGCCTGGCTCTAAACGTCGAATTTGTAAGCCTGCACCGTATAACAATTGCACACGGTGATGCACATTCAGTAGGCCTATTTTGTTACCTGGCATTTCATTATTGGCCACCCTGTCTATGGTCTCCTGATTAATGCCATTACCGGTGTCTTTAACTGAAATTTTAATTTGATCTCCATGATCTTTCACTGCAATAACGACCACGCCTTTGCCTTTGCAAGGCTGAATTCCATGCACAATGGCGTTTTCCACCAGAGGTTGAATTAACAGGCTGGGAATTCGCAGTGAAATATCATCGTCGATATCATAAATAACCGTCAGTTTGCTGCCGAAACGAGCCTGTTCAATAGCAATATAATCCTGTATCTGATGTAGCTCTTTGCGAATATCTATCTGTTCGTCATTCAGTTCGAGGTTATAACGCAAATAACGAGACAGATTGATGATCAACTGTCGAGCGGTATCTGGATTGATCCGAATCGAGGAGGAGATAGCATTCAGCGCATTAAACAGGAAGTGAGGATTGATTTTACTTTGCAATGCGCGCATTTCTGCTTTATTTGCCATTTCCTTCAGCTGTTCAATACGTGAGACTTCCATTTGCGTAGAGATAATTTGCGATAGGCCGACCGCCATCACTTTCAGTGAATAGGTAATTTTATGAGCATGGCAGTAATAAATTTTTAGCGATCCGGTTACTTCACCTTTTTCCCACAGAGGGATGATAATCAGCGAATGAATTTGCGGCGTACGGTGAACCTCATCGTTATTACGAATAGTAATTTTGCCACGCTGAATGCTCTCCTTAGTGATATCGCTAATAATTTCGTGTCCAATATCATAGGTCTCGGCACCGACGCCAACGTAGGCCAGAATATTGTGAGTATTGGTAATGGCTACCGCATCTGCTTTTATATCGGTGCGGATAATTTCACACACGGTGCTCAGTGATTCCCCGTTGATATTTCGGAAGTAGGGCAGCGTTTTATTGGCGATATCCAAAGCCAGTTTCGCCTGCCGAGCGGCAATCACCTCTTTTTCATCCTCAACGCTTTGTACCAGCAACACAATCAGGCCGATACACACTGCGCCTAAAATCATCGGAATCGCGATTTTCGATACAATATCGATACCCAGCGCCGTCGGTTTGGCCCATGCCACAACCAAAAGCATAGTGAGCGATTCGCAGATCATGCCGCCGAGAATACCAATGCTCCATTGGCGTTCTTTTTTCACCTTCAAATTGATATAACCAGACATCAACCCGGCAATAATGCTGGTGATAAGACAGGGAACAGAAGTAATGCCATCGATATCAATTAAATAGCGATGGCTACCGGCAATAATACCGGTGATGATGCCGACCCAGGGGCCAAATAGAATACCGCCAGACATTACGGCAATAACCCGAACGTTAACTAGCGATCCTTCGACGTTAATACCTGAGTAGGTACCAAAGATGGCGAACAGAGAGAAAATAGCGGTTACCGCGAGCAGTTCCAGCGGCGTGTGTTTCTCTTTTTGTAGTAGCTGACGGAACAGGCGGGTGCGGGTCAGGAAAAACAGGCAGATCAACATTAGCGCGGCGCGATCAAAAACCGCCAGCAACATTTCAAATATTTGGTGCACAACAGGCTCGTTTGCGGGTGAATATCGGCTCACTATAAGGAAAAACGGCTTTTATCGCTACTTTAACCGTGTTTTTTACCGCAGCAGAACTGAAGCAATTCAGTCGGAAAAACGAGTCTTCCGACTGATCATTATCTGGCGGGAGGATTACTGTTCGAAGCAGAGCTGTTGTTTTCCTAATGGCGTCAAATCTTCAACCGTGGCTCTGCCGATGAAATCGACTTCAAAATCATCAGCGGCGAAATCCGGTGGCGATTTACCGTCGATAAAGCTGGCCAGTTGACGCGGTAAATAAGTGGCATTTTTCTCACACCAGGGAGCCGCAGCGATATACATCACATTACTGTCAAATTCACCGTTGTGTTCATTTTCCACTGAGTGAATAACGTCGCAATGCCAGAACACCGTATCACCAGCCTCTAGATCGGGAATAGGGGAAATGGCTTCGAGTAAAAGAGGATGCCATTGTTCCGATGCTGAAAGCGCTCGACCCGGCATTGCACCGCATAAGTCATCTTCTGCGACATCATCTTGTAACGCGCGCAGCAGAATGTAGGCCATGGCGTTGGCAATCGGGATGACATTCAGCGTGCCTGCATGGGTTCGCTGCGGGGTTAACGCCGTCCACCCCTGAAAGGTTCGGAACATAGAGCACACTGCCGGCGATGGAAGCTCACGTACTTCCGGTCTGCCTTCTGCGGCGAAAGGATCATATTTTTGCCATTCGCCGGAAAATACGTGGCGGTAAACGTGGCGGAAATTTTCATCCAGCCAGCGCTCAATGGAGCCGCCGTCAACGTGAGGCGATAAGCCCAGTGAAGATGAATGCGGCGGCCGGCGGCGGGTGCGGTCGGCGTAAGTGACTACGCGGTCAGGATCAAAGTGATGTTTGCCGTTACTTTCGCTGTGCCATAGGTTATTGAGAAACACCTGAACCGCCTGCATCCGATGATCCTGTCGGGCTTCCACCTGAGGTTTGGACCAATAGATCCCATAAATCTGCGGCTTATTGGCCGCTAAAGTGCCGAAATAATTGTCTTCGGCGGCGTTTTTCAAACGCTCAACAAAGTTGTTTCGCTCTAAATACTGGCCGATTTCCCGATTCCAATTCTCGGCTTTTTCTCGTGGGAATACGCCGTGAATGGCGCAGGTTCCCCGCTGTTTTATCAGTTTTTTTTGTTGCTCGGTCACGCGGTTATGGATGATATCGTCAGCGTGTAAGCGCGGCACCGGGTTTTCGCCCGCAGCTAAACTTTGACGAATAGTGTTTACCTGTTGACGAATGTTTTCCTCAACGGCGAGAAAAACTTGCTGATAATCAGGTAAATCCTGGCGTAGCTGACGTTTGACTAGCTTGATTGCCGCTGGAATATCATCTATTTGTAATGAAGACATATTTTATCTCTCCGACGTACTGAGACAGGGGAAACGGGGCAATAGGTAAATCTGGGAAAAATAAAGCCACCGAGATGTTCTACATTTGTTAAATTCATGTGGCTATTATTTCGGCAAAATAGAGAAGAATAAAGGGATGATGTTAGGAAAAAATCTCCCCTTTATTTTGTGATTTATCCCGACCAAACAGTTGAGAAAATAATGATTCATATCGCTACCGAACGATTAACGTTGAGCACGATGACAGAACAGGATTGGCCACTTTTTTCACGGCTATATCAGGACCCGGAGGTGATTCGCTATATTTCCGATCCGCAGGATCTCGTCACCATTCAGACGCGTTTTGCTGTTCGCGTGCAGCCTTGGGACAGGACTTCAGACCATTGGCTGTGTTTGGTTATTCGCGAAAAAGCATCGGGGCAACCTGTTGGTATCACGGGATTTTTACCGGAATGGCAGCCTTTTCAGCAAGCGGAGGTCGGCTATGGCTTATTACCTGAATTTACCGGCAAAGGTTATGGTCAGGAATCGCTGGTGGCGGTGCTGGAATTTGCTTTTCAGCAATGTCAGTTTCATAAAGTGAAAGCGACGGTAACGGTAGGTAATCAGCCTTCCCGCGCCTTGCTGGAGCGCTGTGGTTTTCAACTGGAAGGAACCTTAAGAGACAATTTCAGCCTCAGTGGGAAATGGTGCGATGACTGGGTACTGGGATTGCTGGCCGATGAGTTTGCTGCGAGAAAAAATGCGTTGTTACTTTGAGGTAAAATAATTTCGTTAGCCTCTCGACAGTATTTCAGCGCTGCGATATGTTCTTAAAAGACCCGTGATGGTCTGCGTCGCTCGGACGGTCCGGGCGCTAACGTATCCTCGAGGAAATTATGGCTGAATTACCATCCAAACGTCGTTTTACCCGCATTGATCGCCTCCCACCCTATGTTTTTAATATTACTTCTGAGCTAAAGATGGCTGCGCGCCGCCGTGGCGAAGACATTATTGATTTCAGTATGGGTAATCCGGATGGGCCAACGCCGCCGCATATTGTAGAAAAATGTGTAGCGTTGCTCAACGTGAAGATACTCACGGCTATTCCACTTCGCGCGGTATTCCGCGTTTGCGTCGCGCCATTTCTCGTTGGTACGCCGATCGTTATCAGGTTGATATCGATCCGGAAAGTGAAGCTATCGTGACCATTGGTTCTAAAGAAGGGTTGGCGCATTTGATGCTGGCAACGTTGGATCACGGTGATACCGTTTTGGTACCGAATCCAAGCTATCCCATTCATATTTATGGCGCAGTGATTGCGGGCGCGCAGGTGCGCTCAGTTCCACTGACAGAGGGTATTGATTTCTTCGGTGAATTAGAAAGGGCGATTCGTGAAACCATTCCTAAGCCTAAAATGATGATTTTAGGCTTCCCATCAAATCCCACGGCACAGTGCGTCGAACTGGACTTTTTTGAGCGAGTGGTTGGGTTAGCCAAACAGTATGATGTGCTGGTGGTGCATGACTTAGCCTATGCAGATATTGTTTATGACGGCTGGAAGGCCCCTTCGATCATGCAAGTACCGGGTGCAAAAGACATTGCGGTAGAATTTTTCACCCTATCGAAAAGCTATAACATGGCCGGTTGGCGTATTGGCTTTATGGTCGGAAATCCCGAATTGGTCAGTGCGCTGGCGCGAATCAAAAGTTACCACGATTACGGTACTTTTACTCCGTTGCAGGTAGCTGCCATTGCTGCCCTGGAAGGGGATCAGCAGTGTGTGAAGGACATTGCCGAACAGTACCGTCAGCGCCGTAATGCATTGGTAAAAGGCCTGCATGAAGCTGGCTGGATGGTAGAAAATCCGAAAGCGTCAATGTACGTTTGGGCGAAAATTCCTGAGCCTTATGCGCATCTAGGTTCGCTTGAGTTTGCCAAGCGCTTGTTGTCGGAAGCGAAAGTCTGCGTTTCTCCGGGAATTGGCTTTGGTGATTATGGCGATACCCACGTGCGTTTCGCGCTAATCGAGAATCAGGATCGCATCCGGCAGGCGGTACGCGGGATTAAAAGTATGTTTCGCGTTGATGGCTTAATTAAACCGACTAAACTGGCCAACGGCGAATAAGATTAGCCACTCACTAGCCGGGCTGATTTTATTACCCGGTTAGTGTTTCTTGCTGCAAATATAGCTTTTTCAATAAGCTGAATGAGCCTCTTAAGGTTAGCTTCATCAAAATTGCGCCATACTCTTAGCTAAATAGTTTTTGACGTAAGACTTTTGTGGAGCATCACAATGAAGAATCGCTATTCTCTGTCTCAAATTACTCTGCACTGGCTAACGCTATTAATGGTGATTTTGACCTATTCAGCGATATTGCTCAGCGACGTCGTTCCTGATGAAGATCGGACGCTAGTAAAGAATCTGCACTTTAATTTTGGCCTTAGTGTCTGGGTATTGATGTTATTGCGGCTTTGGCTACGCCAACGTAACTCTTCTCCGGTTGTTACTCCGTCATTACCAAAGTGGCAGGCTGTTAGCGCCCATGCATTACATTGGCTGATATACCTGATGTTTTTGTCGTTACCGATATTAGGCGTGCTGGCTCAGGCCTACGGCGGCAAAACCTGGTATTTACTGGGCTGGCAAGTGCCACAGTGGGTTATGCCTAATTCTCAGGCCAGATCGTTAATTAAACAGGCCCATGAGCTTATTGCTACTCTGGGATATTTTGTTATCGGACTGCATACGCTGGCGGCGCTATATCATCACTATATTCGGCGTGATGACACGCTACGTAGAATGATGCCGGGAAAATAAAATGACAAAGGGCGCGGATGCGCCCTTATATGCCGCAAAAGGCGGCGGGGTTACTCTACCATTAACATGAAGGTGCCAATCCAAACCACCAACATGAAAGAGATACCCATAAAGAAATATTTCACTGAACAACTCCCCTTGGAGCTACCTCGCCAGCAATGATCCAACTTGTTGTGCAGAGTCTGAAAAGTAGATAAGTATCGCCCCAGCCTAGTTGAAGCCGTATGGTTACCAAGACAGCTCACTCGCTCGGATCTATCTAAAATGCCGGTCTGTCACTTTGACTACGGCAGGATCGCGCTAATGTAATCCCATAACTAGGGAGATATCAATACTGTATTTTTATGCACCCGATCACAGTTATAGGATTTTTACACAATTTATTAAGGTTATTTATCTGAAACGTGATGGAAATAACGATTTTTTAAATTTTAGATAAATAACAAATTGTTACCTTCTTTCTTTTCAATCACTCTATAGATTCAATTTTTCTGACTACCACATGGGCTTCGTAGCCCAGCAAATACAAAGCCTGCTCCAGTGCCTCGACTTTAGATGCGTAGTCCACGTCTAACAAACGCTCCATCTGAGCAGCATTCAGGCCAAGTTTCCGCGCTAGATCGGCTTTGCGAGTGCCGCTGGCGATCATTCCGTTATGTAACTCGGCTTTTAATGTGACCAATATCGGTAAATGTACCGAAAATTCATTGTCTTCTGGCATTGATGGCGCGGGAATAGAGCGTCTTTCTTCCATTTCCACCGCAATCGCGGTTTTAAGACTATCTTGAGCTTCTAGCTCTACATCCTCAATAGAATAGGTAACGGACTGTACTTCAGGAAAATCGCGAAAATGAATTTGATATTCGCCGCTGGTTTCATCAAAAAGGTAACTGGCTGGATAACTGAACACGGCGCGTACTCCTGTAGAGAGAAGTCTATCTAACATAGAGTAGAAAGACTTCTTTCTTACGGTAATGGGAAAAATGCTATTTAGAATTATATCTTACAATCATCAAATATCTCACATAATGAGATGAGTTCAGATGTTTTTTTGTTAATAAAAAAGTCTAATCGCTCACCGGGTTTGGCTATCACAGTATTTGCTTTACCATTATGCATAACCCCGCCAAATTGTTGCCTAAATCCTACGTTCTCTATATCGCGATTATTCGTTATGTCAGATATTTTACTTAACGGGATACGGCTATTGCAAAATGCAGAGTCATTTGACGAATAAATAATAGTATCGTACTTTTCTTGCAATAAATTTATTCTTTGATCATCAAGTGATTCGTTCTCACATGTATCATAATTTATATTTTCTACTATTTTTTTTGAATTTTTGTCGTAAGCAAAGAATGTAACACCACGAAGTATAGGTGTAGGTAATTTTTCATATTTTATACCGGTTTCTCCCGATGAGCTGACCGAAACACCAATGAATTCGTTATTAAATATAATGGACTTTTGCGGTTTTTCTTCTAACTTAATGGAGCCATCATAGCTAATGATTTTCTTCTTAATATTTTTATCTGATAGGATATACAGACATACTTTATTTTTAATGTTATTGACTGCCTCACATTGAGTCACATACATAAGTTTACTATTTTCTTTTACCGCATCGATTACATCGAGAGCAAATGTATTAAAATAAACACTTTTAATGTTATTTTTATTATCCAGACTAGCCAACATTGGCAGTTTGAATGAGCTGTTTGATATATTAATCACATTTCCATCAGAGGAAATACTACTATCTATATTAGGATAGGCCCACATATTTGCTGAATATGCAAGAAATGGATTTATATTATTGTTCTCATCATGATATTGATTAATCTCACTTCGTTCTTTTTTTAATAGGTTCCGACCAAAACCTACATCAGTGTTTTTTTCACCAGACACGGCAAGGATAGTTGGCCATACATCTAGCAATGTGCCCTGGTTAGTGATTTTTCTTCCAGAGATATCTTTTTTAATTATAATAAAATTATTTCTTCTATCGCTATCATGTCTGTTCAATATATGGCTAATATCATTAGCCATCATGTAATGATCTGAAACCAAAACAATAATAGTTTTGTCGGCATACTGGGATGACATAACTCTTTTTATAAATTGGCTTAGTAAATAATCAGAGCAAGATACTGCTTTTAACATGGGTTCAGTTATATTTTCAGAGATTTTCCCATCACATACAGGCAAAAATTGCCCTGACGGAGCATGGGTATTTACTGTTAAGAATGACAACATGAAATTCTGTTTTTCGGCTGAGAGCCTTTCAAACTCATTGTAAGCATGTTCAATAAGTATATCGTCATGAACTCCCCAGCCATTCATGAGTGTTTCGTCTGCAAGCCCGTTCTCTACGAAATATTCTTTATCAAATATGTTGTTCCAACCATGCTGACTCAGGAATTTATCGCCACCTGCGAATTCCTTATCACTCCCGCGAATAAACTCATTAGTATATCCTTTGCTTTGAAGATATTCACCTATGCAGCTTGCTGAGCTAAGAAACTTTGACATTGATGAAGCAGAATTACCTTGAGGCAGTGTGAATGGGATGCCACATTGAGTATTTACTAAACCCGCCATTGTCCAGCCGCTACCTTCATGTTGCCGGATATCGGTGAAATCTAGCGATTCATTGGCTATTTTTGTAATCTCAGGTAGATAATTAATACCATCAAGGTTTCTAAATGTATGTTCTAAGCTTTCAGCGTAAATAAATACAAAGTTGTATTTATTTCTTAATTCTGCATTGGGCTTTTTATAATATGATGTAGCGAATTCACTATCCCCATAATTAAGGTTTTTTAATGAGGATATTACATTTTTCGCAGATGTAGAGTTTGTGATAAAGAGTAATGTTCCAAAAGCAAACGCGACATCAAATAATTTACGTCTTGTTATTTTTCTTTTCTTTGAAATTATTGCAAATGTAATTATGGCTATAGGAGTAAAAGAAAATAAAATAGCAAAGGCAATGTTTGACTTTATATCATTTAAAGATGTTCCTTTTACACCGCTAAGCAAATGGTAATAAACGGAGTCAGTTACACCGTTGCCAGTAAATCGGTCACAAACAAACCAGAATCCGAATATTATTACACATAACGAAAGTGCTATAGCTTTCGTTACGATGAAATTCTGAGATTTGAACATTAAAATTAGTAATGTAGATAATAAGATATAATCCATGTTGCCCACTAATATATTAAAAAGTCATATAGTAATATTTTTATATAATTTTTTATTTTAATTAATTAATAATAATTAGGCAACAATTAAGTTGTCATTGTTGAAGTTATTCTGATCACGACAATTAGAATCTTGAAATTAATGCCTTTAAAAAGTTATATTTATCAATGTGATAAGCAGGATTTGTTTGTGGTGGGCAGCTTGAGATGAGATTTTATGGCTGATGCTGAATGAATGAAATAAAGAAATGGTGGCCCGATTTTACAGGTTGTTCTCTATCCGAAAAATTGCTGCTCTCTAAGATACGGGGATATATTGCAATTGCATGATTATTATGGTTTTTTTGTTTTTTAAGGCAGGTTGTTTTCCCCCTTCGGTCAGGTTGGTTTTCTGTATCGGTAACTCAATTTCTATATTTATTTTTAAGCCTACCGGGGGGAATATAACTCAGAGCACGGCTTTGGAGCGTTCGCGCCCTTGGGTACAGGATAGCGTGGTGATATCGCTATGTTTACCAGCATGATAGATATTTCCTGCTGGAAAAATGGCTGCTACAAATATGATTTTTAATCCCTTTCCCCATAGCACTAGAGCAATTGCGTAGAATCTGTATGCATTCTTCACCGTTCCAATCGTGCAGAATATATTTCAGCAAATAGAAGCCATGGCCTGATGGAATAGACTCAAAGAAATTTCCAGCGCCAATCGTGCATTGGGAAGCCATATTTTTGTGTCTGATGATTTTCGCGATTTTCTCAGCTACAGAAGGACTATAAAAAATAACCCCGACGGGATTCATGTTAGTTGCCAGGATGGTTAACATTAATGCTCCATTGCCGTCTCCGCTATCTATAATTCTATTGTAATCGTTAAAATTATAGACTGGAGTTACTTTCTGAACGAAATGTTGGGTCAGGTCAGCCATATCATTATTAAATTTATCTGCCTGCTCGGGATACAGGTCGTAGTGTTACCATATATCTAATTGATAATGTGGTTCCAGGTTACTTTTCTCTCGGTTATACCTTATTGAAACGAAGAGAAAACAAAGGATAATTCTCCCATCATTGCCAGCAGAAAAGGTTTAATGTTGCCAATAGTATTTTTATCTAAATCCGCCGCTGGGATAAATTAAAAAATTTTCTCGCTCATCATATTCCCGTTAACTTCCCAGAAAATGCCTCCGGCAGCCAGCAGCCTTAATCATCGATATGAATATTCTGATTTCACTCCGGTTATTTTGCCGGTTCGACAACGCTTTTAGGATATTAAAAGAGTCATTCTGCAACATTTAGTTTGGCCGTAACCTGAGCACGTGGGCTAATTGATAACCATATACGATTTCCCAAACCTGTTTGGATGACTCGGGAGAAAATCTTGGTTTCAGCATAATATTTTGGTCGCAGCAAGAGATAACACAAGTATAGTTAATGAATAGAGAGCGCTTCTGTGGGCGCTGCTCAGAATTTAGTTCTTTCAACGGAATATTTTGATCTTCACGTTAGCCCGCATCTTGGCAGTTATGTTCATATTTTGTGGCTTAGTCAGGTTTATCTGAAGCTGATAACATAATTTCATTCATGATTGGCTGATACCCATATGATTCCTGTTTGTTCGCGGCGAACAATGTCTTACCATAGCGATCACTTTTTCTTATATGACTGTGTGGATAACCGATGCGTTATTGGGCTGCTATTTTACCTATGCTTACTTTGCTGACCGCCTGTAGCAATCAACCGACACCTTTAGCCACGGCATCTCAGAAGGGAGGTTTTCTTCTGGAACCAGCGCATACAGGTCATATGCTAAGTGGTGATTTCGCGACTAACCCGGCGGCAAACCGTTTTGTCGATAAAATGGTGCGAGAACATGATTTTGACCGTCAGCAATTACATGATGTATTAGCTCAAGCTCAACAATTGGATTGGGTTATTCGTTTGATGGATAAACAGGCACCCACCAGCCGGCCACCGTCTGGCCCTAATGGTGCTTGGAATCGCTATCGCAACCAGTTTATTACACCGGATAACCTACAAAATGGCATAGCTTTCTGGAATCAATATCAAGATGCGTTGCAGCGAGCTTATGAAGTTTACGGCGTTCCTCCAGAGATCATTGTTGGCATTATCGGGGTGGAAACCCGCTGGGGTCGCGTAATGGGTAAAACCCGCATTATTGATGCTTTGGCTACGTTGTCATTCAGTTATCCGCGCCGCGCAGAATTCTTTAGCGGCGAGCTGGAAACCTTCCTGCTAATGGCGCGTAAAGAGGGTAACGATCCGCTTTCCCTGAAAGGGTCTTACGCCGGAGCCATGGGTTACGGTCAGTTTATGCCGTCATCTTTCAAGAGCTATGCGGTTGATTTTGATGAAAATGGCCATACCAATCTTTGGGATCCCGTTGACGCCATCGGTAGCGTGGCCAACTATTTTAAAGCCCACGGCTGGCAGAAAGGTGGCAAAGTTGCCGTTCAGGCTATCGGGCAGGCTCCTGGGCTAGATAATGGATTTAAAACCCGATATTCCGTTGCTACTTTAGCCGCAGCGGGGCTACAGCCAAGGGATTCTCTCGATGGCTATCAGGAGGCCAGCCTGCTGCGCCTTGATGTTGGCACCGGCTATCAATACTGGTATGGATTACCCAATTTCTACACCATTACTCGTTATAACCATAGCACTCATTATGCGATGGCCGTTTGGCAGTTAGGCGAGGCGGTTGGCCGCGCGCGCCAAGGCTATTAAGCTTATTGCTATCGGTTAACACGTTGAATATTGGGCTATTCATTACGTATTGACGAAGGTTTTATTGACTATTTGTGGGTCGCTTCGGCGACCCATTTTTATCTATTTAGCTCCAAGGTAATATGTATATCCGTACTCTTATTCATGTTTATTCGTGAGTTTGCTGGTCTCCGATAGGATAAAAAGTGTAAAATACAGGCTTACAAAGGTCATAGCCTTTAATTTAACGTATTTTAAAATTTATTCTATTTAGTATTAAGGGGTTATCGTGACAGCATTACCTAATTGTCCAAAGTGTAGTTCCGAATTTACCTGGCAGAACGGTGAGCAGCTTAACTGCCCTGAGTGCGGCCATGAATGGTCTGAAAATGGCAATGTGGCTGAGGATGAAGAAGGCCTGGTTGTGCGCGATGCCAACGGTAATTTGTTGGCAGATGGCGATGCGGTAACCGTCATTAAAGATTTGAAAGTGAAAGGCAGCTCTTCAACTCTGAAAATCGGTACCAAAGTAAAAAGCATCCGTTTAGTTGAAGGCGATCATAATATTGATTGTAAAATCGATGGCTTTGGTCCGATGAAGTTGAAATCAGAGTTCGTAAAAAAAGCTGATTAACAGAGATTTAGAGTAATACGGCTGATAACGGGCAGTTTTTATGATTTATCGGCCATTTTCTTTAACCATTGGATAAAAACGTTAATTTTTGGCCACTGGCGTTCTGATAACGTCGAAATGTAATAGCGCTGTTCGCATACCACTTCCATCCCTGGGAAGGGCATAATCAACTCCTGATTTGCCAGACGACGCGCTACCAGTTTTTTTCTCCCCATGGCGATACCCACGTGGTTGATTGCTGCGAGAATGGCTAAATCAGAACGATCAAATCCCATACTGCGCTGTGTGGTATCCAGCGTAACTCCGGTTCGTCGGCTCCAATCCTGCCATTCACTGATATCCGAGTCCCGGCTCCATGCCTGTCGATCGTGTAGAAGCGTACATTGGCGTAGATTGATCAAATTTCCATAAAGCTGATGTTTTTCCGCATATTCTGGGCTACACACTGGCACCATTGACTCATCCATCAGGTGTTCATACGACAACTTTTCCGGCGTTTTATCATCGTAGTAAATGGCCAGATCTATGCCACCGCCGAGAAAATTGACGTTGTCATTTCCGGTCATAATATTCAGGTTGATGGCCGGATAATGATGAGCAAAATCAGCGAGTTTAGGCACCAGCCAGCATTGGGCAATCGACGGGCGAGAATAGACTGTAAGAGTGCCGGATAACTCCTGATTTTTAATTTCTAGAACTTCCTGATTAAGGTAATCAAGGGAGGATTTCAGCGCCCAAAATACCCGTTCGCCTTCACTGGTTAACTCAATTCTCCGGTGAAACCGCTGGAATAATTTAAACCCCAATTCATCTTCGAGGCCATTTATACGATGGCTTACGGCGCTGGGACTAATTGATAACTCATTGGCCGCTAAGGCAAAAGATTTATGCCGAGCCGCAACTTCAAACGTATAGAGTTTTGATAGCTGATAGCCATTAAGAAGTTGATTGCGGTGGATATAGGCGTTTTCCGGGTACATAGGGGATCTGCTCACTTTATTTTGTCTAAATATTATACCGATTTACATTTTCACTACATGATAAGGGTTAGTTAATGTGATTCAAATCGTACTTATATCGTAAAATATGACCTATTTGGCATATTTGATCCAATATGGCTCATCTGAAAGCGTTTTTTTATCGTTTGTCAGCCCCTATCAACTCTTATTCAATAAAGCCACAAGAAAACTATTGGTTGAGGTTGGATATGGACTCACAAATATGGGTAGTGGGGACGTTATTAACAAGTATCATCATTATTATATTCGCCATAGTAAAACTAAAGATTCACCCTTTTCTGGCGCTATTGTTAGCCAGTTTTTATGTCGGCCTGTTAATGGGTATGAACCCACTGGAAATGGTTAACTCCATTGAAAGCGGAATCGGCGGCACACTAGGATTTTTAGCAGCTGTTATTGGTTTAGGCACCATCTTAGGCAAGATGATGGAGGTCTCCGGTGCGGCTGAACGTATTGGCATAACTCTGCAACGATGCCGTTGGTTATCACCAGACGTCACTATGGTTCTGGT
The DNA here is from genome assembly GCF_001656035.1 of Yersinia entomophaga. Classification (NCBI taxonomy): domain Bacteria; kingdom Pseudomonadati; phylum Pseudomonadota; class Gammaproteobacteria; order Enterobacterales; family Yersiniaceae; genus Yersinia; species Yersinia entomophaga. The sequence goes on from NZ_CP010029.1 coordinate 3,605,225, forward strand.
CGGGTTGGTGTGCGGTATTACCCTGTTTGTTGAAGTTGGGGTGGTATTACTGATTCCGCTGGCATTCTCTATTGCCAGAAAAACCAATACCTCATTGTTTAAATTAGCTATTCCTTTGTGTACGGCATTAATGGCCGTTCACTGTGTGGTTCCACCACATCCAGCAGCTCTTTATGTGACCAATGCATTGGGCGCAGACGTAGGAACGGTCATTGTTTACGGATTATTTGTAGGATTGGTAGCTTCATTAATTGGTGGGCCATTATTCCTGAAGTTCGTGGGTAATCGGTTACCGTTTAAACAAGTACCCGCTGAGTTCTCTGAATTTCAGGTACGTAGAGAAGAAGATCTGCCTTCGCTAAGCGCCACATTATTTACCGTATTACTGCCTATTATTCTGATGTTGATGAAAACTGCGGCAGAACTGAATATGGAAAAAGGTTCTTCGTTATATTCATTTTTAGAGTTTATTGGTAACCCAATAACGGCGATGTTTATTGCAGCTTTTGTGGCCTACTACACTCTAGGTATCAGACAAAATATGGGTATGACTACCCTGCTGAAAAAAACCGAAGACAGTTTTTCATCTATCGCGAATATTTTATTAATTATCGGTGCCGGTGGGGCATTTAATGGAATATTAAAAGCCAGTGGCTTGGCGGATACTCTGGCCGTGATCTTATCTAATATGGATATGCATCCAATTTTACTGGCCTGGCTGGTAGCGATTATATTGCACGCGGCGGTAGGTTCTGCCACCGTGGCGATGATGGGCGCGACGGCGATTGTTTCGCCAATATTGCCGATGTATCCCAATGTCAGCCCTGAAATCATTACGTTGGCGATTGGTTCCGGAGCGATAGGCTGCACTATCGTGACCGACTCATTATTCTGGCTGGTAAAACAATATTGTGGTGCAACGTTGAGTGAAACCTTTAAATATTATACCACGGCAACGTTTATCGCTTCGTTAATTGCCTTGGCGGCGACTTTTTTACTTTCTTACCTTATTTGATCAACAAAGAGATATTCCATGAAAAAGACAGAAATTGATAAATTAATTACCGACTACCCTTTAGTCAAAAATCTTATCAATCTGGAAGAGGTTACTTGGTTTAATCCTTTGTCCACCACGTTGGAACAGGGCTTGCCCTATGTAGGGTTGACGCAAGAAGATGTGGCTGAGGCGGAAGCCCGTTTACAGCGCTTTGCGCCTTATTTTTGCCAGGCGTTTCCTGAAACGCAAAAGACTCAGGGTATTATTGAGTCGGAGATCGTTGCGATTCCAGAAATGCAGAAAACTCTGCAACAGCGCTATAACTGTGAAATTACGGGCCGTTTATTGCTAAAGAAAGATAGCCATTTGCCTATTTCCGGTTCGATTAAGGCGCGCGGCGGTATTTATGAAGTATTAACACATGCGGAAAAATTAGCTAACCAGGCTGGTTTACTATCTGAAACTGATGATTATGCCAAACTGTTTTCCGAGCCTTTCCGCGAGTTTTTTGGCCGCTATCGGATTGCGGTCGGCTCAACCGGTAATTTGGGAATGTCTATTGGCATTATGAGTGCCAAGCTCGGATTTAGTGTCAGTGTGCATATGTCCGCCGATGCTCGGGAATGGAAGAAAAAGAAACTACGAGAACATGGTGTTAACGTAGTGGAATATGAGCAAGACTATGGCGTTGCCGTAGAGCAGGGGCGTAAACAGGCAGAATCCGATCCCGATTGTTTCTTTATCGATGATGAGAATTCGCAAACTTTATTCCTCGGATATTCAGTGGCTGGAAATCGTCTGAAGCAGCAATTTGCCGAGCAAAATATCCTGGTTGATGAGGATCACCCGCTGTTTGTTTACCTGCCATGCGGTGTTGGCGGTGGCCCCGGCGGCGTAGCTTTCGGATTGAAATTAGCTTTCGGCGATAATGTACACTGTATTTTTGCCGAACCAACGCATTCTCCATGTATGTTACTGGGCGTGTATACCCAGCTACATGACAATATTTCAGTGCAGGATCTCGGCATTGATAATATAACTGCTGCAGATGGTCTGGCCGTGGGTCGCGCCTCAGGTTTCGTTGGAAGAGCGATGGAGCATCTATTAGATGGCTTCTATACCCTGAGCGATAGCGAAATGTATGACCTGCTCGGATTGCTAGCTCTTGATGAGGGAATCCAGCTAGAGCCTTCTGCTCTCGCAGGTATGCCAGGAGCGGCTCGGGTAACAAGTTCTCCAGATTATCTTAGCAAGCATGGTTTTAGCCCAGAGAAAATGAAAAATGCAATCCATTTGGTCTGGGCGACCGGTGGGGGTATGGTGCCAGCAGCGGAAATGAGTAAATATCTCGCTACCGCGAAAATTTAGGTTAGCTGCATTTAATCTCAGTTGACGTGAATAAATGATATTCAAGGGCCACCTTATTTTAGGTGGCCCCTGTTGTTAATGGTGTTAGCCAATTCATCGGCATCTTCATTGACCGATATATTTTCACACAGAGTTATCAGGCTTCTGGATGTCCGTCTATAGCTGCGGCTAAATCTCGATATTCTTCACATTCAGTACCGCATAGGTCTTTAATTGTCGCCAATTCGGCTTTAGCCAGATCGGGGCGACCTTTAATCATATAAGCCTCACCGAGATATTCGCGAACTTTAGGATAATGAGGATCAAGGGCAATTGAGCGTTGATAATAACTAATTCCTTCGTCTGTACGACCTAATTTTCGGGTGGCATAACCACGATAATTCCATGCTTCACGGGTATTTGGTTGTTTTAACGTATCCAATAGATCCAAAGCTTCCTGATAGCGGCCCGTTTTTGCCAAATGATATGCATACTGTGTTTTATCACTGTCGCTGACCATGCTGGTTTTTTCCACCACACAACTATTGGTTTTGGTGTCATAAACCTGGCCCTTTGGGCAATCCGGCGTTTTATTCGAATCATCTCCCATTGCATGAGTTAGTGTAGGGACCAGTAATAAACTGGCGAGCAAACATATCGACGGTAATTTTTTCATAGTATTAGAAGCCGGATGGCTTTTCATCATGATGTCCTGTTTTGAGGCAACATCGAGTGTCGCTGTTTTCACGGAGAGAGTAGCAACTGATGACCGCAGTGAGGATAAAAACTGGCTCAATAACTAGCCATACCCGCAGGGGCCACTCTCTAAGTAAATACTGAATCGCAGGATAATCAAGGTGGGTATGTTTATAAGAATAGGGGGGATATTCGTATTCTTAGGGCTTAGTGGTTAACGGGTGCTTTAACTAACTATTCAATAAGATTTTTTGGTTGGTTGCTATGATATTGGTTCTCGATCAGATTATTATCAGATACGAATTTGATGACGAAAATTAGCGATGCAGTCAACTCAAAATTGGTTAGGTTAATAAGAAGATAAATATATCTGTAATTATAGAGTACGTAGCCAGATACTGCCGCGTACTCCATTCTGGGGAAAAAACTTTGCAATCATCTATCATAGGCATGATAGGTTTTTGATTAGCGGTTTGGCGTAATATCCGATGCCAAACGGTCTATTAGCTCTACGACTTCATTACTTGCCGTCTCCATATGTTCAAGAGCCGACGTCATTGCATCTATATCGCTGTCAAAAAAAGCACTAAGCGCTAAACGGCCAGAATGATGAACTGCCGCATGAGGTTTTTCTAACAGTTGATAAGCAGAGTAATGGGCAAGATTACGGCCATCACCTGCTGCATACCATTTGCCTAAACGGCATTCCGTGTGCGAATTCACCTGAACACTATCGTTATTATCTAGCAATAGTTTATATATTTGTAATTTCCATATGACATGATCAATTTTAACAATGTTAAGAAACTGTAGGTTGGTAATGAATGCAATAATTGATTGCATATGAGAAGAACGGGTAATAACGATATTGATTGAATCTACGATATTAGAAATATCTTTCTTAATATGCTCAATTAATGGTTTTTGTTCTGATACTATGCTACAAACTTTGACTGTATTATCTTCAATAGATTTTGTTAACTGAAATATATCATCGGTACTTTCTTTGACTTCGCCAGACAATGATTTTATTTCCTTTGCTATCACGCTAAATCCGCGACCTTTGTTCCCTACATGAGCAGCTTCAATTGCTGAGTTTATTGCGATAAGATTAGTCTGGTTTGATAGTTTGTTTATTTCGGATACGCAACCTTTAATTTGGTCGATTGATTTTCTAAACTCAGTTAATGAATCGGTACTATGGTTAGCATTCGTCTCAATATGAACAATAAAGTTGACCAGTTTTTCCAGCGCTTGCTTTGCCTCGTCGTTTCTTTGATTGAGTTCGTCTATTGCATTTTGTTCGCGTTTGAGGTCGTTGCTGGAATTGAGCAGCGAGTCACGAACCATCTCTAGAGTTGAAACCCCGGTTAAAAGTTGCTGGCAAATAATCCTTTCGTAGGGCGTGCGTTGAGAGATACTCTCCGTGTTCGACTCCGTTGAATTTAAGGGGGTAATATCATGCTGTAAATTTGACTTAGTAGAGAATAACATCTGATTTATTTTTTTTAGCATAGTGAACATTCATATTGTTATATTGACGGAATATTTTATACTTTAGGTGTTCTTAAAATGGTGATCCAAGTCATATCAGTTAATATTTAATTTTTATTATAAAAATATGAGCGATTTTATAAAGAAAATGAAGGTTTATTATTGATGTTGATTCTCGGATACATATATGGAGAAAGGTAGGGGGCTGACGGCGATTAACTGTGTTGTTGAAAGGCTTAATGAGGGTGACCAACAAAAGCTATTTAAATTTATTATTGAAGTTATCTATACGGAACGTTAATTTTAAACTTTACATGTAAAAACGATGTTCACCGATTTTTTTATCAGTAAAATTTTCCGTTTGTTACACGGAAAAGAGCAACGGTGGACATGAATAGATTATTATGAGCGCTATTGATAGTAGCGGATTATAATTTCTAAGAATACAGCAGAAGTTAATTCATAATATGTTCGGTATATAATCAATTTAAACTGCGGTTATACTCTTTTTGCCTACTTCTTTATACACACTTTTTGGAATAAACGGCAGCCAGTCAGGTTGGGAGTCGAAGCCGCCGATCAGTTGCCATTGGGTGTTTACGGAAGCAGAGATTTCAATTAAGCGCATGACTATATGCTTACCGCAACGGATAAAGCAGGGAACTCCGCCACAGCTCAGGGTTCAGTCACGATTGATGCAATCGGTCCACACTTGACGTTGCAGATTTATTCGTCCAACGACATTTTTGTAGGAAATATTATCGGTAACGTTCGGCCGACTTTCTCTGGTCAGATGGATCCGGGTATTCGTATTACCGTTTCTATTGCGGGGGGAACATATGATGTCATAGCGGATGAAGGAGGCGACTGGAGCCGCACAGTACCTGTTTCGCCAAGGATGACTCTTGGGATTACGAGAATATCGCCGCGGATGTTGCCGGTATTACCCGTCTGAACCGCCAATATTTAGAGCCGCTGGAATGAACCAAGAGGTATGGACTTTGTGCGTCGCTAAGTTTGTAGGGTTTGTCTTTTGATTTAGCGCCTCGGATAGCCGTATTGGTTAACGGCATGAGTGTTCCTTACAATAAAGGGGTACATTATTGTTCGAACCGATTATACCCTGTTTAGTACCCCGATAACGTTAGGCTGTAGCGGGTTTGAAAGGTCTGTTATGGGATGTGGTTTTAATTTAACTTGTTGTTTTAAATTGAATAAATTTTTTTTGGGATGTATTGGGAAGGTGTCGTGGTGTCCCCGACTGGAATCGAACTTTTATCTTAATTACATGTTTTTAATGCTTATTTTTAATTTTAAGTTAATTGTTTATACATATCGCTATACGTTTATTTTCGGGCTTATAGCGATATGACTGATAATCAGTTTTCACATGACTAATTCTAATCGATAGAAACTTCACGAATTTCTTGATTTTTACTTACTGTCCTTCCCTGTCCTTTATTAGTGTTCATTGCCCTTCAAAATCAGTCCCAAAAAATCAGTCACACAAGATAAACTCATTGCCTGCTTTTTATACTAAAATCACTTGTTTTATTCCCGCAAAAAACTAGTAATCTAAGGGCGTCCGATAGACTCTTAAGCAAACCAATGGAGTATTCAGTAAATAGTTGTTAATTTTACAAAGTGTTACATTTATTTTTTTTCAATAAATTTCAGCTTAATTAACTGAAATTTATATTAACTCATATTAACTCGATACGAATAAATACTAACTGATACTAAGTAATACCAACTCAATGATGAAAAACATTGGATATTTTTATTAAAAGGTAAAAACACAAGAAATAGTTTTGTTGGGAGTGCCAAGTCATGAACTTTACAGAAAGCATATTGCGTGTAAGTCTATAGGCATCCGAGGGGATTTAGTTGTATTGCTCTCAGATTATAGTTATTTACGTTTCTTTACGAATGAGGCTGCTTATCCATATTTATCTATATTTATCAATATTCACTCTTGGCAGTACAAAAAATAACTACAAACCAGAGTGTGATTTGGCATAGTTCTCTAACCCTATATTTACATCGGCTAGGGGAAATGTAAGTCTAATAGTGTCTTCACACATTTATACAAGTCTATTAAAGGATAACTTTATGGAGCGGGATTCTATTGCCATAAATAATATGGCAAAAAGGTTAATACGGTTACCCGATGTGATGTCTATTACCGGGTTAAAACGTTCTACTATTTATTTCAAGATGAAAGAAGGGAACTTCCCTAACAATATCCCTATCGGAGAACGATCCGTTGCATGGGTAGAGGGGGAAGTAATTAATTGGATTGATGGAAATATTTCAAAGAGAGAAATGAGATGCTAAAAGAATTACCGTTAACTCCGCATGATGCCGAAATTAATGTGATATCAACGTATCAACCTATGTTGTTCACCCCTGAGCAGGGGGATGGTGGTTATGCGATTCGAGTAATAGAAATCTATCGGTTACATAACATGTTCCCATTGTTGGATAAATTCGAAGAATTAACGGGATATGCCGCACCTAGGCTTGTTTGCACGCCAGATGAAATAAATATGTTAGTCGAGCGAGGACGTAAGATTAACCAACAGGAAGAAGTTAATGTAAGAACTATTGAAAATGAATTAAACCTAGTCGGCCGTGAGCTGGGTAATGCTCAACGAGGAATAAGTAGTTTATCAAGTTACAATGGCAGTGTCCGTAGTTTAGTTGCTTCTGTTCAGGCAAAGTCTGAACTTACACAACGACGTTTAGCTGATGCCCAAGATAAACTAGCGGCTCGTAGAGGACTATTAGGGCTGTTACGTAGTCATGTTGAATTGATGCTGAGCCATAGTGTTAAAGGATTCAAAAATAAGATTATGGAGTTCTTACCATTAGATTCTTTTTCATCCAATACATACAAAGATGGTTGGAGTAGTACTGGATTAAAATCACATGTATATGCATGGAATGAGCTAAATAAATTAGAGTTAGCACTGAAAGAGATCATATCTAGGTGCACCGTACCTACGGATAAGTATTTAATTGCTCATGGCGGAGTTGAATTATCAAAATTAAAGAAAAAATATTATCAGCCTGAGTCAGAGGGAATGCGAGATTTTATGTCGGCTGATGATTTTTCTAAGTTAATGCTGAGTAAGGAATCATGGGCTAACAACAAGGTTAAAATTGCAAAGCAACATTTATAATAATTTATTAGAACTAACCCCTATATTAAATAAAGGTTAAAAATAATGGTCAGAGTTAATCCTCCTGCTATGGCGGGACAGTTTCATGCAAATTTTGTTGGTGGAATAAAATCACGATTTGATAGTGAGAAAAGTTTTTCAATATCGGAGTCAGCGGAGAATCAGTTGCGTATATCTATGCTGGAATCCGGTTGGATGATGAATAATATTACTTTATGGGATGTAGATGAAGAAGAAGGACAAAATATTGAAATTGGTGAATCTGCTTTACATACAGGACGAACTATTGAAGGACGTTTTAGCCGAGGATTAAAAATAGAGGGTTCTAACTATTCACTCGCAGATACGGATTCTTGTGCTTCGCTTTCGTATCAACGAATGAGTGCCATTGCTAATGTTGGGGGTATTGAACATTTTACCCAAACTGTTTCTGATTTCTTCGGCATGGCTATTTCATTGGATATGCTGAGAATTGGTTTTAATGGTCAACGTATTTCTTATCCGACAGATCCAATTGCTAATCCTAAAGGTGAAGATGTCAATATAGGTTGGCACGCAATAGCCAAAGGATTTAATAACGGTTCTCAAGTTATAACTGACGCCATGACATTGGGGGAGGGCGGGGATTTCCCCCATTTGGATGCGTTGGCTAATCATATTATTACTGAAAAGATACCCGAAAGTTTTAGGGAAGATCCCCGTTTAGTGGTGATGGTAGGTGCAGAGTTAGCCGCAGCGGAACGGATGCGCTTATTTAACTCCGCAGATCGTCCGGCTGATATTGCAGCAGCGCAGATGTTAACGAGTTCGGTGGCTGGTCGTTTTGCTTTTGTTCCGCCATTTATGCCGGGTAAACGCTTGGTGGTGACCACATTGAGTAATCTACATATTTATACCCAAAAGATGAGTAGACGCTTTAGGGCTGAATTTATTGATGAGCGCTGCGTGTATGAACACAGTTATTGGCGTAATGAAGGCTACGCGTTAGGTAATAATTCTCTGTATGCAGCAGTAGATGAAAATGCAATTAGCTTAGTGCAAAGGTCAGGTAGCTAATGACAAATTCACAATTAACTACCGGCTGGATATGTGTGGCCACGGAAGGTGAGACAATAGACGGGCGTCAGATTGAATCCCAATGGTTGGCGGATATGGCCAAAATCTACGATGTGCGCACCTACACGGCGCTGATTTGGGAAGAGCATTTACGTGATAGGGATAATTTAGGGGAAGTGCTGGCGCTGCGTAGCGACGTACAGAACGGTATTACCCATCTTTATGCCCGAATCCGCCCTACGGCCAAGCTGGTGAGTTTCAATGAGCAGGGGCAAAAGCTGTTTTGCTCCATCGAAGTGGAAGAAGATTTTCAGGACAAAGGTCATTTTTATTTAAGTGGTTTGGCGGTTACTGATAGCCCTGCCAGCATTGGCACTGACCGGTTACGTTTTAGTGCTAACCGTTCTTATTTTTCTAAGCGTGGTGTTAAAGCAAAAATAAGTAAGCCAAGGGAATTTAGTTTATCAGACGCCACTATTATGGCTGGTAAAGGCTGGGTTTCCGCAATAGCGCTGAGTTAATTCTTATATTACAGATAAGAAATACCCGGCTGCTGGGCCGGGTATGGTTCTCTACTATCGGAAAATAACAATGATAAATAATTCAATTAATGCTGATTTGACTATCTCACTCACCGTTATTTCCGTCAATAAAATAGGTTCGGATATATACGGTTATATTACTGACAAAAGTATTTATGCTTTAGGTTCTATGCCACGGCGTTTTAATTCCTGCCGGGCTAGCTCTTTAAACCAATTACCAAGGCTTACGCCATCTTTAGCCGCTTCCGCATTAAGTTGTTCACGCAGTTCTGGCGCGATACGAATTTGGAATGTTGGCGATAGACCTTCACCTTTCGGGCTTTTATCTCGTTTTATAGTTGACACGTACGTACATAACCTCATAAGCTGTCTTTCGTTAGGTACGTACGTTAACACGGCGTACCGACAAAATACAGCGGCCCGTCAAGGTGCTACCAACACCAAGCCGGGCCTGACCATCATGTTAGAGGAACTAACGCAATGGCTACGTCAAAGTGTACCTACATCTTTGCGGCGATCAACCGCACCCAACAGAAAATTAGCCCTGTCATGCTGCATATCACCGCAGAGAATGAGAAGACGGCCCGCCGCCGTTATGCCGCAGATTACATACTGCTTTTTGCCGGGCGTTTGCCTGTGCAGGAGGCATAGCATGACGACTAAATATAATTTAGCGCAGGGAAGTGTAGATAAAGTTCTACGGGCCATGCTGGTTTCAGAATTAATGAGAGAGTTATTGTACTCAAAAAATGAAACCCCACAGCCTCATGTTAATTCAGTCAATATAGCGGCTGTCTTTGATTGTATTTATGAAGATTTAGATTCTGTATTGGATAACGAATTTGACAGGGGAAAGAATGAAAGCCGTTAATTTATTCCCGTCACTGTTATTTCTTTTCATATTTACAATGGAGACGCCGCGATGAGCAGTCAATTTGTCTCTGAAACGCTGCAAGCGGCCCGTGGGCGTTGGCCGCATATTTTGCCAGCGTTGGGTATTACCGTGCCGGATAATGGTAAACACGGCGCTTGCCCGAAGTGTGGCGGTAGTGATCGTTTCCGCTTTGATGATCAAGGGGGCCGTGGCACATGGATTTGTAGCCAGTGCAGTCATGGTGATGGGCTGGATCTCATTCGTTTGGTTTCTGGCAACGGGGCATTTCAGGCGGCAACTGAGGTGGCCAAGGCGCTAGCCTTACCGAATGCACCGCAGGAAGCGATTAAGCCTGCCAGAAATGAAATCCCCGAAGAGCGAAAAAAGGCGATGGTGGCCAAGGCTTACCACGCTTTGCTAGCCCATTGCAGCAGCGGAGAAAACAGTTATCTGGCTGATAAGGGGCTGTCTGGCCATAGCCAATCCATTACGCAGGATGTTCATAAAACGGGAGGGATGGACTTCCCGGCAGGTTCTTTGCTGTTACCGCTAACTGATATCGACGGCAAGTTAACCGGTGGCCAGCTTATCAGCCCGTTAGGTGACAAGCGGTTATTGCCCAATACCGTACTTAAAGGGGCGTTTATTGCGGTTCACCCATTAGAGGCAGGGGATAACCCGGAGCTGGTTGTTATCACTGAGGGTTATGCCACAGCTTTAACGCTGGATATGTTAACTGATGGGCTGGTTGTGGCGGCAGTCGCGGCTAACAACCTGCCGAACGTGGCGCAACACCTGCGCCATAAATGGCCCGATGCGCGGTTGATTATCGCCGGGGATAATGATTTTGATGATGGTAAAGAGAACACCGGCAAGCAGTGGGCCGAGAAAGCCGCTAAAGCAGTAGATGGTTGGGTATCACTACCACCAACCCGTCATAAAGCAGATTGGGATGATTACCGCCGTGATAACGGGCTGGAACGGGCTAAAGAAGCCTTTCGGGAAGAAATGATCCTGTTTGGTAAAGGCAAAACCAAACTGCCGCAGGGGTTCCGCTTAACGCAGGAATATCTTTGGTATGACAAGTTGGTGAATAAGTCTGATGGTGATACCGAAATCCGCAATATCAAACTGTGCAGCCCGGTAAGAGTCACGGCGATTACCTGCGATTCTGACGGCGGCAACTATGGCCGCTTGCTGGAATGGGAAGACACCAACGGTATCAGCCGTAAGTGGGCCATGCCGATGGAGATGCTCAGTAGCAGCGGGGAAGAGCTGCGGCGCATTCTGTTGAGTAATGGCCTGTCTTATATCAGTACCACCGGGCAGGCGCGGGCGCATTTGATGGAATACCTTTCCCTGTGCAAGCCAGAGCGCAAGGTAACTTGTGTTAATAAAACCGGCTGGCATGGTTCGGTTTATGTGCTGCAAGACGAAGTGATCGGCGTTGGGGCTGAGTCGGTAATCTTACAAACCGCCAGCGTACAGGGGCGGGATTTCAGGACTGCCGGAACACTGGACGAATGGCGCGATCAGGTTTCCCGTTATTGCGTCGGTAATGGCCGGGTGGCGTTTTCGGTCAGTCTCTCTTTTGCCTCACCACTGTTAAAATTGGTCGGTGTGGGCGGCGGTGGTTATCACCTGAAAGGGGAATCAACGGACGGTAAAACCACCACGATGAAAGTGGCAGCTTCAGTTTGTGGTGGCACTGACTTCTGGCATACGTGGCGCTCCACCGGTAACGCGCTGGAGGGCACCGCCAGCCGCCGCAATGATGCCACCCTAATGTTAGACGAAATACGGGAAGTGGATGGCAGAGAGGCCGGGAATATCGCCTATATGCTGGCGAATGGCCAAGGGAAAGCGCGGGCGCGTACTGACGGCAGTTTGCGCGAGGCTAATCGCTGGTGTCTGTTGTTTCTGTCTACTGGTGAATTGTCGTTAGTCGAACATGCGGCCAACGCCGGAGAGCGTACTTATGCCGGGGTGGAAGTACGGATGGTACAGATCCCCAGTGATTCCGGTAAGCATGGTGTATTTGAAGAGCTGCACGGTTTTACCGGAGGTAAAGCCCTGTCGGAGCACTTGGAACAGGCGGTTGCTTCCTGCTATGGCGAGCCGTTCCGTGCTTGGTTGCGGCTGTTAACCGCAGACCTGACCGGCATGACCAGCAAGGCCAAGATACTGCTAAAAGAATACACCCGGCTGCTTACCCCGGAGAACGCCGGTAATCAGGTGGGCCGCGCAGTTACCCGTTTTGCACTGGTGGCAATGGCCGGAGAGTTAGCCACACAAGTGGGGATCACCGGCTGGCCAGAGGGCGAGGCGTTCCGGGCAGCACAAACCTGCCTTAATGCGTGGATGGGGGATCGTGGCCACACCGCCAATCAGGAAGACGCCGCCGCACTGGAACAGGTGAAAGAGTTCATTACCCGTAATCAGTTCAGCCGCTTTGCTGACTGGCATGACGAGCGCAGCCGCCCGGCTAACATGGTGGGCTTCCGGCGAGTGGATAAAGGCAATAACAAAGAAGATGCGGTGACAACTTTCTTTATTTTGGCCACCGGTTGGAAAGAAATCTGCAAGGGATTTGATGCCAAGAAAGTGGCTCAACTCTGCGTCAAGGCCGGTTATCTCGATGTGCCAGAGGATGCCCGGACACAGAAAAACATTCGCCTGCCAGAAATGGGGCTGAAACGGGTCTATCAGTTTAATAGCACGGTTTTAGGTTAATACACTTACGTGAGTCTTATTTAGAACTGGTAACACTGGTAACAGAGGTAACAACCATAAGCCGCAAGGGGTAGAGCTGTTACCAGTAGTAGAGGGCTATTGGTAACACTGGTAACAGAAATCAGCCTGTTACCACTGGTTACCAGTTGATAATGCCTAGTGGTAACTAATTTTATCTATATAAATCAATGGTGTTACCAGCGTTACCACTGATACCAGTTACAGACGTAAGAGACAATATAAAAACGAGTCAGTTCGAGGCTTATTTTCTGGCCGGCGGTTCTGGCTTTAAATAGAGGGGCCATATCAATATGCGAGTTTTTAAAGTTATTTGTCCAGATTGCGGTACACCCGCTCATATTCGTAAAACTAACCGCAAGCATAGCCATATAGCGGATCTCTATTGTGCCTGTACCAATGTTGAATGTGGCCATACCTTTGTGATGAATGCGACCTTTTCCCATACCCTTAGCCCCAGTGCGTTAACGCATAGCCGGTTAATTAAGGACTTGGTAGACCATATATCACCGCAGGAACGGCAAGAGGCTATCCGGCTATTGCAAGTGGCCCATAAAGATGAGGAACAACAGCAGGCAATCAGTGACGCAAAACCGCAAATTACGCGCAGGGTGAGCAAGGATTACGTGACCAACCGTTAGCCCGGTGTTACCACTCTGGCGCTCGATTTTCTTCCCGGCCCTGTACTGTGTTTTTCAGTTAGCCCAAAATGACCTTGCCCCGCGAAGCCACGCCCGGCAAGGGTTTCAACATTTCCCCCACGCTATTATCTCACCCAACTTTTCCCATCCTCGCCACGTAAAATAAAATACTTGTTTTAAATCATATGATTAAAACTTTAAGCGGTAAGGTTAGAAAAAGCGAAACTGAAATTTAGTGAAATTCTTTTCAATCTTTTCAGTTGGGATTATCAGCCAGAGCCCCAGCCACGGCGCGGGCTGGCGCTAGGGTTTGTAGGAATATAAAACTGAAATAAGTTTATAAAGCAAAGTGTGCAGGCGGGTGCGGTGTAGTGCCATTTCCGTCATATTTATATTTTTCCATGAAACGATAGAGAAATTCAGTCAATTAGTTTTATCAACTTGAATTGATTATTTGATCCGTGTCACAGCAGAAAATTTACTTGCAATGTGCATGATTTTTATACTTGAAATTGCTTTCAATAAGAATTCTTAATGAGTAATGTAACTTACTATTACTGAAAATAAATCGAGGTGATTATGTCGTTACAGCTCTTAAGACAAGCCATTCAGGCTCGTAAACCAATTTCATTTGAATATAATAAGCCTGGAAAGATTCCGGGTGAACGAATTGGTAATCCTCATGCTATTTTTATTATGAGAAAAAAAGACCAATCTGAGTCTACAAAAGTACATATAGTTCAAGTGGGCGGTGTCACAGATAGCGCACCTAATTTCCCAGAGTTTAGACTGTTTGATATTGCTGAAATTTCAAACATTAAAATTATTGATGCAGGTGCTCCATTTGCAATTGATGGTGGCTATAATCCTCATTGGGATGGATATAAGAATGTGATTGCGAAGGTATAATATGAGCATTGACCATTCATATTTGATTGGAAGAGATGATGTTAATGATTTGGTATTAAATATATCAGGTCTTGATGCAGACTCTAGGGATGTATCTACGTTAAGTGCAAATATTTTTGCTCATTGCACTAGCACTGGATCTCCAAAATTTACTTGCCAATTAAATATTGGTCATTTGCAAAGTCTTTATCAACACCTTTCACAATATAGTGTTATTCGTGATACTGAGTCTGTAAGTACTGGTCGTTTTATAGAGATCCAAAGCAATCATGAGGAAATAATGAGAGTTTTGGAGCATTCGGATAACACTTCTTTAGTATTAGCATTACAGCACATCGTAAGTAATAGACTTACAAATACTGATATTAATACGATTTTAGGGCGAAAAGATGCTCTTGATGAGTATGAGCGAATGTATGAAAATGCTAATTATTATAATGAAATAGAATGGCAGCGTTTTTTTGAAAGGAATGAGTGGATATTTGGGTATGGTTTAAATTATAAATATTTAAAAATCCTACAGAGAGAAGCACACATCTCTCATACAGATCTCAATGGGTCTAATGATGTTATAACGGATTTTTTATTATCAGACTCTAGATTTACTAAAATTGTTGAACTGAAAACACCTACAACAAACTTATTTGTCAATCGCCAGAATAGAGCTGATTCTTGGCGCTTATCAAGTGAGCTTACTGATGCTGTTAGTCAAATATTGGCACAAAAGGCAAATTGGGAAATAGAAAGCCAAAGAAGTAACTACACCTCTGATGGGGATTTGATAAGAGAAGAAACACATGATGCCGAATGTATATTAGTAATCGGATCTATATCTTCTATTAGTGGGGGTGACCGCGAAAAGTTAATAAAAAGAAAAACACTAGAGCTTTATCGGCGTAATTTAAAAAGTATTAACATTCTGTTTTATGATGAACTATTAGAACGCGCTCGATTTATTGTAAGAAGCGCCGAAATTATTGAAAATGCCATTGGTGAAATTTTAGAATAAACATCAGGCGGCATTCTTATTTCTGTACCATCAATATACAAATATGGTGCTAGTATAAATTATCACTATACCACTGCAACATATCCCTACGTCCTTCAAGATATTGTGCATGGTTATAAGTTCCACGGATGGAATTTTTATCAACATGGGCAAGCTGGGTTTCAATCCATGCACTGTTATAGCCTTTCTCATGCAAGATAGTGCTCATGGTGTGCCGGAAACCGTGACCGGTGGCCCTGCCGTGATAACCCAGCATCTTGATCACCTTATTGATACTCGCCTCACTCATCGGCTTACCGGCATCATTGCGGCCGGGGAACACTAACTTATAATTCCCTGTCAGCATCTTTAGCTTTTCAAGGATCGCCAAGGCTTGTGCAGAAAGTGGCACAAGGTGAGGGCGGCGCTTCTTCATCCGTTCTTTAGGAACCTCCCACAAGGCATTATCCAGATCAAATTCAGACCATTCAGCGGCCCGCAGTTCTATAGTTCTTACGCCCGTGAGCATTAACAACTGGGTGGCGTATTTGGTCAGTTTGCTGCCTTTATAGTTATCCAATGCCTGAATAAATTCGGGTAACTCACTTTCAGTCAGGAAAGGGTAATGGCCATTCTTGGGGCGGTTTAGTGCGCTGGCCAGATCCGGGGCTGGGTTATAAGTGGCCCGCCCGGTCACTACGGCATAGCGGAAGACTTCACCACAGCGCCGCCTGATTTTCCCGGTGAGTTCCAGTGCGCCACGTTTTTCGATACGTTGCAGAACGGCCAGCAGTTCCAACGGCGCGATCTGGTCAATTGGGCGCTTGCCGATATAAGGAAATACGTTGTTATCGAAGCCACGCATAACCGTATCCGCATATTCTGGTGTCCAAGTGGGTAATTTGGAGGTGTGCCATTCTTTGGCGATAGCCTCGAACGTGTTGGCGTGGGAATGCTGTAGGGCTATCTTTTCAGCTTTGCGGGCATCACTGGGGTTAATGCTGTTGGCCACTTGTGCTCTGGCCTCATCGCGTTTCTTACGAGCATCGGCTAATGAAATATCACCATACAGGCCAAAAGATATCATTTTAGGCTTCCCGGCAAAGCGGTAACGGAAGCGCCAACCCTTGGAGCCATTGGGTTCAATCAATAGGGATAGGCCATTGCCATCATTCAAGGTATAGGCTTTATCTTTGGCTTTAGCCCGGCGAATTTGAATATCTGTGAGTAGCATGTGTATAGCCCTAAAGATCGAACCTAGTGTTATACGCAATCCTATACACATATGTGTTTAGATTCCACTAAACATTATGGGGTCTCTTTAGACGCCAAATGTCTATTTATCGTTGTTTTAACAGGATTTTATGGACTTAGTGGGATGTGCTGAGAAGTGCTAATGGTGTCCCCGACTGGAATCGAACCAGTAACTAGCCCTTAGGAGGGGCTTGTTATATCCGTTTAACTACGGGGACATGCCATGATTTTTGCTGTTGATAAAAGCAGCTGGGCGTCATTATACCTATTTTCACTCTGAAAATAAGCAGTTAGCGGTTTGTTTGTTTAAATTGTCGCCAGTTATCGCTTAAAAATGCTTATCTCCCAATGCGCCAGAGAATGCTGGCTCCGATCGGCGGTTAGATTTACTTTTTGTACAAATCCGTTTTTTTCTGGGTATTTCCTTTAGATTTTTTGGGTTTTCTCGTCATATCGCTGCGTATTTGGGCATGGCTTATCAGAGCAAATATAAAGGAACCACCGATGATATTGCCGGCAAGCGTCGGGATAGCGAAGGGGTAAATAAATTCCTGCCATGAAAGATTGCCGCTAAATACCAGATAGAAGATCTCTGCTGAGCCGACGACGATATGAGTGAGATCGCATAAAGCCACCAGATAGGTCATTAAGAAAATCACCCAGATTTTAGCCGCGCCAGCAGAGGGTAGCATCCACACCATGGTGGCGATAATCCAACCGGAGAGAATGCCTTTAGTCAACATTTCTGCTGGCGTATTTTCCATAATATCCTGAGCAATGCTGATAAAAGCGGCGTGCGTCGCGTCATCAAACAAGGGAATATGGATAAATGATCCCGCGGCCAAGGCGGTTCCAATTAAGTTTCCCAGCAACACTAATCCCCAAAGGCGAAATAAAATACTGAAATTCTTAATGCTGGGTTTTTGCATAATTGGCAGTACCGCAGTGACGGTGTTTTCAGTAAACAACTGCTGGCGAGCCATAATGACAATAATAAAGCCGAAGGTATAACCGATATTCTCGATAAAAAAGCTAGCGGGCGCATCGGATAATCTGGCGTGAAAAATGCCTTTCGCCATTAAAGATGCTCCCATAGATAAGCCCGCAGCAATGGCCGATAGCAATAGAGCCAAGCCGTCGCGCTCCAGTTCTTTTTCGCCTTCGACGCGAATTTGCTCGTGTATTGCGGCCGCGCGTGAAGGGAGATTTTTCTCATTAACATCAATCTCTTTTCCCTGCTTTTTCTCATTGCTTTCTACCTGAATATCGCCATCGTTGTTTTTATGGTCATTCATGTTTTTCTCCTGAGGAAACCGGATTAAATTTTCAAAGTTGATAGACGGGAGGTCCTCGATTCCATTATTAAGGATAGTGGCTTTTTTACGGCGAATATTGAGATGGGAAAGAAGCGATTATTGAGAAAGGAACCGAAACAGTCAGCAAAAGTCAGCTTTGGCTGTTTTTTCTACAGAATATTGATCTTATGCCGAATATTAACTCTATAAGGTTAGGTTTCGGGATAGGCCCATGCTACGTAAGGGTTAGGCCTTATGCTATTATTCCGGTTCCCGGTTGTTGAAAATCTTGCGGTTAAAAGACGAATCCCATGTTGGAAGCGAAAAATCTGAGTTGCATACGCGACGAACGAACCTTATTTAAGGGACTGAGTTTCTGTATCAAAGCGGGGGATATCGTGCAGGTGGAAGGCCCCAACGGAGCAGGAAAAACCAGTCTGCTGCGGATTTTGGCCGGTCTGGCGCAGGCCGATGCTGGTGAAGTTCACTGGCAGGGAGCGAATATCCTGCGGGATCGCGCGGGTTATCATCAGGATTTATTATTTCTGGGCCATCAGCCCGGAATAAAATCGGTGCTCACGCCTTTCGAAAACCTGGCTTTTTATCAATCGGCTCAGGGTGATTTTGACGAAAATGCCATCTGGCAGGCGTTAGAAAATGTGGGGTTGGTCGGCTATGAAGATTTGCCGGTTGCCCAGCTTTCTGCCGGTCAGCAGCGCCGCGTAGCGCTGGCTCGCTTATGGTTGAGTCAAGCCCCGCTCTGGATTTTGGACGAGCCGCTGACGGCGATTGATAAACAGGGCGTAAGTGAGTTGATCGCTTTATTTGAGCAACAGGCTGCGGCAGGGGGAATGGTGTTGTTGACAACCCATCAGGAGCTTGGCGGCGTGCGTCAGGGGGTAAGAAAAATCAGCCTGATTGACTCGGGGAAAAACTGATGTTTGTCAGCGTATTACGTCGAGAATTAAAGATTGCGTTCAGAAAAGGTGCGGAGATTGTTAACCCACTGTGGTTTTTTCTTATCGTCATTACCCTGTTTCCATTGGGCGTTGGTCCAGAGCCGCAGTTGCTGGCGCGTATTGCGCCAGGCATAGTCTGGGTCGCTGCTTTGTTGGCTTCATTATTATCGCTGGAACGGCTGTTTCGGGATGATTTTCTCGATGGGTCGTTGGAGCAACTGCTTTTATTACCTTCGCCGCTGCCGCTCACGATGTTAGGCAAAGTGTGTGCTCACTGGGTCGTGACCGGATTGCCGTTGCTAATTCTCTCGCCGCTGGTGGGCATGCTGCTTTCGCTGGATGTGAATACCGGCATCGCCGTAGCGCTGACTTTGCTGCTGGGGACGCCGACGCTGAGTTTTATCGGGGCTATCGGCGTCGCGCTTACGGTGGGATTGCGCAGAGGCGGAGTATTATTAAGTTTGCTGGTTTTACCTTTATATATACCGGTTCTTATCTTCGCCACCGCAGCTATTGATGCCGCCTCAATGGGGATGGCGATTGATGGATATCTGGCGATTCTTGGCGCGATGCTGGCCGGTAGCGCTACGCTGGCTCCTTTTGCCACGGCGGCTGCGTTGAGAGTAAGCATTCATTAATCCTATTTAAATTTACAGATTTTGTCTGATGAATTGGGGCGATATCTGGCGACCATGCAGTGACGCATCAGCTTGAAATAACATATTTTTTATTGAATGTGGTAGCCAACGCCATTTAGAGCAGATTGCGCACCGCAACCCGTATCGGCTTAGTTAGCAGGATAATTACCAAGACGATTACTGTCATTTTTATAGTGAGCAATGACCAACATGTGGAAATGGTTTCATCAATTTGCCCAGCCTGAAAGGCTGTACAGAGTCTGCGGTCGCTTTATTCCGTGGTTCGGCGCAGCGGCCATCATTTGTCTGGCTATCGGTTGGGGGGGAGGCTTTGGCTTCGCACCGGCTGATTATCAGCAAGGTAACAGTTTTAGGATAATGTACCTGCATGTGCCCGCGGCGATTTGGTCGATGGGCATTTATATGTCTATGGCGATAGCCGCCTTTATCGGGCTGGTCTGGCAGATGAAAATGGCGGATTTGGCCGTGGCGGCGATGGCTCCTGTGGGGGCGGTATTTACCTTTATTGCGCTGGCTACCGGTTCTGCCTGGGGAAAACCTATGTGGGGAACCTGGTGGTTGTGGGACGCGCGCCTGACATCCGAGTTGGTACTGCTGTTTCTGTATATCGGCGTGATTGCGCTGTATCACGCATTTGACGATCGAAAACTGGCCGGTCGAGCCGCCGGTATTTTAGTATTGGTTGGCGTGGTGAATATACCTATCATCCATTTTTCCGTGGTGTGGTGGAATACCTTGCATCAAGGCTCTACCGATATGCAGCAAACCATTTATCCGACCATGCGTACTCCGCTGCGTTGGGCAATCTTCGGCTATCTCTTCTTTTTTGCCACTCTTACGTTAATGCGTTTACGTAATCTTATTTTACATCAGGAGCGTCATCGCCCTTGGGTGGCGGAATTGTTAGGTAAGGAGCGCTCGCTATGACACCGGCATTCAACTCTTGGGCGGATTTTTTCGCGATGGGTGGTTACGCCTTTTATGTCTGGCTGGCGGTGGCCGTGACCTTGCTGTCGTTGCTTGGTTTATGGGCGCATACCCTGTGGATGAAACAAGGGTTATTGAAGAGTATTCGCCGCCAACGTAGACGCGATCAGCGAATTCGTCAGGCGCAGCAGCGGGAGAGAAAATAATGAACCCACGTCGAAAAAGCCGTCTGTATCTGGCCTTAGTGGTATTAATCGGCATAGGTTTGACCACCACGCTGGTGCTTTATGCCTTGCGAGCCAATATTGACTTGTTTTATACCCCAGGCGAGATTTTACAGGGGAAGGGGCCTAAGCACGAAAAACCTGAGGTTGGGCAGCGTCTGCGTATTGGTGGAATGGTGATGCCCGGTTCAGTAAAACGCGACCCGCAGAGCCTACAGGTTACTTTTAAGGTGTATGACGCGCGCGGTGCGATCGACGTGACTTACACCGGTATTTTGCCGGATCTGTTCCGCGAGGGGCAGGGTGTGGTAGCTCAGGGCGTTTTTGCTGAAGGGAATCGGGTGGATGCTAAAGAAGTGCTGGCTAAGCATGATGAAAAATATACGCCACCGGAAGTTGCTGAAGCGATGAAAGAAAATCACGTTCGTCCGGCGGCGGCTTATACCAACGGTCAGAACGAGGGGAACGCTTCATGATGCCTGAAATCGGCAATTTCCTGTTATGTCTGGCGCTGGCGATATCGCTGCTGCTGAGCATTTACCCCCAGTGGGGAGCGGCGCGGCAGGACGCGCGAATGATGGCTGTAGCACGACCATTGACCTACGGCATGTTTGTGACCGTCGCGCTATCGTTTATGTGTCTGGTCTATGCCTTTGTAGTGAATGATTTTACCGTTTCCTATGTTGCGGCTAACTCCAATAGCCAGTTGCCGGTGTATTACCGAATCGCTGCTACCTGGGGGGCGCATGAAGGCTCGCTATTACTTTGGGTGTTGTTGTTAAGTTGTTGGTCGCTGGCGGTGGCATTATTCAGCCGTCAAATGCCGCAGGACGCCGTGGCGCGAGTTTTATCCGTATTAGGCATGATTACCGGCGGTTTCCTGCTGTTTATCATCATGACTTCTAACCCTTTCACCCGAACTTTGCCTAATTTCCCGATAGATGGCCAGGATTTGAATCCGTTGCTACAGGATGTCGGGCTGATTTTCCATCCGCCGTTGTTATATATGGGATACGTCGGATTTTCCGTGGCGTTCGCTTTTGCCATCGCATCGTTGATGGCGGGGCGTTTGGATACCGCATGGGCGCGATGGTCACGGCCCTGGACCCAGGCGGCCTGGGTATTCCTCACTCTGGGGATCGTGCTGGGTTCTGCGTGGGCTTATTACGAATTGGGCTGGGGCGGTTGGTGGTTCTGGGATCCGGTAGAAAATGCGTCATTTATGCCGTGGCTGGCCGGAACCGCGCTGATTCACTCTCTGGCGGTGACGGAAAAACGCGGTACTTTCAAAGCGTGGACGGTGCTGCTGGCGATCACGGCTTTCTCCCTGTGCTTAATGGGAACCTTCTTGGTGCGTTCCGGCGTATTGGTTTCGGTGCATTCTTTTGCCTCCGATCCGGCGCGAGGTATGTTTATTCTGGCCTATCTGGTGATTGTGATCGGCGGTTCCTTACTGTTGTACGCGGTGAAAGGGGCGCAGGTACGCAGCCGTACTCAGCATGAAGTGTTCTCTAGAGAGACATTTTTGTTAGGAAACAACGTATTGCTGATCGCAGCCATGCTAGTTGTACTACTGGGGACTTTGCTGCCGCTGGTACATAAACAACTGGGGTTGGGGAGTATTTCCATCGGCGAACCCTTCTTTAATACCATGTTTACTTGGCTGATGGCACCGTTGGCACTGTTGCTGGGGATAGGGCCGTTGGTACGCTGGCGTCGGGATGAACCGAGCAAATTGTGGCGTCGTTTGGGCGTTGCCTTGGTGGCAACCACGTTACTGTCAATTTTAGTGCCTTGGTTAATGCAGGACAGTATCGCCGGAATGACGGTAGTGGGTTTGATGATGGCTTTCTGGGTCATTATTCTGACGCTAATGGAATTGCATGAGCGAGCAACCCATCGCCACGGTTTCTGGCGCGGCCTGACTCACCTTTCCCGCAGTCATTGGGGCATGGTATTAGGGCATCTGGGCGTGGCGGTTACGGTAATTGGCATTGCCTTTAGTCAGAATTATAGTGTTGAGCGCGATGTCCGAATGAAATCGGGAGATGGTATTGATATCCACGATTATCACTTTGTTTTCCGCGATGTTCACGACATTAAAGGACCAAACTACACCGGCGGCGTAGGTATCATCGACGTCACCCGCAACGGCAAACCCGAAGCGACGCTGCACGCAGAGAAACGTTATTACAGCACAGCTCGCTCCATGATGACCGAAGCGGCTATCGACGGTGGCCTGACTCGTGATTTGTATGCGGCGTTGGGGGAAGAGCTAGAGGATGGTTCCTGGGCGGTGAGGTTATATTACAAGCCTTTCGTCCGCTGGATTTGGTACGGCGGAGTATTTATGGCGGTGGGCGGTATTTTGTGTATGTTGGACCCGCGCTATCGGATGAGTAAGAAATTAACGCGCGGTATCGCACCGGAGGTACAGTAATGAAGTCTAAGTTATTGTTTATTCCGCTGGTGTTGTTCCTGCTGCTGGTGGTGGCATTTTTAGTGCAACTGAGCCGCAATGCCGGAGGGGAAGATCCTACGATGCTAGAATCGGCGCTGATTGGTAAACCCGTTCCGACCTTTAAGCTGGAATCTCTGGGTCAGGCAGGAAAAACCTACGATCAGGCGGTACTGCACGATGGTAAACCTATGTTACTTAACGTGTGGGCTACCTGGTGCCCGACCTGCCGCGCCGAGCATGAATATCTGAATAAACTGGCGGCGCAGGGAATTCGCGTGGTCGGGCTGAATTATAAGGATGACCGTGCCAAAGCGGTGAACTGGTTGAATACACTAGGGAATCCTTACGCGCTGAGCTTATATGACGGTGATGGAATGCTGGGATTGGATTTAGGCGTTTACGGCGCTCCGGAAACCTTTCTGATCGACGGACAAGGTATCATTCGTTACCGCCATGCGGGGGATCTTAACGATCGCGTCTGGCAGCAGGAAATTCTACCGTTATATAAAAAGTATCAGGAGGGCGCATGAGGCTAATCAGTCTGGCCCTCGGTATGTTACTGAGCTGGGGCGCGTTCGCAGCCATTGATACTTATCAGTTCAGTTCGGTTCAACAGGAGCAGCAGTATCGGGAATTAACCGAGCAGCTGCGTTGCCCCAAATGCCAGAACAACAGTATTGCGGATTCTAATGCCATTATTGCCGCAGATATGCGCAATAAAGTGTATGAACTGATGCAACAGGGTAAAACCAAACCTGAAATTATCGATTATATGGTGGCGCGTTACGGCAATTTTGTCACTTATGAACCACCGGTGACTGCCGCTACGCTCATTTTGTGGGTGGGGCCAGCGCTGTTTGTGCTGATCGGCGGGGCGGTCGTCATTTTACGCGGGCGTCGCCGTAACCAGATGCTTGCTGAAGACGAGTTACCGGAGCAGGAACGGCAGCGTCTGGCTGCCATACTGGCGCAGAATGAAGCGGAAAACCGGAATGTGGCAAATACTGACGGGAAACAACCATAATGGCTTTTTGGCTAATAGTAATCATTGCGCTGGCCGGAGCGGGTGCCCTGTTAGTGGTTCCTGCAATGAAACAAAGCAATAATAACCGCAAAACTACGCGGGATGATCTGAATAAAGCTTTTTATCAGGATAGATTAAACGAACTGGCAGAAGACGAAGCGCAGGGCGTGGTCACCGAGCGACCGGAACTGATCAAAGAGCTACAGCAGAATCTACTGACAGATATTCCCGAGCAACCGGCGGAACAATCCAGCCCGATCAGTCGTTGGGCTTTGTTGCCCGGCGTGGTGATTTTGGTATTGGTTGCCATAGGATTTTATGTCAAAACCGGTGGTTTAACCCAGTTGCACGCGTGGCGGGAAGTACAGGCGCAAATGCCGGAGTTACGTGCCAGAGTTGCCAATGAACGAGCAGAGCCGCTGACGATGGAAGAAGTGGCGCGCTTGGGTTTAGGGCTGCGCACCGCTTTGCAGCAAGACGATAACAATGTTAACGACTGGATGATGCTGGGCCGAGTGGGTATGGCGCTGAATAATGCGACTACCGCGACGCAGGCGTTTGAAAAAGCCTATCAGCTCGCGCCGGATAATATGGACGTGAAACTAGGCTATGCCGAGGTGTTAACC
The DNA here is from genome assembly GCF_001656035.1 of Yersinia entomophaga. NCBI lineage: Bacteria > Pseudomonadati > Pseudomonadota > Gammaproteobacteria > Enterobacterales > Yersiniaceae > Yersinia > Yersinia entomophaga. Next base: position 3,630,134 of record NZ_CP010029.1, read on the forward strand.
CGTTCTAACGATCCCCAAGATAACCAGAAAGCCACGCAAATGCTGCGTAGCATGTTGGCGCAGGATCACGGTAACCCGCGAGTGTTGAGTCTATTAGCATTTAATGCCTTTGAGCAGGGAGATTTCAAACAAGCCATTGGCGCGTGGGAAGTTATGCTAAAATTGCTGCCTGCCGGCGATTCCCGTGCTGAAGTAATAAAACGCAGTATTCAGCAGGCAAAAGCACAGTCCGGTCAGGAAACAGCTAAACTGGAAGTGACGGTTTCTTTGTCTCCCGATGCGGCTAAAAAATTACCGCAGCAAGGGACTCTGATTATTTCGGTCACTGACGGAGTGAGTCCGGTGCCTGTGGCCGTTAAACAGCTGCCGCTGAGCCGATTCCCACTGACGTTATCGCTGGATGACAGTAATGCGATGATGCCGGAATCGTTGCTTTCTGCTTTGCATCAGGTAAAAGTTCGGGTGCGTTTATCGCTGGACGGTACGGCAAATCCTCAGCGCGGTGACTGGTTTGGTGAAAGCGTGGTACAGGAATTCAGCGGTAACGGGCAGATTAGCGTCCAGATAAATAGACAGATCCCCTAAGCGCAGGGGCTGAACGTAATTTCATGGAGAAACATATGAATTTTCGCCTGACAGGGCTGGCTTTCGCGAGCGTATTATTGGTGGGTTGCGCCAGTTCTTCACCGGATCAGATGGAACAAGGCCGCTCCGATCCGTTGGAAGGTTTTAACCGGGCGATGTTCAACTTTAACTATGAGGTTCTTGACCCTTATGTAGTTCGCCCCGTTGCCGTAGCCTGGCGTGATTATGTGCCGCAGCCTGCGCGTAACGGCGTGAGTAACTTTATGGGTAACCTGGAAGAACCGGCGAGCATGGTGAACAGCTTCCTGGTCGGTGACCCGTACAAAGCGATGAAGCACTTTAACCGTTTCTTCCTCAACACTTTATTGGGTATGGGCGGTCTGATTGACGTCGCGGGTATGGCTAACCCTAAACTGGCAAAAGAAGTACCGCATCGTTTCGGTAGCACCTTAGGCTACTACGATGTGCCTTACGGGCCTTATGTGGTGTTGCCGGGTTATGGCAGCTTTACCGTGCGTCAGGAAGGCGGCGACTGGGCTGATAACGTCTATCCGGTGCTGAGCTATCTGACATTCTGGATGTCTGCGGGCAAATGGATGATTGAAGGGATTGAAACTCGTGCGCAATTGTTGGATTCCGATGGTCTGTTGCGTAATTCCTCCGATCCGTACCTGATGGTGCGTGAAGCTTACTTCCAGCGTAACGATTTCCTCGCCAGCGGCGGTGTGTTGAAACCGGAAGCAAATCCAAATGCTCAGGCAATTCAGGGCGATCTGGAAAGCATCGACTCAGCCAACTAATCAGTTTGATATATCAAAACGGGTTGATATATAAAAGCGGATTGATATGTGACAGATAAAAAAAGCGCCTTCAGGCGCTTTTTTGTTGCCGCGAATTCGTCAACTTCCCGATTCAGGGCGCACAGTCGGATAATCCACCCTACGGCGCATTATCCGGCTGATTTGGGGTTAGAACGCGTAGTTAAAGTTCACGCCGTACAGCATTGCCGTACCTTTGGAGTTGAACTCGTAGTTCGTGCCGCCCAATGCTGGTGGCGTTTTCTCGTTGATGGTCACGTTCTGGCCGTGCATGTAGGAGATACCCACGTCAACAGATGCGTCTTTGTTGAACGCATAGGTAGTACCGGCACTGATCCAGAAACGGTCCTGATCGGGGATCGAAATGGAGCGGTTTTGAGCTGGAACCGGGCTATCATCGAACGCGATACCGGTACGGAAGGTCCAGTTATCGTCGTAGTAATAGGTTGTACCCAGCGCGATACGGTATGCGTCTCTAAAGCCTTCGTGCTTCTCGAACAGTACCTTACCGTTGTTACCTGTGGCTTTCAGCTCCTGGAATTGGCTCCAGCTGGTGTAGGCCAGGCTATAGTGAATCGCCCACTGCGGTGCCACTTTGTTATAACCGGACACTTCCCAGACTTCTGGCAGGTTCAGTGTCAGAGCACCAGGAACGATTGCACCGCCAGTTCCGCCAAAGGCTACTGGTAGCTGGTTGCTGTAATCGCCATCAAAGTCGATTTTCACTTTAGAACGATAAGTGAAGCTGTAGCGATTTTCTTTATCGATTTCATAAAGCACGCCGGCGTTCCAGCCGTAGCCCCACTCTTTACCTTCCATATTGGCAACTTCGGTACGCGCTGGCAGACCTAAACGGCCACCCGCTTCACCAATGTGACGCACAATTTTCGCATCGGCATAAACGGCGTTGAAGCCCAGACCGAAGCTGAAGTTTTGGTTCAGACGATACGCAGCCGCCAGGTTCAGGTTAGCGGTTTTCAGATCGGTTTTACCGCCTAGTGAGCCGGCGATATAGTCTTCATTAAATTCGGTGGCTAAACCGTAGTTGGAAGTACCGGATGCGCCGATAGCCCATTGTTCATTCAGCGGCATAATGAAGTGGATGTTAGGAATCCACTCAGATGGCGCGATATTTTTAGCGTCGGTGCTGCGGCCTGTCAGCGGAGATTGACCGCTGATATCTACGTTAGGGTCAACGTAGACAAAACCGCCGGAGAATGAAGGACGGTCAAACATCGTCATAGCTGCTGGGTTGCGGCTACCTACGGATGCGTTGTCGGCGACGGCGCCTTCACCAGAGAAAGAACGGCCCAATGCAGCCGCTGAATATTCATTCAGCTGAAAACCGGCCGCAGAAACGTTCGAAGAAATAATTGCCACTGCAGCTGCCAGAGCTGATCGGGTAAACAGGTTTTTCTGGTTCATGACCAAAACCTCATTTTAATGTGTTTATTATTTAAACTATGTTACATAGCGTAACAAGAGAGCGCGGGATTGTAGGGTCCGTTACCAATCTGACAAATCAGACCAGTGGCTGAAGTATAGGTCTGACCTGTAGGAATGTTGCAAGAATGTTTTTGAAATTGATTGAAATTGATTGCAAAAAATAGATCCACTTAACAAAAAACTTACATGCCCATATCAATAAATCTATGACTTATTATTTTTGCGATGCTTTAACTGAGATTTTCGTCACTAAATAGGCACATAAACAGTAAGTTCTAGTGATGCGGGGTTTGCAGGAGTAAAATAGCGGCAGATATCGATTTTTGAGCCAGATCACAAATGGCAATTTGCACCTATTTGAAATGTCCCTTGAGGAGAATTGAAGATGTCAGATGCAATTAAACGCTGTAATGCAGAAGAAACCGCAGCCTGCTGCTGCGTAGATGTCGGTACTGTGATGGATAACACCGATTGTACCGCGTCCTACAGCAAGGTATTCGCCAGCCAGAGCGAAGCCGAAGCAATGCTAAACACCTTGATCGAAAAAGCGCGTTCCGTCGAATCCGACCCTTGCCTGATTGAGCCAAGAATCGAGACGGTAGCAGAAGGTGTTCAACTCAGCGTTGATTTTACCTTTGCCTGTGAAGCAGAAATGCTGATTTTCCAGCTGGGTCTGCGTTAATCTGGCCGTATTTAGCGCGGAGCTTTCGCTCCGCGCTATTTAATCACTGAATCTATTTCCTTATTATTCTTTCTCCCGTCTATTCGTTTTCCTCTTTCCCTATCTCTCTTTTTTATTCTGAAAGTTGCTCCTGCTCGCATTTTTGGCCTCAATAGGTTTGCCAAATGTAAACGTTTGGTTAACAATAATCGGATCAGGTCAGACCTGTTAACCTAGCATCCTAATAAATGCCAATTTATCTCTCAGGAGCCTTTATGAGTAAGCCACTTCCGTTAGTGACGCGTCAGGGCGACCGCATTGCGATTGTTAACGGCCTGCGCACCCCGTTTGCTAAACAAGCTACCGCCTATCATGGGGTTCCCGCTGTTGATTTGGGTAAGATTGTTGTCAGCGAGCTGTTGGCAAAAAGTGGAATTGCACCTGAGTTGATCGATCAACTGGTATTTGGGCAGGTGGTTCAGATGCCGGAAGCGCCGAATATTGCTCGTGAAATCGTATTGGGCACCGGCATGAGCGTACACACTGACGCCTATAGCGTCTCCCGAGCCTGTGCCACCAGTTTTCAGGCGGTGGCGAACGTGGCCGAAAGTCTTATTGCGGGGTCGGTGGGGATAGCCATCGCCGGCGGCGCAGATTCTTCCTCCGTTTTACCTATTGGCGTCAGCAAAGCGCTGGCGCGTACGCTGGTTGACGTCAATAAAGCCCGAACTTTGTCACAGCGTCTAAAACTATTCAGTCGTTTGAAATTCCGTGATTTATTGCCGGTTGCACCTGCAGTGGCGGAGTATTCCACCGGTTTGCGTATGGGAGATACCGCCGAGCAAATGGCTAAAACCTACGGTATCAGCCGGGAAGATCAGGATGCGTTGGCGCTGCGTTCTCACCAGCTGGCGGCGGAAGCCTGGCAAAAAGGCTATTTACAGGATGAGGTGATGACCGCTTATATCCCACCATACCGTGCGGCTATCAGTGAAGATAATAATGTGCGCAAAGATTCCACCATGGCGCAATACGCTAAGCTGCGCCCGGCATTCGATCGCAAGCACGGCAGCGTAACGGCGGCAAACAGCACGCCGCTGACTGATGGTGCCGCAGCAGTTATTATGATGAGCGAAGGGCGAGCCAAAGAATTGGGGCTGCAACCTCTGGGCTATTTACGCAGTTTTGCTTTTTCCGCTATCGACGTCTGGCAGGACATGTTGTTAGGGCCGTCTTATGCCACGCCGTTGGCATTAGATCGCGCTGGTATCACGCTGGCGGATCTGACGTTAATCGATATGCACGAAGCCTTTGCCGCGCAAACGCTCGCTAACCTGAAAATGTTTGCCAGCGATAGTTTTGCTCAACAATATCTGGGGAGAAGTCAGGCGATAGGCGAGGTTGATATGGATAAATTCAACGTCTTGGGCGGTTCTATCGCCTATGGTCATCCTTTTGCGGCAACCGGAGCGCGGATGATCACGCAAACGTTGAATGAGCTGCGTCGTCGCGGTGGTGGATTGGGCTTAACGACCGCCTGTGCCGCCGGTGGTCTGGGTGCAGCCATGATTGTAGAGGTGGAATAATGGAAAATCGCGTAGAACAGGGCAGGGGAGACGCCACAATGCCTTCGACCGAGTCGGTGTTTCAGCTCAGTATTCGGCCGGATAACATCGGAGTCATCACCATCAATGTCCCCAATGAAAAGGTCAACACCTTAAAGGCTGAATTTGCAGAGCAAATTGCCCAAGTGCTGCAACAAGCGCAGTCTTCGCCGCAATTACAGGGGCTGGTGATTGTTTCGGGCAAACCGGATTCATTTATTGCCGGAGCCGATATCACCATGATCGCCGCCTGTCGCACCGCGCAGGATGCCAGGGTTCTGGCGCAAAAAGGCCAGGCAACGTTAGCGCAAATTGCCGCGTTCCCGATCCCCGTTGTGGCGGCTATCCACGGAGCCTGCTTGGGCGGCGGTCTGGAGCTGGCTCTGGCTTGTCATGGCCGCGTGTGCTCATTGGATGATAAAACCGTTTTGGGGCTGCCTGAGGTCCAATTAGGGCTATTGCCGGGTTCCGGTGGCACGCAACGATTACCTCGATTGATCGGCGCGAGCAAAGCGCTGGATATGATGCTGACTGGCCGCCAGATTCGCGCTAGGCAGGCGCTGAAAATGGGGCTGGTGGACGATGCCGTTCCGCAGGATATCTTGCTGGAAGTGGCCGTTAGCCGTGCCAAAGCTGGTTGGGTGGATAAGCCAAGTCTGCCGTGGCAGGAACGTTTGCTGAATGGGCCGCTAGGAAAATCTATATTATTCAATATCGTGCGGAAGAAAACGTTGGCGAAAACCCAAGGCCATTATCCGGCGGCAGAACACATTATTCATGTCGTTCGCCAGGGGCTGGATAACGGCGGCCCGAGCGGCTACGAAGCGGAAGCTCGGGCATTTGGCGAGCTGGCTATGTCTGCGGAATCAGCGGCGTTACGCAGCTTATTTTTCGCGACAACGTCATTGAAAAAAGAAAGTGGCTCAACGGCACAACCGCGCAAAATTAGTCGGGTTGGCGTGTTGGGCGGAGGTTTAATGGGCGGCGGTATCGCCAATGTCACTGCGACCCGAGCCGGTTTACCGGTGCGAATTAAAGATATTAATCCGCAAGGTATTAATCAGGCGCTGAAATATACCTGGGACGCATTGGGCAAACGGGTACGCAGTAAACGGCTGCGACCAACGGAACGGCAGCGCCAAATGATGCTGATTTCCGGCACTACCGATTACAGCGGCTTCGACAATGTGGATATCGTTGTTGAAGCGGTGTTTGAGGATCTGGCGCTGAAGCAGCAGATGGTGGCCGACATTGAGGCGCACGGAGCGCCTCATACTATTTTTGCCTCCAATACTTCATCTTTGCCTATCAGCCAGATAGCCGCCGAGGCTAAACGTCCAGAACAGGTTATCGGTTTGCATTACTTTAGCCCGGTGGACAAAATGCCGCTGGTGGAAGTGATTCCTCACGCTGGAACCAGCGAAGAAACTATTGCAACCACGGTGGCCTTCGCCCGCAAACAGGGGAAAACGGCAATTGTGGTCGGCGATCGCGCCGGATTCTATGTAAACCGCATTCTTGCTCCCTACATTAACGAAGGGGCGCGCTGCTTGCTGGACGGCGAGCCGATTGAGTCAATCGATAAGGCTTTGGTTGATTTTGGCTTCCCGGTTGGGCCGCTGAATTTACTGGATGAAGTCGGGATCGATGTGGGCACCAAAATCATGCCGATTCTAGTGGAACAGCTCGGCTCGCGCTTTGCCGCTCCGGCTTCTCTGGACGCAATTTTAAAAGATGGCCGTAAAGGGCGTAAAAATGGCCGTGGTTTCTATCTCTATCCGGCCAAAACTTCGGGCTTTAAGCTGAGGAAAAGCCCCGCTAAACAGGCCGATCCGAACGTTTATGGGCTATTAGGCGTCACGCCGAAAGCGCATATACAGCGCGAAGTTATTGCCCAGCGCTGCGTGATGATGATGCTGAACGAAGCGGTACGCTGCCTGGATGAAGGCATCATTCGTAATCCGCGTGATGGCGATATTGGCGCTGTTTTCGGCATCGGTTTTCCTCCTTTCTTAGGTGGGCCGTTCCGTTATCTGGATCGTCTGGGTCTGGATACTGCAGCCAGAACCATGAAGCTACTGGAACAGCAATACGGCGAGCGTTTTGCCCCCTGTGAGCGTCTGGTGGCGATGGCAGAGCAGAAGGCGGTGTTCTACCCGGAAACTGAGGTGCCAGCGGAAGAGTCTACTGCAGCAGAATGAGTGTAAATCCGAAGGCATTCTGCGTTCAGAATGCCTTTTGGTTAGAATGTGAGCGGGATCACCGCCTGTAACTCTGCTGTTTTTACCTGCTGTACAGGTGCCAGTGCTCGCGTTACCTTAGCCTTAATTTACTGGCTAAGATTTAATAAGCTTTTAAGTTAGTAGCTCTACATTGTGTAGAGAATAAATAATGGATTAAACTGTTGAGTAGGCTATTTATTAAACAGTAATGGTTGGCGGTGCGTTTTGTTGGTGTAAAAACAGCCGTTTTATTTACGTGGAGTTTCAGGCAAAATGCCCGGCCGCCATAGAGAGACGGCGCGTTATCGTGATGAAGTTGCTTTGTCTTAGGGCAAAGTTCTCGGCGGTACAGCACGCGTTGCGTTTCTGTATAGCGTTATTTTGTTAACAAAAGCGGTGCAATATGCAAGTTCTAATCATGCGTCATGGCGACGCGGCTCTTGACGCAGCCAGTGATGCACAGAGGCCTCTGACCCAATGTGGCAGTGAAGAATCACGGCAGATAGCCGCCTGGTTAAATAGCCAATCGGTGGATATTGAGCAGATACTGGTCAGCCCTTATCTGCGTGCGGAACAAACCCTTGGCGTGGTAAGAGAAGCGCTGACTCTGCCTGACGGGCAGGAAGTGATGCCGGAACTGACGCCGGGTGGGGATCCTGCGATGGTGGCCTGCTATTTGCAGGCTCTGGCCAAAGAAGGTTGCGCTTCAGTGCTGCTGATTTCGCATCTTCCGCTGGTGGGCTATTTGGTTGCCGAGCTGTGTCCGGGTCAATGTGCGCCGATGTTTGCGACTTCCGCGATGGCCTGTGTCGATTTAGACATGAACAGCGGAATGGGCAAGTTGGATTGGCAAGTGAGTCCCTCTCAGCTGATGGCCAAAGTCTGACGGCTTGTGAGGATGACCTGAAAACAGGTTAGCGGCTGCGGTGTGATACAAACTTCTGCCTTCTGCCTTCTGCCTTCTGCCTTCTGCCTTCTGACCCAAAAGGCCAAAAGCACGATTAACCGGCATCATTAATAAAGGCGTGAACAGTTTTGCTGTCGCGCCTTTATTTTTTTGGCTAATTCACTATTGGGTTAACTTATTCGGCTAATTCGATCAAAACCAGCAAGGCGGCGGTGCCACCCCATTCTTTCGGAGCCTGATGAAACGCCAATACGTCCGGATGCTGCGCTAACCACAGCGGTGTCTGTTGTTTCAGAACGTGCTTACCGTGTCCGTGCATAACGCAGGCGCAGTGTACGTGTTCGCGTTTACAGGCTGCCAGCAAGGCACCCAGCTCTTGTTTGGCCTGCTTTTGCGTGAGCCCATGCAGATCGAGAAACATTTCCGGTGAGTAATCGCCGCGTCGCAGCTTTTTTACTTCAAAATGATCGACTCCGGGGCGCACATAGCGTGTGGGGCCTTCGTTATCGATATGCGGTTGGAATTCATCAGAGAAGTAATAGCTGGCATCGACCTGCTCTTGTAGCAGGCGTACCGGCGTAATTTTATGCGCTTTCTGTGGTGCCTGACGATGCAGGATGGTGTCCTGTTTGAGTTTTTTGGCTCCCGCGATCGATTCCCTGAAAAGTTGCAGCTCCTCATTGCTCAAGTGAAATTTATTTTTCATTATTTATTCTTAGTACCTAATCAATTTTCTCAGTTTACCTGCTGGATGTTATCTGTCTAAATAAATGTCGACAAAGTTTTGCACCCTTTTGGCATATTTTCATCGCTTGCGTATCATTCACATGTGTATAGCTGCTGATTTGTCGCGGGCTTCATGGCAAACTAGGCGCATAAACCTTGATTTTACGCATACCTGTTGGAGAATAAATTGGACAAAATTTTCGTCGATGAAGCAGTGAAAGAACTGCACACCATTCAGGATATGTTGCGCTGGGCTGTCAGCCGTTTTAACGCGGCTAATATTTTTTACGGCCACGGCACGGATAATCCGTGGGACGAAGCCGTTCAACTGGTCTTTCCAACTATCTATCTTCCTATTGATATTCCTGAAGATATGCGCAACGCCCGTCTGACATACAGCGAGCGCCATCGTATTGTTGAGCGGGTTATCCGCCGGGTTAACGAGCGCATTCCGGTCGCTTATCTGACCAATAAAGCCTGGTTCTGCGGGCAGGAATATTACGTAGACGAGCGCGTTCTGGTGCCTCGTTCACCGATTGGTGAACTGATTGAAAACCGTTTTGAAGCGCTGATTTCACATCAGCCAAACCATATTCTGGATATGTGCACCGGTAGCGGCTGTATCGCTATCGCCTGCGCCTACGCTTTCCCGGAAGCGGAAGTGGATGCCGTTGATATTTCAGCGGATGTACTGGCGGTGACTGAGCACAATATTCAGCAGCACGGCGTTGAACATCAGGTTACGCCGATCCGTTCCGATCTTTTCCGCGATTTACCACCGATTAAATACGATTTGATTGTGACAAATCCGCCGTATGTAGATGAAGAAGATATGTCCGATTTGCCGCAGGAATTCCGTTTTGAACCGGAATTGGGCCTGGCGGCAGGCTTTGACGGATTGACGCTGGCGCGCCGGATTCTGGCCTGCGCCCCTGATTTTCTTCAGGATGATGGCGTTCTGATTTGCGAAGTGGGTAACAGCATGGTGCACTTGATGGATCAGTATCCTGACGTGCCCTTTACCTGGCTGGAGTTCCACAACGGCGGTGACGGTGTGTTTATGCTGACAAAACAGCAGCTCATTGATTGTCATCACCATTTCAGCATGTATCGTGACTAAGCAGTAGACACGTTTGTGCCTGCTGTAATACTTGCCGGCGAGATCGCTCTCTGACCGGCAGACGGATTTTGACTCATGGGTAAGGAGCCGTGATGGCTGGGAATAGTATTGGGCAGTTTTTCCGCGTCACCACTTTTGGTGAATCTCACGGCATCGCGTTGGGATGCATAATCGACGGTGTTCCGCCGGGTATTCCAATCACCGAGGCGGATATTCAGCTGGATCTCGACCGGCGTCGTCCGGGGACTTCTCGTTACACTACTCAGCGCCGGGAGCCGGATCAGGTTCGTATTCTGTCCGGGGTGTTTGAAGGGGTAACTACAGGGACCAGTATTGGCCTGATGATCGAAAATACCGATCAACGCTCGCAGGATTACAGTGCGATCAAAGACGTGTTCCGCCCTGGCCACGCCGACTATACCTATGAGCAAAAATACGGCGTGCGTGATTATCGTGGCGGCGGTCGTTCATCGGCGCGGGAAACCGCAATGCGCGTCGCCGCAGGTGCCATAGCGAAGAAATATCTGCATCAGAAATTCGGCGTGACGGTGCGCGGTTATCTTGCACAAATTGGTGATATCAGCTGCGATCTGCTGGATTGGGATTTGGTTGAACAAAACCCGTTCTTCTGTCCGGATGCCAGCAAGCTGGAGCCTTTGGATGCGCTAATGCGCGAATTGAAAAAGGCCGGTGATTCTATCGGCGCGAAAGTGACGGTCGTGGCGGAACATGTGCCGGTTGGTTTAGGCGAGCCGGTATTTGATCGTCTGGATGCCGATCTGGCTCACGCGCTGATGAGCATCAACGCGGTGAAAGGCGTGGAAATAGGCGACGGTTTTGCCGTAGTCACTAAGCGTGGCAGCGAAAACCGCGACGAAATCACTCCGGAAGGTTTTCAGAGCAACCACGCAGGCGGGATTCTCGGCGGTATCAGCAGTGGTCAGCCGGTGGTTGCCCACCTGGCGCTGAAACCGACTTCCAGCATTATGGTGCCGGGGCAGACTATCAACCGTCAGGGAGAAGCCGTGGAAATGGTGACTCGCGGTCGTCACGATCCGTGCGTCGGTATCCGTGCGGTTCCTATTGCCGAAGCCATGATGGCGATTGTTTTAATGGACCACCTGCTGCGTCAACGCGCGCAGTGTGGCGATGTTAACTCTGACGTTCCGCGCTGGTAACTCAATGAAGAAAATAGGGATGTTGGGGGCTGCGGCCTGGTTCGCGTCCTCTTCAGTCATGGCTTTGACGCCGTGGCAACAAATCGATCATCCGGTTAGCGGTACCTCGCAGGCCATTGGCGGTTTCGCTAATGGTTGCGTCATAGGCGCGCAGCCTTTGCCGCTGGAATCGGCAAATTATCAGGTAATGCGTCCCGATCAACGCCGTTATTTTGGTCATCCGGATTTGCTGAATTTTATCCAGCGATTCAGCGAGCAGGCCAAACGGCAACAGTTGGGTTTGGTGTTGATCGGCGATATGGCTATGCCTGCCGGTGGACGCTTTAGCAGTGGCCATGCCAGCCACCAGTCTGGTCTGGATGTGGATATCTGGCTACAGTTGCCAACCCAGCGCTGGACTTCGCAGCAGTTGCTGAAACCTCAGCCGATCGATTTGGTGTCCTCGGATGGCAAACAGGTAGTACCGCGTTTATGGCAGCCACAGGTTGCCAGCATGATAAAACTGGCAGCGAAAGACAGCGAAGTCACGCGGATTTTCGTCAATCCGGCGATTAAGCAGCAGTTATGTATCAGTGCCGGAAGTGATCGTGATTGGTTGCATAAAGTCCGGCCTTGGTTCGGCCATCGGGCGCATATGCACGTGCGTTTGCGTTGCCCGGCGGACAGTTTGGAATGCGAAGATCAGGATTCACCGCCAGCGGGTGATGGCTGTGGTGCCGAGCTGCAAAGCTGGTTCCAGCCTCATCAGCCAAGCGCCAAACCGGGTAAAACTACGCCGCCACCATTACCGCCATCCTGTCAGGCGTTGCTGGATAACCACTTCGCAGGGAGATAGTCATTGGATTGGTTCACTCTTGGCCCTGAGGTTCTCGGGGTCTTGTTTTTAGTGGCGCTGCTGGCGGGATTTATTGATTCCATCGCCGGCGGCGGCGGGCTATTAACCATTCCGGCGCTATTGGCGGTAGGCGTGCCTCCGACCCAAGCGTTGGCCACGAATAAACTCCAGTCTGTGGGCGGTTCTTTCTCGGCCAGCCTGTATTTTATTCGCCGTGGAGCGGTTAATCTCAAAGAGCAAAGGCTGACTATTGCCCTGACTTTGGCCGGTTCAATGCTAGGGGCGATTCTGGTTCAGCATATGCAGGCCGATATCTTGCGACAGATTCTCCCTCTGCTGGTCATCGGCATCGGGGTGTATTTCCTGCTGACGCCGAGATTGGGAGAGTTGGATCGACAACGTCGACTGTCAGCGCTGCCTTTCGCATTAATCGCCGGTGGTGGCATAGGTTTTTACGATGGTTTCTTTGGCCCCGGCGCCGGCTCCTTCTATGCGTTGGCGTTTGTCACTTTATGCGGTTTTAATCTGGCTAAGTCTACTGCTCACGCCAAGGTACTGAACTTCACCTCGAATTTAGGTGGTCTAACCTTCTTTATTCTCGGTGGAAAAGTGTTATGGGGCATCGGCTTGGTGATGCTGGTTGGGCAGGTGCTGGGCGCGCGTTTGGGCGCACATATGGTGCTAACTCGTGGTCAGAAACTTATCCGGCCGATGATCGTTGTTGTGTCTTTGGTGATGAGTTGCAAGCTACTCTATGATAATCACGGCTCAGAAATTCAGGCGTGGCTGGCATTGCAGGGCATCGGCTAATGCTCGCTTGTTACGCGGCTTAATGGGATAATCCCTCTTTTTCCATAAGGGCATTATTGCTCACTGTATTGCCTCTGATGCCAACTTGGCGGAGGCGTAATTTGCGGCTTACCGGGTATACACAGCGTAATCATGTCAGAAAGTTTATCGACTCAAAACCATACTCATCACTATCAAGAACTTATCGATATTTTCAATCGCTGTTTCAGCGAAGAATTCAACACGCGGCTGGTGAAAGGCGATGACGAGCCTATTTATCTGCCGGCTGATGATCAGGTGGATTACAATCGCATTGTGTTCGCCCACGGTTACTATGCCAGCGGTATGCATGAAATTTCTCATTGGTGCATTGCCGGCGAAGAACGGCGCAAGCGGGTAGATTTTGGTTACTGGTACTGCCCGGACGGGCGCGATGCGCTCACCCAAAGCCAGTTTGAGGCGGTAGAAATCAAACCGCAGGCGCTAGAATGGATGTTTTGCGTCGCTGCGGGTTTCCCTTTCAACGTGAGTTGCGACAATCTGGAAGGTGACTGCGAGCCCGATCGCCTTGCTTTTCAACGTAAAGTTCGTGAACAGGTGCTGCGGAATTTGGAACAGGGAATATCCCCACGACCTGCGGGCTTTATTCGGGCGTTGCAATCGTTTTACAATACGCCCCCGCTGGCGGCGGAACACTTCCCTTATCCGGAAGATTTCGACTGATTGCCAGACTGACCAGAAAGTTTATTGAGGAAGAGTAATGATCGCAGAATTTGAATCGCGCATTTTGGCGCAGATTGATGACATGGTAGAGCACGCCAGCGATGATGACCTGTTTGCGGGCGGCTACCTGCGCGGTCACCTAACATTAGCAGTGGCAGAATCGGAAGAGCACGGCGAGCATTCTGCCGAGCAGTTACACGCTCGCGTTCAGCACAGTCTGGATAAAGCCATCAAAGCTGGCGAATTATCGCCGCCGGATCAGGTTTTGGTGTTGGGTCTGTGGGATCGCCTATTAGCAAACGCGCAGATTTCTCACTAGTTTTATCGCTGCCGTGACGCTTTAAGGCATCATGGCAGCTGCCTTTCATTCAGGGCGCGGTGGATTTTGTACCGGTCTGCCTTTCAGCAGTTTTCTAATCCAAAAACGATTCGGGTTTAATGCGGACAGCGTTGAATTATTCAGCGGCAACGGCTCGCCGAACATTTGACCAGCCAGAATCTCTGCTATCAGCGGCGCACTGCATAATCCGCGCGACCCTAAAGCTCCAGCCATAAACAAATCCGGATATACCGGCGCGGCTTCGATCGGATCGCCGTTTTTGATCTGCTGTTGTAACCTCTGGTATTGAGTCAGCGTGGCCTGATAGTCCGGCACTGCACCCACCATCGGTAAATGGTCGCGAATGGCGCAGCGCACGCCACAGCGCGCCTGATTATCTGAAACATTCACCTGCTGTACCCAATCCACCTGCGGTAAACAACGCATCAGACGATCGCGATTTTCTTGTTGCTCAGAGGCACTGAAAAGGGTGGAGGTTTCACCGCGCTGATAACTGGCTCCGATACAATGCTGCTGATTATTCGGATTAACCGGTGTCATATAACCGTCGTAGCAGAGTACGTTTTTCAATTTGCTGAGGGTTGGCGTGGTGGGAATATGGGAAACCTGACCACGTACCGCCGTCAGCGGTAAGAAACGAGTTTGTTCCCACTGGGGTAAGCGATGGCCGGCCGCCAGAATCACCGTGTGATGACGGGTATCTGGCTGATTGGCAAAAGTCAGCTGCCAGCGATTTTCTACCCGCGTCAGCTCGGTGACTTCATGCTGATAGTGGCAGTTCATGCCTTGTTGTTGTGCCAGAGCCATCAGCGCCGTGGTCAGTTCTGAAGGGCAAAGCCAGCCGCCGTTTGGATAATGAATGCCGTCATGCCCACTGTTCACACCCGCTCGCTCAGTTAGCTGGGCATGGCTCATGGATTCAGCAAATTCTTTCGGCCATTGCGTGCCTAAAATCTTATCGATTTTGCTACGGCTTTTTTCATCGTAAGCCAGCTGGCTTACGCCGCACCACTGATGGTCGAAGGCCATGCCTTGTTCGATCAATGCATCGTACTGGCGGCGGGCAAAGGTAAAGGCGCTGGTGTAAAAATCCTCTAACGCATCGCCTTTTCCGTTCAGTAACGGATAAATCGCCCCCTGACGATTGCCGGAAGCTCCTTGCGCCGGTTTTTCATCGGCGCAGTACAGGCTGACGTTGGCTCCGCGTCGCAGCAAAGAAAGCGCGGTTAGGGCGCTGACAATGCCGCCGCCGATAATGGCGATATCCTGAATGTCGCTGGCGACCGGGCGGGCATACCAAGGCGCAGGATGTGGATTCATGTGATTTTCCGGCAAAACCCCGGTCAGCATTTCCCTTTTTTGCCCAAAACCTTTGACTTTAGCAACCTCAAAACCGGCCTGCAGCAAGCCTCTACGCACGAAGCCTGCGGCGGTAAAGGTCGCGAAAGTCCCCCTTGGGCGAGCGAGTCGCGCCATGGCGCTGAACAGCAATTCGTTCCACATATCCGGGTTTTTGGAAGGCGCGAAGCCGTCCAGGAACCAGGCATCAACCTGATTATCCATGCTGGCGTCTAACTGAGGCAGCAGCGTATTCACGTCCCCGAACCATAAATCCAGCGTAATACGACCCTGATCCAACAAAATACGGTGACAACCCGCCAGGGGCATTGGCCACTGGGCGCGTAGCTGTTCGGAAAAAGCAGCCAACTCAGGCCAGCGGCTGTGGGCGACGGCGAGATCTTTCAGGTTTAACGGATATTTTTCGAAGCTTATATAGTGCAGGTGCTGAAGCGATGCATCAGGTTGTTGCTGACGAAACTGCGCGAAACTTTGCCACAGTGTTAAAAAGTTTAGGCCAGTGCCAAAACCGGTTTCCGCGACCACGCAGCGAGTGGACGAATGCTCGATAAAACGCTGTGGAAAACCGTTTCCCTTGAGAAAAACAAAACGGGTTTCTTCCAGCCCATCCTGATTTGAAAAGTAGACGTCATCAAACTGTTCCGAAACAGGTGTACCCTGATCGTTCCAGCTGAGTGTGGCGGTTTGGATGGGGGTGTTATTCACGTAAGAAGACTCGTATCTCAAGGGGTAGAGGGATTTTAACGAGGTGTTACCTTGGGTGCAAATCGGAAGATAATCTGGTGATATTACGCTGATCGGACTTGTTCGGCGTACAACTGTACGCTAAAGTGCATTGCAAAATCCCGAAAGCTAAAAGTGGAAGAGGTATTAAATGAAGCGTGCAGTGATTACTGGCCTGGGTATCGTCTCCAGCATTGGTAACAATCAGCAGGAGGTCCTGGCATCTCTGCAGGAAGGTCGTTCTGGTATTACTTTCGCTCAGGAATTTAAAGACGCAGGTATGCGCAGCCATGTTTGGGGCGATGTAAAACTCCAGTCTGAGCCGAAAGATCTGATCGATCGCAAGGTGCTGCGTTTTATGAGCGACGCCTCGATCTACGCTTATTTGGCTATGCAGGAAGCAATTTCAGACTCTGGTCTGACCGAAGAGCAGGTTTCTAACTTCCGCAGCGGCTTGGTAGTCGGTTCTGGCGGTGGTTCGCCACGTAACCAGGTTGCTGGTTCCGATGCCATGCGTACTCCGCGCGGCCTGAAAGGCGTTGGCCCGTACATGGTGACCAAAGCTATGGCATCCGGCGTTTCCGCATGTCTGGCTACGCCGTTCAAAATCAAGGGCGTTAACTACTCTATCAGCTCCGCCTGTGCCACCTCTGCTCACTGTATCGGTCATGCGGTTGAACTGATTCAGCTCGGCAAGCAGGACGTAGTTTTTGCTGGCGGCGGCGAAGAGCTGTGCTGGGAAATGGCCTGTGAGTTTGATGCGATGGGCGCCCTGTCCACCAAGTACAACGAAACGCCAGAAAAAGCGTCTCGTACCTACGATAAAGACCGTGACGGTTTCGTTATCGCAGGCGGCGGCGGTATGGTCGTAGTTGAAGAACTCGAGCATGCATTAGCCCGTGGCGCACATATCTATGCTGAAATCGTCGGTTACGGCGCAACTTCAGATGGCGCAGACATGGTTGCTCCATCAGGCGAAGGCGCGGTGCGTTGTATGCAAATGGCGATGCAGGGCGTTGATACTCCTATTGATTATATGAACGTGCACGGTACTTCTACGCCAGTTGGCGATGTGAAAGAACTGGGCGCAATTCGTGAAGTCTTCGGTGACAATACACCGGCAATCTCTTCTACCAAAGCGATGACCGGTCACTCTCTGGGGGCTGCAGGCGTTCATGAGGCTATCTTTAGCTTGCTGATGGTTGAGCACGGTTTTATTGCGCCGAGCATCAACATCGAAAATCTGGACGAGAAAGCCGAAGGGATGAACATCATCACTGAGCCAACCAAACGTGAACTGACGACGGTTATGTCCAACAGCTTCGGTTTTGGTGGTACTAACGCCACTCTGGTGATGCGTAAATACCAGAAATAAGCCGTCCCGAGACTTATTACGCCATCATTTTTACAATGATTAAAATTGAATCCCGAACTGATTGCAGTTCGGGATTTTTTTTATCTCTTTATCTCTTTATCTCTTTGGTTATTTTCTTAATCCATATCTATAGTTATTGAGGCTTTAGATCGGGAATGTCTTTTCATTCTAATTATTTGCATTACGGATAATGGAATAAGCCGCCGCTGATGTTACAACGTGCCATCAAGACCTTGTACGTTGCTATCGGGCTTTTTTAGCGATAAGCGCCGTATTCACATTCCTGCCGTAGGCTTAACTGCAAGGATGTATCCGGTGAAAACCCCCGCTGATTTGCCGCTAATGAAACTCGATGCTCAACAAGGGAATTAAGATCTAATCAGTATTTCTTGGGTCAGGCTCTGGTTAAAATTGCGGCGCTTGAAGGGATTCATTTTATTTCGTTATCACAACGCGATTCGCGGTTTTTCGTCTTAAAGCGAGAAGCTTAGGTTTTATAGAGCTCAAACGAACGGGTGCATTACAATGAAATATCTGTTTTTATTGATATTTATACTTTGCGTGCTTTACATTCATTACCGCGGACGAGCTCGCTATCCTTTTTGGCGACAGCTTTCTGATCACTCCACCTTTGTGGCACCGCTCAATGTGTTTATGTACCTTTTTTCTAAAGTACCGAACACGCCATATTTAAAACCCGAAACCTTTCCCGAATTACAGCAGTTACAGGCCAACTGGCAAAAGATTCGCGAAGAAGGTGAATCCTTGATGGCGATACAGCAGATTAAGGCTTCGGATAAATATAATGATGCCGGTTTTAACTCGTTCTTTAAAACCGGCTGGAAACGTTTTTATTTAAAATGGTATGAGGATAATCATCCTTCGGCGATGAGTCTGTGTCCGTTTACGACGGAACTACTGCGTGGATTACCTTCGGTGAAAGCAGCCATGTTTGCGGAATTACCTGATGGCAGCCGTTTGCCTCGCCACCGCGATCCCTATGCTGGTTCTTTGCGCTATCACCTTGGTTTGATTACGCCCAACGACGACCGCTGTTTTATTGAAGTGGACGGCGAACCCTATAGCTGGCGGGATGGGGAAGGGGTATTGTTCGACGAAACCTATCTGCATTTTGCCGAGAATAAAAGCGGCAAGAACCGGCTGATTTTATTTTGTGATATAGAGCGGCCGATGCGTTATCGCTGGGCGCAGCGGGTTAATCATTGGTTTGGTCGGAATTTAATGAGTGCGGCAACCGCGCCAAACAGTGATGAAGATCGTACTGGTGGGGTGAATCGGTTATTTAAATATATTTACGCGATACGTAAAGTGGGTAAACGATTAAAAGCCTGGAATCGACGAGTTTACTATCTGATTAAATGGGTATTATTTGGTGGTATCGCAGGATTGATTTTCTTCTCTTTATAACTGATTTTCGTGATGATAGACCAATAAAGTAAAACTAAGCTGGGGCAATCAGTTGCCCCATCGCTATTATCTTTTGCTTTTAGGGATCTTCGCGGCCAGTTATTAGCTTAACGCATATTTAGCGGCGGTTTGAGCATGAATGGCGGTGGTATCAAATACCGGTACTGAGGCATCTTCAGCGTTTACCAGCAGAGTGATCTCAGTACAGCCCAAAATAATACCCTTGGCGCCTTGTTGTTCCAGTTTGGTAATAATCCGGCGGTATTCTGCTCTGGATGTTTCGTTGATTTCACCTAAACAAAGTTCCTGATAAATAATCCGATTGACGATTTCCCGATCCGCATCGTCAGGCACCACGACCTCGATATTATGCCTTTCGGTTAAGCGCCCACGGTAAAAATCCTGTTCCATCGTATAGCGGGTACCCAGTAACCCAATTTTTTTCAACCCCTGTTGCTTAATCTGCGCCGCAGTAGCGTCGGCAATGTGCAATAACGGCAAGCCGCTGGCCGCCTCAATCTCATCTGCCACTTTGTGCATGGTATTGGTACATACCACGATAGTTTCGGCACCGGCTTTTTTTAAAGCCACTGCAGCATTAGCCAGCAGGCGAGCCGCTGCCTGCCAATCGCCAGATGATTGCATTTGCTCAACTTCATGAAAATCTACGCTATAAAGCACGATTTTTGCCGAATGAAGACCACCTAGATGTTGCTTAACATATTGATTAATCATCCGGTAATAAGGAATAGTGGATTCCCAACTCATTCCCCCGATCAGACCAAGAGTTTTCATCTATTTTCCTGCCAGTAGTAAAAGTGAAGCCGTTGCCAGCCAGATCGAATTTATCTTTTGATAAAGTCGGGCGTAATAAAACCAGGTGGACAGATAGCGCGGAGCAATTCGTAAAACTGTGATTAGGCTCCACCTTTGCCGCAAGTGCCGAACTATGATGGTCGTTGTAATATTTATATATAAATAAATAGCATTATCAAAACTATATAAATTAAACCTCGGAGCCTGGGATGATAAAAGTGAAAACCGCCGCATCGTTAACTTTGCTTGCCCTGTTATTACCTGCTGCAGAAGTGGCCTTAGCGCAGGATCGGGGCAATAATGTTCGGTCTGAACAAAACGGTTATCAGTTGGAGCAGGTATTGGTAATGAGCCGCCACGGTATTCGTGCGCCGTTGGTTAACTATGGTGATATTTTGTCTAGCGCGACGCCATTTCAATGGCCGAAATGGGAAACGCCCGGAGGATTGTTAACGCCAAAAGGCGCGGAAGTTGAGGCTATTTTCGGCGGTTACTTCCGCGAGTGGCTGGTGCAAAATAAATTACTGACAGCGCAGGGTTGCCCAGGAGACGGCAAGGTATTTACCTACGCCAATAGTTTGCCACGTACTATAGATACGGCTCAGCATTTCCTATTTGGGGCTTTTCCCGGCTGTAATGTACCGGTGCATCACCAAAAAGACATTGGCAAAATGGATCCGGTATTTAATCCCATAATTACCTTGGATGTGACGCCCGAATTTAAAGCTCAGGCATTAGCATCAATTAATCAGCACGCTGGCCCCGGTGGTATAGCAGGACTCAATCAGCGTTTGCAGCCAAATTATCAAATACTGTCGCGGATATTGGATTTTAAAAACTCGCCGTCCTGTTTGCAGGATAAAAAATGTGATTGGAGCGAGCAACCCAACGTAATTTCACTGGTGCAAAACAAGGAACCGGGAATGACCGGGCCGTTGAAGTTGGGTACCGGCGCGTCTGACGCCTTTATGCTGCAATACTATGAGGGTTTCCCGCTAAAAGACGTGGCTTGGGGGCGAATTGCTTCGCCGGAAGAGTGGAAGCAATTGCAGGAAATAAAAAATCGATATCATGAAACCTTATTTGGTTCACCGGCAATAGCGGATAACGCCGCCGAGAAACTGGTTAATTTTATTCATGCTGCTTTAGATCCGGTGGGAGAGAAAACGCCAAATGAGCAACTGGCGCAGCAAGCTAAATTAGCGGTGCTAGTAGGGCATGATTCTAATATTGCCTCTTTGCTAGCCGCCATAAAAACCAAAGACTATCAATTACCTAATCAGTATGAGAAAACGCCGATCAGCGGAAAAGTAGTATTTGAACGCTGGAAAGACACAAAAAATAATAAAGATCTGATGAAGATTGAATATATCTATCTTTCAACCGAACAGATTCGCAATAAAACGCCGCTGAGTTTGCAAGCGCCGCCTGAGCGCGTCACGTTGGAAATTGAAGGCTGCCCAATTGATGCCCAAGGTTTTTGCTCTATGGACGATTTCCGACAGGCAATGAAGGAAAATACTCATATCTAAACGACTATTCGCGGCAGGAGAGTAACTCCTGCCGTATTTTACTGCTCCGGCTCTCTCGGTTAAGCTGAGGCTAATCTCCTCTCAATGGTCAACGCTTTCTATGACTGGATCAATTTCTCTGCGTACCGGCCTGAATACTTTATTTAAACCTTTTTTACGCGATCGTCTGCTGCATATTTTACTGCTGGTGGGGATTGGACTGAGTCTCTGGATGCCAGAGAAAATTCACGCTTTCCCTGATTATATCGATTGGACCACCATCATTACCTTGCTGGGACTTATGCTGTTGACCAAGGGCGTAGAGGTGAGCGGTTATTTTGATTTTATTGGCCGTAAGATAATTAATAAACTCCACACTGAACGGCATATGGCGCTGTTTTTGGTATTATCAGCGGCTTTGCTTTCCTCATTTCTCACCAATGATGTCGCTCTGTTTATCGTGGTGCCGCTGATTCTGACCTTAAAAAAAATGTCATCGCTGCCGGTTAGTCGGTTAATTATTTTTTCAGCCATTGCGGTCAATGCTGGTTCGTTGCTGACGCCGATTGGAAATCCACAAAATATCCTGCTGTGGAGTCAATCTGAGCTGTCATTTTTAACCTTTACGCAGCAAATGCTGCCTTTAGCTGCGGCAATGTTAATGACGTTATTTGGGCTGACTTGGCTGTTTTTCCCCGCTCGTCAAATCAGTAAGCGTCGTGATACTCCAGAATATCCGTATCAATCGGGTTTATTACTGAGTTGTCTGGTGCTGTATATTTTGTTTGTGGTTAGCGTCGATTTAGGCTGGGGTCTTTATGGGTTAATGGCGGTATCAATCGGGCTATTACTGCTGGCCAGACGGGTATTGTTTTATATCGACTGGAGCCTGATTTTTGTGTTTATGGCCATGTTTATCGATATTCGACTATTGACGGAATTACCGGCGCTGCAAAGCCTGTTTGGTGGTATCAGTACATTGCCACCATCGGGTATTTATCTGCTTGGAATCGGTTCTTCGCAGATCATAAGCAATGTGCCCGCGACGATCCTGTTATTAAATTACGTGCCTTCCAGTGCTTTGCTGGCTTATGCGGTCAATATTGGCGGCTTCGGATTAGCAATTGGTTCCATGGCAAATCTTATTGCCTTAAGAATGGCCAAAGAGCCTAGTATCTGGCTGAAGTTTCACGCATTTTCACTGCCGTTATTACTATGGGGAGCGCTGGTGGGCTGGGTGTTGCTGTAGCTGACTCAGGGGTAATCCTGAGCCAACCAATCATCAGATAAACAGTATAAATAATACGACGAAGGCGATAATCAAAGCGATAAAGGCCAACGAGGGCTTTTTCAGCAGTGGTTGCAACGGAGCAGGCAGTGCGGCGATAAACGGATTGTAAATCGGCTGAATCGGGCCTTGTTCGTCGCTGCGCTGTATCGTTATTGCGCGATCCAAGCGGTTGGAAAATAGCACGTTAATGACATCGTTAAGCTGAGCCTGAGTCAACGGCGTGGTTGGGCTGGCCTGAAAACGATGCTGAGCATAATCGGTTAACAGTTTCTGCTCAGTGCTATCTACCGGCTGTTTCAATGCGGCTTGCAGGCTTACTAGCGTTGGCGCGGCCTGCTGACTGAGGGCGACTTTGGTCTGTAAGAACTGGCTCATAAGCTGAAAATGACGAGCGGGAAGCGGATCGGTATGCTTAATACCAATCATCTCAAATAGCCCTTGCCAGATTTTAGCTGGCTGTTCACCGGTTGCAGCGCTGAGTTTGGTGACCAGCGATTGCAGGCTTTGGTGCTCGGCGGGTAATAGCGGGCGATCGGTTACGGCGGCAAGCTGCGGCTGCGGGATGGTCAGCGTACCGGATTGCAGTAGTACGAAGACTTGCTGTAATTGCTGATGGCTTAGCTGGCTGAGCACCGTATGGCCAAAGTTCTGCCGAATAAAGTCGCTGACTGCCTGACGGTTATTCCCTTGAGGTAGTAGTTCGGTCAACTGTTGGCGTAACTGGTGATTAGCGTGATTTTCCTGCGCCTGACCCAAACGGGTTTGCAGCAACTGTTCCGCCGGCTGAAAATGTCGTGCCAGCAGCTCTGCGGTATTAGTTAATGATAAATCGTGGCGTAGGGTAGCCCATATTTCCGCCGACTTTACCGGCGTGAGCGCCATAATTCGTACGATCAGCTTTTCCAGCGTAGTACGCTGAGCCGGAGTTAACGCCTGATCGTCACCGCTGTTCAACGGGCTGGTTTTGTTCGGCACAGCGGTTGTGGTGCGATCGCTGGCTATAGGGGCGCCGGAGCCGTTTAAAGGTTGCATTTCACCCGTCCTTCGCTAGGAATAAAATCATGGTTACCCGGCGATTGGCGCAGGCTGGGGCTATAATACCTGTAAATTTGTCCAATCAATACAGTCCGGCTTGGGTTTTATTAGATGAATGTTTATGTTGTGGGCATTGATAATCTTAATTATGTCGCTAAGATGAGTACACAACGAAAAATAGGGCTTAAATGGTTCATCAACAACGCATTGCAAAATGGTTCCTCTGTCTGGCTTGTCTGGTCGTACTAGTATGTATGACTCAGCGCATGGCTAGCATGCACGCGTTAGAACAAAATTTCGGCCTGACTTCCCTGAGCCAGACGGTTGACGACGAGCAAACGTCACAGGCACCTTGTGAGCTAAGTGCTAAATCTCTCTTGGCCGCGCCAACGGTGCTGTTTGAGCTGACGTATTTTGCTTTGGGATTATTGTTACTGTTATTGGTTCCAATCTCTCCGTGCGTGATGCGGTTTCCGCCGCGGCGCGCCATTTCACCCAGTCGATTAAGGGTGCACCTCCGATTTTGCATTTTCCGGGAATAGCGACTCCGCCAGTTGATTTGGTGTGATTAATCTATTTTTGGAGAAAAGTAATGCGCAATATTTTCAAGACAGCCTTGTTCTGTCTTTCGCTGCTATGGCTGCCCAGTCTGTGGGCTGCGGATAGCGGTTGGCTCATCAGTCCGCTCAATGACCATGCCAAGGTACGGCTGCGCGCTGAACCTACCGCCGAAGGCGATACGCGCCTATTGCTGTCGGTCGCGTTGGAAAAGGGTTGGAAAACCTATTGGCGTTCGCCGGGCGAAGGCGGTATTGCACCGTCGATACGTTGGGATCATGCGCCAGCCCAAGTGACATGGCACTGGCCAACGCCGCAACGCTTTGATGTATCAGGAATCTCTACGCAAGGCTATCAACAGCATGTCTCCTTGCCGATAGTGATTTCGGGTACGTCGGATTCAGTGCTATCGGGAACGCTGACCCTATCAACCTGTAGCAACGTCTGTATTTTGACGGATTATCCTTTCCGTTTGGATCTGAGTAAAACCGGCTCCAATCCGCGTTTTGACTACGATTTCGCGCAAGCCTTAGGGCAGGTGCCGATAACCAGCGGTCTGGTCGATGAGATTTCCGCCGGTTATGGTAACGGTGAAGTGCAGATTTTAGCTCAGCGCCGTGCGGGTTGGCAGCAGCCAGAACTGTTCTTTGACACTCTCGATGATGCTGATTTGGGCAAACCGGTGATTGCCATTTCTGGTGAGCAACTGGTGGTTCGGGTTCCGGCTAGCGATGGCTGGGGTGACAGCGCGCCGGATCTGCGTGGGAAAAATCTAACGCTGGTGATCAGCGACGGCGGCGTGGCGCAGGAAGCCACCGTTAAACTGGGGAATAGCGTTTCGCTGCCTAATACCGCCACCGCCTATTGGCAGTGGATTTTGATGGCGTTGGCCGGCGGGTTGATTCTGAACCTGATGCCTTGCGTACTCCCGGTACTGGCGATGAAGTTAGGCTCGGTTTTGCAGGTTGAAAACCAAAGCCGCGGTAGCGTGCGATTGCAGTTTATTTCCTCGTCGATGGGAATTCTTTTCTCGTTCTGGCTATTGGCGTTGCTGATGACCGCGCTACGTCTTGGCAACCACGCCCTCGGCTGGGGGATTCAGTTCCAAAGCCCGTGGTTTATCGGCTTTATGGTGCTGGTGACGGCGTTATTCAGCGCTAATCTGTTTGGTCTGTTTGAAGTGCGACTTTCTTCCTCGGCGACGACCCGCATTGCGACTCAGGGTGGCAACGGCTTGGGTGGGCATTTCTGGCAAGGCGCATTGGCGACACTGCTGGCGACGCCTTGCTCCGCGCCTTTCCTCGGCACGGCCGTGGCTTTTGCGCTCGCCGCTCCGCTTCCGGCACTTTGGGGCATTTTTACTGCGCTCGGGGTTGGAATGAGTCTGCCTTGGTTGTTGATCGCCGCCTGGCCGAAGTTGGCGTTGTGCCTGCCGCGCCCTGGCCGCTGGATGAACCATCTGCGGGGGATATTGGGACTGTTAATGCTGGCGTCCTGTTTGTGGTTAATCAGCCTGTTGAGCAGCCATATCGGCATCCTGTGGACCGGGATTATTGCCGGTATTTTCCTGTTGGCTTTGTTGCTGGCTATTGGGCGTCATTATGGTGTGCGTATTGCCGCTATTGTCAGTCTAATCAGCCTGTTAGTGATTGGCGTGGCGTTGCTGGTCGGCGCGTTAACCGCGGATCTGTGGCGTAAACCGCTGCACGATCGTGTGCCATGGCAACCGCTCAGTGAAACTGCGATTCAGCAGGCGCTGAAGGAAAACAAGCGGGTTTTCGTCGACGTGACCGCTGACTGGTGTGTGACCTGCAAAGTCAATAAAATCAACGTATTGATGCGCGATGACGTGCAAAAGGCTCTGATGGAGGATGACGTAGTCGCTCTACGCGGTGACTGGACGCGCCCTTCGCCAGAGATGACGGCGTTCTTACGTAAACGCGGCAGCGTTGCCGTGCCTTTCAATCAAATCTACGGCCCAAATAGCCCGCAGGGCGTGGTGCTGTCCCCTCTGCTAAGCCGTGAATCTCTGCTAGACGTTTTAGCCACCGCTAAAGGAAATAAATCATGAAAATCGTCACTCTGTTGGTACTTTCCCTGATAACTGCGCCGGTATTCGCGGCACCTTTTACTCCAGAGCAAGAGCTGCGTATTAAAGAATTGATCGGAGAAACTCTGATTTCTAATCCGGAAATTCTGGAAAAATCGGTTAATGCGTGGCAGCAAAAGGCTAACGATGAGCAAGGTAAGCAACTGAGCGCCTTGATTAAAGCCAATGAAAAAGATCTGTATCAGGACCCAGCTAGCCCGCGTTTGGGAGCGGAAAATCCGAAGTTAACGCTAGTTTCCTTTACCGATTACAACTGTCCGTATTGCAAAACCTTCGATCCACTGTTGGAAAAGATCGTTAAAACCTATCCTCAGGTGGCTTTAGTGATCAAGCCGTTGCCATTTAAAGGCGAAAGTTCAGTACGCAGCGCCCAGGTGGCTCTGACGCTGTGGCAACAGCATCCGGAGCAATTTTTACCGTTTCATCAGCGTTTGATGGCGAAAAAAGGTTTCCATGATGCAGCGAGCATCGCTGCTGCCGAGAAAAAAACCGGCGTAGTTGCGGTGGAACCCACGGAGCAGAGCCTGAACGTATTGCGGACTAACCTGCGTCTGGCCGATCAACTGGGTATTCAAGGGACTCCCGCCACGTTAATCGGCGACCAAATGGTGCCAGGGGCAATATCCTATGATCAACTAGAAGAAATTGTTAAAGCGCAACTGGCGCAGGCGGAAAAATGAGCCGACTGAAACGTTGGAGCCGTGAGCTGCTAATCCTGCTGGCGGTGGTGCTGGCGTTGACCGTTGCTATGGATTGGCTGCGCAGCCCGCAGGCGCCGCCGAGCTGGGCGGAGGAATCACTGGTCACTCTGGATGGGCAGCCGGTGTCTCTGAAAGCGCTGAGTGAGGAAAAACCGCTGTTGGTATATTTCTGGGCCAGCTGGTGTGGCGTATGTAAATTTACTACGCCTAGCGTGAACACCCTGGCTGCTCAAGGGGAAAATGTGATGACCGTAGCGCTGCGCTCCGGAGATAACCAGCAGGTAGAAAAGTGGCTGGCAAAGAAAGGTCAGCGTTTGCCGGTGGTAAACGATCCTTCGGGGCAACTCTCTGCCCAATGGCAGATAGGGGTTACTCCGACCATCGCAATTTTATATCGCGGAGAAATGGTCAGCAGCACCAGCGGCTGGACCAGTTTGTGGGGTATGAAACTGCGGTTGTGGTGGGCCAGTTTCTGATTAAATTAAGATAGTAAAAATCCGATAGTACATTGGACTGCATCTTATTCAGTTGGATATCCACTGAGTAAGGTGCAGTTTTTTATCCAATACTGGCGTAGCCTGAATAGACTTTGGTAACCGCCATTAATTAACAGCCCCCCATTCAGCCAATTTTGTATTCCATGCGGTATATTCTGGTGAGGGGAGTTTGAAGAAACCAATGGAATATCTTTCAGGCGTAGCCTGAAGCAATAGGGTACACACCAGATCCTGAAGCCAGGTCGTATTTTCCACATTTTCAAATTTCTGTATATCTTTAAGCTTATTTATTGATTCATATACATAAATCAATGAATCTCTTATGTTTTGATATTTCTCATTCTGAGCAGCGTGTTTGTTAGGGAAAATAAAACTTGCGACTTTCCACCAAAAACTTTTAGGGGAATTATGTATTTTTAAGTTGTTTACTGCATCTCTGATGATTGGTTGCAATCCTGTTTTACTGCTCAGTAATAGTGGTGGCTGGTTTTTTAATTCTAGCAATGCTACTGAATCAGCATCGAATTTGCTGAAGTGAGCGTTAGTATACTCGTCAATGGTTTTTTTTGTTTTTTTCTAGTGTTTGGTAATCACCTTCAAGCATATCTGCTTTAGAAAGGGCTAATGTATGGTTGATTGTGTTGGTGTTTTTTATATCTGATTGGTAATTGCCATTAAGCCTTATGTTTAATAAGGTTTTAAAAATTTTACTGATTTGAGAACATGTTAAGTATAATTTATAACTATTCTCAATATCACTTTTCAATTTTTCAATGTCAGCTTGAGTTGGCACAAATTCTTTAATAATTAACTGCGGTTCTTCAATGGTTGATATTGGTAACGGATGCTTACGTACTTCTATTTTAATATTTCCACCCAGAAGTCTATTAAACGCTTTAGCTATTCTGGTAATTTTGAATATTCTGTTCAGTGCGCCATTTTGGTTTAAGATATCATCTAATTTATTAGAGAGAGTTCCACTACCGTGACCTTTTAATATTTGTTGAATTAGTTCGGCTATTTTTTCCGGTTCTGTCGGTAAATGCCTTACTCTGACTATGTTTTTCCCTGAAATCTCAGGTAGCTCTATATATTTATGAATATCTTTATTTTCATTATTAATTTCGCTTAACAGATAACCGATATGTAATTCTTGATTTTTAGGGGTGTCAATATACTCTTGCAACCAGTTTCTAATGTCGTTTCCTATAGCACTGATGGTTGCATCATCAAGTTTTTCGTTTATTTTTATTCTTGTTGGCAACGCGTCATCTATTGATGAAGTTGATGGTTGTTCAATTCTGTGTTTTTTGGCCAATGCATGGTAGTTATGAATTGACTTACTCATATTCCCAAGCTTGTTTTTCTTTGATGTATTAAATACATTGATTGATTTTATAAATATACTGTCTTTGTTCTTGTTTTGATTCTTTTGGGTTTTACTTAACAAGGAAGGTGTAGATGTTTGATTGATTTTTTGGAGCTTTGAACCAAATCCACTACGCACTTCATCGGAGAGAGGCTTTAATACCAGTTGTGTACTATTCGTTAAGTTTGTCACTTTTGGCATAGTAATCATCTCATATTTATTAGTGGAGATGATATTATTGCTAAACATTATTAACAACGCTTTCAAGAAGTGATTATTTTATTAGATAATTAACTAGTATATTAGATGTCTATGTTCAGGGTTGAGAGTGAAAATAATAGTATTGCAGAGAATTTCATTTGCTGACATTTCGCTAATGCGGAACAGTTTTCATTTATTGGTATTGCGAATGAAAATATGCCGTCCCAGCCAGAACAAAAATCGCTCCAGGCTGGAAGGCATGCACCGGTTTTTCAATCAGCTAGCTTTTATTCGTTTGCTGATTGGTGGTTGATTCAACCTTGATTTCAATAATTGGCGCTGGGGTTTTACGTAGTGGAATCCGCAGACGTTGCGCCAGAATGACACCGGCCAGTGTAATTCCCCCGCCAATCAGGTGATAGCTGTGTAATTGTTCGTGCAGGAAGCTTACGGCAATAATGGCGGTGAATACCGGAGTCAGATTCATAAAAATCGATGCGGTATTGGCACCTAAACGCATCACGCCGTGAATCCACAGGTAAGGCGCGATAATTGACGCAGGGATACCAGCAAATAGCACCAACGGAATATTTTGCGCGGTAAGCTGCACATCGCTTGCCAGCAGGAAATTAGGGATTAACAACAGCACACCAAACACAATCTGCATGTACAGAGATTGCCAGTTAGGTAGCTGAATATTCCAGCGTTTGGTGAGTACGCCGTACAGAGCGTAAGAGGTAGAGGCCGCCAGCATCATCGCCTCACCTTGACCAATACCGTGCTGTAGCAACTGCGCCGGATCGCCAGCGCTCACCAGCCACACCAGTCCACCCAGCGATAAAATACTGCCTAAAGCGATGCCTACTGTGGGAGCAACCCGCAGTACGACAATACTGATTAATACGGTTAACAACGGAATAAGCGAGCTGAGAATCCCCATAAACAGGGCGCTAACGCTGTGTGCCGCATAATAAGCCAGGCTTTGATACAACACCATTCCCAGTAGGCCCAGAATGAACAGTTTCCACCAGTAAACCTTAATCGCCGGCCAGTTGCGAATCACGCCCATGAGTAAAAAAGGGGTAAGGGTGATAAACGCCAGTAACCAGCGATAGAAAGAGATTGCCGCTGGGTCGATAGCCGTGGCAGAGATTTTACTGACCACGGCATTGACCGACCAAATGATCACCGCGAACAGAGGGAAAAGCACATTCATGATAACTATTCTCATTTAAACTAACTTGTACGCTAGTCTACTCCTGTCTGATTTATTATATATACTGATAATCGGACAAGATTCAGCGCAATTAAGACATTTGCTCGGTAGCGAACGCCTTAGCCACAACAATCTGATTAACCATGGTGTCTCAATGATGGCTTCTTCCTTGCTACCCAAGGCGCTGGCTGCGCCACCTAAAACCCTGTTGCTCCGTTGTGAGGAACTCAATGCTGATACGGAGTTTTTGCCGCATTCTCATCAATATGGGCAGTTAATTTGCGTCAAATCTGGCGTCGTTGCCATGAGCGTCGGTGGGCAGCGCTTCCTTGCTCCGCCAGAGTTCAGCCTATGGATACCTAGCGGAATGGAGCACTCTAGCTATAATCGGCGGCCAACCCAATATCGGGCCATAGATATTGCGTTGGATTTATGCAAAGAGCTGCCGGATTCTCCCTGTCTGATTAACTTTAGCCCGATCATTAATGTCATTCTGGAAGATTGCTTTACGCGCGGGATGTCTGCGCCGCAGACGCCGCAGGATCACCGTTTGGTGCAGGTGTTGATCGACCAACTGAAAATATCACCGATACAACGCACTTATTTGCCCACCTCGCAGGATAAACTGCTGGCACCCATTCTATCCGCGTTGGAGCGCTGTCCGTCAGACAATACGTCGTTATCTCAATGGGCTAAACGGGTTTACAGCACCGAGCGCACGTTATCTCGCCGCTGCCAGAGGGAATTAGGCATGCCTTTTAGCGAGTGGCGGCAAAGACTGAGGTTTTTACATGCTATTTCTCTATTAGAACAAGGAAAAACCGTAAATAGCGTGGCGTTGGAAGTGGGATACAGCTCGGCGTCGGCCTTTATTGTTATGTTCCAGCAAATTTCAGGCACCACGCCGGAGCGTTATCGGCGCGGACAATAGATTTTCCGAAGAAAGCCTCAGTTATAACGTTGGGTTCGAGTTCATTCAGTGGCAAAATAGCGCCCATCTTTTTCATCGGTATGGCAGCGCGCTGTCGGAGAGCAAAGTGAAAATTCTGGTTGATGAAAATATGCCTTACGCCAAGGACCTGTTCCAGCGTTTAGGTGAAGTGCAGGCGGTGCCGGGGCGACCAATTCCCCTTGAGGCTTTGACCCACGCGGACGCGCTGATGGTGCGCTCTGTCACTAAAGTCAACGCGGAATTGTTAGAAGGCACTGGCATCGGTTTTGTTGGCACCGCTACCGCGGGCACGGATCATGTGGATGAGGTCTGGCTACGTCAGCAGGGGATCGGTTTTTCGGCGGCTCCCGGCTGTAATGCTCTCGCGGTGGTGGAATACGTTTTTTCTGCCCTGATGATGATGGCGGAGCGCGATGGATTCCATCTGCGTGATAAAACCGTCGGAATTATTGGTGTAGGTAATGTGGGGGCGCGGCTTAATGCGCGCTTGCAAGCCTTAGGCGTTCGGACGTTATTGTGCGATCCCCCGCGTGCGGATCGGGGGGATTCAGAAGAATTCTGGCCGTTGGAAAAACTGGTGCGGGAAGCGGATGTGCTGACTTTCCATACGCCGTTAAACAAAAGTGGCCCTTATCAAAGCCTGCACATGGCGGAGGCCGAGCTGCTGGCCGCACTGCCGGATAACCGTATTCTGATCAATGCCTGTCGTGGTGCTGTCGTCGATAACGCGGCGCTGCTGAAGGCGTTGGAAAAAGGTAAAAAACTCAGCGTGGTATTGGACGTGTGGGAACCTGAGCCAGAGCTATCGCTGCCACTATTGGCGCGGGTGGATATTGGCACGCCACATATCGCCGGTTATACGCTGGAAGGCAAGGCGCGCGGCACCACGCAGGTATTTGAAGCTTTCAGCCGGCATATTGGTCAGCCGCAATCGGTGGAATTGTCCTCATTGTTACCTCAGCCGGAATTTAGCCATATTCGGTTAAATGGCGGGTTGGATGAAGGCAAATTAAAGCGATTAATGCACTTGGTGTATGATGTGCGCCGCGATGATGCGCCGTTGCGACAGGTTGCCGGTATTAAAGGCGAATTTGATCGGCTGCGTAAGCATTATCAAGAACGTCGTGAATGGTCATCGTTGTGCGTACAGTGCGACGATGAGGCCAGCGCAGAATTACTGCAAAAACTGGGCTTCACGACTCAGCTTTTGTAGGCATTTCAGTTTGTCAGCGAGTTAAACGCTGCAAATGACCTGAATTTAGATTATCAAGGCGGTATTGACCGCCTCTTTGTATTTGAACGAATTATTGTGGAGAAAACCAACATGTCTGACGGCTGGAATATTGCTCTGTTAGGAGCGACGGGCGCAGTAGGTGAAGCTTTACTGGAGCTGTTACAAGAGCGCCAGTTCCCGGTTGGTGAATTGTATCCTCTGGCCAGCGAGCGTAGCGCCGGAGCCACGGTGCGTTTCAATGGCAAAAGCCTGCTGGTGGAAAATGTGGCAGAGTTTGACTGGTCGCAGGCCCAGTTGGCCTTCTTTGTGGCAGGCAGCGAAGCCTCTGCGCTGTATGCGGAGGACGCCGGTAACTCCGGTTGTCTGGTGATTGATAGCAGCGGCCTGTTCGCCATGGAACCCGACGTTCCGCTGGTGGTGCCAAGCGTCAATCCGCAGGTTCTGGCCGATTATCGTAACCGTAATATCGTAGCGGTAGCCGATAGCCTCACTAGCCAGTTACTGACGGCAATCAAACCGCTGACCGAGCAGGCCGGTTTGTCCCGTTTACACGTTACCAGCCTGATTTCGGCTTCTGCTCACGGCAAAGCCGCCGTGGATGATTTAGCCGGTCAAAGTGCCAAATTGCTGAACGGTATTCCGGCTGAAGCTGCTATCTTCCCGAAACAGCTGGCGTTTAACGTCTTGCCACTGCTGGCGGACGAAGAGGGCAGCGTGCGTGAAGAGCGCCGCTTGGTCGATCAGGTGCGCAAAGTGCTGCAAGACGAAGGCCTGCCGATTTCCGTCAGTTGCATTCAGTCGCCGGTTTTCTACGGTCATGCACAAGTGGTTCATTTGGAAGCCTTGCGTCCTATCGCTTCTGATGAAGCTCGCAGTGAACTGGAAAGCTGTGAAGATATTCAGTTGACGGAAGAAGATGATTTCCCAACGCAGGTTAGCGATGCTTCTGGCAGCAACTATCTGAGTATTGGTTGTGTGCGTAACGATTACGGTATTCCTGAGATTCTGCAATTCTGGTCCGTTGCCGACAATATTCGCTTCGGCGGCGCGCTGATGGCAATCGAAACCGCAGAGCGCCTGTTGCAGGAGCAACTGTACTAATGTCTGAGCTTGAATTATCCCCGCAGCCGGAGCAGGCGGCGGGTCTGAAGATCGCGCTGGGCATTGAATACAACGGCAGCCGCTACTTTGGCTGGCAGCGTCAGCAAGAAGTGGCCAGCGTGCAGGCCTGTCTGGAAGCGGCGTTGACCCGAGTGGCCAACGAGCCTATCACCGTGCAGTGCGCCGGTCGTACTGACGCAGGCGTGCATGCAACCGGTCAGGTAGTACATTTTGTCACCTCAGCGGTGCGAAAAGATGCGGCCTGGACCATGGGCGTCAATACCCATTTGCCACCGGATATCGCGGTGCGCTGGGTAAAAACCGTCAGTGAAGATTTCCACGCGCGTTTCAGCGCTACCGCGCGTCGCTATCGTTATGTGATTTATAACCATCGCTATCGTCCGGCTATTTTGGCGCAGGGCGTGACCCACTGCTATATGCCGTTGGATGCGGAAAAAATGGCGCGCGCGGCGCAGGCGCTGTTGGGGGAAAACGATTTTACCTCGTTCAGAGCGGTGCAATGCCAGTCCCGCACGCCGTGGCGAAATGTAAAACATGTAAAAGTTTCCCGACAGGGCGCTTATATCGTGGTAGATATCAAGGCCAACGCATTTGTTCATCATATGGTGCGAAATATCGTTGGCAGCTTGATTGAGGTTGGATGCGGTAATCAAGACGAAAACTGGATTGCGGAGCTATTGGCGCTGAAAGATCGAACCAAAGCGGCGGCAACGGCGAAGGCCGAAGGGTTATATTTAGTGGCGGTAGATTATCCGGAACATTTTGATTTACCTCAGGTACCTATGGGGCCGTTGTTTTTGGCTGACGATGAGTTCTTAGCTGTGAAAAGCTTTTAGCTAAGCATGGTTTTTAGCTGAGAATAACTTTTGGCTAAGAAAGACTTTGGGTTGAGAATAGTGTCCGGGCGACTAGTCAATATATTTAGAGCAACTCATCTACCTGATTCAGGTGGGCGGCGGTGCGCTCGCTAATTGAGAGTGTTTATGGAATTCATACGGTTCGTTATTGATTTTATTCTGCATATTGATGTCCATCTGGCAGAGTTGGTAGCGCAGTACGGTATTTGGGTTTATGGCATCCTGTTTCTGATTTTATTCTGTGAAACCGGTCTGGTTGTGACGCCGTTCCTACCAGGGGATTCCCTGCTGTTCGTCGCTGGCACGCTGGCTGCATTGCCAACCAACGATCTCAATGTACATACCATGGTGGTTTTAATGGTGATCGCCGCAATTATCGGTGATGCGGTTAACTACACTATTGGCCGCGTATTTGGTGAAAAGCTGTTCAGCAATCCTGATTCGAAAATATTCCGACGCGCCTATCTGGATAAAACTCACCAGTTTTATGAGAAACATGGCGGGAAAGCGATTATTTTGGCTCGATTTGTTCCTATCGTGCGCACATTTGCGCCGTTTGTCGCCGGTATGGGTAAAATGTCCTATCGTCACTTTGCGGCGTATAACGTGATAGGGGCGTTGGTATGGGTGTTATTATTCACCTATGCTGGTTATATTTTCGGAAACGTGCCTTTTGTGCAGAACAATCTGAAATTACTGATAGTAGTGATTATTGTTGTTTCCATTTTGCCGGGTGTTATTGAGGTTTGGCGGCATCGCCGCGCGGCTACCCGCCAGAAAAATAAGTAAAAATGTTGCAGTAACCAAGGGTTCGACCAGTTTTTTATCCACAGTGTCGGGCCAATATGGTTTAATGTGTAACATTAATGGTCTGTTCCTGCGGACACTCCGAGAACCTGTGCCTAATCACGCTTCGTTGGCGTGGTGTTTGGGCACTTTTTGTTGGCAGTGTTTTCAGGGAGATGGTTACAGCATGAACAGCGGACTGGCATCGGCCAGGTTCAAACAGAAAGGTCATCGATGAGCTGGATTGAACGAATTCTTAACAAAAGCAACATCACGCAAACCCGTAAAGCGAGTATACCTGAAGGGGTGTGGACAAAATGCGATAGCTGTGGGCAGGTTCTGTACCGCGCCGAGCTAGAGCGTAATCTGGAAGTTTGTCCTAAGTGTGATCACCACATGCGTATGTCGGCGCGTCAGCGTTTACATACATTGTTGGATGCAGGCAGTGAAGTTGAACTGGGCAGCGAACTGGAGCCGAAGGATATCCTGAAGTTTAAGGATTCCAAAAAGTATAAAGATCGCCTTTCTGCAGCGCAGAAAGAAACCGGTGAAAAAGACGCATTGGTCGCAATGAAAGGCACTTTGTACGGTATGCCTATCGTTGCGGCTTCCTTTGAATTCGCTTTTATGGGCGGTTCAATGGCTTCCGTAGTGGGCGCACGTTTTGTCCGCGCGGTAGAACAGGCATTGGAAGACAATTGCCCTTTGGTCTGCTTCTCCTCCAGCGGCGGCGCCCGTATGCAGGAAGCGTTGATGTCATTGATGCAGATGGCAAAAACCAGTGCGGCGTTGGCAAAAATGCAAGAGCGCGGCTTGCCTTACATTTCTGTTCTGACCGATCCGACCATGGGGGGCGTTTCCGCCAGCCTGGCGATGCTGGGTGATATTAATATAGCCGAGCCAAAAGCGCTGATCGGCTTTGCCGGCCCGCGTGTTATCGAGCAGACCGTGCGCGAGAAGCTGCCACCGGGCTTCCAACGCAGTGAATTCCTGATCGAGAAAGGCGCGATTGATATGATCGTTCGCCGTCCGGTCATGCGTGAAACCTTGGCCAGCATTCTGTCTAAACTGACCAACCAGCCGCAGCCTATCGTGGCTGAAGCCAAAACTGTCGTAGTCGAAAACGACGATGCAGTAGAAGGCTAATTCGGCCTGCGGGCATCACTTTTACCGAGTGATGCCCGATTATCGCTGACAGAAATTGCGAGCTAAAGGTTGATTAACCACAGGGTAATTTAACCGGCGTCTGTCAGGCGTTCTGCCTGGCGAACACCATGGAATGAATCCAAGGCCAGTGACGGGACTCATGAATAATCATCAAATCCCCCAAGCCACGTCGCCTTTAGCCGCGTGGCTTTACTATCTTGAGCGTTTACATTTTCAGGCCATTGATATGGGTCTGGAGCGTATCAAACAGGTTGCCGAGCGGCTCGAACTGCTAAAGCCGGCGCCTATCGTTTTCACCATCGCCGGTACCAACGGTAAAGGCACCACTTGCTGTACGCTGGAAGCGATTTTACTCGCCGCCGGTTTACGAGTGGGCGTCTACAGTTCCCCACATTTGCTGGAATACACCGAGCGGGTTCGCATTCAAGGCCATGAGTTGCCTGAATCTGAACATAGCCAATCTTTTGCCTATATCGAAGCCGGTCGCGGCGACATTTCCCTGACTTATTTTGAATTCAGCACGCTATCCGCTTTGCATCTGTTTAAACAGGCAAAACTGGACGTGGTGATTCTGGAAGTTGGGTTGGGTGGGCGTCTGGATGCAACCAATATTGTGGATTCAGACGTCGCGGGCGTAACCAGTATTGCGTTGGATCATACCGACTGGCTGGGTGCAGATCGCGAAAGTATCGGTCGCGAGAAAGCCGGCGTATTCCGCGCCGGTAAGCCTGCGGTGGTCGGCGAGCCGGATATGCCAAACTCCATCGCCGCTGTAGCTAAAGAGTTGGGCGCGCATTTGTATCGCCGCGATGAAGCCTGGAAATTTAGCCAACAGGATTCTAGCTGGAACTGGCAGTGCGGAGCCTCTGAACTAAAGGATCTGCCGTTGCCAAACGTCCCCTTGGCTAATGCAGCCACGGCGTTGGCGGTATTGCACTATTCGCCGCTCCAGATCGCTGAGGAAGCTATCCGTCAGGGGCTGATCGCGGCGCAGTTACCGGGGCGTTTCCAAATTGTCAGTGAACGACCTATGCTGATTCTGGACGTTGCTCACAATCCTCATGCCGCCGGTTATCTCGCCGATCGCCTGTCTCAATTACCGGCGACCCAGGGTAAAGTTCGCGCGGTAGTGGGGATGCTGGCGGATAAAGATATCCCAGGTACGCTGGCGTGTTTAAGCCCGCAGGTTGATGAATGGTACTGTGCGCCGCTGGAAGGGCCGCGGGGAGCCAGCGTGGCAGCTTTGGCGCAGCATCTTGAAGCATCGCGGCAATTTACCGATGTGGCAACGGCGTGGCGTCAGGCCATGCAGGATGCGACAGCGGAAGACGTGGTTATCGTGTGTGGGTCTTTCCTTACCGTGGCTCATGTGATGGAAGCATTGAAAACGGGGAGTGTGAGTGGCCAGTAAATTCCAGAACCGTTTAGTGGGTACCGTCATTTTGGTGGCGCTGGGCGTCATTTTATTACCCGGTTTGCTGGATGGTAAGAAAAAGCATTATGAGGATGAGTTTGCCGCTATTCCATTAGTACCTAAGCCCGGCGATGCGGAAGAAATCGACGTGGTGCCGCCGGTGAACCAGCCTTTACCGACGCAGCCGCCAGAAGGTGCAGCGGAAGCCCTCGGAGCCAATAAAGGTGAAGAATCAGCCTCTCAGGCAGCTAACGATGCAGGTAGCGTTGCAACTCCGCCACTGGTCGTCAGTAAGCCTATTGAAACTAAGCCTGTACCGCCAAAACCGGTAGAGGTTAAGCCGATAGAAGTTAAACCGATAGAAGTTAAACCAATAGAGAAGAAACAGGCCGCGCCTAAACCGGTTGAGGTGAAACCTAAGCCTGAAGTTAAGCCGATAGAAACCAAACCTGAGGCGAAAGTGGAAGAAAAAGCGCCGACAGGACAGGCCTATGTGGTTCAACTGGGGGCGCTGAAAAACGCGGCCAAAGTGAATGAGATCGTAGCGAAGTTACGCTTATCGGGTCATCGCGCCTATACCGTGCCGGCTACGCCGGTTCAGGGTGAAATTACCCGCGTATTCGTTGGCCCGGATGCTTCAAAGCAGAATTTGCAATCGGCGTTGCCTGAACTGAATGCCCTAAGCGGCCTGAACGGGCAGGTTAAGGCATACAATACCGGCCGCTAAAGTGATTTACCCTTGTCCCGCCGCGGTAGAACGACGGCTGGCAAGGGGTTATAGCTAAGTTTGTGCGGCGATTGTTGTTTTTAAAATCGCCGCACTTTATTTATCGGAGCGCAGGAATTCCCCTACGCAAACGTTTTCTTTTTCTGTTAGAATTCGCCGCGAACAGGATGTAGGGGCGATTTCATCATTGGAATAGTCATGGTTTGGATTGATTACGTCATTATAGGAATTATCGGGTTTTCTGCTTTAGTCAGCTTGATCCGGGGTTTTGTCCGTGAAGCATTGTCACTTGTGACATGGGGATGTGCGTTTTTTGTTGCCAGCCATTTTTATGCTTATCTTGCCATTTACTTCACGCGTTTTGAAGACGAACTCGTACGCAATGGCATCGCGATCGGCATCTTGTTCATTGCGACATTGATCGTCGGAGCAATTGTTAACTACGTGATTGGCTCGCTGGTTGAGCGTACCGGGTTATCGGGAACGGACAGAGTGTTGGGGATCTGTTTCGGCGCACTGCGAGGTGTGTTGATCGTTGCCGCCATGCTGTTCTTTCTGGATACCTTTACCGGCTTCTCACAAAGTGAAGACTGGAAACAGTCGCAGTTGATTCCGCAGTTCAGTTATATCATCAGGTGGTTCTTTGACTACCTGCAGAGCACGTCGAGTTTCTTGCCGAATCAATTACCGATTCGGAGCGGCTTATGAGGAAAGACACATGTGCGGTATTGTCGGTATCGCCGGTTTTACACCGGTAAACCAGTCGATTTATGATGCGTTAACGGTGCTTCAGCACCGAGGTCAGGATGCCGCAGGCATCGTCACCATTGATGCCAATAATGGATTCCGTCTGCGTAAAGCGAACGGTTTGGTGAAGGATGTTTTTGAAACCCGGCATATGCTCCGGCTGCAGGGAAATATGGGCATTGGTCACGTCCGCTACCCAACCGCCGGCAGCTCCAGCGCCTCTGAGGCCCAGCCTTTCTACGTTAACTCACCGTTTGGTATTACGCTGGCTCACAACGGCAATCTGACTAACGCTCACCAGCTGAGAAAGCAGTTGTTCGAAGTCTCCCGCCGTCATGTGAATACCACTTCTGATTCAGAAATTCTGCTAAATATCTTCGCCAGCGAACTGGATCGCTTCCAACATTATCCGTTGGAAACAGACAATATTTTTGCTGCCGTTGCCGCCATGCATCAGCTTATTCGCGGTGCTTATGCCTGCGTAGCGATGATCATAGGCCACGGTATGGTTGCTTTCCGCGATCCGAACGGTATTCGCCCTTTGGTGATTGGTAAACGCACCCTGGTTGATGGCCGTAATGAGTATATGGTTGCCTCTGAAAGTGTGGCGCTGGATACGCTAGGCTTTGAATTTCTGCGTGATGTGGCTCCGGGCGAAGCGGTGTATATCACCGAAAAAGGCCAGTTGTTTACTCGCCAGTGCGCAGAAAATCCTAAGTACAATCCTTGCTTGTTCGAGTATGTCTATTTTGCTCGCCCTGATTCCTTTATCGATAAAATCTCGGTCTACAGCGCCCGTGTACGCATGGGTCAGAAGTTAGGGGCTAAAATTGCCAAGGAATGGGAAGATCTGGATATCGACGTTGTTATTCCGATTCCTGAAACTTCCTGCGATATCGCGTTAGAAATCGCCCGTATTCTGGATAAACCGTATCGCCAGGGTTTTGTTAAAAACCGCTATGTGGGCCGTACCTTTATCATGCCGGGGCAGCAGGAACGCCGTAAGTCTGTGCGCCGTAAACTGAACGCCAACCGCGCCGAGTTCCGGGATAAAAACGTGCTGCTGGTGGATGATTCCATCGTGCGTGGCACTACGTCCGAACAGATCGTGGAAATGGCTCGCGAAGCCGGAGCGAAGAAAGTTTACTTTGCTTCCGCTGCGCCAGAAATTCGTTTCCCTAACGTTTATGGCATTGATATGCCGAGTGCCAATGAGCTGATTGCTCACGGACGTGAGGTTGACGAAATCAAACAGCTGATCGGCGCCGATGCCCTGATTTTCCAGGACTTAAGCGATTTGATTGACGCGGTAGGTGAAGACAATCCGGATATTACTCAGTTCGAATGCTCGGTATTTAACGGCATTTACGTCACTAAAGACGTCGATCAGAGCTATCTGGAATATCTGGAGTCTTTACGTAGCGATGACGCTCAGGCGTTGCGTAGTCAAAATGAAGCAGAAAACCTTGAGATGCATAACGAGGGGTAATTCTCCGCACGCTATTTCGCTGGTTCAGTAGCGTTGCAGCGTTAAGTGCCAAGGGGCTTTCTGGGTATTAAAAAGGTGCAACCGGCTAATCAAAGCGGTGCACCTTTTTTTGTCATATCTTGCTAATATTTCTGTGATACGGCACAGTTTGTCCCTATTCCATTATTTTTCCGCATTTTTCTTTGAATACGCGGCCAGTTTGAGGCAGTTCTTCATGAGGCGACTTATTATCGGTATTTCCGGCGCTAGCGGGGCGATTTACGGCGTTCGGCTATTACAGGTGCTGCAAAGCGTCGCTGATGTGGAAACCCACCTGATTATCAGTAATGCTGCCCGGCAAACTTTGGCGCTGGAAACGGATCTGAGCCTGCGAGATGTACAGGCGCTGGCCGACGTGGTTCACGATGCCCGAGACATTGCTGCCACTATTTCCTCCGGTTCCTATAAAACCACAGGCATGGTGATTCTACCGTGCTCGATCAAAACCCTATCCGGCATTGTACATAGCTATACCGACGGACTGCTCACGCGTGCTGCCGACGTTGTGCTGAAAGAACGCCGCCCGCTAGTCCTGTGCGTGCGTGAAACGCCGCTGCACTTAGGCCACCTGCGCCTGATGACACAAGCTGCTGAATTAGGAGCGGTTATTATGCCGCCGGTGCCGGCTTTCTATCATCGGCCAACCAGCGTACAGGATATTATCGACCAAACCGTTAATCGGGTAATAGATCAGTTTGATATCGAATTGCCTCAGGATCTGTTTGTTCGTTGGCAAGGCTCAAATTAACAATATTTCCCCAAATTGATACATTTGTGCAACATCGCACTAAAATTAAACAGATTATGCACCACAATGATCCTGCTTAGTTTCCTGCGTAGTTGGACGAATTTCGCATTTTGTCCTGTTTGCGGGCGCTGACGTCTTTCGAACTGTCGATTTTAGTGGTTATCGCGCTGATAATGGGACTGATGGAAATCCTTTCATTATTCGTCATTACTGGCACGATTACTGCAAATTGATTTACGAAAGCTCAGGGACGACAAAATAGCAACGTACTCCGTGGCATCGAAAATCAATTTGAGGGTAATGTATGAAAAAGCAGATATTGGCCATTTCTATGGTACTGGCTCTGGCAACCGCCAGCAGCGCCTTTGCTGCCATACCTAAGACGTTGAAAGTAGGCACCGATCCTACTTATGCGCCATTCTCGTCTAAAAATGCCAGCGGTGAGTTGGTGGGTTTCGATATTGATTTAGCGAAAGAACTCTGTAATCGCATTGATACTAAATGCACCTTTGTCGACAGCGATTTCGATGCGCTGATCCCCTCTCTGAAAGCGAAAAAAATCGATGCCATCATCGCATCCTTGTCCATTACTGAGAAACGACAGAAAGAAATTGCCTTCACTGACAAACTCTACGCGGCGAACTCTCGCCTGATTGCCCAGAAAGGCTCGACCATTCAACCCACGCTGGAATCTCTGAAAGGCAAGCGCATTGGGGTATTGCAAGGTTCAACCCAGGAAGCGTTTGCCAATGCTTTATGGCAGCCCAAAGGGGTAGATGTGGTGGCTTATCAGAATCAGGATCTGATTTATGCCGATCTGGCTTCTGGTCGTATCGACGCGGCCTTCCAGGATGAAGTGGCAGCTAGCGAAGGCTTCCTGAAGCAAAAAGGCGGCAAAGATTATGCCTTTGCCGGTCCTTCGGTAAAAGATGACAAATTCTTCGGCGTGGGTACTGGTATGGGCTTACGTAAAGATGATACCGAACTGAAAGCGGCGCTGGATAAAGCCTTTGCCGAAATGCGCAAAGACGGCACTTACGACAAGCTGGCGAAGAAATACTTCGATTTTAACGTTTACGACTAGTTTTACCGACAGGTTGCTCAGCCTCTGCCGCAATGGCAGAGGCAATTTCTGACAACCAACCAGACCCACACTCAGTGATAGCAGGAAAAACCGATGCTGGATGGATATTCCAAACTGATATTTGATGGTGCGCTGGTGACGCTGGAATTAGCGTTGTGCTCGGTGCTGCTGGCCTTGGTGATAGGCATGGTGGGCGCTGGGGGGAAATTATCCGCTAATCGCTTGTTGTCCGGCGTATTTGAGTGTTACACCACCCTGATTCGCGGGGTGCCTGATTTGGTCTTAATGCTGCTCATCTTTTACGGTTTGCAGATCATCTTAAATTCCATCACTGAATCTCTGGGATTCAGTCAGATCGATATTGATCCATTATCTGCCGGTATTATCACGTTGGGTTTTATTTACGGCGCGTATTTTACCGAAACCTTCCGCGGTGCCTATATGGCCGTTCCCCGTGGGCAAATCGAGGCGGCGACTGCTTTCGGTTTTTCCCACAGCAAGATATTCCGTAGGATTATGTTTCCCGCCATGATGCGCTACGCCTTGCCCGGCATTGGTAATAACTGGCAGGTGATCCTAAAAGCAACGGCCTTGGTCTCCATTCTGGGTTTAAACGATGTGGTTAAAGCCACGCAACTGGCGGGTAAAGGGACTTACGAGCCGTTCTTCTTTGCTATGGTGGCCGGTGCGGTTTATCTGATCTTCACCACGTTATCCAATGGTGTGCTGTGGTGGCTGGAACGCCGTTATTCTCAAGGTGTGAAGAGGGCTGAGCTATGATGGATATTCTGCATCAATACTGGCAGTCACTGCTTTGGAGCGATGGCTACCGTTTTACCGGCGTGGCGATAACGCTGTGGCTGCTGATTTCTTCGGTGGTGATGGGCGGGCTGCTGGCGATTCCGCTGGCTGTAGCGCGGGTTTCACCAAATCGCGCGATTAGCCTGCCGGTATGGTTCTTCACCTATATCTTTCGCGGTACGCCTCTCTACGTACAGCTTTTGGTGTTTTACTCCGGTATGTACAGCCTAGAAATTGTGCGCGGCAGCGAGTTTTTAAACGCCTTTTTCCGCAGCGGGCTGAATTGCACCATTCTGGCGCTGACGCTGAATACCTGTGCCTACACCACGGAAATCTTTGCCGGAGCCATCCGGGCGGTGCCGCAGGGGGAAATTGAAGCGGCGAATGCCTATGGTTTTTCCCGATTTAAGCTCTACCGCTGCATTATTTTACCTTCGGCGCTGCGTATCGCCTTACCGGCTTACAGTAACGAAGTCATTTTGATGCTGCACTCCACGGCGCTGGCTTTTACCGCCACCGTACCGGATATCCTGAAAATCGCGCGGGATATCAACGCCGCGACCTATCAACCTTTTTACGCTTTTGGCATCGCGGCGGCGCTGTATCTGATAATTTCATTTGGTTTGATCAGCCTGTTTCGTCAGGCGGAAAAGCGTTGGTTGGCACATATTAAGCCGCAGTCGACGCATTAAAGGTTTATCCCGTCGGGGCTACGGGATGGGGCATTTTAAATCAGGGATGCGCAGGCTC
Source organism: Yersinia entomophaga (assembly GCF_001656035.1). Lineage (NCBI taxonomy): Bacteria > Pseudomonadati > Pseudomonadota > Gammaproteobacteria > Enterobacterales > Yersiniaceae > Yersinia > Yersinia entomophaga. The sequence goes on from NZ_CP010029.1 coordinate 3,674,195, forward strand.
CCCGCTGGCGCCAAGTACGGAGAGAATGATGATAACAACATCCGAAACCAAATTAGCCGTGATCGAGCTGCATAAGCACTATGGCGAGCATGAAGTATTAAAAGGCGTATCGCTATCGGCGAAAGCCGGTGACGTGATTTCCATTATTGGATCATCAGGATCGGGGAAAAGCACCTTTTTACGCTGTATCAACTTTCTGGAAAAACCCAGTGAAGGTTCGATTAGCGTGAATAATCAAGACATAAAGTTAGTTCGTGATAAAGACGGGCAACTGAAAGTATTCGATAAAAAACAGCTGCAACTGTTGCGTACCCGCCTGACGATGGTATTCCAGCATTTTAATCTGTGGAGCCATATGACGGTGCTGGAGAACGTTATGGAAGCGCCAATTCAGGTGCTCGGCCTGAGCAAATCGGTGGCGAAGGAGAGAGCGATTCGCTATCTGGATAAGGTTGGCATTGATGAACGGGCGCGGCAAAAGTATCCGGTTCATCTGTCTGGCGGCCAGCAGCAGCGGGTTTCCATTGCGCGGGCGCTGGCGATGGAGCCGGATGTTTTGCTATTTGACGAACCGACTTCGGCGCTGGATCCTGAGTTAGTAGGAGAAGTGCTGCGAATTATGCAAAAACTGGCGGAAGAAGGGAAAACCATGGTGGTCGTGACTCATGAAATGGAGTTTGCCCGCCACGTTTCCAACCATGTGATATTTCTGCATAAAGGTGTTATTGAGGAAGAAGGGCCACCGGCCGAATTGTTCGGTAATCCGCAAAGTGCGCGCCTGAAACAGTTTCTTTCAGGCGCATTGAAATAATCAAAAAAATGGATAATTAGAGGTGCGGACGAGGAAGCGGCTTTTGCAGCACATCTCGCAGCGCCTCTTCCAAATCAAAATAACGGAAACCGAAACCAGCCTCTTCTATACGTTTCGGCAATGCTCTTTGGCTGCCTAACACCAATACCGCGGATTCTCCCATCAGTAGCCGGATAACGGTGGCAGGGACGCGCATAAAGGCCGGGCGATTCAATACGTCCCCCAGCGTGGCGCTGAACTGCTCATTATGTACCGGATAAGGCGCAACCATATTGAACGGGCCGTGCAGCTCGTCGCTGGTTAGCAGGTAATGAATGCCATTGACCATATCATCCAGATGAATCCATGGCAGATATTGGCGTCCATCTCCGATAGGTCCGCCCAAGCCCAGCCGGAAAATCGGCAACATTTTTGCCAGGGCACCTCCGTCGGCAGCCAGCACTACGCCGGTACGCAACAAACACACGCGCGTCTGCGGGCTTTCTGCCGCCAACGCCAGATTTTCCCAACGTTGGCAAAGCTGATGGGTAAATTCATCATGAGGAGTTTCTTCCTCAGTGACAAAAGAGTCGCCCTGATCGCCGTAAAAACCCACGGCAGAGCCAGAAATTAGCACTTTAGGCGGTTGCTGACCGGCTTTAATCAGATTGGCGATACGCTCGGTTATTTGCCAGCGGCTTTGGCACAGACGTTCTTTTTGCTGCGCCGTCCAGTGCTTATCTGCAATAGGTTCACCGGCGAGGTTAATTACCGCATCAAAGTCATCGAGGTTCTGTCGGTCATCTAGCGTAGACCAGCAGGTAACCTGTTGACCTAACACCCGTTTAGCGCGCTCGGGATCGCGGCTCAGCACGGTCACGGTGTGCGAGAGGCTTAGCAGTCGCTGGGTCAGGCTGCGGCCGATCAGCCCTGTTGCGCCGGTTATCAAGATACGCATGGTAAACCTCCGTTTATCTCTGGCCCAGTTTCACCCTCGGCGCAGTTCCTGATGATCTAATCATCACATCAGTTTGTCTGCGGAAAATCTGAGTAAAAAGTCTTTTTCGCGCTCTTTTAGCATAGGCGATCCGGGGCATTTATCCCACGATAGAGAGCACATCCTGAGTGAATTATTTCTAACAGGCTGCGGCGATAAATGGCCAGTAACCAAATGATATTTCGATTAATAAACCGCGAAGAAACGGATAAAACGAGGCATTCCAGAGAAAATCACTGGATTGCTCAAAATATTCGATTAATGACTTATCTCTTTACTTTCGCTGCCGATAACACTTTATAGGTATTGGCGAATGAGTATGAGCGAGAAAGCGATGAGCTGCCAGCGCGGTGAAATAGCAAGCCTGAGTTCGAAATAGAGCAGGCAACGCGGTCTGCGAAGTCATCAGCTTGCCGGTGTCTGTGTAGGGGATTTTCTGATATGAGGTATAAATGCCCCACTGCGGGGCATTGATGGCAACTTAGCTGGCTTTGGCTAGCTCATAGGCGCGTAGCGTTGCCGGGCGGCTGGCAATGCTCTGGAACCAGCGTTCGACGGCGGGATAGTCGGCCAAATCGATATTCTGATTTTTATGGGAAACAACCCAAGGATAAGTGGCGATATCGGCAATACTGTAATTTTCACCGGCCAGGTAGGCGTGTTTTTGCAGTTGGGTATCTAACACACCGTACAAGCGCTGGGTTTCTTTCTGATAGCGTTCAATGGCGTAAGGTATTTTTTCGGAAGCATAAATGCTGAAGTGATGATTTTGGCCGAGCATAGGGCCAAAACCGCCGACCTGCCAGAACAGCCATTGCAAGGTTGCCGTGTGTTCACGTAGCTCAGCGCTTAGAAATTTACCACTCTTTTCAGCCAGATACAGCAAGATTGCGCCGGATTCAAAAATACTGATGGGATCGCCGCCGCCGTCTGGACGATGATCGACAATTGCCGGGATCTTATTATTCGGTGATATAGCGAGAAAATCCGGTTTGAACTGATCGCCGGCGCTAATATTTATCCGGTGAAGATTATAAGGTAGTCCAGCTTCCTCTAAAAACAGGGTGATCTTGTGTCCGTTAGGGGTTGGGGCGTAATAGAGATCGATCATAACATTCTCCAAAGCGACATCAGACAGGGGGAAATAACGACTTCATTTGTTTTTTAACACCAAAACAGGCTCAGGCACATGGAAACAAGGTAACAAACTGAGAGTGAATAAGTGAAGATAAATTGATCTACGTATTGTCCACAAATCTACAGTAAATAAGAGAATTCAGTGTGACTTTGATAGGTTACCTGAATCAAAATCACTTCAACGCTGGGGCACAATTTAGCCATAAATATGACGAGTCCCCTTATTTATACTTGCTTGCAGGATTTCTGCTAGAGTGGAAACACTGTGTCGAGGGAGCTTAAGTACACATGAAACTCAATATTGAGATTAACTGCTCTTATGTATGTGAGCCGATATACAGGAAGGATGGCAGCCTACTCGCTGCTGAATTGCTCAGCCGTTTTACGACAAAACCTTTGGATTTACCGATTAATCCGGAAGATTTTTTTAACGAGTTAGACAGCGAGGGGAAAGGAAAACTGTTCCGCGATCAGCTGTTGGCAGCGCAGAAGTATAGCCAGTGGTTTATCGATAATCAGGTACTGCTTTCCATCAATATTGATTTTGATACGGCAGGAATTATTGTCAGAGACAGCGAATTGCAGGCGTTACTAAATACCATGCCGTTTTTGCGTCTGGAATTAATGGAGACTTTCTCCAATTTATCCGATGGTAACAACAATCCGTTGCTGCGAGACTTGGTTAAACTCTATCCACTATGGTTAGACGATCTTGGACGCGGAGATTCCAGTCTGAACGCGGTGACGGCCAATATCTTCGAATATGTCAAAATTGATAAGCACTTTTTCTGGCAGCATAATAAGCACACCTTCCCAATTCTGATTAATAACGTCAAAAAATACTGCGAAGGCGTTATCGTTGTTGGCGTAGAAAATCAGATCGAATCCGAGCAATTGCAGGGCAGTAATATTGATGCCATGCAGGGTTATTTATTTAACTCTCTGACTTTGGATGAACTGACCCAAACACCCCGCTAACAGGTCGTTAAGTTATGCGGTTAACTTTCCTGCACCAACTGACGATTTTCTCTACGATAATACCGGTATTGCACAAATGAAGGCGCTGTTTTACTCAATGCGCTGGTAATAAGTCGTTTATTCTCGGAATAATCTCAATTATTGAATGTTAAACTAGGCCGTATTTATTAATGAGGGCTGAGACGGCGATAACCTGCCAGACGCCGTTGCTGATGATCAAAAATAAGGTGATGCCATGAAGTTAATGTTTGCTTCTGATCTACATGGTTCGCTTACTGCAACCGATAAAGTATTGGAAATTTTTAACCGTAGCGGTGCGCAGTGGCTGGTTTTGTTAGGTGATTTGCTCAACCACGGGCCGCGTAATGCTTTGCCGGAAGGCTATCAGCCGGCGCAGGTTGCCGAGCAACTTAACGCTTACGCTGATCGGATTATTGCCGTGCGGGGAAACTGTGACAGTGAAGTGGATCAGATGTTGCTCAACTTTCCGATGATGGCACCCTGGCAGCAGATTATTTTACCGGAAAGACGGTTGTTTTTAACCCACGGTCACCTTTATCATCCTGCGGAACGTCCTCCATTGCGTTGCGGGGATGTCTTGGTTTATGGTCATACACATCTGCCGCAGGCTCAGCTACAGGGTGATGTTTTTTGTTTCAATCCCGGCTCGGTCAGTATTCCTAAAGGCGGTAATCCAGCGAGCTACGGCATGTTGGATCAAGGTGAGTTGCAGGTTTTGACCCTACAAGATGATAAACCTCTTGCCCGGTTGGTTTTAACCGATGAGTTTTAAACGCCGAGGGTTATCGTCGGTTAAAAATACGCGTTTTACACATACTTATAATGTTGTTTTTGAAAAACACTTGATCAACAAATGCGCGCTTATCGTCGCGCCCAGATAGAAGGTTTCAGAGGATGGTGGAGCAAAATCCAACAGTGAGCACGGAATGGGTTGATATTGTTGATGAGCAAAATGAAGTGATTGCTCAGTCCAGTCGTCAACAAATGCGTGCTCAACGTCTGCGCCATCGTGCTACCTATATTGTGGTGCATGATGGTATGGGGAAAATTCTGGTACAGCGTCGTACTGAAAGTAAAGACTTCTACCCGGGTAAACTCGATGCAACGGCGGGGGGAGTGGTGCAAAGCGGTGAAAACTTCCTCGAATCCGCCCGTCGTGAAGCGGAAGAAGAATTGGGTATTGCCGGCGTGCCTTTTGCCGAGCACGGCCTGTTCTATTTTGAAGAGGAGTGCTGTCGCGTGTGGGGCGCATTATTTAGCTGTGTTTCTCACGGGCCTTTTGCGCTGCAAGCGGAAGAAATTGATGAAGTGCGTTGGATGTTGCCGGAAGAAATCACCGCTCGTTGTGATGAATTCACTCCGGATTCTCTGAAAGCGCTATCTTTGTGGCTGAGCCGCAATAACGAACAGGATTACGGTAAGATTACCGTTCGGGAAGATTAACTTCGCCGATAATCTCGCGGTTATCAATAAGTGTTGCTGGCAATGAATAACAAAAGGCTCCGAATAATCGGAGCCTTTTTCATATCGAATATGAGTAAAATCTTAGCGAACGATAATACCCAATAGAATGCCCAGCGCGCCGAAGTCAGCGTCGCTGAAGGTCGTATTGGCAAAACCAATATCACCCAGCACTGGCAGTAGGAATACCGGCAAGAAGGTAATCAGCAGGCCCTGGGCGAAAGCCCCCAGAATCGCCCCGCGACGACCACCGGTCGCGTTGCCGAACACGCCCGCAGCGGCACCTACGAAGAAGTGTGGAACGACGCCTGGGATAATCACCGTCATATTCAGTAGGTACAGGGCAAACATACCAATCAAACCGGCGGCGAAGCTGCTCAGAAAGCCGACCAATACCGCATTGGGTGCGTAAGGGAATACGACTGGGCAATCCAGCGCAGGTTTGGCGTTAGGTACCAGTTTGTCTGAAATGCCTTTAAATGCCGGTACAATTTCTGCAATCACCATGCGTACACCTTGCAGAATGATATAAACACCCGCTGCGAAGGTAATGGACTGCATGATAGAGAACATAAACCAGTTTTTGCCGCCGCTCAGTTCTTTCACCACATCGGCCCCGGCAAACAGGCAGGTTACCAGGAAGATAATGCTCATGGTGAAAGAGATGGCAACTGGCGTATCCCGCAGGAACAGCAGGCTTTTCGGCACGTTCATGTCTTCGGTCGAATGTTCTTTATTACCGAATTTGCTGCCGATAAAACCGGCCAGCACATAAGATAACGTCGAGAAATGGCCAATAGCCACGTCATCGGAACCGGTTACTTTTTTCATGTACGGATGAGCAATCGCAGGGAAGAACACCATTGCCACGCCGACGACCAATGAACCAACGGCTATCAGCGTAATACCGCTCATGCCCGCCGTTGCCAGAATCACTGCCACCATCATTGACATAAACAGCGTGTGATGACCGGTCAGGAAGATAAATTTCCATGGGGTGAAACGGGCGATCAGAATATTGATCACCATAGCGAAGAACATGATCATCGCCATTTCTTTACCGAAGCTTTTTTGCGCCACGGAGACAATGGCTTCGTTGTTCGGTACGACGCCCTGAATACCAAAGGCGTGCTGGAAAATGTTAGCGAAATCACCCAGAGAGGAAACCACCAGACCGGCACCGGCACCCAAAATCACAAAACCCATGATGGTTTTGACAGTGCCTTTAATACATTCGGTTACGGGTTTTTTCTGAGCGATTAGGCCGATTAAGGCGATAAAACCGACTAATACCGCCGGTTCGGACAACACATCGCTCATCAGAAAACGAAAGAAATCCATATTGACCTCCGCTTACAGCGCGCCTAATTCGGTTAATGCAACGGACAAACGCTCTTTCATGGCTTTTTTATCGATCATGTTATCCAGTGCGACAATTTTGCCCGTCACGGATTGCGCGATCAGCTGTTCGGCGATGTCTTTGGTGCCAACATAAATATCGCTCGGTGTGCCTTTGGCTGAGCCTAAATCCACATGATCGACTTCAGCGCTGACGGCCAGCTCTTTCAGAATGTTTTTAATACTGATTTCCATCATCAGGCTGGTGCCTAAACCGTTACCGCAAACCACTGTGATTTTCATTTTATTTCCCCTTGGAATTGGTGATCCCGATTGCTTCGGTGGTTAAACCTTCGCTAATCGCGGATTAATAGCGCGCAATGACAGATAAAATGTCTTGCGTCGTTTTGGCGTTTAACAGGCTGCTTACGTCATTATCGTTATCGAACAATTGAGCGAGTTGAGAGATAGCCTCAATGTGGCTATTGCTGTCCGTCGCGGCTAATACTATTAATAATTTTACCGGGTCGTTCTCTTCGGCATCGAAATTGACGCCGGAGGAAATGACCGTGAGCGCCAGTGAAAGCTTATTGACGCCTTCTTCTGGGCGAGCATGGGGCATGGCGATACCGGGGCCAACAACGTAGTAAGGCCCTATTGCCTCGTGAGAGCGATAAATGGCATCGACGTAGCGTGGTTCAACGGAGCCATTATCAATCAATGGCTGACATGAGATGGCGATAGCATCTCGCCAATCTTTGGCCTGTTCTACTACCTGAACGACATTCGCCGTTAACAATGTCTTTAACATGAGATGAGTCACTCCCGATAACAATTCACATGAGAGTAGATATTTCGCTCATTGATTAATGTGATGTTTATCGCATTTGATAGCGCTACCTGATAGCGCTATCAATAATTGTGATAGCGCTATCATTTAACCGATCCTGGTCTTTGGCTAAATCTGCCCCAGGCATATACAATGCGACTCGATATCTGCGCTGCTAATAGTAGGCGGAGCGCAACAGACAGGCTGAAAACGGTGAGTTTCAGCGGACAGGGAACCCAGAATGGAAAAAACGCGTAAGCGCCGTAACACCGGGAGAGTCACGCTGCAAGAGGTGGCCAACTACGCCGGTGTCGGAACCATGACCGTTTCTCGTGCATTGAGAACCCCGGAGCAGGTTTCTGACAAGTTACGGGAAAAGATAGAACAGGCAGTTGAAGAGCTTGGCTATATCCCTAATCGGGCAGCAGGTGCGCTGGCGTCTGGGCATAGCAATACCGTAGCGGTGCTGATTCCATCGCTGACAGATAAGTCAAGCTCGCGCTTTATGCAGGCTTTACAGCAGGTGCTGAATAAAAACGAATTTCAGCTGTTACTAGGCTGTCACGAACACAATCAGCACAAAGAAGCCGAAATTTTAATGACCTTATTGCAGAGTAATCCGGCTGCGCTGGTTATTTTTGGTTCTCAGCTGGCAGAGAAAACCTATCAAATTCTTGAGCGAGCAAATATTCCTACAGTGAATGTTGTTGGCTCGCGTTACAGCAAGGCTGAAATCACGCTGGAGGCGGCGTTTTTTGAAGCCGCGCATAAACTGACGGATCATTTGCTGGATCAAGGTTATCAGCATATTGGTTACGTGGGCGCGCATATGGATAACCGCTTGCAACGGCAATTGCTCAATGGTTGGCATAAAGCCATGCTGAGCCGCTACCAGAATTCAGATCAGATTGTGACGACTCCGGAAGCCGCCAGCCTGCAATTTGGCCGCTATGCGCTAACGGAAATGCTGTTGCGTCAGCCTGAGCTGGATGCGGTGATTTGTAGCCATGAAGATATTGCGTTGGGCATCATGTTTGAATGTCAGCGGCGTTTGCTGAAGATCCCCGGTGATATAGCCGTGGCTTGTCTGGATGGCTCAGACAGTTGTGACCAAACGCATCCTACCCTGACGTCTATTCGTATTGATTACAAAAAAATGGGGCGGGAGGCCGGGAAACTACTCATTGATATGCTCAATGATAGTGATGATGACGAAGAACCTCGGACGCAGACCTTCAGTTACCAGTTAGAGTTGAGACAAAGCAGTTAAGGCAGTTAAGGATAGGCGGGCAGATTTCACCGTTTAAACCATAAAAAACGCCAGCGCTAAGGCTGGCGTTTATCATTCAAACCGAAGCGTAAATTAAGACGCGTCGGCCTGAGCAGACTGAATAGCAGTCAGAGCGACGGTGTAAACGATATCGTCTACCAGTGCGCCACGGGACAAATCGTTAACCGGCTTGCGCATACCTTGCAGCATTGGCCCGATAGAGACCAGATCTGCTGAACGCTGTACCGCTTTGTAGGTGGTGTTACCGGTGTTCAGATCTGGGAAGATGAACACGGTAGCCTGACCTGCAACCGGAGAGTTAGGCGCTTTGGATTTCGCTACGTCAGCCATGATTGCCGCATCGTACTGCAACGGACCATCGATGATCAGATCTGGGCGTTTTTCCTGTGCCAGACGGGTCGCTTCACGCACTTTCTCAACGTCACTACCTGCGCCGGAATTACCGGTTGAGTAGGAAATCATCGCAACGCGTGGTTCGATACCGAAAGCGGCCGCCGAATCAGCAGATTGAATTGCGATTTCAGACAGCTGCTCTGCGGTTGGATCCGGGTTGATTGCGCAGTCACCGTAAACCAGAACCTGGTCAGGCAGCAGCATAAAGAACACGGAAGAAACCAGCGAGCTGCCCGGTGCAGTTTTGATCAACTGTAGCGGTGGACGAATAGTGTTCGCAGTGGTGTGAACCGCACCGGAAACCAGACCGTCAACTTCGCCTTGTTCCAGCATCAGCGTACCCAGAACCACGTTGTCTTCCAACTGTTCGCGGGCAACGACTTCGGTCATGCCTTTGCTCTTACGCAGTTCTACTAAACGTGGAACATAACGTTCGCGTACGGCAACCGGATCAACAATCTCGATACCTTTACCCAGTTCAACGCCTTGAGCGGCAGCCACTCGACGTATTTCGTCCGGGTTACCTAACAGCACGCACTCGGCAATGCCGCGTTCAGCACAGATTGCAGCCGCTTTTACGGTGCGTGGCTCGTCGCCTTCAGGCAGAACGATGCGTTTGCCGGCTTTACGTGCCAGTTCGGTCAGCTCGTAACGGAATGCCGGTGGAGACAGACGGCGTGAACGCTCGGAGGTGGCGCTCAGTGAGTCGATCCACTCGCTGTTGATATGGCTGGCAACGTAGTTTTGCAGCTTTTCAACGCGCTCATGGTCGTCCGCAGGCACTTCCAAATTGAAGCTTTGCAGGCTCAGAGAGGTCTGCCAGGTGTTAGTGTCAACCATAAATACTGGCAGGCCAGTCTGGAAGGCACGTTCACACAGCTGTTTGATTGGCTCGTCGATAGCGTAGCCACCGGTCAGCAGAATTGCGCCGATTTCAACACCATTCATCGCCGCCAGACAGGCTGAAACTAATACGTCTGGGCGGTCTGCGGAGGTGACCAGCAGAGAACCCGGACGGAAATGCTCCAGCATGTGAGGAATGCTGCGCGCACAGAAAGTCACGGATTTAACGCGGCGGGTATTGATGTCGCCTTCGTTGATAATACGTGCGTTCAGGTGTTTGCACATGTCGATTGCGCGGGTAGCAATCAGCTCGAAGCTCCATGGCACGCAGCCCAGAACTGGCAGCGGGCTGTTGGCAAACAGCTGAGTCGGATCGACTTTCGCTACGCTGGCCTTGGTGGAATCATCAAAGATTTCAGACAGGTCAGGGCGAGTACGGCCTTGTTCATCAACCGGGGCATTCAGTTTGTTAATGATAACGCCGGTGATGTTTTTGTTTTTGCTGCCGCCGAAGCTGGAACGAGCCAGTTCGATACGCTCTTTCAGCTGATCTGGAGAATCGTTACCCAGCGCCAGCACGAACACGATTTCTGCGTTCAGCGTTTTAGCAATTTCATAGTTCAGCGCGTTGGCAAACTGGTGTTTGCGGGTTGGCACCAAACCTTCAACCAGAACCACTTCGGCATCTTTGGTATTTTCGTGGTAACGCGCCACGATTTCTTCCATCAACACGTCCTGCTGGTTAGAACTCAGCAGAGTTTCCACGTAGTTCATATTCAGCGGCTCGGCAGCGGTGATGCTGGAGTTGGCGCGAATGATAGTGGTGGTCTGGTCAGGCGCATCGCCACCGGAACGCGGCTGGGCGATAGGTTTGAACACGCTTAAGCGGACGCCTTTTTGCTCCATGGAGCGAATGACACCCAGGCTGACGCTGGTCAGACCCACGCTGGTGCCAGTTGGGATCAACATAATTGTACGGGACACGGCTAAACCTCTTTACGGTTGCACTCAGGCGACGGTTCTCGCCTGCTGTCGGGCGAAAACAACACCGCCAGCCTTGGCTGACGGTGTTGAGGAGACTTATGCAGTCAGACGGGCTGCGTCTTGTGCGATAACAAACTCTTCGTTAGTTGGGATTACCATCGCCAGACGGCTGCCATCTTTAGTGATGGTGCCGGATTTACCGAAGCGAGCGGCCAGGTTACGTTCGTGGTCAATTTCGAAGCCCAGCAGACCCAGTTTATCCAGAGTCAGTTCACGTACCATAGCTGCGTTTTCACCGATACCGCCGGTGAAGATAACCGCGTCCAAACGGCCGTCCATCAGTGCAGTGTAAGCACCGATGTATTTGGCCAGGCGGTGGCAGAATACGTCCATCGCGCGCTTAGCGTCAGCTTTGGTGTCGTAGTTGTCTTCAACGTAACGGCAGTCGCTGGTGACTTCGGTCAGACCCATCAGGCCAGACTCTTTGGTCAGCATTTTGTTGATTTGATCAACGCTCATGCCCATTGCATCATGCAGATGGAAGATGATTGCTGGATCGATGTCACCGCTGCGAGTCCCCATGACCAGACCTTCCAGCGGGGTCAGACCCATAGAGGTATCGACACATTTACCGTTGCGAACTGCGGTAACAGAACCGCCGTTGCCCAGGTGGCAAGTGATCACGTTCAGTTCTTCCATTGGCTTGTTCAGAGCCTTGGCCGCTTCCTGGCTAACGAAGAAATGGCTAGTACCGTGTGCGCCATAGCGACGGATGCCGTGATCTTTGTACAGGCTGTACGGCAGGGCGTACAGGTAAGATTCTTCTGGCATGGTCTGATGGAATGCAGTGTCGAATACCGCGACATTTTTATTAGCCAGATTCGGGAAGGATTTCAACGCCTCAGCGATACCGATCAGGTGCGCTGGGTTATGCAGTGGTGCAAACGGGATCGAATCTTTGATACCCTGAATAACTTCATCGTCAATAATTACTGATGAAGTGAATTTCTCACCGCCGTGAACGATACGGTGGCCGACAGCAGTCAACTGGGCAGAAAGCTCTGGTTTTTGTGCCAGAATAGTATTAACAATGAAATTCAGTGCTTCGCTGTGCGCTGCACCAGCACCCAATGCTGCTTCTTGTTTGCCGCCATCCATTTTCCATTTGATGCGGGCTTCTGGAAGATGGAAGCATTCGGCTAAACCAGACAGGTGTTCTTCACCGTTGGTCGCGTTGATCACGGCGAATTTCAGGGAAGAACTACCGCAGTTAAGAACCAGTACTAGCTTACTCGACATGGAAGTACCTATTTATTGTCGTGTTTGCAATAAACACGTGGTTAATAAAACGTCAATCTGACCACAAGCGTAGCGCATAATGGTGATGACATTAATGATTAACATCATGCGATAAATGAAAAAGGCATGATGGTGGAAAAATCGCTGATCAAGTGTTTAAAACCTGGTGGTTAAAATGCATCAACGATTTAACAAAAATGATTAATTTGCTGCTAAAAGTTGACATATTGTGCGTCTTCTTCTAGCGGCCAAAAGGCCGGGCTAGGATACCGATAGCGCGCGCTAAAAACAAAATATATTTAATCCATCCAATTTATCATTGGTGGGTTGCAAGAAAATTTTAAATTTTGTCTTTGAAGTTGAGGTGAGCCATGACATCCAAACCTTCCGATTCCGTTAGCTGGTTTCAGGTCCTCCAGCGCGGGCAGCACTATATGAAAACCTGGCCATCAGACAAACGTCTGGCGCCGGTGTTCCCAGAAAATCGCGTAGTGAATGCGACGCGCTTCGGTATTCGCTTTATGCCGCCGCTGGCGATTTTCACGCTGACCTGGCAAATCGCGCTGGGTGGGCAGCTTGGCCCTGCGATTGCTACCGCACTGTTTGCCTGTGGTTTGCCGCTGCAAGGTTTGTGGTGGCTGGGCAAGCGCTCTATTACGCCGTTGCCGCCGACTTTGTTGCAATGGTTTCACGAAGTGCGCAATAAACTGGCTGACGCCGGGCAGGCGGTTGCGCCTATAGAGAAAACTCCGACCTATCAGTCGCTGGCTGAATTGCTGAAACGGGCGTTTAAACAGTTGGATAAAACTTTTCTCGATGATTTATAACTTTTGCAACGATAACTAAATACAAATCCGAGAGTCGGCAGCGGCTCTCGGTGAATCCTTTCACCAAACCCCCTGTCAAATCAAAGAATGGCCCGCTAGTAGTACCACTGAAAGATGCGCTATGCGATGATTTCACCATTAACTTGCCTTTCAGGAGATCATGATGGATATGACTAACGCCCAACGGCTGATCCTTTCAAACCAATACAAAATGATGACCATGTTAGATCCGGATAACGCCGAGCGTTATCGTCGTCAGCAAACCATTGTCGAGCGCGGCTTTGGTCTGCAAATGCGCGAGTTGGACCGTGATTTTGGTGAGTTAAGCGAAGAGACCTGCCGCACCATTATTAATATTATGGAGATGCACCACGCGCTACAGGTGTCTTGGGACAATCTGAAAGATAAGCAAGATCTGGACGGGCGCCGCATCGCTTTCCTCGGTTTCGATGCTGCCACCGAATCCCGCTACCTGAGCTACGTGCGCTTTATGGTGAATACCGAAGGGCGTTATACCCATTTCGATTCCGGCACTCACGGTTTCAATGCCCAAACCCCAATGTGGGATAAATATCAGCGCATGCTGTCTATCTGGCAGTCTTGCCCGCGTCAATATCATTTGAGCGCGGTTGAGATTTCGCAAATCATTAATGCCTGATTAATCACCCGCAAAGCCGCGACTGATCGAGCGAGACGAGGGGGAATAGGCCATTGGCTCGGTGGAGGTTTGTCCATTACGGTGCCCATAGGTATATTACCCCCTCGTTGACCCGGCTCTGTGGCCGGGCTTGCCGTTAAACTCAATAAATAGCCTGATGATTTAGGTTTCAAGAGGATGTGCTTGTGGAGTGCAAAGGTTTTCTTTTTGACTTGGATGGAACGCTAGTAGATTCATTGCCCGCCGTGGAGCGAGCATGGATTGGCTGGGGAGCCAGGCACGGTATCGAATCATCGGTGGTATTGGACTTTATCCACGGGAAACAGGCTATTACCTCCTTGCGCCACTTTATGCCGGGGCAGAGTGATGAGGCTATTCAGGCCGAGTTTCTGACGTTGGAAAAAATCGAGTCGGAAGATACCGAAGGCGTCACCGCATTGCCGGGTGCAGTTGCGTTACTGGAGCGTCTGAATCAATTGGACATTCCTTGGGCGATTGTTACCTCGGGTTCCGTGCCCGTTGCGTCCGCCCGTCGCGCAGCCGCTCATTTACCGTTACCGGAAGTGTTTATCACGGCTGAACTGGTTACTCACGGCAAACCGCAGCCCGATGCCTATCTGCTGGGCGCGCAGCGTCTGGGGCTGAAACCGGAAGATTGCGTGGTGGTGGAAGACGCGCCCGCGGGGATTCTTTCCGGTCTGGCCGCAGGTTGTAAAGTGATTGCGGTTAACGCACCAGCGGACACGCCAAAACGGGATCAGGTTGATTTGATTCTGACCTCCCTTGAGCAAATCGCGATAGAGAAAACGCTCAACGGCGCGGTGATTCAGCGGGTTAAGTAGCTTTCCTGCTTATTCATTGAATCTGCGATAAAAACCAAGAGCGCCTTAAGGCGCTCTTTTTACGTTTACCGAGTCCCAGCTGCGACTTAACCGGCTGGAAGGGAAAAACTGGCCGCCAGACTCTCCAGATTTTGCGGTATCACCTTAATCACGCCGCCGCGCGGACTATCTATATCGGCAATCAACATAAACGAGAAAGAGATAACCAGCGGTAATATCAACAACATGATTTTTCGCCCTTTGCCGTTTTTAAAACCGTAGCCCACCAACGTGCAGCAGCAGATTGCAATAATACTCATCAACATCCATGCCGCCGGAGGAATACGGTTCCACCAAGCCGCTTGAGTGTAACTGGCTGAGTTCAATACATCGTTCATTCCAGCCAGTACCAGCGCCATCGGTGGCGTTGGCTGTTGCGCCGCAGGTTCAAGCAGCACAGTCCAGAGTTCATCCTGTAGCTGATTGGATTGCTGGTTAATTTCCAGCAGCCTGGCTTTATCGCGGGTGCGATAAAACAGAATTCGTTGATCTACGTAGCGTATCAGCAGGTCTTTGGTTTTATCTCGCGCGGCGGGCGAGAGCAGGTCGGCACGCAGATATTCAGTGCTAATAGCGTTGGCTTCCGCTTCTTCTTGATTTTTACGTAAATCGTAACGGCTGATAGCCATGGAAAAACTGAAGCCGATAATCAGCCCGAGTAGCGTCAGTGTCGCACCTTGAATAACGGTGAAGTTTTCCTGAGTGTTGCCATCCATGGTCTGTCCGCGACGAAAAAACGCCTGGCCGATAAGGGCGCAGCCCCACAGCACCAGAAAAGTCAGGAGAAACAGAACCAGCGGATAATTAGTGATATTAAGCATTTAGCGACCTTGCTCTTAGGGATAATTTCAGCGGTAACTGTCACGCGGCTGTTATACGGCCGCGTTTACGGAGTCACCCAAATCAGGCGGGTTGCCACCAATCTAGTATAGTCAGATGTTGCCCAAACCACCGATATGCTCACCATTAATATGGATATGTATCACTAACGAACAAACGACTCATTTCCGGCGAATAATCAGCAAATCGGCAATGAATTGGATAAAAATACGCCATAAAAACGGTATAAGACTGATAAGCGACAATTTTTTAATCAATATTGATCGCAGGCAGTTGAACTCGCGGCGTTTAATGCTTTACTGATAACGCCCAATCTTTGATTTCCGATTTGCCAGCGAGGCCATTTTGAATAGCGAACTATTGTGGGTATTAACTTTACTTCTGATAGCGATAGGACTGTTTACCACTAATAAATTGAGAATGGACGTGGTGGCGCTGTTGGTGATTATTGCCTTTGTGATGAGCGGCACGCTGACGCTGGCGGAGGCCACCAGTGGTTTTAGCGATCCCAACGTGATTTTGATTGCCGCACTTTTCGTGATTGGCGAAGGTTTGGTAAGAACCGGCGTGGCTTATCAGGTGGGGGATTGGTTGGTTAAGGTGGCAGGGCATAGCGAAACCAAAATGCTGGCTTTGCTGATGGTTACCGTAGCCGGATTGGGTGCCTTTATGAGTTCCACCGGCGTAGTGGCTATTTTTATTCCGGTGGTGCTAAGCGTTGCCAGCCGAATGAAAACATCACCCAGTCGTTTAATGATGCCCCTGAGCTTTGCCGGATTAATCAGCGGCATGATGACGCTGGTGGCGACGCCGCCCAATATGGTGGTGAACAGTGAACTGCTGCGAGAAGGCATTCAGGGTTTCGGGTTTTTCGGCGTCACGCCAATTGGCCTTATTATTCTGCTGTTGGGCGTAGGCTATATGCTGATTGCCCGCCGCTGGCTAGGCAGCAACGAACCGCGCTCAGATAAGGAAAAGTGGCAACGCCGAACTTTCCGCGATTTAATTCGGGATTATCGACTCACTGGCCGCGCGCGTCGTCTGGCAATTCGTCAACGTTCCCCACTGATAGGGCATACGCTGGACGAACTGCATTTACGCGCTCGCTATGGCGCTAATGTGGTTGGGATTGAGCGCTGGCGGCGTTTTCGCCGGGTGATGGTCAGCGCAACCGGTAACTCCGAACTACGAGAAGGGGACGTATTGTTGATCGATATGTCCGATTGTGACGTGGATTTACGCGAATTCTGTAGCGATCAATTGCTGGAACCGATGGTGCTGCGGGGGGAATATTTCTCTGAGCAGGCGCGAAACGTCGGTATGGCCGAGGTTTCTCTGATTCCTGACTCCACTTTGATCGGGAAAAGCCTACGGGACATGACATTCCGCAGTCGTTATGGCCTGAACGTGGTGGGAATTCGCCGTCACGGTAAAGCGATGGAAGGAAAGCTGGTGGATGAAAAACTCCAGTTCGGCGATATTTTGCTGGTGATTGGCGACTGGAAACTGATTCGCCAGCTTCAGTCTCAAACCAAAGATTTTATCGTACTCAGTTTACCGGCAGAAGTGGACGAAGTGGCTCCGGCTTTGTCACAGGCTCCTCACGCGCTGTTTTGTCTGGCGTTGATGGTCGCGATGATGCTGACCGACGAGGTGCCTAACGTGATTGCCGCGTTGATCGCTTGCCTGCTTATGGGACGTTTTCGTTGTATTGATATGGACAGCGCTTATCGCGCGATTCATTGGCCAAGTTTGATTCTGATTATTGGGATGATGCCCTTTGCGCTGGCGCTACAGAAAACCGGTGGGGTAGACCTTATTGTTCACGGCCTGATGGATGTCGCGGGCGGCGCGGGGCCTCGAGTAATGCTGCTGTGTCTGTTCGTGCTTTGCGCCACGATTGGGTTGTTTATCTCTAATACGGCCACGGCGGTATTGATGGCGCCCATTGCCATCGCGGCAGCGAGAGAAATGTCGGTATCACCACTCCCATTCGCCATGATTATCGGTATTGCCGCTTCCGCTGCCTTTATGACACCGGTTTCATCGCCGGTCAATACTTTGGTATTAGGCCCTGGTGGTTATAAATTTGGCGATTTTGTACGTATGGGCGTGCCGTTTACGCTGTTGGTGATGGCCGTTAGCGTGATGGTTGTGCCGCTATTATTTCCATTCTGATTAGCTTTCGTCCTTGGTGCCAAGAGAGGTTGGTGGCACTGACGTGAGCCAGCTCATTAGGATGGGTTCACGTCAGCGACGGATCGGGATTATTCCAAGGGATCTAGGCTGATTTCATCCAAAGACAGGCTGAAGCTAGGCACGAAGACTTCCATAAAGTAATCCATTTCCGGGCTTTTACGCAGGTCGAGAGTTTTCTCCAATCGCGTTTTTGCTTGGGTAAACTCGTGATTTCCCGCCGAAAGCTCTTCCAGACATTTCAGATAGGCGCACAGGGCATCAGCCTGTTTAACCAGCAGTTTCTCATCTTCACTGTAATAGTTTTCATCCAGCAAGCAGCGGAAATCATGCTGTAATTCGGTGGGTAACATTTCGATCAGTTTCTGCTGTGCCACTTTTTCGATTTTTTTATATTCGTGGGCAATCTGCGGATTGTAATACTTGATAGGCGTGGGCATATCGCCGGTAATTACTTCGCTGGCGTCGTGGTACATGGCTAACAGCGCGATGCGGTCGGCGTTCAGATTACCGTTGAATTTACGGTTTTTGATGATTGCCAGCGCATGAGCGACAAAGGCCACTTGCAGGCTATGTTCTGATACATTTTCCGTTCGAACATTACGCATCAGCGGCCAGCGATTAATCAGTTTCAGGCGGGATAGATGGGCGAAGAAGTGGCTCTGACTCATAATTTTCTCTCTTTGTTTTTTCTACGACGATAAATCGGTAATCAAACAGGGAGTCGGGGTAATTTTAGGTTTATAGCCTAACAGAAGAGGAGGCGGGTTTTGTAATTTCTCATCTGCGATAGCGATGATGTGACCAGATAACCTGGGTTGGGTTTTGAAAGCCTGACGGTTCAGTTGCTCCCCACTCGCGGAGACGGCGATAAAATGTCTCGAGCTATGCCGTAGCTTTCTGATAATTCGTATCGGATCAGGTTTGAAAGCCTTATTGTTCGGTTTTTCCCTCACTCGTCGTGGAGGCTTGCGAGCAGGGTTGACAGTCGCCCCAGCTCTGTACTTGGTGCGAAAGTGGGGTTCTGCGAATTTTCCTCGTACACTTTTCGTCCGGCGAGCCAGCGCTAGATTCAGCTGCGGGCGTTATCAGGATGCCATGCTTCCTGCCTCTGCGGCTCAAGGCGCGCTTTGAACAGCTGCCGGCCCACCTCCTGATTGCGCCTTATTAAAATCAAAACCATTTTTATGAATCGCTATTTGCCTTTCACCCTTGATAGGGTTTTTGGCCCCAAGCTGGCCCTTTCACAGCACATGTGATCTGCCTAATGAAGAGCGAGTTGCGGCATTCCGCCAGCCGAAGCGATGAGCAAGAGAACCGACGCCGTGAGAAGGCGATAGGTACGGAGGTGCGGAGTGTTAAGACGTGGGGAATGGGGGGGCGCGTAGTCCCCCCAAATCAATTACTGATGGTATGTCTCTAGGAACCGGCCTAGCTTCCCGACCGCCATTTCTAACTCATCTACGCGCGGTAAGGTCACGATGCGCACGTGATCAGGGTACGGCCAGTTGAAGGCACTGCCTTGTACCAGTAACACTTTTTCTTGCAACAGCAAATCCAGCACTAGCTTCTGATCGTCTTTCAGATTGAAACGCTTGGCGTCGATACGCGGGAACATATACAGCGCACCGCGAGGCTTCACACAGGAAACCCCAGGGATCTGATTGATCAATTCCCAGGCGCGATCCCGCTGTTCATACAAACGACCGCCGGGCTGAATAAACTCACTGATGCTCTGATAACCTCCCAGAGCTGTCTGAATGGCGTGCTGCATCGGCACGTTGGCACATAAACGCATCGAAGCCAGCATTTCTAGGCCTTCAATATAACCTTTAGCGTGCTTCTTCGGCCCGTTAAGCACCATCCAGCCCTGACGGAAACCGGCTACGCGGTAAGTCTTGGACAAACCGTTAAAGGTCACGGTCAGCAAATCCGGTGCTAATGCAGCAATCGAATGGTGCTGCGCATCGTCATACAAAATTTTGTCATAGATTTCATCGGCAAAAATGATCAAATCATTCTGGCGGGCAATCTCAACAATCTCCAGCAACAGCTCTTTGCTGTATACCGCGCCGGTTGGGTTGTTCGGGTTGATAATCACAATGCCGCGAGTGCGCGGAGTGATTTTGCTACGAATATCATCCAGATCGGGGAACCAGTCAGATTCCTCATCACACATATAGTGCACGGCTTTACCGCTGGACAGGGAAACAGCCGCGGTCCACAGCGGGTAATCCGGCGCCGGTACCAGCATTTCGTCGCCAATATTTAGCAAGGCTTGCATGGATTGCACAATCAGCTCGGAAACGCCGTTGCCGATGTAAATGTCCTCCACCGTCAGATCGCGCATATCCCGCGCCTGATAGTGCTGCATGATGGCTTTGCGCGCTGAGTATAGGCCTTTGGAGTCGCAATAGCCTTGCGCCGTGGGCAGGTTACGAATGACGTCTACCAGAATTTCATCCGGTGCGTCGAAACCAAACGGGGCAGGATTGCCGATGTTCAGTTTCAGAACCTTATTACCTTCTTCTTCAAGACGCTTAGCTTCTTTTAGCACCGGGCCACGAATGTCGTAACAGACGTTGTCCAGTTTGCTGGATTTTTCAATGGGGGACATAAAACAGAGCCTTTTCACTGGTAAAAGCGTGTCCTGTTCCTGGAACACGGCAAGGTGTTCAATGTACTCCGCTGCCGCACATTTTTGAAGTTCTATACATCGCTTTACTGCAAATGTTTATCGAGGGTAACTGACTTATCATTTTTCCTGTTTCATTCATCATAAAAATCTTAATGATTAGATAAAATGAAGTGTTTGCTGTCTATTTTCTGATCGAAATGACGTGTTTCGGCGATAAAGCAACCGGTAACGCATAATATTCATCCAGCAATACTTATCAACTTAACGCGTTCCCTTACTATTTTTACAATAAAATATTGGCCAATTTCTTTTATATAATAAGTTGATAGCTAAATATTCATGTTTTTATCATACATATTGTAGATGCCAGTCTAAAAATGGCAGGGAAGCTAAAAACTATAAATAGGAAAACTATTAAGAACATTTAATGTAAGGGATTCATTCTCGCACTTTAGTAGAAAATCATTAGTTAAATCTTTTTGAAAAGATAAACCACCATCTCGGTGATAAGTTGTTTTTTTATATATAAAATAAGCGGCCATTAAGGTGAATTTAATTAAAAACAGTACATTAGAAGCATTAAATTTAGCGGCAAGAAATGGCGTTCCCCAGCATAAAAAATCTTCATTTATCGAAGATTTAGCGGTTTTTTGTGACGCTATTCATATAATTGGATGACTGGTTGGGAAAAGATGTTTTTGAAAAAGAGATAAAGATAACGAAATATAAGTTATTTTTTTGCCCTACTCTAATGAGTGGGGTACTGTCATACTTAACATTGTCTCATTTGATAATGTTGTTAGTTAAACACCAGGGTAGTTTGTAATTAGAATTCAAAAAAGTGAAGAATACACTATGACAAATGCAAATCGTCCGATAATTAATCTCGACCTCGATCTGCTTAGAACCTTTGTCGCTGTTGCTGACCTGAATACTTTCGCCGCCGCTGCTGCCGCAGTATGTCGAACGCAATCAGCCGTTAGCCAACAGATGCAACGGTTAGAACAGTTGGTTGGTAAAGAGTTGTTTGCCCGCCATGGGCGCAACAAGTTACTTACTGAACATGGTCTCCAGTTACTTGGCTATGCCAGAAAAATTTTGCGTTTTAACGATGAAGCTTGCACTTCTTTAATGTACAGCAATGTAGAAGGCGTGCTGACCATTGGTGCATCTGATGATACCGCTGATACGCTGCTCCCTTTTCTTTTGAATCGGGTGGCAACGTTGTATCCGCGTTTAGCCATAGATGTGCGGGTCAAGCGTGGGCCGGAAATTGCTGAGATGCTGAGCAGTGGTGAAGTTGATTTAGCGATCACCACGGCAGCAGTTGAAAGTCTTCCCCATCTGATGTTGAGAACCTCCCCAACGCTGTGGTATTGCTCTGCGGACTATCAGTTTGTCCCTGGAGAGGCCATTCCGCTGGTGGTGATGAATGAGCCAAGTCCATTTCGTGACATGGCAATAGAGCATCTGACACAGGCTGGTATTCCGTGGCGCATTGCCTACGTTGCTTCTTCGCTTTCGGCCATTAGGGCGGCGGTGAGGGCAGGGTTAGGTGTGACCGCCAGACCTATCGAAATGATGAGTCCGGACCTGCGGGTATTAGGCGAAACAGAAGGATTACCTCGGTTGCCTGAAACCCATTATGCGCTGTGCAAAGATGATGCATGTGAAAATGAGTTAGCATTGGCGATTTTTAGTGCCTTGCAAAATGGTTATCAGCCTTCATTGCTGACCGGAACAGAACCATCCCAGGGTTCCGAATTGTATATCGATAATTAATAAGAATTATTTAACATCTAGTGTTTCGTTAATCCCCTGTTTAAACAGGGGATTTTTCGTTTCTAAGACAGTAAAAACCTATTTATTACCGTTTTGTTGATATTTCGTGACTAAAGGCGCGTTTCCCACACTTATTTTGGGGTATAGCCCAAGACAGTCAGGCTGCAGTCTAGACTGATATCCATATAGCTCCCCGCAGTATTTTTTTTCTTTTCGTTAACACGTCTTCAATTGACTCAAAACGATGTTTCACTATTTTTAGTTTCAATAACAGCTTTTTATTTGTTAAGAAACTGCCTAATAACACTCAAAACGTGTTCTGGATCAAAAAAATACCCCTAGCTAGTGAGTGGAAGAACAGGTTATTCCTGCGACAATGGTATAGTAAAAACGAAAGATCCACGTTGCTTTATATGTGCATGATAGAACTCAACAAATGACTGACTCGATTTAGCTTTCGAGGTCGCACCAAATGTTAAGCAAGATCGTGCGTTTGTAAATTAATGTGTAGTTACTTTTGTCAAAGTTGACAAAAGGTTATTGAAAGGAGTAAAAAGCCCACAGTAAAACACTGGCTAAATAGTTGTAAAGACAGTGTCTTTGTGTGGTTATTATCCTTCCCTTGAATCGATGTGGTGCACAACTGCCGACACAAGAGCAGAACGTTCGACGCCACTTTTGATGAGTAAGCAATGAGTATGTCAACAACCACTGAAGTTATCGCTCATCACTGGGCGTTCGCTGTATTCCTCATTGGCGCTATCGGGCTGTGCGGTTTCATGCTGCTAGGTGCGTTCTTCCTGGGTGGGAGAGCTCGGGCCCGTGCCAAAAACGTACCCTATGAGTCCGGTATCGACTCGGTTGGCTCTGCGCGTATGCGCCTGTCGGCCAAGTTCTATCTGGTCGCCATGTTCTTCGTTATTTTCGACGTTGAAGCCTTGTACCTGTATGCCTGGTCGATTTCCATTCGCGAAAGCGGCTGGATAGGTTTCATCGAAGCCACCATTTTCATTTTGGTGCTGCTGGCTGGTTTGGTTTATCTGGTGCGCATCGGTGCTCTGGATTGGACTCCTGGGCGGTCGAACCGCCGCGTGAGCAAACCGAGCACGGTCACAAATTCCAAAGGTATTCCGCCCGATTTGCGCCAATAAATACAGCGAGGCATTAACATGGACTATACGCTAACCCGCATAGACCCCAACGGTGAAAATGACCGTTATCCCCTACAAACACAGGAAACCATCAGCGGCGATCCGCTCGAGCAAGACATCCATCGTAGCGTGTACATGGGTAAACTTGAGCACGCGATGCATGACATGGTGAACTGGGGACGTAAAAACTCACTTTGGCCGTATAACTTCGGTCTTTCTTGCTGTTACGTAGAAATGGTGACCTCGTTTACCGCTGTGCATGACGTGGCGCGTTTCGGGGCTGAAGTATTGCGCGCCTCACCGCGTCAGGCTGACTTCATGGTGGTTGCAGGAACCTGCTTCACCAAGATGGCTCCGGTTATTCAGCGTTTGTACGAACAGATGCTTGAACCGAAATGGGTTATCTCAATGGGTGCCTGCGCCAACTCCGGCGGCATGTATGACATTTACTCCGTGGTGCAGGGCGTAGATAAATTCCTGCCGGTGGATGTGTATATCCCAGGTTGCCCACCGCGTCCTGAAGCTTATATGCAAGCGCTGTTACTGTTGCAGGAATCCATTGGTAAAGAACGCCGCCCACTTTCCTGGGTTGTCGGCGATCAGGGCGTTTATCGCGCCAATATGCAGCCAGAACGCGAGCGTAAACACGCTGAGCGTATTGCGGTCACTAACCTGCGTACTCCTGACGAGATTTGATTCTGTCGATTTGACAGTCAATCTAGGTACGACAGCTAAATTCGCGGCGCACTGACCACGAAATGACCCCGGTAGTGATCAAAAAAGTTGTGGTGAAAAAAAAATTATGACAGATCATACAACGACCGACAGCGCCCAGCCCGCATGGCAAACCCGCGATCATCTCGATGATCCGGTAATAGGTGAGTTGTCGAACCGTTTTGGGCCAGAGGCCTTTGTTGTTCAGGCGACCCGTACCGGCATGCCGGTAGTCTGGGTGAAGCGTGAACAATTGCTGGAAGTAATGTCGTTTTTAAGAAAACAGCCTAAGCCTTACGTTATGCTGTTCGATCTGCATGGGGTGGATGAGCGGTTGCGTACTCACCGCCAAGGTTTGCCTGATGCGGATTTCTCTGTTTTCTATCATTTGCTTTCTATTGAGCGTAACCGCGACATTATGCTGAAAGTGGCACTGTCTGAAAAAGACATGCACGTGTCCACAGCAACCAAGATTTTCCCGAATGCCAACTGGTATGAGCGGGAAACGTGGGAAATGTTCGGTATTACCTTTGATGGCCACCCGCATTTGACGCGCATTATGATGCCGCAAAGCTGGGAAGGTCATCCGCTGCGTAAAGACTACCCTGCTCGCGCCACGGAATTCGATCCCTTCGTGCTGACCAAGCAGAAAGAAGATATGGAGATGGAGTCTCTCACCTTCAAACCAGAAGATTGGGGTATGAAGCGTGGAACCGAAAATGAGGACTTCATGTTTCTTAACCTCGGTCCTAACCATCCGTCTTCTCATGGTGCTTTCCGCATTGTATTGCAGCTGGATGGCGAAGAAATTGTCGATTGCGTGCCAGACGTGGGTTATCACCACCGCGGCGCGGAAAAGATGGGCGAGCGTCAATCCTGGCATAGCTACATTCCTTACACTGACCGTATCGAGTATCTCGGTGGCTGTGTAAACGAAATGCCGTATGTGCTGGCCGTTGAAAAACTGGCCGGGATTAAAGTGCCGGAGAAGGTTGATACCATCCGCGTGATGCTGTCTGAACTGTTCCGCATCAACAGCCATCTGCTGTACATCAGTACCTTTATCCAGGACGTGGGTGCGATGACCCCGGTGTTCTTCGCCTTTACCGACCGTCAGAAAGTCTACGATGTGATTGAGGCGATTACCGGCTTCCGTATGCATCCAGCCTGGTTCCGTATTGGTGGCGTGGCTCACGATCTGCCACGCGGCTGGGAGCGTTTGCTGCGCGATTTCCTTGACTGGATGCCCAAACGTCTGGATTCCTACGTCAAAGCTGCTTTGCAGAACAGTATCCTGAAAGGACGTTCAATTGGCGTTGCTGCATACAATTCCAAAGAAGCGTTGGATTGGGGCGTCACTGGTGCTGGCCTGCGTGCCACCGGTATCGATTTTGATGTGCGTAAATGGCGCCCGTATTCCGGTTATGAAAACTTCGAATTCGAAGTGCCAATCGGTAATAACGGTGACTGCTATGACCGCGTAATGCTGAAAGTGGAAGAACTGCGTCAAAGCCTGCGAATTCTGGAGCAATGTTATAAAAACATGCCAGAAGGTCCATTCAAAGCTGACCATCCGCTGACTACGCCGCCGCCGAAAGAACGTACGCTTCAACATATCGAAACGCTGATTACTCACTTCCTGCAAGTTTCGTGGGGCCCGGTGATGCCAGCTAACGAGTCATTCCAGATGATTGAAGCGACCAAAGGGATCAACAGTTACTATCTGACCAGTGACGGCAGCACCATGAGCTATCGCACCCGGATACGTACCCCGAGCTATGCCCATTTGCAGCAGATCCCATCGGTAATCCGTGGCAGCCTGGTATCTGACCTGATCGTCTATCTGGGCAGTATCGATTTTGTAATGTCTGATGTGGACCGCTAATTATGAGTGATCAAAAAGAGACCCAGGATCATAAAGATCAACTTGATGTGGTGAACCTGGCTGTCGATGCAGCGCAGTCTACTGCCGTTGAGCGCTCTGTCGCTGAACAGCCGGCCACCGCACAAGAAGCCTTTGAATTGAGCGCGGAAGAACGCGATGCCATCGAGCATGAAAAGCATCATTACGAAGATGCTCGTGCCGCGTCGATTGAAGCGCTGAAAATCGTACAGAAAAAACGCGGTTGGGTGCCAGACGGTGCGATTCACGCTATTGCTGAGGTGCTGGGTATTCCGGCTTCCGACGTTGAAGGCGTAGCCACTTTCTACAGCCAGATTTTCCGCCAGCCAGTTGGTCGCCATGTGATTCGTTACTGTGACAGCGTGGTTTGCCACATTACCGGTTATCAGGGCATTCAGGCGGCTATCGAGAAAAAGCTCAGCATCAAGCCGGGTCAGACCACTTTTGATGGTCGTTTCACGCTGCTGCCAACTTGCTGCTTGGGTAACTGTGACCGTGGTCCGACGATGATGATCGACGACGATACTCACAGCTACCTGAAGCCTGAAGAAATTGAAAAGTTACTGGAGCAATATCCATGACAAATCCTTCAGGTTTTACTCGTGAAATTATCCGTACCCCGGAAATGCATCCGCTGACCTGGCGTTTGCGTGATGACAAACAGCCGGTATGGCTTGATGAGTACCGCAGCAAAAATGGCTATGTCGGAGCAGAAAAAGCCTTAAAAGGCATGGCTCCGCCGGACGTCGTCAATCTGGTCAAAGATGCGGGTCTGAAAGGGCGCGGCGGCGCAGGTTTCTCCACCGGTTTAAAGTGGAGCCTGATGCCGAAAGACGAAAGCATGAACATCCGTTACCTGCTGTGTAACGCCGATGAAATGGAGCCGGGCACCTATAAAGACCGTCTGCTGATGGAGCAATTGCCTCATCTGCTGGTGGAAGGGATGCTGATCAGCGCCTTCGCGCTGAAAGCCTACCGGGGCTACATCTTCCTGCGTGGTGAATACATCGAAGCGGCGGTGCATTTGCGTCGCGCTATTGCCGAAGCGACCGAAGCCGGTTTGCTGGGCAAAAATATTATGGGCAGCGGTTTCGATTTCGAGCTGATTGTCCATACCGGTGCCGGTCGTTATATCTGCGGGGAAGAAACCGCGCTGATTAACTCACTGGAAGGCCGCCGCGCTAACCCACGTTCCAAGCCGCCTTTCCCTGCGTCTTCCGGCGTGTGGGGCAAACCGACCTGCGTCAACAATGTGGAAACCCTGTGTAACGTGCCGGCAATTTTGGAGCACGGCGTGGATTGGTATCAGGGAATCACCGCTGGCAAAAGTAACGATGCGGGTACCAAGCTGATGGGCTTCTCTGGTCGGGTGAAAAATCCGGGCCTATGGGAACTGCCGTTTGGTATTTCTGCTCGTGAAATTTTGGAAGATTACGCCGGTGGTATGCGTGACGGTTTGAAATTCAAAGCCTGGCAACCGGGCGGTGCGGGTACCGACTTCCTGACCGCCGATCATTTGGATCTGCCTATGGATTTCGAAAACATCGGCAAAGCGGGCAGTCGTTTAGGTACGGCGTTGGCAATGGCGGTGGATCACGAAATCGGTATGGTTTCGCTGGTACGTAATCTGGAAGAGTTCTTTGCCCGTGAGTCATGCGGCTGGTGTACTCCGTGCCGTGACGGTCTGCCGTGGAGTGTCAAAATTCTGCGTGCGCTGGAACGTGGCGAAGGCCAACCGGGTGACATCGAAACGCTGGAACAGCTTTGCCGCTTCTTAGGGCCGGGTAAAACCTTCTGTGCTCACGCGCCGGGCGCGGTTGAACCACTACAAAGCGCGATTAAATATTTCCGGGACGAATTTGAAGCCGGGATCGCGACTAAGGACTATGGCAATACCCGAGCCATAGCCGGTATTCAGCCTAACCTGTTAAAAGCGCGCTGGTAGCACTGATGCCCTTGCTATCTATAAATCGTTATAAGTAGCAAACAGTTATAAGCAGCAAGGGTCAGAATTTTTTGATTAACGCTTGTAAAAAGAACGGTTTCAAGGTCGTCGTGAGCGACGGTCAAACGAGGCAGAAATCAGTAAGAAAGAGCATTTCGGGCTGATTTTTGACGAAGTATCACCGAGCGCAACAGACCTTGAATGTGTTCTGACGCAAGCCACTTGGAAGCATGCTGATATGGCTACGATTCATGTAGACGGCAAAGAATATGATGTAAACGGGGCCGACAACCTGTTACAAGCCTGTCTCTCCCTGGGACTCGATATTCCTTATTTTTGCTGGCATCCGGCGCTGGGAAGCGTCGGCGCTTGCCGCCAATGTGCGGTAAAGCAATACCAAAACGCCGATGACACCCGTGGGCGTTTGGTTATGTCCTGTATGACCCCGGCCACCGATGGCACCTTTATTTCCATCGATGACGGCGAAGCAAAGCAGTTCCGCGAAAGCGTGGTTGAATGGTTAATGACTAACCATCCACACGATTGTCCGGTCTGTGAAGAAGGCGGTAACTGTCACCTGCAAGATATGACGGTGATGACCGGCCACAGCTTCCGTAAGTACCGTTTCAGTAAACGTACTCATCAGAATCAGGATCTCGGCCCGTTCATTTCCCACGAAATGAACCGCTGTATCGCCTGTTACCGCTGTGTGCGTTACTACAAAGACTATGCAGACGGCACTGATTTCGGCGTATATGGCGCGCATGACAACGTATATTTCGGTCGTACCGAAAGCGGCACCTTAGAAAGTGAGTTCTCCGGTAATCTGGTAGAAGTTTGCCCGACCGGCGTATTCACCGATAAAACCCACTCCGAGCGTTATAACCGGAAGTGGGATATGCAGTTTGCCCCAAGCATCTGCCAGCAGTGCAGCGTCGGTTGTAACACCAGCCCAGGCGAGCGCTATGGCGAACTGCGTCGTATCGAAAACCGCTATAACGGCAGCGTAAACCACTACTTTATGTGTGACCGTGGCCGCTTTGGTTATGGCTACGTCAACCTGAAAGATCGTCCGCGTCAGCCGCAGCAACGCCGTGGCAACGATTGGATCGCTCTCAACGCCGAACAGGCCATGCAGGGGGCGGCAGATATCCTGCGTCAGGCGAAGAAAACCATCGGTATCGGTTCCCCTCGCGCCAGTCTGGAAAGCAACTTTGCGCTGCGTGAACTGGTGGGGGCAGAAAACTATTACACCGGCATCGCCGCGGGCGAGCAACAGCGTCTGCAATTGATGCTGAAAGTGCTGACTGAGGGCGGCATCCACACTCCGGCGCTGCGTGAAATTGAAAGCTATGATGCGGTACTGGTTCTGGGTGAAGATTTGACCCAAACCGGCGCGCGCATTGCGCTGTCTGTGCGTCAGGCTGTGAAAGGCAAAGCCCGTGAAATGGCCGCTGCGCAAAAAGTTGCCGATTGGCAAATCGCCGCGATCATGAACATTGGCCAGCATGCCAAACATCCGCTGTTTATCACTAACGTTGATAACACCCGTATGGATGATATCGCTGCCTGGAACTACCGTGCGCCAGTGGACGATCAGGCACGTTTGGGCTTTGCTATTGCCCACGCGCTGGACGAGTCCGCGCCGGCAGTGGAAGACCTGTCAAAAGATCTGAAAGGTAAAGTGGATATCATCGTGCAGGCATTGGCCGGCGCGAGAAAACCGCTGATTATTACCGGTAGCAGCGCGGGTAGCGATGCAATCATCGAAGCGGCAGCCAACATCGCCAAGGCGCTGAAAGGCCGAGGATCTGACGTAGGCATTACCTTCGTCGCGGCAGCAGCTAATAGCATGGGGCTGGCGATGGTCGGCGGCGGTTCGCTGGATCAGGCGTTGGCTCAGTTAGCCAGCGGCGAAGCTGATACCGCAATCGTGATGGAAAACGATCTTTATCGTCATGCGGCGGCGGATCAGGTTGACGCGGCGTTAGCCAAAGCGGAAAACCTGATCGTGTTGGATCATCAGCGCACCACTATTATGGATAAAGCCAGTTTGATTCTGTCTGCGGCCAGCTTTGCTGAAAGCGATGGTACGCTGGTGAATCAGGAAGGTCGCGCGCAGCGTTTCTTCCAGGTTTACGATCCAAGCTACTACGACGAAAACGTGGTGATGTTGGAAAGCTGGCGTTGGCTGCATTCTCTACATTCGACCTACACTAGCCGCCACGTAGACTGGACTCAGCTGGATCACGTGATTCAGGCCTGTGTCAAAGCATTGCCGCAGTTGCAGGGTATCGTGGAAGCTGCGCCAGACGCGACTTTCCGTATCCGCGGTCAGAAACTGGCGCGTTCACCGCACCGTTACAGTGGCCGTACTGCGATGCGCGCCAACATCAGCGTGCACGAACCGCGTCAACCGCAAGACATCGATACGCCGTTTGCCTTCTCAATGGAAGGGAACAACAGTCCATTGGCCGATCGTCAGCAAATTCCGTTTGCCTGGGCGCCAGGTTGGAACTCACCGCAGGCGTGGAATAAATTCCAGGCTGAAGTGGGTGGAAAACTGCGCTTTGGCGATCCGGGCGTGCGCCTGATCGAAGCTGGGGAGGGCAGCCTGGCTTACTTCACCGGCGTACCGGCAGCCTTTGCGGCAAATACCGACGGCTGGCGTGTGGCACCTTACTACCATCTGTTCGGTAGCGAAGAAATGTCTCAGCGTTCAGCGGTGATTCAACAGCGTATGCCAGCGCCTTATGTGATGGTCAATCCATCCGACGCAGCGCAACTGGGGGTTAACCTCGGTATGTTGGTCGAGTTCAACTGTTCTGGTCAGACGCTGCGTCTGCCGGTGCGTTTGAGTGAAACTTTGGCTCAGGGTCAGGTCGGCTTGCCGCTTGGCTTACCGGGCATTCCACCTATATTGGTGGGTACCCGCGTTGAGAACCTGCGGGAGGCGGTGCTATGAGCTGGTTTACCCCTGAATTGATCGAGATCCTGATCTCCGTCCTGAAAGCGGTAGTGATTCTGTTGGTGGTTGTCACCTGCGGCGCGTTTATGAGCTTCGGCGAGCGCCGCCTGCTGGGTCTGTTCCAGAACCGATACGGACCAAACCGTGTCGGTTGGGGCGGCTCACTGCAGCTGGTGGCCGACATGATCAAAATGTTCTTCAAAGAAGACTGGGTACCGCGCTTCGCAGACCGGGTAATTTTTACTCTGGCACCGGTTATCGCCTTTACCTCGTTGCTACTGTCTTTCGCTATCGTCCCGGTCAGTCCGACCTGGGCGGTTGCGGACCTCAACATCGGCATTCTGTTTTTCCTGATGATGGCCGGTCTGGCGGTGTACGCGGTACTGTTCGCCGGCTGGTCCAGTAATAACAAATATTCTCTGTTAGGGGCGATGCGTGCGTCAGCACAAACCCTGAGCTACGAAGTGTTCCTCGGCTTATCGCTGATGGGCGTGGTAGCGCAGGCAGGCTCGTTCAATATGCAGGATATTGTTAACTCTCAGGAACACGTCTGGAACGTTATCCCGCAGTTCTTTGGCTTCGTGACCTTTGCCATTGCGGGCGTTGCGGTTTGTCACCGTCATCCCTTTGACCAACCGGAAGCGGAACAAGAGCTGGCCGATGGTTACCACATTGAATATTCCGGTATGAAGTTCGGTTTGTTCTTCGTTGGCGAATACATCGGTATCGTGACCGTCTCTGCACTGATAGTCACCTTGTTCTTCGGTGGCTGGCAAGGCCCGTTCCTGCCGCCATTTATCTGGTTTGCGCTGAAAACGGCTTTCTTCATGGTGATGTTCATTCTGATCCGTGCATCTTTGCCGCGCCCACGTTATGACCAAGTGATGTCATTCGGCTGGAAAATTTGCCTGCCGTTGACTCTGCTGAATCTGCTGGCGACTGCCGCGGTCATTTTGTACAACGCTCAATAAGGGGTGAATGAACCATGACGTTGAAAGAGTTAGTGGTTGGTTTCGGCACCCAAGTGCGCAGCCTGTGGATGATTGGCCTTCATGCCTTCCACAAGCGTGAAACCCAAATGTATCCGGAAGAGCCGGTTTACCTGCCGCCGCGCTACCGTGGCCGTATCGTGCTAACCCGCGATCCGGACGGCGAAGAGCGCTGCGTAGCCTGTAATCTGTGCGCCGTGGCTTGCCCGGTGGGCTGTATCTCTCTGCAAAAAGCTGAGCAGAAAGATGGTCGCTGGTATCCGGAATTCTTCCGTATCAACTTCTCCCGCTGCATTTTCTGCGGCCTGTGTGAAGAAGCTTGCCCAACGACCGCTATCCAGCTCACGCCGGATTTCGAAATGGGTGAGTTTAAACGGCAGGATTTGGTCTACGAAAAAGAAGATTTGTTGATCTCGGGTCCGGGTAAATATCCGGAATATAACTTCTACCGGATGGCCGGTATGGCGATTGACGGCAAGCAGAAAGGCGAAGCCGAAAATGAAGCCAAACCGATCGACGTTAAAGGTCTGATGCCTTAAAGGAGCCGTTGATCATGGAATTTGCATTTTATATAGCAGCATTGGTAGCGGTAGTGGCGACAATTCGCGTCATTACCCATACCAACCCGGTACACGCCTTGTTGTACCTGATTATCTCTCTACTGGCGATTTCCGCTGTGTTCTTCTCACTGGGCGCGTATTTCGCCGGTGCGTTGGAGATCATCGTGTACGCCGGTGCCATTATGGTGCTGTTCGTCTTCGTGGTGATGATGCTGAACCTGGGCAACGTCGATGCGCAAGAACGTGCTTGGCTGAAACCGAGCGTCTGGATTGGCCCCGGTTTGCTGGCGCTGGTGCTGTTATCGGTACTGATTTATGCCATCAGCAGCGTATCCGATCAGGGTATCAGCGGCGAGATGGTTGACGCAAAAGCCGTAGGTATCAGCCTGTTTGGTCCGTACGTATTGGCGGTTGAGCTGGCTTCAATGCTGTTGCTGGCGGGTCTGGTTGTTGCGTTCCACATTGGCCGGGAACATAAACCCGGTGATGTGCTGAGCAGCGGCGATTCAGCGAAAAGAAAAACGGAGGAACAAGCATGATCCCTCTACAACATGGCCTTATTCTGGCGGCCATTCTGTTTGTGCTAGGGCTGTCTGGGTTGCTGATACGCCGCAACCTACTGTTTATGTTGATCAGTTTGGAAGTGATGATCAACGCGGCGGCGTTGGCCTTTGTGGTCGCGGGCAGTTATTGGGGTCAGGCTGACGGACAGGTGATGTATATCCTGGCGATTACGCTGGCAGCGGCGGAGGCCAGTATTGGCCTGGCATTGCTGCTTCAGCTGTATCGTCGCCGTCATACTCTGGATATTGATACAGTCAGTGAGATGCGCGGATGAACCTATTATATTTAACAATTCTGCTGCCACTGCTTGGTTTTCTGCTGTTGGCATTCTCCCGCGGTCGCTGGTCGGAAAATACTTCCGCCACCGTCGGAGTCGGCTCCATTGGTCTGGCTGCGCTGGTTACCGCTTACGTTGCGGTTGATTTCCTCAGCCAGAAAGCCACGGGCGTTCAGGTGTTTAACCAAACCCTGTGGAACTGGATGTCCGTTGGCGACTTCAGTATTCCATTGACCCTGACGCTGGACGGCCTGTCGCTGACCATGCTGTCGGTAGTGACCGGCGTGGGCTTCTTCATCCATATGTATGCCTCTTGGTATATGCGTGGGGAAGAAGGCTATTCCCGCTTCTTCGCTTATACCAACCTGTTTATCGCCAGTATGGTGGTCTTGGTATTGGCGGATAACCTGCTGCTGATGTATCTCGGCTGGGAAGGCGTGGGTCTGTGCAGTTACCTGCTGATCGGTTTCTACTACACCAATCCGGCGAATGGCGCGGCGGCCATGAAAGCCTTTATCGTGACTCGCGTAGGTGACGTATTCTTGGCTTTTGCGCTGTTCATCCTCTACAACGAATTGGGTACGCTGAATATTCGCGAACTGATGGTACTGGCACCGCAGCAGTTGGAAATGGGCTCCACCGCCATTACCTGGGCGACCTTGATGCTATTGGGCGGTGCAGTAGGTAAATCGGCGCAGTTGCCGTTGCAAACCTGGCTGGCCGATGCGATGGCAGGCCCGACGCCGGTTTCCGCGCTGATCCATGCGGCGACCATGGTTACCGCCGGTGTGTATCTGATTGCTCGTACTCACGGTCTGTTCCTGATGGCGCCGGACGTTCTGCATCTGGTGGGAATTATCGGTGCGGTTACGCTGGTACTGGCGGGCTTTGCGGCGCTGGTGCAAACCGACATCAAACGGGTTCTGGCTTATTCGACCATGAGCCAGATCGGTTACATGTTCCTGGCGCTGGGCGTTCAGGCGTGGGATGCAGCCATTTTCCACCTGATGACTCACGCCTTCTTCAAAGCCTTGCTGTTCCTCTCCTCCGGTTCAGTGATTCTGGCTTGTCACCACGAGCAAAATATCTTCAAAATGGGGGGGCTGCGTAAAAAAATCCCTCTGGTTTATATCTGCTTCTTGGTGGGCGGCGCGGCGCTGGCAGCATTGCCAATCGTCACCGCGGGCTTCTACAGTAAAGACGAAATCCTCTGGGGCGCACTGGCTACCGGCCATATCAACCTGATGGTTGCCGGTCTGGTGGGGGCGTTCCTGACGGCGCTGTATACCTTCCGCATGATCTTTATCGTGTTCCACGGCGAGGAAAAAACCAAAGCCCATCCGGTTACAGGTATGACTCATAACCTGCCATTGCTGGTGCTGCTGGTGCTGTCTACCTTTGTCGGCGCGTTGATCACACCACCGTTGGCGGGCGTATTGCCAGAACTTCATTTAGGTGAAGAAGGCAAAATGCCGCTGGAGATCTTCTCCGGGGTGATTGTGGTGATCGGTATTCTGCTGGCTGCGGCACTGTATCTGGGCAAACGTCAGTGGGTGAACAGCATCGGGCAAAGCGCGATTGGCCGTTTCTTCACCGTCTGGTGGTTCCACGCATGGGGCTTCGATTGGTTGTATCACAACCTGTTTGTAAAACCTTATCTGTGGATTGCACGCTTGCTACAGCGCGATCCGCTGAACTCACTGATGAATACGCCGGCATGGATTGCACGCTTGGGTAATCGCGGTTTGACGTTCAGTGAGAATGGTCAGGTGCGTTGGTACGTTGCCTCAATGGGTCTGGGTGCAGTTGTCATACTGGCTCTGTTGCTTTTCGTTTAGAAGCCTGAATAGGCTCTTTAATTAGGGACACAAAACGCCATGCTATTACCTTGGCTAATTCTTATCCCCTTTATCGGCGGTCTGCTGTGCTGGCAGTTTGAACGCTTCGGTACCAAGGTACCGCGCTGGATAGCGTTAATCGCGATGGGGCTGACGTTGGTACTTTCCCTGCAACTGTGGTTGCAGGGCGGCTATTCACTGACTAATCCGGCGGGCATTCCGCAGTGGCAGTCGGAGTTCTCCTTGCCGTGGATTCCACGCTTTGGCATTGAGTTCCATCTGGCACTGGACGGTCTGTCACTGCTGATGGTGGTGCTGACCGGCCTGCTGGGCGTACTGGCGATTCTTTGTTCGTGGCGTGAAATTCAGCGCTATCAGGGTTTCTTCCACCTGAACCTGCTATGGATTCTGGGTGGCGTCATCGGCGTGTTCCTCGCCATCGACATGTTCCTGTTCTTCTTCTTCTGGGAAATGATGTTGGTGCCGATGTACTTCCTGATTGCCTTGTGGGGTCACAAAGCGTCAGACGGTAAAACGCGTATCTCCGCCGCGACCAAGTTCTTCATTTATACCCAGGCCAGCGGCCTGATCATGTTGATTGCTATCCTGGGTCTGGTATTTGTGCATTACAAAGCCACCGGCGTCTGGACTTTCAACTATGAAAATCTACTGAAAACGCCGATGTCCCACGGTGTGGAATATCTGTTGATGCTCGGTTTCTTCATCGCTTTCGCGGTGAAAATGCCGGTGGTGCCGCTGCACGGCTGGTTGCCGGATGCGCACAGTCAGGCTCCAACCGCGGGTTCGGTGGATTTGGCCGGGATTCTGTTGAAAACCGCTGCTTACGGTTTGCTGCGCTTTAGCCTGCCGCTGTTCCCGAATGCTTCCCACGAGTTTGCGCCTATCGCTATGTGGCTGGGTGTTATTGGTATCTTCTACGGTGCGTGGATGGCGTTCTGCCAGACCGATATCAAACGTTTAATCGCTTACACCAGCGTGTCCCACATGGGCTTTGTATTGATTGCCATCTACACCGGCAGCCAGTTGGCTTATCAGGGCGCAGTGATTCAGATGATTGCCCACGGCTTGTCAGCCGCGGGTATGTTCATCATCTGTGGTCAATTATACGAACGTCTGCATACCCGCGATATGCGTCAGATGGGCGGCCTGTGGGGACGGATTAAGTACCTACCAGCGCTTTCCCTGTTCTTCGCGGTTGCGACGCTGGGGATGCCTGGCACCGGTAATTTCGTCGGCGAATTTATGATTTTGTTTGGCAGCTTCCAGGTCGTACCGGTGATTACTATCATCTCTACCTTTGGGCTGGTGTTTGCGTCGATTTATTCATTAATCATGATGCAGCGCGCTTACTATGGTGCGCCGAAATCGGAAGAAGCCTTGCCGGGTATGAGCCTGCGAGAACTGTCGATCGTGTTGCTGCTGGTGGTATTACTGGTGTTGTTGGGCCTTTACCCGCAACCGATTCTGGATACCTCTCATGCGGCGATGAGCAATGTACAGCAGTGGTTTAACGCTTCATCACCACTAGTTTCACCAAACATAACAACAAGGCCGTAATTCGCCATGACAATAACTCCTCAACAACTGATCGCAATGCTACCGCTGTTGATCGTCGGATTGACGGTGGTGGTTGTGATGCTGTCCATTGCGTGGCGACGCGATCATTTCCTGAACGCCACCCTGACGGTTATCGGGCTTAACCTGGCGCTGCTGTCTCTGTATTTCGTCGGGCAAGTCGAGCCAATGGATGTCACGCCGCTGATGCGGGTTGACGGCTACGCGATGTTCTATACCGGGCTGGTGATTATCGCCAGTCTGGCCACGGCGACCTTTGCCTATCCGTGGTTGGCAGGGTATCCGGATAACCGCGAAGAATTCTACCTACTGGTGCTGATTGCCACCTTGGGCGGCATTCTGTTAGCCAGTGCCAATCATTTGGCTTCGCTGTTCCTGGGTATCGAACTGGTTTCTCTGCCGCTGTTTGGTCTGATTGGCTATGCCTATCGCCAGAAGCGTTCACTGGAAGCCAGTATTAAGTATATGTTGCTGTCTGCGGCCGCATCGTCCTTCCTACTGTTCGGTATGGCGCTGTTGTATGCGGAATCCGGTAGCCTGTCCTTCGCCGGTCTGGGTAAAAGCCTGAGCGATTCTGTTATCCATCAACCGCTGATTCTGGCCGGTTTGGGGATGATGATCGTCGGTCTGGGCTTCAAACTGTCGCTGGTTCCTTTCCAGCTGTGGACGCCAGATGTGTATCAGGGGGCGCCTGCGCCGGTTTCCACCTTCTTGGCTACTGCCAGTAAGATCGCCATCTTCGCCGTAGTGATGCGTCTGTTTATGTATGCTCCAGCGGCGGACAGCGAAGTGGTTCGTCTGGTACTCTCGATCATCGCCGTTGCCTCTATTCTGTTTGGTAACCTGATGGCGATCAGCCAGAGCAATATCAAACGTCTGTTGGGTTACTCTTCCATTGCGCACCTCGGTTACTTGCTGATTGCGTTGGTGGCGGTGCAGACTCATCAGTTGGCGCTGGAAACCGTCGGTGTTTACATGGCCGGTTACCTGTTCAGCAGTCTGGGCGCTTTCGGCGTCGTTAGCCTGATGTCCAGCCCGTATAAAGGGCCGGATGCGGAATCCCTGTTCTCTTATCGCGGTCTGTTCTGGCATAAACCGATTCTGTCTGCGGTAATGACGGTGATGATGCTGTCTCTGGCCGGTATCCCGATGACGCTGGGCTTTATTGGTAAGTTCTTCGTTATTGCGATGGGCGTTAGCGCTAACCTGTGGTGGCTGACCGGTGCTGTAGTACTGGGGAGCGCCATTGGCCTTTATTACTACCTACGCGTCACCGTGAGCCTGTTCCTCAGCCCACCGGAGAAACTGGTGCGCGATACTCCAAGCAACTGGGCCTTAACTGCCGGTGGCGTTGTGGTGTTGATTTCTGCGATTCTGGTACTGTTCCTCGGTATCTACCCGCAGCCGTTGATTACGCTGGTACAAATGGCTCAGCCGATGTTCTGAGTCCGGCAATAATCCGCCAAACGGTGGGTTAACATGCTGAGATAAAACCCCTTGCCGAATTTCTGGCAAGGGGTTTTGCTTTTTGGGGGGAATGTCTACATCTCGTCGATAAATTAAAACCTGATTGGGTTTTCCCGATGGCCGAAGGCTGAGAAATAACAGTCTCTTAATTTTTCTGTTTCAGAGAGTTGGCTGGCGGGTGTACGGCAGGTGCCCTGCCTCGAACGGAGTTTTCTGCTAGAGAATTCAGGACAGAAGAGGGCACGCTAACCGATGCGGCCAAACCTAGGTACCGCCGAGATAAAATGACGTTAAATCATGTTTATTAATATTCTTATGCCAGAATATGGTCGTATTTGATCAGCAATCTTTATTTTTCGGATAAAGAATGGAATGTGTTTTCGAGGCTATTGATCACCGCACGCACGCGTGCTGCCCGTTGTACGTCTGGATGTAAAACCAGCCAGATATCCACGGGATCCTGCCGTTCAGGCCAGATTCGTACCAGATCCTCATCGTTATCCGCCAGAAAACAGGAAAGCAGCGCAATGCCTAACCCTTTTTGCGTGGCGGAACGCAGTAATATTTGCGAGTTGCTTTGCAAGACGACATTGGGTTGAACCAGCGTTTCACCGCATAAACTTTGCCAGTGGCGAGGAACGTCTTGTTGAGGGAACAGCAAGAGATCGTGACCGCGAAAGTGTTCGCCGGGTCGAGGGACGCCTCGCACAGCAATATATTCATGGGCGGCATATAAACCCATATTGATCGTCGCCAGCCGCTTAATGATTAACTCATTATTTTCAGGTCTATCGCCGCGAATGGCCAGATCGGCGCCGTGATGCGCCATATTGGTGATGTTAATGCTGGTTGCGACGCTATAACTGATATCTGGATGCTGCTGACGTAGCAATTTCAACGCGGGAAGAACAAATACTTCGGCCAGCGTATCCGTGGTGACAAGAGAAACCGTGCCCTGTAACCGGTCGTCGCCGTTGGCCGCTTTACGATTAATCGCCTCTGCCGCCCTTTCCATAGCAACAGCATCGGTTAGAAGCTGCTCACCCAATAAGCTAAGAGTGAAATGTTTTGGTGTGCGAATAAATAGCTTTGAATTTAAGGCATGTTCCAACGCTGAAATTCTACGCCCGACGGTAGCCTGATCGACATGTAGCTCACGCGCTGCCTGGCGCAGAGTTCCGGCACGCGCCACGGCGAGAAAGAATCGTGCGTCATCCCAGTTCATCAACTTTTCCTTTCGGTATCAGTTCGTTTATGCCTGTAAGTTTAATGTATAAATGCATCAAGATGATGCATTTATGTCTGTTTTGATGCAATTTTGCAGGCGTATAATCCAGAGCTTCTTTTGTTGTCTGTGACAAGGTATTCCCTTGTTGTTTCACCGTTTTAGGAGCCATTTATGTCTGTGGGAGTTGCCCCTGCTGCCCGTTATTTCCCGGTGCTGTGCTTTCTGGCGTTGGCGCTGACTGCGGCATTACTGAATAGCAGCGCGCCAACGCCGCTTTACCCGCTCTATCAGCAGCAACTGGGGCTCAATTCGGTCAGTTTGACAATGGTGTACGCCGCTTATGCCGCTGGCGTGTTGATTTCGCTATTGGCGGTAGGGAATTTAGCGGGAAAGATTCGGGACCTTCGAATGATGATTGTGCCTGCTCTGGTCACGGTACTGGCTGGAGCCTGGCTGTTTGCTATTGCTGATACTTTTGGTCGCCTGTTTGTGGCGCGATTGCTGGCTGGAATTGGCACTGGCGCGCTAACCGGTGCGGCGAACCTGGCGCTGATCCGTTTTTGTCCGCCGGATGGCGGCAAGCGGGCGGCGTTAATTGCCACGCTTTCTTTTACCGCTGGGTTGGCCTTGGGGCCGATATTTAGTGGTGTAGCGTTACAAACCCATTTTCATCCTACGGTGCTCCCTTTTATTTTGATTATTGCTATGGCCGCGTTGGCAGCGGCAGGACTCACATTGGGCTGGCCGGAAACACGCGCCTTGCGGCATAAGAACATAAAGCTAACTTGCGGGGCCAGTGGTGCAGTGAAACCTGCCGGCGGTTTACTCAGTGGTCTCACCGCTACGGGAATGCGGTTTTTCTTATGCGCCGGTGCACTGTTTGTCTCTTGGGTGGTTGCCGCCAGTATTCTGGCTATCGGCCCGGCGATTGCAAAGCAACTGTTGTATTTACCGGGGCAAGGCGGATTTGGCTATGTGATTGCGGTCTATCTGCTGATTGCGGGTATCTGTCAGTTGGTCAGCCGTAGTATTCCTAGCCGTATTTCCCTGTATACCGGCTGTCTGGCTCAGGCGGTTGCGGTGATGACCTTTGCCGCTGCGTTGTATTTTCATTCATTGCTTTTGGGTGGCATCGGCATGGTCGTGACCGGCTACGCCTTTGGCGCCATCTTTGTCGGCAGTGCCGCGTTGGTGAATTTAATTTCACCTAAAGCCAGCCATGCCCCCTTGCTGTCGTTATTTTATGTGATCGCATACACCGCTAACTGGGTTCCCGTTGCATTGGGATGGATGATAGATCGCCACGGATTATTATCAGCAGCTAATCTTCTGTTCTGTCTGAGTTCGCCGGTTTGTTTGTTGCTGGCATGGGGGATAAAACGCGCCGCGTTCTTCGCTCATGAGTGATGTTTTGTGATTCAAGTCACGATATGATTTATTTTATTGCATTGTTACCATAATAAGCGTGATTTGAATCGCTATGAAATTCACCGATTCGGGTAAAATGCGCTCATTGCTACCTCCCGTTTATTGAACCGAACTTTATCGCGAGTGAATCCTGATGAACATTATCCTGATGATTGCTATCACTACCGGCGTGCTTTCCGGCATTTGGGGCTGGGTTGCTGTCACCTTGGGTTTGCTCAGTTGGGCGGGTTTTTTGGGCTGTACCGCTTATTTCGCCTGCCCACAGGGTGGAATAAAAGGATTGATTATCAGTTTGCTGACCTGCGCTAGCGGCATCTTTTGGGCAATGATGATTATTCAGGGCAGCGCATTACGGCCAGAGTGGACGATACTTGGCTACCTGTTGACCGGCGTCGTCGCATTTTTAATGTGCATTCAGGCCTGCCAGCAATGGCTGTCTTTTGTACCTGGAACCTTTATCGGCGCCTGCGCGACTTTTGCCGGTGGCGGCGATTGGAAGCTAGTTTCAGCCTCATTATTAGTTGGATTGATATTTGGCTATGCCATGAAGAACAGCGGGCTATGGCTGGCGGCGAAAAGAGAGAAACTAAAGAATGAAGACAAGCAGCCAAGGGCAATGGATATCGAGCCAGAAAGCTGAAAAGTCGGTCATCGGGGCAGTTAAAACAAAAGGGCGACTATCCGCCCTTTTTGCTGGAATTTACAGTAAATGATTTGCGACTTTGATCACCAGTTTACGCAGTGGTGCCGGTTCGCTTAAGGTTCCCATCGGGCGGTGAAGTTCTCCTGGGAATAGCATCACCACATCGCCGGGTGTCAGCGTCAGCAGGGTTTCTTGCGTGATACCTTCGAACAGGCCGTAATCTTTCTCGCAATCAAAATCCATAGTAGGGCGCTGCCCTTGCGTACCCTGCGCCGCCCCAATCACTTCGCTTCCTTCCAGCAGAATATGCAAATCAATGTAATAACGGTGCAATTCAGGCAGTTGCTGAGCCAGGGGCTTAGTCTGACCGATAATATGATTGAGATAGATTTCGCGGCCTTCCAGATCCAATTCCCCAGCGGGTAGAGCCGCTAAATCCATCTGGCAGAGGCGGGTCAGCGTGCGGCGAATAACCGCCGGATAAAGCGGGTTATTGGCGGCACTCTTCAGTTCATCCAATATCATAATAAGCCTTCTTTTTTAGTAATGTGAAATTCAGGCGTGGCAGTGGGCGGTGTCGGCCTGCTCTAATGCTGTGATGCAGTTTTGCACGACGCCAGCCAACGGCGGGGTGATATCAATTTTGATGATGTCCCGCTCCGTGGCGTCTGGGGCTTCCAGAGTGGCAAACTGGCTCTGTAATAGACTTTCCGGCATAAAATGTCCGGCGCGCTGCCGCATTCTGGCCAGCACCAGCGAATAATCGCCGGTTAACCATAGAAATTGAATATCCTGATTGCCAGCGCGTAGTCGGTCACGATACTGCTTTTTCAGAGAGGAACAGACTAAAAAACCGGTTTCATTTTTCTGTTGCAGGCTGTAAGCCACGTCACTCAAACGTTCTAGCCAGGGAGCGCGATCCTGATCGTTGAGCGGCTGGCCCGAGGCCATTTTCTGGATATTGGCGCGTGGGTGTAAATCGTCACCATCGATGAATTTGGCATTCAGCCGTAAGGCCAGCGCCTGACCGACGCAGGATTTACCGGTTCCTGCAACGCCCATAACAATAATGCATTTGCCTGTCATCATTTTCCCCTGTCACTCATTCCCAGTGGCTTAGGCACCACCGCAAGTCACATTCACTGAGGCCAGTCGGCTTAAACCGCGACCAGCATACCGCCGTCGATGAAAAGTAAATGACCGTTGACGAAATCGGAGGCTTTGGACGACAGGTAAACCGCCGCGCCAATTAGTTCTTCCGGATTTCCCCAACGGGCGGCAGGAGTGCGTTTACACAGCCAGTCGGTAAAGGCTTTGTCTTCCACCAAGGCTTTAGTCATATCGGTTTTGAAATATCCCGGAGCAATGCCATTCACCTGAATATTATGACGAGCCAACTCCACGCACATGCCGCGGGTCAGCATTTTCACTGCGCCTTTAGACGCTGCGTAAGGCGTAATAGTGTCGCGGCCTAATTCACTTTGCATTGAGCAAATATTAATGATTTTTCCGCTTTGGCGTTTGACCATATAACGAGAAACGGCCTGAGAAACCAGAAATACTGATTTTTGGTTGACCGCAATGACGTCATCCCAGTCTTTTTCCGGAAATTCGGTAAAAGCATGACGGCGTTGAATTCCGGCATTATTAATTAATATATCGATAGCACCTATCTGATTTTCTATTTGCTCAATGGCCTGATTCACCGCATCGTGGTCGGTGACGTTAAAGGCTGCGGCGTGGGCAATGAAACCGGCGTCACGCAGCTGCGCCACGGCGCTTTCAGCGCGCTCCGTAGTAATATCGTTAATAATTATCTCAGCACCAAATTCGGCTAACCCTTTAGCTAATAAAAAACCAATGCCTTGGGCGGAACCGGTGATTAACACCTTACGATTTTCCAATGAGAATAAGTTTTTCATGGTGCATTCCTGATAGCGCCGTGAGCGCGATTATTCGGTAAAGGGTTTCGCCAACGGCGAGGTTGAGTAACCGGTTTTATTTTTCTGGTAAATAGACAGAAAGTTTTTGTTAAATTATCCGTAGCCGTGAATAAGTTGATTTATATAAATCAACGCGGCCTGCCTTCAGGCGACATTATTATTCACAGTTCGGTATTGTTTTAGCTCAGTATTGTTATTTGACCTGAAAATTGAATTCCTTTCATTTGACCAAGGTATTTATTTATCTGGTGATGGTTTGAAATCTGTCATCATCAAACCGTTTTTTAGCAGGGTAAACCGTGATTAAGATCACTTTAAATTATGTTACGCCGAGCTGTTACTCTTTACGTGAGCTTTATCCCTTTTGGCTAAACAAAAAGGCTGGAAAGATAAGGATTGAGGAAGGGAAGATGGTGGGTAATGAAACTAACCTATTGATAAAACGTTGGCTTAATAATAAAAATCCTATCTGTTATGCCATTTTAAGCCAGTAACATGCTTTTCATTACCCCAGCTAACAGGGCATAATCGATTCAACTCCATTCGCCTTATTCCGTCAGGTATCTCCCATGAAAAATCAGCGTGTTACGTTACAAGACATTGCGTTACTGGCAGGAGTGACGAAAATGACCGTTAGCCGTTACCTGCGCACGCCGAAAAAGGTCGCGCCTGAGACCGCTGCCCGCATTGCGCAGGTCATGGTTGAAGTGAACTATGCCGATGGTCATGAAGGCGAGGGGCGCGCTAACCAGCATAATCCTCGCATCGGTATTTTGGTACCTTCCTTTAATAACCAGATTTTTTCCGATTTACTGGCGGGTATTGAATCTGTCACCGCCGGAAATAGCTATCAAACGTTGGTGGTTAACTATAACTATAATAAAGATCGTGAAGAAGAACAGATCATCAACCTGCTTTCCTGCCAGATATCCGGCCTGATTTTGACTGATTCTGAACATACTTTACGTGCAGATAAATATTTGAATGCTGCTGAAATTCCTATTGCGCAGGTGATGGATTTAGAGCCTCAACCTAATCGAATTACAGTTGGTTTTAATAATTATCAGGCCGCCTATGATATGACTTCCACGCTCATTGCCAGTGGTAAACAGCATATTGTCTGGTTTGGTTCGATGTCGGATGTACGTGATCGTAAACGTTATCAGGGATACAGCCAGGCGATGGAAGACGCGCAGCTATCACCTTTGCATATCACTCCTAACAAAGTGTCATCGGTATCTATAGGTTCTGGCATGTTGGCATTGGCGCGACAAATGTATCCGCAGATGGATGCGATCTTTTGTACTAACGATGATATGGCGGTTGGCGTGTTACAGGAATGCCTGAAGCTGGGTATCGCGATACCGGCTGAAATGGCGATTTCCGGCTTTCACGGGTTGGATATTGGTCAGGCAACTACGCCCGTTTTGGCCAGCGTGACTACTCCGCGCTATGAAATGGGTAAAGTAGCCGCAGAAATCTTAATCAAGAAAATCAAAAGTATTCCTACTATCGAACAGGTGGATCTTCATTATCGCATTTCTCTGGGTGGGACTATTTGATATCCGCGATAATCAT
Organism: Yersinia entomophaga; assembly: GCF_001656035.1. Taxonomy (NCBI): domain Bacteria; kingdom Pseudomonadati; phylum Pseudomonadota; class Gammaproteobacteria; order Enterobacterales; family Yersiniaceae; genus Yersinia; species Yersinia entomophaga. The sequence continues at coordinate 3,719,170 of NZ_CP010029.1, forward strand.
TGCTGCCTGAACCCGTTAAATGCTTTCAGTCCGAATCATGTCCGATAACCGTGGGTATGTAGTGGTATCGCCACGTTGGTTATTGGCTACTGATTATCTGGCAATTGATAATATTGCAAGCGAATAAATTGATTTATGGTTAAAGGAATTCGTTGAATGGAAATATTATACCGACGCAATGATAGCCAGCTCACGTTGCAGGTAACACGTTTTCTTAACATGATTTACAGTGACCAGTATCACAAAATAAAGTATTGAAAAAAGGTTTTATAACGGCATCGACAAAATAAACGGAACAGAAAGAAATTAGCCGTGGATGATTAAAAACATTAAGAACAGCGATGTAATTAAATCATCCAATCATTGTTTAATAATGGCTAACTGCTTCGGTTATTTTTTATTTTATTTTACTGTCAGGTGCTCAATGATGAAAAAAAACCAACCGGCCGTGCTGATTATTGCTCCAGTAATGGATTATCTGACCGATAAACTGGACGCTAACTTTACCGTTCATAAACTGTATCTATTGGATGATGCCGCCAGTTTTCTGCGTGAACAGGGAGGGAATATCAAAGGTGTGGTAACCCGCGGTGATATTGGAATAAGCAATGAAGTTATGGCGCAACTGATTAATTTAGAGATTATCTCAATCTTTGGCGTCGGTACTGATGCCGTCGATTTGGAATATACTCGCGAGCGAAATATTATTGTGACCAATACGCCGGGCGTGCTGACTGATGACGTCGCAGACACCGCTTTGGGGCTGATTATCACCACCTGCCGCCGTTTCTGTCAGGCCGATAAATTCCTGCGTGCTGGGCAGTGGCCGAAAAGCAGTTTGCCGCTGTCGACAAAAGTAACCGGCAAGCGCCTGGGGATTTTTGGCATGGGACGCATAGGCCGCGCTATTGCGCGCCGTGCCGCCGGTTTCGACATGCAAATTGCCTATACCGATAATACTCACGATCGTGAATTGCCTTATCAGTTTGTGCCCGACCTGATCGATTTAGCGCGTCAAAGCGATATTTTGGTGATTGCCATTTCCGGAGGGAAAGACAGCGGCGGTCTGATTGATGCCAAAGTGTTTGCCGCCATGCCGGAACATGCCATTCTGATTAATATTGCCCGTGGCAATATGGTGAATCAGGATGATCTGATTGCGGCGCTACAGCAAAAAACTATCGGCGGAGCCGGATTGGATGTGTTCGCTAACGAACCTCATGTGCCGCAGGCATTAATCGAGTTGGAAAACGTGGTGCTATTGCCACATATTGCCAGCGCCACCGTTGAAACGCGTATGCAAATGAGCGACATGGTATTTTCTAATATCTCTGCTTATTTCTCTGAGCAACCGGTACCGACGGCGATTAAGTATTCATTAGTTTGAGTTGATTCGTATCAGGGTTAATTAATTTAGCCCTCTCGAAATAATAATAAAAATAAATTATCACATCGTGCATTTTAAAATAACTGGCAAATTAATTCTAATTTGCTGACGGTATTCTCTGCGCCAGCCATCCGAATCGCAGAGTAAATATTGCTATAGAAGAGGCGTGTTCAATATGGACAGTAAGATTCCTAATGCCCGTTGGTTCCGCATTATTGTTCCCATCATGATTGCCTGTATTATTTCCTTTATGGACCGGGTTAATATCAGCTTCGCATTACCCGGTGGAATGGAAAGCGATCTGGGTATTACCAGCCAGATGGCTGGTTTAGCCGGCGGCATCTTCTTTATTGGTTATTTATTTCTGCAAGTCCCTGGAGGGCGTATTGCGGTACACGGCAGCGGGCGTAAATTTATCGCTTATTCCCTGTGCGCCTGGGCGGTCGTATCCATTCTGACCGGATTTGTGACCAATCATTATCAGTTATTATTCCTACGCTTTGTTCTGGGCGTCTCTGAAGGCGGCATGTTGCCAGTGGTACTGACCATGGTGAGTAATTGGTTTCCCGAGCGTGAAATTGGCCGAGCTAACGCTTTTGTGATGATGTTTGCACCTATCGGCGGCATGTTCACCGCGCCGCTTTCTGGCTATATCATTAATATATTGGACTGGCGCTGGTTATTTATTCTGGAAGGCACGCTATCCGCTATTGTATTAGTGATGTGGTGGTTTGTGATTAGCGATCGCCCGGAAGAGGCTAAGTGGCTCTCTGAAAAAGAGCGCGATTATCTGGTGACTGAATTAGCCCGTGAACGCGCCGAAAAGATGCATAATAAACTGGTCACCCATGCGCCGCTGAAAGCCGTATTTCAGAATAAAGGTCTAATGAAACTGGTGGCACTTAATTTCTTTTACCAAACCGGTGATTATGGTTATACCCTGTGGTTACCTACCATATTAAAAAATCTGACCGGTGGAAATATGGCGTCGGTTGGCGTATTAGCCATATTGCCTTTTATTGCGACAACTTTAGGTATTTACGCTATTTCCTATCTATCGGATAAAACCGGTAAGCGCCGTTTGTTTATTATGCTTTCCCTGTTCTGTTTTGCCGCTGGATTAATCACGTCGGTCATATTCCGCCATAACGTGATGGTGTCCTATCTGTCCCTGGTGTTCTGCGGTTTCTTCCTTAAAGCCGCGACCAGCCCGTTCTGGTCTATCCCCGGCCGAATTGCTATTCCGGAAGTGGCCGGTGGGGCGCGTGGAGTGATTAATGGTTTAGGTAATTTGGGGGGATTCTGCGGCCCGTATCTGGTGGGCGTCGTGATGTTTTTCTACGGTCAAAGCGCGGCGGTTTGCATGCTGGCGGGGTCGCTGGTCATTGCCGGTTTGATTACGCTATCCCTGCCAAAAGACTGCGATTTGAATGTGGCTCCCAAGGAAAAAAAACCTGTCGATAGCGCGTTAGCTAAAGTGAAAACCGTTTGAATCAGGCGGATTGGGCGCTGAGAGTGCCCAACCTGCTGCCGGAGATGACTATGAACTTATCCCAACAAATTGCCTTATGTCAGCAACACTTACAGGTACTGCAGTTTTCCCATTTCAACCATCAGCTAGCCTGGTCGCTAGGCGAAAGCATCAGGCAACGCGCCGAGCGGCAACATCTTGCGCTGGCGATAGAAATCAATGTGAATCATCAGTGTATTTTCAGTTATGCCATGGCAGGAACCACGCCGGAAAATCAGGACTGGCTGCGCCGGAAACGGAATGTGGTGGAGTTACTGAATATCAGCTCTTACGAGGCCGGGCTGATGTTGCAACAGCGGCAAACCACGCTTAGCGAGCGCTACGGCGTTAATCCACGGGATTATGCCGCACTGGGTGGTGGTTTTCCCTTGCAGATTAGGCAATCGGGCGTGATTGGCAGCATCAATGTATCGGGCGCCCCGCATCTGGATGATCATGAGTTCCTCCTGCTGACGCTATCTGAGTTTATCGGTTTGCCTGCGGGCAGCGTGGAATCCCTCCGCGAGCTGGACAATACGCTATGACGATAAATCCAACGGTGGAACGAGTTACTCAGCGAATTGCCGCTCGCTCTCTGGCTACCCGAAGCGCCTATTTGCAGCGCATAGCGGCGGCAAAGGAGTGCCGAGTACGCCGTTCTCTGCTGGGCTGTGGCAATCTGGCTCACGGTTTTGCAGCCTGCCAGCCGGAGGATAAAACTGCGCTAAAAAATCAGCTAAGCAGCGATATCGCCATTATTACGTCTTATAACGATATGTTGTCCGCCCATCAACCTTATGCCGATTACCCGAGTCAGATCAAAGCTGCTTTGCATCAGGTGGGTGCGGTGGGGCAGGTGGCGGGTGGCGTACCGGCGATGTGTGATGGCGTCACTCAAGGGCAGGATGGCATGGAGCTTTCCCTGATGAGCCGGGATGTGATTGCCATGTCTGCTGCCGTGGGGCTTTCTCACAATATGTTCGATGGCGCACTGTATCTGGGGGTGTGCGATAAAATTGTGCCTGGTCTGCTGATGGCGGCGTTGTCTTTTGGTCATCTGCCAGCGATTTTTGTCCCGGCGGGGCCGATGGGAAGCGGTTTACCGAATAAAGAGAAAGTGCGTATTCGCCAGCTCTACGCCGAGGGGAAAACGGATAGACAGGCTCTGTTGGAAGTTGAGGCGGCGTCTTATCACGGTGCCGGTACCTGTACCTTTTATGGTACTGCTAATTCCAATCAGATGGTGATGGAGGTTATGGGGCTGCATTTGCCTGGGGCGTCTTTTATCCAGCCGGACGATCCTTTGCGCGAAGCCTTGACCGCAGCGGCGGCACGGCAAATTACGCGACTAACCGAAGTCAGCGGGCAGTATTTACCATTGGGAAAATTGGTGGATGAAAAGGTTATCGTCAACGGCATTGTGGCTTTGTTAGCGACCGGCGGGTCGACAAACCACACCTTGCATTTGGTGGCTATGGCGCGGGCGGCGGGGATCATCATTAATTGGGATGATTTCTCCGATTTGTCGAACTGTATTCCTCAGCTTTGCCGAATTTATCCCAATGGCCCGGCGGATATTAATCATTTTCAGGCTGCAGGTGGCGTCGCGCTTTTAGTGCGGGAACTACTGCAGGGCGGTTTGCTGCATCCTGACGTTGAAACCGTGGCGGGCTTTGGCCTACGGCGTTATACCCAAGAGCCTTATCTCTCCGCGGGAGAACTGTTTTGGCGTGAAGGCGTGGCAAAATCTCTGGATCGAGCGGTGATTGCTGACTTATTGCAGCCTTTCGCCATTCACGGTGGTACCAAGGTGATGAGCGGTAATCTGGGAAGAGGGGTGATGAAAACCTCGGCGGTTCCTGCGGAATATCAGGTTATTGAAGGGCCAGCGCTAGTATTTGATAGTCAGCATCAGGTACAGCCTGCCTTTGATGCGGGATTGCTCAATCAGGATTGCGTGGTGGTGGTGCGTTATCAAGGGCCAAAAGCGGTAGGAATGCCGGAATTACATAAATTGATGCCACCGCTGGGCGTGTTATTGGATCGCGGCTTTAAAGTGGCTTTGGTGACCGATGGTCGATTGTCTGGCGCATCCGGGAAAGTCCCTGCGGCGATTCACGTTACGCCGGAGGCCTACTGTGGCGGACTGTTGGCAAAAATCCGCAGCGGCGATCGAGTACGAGTGAACGGGCATACCGGTGAGCTAACGCTGTTGGTCGATGAATCCGAGTTGGAGAGACGCCAACCCGAGGAGCCAGATTTATCCCGCTTTCATCTTGGCTGCGGGCGCGAGCTGTTCGGTGCGTTACGGGAAAGCTTATCCGGTGCCGAGCAGGGAGCCTGTTGTATTCGATTTTAGCAATAAAAAACGGCGAGTGCGCGTTATCACCTTCGCCGTTTTGCCGTGGTCGCAGCTGATTGCCCGTCACGCATGGCGAGCGTTAACGGATTGTTATTCAATGCGAAACAGCTTTATCTCTGTCCTGATGCGGTTATTTTGTGATTTTGCGTTTTCGGCCTAATACAAAAATCAGCGCGATTAACACCAATACGCCCACAACCATAGCCGGGGCCATATAAGGCTGTAGTTTCGCCAGCAGCGGAACCGGCCCACCGGCGCGCAACTCAGCGACATCAGCCTCGCTAACGCTCACCTGCGGATTGCCGTAATTCTGTAAAACGTAATTGGCAATCAACGCAATCTCTTTGTCATTCAAATAATTGACGTAGGATTCCGGGCCAAAGTTAGGCATCAACACATGTTCATTTCCCACTTTTCGATCGACACCGAATAACATGGCAGAAATCAGGTTCGCCGGATTGCTGGAACCGGTAGCGGTGTTATTGAACAGGGATGGATAAGCCTGATTTTTGCTGCCGCTACCGTCCGGTTGATGACAACTGGCGCAGTTACCGCTAAATAATGCCGCACCGGTATCCTGCGTATGATTGGCGGTCGCCGGATGCAGGCCGCGCAATCCTTCCTCCACATTAACCGGTTGGCCAAACTGGTCTGCCGCCTGCCTATCCAGCGGGTCGCGTACCGGCTTGGTACTTTTCAGGTAAACCGCAATCGCCAGCAGGTCTTCTTTGGGTAAATATTGCAGGCTGTTTTGTACCGCTTCCGCCATGCCACCCGCCGCCTGATTTTTACCCTTGGTACGACCGGTAGCCAAATATTCCACGAGCTGCTCATTGCTCCAGCCGCCAATACCACTCACTGGATCTGAAGTAATATTTGGCGCATACCAAGGCCCAACCATGCCACCGGCGAAAGCTTTGCCGTGGTTTTCGCCCATCAGCAGATTACGAGGCGTATGGCAGGTGTCACAGTGGCCGGGGCCGTTCACCAGATAAGCGCCGCGATTCCATTGTTCACTTTGGCTAGCGTCAGGTTCAAAACGGCCTTTGTCGAGGAACATCATGTTCCAGCCGATCATGGCAAAGCGCATATTGAACGGGAAAGGCAATTCCGTCGGGATATTTTCCTCATCCACCGCTGCAACGCCGTGCATAAAGTAGGCGTACAGCGCCTTAATATCCTCGCCGCTCAGGCGTGTGTAGGAGGTATAAGGCATGGCGGGATACAAATGACTACCGTCAGACCGAATGCCGTCGCGTACTGCTCGGGCGAACTGTTCTTCGGTGTAGTTGCCAATACCGGCAGCTTTGGACGGCGTGATATTGGTGGAGTAAATCACGCCCATCGGCGAGCTGATACCGTAGCCGCCAGCGTAAGGTGTACCGCCTTCGGGCTTGGTGTGGCAAGCCTGACAGTCAGAGGCAATGGCGACTTGCTCGCCCTTGTGAATCCATTCCTGCTGGCTGAGAGAAGCATTGTCCGCTGCCAGCGCCGCTGCGCTGATGAAAGAGAGAGAAAGCAAGAAAGCGCCGATTCGTTTTTTCATCATTTGCCCGCCATTGAACGAGCCATATCGTCGGCTGCTTTCAAACCCAGCGCCGCCATAGTCAGGGTGCTATTTACCACGCTGGCAGAGGGAATGGCGCTACCGCCCGGTAACCATAGGTTGGCGTGATCGAAGGTTCGACAGTTTCCATCCACTACCGAATCCTTCGGATCGCTGCCCATAATTGTTCCACCCATAATATGGTTGTTGGCATTCAGACTGGTGGTGATTTTGAATTCATCGGCTTCAAACAGTTGGCCGATATGCTCCAGCTGTTTGTGCGCGGCCTCGGCACCCTGACGTACGTAGTCACCGACATCGTAATAAATATCCGGGCACGGCAAGCCGTGGGCATCTGTGCGGGTTTTGCTCAGTGTCAGACGGTTTTCCGGATCGGGCAGCGGTTCCAGGCTGATCGACAAATCAGCGCCGTAAGCCGCTCGGCGGCGGATTTCCTCATCCAGTTCCTTGCCGACTAGGCCCATCTCCAGCGCTTGCTGAGTCGCAGGCAAAACCCGGTTGATATTGTTGAGAATCATCTTGTTAGCCGAATAATCTTTACGGAACTCGCCGTCCCGTGGGCCAACCAGGCAACTGCTTTGCGCCGGGCCGCGGCCTAGCCACAGCGGTTCTTTGGCCAAAAACGTACAGTGAAAACCGGAGTGGTCCATCATGTTGCGGCCGACCTGATCGGAAGAGTTGGCGATACCGTTCGGGTTTTTCTCATTCGCCGCGATCAGCAGTAGTCGGGGCGTTTCAATCCCGTTACAGGCTAATGCGAAGGTTTTCCCCGTGGCTTTATGAGATTGTTTCTGGTTATCCAGCCAGTGTACGGCGGTAACCTGATTATCCTCATCGGTATCAATTTTGTAGACCACCGCTTCCGCCAGTACCGCCGCGCCTTTCATTTCTGCGCGTTCGATGTGATGGATACCGTTATACATGGCACCAATTGGGCAGATCGGTTGGCAGTTATTGTTACCGCAGCAGGTCGGGCGGCCTTCCCACGGGCGGGTACTGCGTCCCTGCGGAATGGGCACCGAATTATAGCCGTGAGGGTTAACCACTTCGGCAAAGCGAGTATCGCCGTAAGCCCAAGGCACACTATCCATCGGATAAGGTTTACTGCGTTCAGACGGAGATTGTTTAGCCGGATCGTTCGGCCCGGCTACGCCAATTTCGTCTTCTGCACGGCAATAGTAGGGTTCCAGTTCGTCATAAGAAATCGGCCAATCGCGCCCCACGTCGTATAGCGTTTTCATCTGGAAATCGTTGGGAACGTGACGCCAGCAAGATGCGGCCCAATGCCAAGTGGTGCCGCCGACGGTGCGTAAATAACCTTGTTTAAAGCTACCGGCGCTTGGGCCGCTGAGTTCGACGTAATTATTTTCCGGGAAATACAGCGGCGCGGTGGCATATTTTGACTGCGGATAAAGCCCTTGATAATCCGAGCCAGTACGGTTATCAAACGGCATATTACGCCAGTTTTCTACGGCCTGACCGCGGCTGATGCGCAGACCGGCTTCCAATACTAATACCGAGTAGCCTTGGCTGACTAATTGGTCGGCCATCATGCCACCGACAATACCGGAGCCAACGATGATAACGTCGGCAGAGGCGTCACCATTGGCGCTGAAAATAGGTTTTTTCATTAGGAATGGCTCACATTGTCAGGCTTAGGCAAATTGATATCAGGTGGGGCGGCGGTCCACCACAGCGGACCGTTACCGCAGTAGGTTGGCACGATCAGGCCATCGCTGGCAGGGCGGTACATCAGCGCATCTTTGTAGGCGATTAACACCGCCTGCTGGCCGTGTCCTACGGTGCCGGTGTACCAGGCTGCCATGATGTTACTGACCACTTTTTGCAGATTATGGCCACTAGCCGCAGCCAACAGTTGCTGGGCGCGTTGTTCTGGCTGCATCAATGTGGTGAGCTGGATTATTTGGTCGGCAAACTGGGCGTCACTGTTGTGTAGTGCGGTAAAAATCCGTGCCGACATACCTTGATCGATATCTTTATGTTCGGTCAGTGCCTGAGACAATTTGAAGAAGCGAGCGAAAGCCAGTGGGTTGGCAGCGGCGGTGGCCTGTTCGGCTTTAGTCAAAAATGGGTAACCTAAAAGTGAGGTTGCCACCATCGCGGAGGCCACGCCAAACAGCAGTTCCCGGCGGGTGAAACCGGTTCCATTTTTTTCCGGCTCAATAACATTGCGAGATGAAATCTTTTCCATCGAGAGTCTCTCTTGGATCGGGTGTGGTGCTGAACGTCAGCTTTGAAAATGAATTATTGTTATTTTATGTAGCGTTTTTTTAGAGGTTATATGGCCGCAGAGTGGGCAAATACAGTGTGAGAGTGTCATTCACCAAGGAAATCATCACTCTTCAATGAGCGGTAAATTAACAAGCTATTAAACAATTTTCAATAAGATTGATTAGGTGTCTAACTATTTGTTGATAATTTGCACGGTTTTTAACAATCCTAATTCGTGGCGCGTCGGTGAGGGAATTTAGTGCCAATCTTCATCAGGATCAAAATGGTAAGCCCGATTATAAGCTATGGTTAGTAGGGAAAGGTTATAGGGTGTAATTGATTTTTTAATCACGGAGAAGTCACATGAGCAGAGTAAATGACCCTCAACAAACCTCGTTAGATGACGACTTGAGCATGTTGACCGACACGCTGGAAGAGGTGTTGCGGTCATCCGGCGATATGGGTGACGATGGTTATCAGATTGTGAAAGCCCGGGCTGAAAATGCGCTGAAAGCAGTAAGAGATCGCCTGAATGGCACCACTGATTGCTATATGGAACGCGCCAAGCAGGCGGCCTGTCGTACCAATGAATACGTGCGCGAAAAACCCTGGCACGGCGTGGGTATCGGCGCTACCGTTGGCCTGATCGTCGGATTGTTATTGGCTCGTCGCTAGCGATAAATCTGATGGAGTGACTCAACGGCTCATTTATGTATGAGCCGTTTTTTTTGGCCAGCATATTGCGTTTTTTCAGTCAGAAATCCACGGAAATAGTTACGTGTGCGACTAATGATTAGTTTTTCATGTGTTATTTTTACCAGGGCAACATAAATCATATTACTATTATCATCTTATGTATTTAGGTTTGTTTAATTTCATCTATAACAATGATTAATAGGTTTGTGGCGATTATATAAACTAAATATTGTAATTTATTAAGACGCTGTAATTCATAGGTATGAGTTTATTTTTAAAATGTATTATTTTTTTCTAGCGGATGAGCCGTTTTGTTTTCTTTAAAATTAATAGATATTTTTATTGGCTCATAACCTACTGATCAGTTGGAGGAATTCGGAATCGTCAATTATTTTGCGATTTTAAAAGTGTGATGAGCGTCACGCTAAATGGAAAAAACAAAAAAACGTATTTGAAGGCTTGAGTATATAAACTAACCTTAATCTTACTTCCGGAATACTAATGAAATGGCAATTAATGTATTCACTGGAAATGTTGAATTAATTTTATTATCTCTATGTAAATATTGATTTTTTCTTTACTTTCTCATGTGGTTCAGGGGCTGGTCTTCGCTAATTTTTTTTCACCCATAATATTTTCTTTTGTTTTGTTGACGTTTTCACTCTTATTTATTCTTGTAATTAAAATAGAGATTTTATTTTTGACTTTAAATCTTGGGTCGGTGTTGATTGCCGATATCGAGACGTAGCAATGCAGTTTGTTTTATTTTTTTATTTTACACACAGCGCTTTATCTAAAGCGAAAAACTAATGTTGGAAGGATATATATTATGCCGAAACAAATATTAATTAAAGTGTCTCAGGAATTTAGCGATTTCTGTAAAAGCAATAATTTCTCACTTGCTGCATTCCGTGGAGCAAGTGCCAGTAATACTAATGGGGTTCCGGTTGTTTGGTTTAACGTGGCTAATACCAATATTGTTCCGAATAATCCGATAAACGTTACTTTTGATCCTTCTTATCAGGTTTATGACTCTTTGGTGGATCAGGTAATTCCTGATGGCAGTGTTACCGTAGGGCAATCCATGTCGGCGAAACTAAGCGACAGCTTTGGTATTGTGGCCAAACAGCTAACAAAACTGTCCGGTGGTGGTATTCCTACGGGGATCCGTATCATCAACCAAACTCCCGGGGTGAATATTGTGGCCGGTCTGGCAGGGGATAATGGCGTACCTATTGCAGCCTTTGTGTGTAATCCGAATGTTAATTTATTCCTGGAGCCCTTACAGACCGTAACGATTTCGCTAATCGGATCAGCCTTTGGCGTTGGTACTGCGATTGTTAAAGCGACCGGGCCATCGGTATTATTGGATCTTACCAGCAATAATGTGGCCAACATTGAATATAATGTTTTAATGGGCGAATGGGACTTATCTGTAGGTTCACCGACTGTACCTTTAACTCAAATTCCTGCGGATACGGCAATGCAGCCATTTGTATTGCCAGGAATGAACAGTGTAAAACTAAAACAGTTAGCGTCTCTGAATGCCGAGGCAGTGAAATAACGTAATGGATATTGAAAATCACTGAATACCCGCTTCTGGCGGGTATTTTTTTAGGGATAATCTTAGCTTAATGTAGGCCAATGTTGTTTATGGCATCCGCGGTATCCGGTGCTAAGTGTGTAATAGAACTTCTTTTCTGATGTTCACTCCGTATAATCACATTCTTTATGTTGATATACCGAGGTGCGCGTGACACAACTCTCTGATTTGCTGGAAGAATTACGGCACCTTTTGGATGCTGACTTTCCCGATCGGGCCGGTGTCCGACAGATCGCTTTGCCAGCCCCTGCCGTGCTTGGCAGTCAATTGCTGGAATGGTTGGCAACGCAGCCTGTTTTTCCGCAGTTTTACTGGCGTCACCGCGATGGACATGAAGAGGCTGCGGTATGTGGTCAGGTGCGTTTATTCCGTGATATGTCTGCCGCCGATGAATTTATCCGGCAATATAAAAATCATGCCGGATTACGTATTTGGGGGCTGAATGCCTTTGAACCCTTTCCGGCTATCGCCAATGAAACAGACATTTCCTCCGCTTTCTTTTTTCTACCGCGATTGCAATTGCTGCGTCGCGGTGGAGAAATTAGCCTGACGCTCAATTTAGCCAGTGAAACCTCCCTGCAACAGGATGTTTGTCTGGCGCTGGATTTCATCGAGCAATTACTCGCTCCGCGGCCAATTCCTGAACTGACGGTCAGCGTTGAAACTCTTGTTCACCAGCCCGATCAAAAAGGCTGGTGCCAACTGCTGGAACAGGCATTACGGGCCATTGCCAACCAGCAGATGGAAAAAGTGGTACTGGCGCGCATGACTCATCTGACCCTGCGGGAAACCTTATTCAGCCCGGCATTTATGGCCGCCAGTCGTCAGGTTAATCACCAGTGTTTCCACTTTATGCTGCGTTTTGACGATCGGCGGGCGTTTCTGGGCTCCAGTCCGGAACGTCTGTATCGCCGTCAGCAATCACAGTTGGAAACCGAGGCGCTGGCGGGAACCGTGGCGAATGATAAGGATGATGCCAAAGCCGCGTGCTTAGCCCATTGGTTAGCCGGTGACGATAAGAATCAGCGGGAAAACCTGCTGGTGGTAGACGATATCTGCCAGCGCCTGCAAGGCGGGGTTTCAGCGGTGGATGTGATGCCTGCCGAGGTGATTCGTCTGCGCAAAGTGCAGCATTTGCGCCGTCGGATTCGGGCGCAATTACAGCCGAATGTCACTGATGCCGATTGTCTACAGCGTTTGCAGCCCACGGCAGCAGTGGCGGGATTGCCACGTGAACCGGCGCGGTTGTTTATCCTCGATGCAGAGCCGTTTTCTCGCGGCTGGTACGCCGGTTCCTCAGGCTATTTTTCATTGGCGCAATCGGAATTCGCGGTGGCGCTGCGCTCGGCGCAAATCGAGGGCGATCAGGTTCAGATTTATGCTGGCGCTGGCATCGTCGCCGGTTCTGACCCATTAATGGAATGGCAGGAAATCGAAAATAAATCCGCTGGATTACGCAGTCTGTTGGAAAAATAAGCCCTTAGTCGATAACCACTAACTAATAGTGGGTAATTACCCCTACCGCCTATGAGGGCGGATTGTGGCGTTGATTCGGCAGGTGTAAACTATATCGCCGTTATTCATCGGTAAAACTTTGGCCTAGCGCAGGGCTTTTCCTTCGCTGCCGAGTAAAAATATTTATTTAGGCTATCAGCCTGTTAACTGACTGTTGAGCGAACCATGTCGACAAGCGTCTTTAACCGCCGTTGGGCGGCCTTGCTACTGGAGGCATTGACCCGCCACGGTGTGCGTCATATCTGCATTGCCCCAGGGTCTCGCTCTACGCCCTTAACGCTGGCTGCGGCGGCGAATCCGTCGCTGGTTTGCCATACCCATTTTGATGAACGCGGTTTGGGGCATTTGGCGCTAGGGCTGGCTAAGGCTTCGGCTCAGCCGGTGGCGGTGATTGTCACTTCCGGTACGGCGGCGGCCAATTTGTATCCCGCGCTGATAGAAGCCGGGCTGACCGGCGAGCGTCTGGTCTTTCTGACGGCGGATCGCCCGCCAGAACTAATTGACTGCGGCGCAAATCAGGCGATTCGTCAGCCCGGTATGTTCGCCAGCCATCCCAATGCGAGTCTCAATCTGCCGCGCCCTACGCCGGATATTCCCGCAAGTTGGCTGGTTTCCAGCCTGGATAACGCGATGGCGCAGTTACAGCAAGGGGCATTGCATATCAATTGTCCTTTTGCCGAGCCATTGTACGGCGGTGATGATAGCCAATATGCCGAATGGTCCGCGGCGCTGGGAGACTGGTGGGAACGCCGCGAGCCTTGGTTAAAATCCTCATATCCTGTTAGCCATGCCGTTCAGTCTGATTGGTATTTCTGGCGCCAAAAACGCGGCGTTGTTATTGCCGGACGCATGAGCGCAGAAGAAGGTATTCAGGTTGCTGAGTGGGCGCAGCAATTGGGCTGGCCGCTATTGGGGGATGTGCTATCTCAAACCGGCCAGCCGCTGCCCTGTGCGGATTTATGGCTAGGGCATCCGCAGGCGCAAAAACTGTTACAGCAGACGCAGGTGGTGGTGCAATTCGGCAGCAGCCTGACGGGCAAACAGTTATTGCAATGGCAGGCTCAGTGTCAACCGGAAGAATACTGGCTGGTGGATCATTTAGCGGGTCGCCTCGATCCGGCTAACCACCGCGGGCGGCGGTTGTTAGCCAATATCGACGAATGGTTGGAGCTACATCCGGCGCAGCCGCGAGCCCCTTGGGCCGGAGAGCTGGCTTTGTGGTCCGACAGCGCCGAAGGCTGCGTGGCAGAATATCTGAACGACAAATTTGGTGAAGCCACGGTGGCCCATCGACTGGCGGAATTACTGCCGGAAAACGGGCAGCTTTTTGTCGGTAATAGCCTGATCGTGCGTTTAGTAGATGCGCTAGGCCAGCTTCCCGCTGGCTATCCGGTTTACAGCAATCGCGGCGCCAGCGGCATCGACGGCCTGCTTTCCACCGCCGCCGGTGTGCAGCGCGCTACCGCCAAACCGACTCTGGCTATCGTCGGCGATCTTTCTGCGCTCTACGATCTGAACGCCCTGGCGTTACTGCGCCAATGCTCGGCTCCGACGGTACTGTTAGTGGTGAACAATAACGGCGGACAGATTTTCTCCCTGTTGCCAACGCCGGAAGAAGATCGCCAGCGCTTCTACTGCATGCCGCAGAACGTCAGTTTTGATCATGCTGCCGCTATGTTTGGCCTGCGATATGCCTGTTTGTCCAGTTGGGAGAAACTGCACGAAGAGGTGCAGCAAAGCTGGCAACAGGGCGGTATGACGCTGATTGAGCTAAAGGTTCCGGCTAGTGAAGGGGCGGAAACGTTGCAATATCTGGCGCAGCGGGTGGCGGAACTGTGACGCTGGCCTGCCGCACCGTCAATTCGCACACTGGCACGAAACCCTGGCTGGTCTGGCTGCACGGTCTGTTGGGCAATGGCGAAGATTGGTCAGAGGTAGCCGGGCGCTGTACCGAATTTCCCTCGCTGTTTGTCGATCTTCCGGGCCACGGCGGTTCGGTTGCTCAAGCGCCCGGTGATTTTGCCGAGGTCAGCCGTCAGCTAAATGCGACATTGGCGGCGCAAAATATTCAGGATTATTGGTTGATAGGCTACTCGCTGGGTGGGCGCATTGCCATGTATCACGCTTGCTGCGGTGAACATACCGGGCTGCGTGGTTTGTTGGTCGAAGGGGGAAATCCCGGCCTGGAAAACGAAGAACTGCGGCGAGCGCGTCTGCTACGTGATACCCATTGGGCGCAGCGTTTTCGTCAGGAACCCATGACGCAGGTTCTGGCTGACTGGTATTTACAGCCGATTTTCGCTGATTTAACCGCCAGTCAGCGGCAAGAGTTCATAGATTTGCGCTCGGTCAATCAGGGTTTCACAGTAGCTGCTATGCTTGAATCCACCTCTTTGGGTCGCCAGCCTTATCTGCTGCCTGCACTGCACCAGTTGGCTATACCTTTTGCCTACCTGTGCGGTGAGCGAGACCTTAAATTTCAGCAACTGGCGCGCCAGAACCGGTTGCCGTTACACACCCTTGCCGGAGCTGGCCATAATGCCCATCGGGCCAATCCCGATGCTTTTGCCGAGCAGGTGCGTTTATTCTTATCACTCTCCCGTTAAAGGAATGCTTAATATGCTGTATCCGAGCGAAGAACAATTGTACGCCGCCATTGAATGGCAGGACTGCTCAGCCGGGTTTGAAGATATTCGTTATCATAAATCCCGTGATGGTATCGCCAAGATCACCATTAACCGCCCTCAGGTACGCAATGCGTTCCGTCCTCAGACGGTCAAAGAGATGATTCAGGCGCTGGCCGATGCCCGTTATGACGATCATATCGGCGTGATTATTCTGACAGGCGAAGGGGATAAAGCCTTCTGTTCCGGTGGCGATCAGAAAGTGCGCGGTGACTACGGCGGCTATCAGGATAACAGCGGTGTGCATCATCTGAATGTGCTCGATTTCCAGCGCCAGATCCGCACCTGTCCAAAACCAGTTGTGGCCATGGTTGCAGGCTATTCCATTGGCGGTGGACATGTATTGCATATGATGTGTGATTTGACCATAGCCGCAGACAACGCCATTTTTGGTCAGACTGGCCCGAAAGTCGGTTCTTTCGACGGCGGCTGGGGCGCGGCCTATATGGCACGTATCGTAGGGCAGAAAAAAGCGCGTGAAATCTGGTTCCTGTGCCGCCAGTACGATGCTAAACAGGCGTTGGACATGGGGCTGGTTAACACCGTGGTGCCTTTGGCCGATCTGGAAAAAGAAACCGTACGTTGGTGTCGTGAGATGCTGGAAAACAGCCCAATGGCGCTGCGCTGCCTCAAAGCGGCGCTGAATGCTGACTGCGACGGTCAGGCTGGTCTGCAAGAGCTGGCGGGTAACGCCACCATGCTGTTCTACATGACAGATGAAGGTCAGGAAGGGCGTAACGCGTTCAACGAAAAACGCCAGCCGGACTTCAGCAAATTCAAGCGTAATCCGTAATGCGTCGGGCGAGTTTATATCGCTTTAGTCTGCCTATGGAGGCGGGCGTGATTCTGCGCAACCAACGGCTGAAAAGTCGCGATGGGCTATTGGTGGAATTGAGCGAAGGTGAAAACAGCGGCTGGGGGGAAATCTCCCCACTGCCGGAATTCAGTCAGGAAACGCTGGCCGAAGCCGAAGCGGTGACACAGCGATGGTTACAGGCTTGGCTGGGCGGAGAGCAACCGGCGGAAAGTCCTTTGCCTTCAGTGGCTTTTGGCCTGAGCTGTGCGCTGGCTGAGCTGAATCAGACGTTGCCGATACAGGCGGATTATCGTAAAGCCCCGTTGTGTAACGGCGATCCCGATGAGCTTTTTGACGTACTGATGGCGTTGCCCGGTGACAAAGTGGCGAAGGTCAAAGTTGGGCTATATGAAGCCGTGCGCGATGGGATGATCGTCAACGTATTGCTGGAAGCCTTGCCGGATCTCACTTTGCGTCTGGATGCCAATCGAAGCTGGACGCGTGCCAAAGCCGACGGATTTGCCAAATACGTTAATCCCGGATTGCGTTCCCGCATTGCTTTTCTGGAAGAACCGTGCAAAACCCGCGACGAATCCCGCGCTTTTGCTCGTGAAACCGGTATTGCCATTGCTTGGGATGAAAGCGTGCGCGAAGCCGATTTTCAGGTGCAGGCCGAGCCGGGCGTTGCGGCAATCGTGATCAAACCAACGCTGGTTGGCAGTATCAACCGATGCCGACAATTGGTGCAACAGGCTCATCAGGCGGGGTTGGTAGCGGTAATCAGTTCCAGCATTGAATCCAGTCTGGGGTTATCGCAATTGGCTCGGCTCGCCAGTTGGCTAACGCCGGATACGGTGCCGGGGTTGGATACGCTGGATCTGATGCAGGCGCAGCTATTACGCCCGTGGCCAGACAGTCAATTGCCGCTGATTTCGCTGGAACAACTGGATCGCATATGGCGCGGCTAAACCAGTGGCCATGGCGGCACTGGGCGGAGTTGCAACCGCAGAAAGAGGCGCTGCGGCTGGAAGGTCGGTCTATCAGTTGGCAACGGCTGGTGGCGGATATCGACGCCGTGGCGGCCAGTTTTCATCATCAGGGCGTGGCGGCAGGCCGTGGCGTTGCGGTCAGAGGGAAAAACAGCTATGGCTTGCTGCTGGCCTATCTGGGCGCTTTACAGTGTGCCGCTCGCGTCCTGCCACTCAATCCGCAGTTACCTGAAACTTTACTGCATCAGCTGCTTCCGGGGCTGGATATCGATTTTATTTTCGATTCTCACGGGAGCGACTTGGCTGGCTTAGAGCTAACTTCTCTGACCGACAGCGCGGCGTCGCCTGTAACGCCGCAACCTTGGGACGGGCAACGTCTAGCGACGCTAACTCTGACCTCAGGCTCCTCTGGTTTGCCCAAAGCGGCAGCACATCAACTCGATGCTCATTTGGCTAGCGCGGAAGGGGTATTGAGTCTGATGTCTTTCCATACTGACGATAGCTGGCTGTTGTCATTGCCGCTGTTCCATGTTTCCGGGCAGGGCATTATTTGGCGCTGGCTTAGCGTGGGTGCCACGTTAGTTATTCGGCCAATGCAGTCATTATCTGCAGCGCTGGCGGGATGTACTCATGCGTCACTGGTGCCGACCCAGCTTTGGCGTTTGTTGACTCAACCTTCGGAAAAACTGAGCCTGACGGACGTATTGTTAGGTGGCGCTATGATTCCGACTGAATTGACCGAGCAAGCCGAAGCGCGTGGTATTCGCTGCTGGTGCGGTTATGGTTTGACGGAAGCGGCTTCCACGGTGTGCGCCAAGCGAGCCAATGGCAACGCCGGAGTGGGCGTGGCGCTTTCAGGGCGACAGGTGAGGTTGGTGGATCAGGAAGTGTGGGTGAAAGGAGATTGTCTGGCCGCAGGTTATTGGCAGCGGGGCAAATTACTTCCTTTGACTGATGAGAACGGCTGGCTGCACACCCGCGATCGCGGTCAGTGGTTTGAGGACGAACTGCATATTCTTGGGCGGCTGGATAATCTGTTTTTCAGCGGTGGGGAAGGGATTCAGCCGGAAGATGTTGAGCGCATTTTGCTGCGGCATCCTCAGGTTTATCAGGCATTTATTTTGCCGGTGAACGATAGCGAGTTTGGCCAGCGTCCGGTCGCGGTGATCGAAAGCGATCCCCAGCTTTCATGGTCAGAACTGGCCGATTGGCTAGCACCGCAGGTCGCGCCATTTCAGCGCCCAGTGGCTTTCTATCGCTTACCCGATGAATTGAAGAATGGCGGAATTAAGATCTCGCGGCGTTCGGTGGGGGAGTGGTTAAGGTGATGTTTTTGTTTGCGGGTATTTTCGCTACCGGAAACCAAGATTGAGTCGGGTTTCGAAAGTGTAACCGTTCGGTTTTTCCTTAACTCGGTTGGGCTGGGAAGTGATGTATTCACTAAACTAATATCAACCGAAACTGGATGCGGTTTTAGATATGAATTGGCTTTGACTTTAAAGCACGTATTTGAGCTTTCTCACGTCAAGATTGGAGCCGGTTTCGTAAGCCCAGCAGTTCACTGTCTCCTCACTTGCCGTGGAGGCTTCCGAGCAGGGTTGGCGCGAAAGTGGGGTTCTGCGAACGTCCCTCGGGCGCGCTTTGTCCGGCGGGTCAGCGCTAGATTCGCCTGCGGGCGTTATCAGGATGCCATGCCATCCTGGCCCTGCGGCTCAAGGCGCGCTTTCAACAGCTGACGGCTGTTCACTCTTGGCCTCATCCCTGCTCGGCCCACTTCCTGATTGCGCCTGTTGAGTGCAAAACCAGTGTTCTTACGAATCACAATTTGCCTTTCGTTTTTGATAGGGCTTTTGACCTTGAGTTTGATTTTTCAGAGCACATTTGAGCGGCTGAGACGATGAGTGAGGGAACCTACTTAGTGGGCAGGCGATACGTGCGGAGGCGCGGATTGTTAAGGCTCGCGCTTACGAGCCTTAACTCGGTTGAGGCTGTTGAGGTGAGATATTCACCAAGCTAATATCAACCGAAACCAGATGCGGTTTTAGATATGAACTTCTACCATAACGCTTTTTAGCCGCGCGATATTAGCTTAGCCCCAGTGCCTTTTTCACACCTATTCCATAGTCTGGATGTACTTGCTCAAACAGCGCTATCTGACGGCGTTGAATCTCTTCTGGCACCTGCGAAAGTTCCCCAGCAATACGGGTAAACATGCGCTGATGTTCTTCTTCGCTCAACAGGTTAAATAAGGCCCGTGGCTGACTAAAATAGTCATCGTCATCGCGGTGATTCCAGTGATCCGCCGCACCGGTCAGCGTCAACGGTGGCTCGCTAAAATCAGGCTGCTCCTGGAATAAACCGAAGCTGTTCGGCTCATAGGTGGCGGTATTGCTGCTGTTTCCGTCCACGCGCATTGCGCCATCACGATGATAGTTGTGGAACGGGCATTTGGCGCCGTTAACCGGAATCTGATGGTGATTAACGCCTAAACGGTAACGATGCGCATCGCCGTAGGAGAACAGGCGACCTTGCAGCATTTTGTCTGGAGAGAAGCTAATGCCCGGAACCACGTTGGCCGGGTTGAACGCCGCTTGCTCCACTTCAGAGAAATAGTTCTCTGGGTTACGGTTCAGTTCGAAATATCCGACGTCAATCAGCGGATAGTCACCGTGTGGCCAAACTTTGGTTAAATCGAACGGATTGTACGGAACTTCCGAGGCTTCGTGCTCCGGCATAATCTGCACTTGCAGAGTCCAACGAGGGAAATCACCGCGCTCAATGGCTTCGTACAAATCGCGCTGAGAACTTTCCCGATCGGAACCGATCAGTTTTTCCGCTTCATCATCCATCAGGTTTTCAATGCCCTGCTGGCAACGGAAATGGAATTTCACCCAATAACGCTCGTTCTGATTGTTGATAAAGCTAAAGGTGTGGCTGCCGAAACCGTGCATATGACGGTAGGATTTTGGTAGGCCGCGATCGCTGAAATCGATAGTTAACTGGTGAAGTGATTCAGGAAGCTGAGAGAAGAAATCCCATTTGTAGGTTGGGTTACGCAAGTTGGTTCGCGGATCGCGTTTGACCACATGGTTCAAATCCGGGAATTTCAACGGGTCGCGCAGATAAAACACCGGCGTATCGTTGCCCACTAAGTCCCAGTTACCTTCTTCGGTATAAAACTTCATGGCAAAACCGCGAATATCCCGCTCTGCGTCAGCAGCGCCGCGTTCACCGGCTACCGTTGAAAAACGCACGAACATATCGGTTTTCTTACCGATCTGAGAGAAAATCTTAGCGCGAGTATACTTGGTTATATCGTGAGTAACGGTAAAGGTACCGTAAGCGCCAGAGCCTTTGGCGTGCATCCGGCGCTCAGGGATCACTTCCCGATCAAAGTGAGCTAATTTCTCAAGAAACCAGACATCTTGCAGTAACATCGGGCCGCGAGGGCCTGCGGTCACCACGTTATTGTTGTCGACAACGGGTGCGCCTGCTGCCGTAGTTAGTCCTTTCTTTTTGCTCATCATGTTCTCCAGTATCGCTGTTGAATTGACTGCGGGTGTTGAAATGAGTCTGAGTGAGAGACTCTGTTAAAAATTGGACTTATTGCCAGATGACAAAGAATGACTTTAGCGAATCGCCGCTGACTGTTCTTTGATCCCCCCACTAGTTGTAGCTGTATAGGTCACCTTCGGCAAATAGATATAGGTTATCGCTGGGATTAAATCTACGGCGGAACGATTCATCGCATTTAGTTA
The DNA here is from genome assembly GCF_001656035.1 of Yersinia entomophaga. Taxonomy (NCBI): domain Bacteria; kingdom Pseudomonadati; phylum Pseudomonadota; class Gammaproteobacteria; order Enterobacterales; family Yersiniaceae; genus Yersinia; species Yersinia entomophaga. The sequence goes on from NZ_CP010029.1 coordinate 3,740,269, forward strand.
CAATCATATGAAATGATGAGTTATTTATTCGGTTTTTTCTGGCTTGTTATGGGAAGCTTTTCGGTTAAACTCATGGCGGGAAAGCTCTGTCGGCAAGTTGCGCGGCAGATAATTGAATAATAACGAGAGATTATATGAGAAAGACACTTATTGCCTGTGCAGCAAGTTTGCTGTTTGTAGCAGGTTCAGCCAGCGCGATCAGCGTCACCGCAGAAGCAGGACGTCATTACACTAACCTCGGTGTCGGTATGGGCACCAACAGCGGCGGCCTGGCTGTGAGCGGTAACTGGGCGCGTAGCGACCACGACGGTGACATGGGCAGCTTAGGTCTGGGCTTCAACCTGCCAATTGGCCCATTGATGGCGACCATTGGCGGTAAAGGTATCTATATGGCACCTGAAGACGGTAAAAACGGCGGCGCAATTGCCGTTGGCGGCGGGTTGAGCTATCCGATAACCAAATCATTCACTTTATACGGTGAAGGTTATGTAGCGCCAGAATCCCTGACCAGTGGGATGAAATCCTACACCGAAGCGAACGCCGGTGTGCGTTGGAGCGTGATTCGCCCGTTGACGGTAGATGTTGGTTATCGTTACATCAATATGGAAGGGAAAGAAGGCCGTCGGGATAACCGTCTGGCGGATGGCATGTATATCGGTGCCGGTCTAAACTTCTGATTTCATGCGTTGAAAACAAAACGGGCGCTGGGTGTGATACCCGCGCCCATTTTTTTATGTAGAGATACTCGGTTTCTATGTGGAGATACTAGGTATAAAACCTGTTATTTCAGTGTATTAACCCACTGCGGGTAATACCCCGGCGACAATACCGACCTGAATCGCAATCACGGTTACACCGCAGGTAAATACCAGTGCCAGAGCTGGTTTACCGCCCCAAACACGATAGTTTTTACCCTGATGCATCTGGCGCGCTTTCCAGGCCAGTAACGAAGGCAAAATCAGCGCCAGCACCGATAGGGCAACGGCGGCAAAGCCCAGCGCCATGACAAATCCGCGTGGGTAAAACAGGGCGAACAGCAGCGGTGGTAGGAAGGTTATTACGCCGGTTTGCAGTCGACCGCGCACCGTATTACGACGCTTAAATAAATCTGCCAGATAATCGAATAACCCTAAGGCTACGCCGAGGAATGAGGTCGCCAGCGCCAGGTCGGCAAACAGGTGTACCGCCAGTTCAACGTGTGGTGAGGCGACGACTTCACGCACGGCCTGTAATAAACCGTTCAGACCGGCCTGCTGCGCCAGAATACCGACAAAGGTATGAGAAGAAATCGCGCCCAGCGTCGCTAATTGCCAGAAAATATAAGCGATTAATGGAATGGCGCTGCCGATGATAAACACCCAGCGCAGTTTGCGAATATTACCGCCCATATAATTGACGATACTTGGTACGCTGCCGTGGAAGCCGAAAGAGGTGAAAATCACCGGAATGGCAGACAGCGCCAGCCCTTGCTCCAAGGGTAAGGTCAGCAGGTTGGCTTTTTCCACGTGCGGCATCATTAATGCCAGCATTACCACGAGGAAAATAATTTTCGCGCTGAATAAAATTCGGTTAAATAAATCGACTGAATGGGTGCCAATGCACACAACTCCACCGGCTATCAACGTGAATAGCAGTACGCCGAGATAGGTCGGGAAGCTCTGCTCTGTCCATTGGCTGATACTGGTTGCCAAAAGCTCACCGGCGCCGCTGATATAGGCAGAGGTCAAGGCGTACATCAAAAACATCATGCTAAAGCCGGTTAACCACTGACCACGGCTGCCTAGATAGCGTTTGGCCAAAGTGCCCAGACCGGTATCAGCCGCTTCGTGTTGATATACTTCAACCAATAATAATGCGGTGTAGCACATCAATAGCCAAAGGGAGACCAGAAGGGTCAAGGTTACGCTGAAACCCACGCCAGCGGCAGCAAGCGGCATCGCCAGCATCCCTGCACCAATTGTGGTTCCCGCCACGATAAAAATACTGCCAAGAGTGCGATTCTTCACGCTTTCCTCTGCTAACCGACATTTTATTGAAATTATTGAGTGCAGCAGAGTAGATGATCCCATTAATTCTGTCAAATCGACGTTACAACTGATGTAAAATTATGTTTACACTCGGTTGTTGTTTGATTTATCAGGTTTTATTTTAAAGTTGTTGCGGGCGCGGTGGAAAGAGTAGAAAAGATTGTGTTTCACCGAGGCTGTTCTTAAAGTGTGAGTAAGGGAATTTGCGGAGAGAAAAATGCTGAGAATTGAGATGTTAAGCACCGGCGATGAAGTATTGCACGGGCAAATCGTGGACACCAACGCCGCCTGGTTGGCGGACTATCTGTTTACTCAAGGATTGCCGATGAGCAGCCGGGAAACGGTAGGTGACGATTTGGAAGCGCTCATCGCCGTACTGCTAGAACGCAGCCATGTAGCCGATGTTCTGATCGTCAACGGCGGGTTGGGGCCGACCAGCGACGATTTAAGCGCGATGGCGGCAGCACGAGCCTGCGGGGTGGAACTGATCGAACATCCACAGTGGATTGCCCGTATGGAAGCGTTTTTCGCCGAGCGCGGAAGAGTGATGTCCGCCACTAATCGCAAACAGGCACACATACCGGCCAACGCTGAAATGCTGGATAACCCCGTGGGAACTGCCTGCGGTTTTGCGTTCCAACTGAATAAATGTCAGATGTTTTTCACTCCGGGCGTGCCTTCTGAATTCAAAGTGATGGTGGAGCAGCAGATTGTGCCGCGTTTACGGGAAAGTTTTCCGCAGATTGCGCCACCGCTTTGTTTACGTATGACCACTTTTGGCCGTTCGGAAAGCGATTTGGCGATGGAGCTAGACCCGCTGCCGCTGCCGGAAGGCGCGGTGCTAGGTTATCGTTCTTCCGCCCCTATTATTGAGCTGAAACTGACCGGCCCGGCTTCACAGCGTTCGGCGATGGAAGAAGTCTGGCAGCAGGTGCGTCAGGTGGCCGGTGAAAGCCTGATTTATGAAGGCACAGAGGGATTACCCGCGTTGGTTGCCGGGCAGTTGAATCAGCGCGGATTAACGCTGGCGCTCAGTGAGCAATTTACCGGCGGGCTGATCAATTTACAGCTACAAAGCGTGCAGGCACCTTTAGCCGGTGGGGAATTGCTGCCGTTATCCTGTGTGGAAACTTTGCCTGAGCTTGCCGCCCGCGCTCAGTCGTTGGCTGCCCTGTGCGGTGCGCCGTTGGTATTGGCGGTTAGCGCAATGAAAGGTGAAAATCTTAGCGTAGCCTTACATACGCCAAACGGTACTTTCGGACAGACGGTTCGCTCTCAGGCCAGCCGTCACGGGTTAAGAATTCGACAGGAAACGAGCGCGATGCTCGGCCTGGAAATGCTGCGTCGCTGGCTGGCAGGAGGCAAAGTCTGCGGTCAGCACGGCTGGCTGACGGTGATTGAAATGCTGTGATATCACGGCGCAAATAAAAAAGCAGACAGTGCCATCACTCTGTCTGCTTTTTATCTATTTCGTCGATTTTTATTGCCGCCGCGGATTATTTTTCCTGCGCGCTGTGTACTTCTTTACTGGCTTCCCACAGACGATATTTCACTTCCACGCCTTGAGGCACGTATACCACGATTGGCAGGCGGCTGTTATAACGCTGCATGGTATTGTTACCCAGATTGGCGGTAACAAATGCCGGATGTTTAGCGCTTTCTGGACAGGCCATCTGGGTTGATAAAACTCCGGAGATTTCATTCATTACCAGATAGTCGTAACCCCAGCCATCCAGAGTATGGGATTCTAACTTGCCGCCCAACATATGGTGGTTACAGTCAATTTCCAGATTTTTGCCAATCAACAATTCAACTTTAAAGCGATCTTCATCTGGCCGCTGCGGCAGATAAATAACCTGGCGGCTCATACCTGTTTCAGCGGCTGGGAAGGGCGCGATTTTTTCCAGCGGCTGCTGTTCTGGTGCCGTATTGTCTGCGGCGATAGCTCCGGCGGAGGCGGCAAGCAGTAAACCGGCGATCAGGGAAAATGTTTTATTCATATTGATTTCTCCTTGCGATTAATGCCGATAATTTTAACACAAAAGTATCATAAGGTTAGTATATGCAATTGGCTATAATCATATTATTCATAGATGATTATAGCCCTGATTTTTTGTTAAAATGCTGAATATAATTTTACAATGCTCGTTTTATAAAATGAAAAACTAAATTTTGTCTTATTATACCTCCTCATAGTACAAGGTATGTATGTGCCCAATGATTCCAAGGGTACGTGATTCCATATTTCTATTCATTATTGTTAATGAATGAATATTTTTTATATATTGATTTACTGTAATTGTAATAAGGAGAGGCTATGAATGTTGGTATGACATCAGGCGTTTATCAGATTAATAATTCAATGGAAAACGTCGCTGAAATTAAACGTGGTTCTCAGTTCACTCATTCGTTGGCTAAACTTTTAACTAAAGTAAAAAATGTCTACATTTCACTTGTTACCTCGGTGAGGTCATCAGCAGTATCGAAAGGGGAAGATAAAACTTCCCCTGAAGTGAAATCAGAAGGACGGTTACAAAAATTGCTAACCGGAATTAAACAATTATTTGGCTCTTTATCCACATCCTTTAATATCGACAAATCAAAATCATCAGCAGCGAGTTTTACGTTACACAGTCTATTTGATATTAAGGAGGTAGAGCGCGGCGATGGGATTGAAAAACTTTGTAAAAAAATAAAAGAGACTGCAAAGCATGAAGATATTCTTACTATGTTTAGGACGTCACCGTCGAGCGATGATGCACAAGAAATAAAACAAAAAAGGTTTGGCTTCGAACAATTTTGTTCAAGTCAGAATTGTACTCCTGAGGTTTTGTCCTCAATTTTCAAAAAAGAGATGAGTCATCTTTTGCCTAAATTAGATAATAATGATTTTAAGCGTCTTCCTGATATTCATCCCGAAAATAAACAAACGCTTGATGATTGCAAAAACGCGGTACGGAATGTCTTGATAGAGAAAATTAATCAGATGCCTGCGGATAAAATAAAACTTGTGGTTATGATGCTCAATACGCTAGCAGAAGTTAAAAAAGTGGCAATAGATAAAGAGGACCATACTCTAAGAGACATCAATGGACTTAACCGCTATGTGATTCCCCATTTGATTGGTGATGATCTTGAATCTCGCTATTTAGAAAAAATACCCGGTACCAATAAGATGATGAAAGATGATATTGAAGCTAAGTTAACTACGCCATTTAATCACTGGCAACATCTATCTATAGCGCAATCTGGTTACGTACAGGTATTTAACTGAGATAAAAGTTGGGTGGTGATATGTTTAATAAAAAACCGCGCTAGGGGCGCGGTCATCAGTAGTTTACTTTGTTTTATCTGTCTGCCTGAAAAAGTGCGTTGCAGACTAAATTTCCAGCTCAATATCACCCACCGGTTGGCAGCAGCAGGGGAGAATTTCCCCGTCTTGTACAAAGGCCAGCGGTTGCTGGGCGTAGCAAACTTCGCCTTTTAGCAAACGGATACGACAAGAACCGCAATAGCCCGAGCGGCATTGGTATTCGACCTGAATCTGATGCTGCTCCAGCACTTCCAACAGGTTGGATTCATTATCGGGATAGGGCAACTGCGTACCTGAAGTACGCAGATTGATAATAGATTTTTCCATGCAATTAAAGCTGGAAATCACTCAAATCGTCGGCGCTGACTTCGGAATCAATCTGACCGACCAGATAGGAGCTAACTTCCACTTCCTGCGGGGCAACCTGCACGTTGTCTGACACTAACCAGGAGTTAATCCATGGAATCGGGTTGGTGCGGGTTTTAAACGGAATGCCTAAACCTACGGCCTGCATACGGATATTGGTGATGTATTCCACGTATTGGCACAGAATATCTTTATTCAGGCCGATCATCGAACCGTCGCGGAACAGGTATTCTGCCCATTCTTTTTCTTGCTGCGCGGCTAGTACGAATAGGTCGTAACACTGTTGCTGACATTCTTCGGCAATTTCAGCCATTTCCGGATCGTCTGCACCGGAGCGCATCAGGTTAAGAATATGTTGAGTGCCGGTCAGATGCAGAGCTTCGTCGCGGGCAATCATTTTGATGATCTTGGCATTGCCTTCCATCAGTTCGCGCTCGGCGAAGGCGAAAGAACAGGCGAAGCTAACGTAGAAGCGAATCGCTTCCAGCGCATTGACGCTCATCAGGCACAGATACAGCTGCTTTTTCAGCTCGCGCAGGTTAACGACCACGGTTTTACCGTTGACCTGATGGGTGCCTTCCCCCAGTAAATGGTAATAGCTGGTCATTTCAATCAGATCATCGTAATAAGCCGAAATATCTTTAGCGCGTTTCAGAATTTCTTCATTTGTCACGATATCGTCAAATACCACCGCCGGATCGTTCACGATATTGCGAATAATATGGGTGTAAGAACGAGAGTGAATCGTTTCCGAGAACGACCAGGTTTCTACCCAGGTTTCCAGTTCAGGAATGGAAATCAGCGGCAATAAAGCCACGTTCGGGCTACGACCTTGAATGGAATCCAGCAGCGTTTGATATTTCAGATTGCTGATAAAAATGTGTTTTTCGTGTTCCGGCAACGCGTTGTAATCGATGCGATCGCGGGAAACGTCAATTTCTTCAGGGCGCCAGAAGAAAGAAAGTTGCTTTTCAATCAGCTTCTCGAAAATTGGGTGTTTCTGTTGGTCGAAACGTGCCACGTTAACGGACTGACCAAGAAACATGGGTTCGAGTAACTGGTTGTTTTTGTTCTGAGAAAAAGTGGTATAGGCCATGATGTCCTCGAGGATATCGCAAAAGGCAAAAAGAAATGGCCCTCAGGATGACTCGATTTTTGCGCGGCCGAAACGGCAGGGCGCAAAATGATCAACCGCCAGCCAATCGCTGAATGGATTGTCCGGCGGGAGGGCCTTAACTAAAAATCAAATCTTACACGCACCGCCTTCGCAGTCGTCGTCTCCGGGCTGACCCTGAATGTCTTCCTGCACATCGTCAGCCCCGTCGCGGGTGTTTTGATAATACAGTGTCTTCACACCAAATTTATAGGTGGTCAGCAGGTCTTTTAGCAATTGCTTCATCGGCACTTTGCCTGATGGGAAACGGGCCGGATCGTAATTGGTATTAGCTGAAATGGCCTGATCGACGAATTTCTGCATTAAACCGACCAATTGCAGGTAGCCATCGTTATTTGGCATTTCCCACAGCAGTTCGTAAGCCTCTTTCAGGCGTTCATACTCAGGAACAACCTGACGCAAAATACCGTCTTTCGAGGCTTTGATACTGACATAGCCGCGCGGTGGCTCAATACCGTTGGTGGCATTGGAGATCTGCGAAGAAGTTTCTGATGGCATCAGGGCAGACAGCGTGGAGTTACGCAGGCCGAATTCCTGAATATCTTTACGCAGCGTTTCCCAATCGTAGTGCAGTGGCTCATCGCTGATCGCGTCCAAATCTTTCTTATAGGTATCGATCGGCAGAATACCTTGAGAATAAGTGGTTTCGTTAAACCACTGGCATGCGCCTTGCTCACGCGCTAACTGATTAGACGCTTTCAGCAGGTAATACTGAATGGCTTCAAAGGTACGGTGAGTCAGGTTATTTGCGCTGCCATCGGAGTAACGCACGCCGTTTTTCGCCAGATAGTAAGCGTAGTTAATCACGCCGACGCCCAGAGTACGACGACCCATAGCGCCACGGCGAGCCGCTTCGATCGGGTAATCCTGATAGTCCAACAAGGCATCCAGCGCGCGAACGGCCAGAATAGCCAGGTCTTCTAATTCATCCAGGCTATCAATTGCGCCGAGGTTGAAGGCAGACAGCGTACAAAGCGCAATTTCACCGTTCGGATCGTTGATGTCGTTCAGCGGTTTGGTCGGCAGCGCGATTTCCAGGCACAGGTTGGACTGGCGTACCGGCGCAATCTTCGGATCAAACGGGCTGTGGGTGTTGCAATGGTCAACGTTCTGAATGTAGATGCGGCCAGTTGATGCACGTTCCTGCATCATCAGGGAGAACAGTTCCACCGCTTTGACGCGTTGCTGACGGATGCTGCTGTCCTGCTCGTACTGGGTATACAGACGTTCGAATGCTTCCTGATCGGCGAAGAAGGCGTCATACAGCCCCGGTACGTCGGACGGGCTGAATAAAGTGATGTCGCCGCCTTGCAGCAGACGTTGATACATCAGCTTGTTGATTTGTACGCCGTAATCCATGTGGCGAACGCGGTTTCCTTCCACCCCACGGTTATTTTTCAACACCAGCAGGCTTTCAACTTCCAGATGCCACATCGGGTAGAACAGGGTGGCTGCGCCGCCGCGAACGCCGCCCTGCGAGCAGGATTTCACCGCGGTCTGGAAATGCTTGTAGAACGGAATACAGCCGGTGTGGAAAGCTTCGCCGCCGCGAATTGGGCTACCCAGCGCACGGATACGACCGGCGTTGATACCGATACCGGCGCGTTGAGAAACGTATTTCACAATGGCGCTAGAAGTGGCGTTGATAGAATCCAGGCTGTCGCCGCACTCGATCAGTACGCAAGAGCTGAACTGACGGGTAGGAGTACGTACGCCGGACATAATCGGCGTCGGCAGTGAAATCTTGAAGGTGGACACTGCATCATAGAAACGCTTGATGTAATCCATGCGGGTATCACGCGGGTAGCCGGAGAACAGGCAGGCCGCAACCAGGATATACAGGAATTGGGCGCTTTCGTAGATTTCACCGGTAACGCGGTTCTGTACCAGATATTTCCCTTCCAACTGCTTAACCGCAGCGTAGGAGAAGTTCATATCGCGCCAGTGGTCAATAAAACCGTCCATCTGCTCGAAGTCTTCAGCGGTGTAGTCTTCCAGCAGATGCTTATCGTATTTGCCCATGTCGACCATTTTGCTGACGTGGTCAAACAGTTTTGGCGGCTCAAACTGGCCGTAGGCTTTTTTACGCAGATGGAAAATCGCTAGACGCGCGGCCAGATATTGGTAATCCGGTGCGTCACGGGAGATCAAATCCGCTGCGGCTTTGATAATAGTTTCATGGATATCGGCGGTTTTGATGCCATCATAAAACTGGATGTGAGAACGTAATTCTACTTGAGATACTGAGACGTTATGTAAACCTTCCGCGGCCCAGTCGATGACTCGGTGGATTTTATCAAGGTTGATGCGCTCTTTGCTGCCATCGCGTTTAGTAACAAGTAGACTTTGGTTCATGTGTTCTTGACCTTTTTTCCCCTGTTCAGCCTACATAAAACACAAGTCTATGCTCTCCTTGATTGCAGTAATCATTGAGGGCAGTAGTGCATTGTTCAGTATGTAAACACTATATGTGGGGGTAGTATGTTGGTGAGATAACAAGATAGTGAGAAACGACGATTTTAGCAAGTGAACAAAACCGACGAATTGTGTGGATAACTTGGGGGTGAAATGTTACCAACGGCTTACAACCTGCGTCAGCACTGGAGATCTTGCTCCCTCAGTCTGGGGGATAAGATTTTACCGAAAATCTTAAAAATTTGATTGTTTGACGCTTTATTAAACGTTAGAAAAAAACGCGATAAGGTCTCTGTTTTAATGTCAAAAAAAGCGGCTTGGATCGCATTTTTCTGTTGACGGCGCATAAATCAACGTATTTCGGATAGAAGCTGATCAATCTGATAAAAATTCGGGCGACGCGCAGTTGGCCGCCATCGCCCTTAAAGCTATGAACTATTCAACGCTACCCATTAAGACTCTCTTGATCCCTTTGGGTGTGCAGCATGTAGTTGACGTCTACGTTGCGACCGAGCTTAAAGTGATCGGTCAGAGGATTATAATGCAGGCCAATAATTTGCTTTTCTCGTAGCGGAGTTTGGTCGATCCAACCGATCAATTCTGACGGACGAATGAATTTTTTCGAGTCGTGAGTGCCTTTCGGTACCATTTTCAAAATGTATTCAGCGCCAACTACCGCCATCAGCCAGGATTTGGTATTGCGGTTAATGGTAGAGAAGAATACGTGGCCGCCGGGTTTAACCAAACGGGCGCAGGCGCGAATCACCGAAGCCGGATCTGGAACGTGCTCAAGCATCTCCATGCAGGTCACTACATCGTACTGCTGCGGATGCGCTTCAGCGTGAGACTCGACGGTTTCTTGTACGTAATCGAGCTTGACGCCGGTTTCCAAGGCGTGCAAACGAGCCACTTGCAGCGGCTCGGTGCCCATATCCAGCCCGGTGACTACTGCGCCTTCCCGCGCCATACTTTCCGCCAAAATGCCGCCGCCGCAGCCGACATCCAGAACTTTCTTACCGAAAATACCGTCTGCGCGTTGCAAAATATAGTTCAGTCGCAACGGATTTATCCGATGAAGGGGTTTGAATTCACCTTCTAAATCCCACCAACGGGAGGCGACGGCCTCGAACTTGGCGATCTCGCTTTCATCAACGTTAGGGCGGTTTGCTGGGGTTTCTGCACGCATGGCTGAATATCACTCCTCTATCTCTTTGCGCGGATTATACATGCTCCCCGCAGATTGGCGCAGTTTTGTATCGTCAGCCTAAGTTTCATCGGAAGCTTGTGGAACAGGAATTCGAGGATAAACTTGGCATATTCACGTCTGTAGTTTCCCCAAAATCTGCGGTTTGTGATATAGTTTCGTACCTTTGAATCCGGTAATTAGTAGAGGGATAGCGGCTCAATGAGCGACCTTGCCAGAGAAATAACACCGGTCAACATCGAAGAAGAGTTGAAAAACTCCTATTTGGATTATGCGATGTCCGTGATTGTGGGACGTGCGCTACCAGATGTTCGAGATGGATTGAAGCCGGTACACCGTCGCGTTCTGTTTGCGATGAATGTACTGGGTAACGACTGGAATAAACCATACAAAAAATCGGCCCGTGTAGTTGGGGACGTTATCGGTAAATATCACCCGCATGGTGACAGCGCGGTCTACGACACAATTGTGCGTATGGCTCAGCCGTTCTCACTGCGCTATATGCTGGTGGATGGGCAGGGCAACTTCGGTTCCGTTGACGGCGACTCCGCCGCGGCGATGCGTTATACCGAAGTGCGCATGTCAAAAATTGCTCACGAACTGCTGTCGGATCTGGAAAAAGATACCGTCGATTACGTGCCTAACTACGATGGCACCGAGCAGATTCCTGCCGTCATGCCAACTCGCATACCGAACCTGCTGGTCAACGGCGCGTCGGGTATTGCCGTCGGTATGGCAACCAACATTCCGCCGCATAACCTTTCTGAGGTTATCGATGGCTGTCTGGCGTATATCGAAGATGAAAACATCACCATTGAAGGGTTGATGGAACACATCCCAGGGCCAGATTTCCCAACGGGCGCCATTATCAATGGTCGCCGTGGTATTGAAGAAGCTTATCGTACTGGCCGTGGCAAAGTGTATGTCCGCGCCCGTGCTGAAGTGGAAGCTGATGCTAAAACCGGTCGCGAAACCATCATTGTTCACGAGATTCCGTATCAGGTGAACAAAGCGCGGCTGATTGAAAAAATCGCCGAGCTGGTGAAAGAGAAACGCGTCGAAGGCATTAGTGCGCTGCGCGACGAGTCTGATAAAGACGGTATGCGCATCGTTATCGAAGTGAAACGCGACGCGGTTGGGGAAGTGGTTCTTAACAACCTGTATTCTCTGACTCAATTGCAGGTCACTTTCGGTATGAACATGGTTGCCTTGTCTCAGGGCCAGCCAAAATTACTGAATCTGAAAGATATTCTGGTGGCATTCGTGCGTCACCGCCGCGAAGTGGTTACACGCCGGACTATCTTTGAACTGCGTAAAGCCCGCGACCGTGCTCATATCCTGGAAGCGCTGGCGATTGCACTGGCTAACATCGATCCGATTATCGAACTGATTCGCCGTGCGGCAACGCCTGCCGAAGCAAAAGCCGGTTTAATTGCCAATCCGTGGGAACTGGGTAACGTTGCTTCCATGCTGGAACGTGCTGGCGATGATGCTGCGCGCCCGGAATGGTTGGAACCAGAGTTTGGTATCCGCGACGGCAAATATTACCTCACCGAGCAACAGGCTCAGGCGATTCTGGATCTGCGTTTGCAGAAACTGACCGGTCTGGAGCATGAGAAACTGCTGGATGAGTATAAAGAACTGCTGACTTTGATCGCTGAGCTGATCTTTATTCTGGAAAACCCAGAGCGCTTGATGGAAGTGATTCGCGAAGAATTAGTGGCGATCAAAGAACAGTACAGTGACGCACGTCGCACTGAAATTACCGCTAATACTTCCGATATCAACATCGAAGACCTGATCAGTCAGGAAGACGTGGTTGTGACGCTATCCCATCAGGGTTACGTCAAATACCAGCCGCTTTCTGATTACGAAGCGCAGCGTCGCGGCGGTAAAGGTAAATCAGCAGCCCGTATCAAAGAAGAAGACTTCATCGATCGCCTGCTGGTTGCCAATACCCACGACACTATTCTGTGCTTCTCCAGCCGTGGTCGTCTGTACTGGATGAAGGTGTACCAATTGCCAGAAGCCAGCCGCGGTGCTCGTGGTCGCCCAATCGTTAACCTGCTGCCGTTAGAGCCGAATGAGCGTATTACCGCTATTCTGCCGGTGCGGGAATACGAAGAAGGGCGTCACGTCTTTATGGCAACCGCCAGCGGTACCGTGAAGAAAACTGCGCTGACCGAATTCAGCCGCCCTCGCAGCGCCGGCATTATTGCCGTCAATCTGAACGAAGGCGATGAGCTGATCGGCGTCGATCTGACCGATGGTAGCAACGAAGTCATGTTGTTCTCCACCGAAGGTAAAGTGGTTCGTTTCCCAGAAGAACAGGTTCGTTCGATGGGTCGAACCGCGACCGGCGTGCGCGGGATTAACCTGAATGGCGATGACCGCGTCGTGTCACTGATTATCCCTCGGGGTGACGGTGAGATTCTGACGGTGACAGAGAACGGCTACGGTAAACGTACTGCGGTAGAAGAATATCCTACCAAGTCTCGTGCAACGCAGGGCGTTATCTCCATCAAAGTCAGTGAGCGTAATGGTAAAGTGGTCGGTGCGGTTCAGGTTGCGCCAACTGACCAAATCATGATGATCACCGATGCCGGTACTTTGGTGCGTACTCGCGTTTCAGAAGTCAGCATTGTGGGCCGTAATACCCAGGGTGTGACGCTGATTCGTACTGCTGAAGACGAGCACGTTGTCGGCCTGCAACGAGTTGCAGAGCCAGAAGACGACGATGAGGATGAAGCACTTGAAGGTGAAGAAGGCAGCGCAGAGAACTCTGAGCTGCCAGCAGCACCGGAAGATGATGCCACCGACGCGCCGGAAGACGACAACGCATAATGTTAAAACAGGTGCGGAAAATCGCGCCTGTTATTGACTGCTGTGATGAAAAGACAAGCCAGCCTCAGTGCTGGCTTTTTTATGTGTTATCGGTAGTGTATTCTGTTAGCAGAACTGCCCATCCGGCAACGTTTTCACCATGGTATCCGATTGAAATATCTTTCTTCTTTTCGAACAACGCTAAAAATATCCCGCTATTTATTCCGGGTACTTGCCGTTATGCTGTGGTCGCTAGGCGCACTGCTGACCACCTTCTATATCCTGAATATTCTGAATGAGAAAAAATCGGATATTCGTCAGGAATATAATACCAATTTCGAACAGGCGCAGAATTACATCCGGCATTCTGCTGATATTATCCGTGATATCAGATATATGGCGGAAAATCGCCTCAGCGAGCTCAGTAATTCCGTCGAGATACGCAGCAATGGCATGGCGCATAAAGCCGGTGAGCCAAAATATTATCCGCTTAATGTCAACGCTGAATGTGGCGATCTGCGTTCTTCGTACCATTCTTCGCTGGAATCGCTGAGCGATCTGATTCTGTACTGGAAAGAGAACTTTGCCGCTGCGTACGACCTTAACCGGATCTTTTTCGTTGGCGCTGAAAGCCGCTGTCTGGTTGATTTCAATATACGTAATACGCCGTTGGATCAGAAAAACCTGCTTTCCGCTCTGCATGAACATATGCAGAAATATATGGATGCGAAAAATCAGGATAAAGACAACACTCTGTATTTTGTGGTGCCCGGCGCGCGCTCAGATACCGGTTATCTTTATGTGCTAACGCCGGTGTTTATTGGCAATAAGCTGGAAGCGTTGATTGGTACTGAGCAGACGATTCGTCTGGAGGACTTTATCTCAGCGGGAACCTTGCCGATTGGCGTTACTTTGCTCGATCAGAATAATGAGCCGGTGCTTCGTCTGGCTACCGGCGAACGCTATGCCTCTATGCTGGATGAATATCCGGACTCACCCTCCTATTTTGGCTATGCAGATGATTATAACGACCTGATCCTAAAGAAGAATTTACTGCCTTCATCGCTTAGCATTGCTTATTCATTGCCGGTGAAAACCGTGGTTGAACGTTTTAAGATGTTGATTTTTAACGCGCTGCTACTCAATGCTTTGTCTGCGGTTGTGATTTTTACTTTAGCCTGGGTATTTGAACGCAAAATGTTCCGCCCGGCAGAAAATAACGCTTCGCAGCTGGAAGAACACGAGCAATTTAACCGGAAAATCGTAGCTTCCGCGCCGGTGGGGATCAGCATTTTGCGGCTCAGCGATGGGACTAATATCCTGAGTAATGAGTTGGCTCATAACTATATTAATTTGCTGACCAACGAAGACCGGGAACGCATTACGCGAATTATCTGCGATCAGCAGGCTAATTTTGTCGATGTGATGACCAGTAATAACAATAATTTGCAAATCAGCTTCGTCCATTCCCGCTATCGTAATGAAGACGTGGCGATCTGTGTACTGGTGGACGTCAGTTCGCGGGTCAAAATGGAAGAGTCGTTACAGGAAATGGCCGCCGCCGCCGAGCAGGCTAGCCAGTCCAAGTCCATGTTTTTGGCTACGGTTAGCCACGAATTGCGCACGCCGCTGTATGGCATTATCGGCAACTTGGATTTACTACAAACCAAGGAGCTGCCGCCGGGCGTGGACCGCTTGGTCACGGCGATGAATAACTCTTCCGGTTTACTGCTGAAAATCATCAGCGATATTTTGGATTTCTCCAAAATCGAGTCAGAACAGCTAAAAATCGAGCCTCAGCCCTTCTCCTGCGTGGAAGTGATTACTCATATTACTGCGAACTATTTGCCGCTGGTGGTGAAAAAACGGCTTGGCCTGTACTGCTTTATTGAGCCTAACGTTCCGGTCATGATGAACGGCGATCCGGTGCGTTTACAGCAGGTCATATCCAACTTATTGAATAACGCCATTAAATTCACCGATACCGGCTGCATTATTGTGCAGGTCAGGCTGCACGGTCTGTATTTGGAATTCCGCGTACAGGATACCGGCGTTGGTATTAATGCGAAAGAAATCAATCAGTTATTTGACCCCTTCTTTCAGGTCGGTACTGGCGTACAGCGCCACTTCCAGGGAACGGGGTTGGGGCTGGCGATCTGCGAAAAGCTGATCAATATGATGGATGGCGATGTTGAGGTGAATTCCGAACCGGGTATCGGCAGCGTATTTTCAATCCGAATTCCGCTATATAACGCGACGTTACCGACGCCTCCGACTGGCAAATGCTGGAAGGGGAAGACTTTGCTGATGGAAGTGCGGAACGCCCGCCTCGAATCTTATCTGACCAGCCTGTTTTGCAGTTACGGCGCAGATATTCAGCGTTACAACGGTCAGGCAACCCGTGGGGATGAGGTGCTGATTACCGATTACATTCCGCAAGTCGCCACGCCGCTGTTGGCGCGAATTCATTTTTCTATCGAACATATAGGTTTACCGCAGGAAACCCGGCCAGGCTACTGGGTGGTCAGCACTTCAACGCTGCTGGAAGCCGTTCCTCTGTTGCATCGAATTTTGCTGGATGTATCGATTATGACGTCCACGCCGCTGCAATTACCGGTGCCGGATAAAGATAATCAGGTAGATAATAGCGATATGCGTATTCTGGTGGTAGATGACCATCCGATAAACCGTCGTTTATTAGCTGACCAGCTAACGTCCTTAGGTTATCAGGTGCTTACGGCTAATGACGGCATTGATGCATTGACGGTATTGGGTAGCAATCCTATTGATATCGTGTTGACAGATGTCAATATGCCAAATATGGATGGTTATCGCCTGACCCAATGTTTGCGCGAACAGGAGCTGCATTTCCCAGTGATTGGTGTAACGGCTAATGCGCTGGCGGAAGAGAAGCAACGCTGTCTGGATGCGGGAATGGATGACTGTCTGTCTAAGCCGGTGACGCTGGATACGCTGCGACAAATGCTTAATCACTACAGTGAAAAGGTGCGGCAGGGGCGGTGAGTGGATTTGAAATAATAAACCCGACGCGAGAAAGCCGGGTTTATTGGTAGGAAAACCGCTTTATTACCCTTTATATTACTCTTTATCAACCTGGCTGATGCTGACGGAAGACAGGTAATTTAGCAGGGCAATATCGTTATCCACACCCAGTTTCAGCATGGCTGATTTTTTCTGGCTACTGATGGTTTTGATGCTGCGGTTCAGTTTCCGGGCGATCTCTGTCACCAGGAAGCCTTCGGCAAACAGGCGCAACACTTCGCTTTCTTTTGGAGAAAGACGTTTGTCGCCGTAGCCGTTAGCGCTGATTTTTTCCAACAGTTTAGCCACGCTTTCCGGGGTGAATTTTTTCCCTTTCTGCAATGCGGCCAAGGCTTTGGGTAAATCGGTCGGCGCACCTTGTTTGAGCACAATCCCATCGATATCCAGATCCAAAACGGTGCTGAGAATCGCCGGGTTATTATTCATGGTCAAAACAATAATGGCCAGATGCGGAAAATGACGCTTGATATATTTGATCAACGTAATCCCGTCACCGTACTTGTCTCCAGGCATGGAGAGGTCGGTAATCAGAACGTTGGCATCAAGTTTTGACAAGCTGTTTATCAGTGCAGTGGAGTCTTCAAACTCACCGACTACATTTACCCATTCAATTTGTTCTAGTGATTTCCGAATGCCAAACAAAACGATTGGATGGTCATCTGCAATAATTACATTAAGGTTGTTCATGTTATGGGTTACCTTGCTGCAACAGCCTACTGACGAACGAATCAATCTGGCTGATGCTAGTTTCGATCTTCAACTGATCGCCGTTTGCGATATGCTGTTCTAATGTTTCACACAGTTGCTTGCCGAGAACCAGATTCAACATAGCAAACACGCCTTTCAATCGGTGCGCGGTCTGCGAGAGCGATATAAAATCACGTTGCTGGGCCTCAGTATACAGTTTCTTCAAATCTACCGGTACTGTCTCAACAAACAGCGCATAATAGTCACTAGATTTTAACTGTTGCTCATATCCGGAAATATCATCCTCGACAGGGTTTTCTTCCGCTGTTTCCACGCTATGAGCGGACTCATAGGAAGAAATCTGCTGCTCTATCAGTAACAGAATGGCGTCTATCACCGCGCTGCCAAGGTTGTAGTTAACCCGAATATAGTTCTGTTGCAACTGTTGTAAACCCGGCTCGTCTGAAGTCAGTAAGAGGGTATAAGGCGCATAGTTTTGCGGGTTATCCGTTAACATTACGTCATACTCCCTGCCCGGCAGACGATCGTCTGCAATAATACAATTTGCACCGAACGCATTCAGTAGCGTAGTCACGATGGATTTCACTTCATCTGAAGTAATATCCAGCATCACGGTTACGCCATCTAGTAATTTCTCCTCTTCATCTTCTTGATTTTCGTGCAATCCCATAGCAACGCGGACGGTGTAACGGGTACCGATGTCCACTTTACTGCGGATTTCCAGCTGCCCGTTCATTTTTTTGCATAACTGATTGCACAAAAAGAACGTCAGACCAGAGCCCTGACTATAGCGATCAACCAGCGTTTGGCTTAGGAACGGATAGCTGAGATTACTGATTTCTTCGTCTGAAATACCGGCACCGGTATCCACAATCTGAATAGTCAGTAACTCTGGATGCTCAGGTTCATGTTTCACCGTTAAGGTAATTTTACCGTAGCTGGTGGTCACAATGGCATAGTTCAGCAACAACGCTAGCACTTTACGCAATGCACGTTCATCACCGATATAGGTTTTGTCTACATCTGCCAAATAATGGTTGAATAAACTCAATCCTTTTCGGTTTATGGACGGCAAAGCTTGCAGCAATAGCTCATCGATCAGTCTGGATAGCGAGAAATTCTGCTGTTCCGGTTGCCAATCCTGCGTTTCCAGACGGGTGAGCAGAGTGATGTTATCGATGAGCGTTAGCACGCTATCTGAATGCTGAACCAACTCGTTGACTAGAGACTCACGTAACTCTGGATCGGTGTCCGGATGCTGTAGCAACCGGTGCGCTAGCTGATTTAACATGCTAACCGGTTGATTCAGCTCGATGCCCAGATTATGCAACATCAGCTTCCGCGCCTGTAGATTCTTATCGTATTCGCGCCGCGCCATTTGCAGTTTTTTGTTCACCAGTACTTCTTTATCCTGATCGTGCAGCAGGAAAAGGTAAGTTTTTGGGGATAATCGACTGCGGAACATTCGTATTTCATATACTTCGTTGTTAACCGTTCCCTGAATGACCCCGTGATGCTGTTCTGCCATATGGGCAATTTTTTGCAAATTAAGATGAGGCAGCAAGTGCTCGGCAATTTTGTTGCTGGCCACCAGCTTACTGGTCGCAAAGTTATATACCAGTAATCCTAAAGGCAGGCTGGCAATAATTTCCTGATTCAGAGACTTCTGTGCTTCCAATTGCTCGGCCATATCTTCACCGGGGCGAACATACTGATGGCGAATCAAATAGATGCACAGCAGCGTCAGGCCGAATAAGAACAGATTAGTTAAGATCAGCCAGGAATTATTGCGCGCCAGATCGAGGGCCAGACCGGTCAAGGGAACGCGATACACTACTTTGAGCGAGGCATTGGCCAGCGGAGCGGCAAACTCCAGCCATGAACCGTTAATGGCTACCGAGGCGGTAGCCAAATCTTCCGGAGCCATCCCGCCATCGCCAATTGGCGTGTTGTCCGGCTGGAGCAGGAAGCTGGAGCGCGCCATATTGACTGGAATCAGATCGTTAATCGGCAAATCAAAGGCGATAACCGTCGCCAGATGGCCGGGATGGTTGAAGGTGGTTCTGAGCGTAAAATAATAGGCATTTTGAAAACGCTGTTTACGTAACGGAGAAAAACTTTCCCGCTCATCCAGCGTATTGGCCTGTTGCAGCATTTCCGCCCGGCGAGACTCAGCGGACGCTGTCAGGTAGGTTTCCTTAAAGCGGGTGGTGAGCTCTTTTAGCGACTGAGTCGTAATCAGAATCAGGCTGTTATCCTGCCCGTTCAGGTAGTACATGGAAAAGGTGTCGCTCTGTGAACCCCAGCGGCTATCCAGATAGTTTGACATACGCAAAGTCATGCCCAGCGTGGCTCTATCATGATTACCGAAAATCACCGCATCAGTTTTAGCTCTGGGTTTTTCAATGAAATAAACATCAGGCCGCAGGCGGGTTTCTTCTACACCCGCGGGTAGCACCTCATCGGCATCATTGTAGGCGGGATTGGTCGCCAACTCGTAAATCTGATAGGTATTGTAGCGATAATCATCAATACGCTGCTGCAAGCTGGTAGCGATATTATTCAGAGCAAACTTTTTTTCTGCCAGATATGCGTTGGTATAGTTGTAGCCGTAGAGACCCACGGCGATCAGCAATAGCAGGATAAACAGCCAAAAACAGCGGGCGATATTGGTCAGGCTAAGAGGTAACGAATTATTTTGCATAGGGATAACGCTGATTCCTTGATTAACGCGTTACTGTCCGGGCGCTGGCCGTTACGCTGAGTAACAGAACCGCTACGCACCCGAAGGCAAAGGGCAAACTACTGAGCTGTGCGATAAAACCTATCAGCGCAGGACCTGCCAGAATACCGGCGTAGCCAATGGTTGTCATTGAGGCAATGGCTAAATTCGTTGGCATAACCCGCTGATTGCCCGCAGCGGTAAACAGAATCGGTACCACGTTCGAAGCCCCCAACCCGACCAGCATAAAACCAGCCATAGTTGCCGTAGGATTATCAAAGCTGATAGCAATAATAAAACCGGCGGCGGCAAATAGGCTACCGCCCAATAATACGGCATAGCGGCCTAGTTTATTCACGATACGATCGCCGTTCAAACGCCCCATCGTCATAGCGATGGCAAAAATAGCGTAGCCCATGCCGGCCTGAGAAGGTTCGATACCGCGTAAGCTAGTGAGAAACAATGCGCTCCAGTCCAACATTGAACCTTCAGCCAAAAACATCACGAAACACAGGAAACCGAGAAACATCACCCAGCCTTTAGGGCGTACAAACAGCGGGCCATCGTGTGGTTCTCCGCTGCCTGCCAGCAGGTTTCTGTTCGCCATCGCCAGCAAGGCAATAATGACTATTACGGTAATCAACACCGCGACTAAAGGAGAGAGACCTAGCCACAGTAGCGCACTGACTCCGCCAGCACCGGCGATACCGCCAACGCTGAACAGGCCGTGGAATCCTGACATCATGGCGCGACCGCTGGCCTTTTCGACAATCACCGCCTGAATATTCATTGCTACATCAATTACCCCGATAGCAGCCCCAAATAGCAGCAATGCCACGGCCATGCTGATGGGAGTATCCATCAGTACCAGCAGCGGTAAATCCAGACACAAAAGGGCACCGGCAATCAAAATAACCCGGCGACAGCCCCATTTCGCCGTCATTACGCCGGTCAACGGCATAGCCAGCAGGGATCCAACGCCAATACACAGTAGCAGTAACCCTAATGACGCATCATTAAGAGCAATTCTGGCTTTGGCGAAGGGGACTAGCGGCGCCCAGGCGGCCATTGCCAAACCGGCAATAAAAAAGGCCAGGCGGGTAGCGATCTGTTGAGGAACGCCGGGCAGTTCGTGTTGTTGCTCTATTTGGGTGCTCATGTTGATTTTGGCTTGTCGTGAGGGTGAATAACTAAAATTGAGACTTGTTTCTATCACAAAGCGAAATCCGGGTCGAAGATATTCACGGCTTCGGACGGATTAATCGTGGGTTAGCGTGCTGGGTTGATAAGGTCTGGGTCGTTTCATTGGGGGTAATTCAGCCTGTTATTATTTTCTCTGGATTTTTTAATGATTAAAAAAATTTAATAATATGGTTTGGCGGTGATTCTTCCAGTGATTATCTATTTTTATCATATAAAAAAATTCATACACATCGTCAGGGACAAAAAAACCATAAAACAACGATAGGTCAATTGGCGAACTGCTTGATTAAATGTAAAGCCATTGCAATTAGTTAGTTAACTTTTTGTCACCCCGAATGACCCTTTAAGGTTCGCCCCGTCATTGATTCCCCTACTTTTTATCATGATTAGTATTCACTCAAATAATGAAAATATTTTTGTACAAGCGTTGAAATATCTACTTATATCTAAGTATTAGCTTTTGAAGTAACTACGCAAAATTTTAACAAAATAAATGTATTTATCGTGCCTTGGTTCATTTTTACGTTGTCATCAACACCGAAAACAAGCTTAAACCCAGATTAACAAGGTTTACTTTACTCTCCTGCGTCTGACTACCCGCCCTGGGGTGGTTTTACGTGGAGGTCGCGTCCTGCTTGCTTTGTGAGGTTACCTATGGCGAACACCGCTGCCGGCTCAGTTGATATCATTTCCCGCCTAAATGGCAAACAAATCACCCATGTTGCCAGTGGCAATCAAATTGTGGTGCTTAATGAACCCAGCGTGGTGCGTATCCATGCGGCTACGGATAGCGTTGTTCGCTATGAGCGTCAAGGTAACGATCTGATTTTACATATGAAAGATGGTAGCACCGTACGCTATCAACACTTTTTCAAGGCAGATGCAGAAGGCCACTACAGTGAGCTGGTGTTTGATGACGGCTTGCATCAACCGGTCTATGCCGTCTTCCCTCCGACGCTGTTGGCCGCAGGGGGCGAAACCGTTGCTCTGGTGCCGGAATTTGCCGCCATCGATGGGCTATCCAGCCTGGTCTTAAGCGACGGTATTGCCTCCAATGCTGTGCTGGCTGGCGTTTTAGGCTTTCTGGCCATCGGTGCCGGGATTGGTATCGCAGCGGGTAGCAGCAGCGGTGGTGGCAGCGGCGGCGGTAATCCCAATACGCCGACTTTGACGGTAAATCCGTTGACCGGTGACAACCGTTTGAACGCGAACGAAACCCATGCATCACAGGTATTGAGCGGCGAGACAACCTTTATTGCTGCGGGTCAGACAGTTACATTGATTTTGAACGGCGTAACCTATACCACCACCGTCGGTGCCGATGGTAAATGGAGTTTCAATCTGCCCGCTTCGGTACTAGAGGGTCTGCAAGACGGCCGCTATAGCGTGATTGTCAAAGTGACCACGCCAGGCGGACAGACGCTGGAAAAAGATTTCACGCTGGAAGTGGATACCGTTGCGCCAGCGCTCACGGTTTCACCTTTGGCTGGCGACGGTATTCTGGAAGGCGCGGAACTGACTCAGCCGCTGGTGGTGAATGGTACCGCGTCGGCTGGAGATGCAGGACAAACCGTAACCGTTGGCTTTAACGGACAGACATATACCACCACGGTAGGATCTGATGGCAGCTGGAGCGTGACAATTCCGCCTTCGGCCTTGACCGGTATCAGCGTGGGTTCTCATCCGGTCACGGTGACCGTTTCCGATGCGGCGGGCAATACTACCACGGTAACTCAACCCTTGACCGTCGCGGGCAATGCTTCGCTGACTATCGGCGATTTTGCGGTGAATAATATTCTGGATGGAGCGGAACAGCAGCTTAATCAAACCATTAGTGGCAGTACCAAAGGCATTACCACCGGGCAAACTGTAACTGTAACTTTGAATGGTAAAACCTACACCGCAACCGTGGATACGAATGGTAATTGGAACCTGTCCGTACCCGCCGCCGATCTGGCGTTGCTGATGAATGGCACTAGCACCATTCATGCCTCGGTTAACGATCCGGAAGGGCGTCAGGTCACCGGCAGCCATGATTTCATGGTGAATAACAACTTCAGCGCCATAGCTATCAGCCCGGTGTCCGGCGATGGCCTGATTAATGCGACCGAAGCGCAAAGCGATATGACCGTCAGCGGCAGTACCAGCAATGTTGCTGCCGGTACTCAATTGACGCTGACTTTAAATGGCAAAACCTATACTGCGACCGTTGGCCTCAACGGCAGTTGGAGCGCGCAGATTCCGGCGGCGGATCTGGCATTGCTGGCCGATGGCAACATCACATTGACTGTAAGCGGCACTGATGCCGCCGGTAATCCGGTCAGCGGATCGCAGCAACTGGGCATTTATATCCACGATCTGCCGTCAGCTAGCCTAACCTTGCCTTTTGGTGATGGTTCATTGAACGGCGTTGACGTGCAGGGGAATCAGACATTAAGCGGTTCGACCGGAGTCAGCGGTGCGGGGCAAACCGTGAGCGTCACCATTGGTGGCATGACTTATCCGGCAGTGGTAGCAGCGGACGGCAGCTGGTCTGTCAGCATTCCGACTTCTACCTTACAAGGTTTGGGGCAAGGCCCGCAGCCGATCTCGGTGACGGTGAGCGATATCGCAGGTAACACCAATACCCAAGTCACGCCGGTATTGGTGGATACTTTCGCGCCGACCATAACCCTTTCCCCTATTGCTGGCGACGGAACAATTAACGCAGCCGAAGCCGCGTTACCGGTTGCCATTAGCGGTACTTCTTCTGAAGCGGGCTCGACTATTACGGTGAGTTTCAACGGCGGCAGCTATATCGGCGTGGTGCAAAACGACGGTACCTGGAGCGTGAATATTCCTGCCAGCGCCTTTGTCGGTCTGCCGGATGGCCCGGCATTGGTTAGCGTGACGGTCACTGACGTCGCAGGCAATACGACGACGGTCAATAAAACCGTCATTATGGATGCCGCTCCGGCTAATTTGCCAACGTTGGATATCCATAACTTTGCTGGCGACAACGTACTGGATGGCGCCGAGCAAAAAGTGAATCAAACCATCAGCGGGAGTACGACTCATATCGAAGCGGGTCAGGTTGTGACCATTACTTTGAATGGGAAAACCTACACCGCGACGGTGGATGGAGTGGGGAACTGGAGTACTCAGGTGCCTGCTGCCGATTTGGCGTTGCTAGCCAATGGAACAACCACCATCAATGCTCAGGTTGGCGATGTCAGCGGTAACCTGGCGTTTAAGAGCGAAATTATTGACGTTGATAGCACCAAGGGGGGGCTGGCTATCAACACCATCGCTGGTGATAACTTACTGAATATTCAGGAAGCGTCCGCCTCTATCAATATTACCGGTACTTCTGCCAACGTAGCCGTGGGGACGCTGTTACAGGTGACGATCGGCGGGGTGCCTTATTTTACTACGGTTCAGGCCGGCGGCGTTTGGAGCGTAACCATCCCATCGGTTAGCCTGTTCGTGTTGCCTGATGGTAGTACTCCGGTCACCGTTTCCGGGGTCGATCTAGGGGGGAACCCGGTTTCCAGTACTCTGGACTTAGGCGTATTCATACATAATCCACCCAATATTTCGGTCGATCCGCTGTTTATCGATGACAGGCTGAACGCTGCAGAAGTAGCGGTCAATCAGACGATTACCGGTTCTACCGGGATTACCGGCCCTGGCCAAACCGTGGCTGTGACTTTTGGCGGTGTCACTTATCAGGGTAATGTGGCTGTGGATGGTAGCTGGAGCATAACGCTGCCCAGTGCGGCGTTACAGGCTCTGGGGCAAGGTCTGTTGCCTTTCAGTATCATCGTTAAGGATATTGCGGGTAACGAAGGATTCTTTGCGACCAGTATTCTGGTGGATACCGTTGCGCCAACGTTAGCCGTGAACCCGGTTGCCGATGATGGCATTATCAATCTGGCGGAAGCCACTGCAACGGTAGTGATCAGCGGAACCAGTTCGGAAATTGGGGCGCAGATCAGCGCGACGCTCAACGGAAAAACCTATTTTGCAACAGTATTGTCTAACGGTACCTGGCAGTTCAGCGTGCCGCCGGCAGATCTGGTGGGGCTGGCAGAGGGCAACTATTCGCTATCTGTTATGGTAAAAGACGGCGTTGGCAACACGACAACGGTTTCACAGAATCTGACGATCGATGCCGATCCGGCCAATTTACCAACGCTGACCATCAATCCCTTTGCGGGTAACAATATTCTGGACGGTGCCGAGCAACAGGTCACGCAAAGCATCAGCGGTGTCACCACTGGTATTGAAGCGGGTAAGAGCGTGACCGTGACTTTAAACGGTAAAAGCTATACCGCAATCGTAGCCGGTGACGGCAGTTGGAGCACGCAGGTTCCCTCCGCAGATTTGGTGTTACTGGCGAATGGCAGCGCCACTATTACTGCTAGCGTCAGCGATGCAGCCGGTAATCCGGCGGTAGGCTCGGAAACTATTACGGTAAATAACCAGTTAGCCGGGCTGAGTATCAATCCGGTCGCTGGCGATAACCTGATTAATGTGGCTGAGGCCGCCAGTAATATTACCGTGAGTGGCGCCTCGACCAATGTCAATGTCGGGCAAATTGTCACTCTGACGCTCAATGGCAAAACCTATACCGCGACGATTGGAGCGGGCGGCGTATGGAGTGCGCAAATACCAGCGGCTGATTTGGCTCTGCTGGCTGATGGAACAATGACCCTGACTGCCAGCGCTACCGATGCAGGGGGTAACCCGGTTTCTGGTTCAGTAGATTTGGGTATTTATATCCACAACCTGCCGGTCGTTAGCGTCGGTCCTCTGTTTGGCGATGGTGTGGTGAATATTGCCGAAGCGGCGGTAAATCAAACCATTACCGGTAGCACTGGCATTAACGGCGCGGGGCAGAAAGTATCCATCACCGTTGGCGGCGGAACCTATACCGGAATCGTGGCGGCGGATGGTAGCTGGAGCGTCACGCTGCCAAGTGCGGCGCTGCAAGGATTGAATCAAGGCAGTCAACCGCTGATAGTGACGGTTTCCGATGCCGCCGGTAATACCAACAGCCTGAGCACGCCGATTACGGTAGATACCCAAGCTCCGTTACTGACTCTGGCACCGATCGCTGGCGACAACATTATTAACAACCCTGAAGTTCAAGGCGTAATTACGCTAAACGGGACTAGCTCAGAGCTGGGCGCTACCGTTTTTGTCACGATCAATGGACAAACCTATACCGCGGTAGTTCAGCCGGGTGGTAACTGGAGTTTGTCATTGCCAGCGGGCGCGCTGTCTGGCCTGAGCGATGGTAACTATGCGTTCACGGTGAAAGTGACGGACGCGGCGGGCAATCCGACCACGGTAACGCAAAATGTCGCCGTTGATGCCGATCCGGCTCATTTACCAACTCTGAGTATTCATGTTTTTGCGGGGAATAATATTGTTGATGGTGCTGAGCAGCAGGCCGCGCAAATCATCAGCGGTGTCAGTACCGGATTAGAAGCTGGACGTATCGTTACCATTACCTTGAATGGCAAAACCTATACCGCCGCGGTCGGCAGTGACGGCAACTGGAATACGCAGATTCCGGCGGCAGATTTGGCTCTGCTAAGTAACAGCCCGTTCACCATGACCGCCAGCGCCACGGATATTAGCGGCAACCCAGCTAACGGTAGCCAAAGTATTACGGTAGATAACACCGCTAGCGGTTTGTCCATTAGCCAGCTAACCGGTGATAACCTGATTAATGTGGATGAAGCTCTGGCCGGTGTTACGGTTAATGGTACTTCCAGCAATGTGAACGTGGGTCAAAGCGTGGTTATCACGCTGAATGGCAAAATTTATACCGCGACGGTTCAGGCTAACGGTAGCTGGAGCACCACGATCCCGACCGTTGATTTAGGGTTACTGGCCGACGGAAACATTACTTTATTCGCCACCGCTACCGATGCTGCGGGCAATTCTGTTAGCAGCAGCGCCGATCTGGGCATCTATCTACACAGCCTGCCAAACCCACAGATCAACACGCCATTTGGTAATGGCACATTAGATGCGAGTGAGGCGGCGGTTACTCAAGCTATTACCGGTACAACCGGCGTCAGTGGGTTGGGGCAAACGGTGACAGTGACTATCTCTGGCGTCGAGTATCAGGCGCAGGTTGGTACCAATGGTCAGTGGGCGCTCAATCTGCCGAGTAGCGTTTTACAGGGGATCGGCCAGGGGGCGCAGACCATTGATGTGACTGCTACCGATGCCGCCGGTAACTTCGCTAGCCATTCAATCCCAATTTTCGTCGATACCGTGCCGCCAACGCTGACTGTAGGCAATATTTCCACCGATAACGTTGTGAATGCGTTGGAAGCAACAGCCATTATACCGATTAGCGGCACGACGTCTGAGCTGGGCGCGACCGTTAGCGTTACCATTAACGGCATCACCTATACCGGCTTAGCCAATGGTTTAGGCGTCTGGACCGTCAATATTCCGGCCAACATCTTGAATCAATTACCGGATGGGACTTATCCGGTACGAGTTAGCGTCGCGGATGCTGCGGGCAATACTACCGTGGATACCCAGAATATTAAGCTGGTGACTCAAGGCGTGCCGGTTCCATTCATGAATACGCCGTTTGGCGACGGATATTTAAACGCCGCCGAAGCGGGAACCAGCCAAATTCTGACTGGCAGCACCGGCGTTTCCGGTAGTGGTCAAAGCGTCACGGTAAACGTCGGCGGTACGCCTCACTTGGTCAGCGTGGACAGCACCGGGAACTGGCAGTTGGTGCTGCAAAGCAGTGAACTTTTGGCATTGCCAAACAGTCACGTGGCGATTGTCGTTACCGCGACCGATTCATACGGAAATAGCGTGGTGTTGAACGGATCTGCGGTGGTAGATAAATTGGCACCGACGCTGAATATTGCCCCGATTACCGGCGATAACATAATCAACGCCGCAGAAGAACTGGCACCTTTGGCCGTCACAGGGACGACAGATGTTAGCGAAGCCGGACGTACGGTTTCCGTGGTATTGAACGGGATAACTTACACCGGTCTGGTGCTGAGTGACGGTAGCTGGAGTGTGGCGCTGAGCAATTCGGCGGTGCAGGCATTGGCCGATGGCAACTATACCTTGACCGTTAGTGTGCAGGATCTGGCGGGTAACCAAACCTCGGTAGATCGGGTGATTACCATTGATGCTAACCCGGCTAATTTACCGACCATCACCATCGGCGCGATTTCCGGTGATAACTATATCAGTCGGGCTGAGTCAACACAGGACGTATTGATAAACGGTGTAACTGAACGCGTCGAGCAAGGTCGTCAGGTCACCGTTGTGTTAAATGGGAAAAGCTATTTCGGTACGGTGCAGCCGAACGGCAGTTGGTCGGTAACGGTACCGGCCGCAGACGCTACGCTGTTGCCGGAAGGGCCACTCACGGCGCGTGCCAACGTTAGCGATTTGGCCAATAACCCAGCCTCGGATGTTCATCAAGTCACGGTCATTGCGTCGCTGGCGGATCAGCCTTCTCTGACGGTTGGAACCGTGGCTGGCAACGATATTATTGATTTGCAGGAAAGTCACTCGCCGCTGATTATTTCAGGGACCAGCCAGCGGGTTCCGGCTAATCAAACGGTGACCGTGACGTTAAACAGTAAAACCTATACCGCGCAGGTTCAGGCCGACGGTAGCTGGCAGGTCAGCGTGCCTTCTGCCGATGTGAAAAACTTGCCGCAGGGCAGTAATACCATTGAAGCCAGCGTGAACGATGCGGCGCAGAACCCGGCTAATGCGACTCACCCTGTTAGCGTGGATACTCAGGCACCGCTGCTGGTGGTGGACGTGGATACCAGCATTAACGGCGTGCTGAATCTGGCGGACGCATTGCTGGGCTTGGTGGTTCACGGCACCTGTGTTGGCGATACGGGCCTACAGGTGACCGTTACCGTCGCGGGCAAACCTTATCAGGCGACGGTGCAGAATGACGGCACCTGGACTTTAACCATCCCAACGGCGGATTTACTGCTGCTGGGTGATGGTTCGTTGGTCGGCGGAATGAATGTAAGCGTCACTGATGCCGCCGGTAATAAATCCGAACAGGTGGTAGATTTGACCGTCGCGGTGCATCAATTACCGACGCTAACCTTCGACCCGCTGTTCACCGATGGCATTCTGAATCATGCCGAAGCTGCTGTAAGCACCACTTTGACCGGTGTCAGCAGTGGGCTGGACGTGGGGACACCGGTAACCTTAACCCTTAATGGTGTAGGTTATCTGGGCAGCGTGACCTCGTTGGGCGTGTGGCAGGTGAACGTCAATGCATCGGTACTAACCGGTTTGGCTGACGGCACGCTGCAAGTTTCGGTTTCCGCTACGGATCCG
Organism: Yersinia entomophaga; assembly: GCF_001656035.1. Taxonomy (NCBI): domain Bacteria; kingdom Pseudomonadati; phylum Pseudomonadota; class Gammaproteobacteria; order Enterobacterales; family Yersiniaceae; genus Yersinia; species Yersinia entomophaga. The sequence goes on from NZ_CP010029.1 coordinate 3,769,639, forward strand.
ACTACCGGCAACCCGGCCAACGGTTCGGCCAGTCTGGATGTGCTAACGCATAATATTCCGAATGTCACTTTCCCAACCTTGCCGTTTGGCGACGGCCTTATCAGTAAAGCGGATTCCGATTTAACCCAGTTATTAACCGGTCAAACCGGCGCTACCGGTGCTGGACAGACAGTTTCCGTCAATATTAACGGTGTGGACTATCTGGCTAATGTGGCATTGAATGGTACCTGGACGCTGTCAGTGCCGAGTCTGATCCTCACCGGTTTGACCGACGGTTCACACACTATTACCGTCACGGCAACCGACCGCGCGAAAAACGTGAGCGTGGAAAGTGTAGACTTCACCTCGATTATCAACAGCATGCCAGCACCGACCATCAGTTCCGTCAGTTTTGGCACCGAGCTGAATGCGACCGAGGCGCTTTCTCCAGCGCTATTGACCGGTACTGTGGGAACCCCCGGGACTTTTGGCAATGTGCAGGGTGTCACGGTCTTTATCAACGGTTTTGGCTATACCGCCACGCTACCGAATCCGCAGGATGGCACCTGGTCTCTCAGCGTACCGTCAGCAATATTGAAGGCCTTGCCGGACGGTTCATGGCCGATTCAGGTGGTGACCACCGATGCGGCGGGTAATACAGGTTCTGTGACTGGCTCGGTCGATGTACTGATTCACGGTCTGCCAAATCCGACCTTCAATCTTCCGTTTGGCGATGGCATTTTGACGTACGCGGAAGGCGCACTGACGCAAAATCTGACCGGTACCACCGGCGCGCTCGGGGCGGGGCAAACGGTGACCGTCGTCATTGACTCACTGGCGGGGTTAACCTTTAGCGTTACTGCGAATGCGGACGGCACCTGGTCGCTGCCTCTGAGTTCCAGTGTGTTGCAGTCTCTGGCTGGTGGAAACCATACCCTTAGCGTCACCGTCACCGACCGGGCGGGCAATGAAGCCACTATCACGCCGCCGCCGTTTTTATCGCAGCAGCAATTGCCTTTGCCAACCATCGATACTCTGTCGTTTGGCACCAGCCTGAACGCATCGGAAGCCGCTGGTCTGATTATTATTCGCGGGACTACCGGATTGAGCGGTTTGGGCCAGAACGTTTCTCTGAAAATTGATATTGCTGGTGTAAGTTACCCCGGCATTGTTGATTCAGTCGGCGGCTGGTCGGTGAACATTCCTGCCGGTGCGTTAGGTGGTTTACTCAACGGTTCCCATTCTGTCAATGTCACCGCGACCGATTCGGTGGGCAATAGCGGCAGCATCAGCACGCCGTTCGATAGTTATGTTGTGTTACCTGTTCCAACGATCAATACGCCAATCTTTGGCGACTATCTGAGCGCCAACGAATCGAACGCTGGAGTCACCTTTACCGGAAACTCCGGCACTTTAGGTGCGGGTCAAAGCGTGAAGTTTTACATCAATGGCTCAGAATATACGGCGACCGTTAACCCATTAACCGGATTCTGGACTGCGCCTGTTAGTTCTCCTGACTTAAAACTGTTGGTGGATGGCGTACAAACCATGAACGTAGTGGTGACGGACGCTGGCGGTAACGTTGTGAATACGACCCAAGAATTCACCTCCGTTATTCATAATTTGCCGACCATCACCGTTGGAGCTTACAGCTTCGGTAGCGAGCTGGACTTTAGCGAGAGTCATACTAATCAGACAATTAGCGGAACGACCACCCACATCGGTATTGGTCAGCAAATTACCGTGAATGTCGGCAGTCTGGGGCCGCTAACGGCTACCGTTGGTGTGGGCGGAATCTGGTCACTGACGTTAACGCCGGTTCAAATGACGGCGGCAAGCTTGGGCGCCAGCCCGGTACATGTTTCTACATCTTATACGGATATGGCCGGTAATCCGTCCACGGGCACCGATCTGCCAGACTTTACCCTGAGCCTGACGCCGCCGGCGGTTAACCTAACGATCAACGCGGTTGCTGGCGATAACGTCATTAACGTTGCGGATAATTTACAGGGTTTACCTACTGACCTTATTACCATTAGCGGCACCGTTACTGGTGCGAACCCCTTATTACAAACCGTTACGGTATTGATTAACGGCGTGCCGGTTTCCGTATCGTTACCGATTACCAGTAATACCTGGACCACTCAGGTATTGGCCTCGCTGTTTGCCAACAACGCGACAACCACCGTTGAAGCAACGCTGGTGGGCATTGGCAGCCCGGCTTCGGCCACGGTATCCGTTATCCGTGATACCACGGCTCCAACGCTGACGCTGGCTGATTTTGCGGGTGACAACATATTGACCATCGACGAATCTCAAAGCAGCAAGACAATCAGTGGCACCGCCTCACTGGATGTGGTTGGGCAGGTGGTTACCGTCACGCTGGGAGCCAAAACCTACTTTGCAGAGGTATTGGCGGGTGGCACTTGGAGCGTGACGGTGTCGCCTACCGATCTACAAGCGCTGGCGCAGGGGAACGTCACTCTGTCAGCCTCGGTGAAAGACAGTGTGGGTAACGTGGGTGGCGCGAGTGAAACCATTGTGGTTGATACCGTAGCGCCGCTTATTTTGCTGGATGTCGGTACTAATCTGTTGAATAACCTCGGCGGATTGTTATCAGGTACGGCGACCGGTGCGGAAGGTAAAACTTTGACCATTACGCTGGGGAGCAATCCGGCAAACGTGATCAACGTAGTGGTGGGATCCGATGGTAAATGGACGGCCAATATCGATCCCTCCAATCTGGTTGGTCTGATTAACGGTCCGCTGGTGGCGGATATTACCGTGACCGATGGCGTAGGTAATACCGCAGATACCCATGTGACTCTTAGCGTGGCGCTCAACAATACGCTGGCGCTGGTGGTTGACCCGCTGTTTAACGGTGGCTACCTGAACGCCGCCGGAACTTTGGTTTCGCAGGTTATTTCCGGCGTTGCCACCGGAGCCGGTTTAGGGGCCAAGGTGAATCTAACCCTCGGCGGTGTGTCGCTGGAAGCAACGGTGGGTAGCAATGGTAAATGGAGTCTGACGATTCCGAGTGCCCAGTTAGGTAACCTCAGCGACGGTTTGGTTCACTTGGATCTGGTGCTGACCGATGCTAACGGTAACATCACCAATAAAGTGGTGGATCTGAACGTACTGAGTCACTTGCTGCCGAGCTTTGGAACCACCAGTCAGGTGTTTGGCCCCGATGGCATTCTGAGCGCGGCGGAAGCCTTAACCACTCAGACGCTGAGCGGTGTAATTAACAACGTTGCGCCGGGGGCGTTAGTCACGGTAACCGTAGGCAGTGCCTTGCTGTACACCACGGTCGGCGCTGGCGGTGCCTGGAGCATCAATCTATTACCAGCGTTGCTGGGTGGATTACAGGATGGTTCGTTGCAAATTGGCGTTTCGGTGAAAGATGTGGCCGGGAATATTGTTAATTCGGCGCTAAATCTGAATGTTTTAACTCACAACCTGCCAAGCATTACCCTGAACCCGATCTTTGGCGATGGAATCCTGAATCTGGCGGATGTATCGCTGGGGCAGGTCATCAGCGGTGTGACCAAGAATCTACCGGCTGGATCGACCGTCAATATTCTGTTTGGCAGTACGCCACTTAGTGCCATCGTTGGGGCGGACGGTACCTTCTCCGTACCGGTTCCGGCGGGCTTGCTAAGTGCGCTGACCAACGGCACGGTGAATGTGACCGCTAACGCCAGCGATGCGGCGGGCAACCCGACATCGTCAACCGGTGTGCTGAATGTCAGCGTCACCTTACCGCAAATTACCTTGCCAGCACTGTTTGGTGATGGATCCCTGAGTTTGGCGGATACCGCAGTGGCTCAGTTGATATCCGGTACGGTGAGCGGTGTAGCCGCCGGAACTCAGGTTAAAGTGAGCCTAGGGGGGAAAGATTTCTTCGGCGTTACCGCAGCCAACGGCAGCTTCAACATTACTTTGCAACCGGCCGATCTGAAAGCGCTGGCGGACGGTAATCTGTCTGCCATTGTCTCGGTGACCGATGCGGCAGGCAACACCGGCACCGCCAACGGCGCGCTGAATGTCATTATCAACAACGTACCGAAACTGATACTCAACCCAATCTTCGGCGATGGTCTGCTCAGTCTGGCCGATTCCTTACTGCCGCAGATTATTAGCGGGCAGGTGGTCAACGGTGTGGTTGGCTCGCAGGTTCAGGTGACGGTGGGAGCCACGACGCTGTATGCAACGGTCGGAGCCGGTGGAATTTGGAGCCTGCCTGTGCTGCCAGGAATTCTCTCCGGATTACTGGACGGTACGCAAAACATCAGCGTTTCTCTCACTGATAGCGTCGGTAACACCAGTAGCGCCAGCGGCTCGGTAAAAGTGCAAATCCATGCACTGCCAACCCTGACGGTGCAACCGATCTTTGGCGACGGCGTTCTCAGCGTGGCGGATCTGTTGACGGCGCAAACCATCAGCGGGACGTCGACCAACGTGGCCGTGGGAACGCAGATCAGTGTCACGCTGAATGGAAAAACCTACCTGACTACGGTGGGGACCGGCGGTGGCTGGAGCGTGGCGGTACCACCATTGGATCTGAAAGCGATTCTGACCGATGGCAGCATATCGGTTAACGCGAGTCTGACGGATGCAGTGGGCAACCCGGCAACGGTTTCCGGCTTGCTGAATGTTATTTCTAACGCGCTGCCGAGCCTGACGTTAGACCCCATCTTTGGCAACGGTTTGCTGAACGCGACGGAAGCGGCGCTGACTCAAACTATCAGCGGGCAAACCACCAACGCGGTGGGTTCAACGGTGAATCTGACCGTAGGCGGGCTACATTTCAGTACCACCGTGGGCGCGAACGGCAGTTGGAGCATCGCCATACCGCCGACCAGTTTGTCCCAGTTGCTGGATGGCACTATTGGCGTTAGCGCCAACCTGGTGAACGCCGCGGGTAATAGCGCGGGCGCGGCAGTCAATGTGACGGTGGGCATTCACAACCTGCCTACTTTAAGTCTGGGCACCTTCTTTGGGACGGACCACTACCTGAACGCCGCCGAAGCGTTGGCCGCGCAGGTAATCTCCGGCACCAGTACTCATGCGGCGGGGGGGACCGTTACCATTACCTTGGGCGGCGCTACGCTGACGGCTAGCGTCAATCTGGATGGCACCTGGAGCGTGCCAATCACGCCATCGGTGCTGACCGGATTACTGGATGGTACTGCCAACATTGGCGTGACACTGACCGATGCCGTGGGCAATAGCATCACTGATAACTCCTCCTTTACCGTTAAAACCCATGCGTTACCGCTGCTGGGGATTAACCCGGTTACCAGCCTATTGGGGATATTGCTAAATGGTCTGGTGGTTTCCGGTAGCAGTAAAAACGTCAGCCCGCCTGCGCAAGTCAGCGTGACCTTGCTGGGCCAGACACTACAGGGCGATATTGCTCCAGATGGTAAATGGAGCGTGAAATTCACCGGTTCCATTCTGAATCTACTGAATCTGGGCAACCTGCTGACTACGCTGGTCAACGTCGCGGTTACTGATGAAGCCGGCAACCATAAAGAGTTAACCGTCGGCTTGGGCGTGGGGTCTGTGCTGCCGCTTTCTCTGTCGGCAGAATCAGAGGCTCAGGCCACCAGCTTTATGCTGACCAGCGATACTGACACCAGCCACACCACCACGTCAGATCAGCATCAAACGGCGGCGATTAATGGTGAAAGTACCGATACCGGATTACACACTGCGGCTGCGGCGAATACGGTACAGGCGGAATCCACGTTGGTCGAACCATTGGCGCAGCAAATCGATAGCATCCTGATCACGGATGTGACCGAGGGCGGCTACACCATCGGCGGCGTTACGCTGAATCTAGCGGATGGCACCGTGCTAAGCGGTGAGTCGCTGACCGGTAGCGTCGAGAACGATGAGTTCATTCTGAATACTATGGACTTTACTCATATCGACGGCGGTTTGGGCACCGATACCTTGTTGTTGGGCGGTCTGCATCAGGTGCTGGATCTCACCAGTCTGGGGCTGAAAGTCGAACATATCGAGGTTATTGATTTAGGCACCAGCGGGACTAACAGCATTGTGCTTAATCTACATGATGCTTTAACCATCACTGATAAACCGCAGGACGACCTGCTGATTAAAGGTGCGGAAGGTAGTCAGGTTACGTTGAGTCATACCGAAGGCGGCGTCTGGAGCAGCGTGAGCCAGCGTATCGTTGATGGGCAAACCTTTGACGTATACCACAACTCGTCATTAGACAGCAGCAATACTCTGGGTGATGTACTGGTGCAGCACGGTTTGCAGGTGCATCTGGCCTGAGGCTAAGCGGCGGCGAGGTGACGGCATGTCCCTCGCCGTATTTTTATAATAAATCAGATGGTTAAACGCTGGATTCATCAGCGCGAAATACGAGGTTGGGAAGTATCGGAATGGGTGCCTGGGAGCGCCTTTTTCGCAGGGCGCAAAGCCAGTCGGCGTGACTGGCTGATACATCAGTACAGCAACATGATTCTAATAAAGAATCTCGGCAACGGAGTCGTGTCGGTGATGAAAAAAACACAGCAGCACCTTCTGCCCTGGCGCATTGTGGGCAACTTGTTGGCAGTAGGTATTTTTTCAATTGGAATTAATGCCGCTACGCTGGCTGAAAATGTGCCACCGGCGGCAGTTTTTAACTGGCAGGCGGCACCCAGCGAGGAAGCCCTTGCTGAACTCAGTCTGCGGGAAGCCATTCTGCGGGCTTTTGCACGTAATCCGCAAATCGCTCAGGCGTCCGCGCAAATTCGGGTGGGACAGGGGGATTTGGACGTCGCTGAAAGTGCCTGGTATCCGCAAATTTCTTTACAGGGAACGGCGGGGAAATCCCATCAAACTGATTCTGCCGGTAGCCTGAATAGCAACGCTTCTGCTGGTGTGATGCTCAGTCAGTTGTTGTATGACTTCGGGAAAACCGGAGGCAGCATTGATGAACAGAAACAACTCTCCGACGCCTATCGCTATGAATTGTTTAACACGATGACCGCCGTGGGGTTAAGCACTTTACAGGCCTATTTACAGGTCAAACGCTATCAGGCGCTCACCGCCGCGGCCAGAGACAATCTGGCTTCTCTAGAGCGAGTCAGAGACATTGCCCAACTGCGGGCGGATGCCGGTCTCAGCTCTCAGTCCGACGTATTACAGGCCGGAACCCGCATTGCCGGTATGGTGGCGACGCTGGAGCAATATCGGGCGCAGCAGCGCTCGGCTCAGGCGCAGCTTACGGTTCTTACCGGTGTGGTTTCCGACAATCTGCCGGATCTGCCTAAAACGCTACTCAATCAGAAAATTGCTCTAAACGCGATTCCTTATGATGCCAGCAGCGCGGTGCGGGGGGCGGAATCCAAGCAGCAGGCGGCAATGGAACGGGTACGACAAAATCAGGCGCAGCACTGGCCGACGTTTAAAGTACAGGCGGGGCGTACTCGCTATGAAAATGACTCACGATCTTACTGGGACGATCAGGTTCAGTTGGCAGTGGAAGCGCCTCTGTATCAAGGGGGCGCGGTCAGCGCACGAGTACGTTCTGCCGAAGGAGCCAGAGCTGCTGCGCAGGCTGAAGTGGAAAAAGCCAAGCTAGATGTGAACCAACGTGCCTCAACCGCTTATGCCGACATGATTGGGGCTCAGCAGCGCCAGCTCGCCGGCGAGCAGCAGTTACAAAGCGCGCGTCATACCCGCGAGGTTTATCAGGATGAATATAAGCTCAGCAAGCGCAGTCTGAACGATTTGCTCAGCGTGGAACAGGATGTATTGCAGGCCGATTCAATGCGTCTGATGGCGCTGTATGACGGCTGGGATGCCACCGCGCGTTATGCCGCTGCGGTAGATAATCTGGTCGATATGTTAGGAATTGATCGTGTGGCCCAGAGCGGTGAAAAACTCCCCGCTCTCTGATAACCGCCCCTTACGCGATTGAGGTAAGGATGAGGTGTTTAATTGACCGTTTCTGATGAGGCGACAGGGGTAACATGACAGTACAATCAACGCCAACGGAGGTTTGGATCACTGCAATGGCAAGGGTTGCCAGCCGCTATGGTCAACCGGCCGATATCCATTTCCTCGGCCAGCAAATGCGCTGGTATGAACAACTCAGCTGGCCACGCCAGTTGGAGCGACTCAGTAGTTTGCTGGGATTACAGGTAACGCTGGTTCCGATCAGCAAAGTCCATTGGCGCAATGAATTAATGCCGGTGCTGCTAGAGCTGGAACCGGGCAGCGTAGCGGTAGTCGAAGGCATCACTGAAGCAGGCCTCGCCAATTATTGGTTGAGCGACGGCGGCGATTTGGTGCGAGAAGCGGAGCTGCCAGAGCTGCTGGCGCGCAGTCCGGGCATGGCCATTATGGTTGGCATTGCCGCCCGAGGCCGTGACCAGCGCATTGATGAATTTGTGCAACCTTACCGCAAACATTGGTTTTGGCGACATTTTCGCGGTGCCGGACGCAAAATTGCCGAAATTTCGCTGGCGTCAGTCATAGGTAACGTACTGGCGCTGGGGGGAATTCTCTTCTCCATGCAGGTCTACGACCGGGTGATTCCAGCACAGTCTTATTCGACGCTGTGGGTGCTGTTCATTGGCGTACTGCTGGCGGCGGCGATGGAGTATGTCATTCGACTGACCCGCACGCAGGTTTCGGATCTGATGGGGAAAAGCATCGATCTGAAAGTGTCCTCCATGCTGTTTGTGCGTGCGATGGCGATTAAGAACGAAGCGCGTCCGAAATCTACCGGTTCTTTTATCTCACAACTGCGTGAAATCGATCAGGTACGAGAGCTGCTGACGTCCACTACCGTGGGCGCGGCGGCGGATATGCCTTTTGTGCTGTTGTTTTTAGCGATAATGGCGTTTATCGGCGGCCCGTTGGTGATTATTCCGCTGCTGGCGATCCCGCTGATTGTGATTCCCGGTTTACTGATTCAATGGCCGATGGCCAAGCTGGCGAAAGAAGGGATGCGCGAAGGCGCATTGCGTAACGCCATTTTAGTCGAAACTATCGAAGGCATCGAAGACATAAAAGCGTTGCAGGCTGAGCCGTATTTCCAGCGTCAATGGGAACAAACTCATGAAGTCAGCGCTGCAGTAGGGATGAAACAGCGTCTGTGGGGCGCCCGCCTGACCGGTTGGGCATCAACGGTACAGCAGCTAACCTACGCCGGTATGCTGGTATTCGGTACTTATCTGGTTTTGGCCGGAGATATCACCACAGGTACGCTGGTCGCTAGCAGCCTGCTTTCCTCGCGAACTATTGCGCCGTTGATGCAATTAACCATGGTGTTTTCCCGTTGGCAACATGCCAAAAGTGCCATGACCGGTCTGGACGAATTGCTGAAAAAACCGCTGGATCGGCCAGAAGATGGCGAACTGGCGCATTGTCCGGTACTCAACGGCCACTATTTGCTGCGCAACGTGCAATACACCTACGATGCGGAGAAAGGGCAAAATGTTATTGGTATCGGCTCGCTGGAAATCAAACCCGGAGAGAAAGTGGCGATTCTTGGCAAAGTCGGTGCGGGGAAAACCACTTTACTGAAGCTATTAGCCGGTCAGGCTAGCGCCAGCAAAGGCAAAGTTATTATTGATGGCGTGGATATGCAGTGCATTGAACCCGCCGACTTGCGTCGCCAGTTGGGCTTTCTCTCGCAGGATTCCCGTCTGTTCTTCGGCTCCTTGCGCCAAAACCTGATGCTTGGTCATCCGCACGCTACTGAGCAGGAAATGCTTCAGGCGCTGCGTATCAGCGGTGCGCTCAGTTTGGTACAGCAGGACGCCGCCAGCTTGGATCGCATTATTAATGAAGGGGGACGCGGTTTGTCCGGCGGCCAGCGCCAAATGGTATTGCTTAGCCGAATGATATTGCGTAACCCGCAGGTAGTTCTGATGGATGAGCCTACCGCTTCTATGGATGAACAGCTAGAAGACTATGTTATTCGCCAAATGAATGCGTGGCTCACCGGGCGCACCTTAGTGCTAGTGACTCATCGGCCAGCGCTGCTGAAATTGGTTGACCGCATTATCGTGATGGAGGGGGGACGGGTGATTGCCGACGGCCCGCGCGACCAGATTCTCAATGCGGTATCCGCGGCAGAAAAATCCAGACAGGGTGCAGCGTAAGGGGAATTAGCATGGCAAATTTAGGCTTGCAGCAAGAAATGGCCCAACAGGAACGGCGGATTTCCGCCATTATCTGGTTTACGCTGGTGGGGATGGTGGTGATGTTTGTCTGGGCATATTTTGCCATTCTGGATGAAGTGACGGTGGGGGTAGGGAAGGTCACGCCCTCCAGCCGTGCGCAGCTGATTGAAAGTCTGGACGGCGGTATTATCGATGAGCTGTTGGTGCATGAAGGTGCCATTGTCAGTAAGCAACAGGTGCTGGCTCGTCTCGATCCCACGCGTTTTCAATCCAATTATGGCGAAGCTGCTGCGCGGGTGACGGCTTTGCGTGCTTCTTCAGAGCGTTTACGGGCGGAGCTGACAGGAGAGAAACTGGTTTTCAGCGCCAAAACCTTAAAAGAACCGGCTTTAGCAGCGCGAGAAATGCAGCTTTACCTCTCACGGCGACAAAATATGATGGAAACTGTCAGCAACCTTCAGCAGTCTCTCAAACTGGTTCAGCAAGAGCTGCAAATGACGGAGCCTCTGGTTGCGAAAGGTGCGGCCAGCCAGGTTGAGGTGATCCGACTACGGCGGCAAGTGAGTGAGATCCGCGGCAAAATCGATGATGCTCGCAACCAATATGCGGTCAGGGCGCGTGAAGAGCAGGTGAAAAACAATGCCGATCTGGATGCCCAGCTTCAGGTGGTTGCCGGCAAAGAAGATCAGCTGACGCGCACCACCTTGATATCGCCGGTGCGCGGCATAGTAAAAGATATTCAGGTTTCCACTGTGGGCGGCGTGTTACAACCCGGCGGTAAGCTGATGGAAATCGTTCCTATAGAAGAACAGCTCTTAATTGAAACGCGAATCAACCCGCGTGATATCGCCTATATTCGCCCCGGATTACCGGCCACGGTAAAAATTACTGCTTACGATTCATCAATTTATGGAAATCTTACCGGAGAGGTAGAGTCTGTATCGCCAGACACATTACAGGACGAAGTGCGGCGCGATCAGTTTTACTATCGCGTGTATGTACGCACCGACAGGGCAGAGTTAACCAATAAAGCCGGTAAAGCTTTCCCGATATTACCAGGAATGGTTGCTAGCGTAGAAATAAAAACCGGGCAAAAATCGGTGATGGATTACTTGATAAAACCGCTTAATAAAGTGAAGGAGTCTCTGCGGGAACGCTAATTATTTACTGAGAATCCTCAGTCTACGCTCAAAATAAACCCCCAAACCCTTTCTTGTTGAAGGGTTTTATTTCGTTTGTTAGGCGGGGAATTCACTCGGTAATCTGAGCTTTACGTGCTGAAATAAATTAATGAAACTATACATCTCAATAATTATCACGTGTAACTATTTAGCAAACAGCAGAAACAAATATCCTCAATCTCTCCTTAATTGTGATAAATAAAAAAAGCCGATCAAGAGATCGGCCGTTAAATAAACGTATTTATAGAGATGCTTTAATCCGAAATGTGGGTAATAGCAAAAATAATGATGATAGCGGAATTATTATATCGTGATGGCTTACGGTGTTTCTTATCAATTAGTGCTAAAAATGAACTCCAGTTAATTCTTTGATTTTAATGTATTTTTTATTTTATCTTGATTTTTGGTGCTATAAATAATGTATTTTATAGTTCTGTGAAAGTTCGCTCGTATTTACATTATGAAACCCTTAGTTGCTGTATTGAAACATGTTCGGCTATTTAGTAGCATTTTCTGTATAGATTAATATTATTCTTATTACCACAATAGCAATACCCAATTGGGATAAATTGCTCGTCAGAGCAGTGGCGATAATAAGACATAATTACCGAGGATAATAACGATGAAACTTCGAGTTCTTTCTCTGCTGGTTCCAGCATTATTAGTAGCGGGTACCGCAGGCGCAGCTGAAATTTACAACAAAGACGGTAATAAACTGGATCTGTACGGAAAAATTGATGGCCTTCATTATTTTTCTGATAACAACGGTGTGGATGGCGATCAGTCTTACATGCGTTTTGGCCTGAAAGGCGAAACCCAAATTAGCGATCAACTGACTGGTTACGGCCAGTGGGAATATCAGGCAAACCTGAACAAAGCTGAAAGTGAAGATAACAAAAACTTCACTCGTGTCGGCTTTGCCGGTTTGAAGTTCGCTGACTTCGGTTCACTGGATTATGGCCGTAACTACGGCGTGGTTTATGACGTCACTTCCTGGACTGACGTACTGCCAGAATTCGGTGGCGACACTTACGGCCCGGATAACTTCCTGTCTCAGCGTGGCAACGGCATCCTAACCTACCGTAACAACAATTTCTTCGGTTTGGTTGATGGCCTGAACTTCGCTATGCAGTATCAAGGCAAAAACGGCAGTGGCACCGAAACCAATAATGGCCGTGATGTTCAGGGTCAAAATGGCGACGGCTACGGTATGTCCGTGTCCTACGATCTGGGCTGGGGCGTAAGCGCATCTGCGGCGTTCGCTAGTTCGAAACGGACTGACGACCAGAACGCTCCAGGTATCTATGGTCACGGCGACCGTGCGGATGCCTATACCGGTGGCCTGAAATATGACGCGAATAACGTTTATCTGGCGGCAAACTACACCCAAACTTACAACTTGACTCGTTTTGGTGATTTCAAAAACACCAGCGCTGACGCGGCTTACGGCTTCGCTAACAAAGCGCAAAACATTGAGTTAGTGGCTCAGTATCAATTTGATTTTGGTCTGCGTCCTTCCTTGGCTTACCTGCAATCCAAAGGTAAAGACATGGGTAACTACGGCGACCAGGATTTGGTTAAGTATGTTGACGTCGGCGCGACCTACTTCTTCAACAAAAACATGTCTACCTACGTTGATTACAAAATCAACCTGTTGGATGACACTGCCTTCACCAAAAATGCCGGTATCAACACTGATGATGTCGTCGCGGTTGGTTTGGTTTACCAGTTCTAATCCCGATGGTTCTGGGCAAGATCTGATGCAGAACGCGGCCAAATGGCCGCGTTTTTTACATACGCGCTCGGTGAGTCGGATTGGTTGAGGACATGCGTTGGGGCTGTAGGCGAAAATTTGGGGATAAACGGGTTCTTCAGCGCATTTTTATCGTTCCCGCTAAGATTTAGTCCGGTTTTGAACAAGATGGAATAAGTAAAAGAGTGAAGCGCTGCAACAGCAACGGGTTCAGTCACAAAAACAGAATTAATTTTGTTCAATCTGACTTTTTTTAATCAGATTCAGAACGAAGTTTGACCAAACGAATTAAATTCCCATTTTTTTTAAATGAAACACTAGACATATCATCGCGCTAAGATGATAATGCCGCCCATTGGAAGGATGGCTGAGTGGTTTAAGGCAGCGGTCTTGAAAACCGTCGACTGTAACAGGTCCTAGAGTTCGAATCTCTATCCTTCCGCCAAATTCGCCGGCATAGCTCAGTTGGTAGAGCAACTGACTTGTAATCAGTAGGTCCCGAGTTCGACTCTTGGTGCCGGCACCAGCAGTAAGAAAAAAGACATCTTCGGATGTCTTTTTTTTCGCCCAAAATTCACCTCCTGACCTTTGCCAACCTTCGGCTCTATCGAGCTAATCTCGGAAAGTCTTTATACTGAGCCATCGCCTATCGTGGGCATTATGCGGAATCACCTATGTTTCCCCCGTTAAAGACTCAGCGTTGTCGATTGCGAAAAATTCGCCCTACGGATATTAAACAGGTTTTTGCCGCACTGTCTGATCCGGCGGTAATTACCCACTACGGCGTGGCTTATTCCTCTCTGGCCGCCACGCAGATTCAGATGGATTGGTTTAGTAATATCTATGCGCAGCAGAGCGGTATCTGGTGGGGCATTTGCATTGCCGGAAACGATCGGGAAATTATCGGAGCCTGCGGGTTTAATCAATGGAATCACGACGTTCGCTCGCTGGAACTGGGCTATTGGCTACTGCCAGAATACTGGGGGCAGGGATTGACTCGCGAGTGCGTCAATATCATTTCCAGCCATGCCTTTACAGAAATGGGGATTCATCGTATTGAAGCCGTGGTCGAGCCGGAAAACCGCGCCAGTTGGCGACTATTGGAAAAATGTGGCTTTCATCATGAAGGCACGCGGCGGGAGTGCGAAATCAAAGATGGCAGGTTTATTAGCCTGAAAATTTACAGTCGCCTGGCAACCGATGAATATCCGGTAGGATTGCCCTGAGAAATGAAACGAAAGCATTGCTCGTTGTTGAACGCTGTATAAAGAAACTAAACATAACAAATTAATCATAAAAAACTGATCATAAGAAACTGAAGCCGCGAGCAGCCGTTTTAGCGATGCTGTCCTCGCAGATATGAAGCAGTCCGATCATTGATGGATTTTTGCTAATGAGTAAAAAGGGCATCGGTGAGATGCCCTTATGCCTACGAGTTATTGATCCGATAATGATTGGATCGTGATTTTAGCGACCATTGCTGGCTAAATCGGCTACCAGCTGGTTCACACCATCACTCATATTGGTGAATTTGGTCAGCTGTGTGCGCGTTACCACGACGAAAACACCGATGTTTTTTTCAGGAATCATCGCCATATAGGTAATAAAACCGCCGCCGCCGCCGGTTTTTTGAATAATTCCCGGCAAGCCATTTCTCGGAGCCATATACACCCAGCCTAAACCCAAGGCATCAGCCTGACCCGGTACGTCCATTCCTTTTAATGAAACCAGCTCATGCCGCTGGAAATACATCTTTTGTTCACGTTTCGCCGTGGCTTTTCTTGGACTGTTTTGCGTAGACAGGAACTGCTGCATCCAGCGTTGCATATCTTCTGGAGTGGAGTAAATTCCGCCGCTGCCTGCCGCCGCCGTAGTATTACGACAGGCACTTCCACCAACGCCAACCATCAGTCGATCGCATTGTTCAGCCGTCGGCGTCAGGGTGGTATTTTTCATACCCAGCGGGCCGGTGATTTTTTCTCGCAGCAGCGTGGTGTAAGGTTTTCCAGCCGCTTTAGAAAGCGCATCCGCCAGCAGGTCATAGGCCAGATTTGAATAAGCCGCCCGGACACCCGGCGGTACCGTAACTTTGGCGGTTTTCAGCCATTGCCAACGGTCGCTCTTAGTCGGCCAGGTAAATACCGGCCTTTTTTGCGGGCCACCGGGCTGTTCACGAGGAAATCCACTGGTGTGGCTAGCTAAGCTCAACAAGGTGACCGGCTGTTTAGCGTTATAGCCGGGGACATAGGCGCCTTTGGGGGCATATTTTTTTAGCGGATCGGTGAGCTTCAGTTTCCCTTCTTCAGCCAGTTTCACCATGATTTCGCTAGTCATTAATTTTGTAATAGAAGCAATACGGATCAGTGAGTCCTGACGTGGGCGGATGTTATTGCCCGGTCGGGTTTCGCCAAAACTACGATTGACCACCTGATTGTTATCTATCACCACCAGCGCCATTCCCATTGCGCCACTGTTATAAAAAATATGCTCGGCGTGTTGATCCACAACTTGTGCCGTTAAACGTTCCGTTTGTGCATAACTGTGTACCGGCAGAGTGAACAGAGCCGCCACCAGTAAGGAAGTAGAGAAAGCTTTCAACTGTTTTTATCCATTTTCAAAAGCAGAAGGGAAATTCACCCTGCTATATTAGTCAGTTATTGTCAGAAGAAAATGAAGAAAGGTGCAGTAGCGCAATATATTTATCGTGGTTGAATATATAGAAAGTCGGCAATGGCCATGTCACCCGAGCTTTTTTTACTGCAAATCAACACAACATGTTGATATTAAATAAATAAAATTTTCAAGGCCTGTATTCAGTTCTGAAAACGGTATCGGATTTTATTCGCACCATGAGCGCGCTGGTGTTTACCCGCAGAATTTACTTCAACGAAGGGAAGGGCGTTATCAAGGAGGAAACTTTGTACTACAGCCGGTTAGGCCGGAAGAATATACCGTATTGCTGAATGACCATGGTTCCCGCCTGTGGTGGCATCAATGGCCGCACCTGATTTCGACAAGAGGCCGGTATGGCTAACGGGTTCGTAAGCCCCTCATTCTTTAGGATGAAAGTCACCGCCCTTAATCAGCGACGGTTATCCTTGTGTCATTGGCTTTCCGCTATCGGTTTAATTAATATTGCGGCCGTTTCTTTAACACCCAACGGATTATTCCCCCAGCATTGCTCATATTGCCAACCGGTAAGCTCTTCAGCCACCGCGCGAGCGTGGGGAGGAATATCGGCTATAGCGCCACCGGCTTTGATGCGGGCAATCTCTTCTAACAAGATAGCGTGGTTTTTTCCTGTCTAATTTCATTTGCGTGGTATAAAAAATGGCGACCAACGCTAGCGCAATCACTCCAACAGCAAATACCCCAACAATGGCCTGAACCGCGATTTCTGGTTGTTCTGATTGGCCGGAAACAAAGCCGAAACTGCTGAGCCTCCAGCCCATGGAAAACACAATCACCGAACGCACCATCTTGCCGGCAAAAGTCATGGCACCGGCGTAAATCCCCTCGCGGCGGCGTCCGGTCAGCACTGCATCTACGTCGGCTAAAAAGGTATAAACCGTCCACGGAATGTAGTAAATGCCACCGGTACTCAGGGCGAATACGGCGGTAATGGCGAACAATACAACCACCGTGGTGGTTTCGGACCAACCGGTAAAATACAGCGCGGCGTAGGCGATTACGCTAACAATCACAACCCGTAATGCGATACGGAAAGGGCGGGCAAAGCCGATTTTGACGCAAACACCGATAAATATGGCGGTTGATATCAGTTGCATAATCGAACTGAAACTGTTGAGTTGAGAAACCAGTGTGGCATCTTGCCCCAGACCAAAAATAATAAAGTAGGTAAATGCTGAAGCGAATAACCATTCTGCACCGAAGCCAAACAGATACATTCCTAAATGCTTGCGGAAAATGCGCAGATGGACAGTGGACGCCATATCAACGCAGAGTTTTTTCAGCGCTTGTCCCAAGCTATTGGTGGTTTCTCTAAGAACTTCACTGGCCGGTCGTTCCCAGGAAGAAGAATACAGCGGGATCATTGCACTACACATAATCAAACCGTAGGCGATACCGGTATAAAGAAACGGCGTTGGCGAATCTTTCCCGTAGATAGCAATAAACTGGCCGGGGATAAAAGCCGACAGAAAGTTGGCCACTTTGCCAAAAATTGCTTTAGAACCAGTGAGTTTGGATCGTTTGGCAAAATCTGTCGTCATTTCGGTAGCCAGCGTTTCATAAGGCACCATAATTGAGGTATAGATAAGCTCGAACAGCGCGTAGGTCAGCAGGTAATACCAGAAACCAAAACCGCTCATCCACAATAAGGGATAAACCAATACTAGCGGGATACCGAGCAGGATAAAAAAGCGACGGCGGCCAAATAGACGACCCAGACGAGTGTTATAGAAATTATCCGTGATGTAGCCCATAACTGGGTTACTAATGGCATCCAGAATGCTGGCGATGGAGAAAATCGTCGCTGCTTCGACCACCGTTAACCCACAGAATATGCTATAGAAATACATCAACCAAGCGCCGCTTATAGCCAATGCGCCGCTGCCTAAGAGGTTGGCACTGCCGTAAGCCAAGGTATGCCGCGCTGAAATTTGTCTGTTCATTCTTATCGTCGAAAAAAATAAAACAATATTTTATTTATAGTGTTTTATTGTTTCTTTTATATGAGTTTACTTTGGTCAAAAATGAGTCAAGGATCACGAAACAGTGTTTTGAGTTTGAAAGAGACGAGTAACCTGATAAAAGTTGATATAAATCAACCTAGGCTATAGGCATGAAAAACATGGGTGACATCATATCGATGTGCCCAACGCGGCGTTAGAAAAGTACAGGCTAATGAGTGATGGCTATTTTTTCGCCGCAATACGGTGATGAACGCGGTAATTTTGAGAAATTGGATCGTGATTTTTAGTCAGGTTCCAATTAGCCAACCGATGGTTGGAGCGGGTAGAAATAACGTTAGCTGACGCTGCCTATGAGGCTGTAAGCCACATTTGAGGAAAGACATGGCCAGAAAAAATCCGTATTACGATGCCAGCAAGCCGCATCACACCGAATTCGGGTTTCAGAATCTGGAGCCGGTGGCCCATCATTCGCGGGATCTCAAACGTTGGCGCGAAGAACGGAAACGTCAATCATTGCCTAAGCCGCCGTCACAGGGGTATCCGGCGTTTATTGCCCAATGGTGGCAACAGGCCGAGTTTAGTGGTGAAGATGATGCTGCGTGGTGGTTAGGTCATGCCTGTGTCTTATTGCGTATCGGTGGGCGGACAGTGCTGTTTGATCCAGTGCTGTCATCGAGAGCCTCCCCACTGCATTTCTATGGCCCACATCGTAAAACGCCAGTCCCGACCAAGGTTGAAGGATTACCGAATATTGATGTGATTGTAATTTCGCATAATCATTACGATCATCTGGATGCCAGAACTGTCGCCCAGTTATTAAGACATTCTCCGCAGGTCAGTTTTATGGTTCCTCTAGGTTTAAAACCTTGGTTGCTGAATCACGGTGCCAAAATTATTCATGAATTGGATTGGTGGGAAAGTTATCAAATCGCCGATACCGAGTTTCATTGTGTTCCGGCTCGCCACTGGAGTATGCGCACGCCTTGGGATCGCAACCATTCGTTATGGTCTGGCTGGGTAGTGAAACAGCAGGGGATTAATTTTTACTTTTCTGGTGATACCGGCTATTGCCCGCAGTTGGTTGAAATTGGTGAACGGCTTGGTCCTTTTAACTATGCGGCTTTACCGATTGGAGCCTATGCGCCGAGATGGTTTATGCTGGCGCAGCATATGGATCCGCAGCAGTCGGTTCAGCTTTACCAGCAATTAAACGAACCTGTTACCATTCCAATTCACTGGGGCGTTTTTGAGTTAGCCGACGAATCCTTAGATGAACCGCCGGAACAGTTAGCGTTGGCGCTGGCTGCCGCTGATTGTGATAAAGACCACTTTAAACCGATTAAAATTGGCGGCCGTATCCCGTTAATAGCCTAACTCATTGAGGTCATAGCCAATGGCTTAGCGCGCTGTGGTTCCTTCAGATAACCAGGGTGAAGCAGTACTCCAGAAAATTACATTCGCACCTAAATAGTTCTCTGCATAATCGGTAAACTCAGCTTTGGTAAAGGGTTTGCCGGTTTTAGCATTGGTGTAGGTGAGGGTGGGTTCCTGGACGGCCATTCCAACCAGACTAAGCTTGCCTTTGTATTGATTAAAGAACGGATAGGCATTTTTCATCTGCGCTTTTTTATTTGGTACGATATCTGGCCCGCCCAGCCCCACCTTGTTTTTCGCAGCGAATTCAAACAGGCGTGACATGTATTGATGATCATTATTCCATTCACAAGGCCAAAAATTGACGTATTGCACCACATGAGATTTAGAGAAGACTTTACGGGCAAAGGCCATATTCTCCATCTCTGCGGCAAAGTATTTATCGCAGCTAAAGCCGGATTTATCCCTTTTAATATCGGGGTCAATGGCGGTTTCTGGCAGATTGACGCCAAATACCCGGCCGTCGAATTTTGTAGCTAATGCCGCCAGTAGTTTTTGATAGCGTTGTTGTACCGCCGGATTCCACTGCTGGGTTACCCAACCTGAACCCGCAGGCTTATTTTCGCCGGGATTATCATATTGCGGTACGATACCGCCGTTATAGCGCGGATCTTTCATTAGATAGGCAGGAACGTTTTTAGCTTGAGGCTCAAAGAAACGATCCTGAATTTGAATAAAAAGTTTCTTATTTAAACTATTAAGGTAGGCAAGGTCACGCTCGATCTGTGAAAAATCATACTGATCTTTGTCGGTTTCTAGCGCCTTCCAATTATAGACAATTTGTACTCCGCCAATATCAGGCCGCTGAATCAGAGAGGAAATAGTCGTTAAATCGTCTGAACCGGTATACAGAAAGTTTTGCGGTACAGCGCCAGTGGCAGCATAGGAAAATAACGTTATTAGCAGACCGGCGTGTAATAAAATATTTCCTGCTAGTTTCATATTCTTCCTTAAATAAGTTGGGCTAATTATTTTTCGCGAGTTAACGGCGATAACATTCGCAGCAATACATTCGCAGTAATAAAGGTAACGCAATTAAACACAGAGTAATTAAACGTAAAGTAATAAAACTGGCTGATAGCGTACACGGCTAGGTACCGGTATTCAGCCCTCGTAGCGCTCGAATAGCCTTAGGCTCAAGATAGACTACTGTTCTATGACTGCTAATAATACGGCTTACAATGACGTTGCGTGGCCCGGTTTGCCACGCCTCGCTGCGGTAGAACTGTGCCTGTTTGCGCTCAAGCTCTGCGAGATTGGCGTATGAGCGAATCAGATAATAACTGTCTTCCAGTTCTACGCCTTTGCCATAAGCCACTACGTCCATACCGGCTTTCTGATGCAGTGGAATACTAATATCCTGCATAACCCGATGGAATATATTGCCGCTATCGGGCTGTAATTTATATAGAAGAATTTCGACCGTTCGATACATGTCTATCTCCGGATAGATGCAGATCGACGGAGATTAGCTTTCCATAGTCAGCCATTCGTCCGCTTCTTCAAACATCTCTTCGATCAATCTGTTCAGAGCAGATTTTTCCAACTTGGTCACGCCCGATACGTTGAGACCGTTGGCCTGCATGGCCTTAACGTGGACGTCAGCCTCTGGATGAATCCGATGCACACGTTTGGTCAACTCTTCTTTGATCAAATCAGTGGCGTTGGTCAGACCGCCGACGTTTCTTTTGTCATAAATCAATTCAATACGCATATCTTCCCCTAAAAATGTCAGGATAACCCATTCAAAAACAACTGGGTTAATATACAGTATTGGCGCGTTGACACCAAGCCGGTTTTTTCTGCTGCCAGGAATTTAGGACAGTATGTAAGACTGAACCTAGCGATATGTCAGGGTAAAACTCGCTACGCTATTGGCCGCCCCCGGCGTGATTTTGACCCCGGTTTGGTAATAACGAGCAGTCATCGGGATTTCATTAGCTCCAACCGTGGTGCTATCGAGTAAATTCGTGGGCGCGCCCAGCGGAAGGGGATTGCCATCATACAGGATCTGAATTCCCAGACCGCTAGCCACCTGTTCTCCTGTATTGCCGTTTAACGGCAATACATTGTCGCTACTGCCGGAAGTCCCCAGAGTGAGTGAAACTTTGGTGTCAACTTGGCAGTCCAGCCCGATGGTAAATGGGACGGAGCGGCCATAGCTGCCGGGGCCGGAGAAAGAATGACTATTGACGGTACCCATAGGAACCTGAATGGACGGCGTGGTGGTGTTACAGCCGTTGACCTGAATATCTACCGCTGGGAAGGATATTTGACCTAAACCCTTGCCATTTGTGATACCCAGACAGGTGTAACTCACACTGACCGGGTTATATGCCGGCAACGTGCCAGAGGTTATATCGGCATATTTCACCAGGAAATATTCCAGATTGGTGCGCATCAAATAGCCTTCATAGGTGTACTGTGGTGCGTAAACATCTAGCAATCCGTCTCTACCGTCGGTTCTGTACGCGATGCCGACGCCTTCCTTTGAAGTTTTATACACTGGCATTGAATCGTAATAGATGCCCGTCCATTTAGTGGATGTTCGTGGTTGAAGAACGAAGTTCCCCGGTGCGCCGAACGAGTTGTTTTTTACTACTTTTACCGCATAGCTATAAACGCCAGAGGCAAGTAATGAGCCTATCGGGGCATTCATTGGAACGGTAACGGGTCCCTGGCTGGTACTGGGGTAGATATCCCACACCGCCCAGCATTCAGCTTCGGCATAACTTTTGGGTGTGAAAACCAACGTCAGCAGAAGAATGAGATAAATCCCTTTTTGTCTTATGGACAACATTTTCAATCTATTCAGCATAAATTTCTCCTGCTCCATGAGAGAGTTTCCCTCATTAAGATAACGGGGGAATAGTGGTTAGCGTTTTCTTTTCCACTTAACCTTCCCCGTCATCTCTCCATTGTGGCCAATAAATATTATAAATTTCAATCAATTAGTTTTTTTTGGCCGGATTTTAGCCAGCTTATCCAGTCGCGTATATTCCGGATTTAAATATCAATAATGGCGGCTTATTTTTCGCTGCGGCTGAAACTCTGGATCGGGCTGATGAGTAATACGGTTACGAATATCTCTTCTGAATATTTCGATAGTCCACATCCACACCACGTGACCGAACGTTTCGGATAAAAGCTCTTCAAAAGGCAGGTGCCACAGCGGTGGGCCCCAGCCGAAAAGTGGTAACAGCACGCCGTGGAAACCTAAAGTGACCAGAATGGCAAAAGCCGCGCCCTGCCAGAGTTTGATCGTCGGGAATATTTCAGCCACTAAGCAATAGAACAGGGCAAACAAGATGGAAAATAGCTGATGAACGCCCGCCACGCCCCAGTTAATAATATGGCCTGAATATTGATAGATCATATCGTTGACCTTGAAACCCAAATCTTGCAGCATCTCCGCCGGCGGAATGGCTCTGTCCGCTGTCCTTGGGGGAAAAGGGATCTCCGCTCCCCATTTGACGAAACTGGCAATATTCCCGCCTAAAAAACCGGCCCATAGGGCGGCGCTATAGTTCCTGTATTTTTTCTGTGTAGTAGCAAAACGTAATTCCATAAATATTCCTTGTTTAAAACGGCCAATACTTCGGTTTTTAGGCTGAATATTTTATTAAATTATATAATTTAATAAGTTAGAGCCTGTTGAATCACCCTTATTTAGAGAAAAGCGAAGATCGCCGGATGAGAAATAGTGTTCCGAGTGATGAAAAAATCGCTTTTATCTATCATCTTTTATCTATCATGCTGTGTTGCTCCTGTCCTCAATTTCCCGAAATGACAATATCTATCTGAAAAATATGAACTTTATATCAGTAATTCTCTCGTAGTGATTGACCAATCATCTGCTACCTGTAATTCAGCGTAATATTGGCCGTGCTGCTGGCTCGACCTGCGTTGATAAACTCTTCTTTCTGGTAATAACGGGCGGACAGTAGAATCTGCGCGCAGCCTGTTTCCGAGAATGAAATACCGCTAAACAGGTCCCCTAACGTGATAGGTTGCCCGCGGTATAACAGTTGAATGCCTATTCCTTGCGCCGTACCATTGCCGCTATCTAATGCCAGCAGGTCAGGCGAACCTTCAATGCCAGCGCCGCCGATCGCTATTTTGATTTTGTCCGTGGCGGTACAGTTGAGTGGGATTGAAAACGCCACTTCATTTGCAGTGCTATTCAGGCCGGAAAAGGCGCTTATTTTTACCCGTTCCAAAGGAATATGTAGCTTTGCCTTCTGAACGCCACAGGCTCGTACTCGAACTGAAGCCCCGTACATCAACCCATTCCAGTCGTAAAGGCCGTTTCCCCCGCTGGCGAAGCAGGAATAACCGATGTTGAATAATTTATGGCGTAATAGCTTTCCCCCCGAAATTGGCCCGTACTTAACCAGGTAATAATCAAGATTTGAGGATATGGCATCGCCCCTCAGGTTTTTACTGTTATGGGTTATTTGCCGCGTTTCGGCGCCACCTTTTGTTGGCGTCACGGTATAGGCCACGCCAACGCCCTCCAGATTGGTTTTAAATACACTGATTCCGCGATATTTAAGCCCGGTAAACTGAGTTAGCGGATTGATAGTGATAACAAAATCTCCCGCTGAACCCGCATACGAATTATCCATAATACGCGCCGCAATATGGGTTTGCCCTTGAGCCAGCAGGCTGCCTATGGGCGCACTTTTATCCACGTATACCGGTTTGGGAAAAACCAGAATCGGGGCGTGAGTGAGGAAAGAACGACATCCGGCCGCTCCCTCCCGCATTTCCCACATCATCAACATGAAAAATAAGGTGATATAGCCTAAATAGCGCGGTAATCTCCGAGCCCTCATCCTTGCTCCTTGCCTCAAAATGGCGGCCGCATACGTTTGACCGTCCTTTACTTAGCTATGTCATTACCGCTTTACAGCTGGCCTGTAGGGTCAGTACCGATGAACCGTTATCGTCAGAAGTTTCTGGTAGGATGTAGTCCGCCACGCACTTCTGCGGTGTGCCGTTGCTGTCCCATTCCACCAGTAAACTTCCCTTATCAGGGATACCGCTCAAATAAACCTCCGCATTATTGGCGACAATTCCGCTATTGATTGATAGGTCGTCATTATGTTTTAGCGATGCGTTGGCGCCGAACGGAATGGTTTTTCCATCGAAGTTCAGTTTGATTAACGCTCGTTTTCCCACGCGGGTTTTGAAATCAGCCAGTACAACGGCACCTTTGGTCGGCACCACGGTTTTGACACTGGTATCAATATCAATGTTTTCGCCCAAGGTTTGGGTGTCCAGCGCAATTCGGTTTTTACGATAAGTACTGACATAAGGAACGACCGCGTACCCTCGCCAGTCGGTATAGACGCCGCTGCTATTTTGCACCTTCACTCCGCTGGCTCCCGGCGCTTTAACCAATGCCAGTGTCTCACCTTGGGATTGCGAGAAAGTGACACCGAATGGATGCGCAACCACGCCTCCGCGCAGGTTATAGTTCAGGCGGCGGGAATCGTTGTCATAGCTGTAACCAGAGCCGATTTCGCCATAGGTGCCGCGATAGTTGGCGTTAAGGTTGCCGCTGGCACCGTTGCCCTGATTAGTATAATTCTGCTGAATGTTGTAATTCAGGTTGTTGTCCGCCAGCGCGGTGCCGCTCAAACCGAGCTGCTGGGTGGTACGCCCGGATTTGCTGTGGTTGACGTTGTAGGTAGACCAGCTGTTAGCTAACCAACGATCGAGAGGAACCTGCACGCTGAAAGCTAACACACTGTCGCTATTACCTACGCCCGGTGTCTGGGTGTGGCTATATGACAGACTGTAGTTAATGCCTCTATGATTCAGGTTATAACCGGTGCTGATATTGCGTTCATAACCAGATTGCCACCAATAATCCTGCTGATACCCAGAGATATAAAGATGACCGTATCCGCCCATAGACTGATTAAGGTTGAGCTGTATTTTGCTGCGTTTATTGTAGTTTGGGCGCCAGCCGTTGACATTTTCCCGATATTCATTAGTTTCACTTAAGGTATAAAAACCTTCAGTGGAATAGCGATAACCCGCCAAAGTAAAATTGGTATTAGTGGTACTAATATCTTTGGAATACTGGAACCGATAAGACTGCCCCTGGGTTTTTTTTCCTCCTCTATGAGAAGTATTAGCCTGAGTGGCATCGAGAGATATCGATCCTATATCGCCGAACCCATGACCGACTCCTAGCACGCCGGACGTGTATTTCTCTGCAGCCAATACTCCCCCGTACAAAGTGGTGTCTGCGGGCAACCCGTAAATCAGGGTTGACTGGGCAAAGTTCGGCGTTGCCGCAAAAGGGGTGGTAGTGCGATATTTCCCTGCCGTAACGGCATATTTCAACTGGCCTTCGCGCTGCATAATAGGCACGGCGGAGAAAGGCTGCACAAAGCTACGCTCAGTACCATCCGCTTCCCGAATAGTGACGTCCAACCCACCGCTGGATGAGGTTGGGTAGAGGTCGGTAATGGCAAAACTTCCGGGAGGAACATAGGTTTGGTAGATGATATAGCCGTTTTGTCGAATGATGACCTGAGCGTTACTCTGTGCGATACCGCGGACTACCGGGGCAAAACCGCGGCGGCTATCTGGCAGCATATTGGTATCGGAGGCTAACTGGACTCCGCGAAATTGAACGCTATCAAATACTTCGCCGGGCGTCGAACTGTCACCCAGGGTCAGTGCGCCTTTCAGCGGCTGAATATCCCGTTGTACGTAGGTATTAATGTTCTTCCACTCACGCCCACTCTTATTATTATCGGTGTAGGTGGAGTAGTTACGTAACCGCCAGGCACCTAAATTGGCTCCGCTACGCAAGTTAAGATAATAGTTACTGTTAGTCCCTTCACTACGCGAATCCCAGGTGTTAGAACCGGTAAAGCTGTAGTTAACCAGCGCGGCGGGAATCCCCTGATTCCATAACTTTGGGTCAATGGCATCGCGCGCTTCATTATTAAGCGCCGCTTGTGGAATGCTGATATCCAACCGCTGGCGGTTAAAGTTGAAACGAGTGAACGCTTCGGGAATATGTTGATCTAAATTGCTGAATGCTTGAGTCGGCGGTAACGTTTTAAGTGATGAAAAAGCCTCAATATTGACACCCATCGCAGCCAATTCTTTTGTGGTTAATTCCGGCAGAAGCTTGCCGTTACGATCCACAAAGGTCACCGAGCGTTCATCGACTTTGCTGTCGTTTAGGTAAATATCCACCCGATAGGTTCCGGGAATTTGCGAACCGGTGGTAGAAAACTGACCCAGACTGACGTTCTGAGGTGTACCTTCTTTCAATTCAAGCGCATAAGGATTGAAATAGTCTGCTGCCGAAACGTTGACTATCGGTGCAGCAGACGCGACAGAGACTAGAGTCCAAAGGATATGCCGGGTGAGTCCCGCTGGCTTGCAATGTTTTTCCATAACAAAATTCCTCCATTTGGGGCCGAAAAAAGCGTACGGATACCCCTTACCCGGTATGGATGGGCAAGATGTCATTTCAGTCAGGATTAGGTTTTGCGAATTAGAGAGAAACGGTCTCTTTGGCTGAAATGCCACCGTAATCGGTAATCGCCTGCCAGCTTATCTGCCCTGATGCGCCTGAAGGTAACGGCCAGCTGCGGCTGCTTTTCGGAGCGATCATATCCGCTTCTTTTATCTCTGATTTCCCAACGTTAAGTTCATAGAACGAAACGTAATAGGGCGTGGGATTAACCACTTCCAATTGATTACCTTTACGCTTGAACTGGAGAGATTTATAGGCATTTGCAGCCTGATTTCTCAGCAGCCCGGTTGGACGATAAAATAATTTGATACGCGATTGAACCGTGATTTGTAGCTGATTCTCATCGGTTTTATGCGTTGCCGGGATAGATTTAACGCTGAGCCAGAATACCGACTCGCGATCTTGCGGTAAGTTACCGCCGGCCCGAACAATACGCAGCGTATTCTCTTGCTCGGCATCCAATCGAAACAATGGTGGAGTGACGATAAAGGGAATCTTAGTCGTGTTTGATGCATCCAGATTATCGATCCAGGATTGAATCAGGTAAGGCCGATCCTTTTCCGGGTTGGTTACTGATAAAGAAGCCTCTTTTTTACTGCCATCGTATATGACGCGTGTGCTACCTATAACAATCCCAGCCTGAGCCTGATAGGTAATCGTTAGCAGGCAACATACAGAAATAAAAGAACGTATCCATGACATACCAGAATTCCTCATAACTAACTGCCCAGCAGATTCTCTGCCGGTAAAGATATTTTTCATGTAAAAATAAGCATCCTTGCCTCGCCCTTGAAACATGGGTGATCCTTTTGTTTGTATTTTTTAAATTTAATTAACCCTAACTAAAGCAGCGCTATTAGTTATAGGAAATACTAAACTGAGTGACTGCATTAGCTGGGCCGGTCGTGACAGTGGCATTGGTTGACATATATTTGGCAATGTAGCTAAAGACGGGATTCACACCTTTCGTCACGGCTTTTTGCGCGGAAGGAGCCGTCATGGGAATCAGAGTTGTACCGTCTGCTTCATAAATTGCGATACCCAACCCAGTAGCTACGCCAGTTTCAGTGGTCAACGCGAGCAGATTGGTATTATTTTCTGCAAAAGGACCATCAAACTTTACCAAGGCCTTTGTCACTGAATCTGGACAAGAGGTCAGGGTGATATCGAATTTTGCCGGCATGGCAGTGGCACCGACCGCTGGGAAAGCCTTGGCGCTGACATTACCTAAAGCAACCGTCTGGCTGGCGCTCGCTGTGCTAACGGTACAAGCTTCAGCAATAACTGTACCGGTGAAATTGATGGTGCCGTCTGCTGCATTTGCAGCATGAGAGAAAGAAGCAAATGCTGCGCTAGCGAGTAAAATAGTTGCGCGTAATTTAGTGTTCATAAAGGTCTCTCCATTTAAATAAATCACCCTAATTTACATCCTAATTTAGGGGCATTTTCTCAGCATTTAATCTCAGTGAAATAATAGGAGCCTTGTCTACTTAATAGTATTTGTAATAAAAATACTATTAATTTTTTTTGACTACCTATTCTCCGACTTACGTTGATATGACTCTGCGTAGGGTAGTTTCCATTTTCTCACGACGTAACATTTTTAACAATCACGTCACATTTGCAGTGTCATATTAACGGAGCATAGGTTTACACAAAAGATCAAAATGTAAAAACTTTATATCTTTTTTAAGTAAAATTAAGAATAAAAAACTGTTTTTATCAAATAACGCTGTTCCAATGAGGTCTCACACAGTTACATTTTGAAATATTGAGGTGATTATTCTGACTTAATTCAAATAAGCATTATTTATTAACGAATTATTATTAAATATTTGTCATTCCGATTGAATGAATTTATGGCGAATATTTAGACACCATGCAAAAAAAGTCTTAATGGATTTTAGTGGATTTAATGAACTTAAAAGAATAATTCCCCGTGCAGAGATCTCCGTTCTGATTAATTGATTTCGTATCTTCGCGATATAAAAACGGAGAAACTTGAGAATAAGATGTGATCTCAATTCTATTTTCCATAGCACGCTTTTCTGCCTAAAACTATTAAATAAATCATCTTGTTGATTTAATAGATAGGAGTGGGTTGTTAGTCATATATTTTGAATATTCTTCAAAATACCGAACTTAACAGGAAAAAAAATGAGTATGGGCGGATGAGTTAATCCAATGTCATTCGTAAACAGAGTTATGTGATTTTGAGTTTACAGGATGTTTGTCTCAATGAGAGTCGTTTTCATTGCAACCGATTATTTACACAAAGAGAGTATGGTTATCGTTCGCTTTTTCTAAGATTAATCTTAGATATCTATATAAAACAATCGCCATATTTAATTAATTCAATTAGTTACATTAATGAGCGTTAATTCAAAGGTTACAGGGAGGGCAATCCAGCCCAATCAGAAGAATCGGCCATAATATTGCTGCATAATCAGCACGATTGCCCAGATAATTTGATTGGATAAATATGCACTACGCAAAATGACCTCAATAGCTTGCCATCTTAAAGAAACCGGTTTCGGTAATTTCAATCGTCAGCGACTCACTATTGAATAGAAGTCGTTTACCAGTGCCTGAATCGGAGGCTGAGTGCATCATTTGACTGAAATGTAAGGTTACGGATGCCGAATCGCTCGCAGTAGCATGTTCTTTTCATCACACAAATAAACCTTGGGTAAAATGCGTTTTTTTTATACATTTCTGCTCTGTTGAATTGCTTCTGGTAGAAGTGAGGAAGTCGGCGCGAGATTCTGTCCGATACGGGTGCAAACCCTCAGATGAGGGAGTGTTAGCTTAAAAATTGTTCTACGTAGGCTTAACGCTGGCGAGAGGTTGTGAAAAAATCAGCAAACCAATCATCAAAAAGTTATTTGGCTAAGTCTCCTGTAGAGGCTGAAAAGCGCGTAGGCGAGTTTTGGCAAAATCTGCGTGTAACTTCTGCCAATCTTCTCCCAGATTCTTCGTAACGTCACCGGTGATAAAAGTGCTTACATATCAATACTTTAATTTATTTTTTCGACTTTATCTTGTCGCGTTTATCTAAGGTTTAATAATTTATGTTAAGAGTTGGCAAATTTTTTAGCACTAAATTCTGCTAAATATAGATTCATAGTTTATTTGACTGGCATGTTAAGTAACGGCTAATCGGGGTGTGTTTAGTAGCCACCGAGAGGGCTTATTCACTACGGGAACATTTAGGAGCCATAGAGATTTTTCTAACTCCATAAATGCGAGCTTCGGATAAAAGGTTATTTTCCTCTACTTCTCTACAAAAGTTCAAAAAACCATTGTCTGGTATAAAACCGGTGTAAATAACTACCTGAACATGTATTGGTGGTTTTATTACTTTATCTCTAAATTGAGATGTAGCGCATCGTATTGGCCTTGACTGAGTGTGGTTAATGCGAAACGCATAAGTCTTGAAAGTATCTTATGTGGGCTTAGAGGCGCTGTAAGCGAATGTTTGGCTGGTATTCACTCAAACTCTGACTATCGAAATACCTTCTTAAGGTTTTGCTAATGAATGTGGGGAAATGAGAACTTATTTCTCTTAGATTAAAAAGTATATTAGCACCACCGTAGCGAATATTTGTTCATTTTCAGCGCGTTAACGTTCGGTTCTGATTGCGCTGAAGCTCTAAGAGCGAAAATTGCAGCGAACTTGTTAGATTACTTTATTTTACCGTCTCGGTAGCGGTTATTTATTACCCGTCTATGGCCAGTGTTATACACAGGGAAAATAGAAGAACAGAATGTAGACATACCTGCCCGGAACTGAATATTGCGCGGCTATGCTCTGCTATTGTGAAGGTTTGTTATTTTTGTGGCGTATTGTGAGTATCCCAGATCCACAGGTGATCATGGGAATCTGGCTAATGACTGATGCAGCGGCTAGACGTGTGGCGTGGGTTGTCTATTGATGCTGACCTGAAGTTGGGGGCGTTATCCTACTCGCCATCTGAAATTTACATCGGTGTCTGGTTGCTAATTTCTTTGGCTGGCGGGCAAATTCTGGCGGCCATACTAACCTAACTGGGCACCTAGTGGCGGTGGGCATTACCTTTACGATTTTAGCGATTACCTGTTGTAACCTGCGGATCGTATCCAGGAGCTATTTTATCGTCGACCATCTTTAAGCCTAGGCAACTTTATCGACTTCAGGCTTTTCAATATCAATAGTGGGGATGAGGTGCAGGTAGAGTATTTCGCGTTACTGGATTCGGTCATTCCAATGTTTAAGTCTGATCAAACCGATCTTTTGCCGGTTGAACAGCCAGAGATTAAGTCATCATTAACTGGGGAGGGGCACGGTATAATTCAGAATGTCTGATGAAGGTTGGTTGACTCTACATGACGAGAAATTGCAGGGATAGCGAGCGAATACCGCTATTTTACCAATAGTATTGACCGGCGTTATTTGTGAAAGGCGTAAAAAAACCAACCACAATGGGTTGGTTTTAAAAAGATTCTTTGGTCGGCATGAGAGGATTTGAACCTCCGACCCCCGACACCCCATGACGGTGCGCTACCAGGCTGCGCTACATGCCGACGCAGTAAATTTATACTACATTTTCTCTCCGATATTGCAAGAGTCGGGCGTAACGTTCGCTTGATTATTAATCAGTTAGGCTAATGTCACCTAGTTGGCAATAAAGCGTTTTACGTCGGTTAGCACCTGCAATAACAGCGCCAGCTGCGGTTTCTCATCTTTCACTTCATGGCCTTGCAGGTCAAAGGTTCGATAATTTCCACTGTTGTCGAGCACAATAGTTTGGGTTGGCGTAGTAATAACCAGCATGCCGTTTTCACCGGTAGCAAGCCAATTATGAATCCGCTGAGCGGCAAATAAATCCTCACCCTGCGAGTAATCTTCTGGCGAAGTGCGTACATGCAGTAAACGCTGCATCAGCGTCGTCATAACATCTTCATGGCTGGTCAGTTTATTCACTTTTTGTGCTGGAGTACTCGGCCAGTGAATAATCAGCGGAACCTGTAATTGGTGACGGTTAAAGTTGCTGCCAGCCCCCCAATCACCGTTGCCACTATCATTAAATTCTACGCCGTGAGACGCGGTGATCACCACCACGGTTTTATCCAGCAACCCTTTGGTTTTCAAGGTATCAATGATAGTCGCAATTTGCTGATCGACGTTTTTGGCACCGTCCTGATAATGGCTGATAAAGTCATTTGGCGCGGCCGGATTGCCACCTTCCACCGGGTCCTGCGATTCTTGTGAACCAATCAGGTTAACGTAGGAGAACCAAGGCGCCGGGCTGGATAAATTATTCAACCATTGTTGCCATTCCAGCGTTGTCGCGCTGTCGCTCTGACGTTTTGGCTCCGGTAACGAAAAATCGGACAAAAGAGCCTGGCGATAGAGCGCCGACTGGAAGCCGTCAGAGGAGAACAGGCCGAACTGGTAGCCTTGATTACCCAAGGCATTAATAAAGGCCGAAGGTTCACGGGCGGCCAAAATGCCGTCCAAATACGTCGGGGAAATCCCGTAAAACAGACCAAATAGGCCGGTTTCTTTCCGGTTTCCCGCGCTGTAATGACGATTGAACTGAATATTATATTGAGCAAAATCATTCAGAGCTGGCATGTCCTGCTTCAAACTATCAGGGCGAATCCCGTCCACGACGATCATCAGTAGGTTATAGCCGCTGCCCTTATCGCTAAAGGTAATGGTATTGAGCGGATATTCCACGGTAACGGCTTCGGGATTTCCTTGTTCGATAATGCGGCGTTGATATTCCTGTTGATCCAGCAGGCCGTGTTTCTCCAGAAACTTACGCGCCGTCATAGGATAGGAAAGCGGCAGATTGGCACGCTGCATGGTGATTGGCCGATAGAAATTGGCGTCCGCCCAGATATAAATCAGGTGGGAGGCGAAAAACGCAGAAATAAACACGGCAACCAGCGGTTTAACGAACTTTTGCCGGTTCAGGCTACGCAGCTTTTGCCAGCACCAGGTGCCAAAAAGCATCTCAACCAAAAAGATAATAGGCACAGAAACAAAGATTAACTGCCAGTCCCTGGCCAACTCGCTTTGATCGGGGTTAACCACCAGCTCCCACACCACCGGATTGAGGTGCAAGTGGAAACGGGTAAAAACCTCACTGTCCACCAGTAATAGGGTCAGACCTGTAGTGGCAAATGCGGCGGAAAGGAACCTGAGTAACCGCTGCGACATCACGACAAAGGTGAGTGGGAAAATCACCAATAGATAGGCAGCGAATACGATAAAACTGAAATGCCCTAGCCAACTGACCAGGGCATAGGTACGGCCAACCAAAGAGGCTGGCCAATCGGAAACAAATAGATAGCGGCTGCCCAGCACCAGGCTAAACAGAATATTGAATAAGGCGAACCAGTGCCCCCAACTGATCATTTGGGACACTTTTTCACGATAGCGCTGACGATTTGTCACCATATAGAGATAGCAGTCTTAATTAAGTAATTAATGAGCTTTATCTTCACGTACCGAAGCCTGAAGAGCCTCGGCGAAAGATCGCGCCAATACCTTGCGTTGCGCTGGGGCAATGCTGGTATTGAGCAGATTTGTAACCATATTCCCCAAAACCATCAAGGAAAGATCGGTTGGGGTGCGGTGTTTTTCCAGTACTTGAACCAGTTCAGAAAGCAACTGTTCAACGTGTTCGTCACTGTAACGAGATGATTGTGGCATAAAAAGTGTGCTCAACGCCTGACAAAGTCCCACATCTTACCGTATAGAGCCGCGCTTTTCCGCTACTTTATAGCATTAAGAATCAATTGCAGAGGATTCGGCGTTCACGCCGCTTTTGAGTTGCGGCATCAGAGCATCGGTGTTTGAATACGCCCCTAGCTAAAAGGAGTATTTATCATGAGCCTTGATATCGACCAAATTGCTTTACATCAATTGATCAAACGTGACGAACAGACCCTGGATGTGATGTTGCGGGACTCTTTACTGCCGACTAATGCGGTAGTTGAAGAAATGATGACGGAACTGCATCGTGTTTATAGCGCCAAAAGCAAGGCGTATGGTTTGTTTAATGAGCAAAGCGAGTTGGCCGATGCCTTAAAACGCTGCCGTAAAGGAGACGAAGATTTTCTCGCCTTTAGCCGCGCGGCTACCGTGCGTCTGCGGGATGAACTGGCGAAATATCCTTTTGCCGAAGGCGGCGTGGTGTTGTTTTGTCAGTATCGCTATCTGGCGGTTGAGTATTTATTGATCTCAGTGCTAAGCAGTTGCAACAGCATGCGGGTTGATGAGCAGCTAGATTTGAGCACAACTCATTATCTGGATATCAATCGCGCTGATATTGTGGCTCGCATTGATCTGACCGAATGGGAAACCAATCCGGAGTCCAGCCGTTATCTGACCTTCCTGAAAGGGCGCGTTGGTCGTAAGGTTTCTGACTTCTTTATGGATTTCCTGTCTGCCGCCGAAGGCCTGGACACCAAGGCGCAAAACCGCGGTTTACTGCAAGCCCTTGATGACTATTGCGCCGATGCGCAGTTGGATAAAAATGAGCGTCAGGCATATCGTCAACAGGCTTATAGTTATTGCAACGAACAGTTGCAGGCCGGCGAAGAAATTGCGTTGCAGGAACTGGCTCAGGAATTGCCTAAACTGGGTGAGAAGGACTTTAAAGAGTTCTCCACCGAGCAGGGTTATGCGCTGGAAGAGACGTTCCCTGCCGATCGTAGCACTTTGCGACAGCTGACCAAATTTTCCGGCAGCGGCGGTGGTTTAAGCATTAACTTCGATGCATTATTGCTGGGCGAACGTATTTTCTGGGATCCGGCCACCGATACGTTAACGATTAAAGGCACGCCGCCGAATTTACGCGATCAGTTACAGCGGCGTTTGAGCGGCGGCGACAAATCCTAAAATAGCCGCTCACTGCTCAAGTGTTATCGACGTAACGCCACGGAGTCTGGAAACCTTTAACATTGGTTTCTAAACTCGGTGGCGTTATTTTTTTATTACATATCCATGAGGTGAGTTTATTGTTTGTTTTCTATGGTTAAATTTAAGTGAGCTTAAATCTTTATTATTACTTTTCATTAAATCCTATTAGTTAATAATTTTATTGGTGGCTTCATGGTAATTCCGGATGCCATTGTTTATTTATTCTAATTTGTTTTTTATTTCACTCAAGCATAGTCTTATTGCTCACCATGGTGATGTTTATTTTCATTTAACTTAACTTAATTTAATTACCGAGGATTTAAATATGAAGACAATTGAAGCTACTGAGTTAAATCTTATTTCAGGCGCATTAGCAGGAGATGTACCAACTCCTGCGATGGATATGACAATTGCTATCACCACGGCGACTGCGGCCGGTGCTACAACTGGCGCATTGTTTGGGCCGATTGGTGTAGCCGTTGGCTCTGCAATTGGTGCGGCAACTGGTGCTATTGCATCAATGGGATGGTAACAGTTTTATTAAAATACTTAATGCTATTGTTTTTTAAATAGACATTTAGTTTGTTATACCGGCTTCTCTGTTATTTATAGCAGAGAAGCTTTAATGCATGTAAAAATAATAAATCAGAAGTGAGGTAAATATTGCCTATTGGCTGATCTTTCGGGTGGTGTAGTATTTATTTCTTGAGTAGCACGCTATTTTAATTGGCTTTGTATGTGTTTTCGATCGAATCATTAATAGCCAGCAGCAGAAGGTAATAAAAATAGCAGCTAATAAAAATGCCAGTCAGAGTAAACCGACTGGCATCTCCCATCGCATCAGCGATGCTTTCTCATTTTCGGCGTCCCGAAATATCGATATCGCAGATTAAACGCGAACGAAATCGATATGAGTCAGTTTTGGTTTGAAAGCGTGACGCTGAACAGCCTGAACCTGAACTTTAACTTCTTTACCATCGATAACCAAAGAGATTGGCTCGTTGTAAAAACCTGGTTTGACTTCCATGTTTTTAGTGGTGTCATGGTCCAGAGCGATAGAAACCGCTGCTTCCTCGCCACCGTAAACGATAGCTGGGAATTTATTTGCTGCACGCAGGCGGCGGCTCGCACCCTTACCCTGGTCGTTACGTACTTCTGCATTGATAGTGATCATTTTGTTTTCTCTTAAAAGAAAATTTACCCTGCTACAGGCGACCCAGCAACAGGTTCGATAGTCGGCTTACTTTGGGCGAACCCAGAGTAAAGCGGGCGGCATTCTAGCGAAATATCGACCAGACAGCAAACAAAACCGCAAATAACTCAGGGCAGAAAGGCGCTAGCCAAGGGCGTTTGCCAGGCGAAAACGCCCCTGATAATCAAAAACCTTTTCGCGAATTTGCCACCCTTGGCCCCGTTTCCGGGCAACGACAAAATCGGGGTGACGCAGTAGCGCCTGCTGGGCGATCACGTCCGTCGCCGTTTGCCATTTTAAGGGGATTCCCGGCGCGCGTTGATGGGGACGCAGAAATATTTGCTCAAAGGCCATACGCTGTGCGGACGTGGTGAGGCGAAAGCGTTCGCTGGTACTGGTGCCGTCTTCATCGTAATAAGTGATTTTCAGCCATTCTCCTTTGGCATCCTTGCCTGATTCCAGCGCCATTCCTCCACAGCGCAGAACCAGTGCATCTTTCAGTCTTAGCGCGGCTTTGAGCATATCATCGGGATCGACCAGCACTTCCTGGCACTGATGACAGCGTCGGGCGGCAATGTCATTTTCTGCTCCGCAATGTGGACAGCTTTTAAACCGGAAACGATAGTCACATTGAGCGCGCTGGCCTTCATCATCTTCAAACCAGCCCTGACAGCGGCGGCCATAGTGTTCGATAATATCGCCGGATTCAGTGCATTTCCCCCAAAATACATTGGCAAAACCGCAGTCTGGGCAAAAGACCTGTACCGGCTGGCTGTCGCCATGAGGTTTACTGGTACCCACTTCGGGAGTGAACAGATCGTGTGGATTACCGGCGTAGTCGAGAATCAAGCAGTCTTCCTTTCCCGGTGATAATCGTAACCCGCGGCCGACGATTTGCTGATACAGGCTGACGGATTCGGTTGGGCGCAGAATGGCGATCAAATCCACGTGGGGCGCGTCAAAACCGGTAGTCAGTACCGCCACATTCACCAGATAACGTAATTCTTGTTGTTTAAACGCATTAATTAACGCGTCGCGTTCGGCGGCGGGGGTGACGGCGCTAATCAATGCCGCCTGTCCCGCGGGGAGCAGCCCGTACACCTCTTTAGCGTGCTCTACCGTAGCGGCAAAAATCATCACGCCTTTGCGAGTGGCTCCATATTCGACGATTTGGCTGACAATATGCGGCGTAATACGGCTTTGCTGTTTGATTTCCCGATCCAGGTCTTCCTCGCGAAACAGACCCTTGCTATTACTGGTCAGACGGCTGAAATCATACTGCACCACCGGCATATCCAGCCGTTCTGGCGGTACCAGGAAACCGTTTTTGATCATGTAGCGCAGGGGCAATTCATAGATGCAATCGCGGAATAAACTATTTTCATCACCACGGGTAATGCCGTGATAGTGGAATTGATAAATCCAGCCTTTGCCCAGACGATAGGGCGTTGCGGTCAAACCCAGTAAGCGAAGCTTCGGATTGTTTTTCCGTAAATGCTGAATGATTTGCTGATATTGGCTGTCGTCTTCATCGCTGATTCGATGGCATTCATCAATGATTAACAGGGAAAAGGCACTATCGAATAGTGAGAGATTACGTGCTACGGACTGCACGCTGCCAAAGACGACTTTGCCTTCGCTTTGTCGTTGCTGTAAACCTGCGGCAAAAATATCGGCATCCAGACCGTAAGCACAATATTTAGCGTGGTTTTGTGCCACTAGCTCTTTAACGTGGGCCAGAACCAATACTCGCCCGCGAGCCAGTTTAGCCAGCTCGGCAATGACCAAACTTTTACCCGCGCCGGTGGGCAGCACAATCAGAGCCGGTTCCGGGTGGCGGCGAAAGTGAGCAATAGTGGCGTCAACCGCTTCTTGCTGATAGGGGCGGAGTGTAAAAGCCATTGCTTAGGCTACCCCAAGCGGAACGGTGGTCATTTGCAACATATCCTTAAGGTTTTTAGCGAAATCTATCCGGTTAAACTCGACATTATTTTCTATTATTATGCCTATTCGGTGCCATAGGTGCGAGAACCTCTCGGTCGGGTGTAACTGTTCCTAGGATGATAGGACAACCCCCGTTATACTGATGTGTCTCATAGGCAGCAAATGATGTTCCTCCTACACGATTTTTACTGCTTCATTTAATTTCCAGCGTTGCTACTCCTCAAAGTGGCAAGGCAACGTGTTGATTAGCAACACGACCAGAC
The DNA here is from genome assembly GCF_001656035.1 of Yersinia entomophaga. Classification (NCBI taxonomy): domain Bacteria; kingdom Pseudomonadati; phylum Pseudomonadota; class Gammaproteobacteria; order Enterobacterales; family Yersiniaceae; genus Yersinia; species Yersinia entomophaga. The sequence continues at coordinate 3,807,625 of NZ_CP010029.1, forward strand.
AAACAGGCAAAGTAGATTCAATGCGATTGGACAAGTTTTTATCTCAGCAATTAGGGGTTAGCCGTGCGTTGGTTGCGCGCGAGCTACGGGCAAAACGTGTGACCGTGGACGGCGAAATCGTCAAAACCGGCGCGATGAAGCTGACGCCAGAACAGGAAGTGATGTTTGATGGCAATCTGCTGCAACAGCAGGTGGGGCCGCGTTACTTTATGCTGAACAAGCCTCAGGGCTATGTCTGCTCCACCGACGATCCCGATCATCCAACCGTGCTGTATTTCCTCGATGAGCCGGTGGCCTATAAATTGCATGCGGCGGGGCGTTTGGATATCGACACCACCGGTTTGGTTTTGATGACTGACGATGGTCAATGGTCACATAGAATTACCTCACCAAAGCACCACTGCGAGAAAACCTATCTGGTGACGCTGGAGCATCCGGTGGCTGAAGATACCGCCGAGCAGTTTGCCGTGGGCGTACAATTGCATAACGAGGCTACCTTGACCAAACCGGCGCAGCTGGAAGTGATAGAGCCGCAATTGGTTCGTTTAACGATCAGTGAAGGGCGTTACCATCAGGTAAAACGCATGTTTGGTGCGGTAGGTAATCGCGTAGCCGCGTTACACCGCGAACGTATTGGTGCCATTGTGATGGATGAAGATCTGGCACCCGGCGAATACCGCCCGTTGACTGAAGAAGAAATTGCCAGCGTTGGCGCTCCGCATCTGAGTTAACAGCGCCATCGTTTATCAAAGCGATTATGTGTGAACCTAAGAGGGAATCCCTTGATTTTAGGGATTCCCAACGTCTCGGGCGTTGCCAAAACGAACCATTTCCCCCGCCATCGTGGTACGACTGCTCTGTTCGATCTGAATAATTTATTTGGAACGAACGGCTGTTGAAGGAGTTGCAAAGCGTGCAAGAAAAACGAACATCTCATATTGGTTTGATCTTAATTCTGGGTTTGCTTTCCATGCTGATGCCGTTGGCCATCGATATGTACTTGCCCAGTATGCCGATTATCGCCAGAGAGTTTGGCGTGGAGGATGGTCGCGTACAAATGACGCTGAGCGCTTATGTGCTCGGGTTTGCTATTGGTCAAATGTTCTATGGCCCGATGGCAGACAGTATTGGCCGTAAGCCGGTTATCCTGTGGGGAACGGTAATTTTTGCTCTGGCAGGCGTAGCCTGCGCCATGGCGCAATCGGTAGAGCAACTGGTCAATATGCGCTTCCTGCACGGTTTATCCGCCGCTGCGGCCAGCGTCGTGATCAACGCATTGATGCGAGATATGTTCACGAAAGATGAATTCTCTAGAATGATGTCATTTGTGGTGTTGGTGATGACCATCGCGCCGCTATTGGCACCAATTATTGGTGGCGCTTTGCTGGTGTGGTTTAGCTGGCACGCCATTTTCTGGAGTATGGCCGGCGCAGCGCTGGTTGGTGCGGTGCTGGTAGCGTTCTTTATTAAAGAAACGCTACCGCGAGAACGGCGACAAAAGTTCCACCTTCGCACCACAATTGGCAACTTTGGTTCACTGTTCCGTCATAAACGCGTACTGAGCTATATGCTGGCCAGCGGATTTTCCTTCGCCGGTATGTTCTCTTTCCTCAGCGCCGGGCCTTTTGTTTACATTGATCTTAACGGAGTGTCCCCGCAGAACTTCGGTTATTACTTTGCGCTGAATATTGTCTTTCTATTCCTGATGACGTTGATCAATAGCCGAAATGTGCGGCGCGTCGGAGCCATTAAGATGTTCCGTTTCGGCCTGTTTGTGCAGTTGGTTATGGGCATCGGTTTAGTGGCCGTGTCAGCTTTGGGACTGGGATTCTGGGCGCTGGTGTTGTGCGTGGCAGCCTACGTGGGCTGTATCGCAATGATTACATCCAACGCCATGGCGGTCATTCTGGATGATTTCCCGCACATGGCAGGGACGGCTTCATCTCTGGCTGGCACCTTGCGTTTTGGTATCGGCGCGTTGGTCGGAACCATTTTGTCATTGGCTCCTTCCCGCAGTGCCTGGCCAATGGTTAGCTCAATGGCTTTCTGTATCATTGCGGCAGTATTCTTCTATCTGTACGCCAGTCGTCCGGGCAAAAAGGCGGCCTGATTTGGTTTATCACGCTGCCGGTTGTTTCGCCGGCAGCGTGATAAACCACTTTACCTCAATGATTTTTCCCCGCTCGGCTTTCCCTTTTTTGTTCTTCTGCACCAAATATTTATTTTACTGATAACTTTATATATTCAATCACCTTCTGAAATGACCCAATCAGAAATAAGGTGATATTAGTAAGCGCGCTTATTATCATGTTGATTACTTGTTAATGTTGGCTTGAAATAAGTTAAAATAAGGAAAATAACATTTCGAAGAATATGCGGTTTTCGCGATTATTTTCCATGCATTAAATCCTCACTTAATAATATATTTATCAATGAGATGTCGGTGTTTTCTTCCTGGTTTTCGGCGGGGAGGTGTTCCTTATTTGTAAAATATTAACGAAAAGTAGGTAACCGACTTGCAAGAAAAATGGTTGAGAAGACATGCGGAAAGGTATACATATAACGAAAAAATGAGATCTAAATCTCAAACTCGCTTTTTGGGTTAGTGTAGGGAAGCGGGAAAGACGTCAGAAATGGCCAAATAAATAACCTTGTTAGTGATAGGTTTATGTATTGTTATAAATTTACACTTTGATGAGGTTCTAATCAGGCATAATGGCGCTTTAGCGGCTATAACTTAGTTAGCATGTGACTTTGTTGTGCTTTTGTAATAGTTATTGTTAATTTTTTACTAGGAAAGACGCGTGAATAATATTCAACTTTCGGTGGTTCATCGCCTGCCGCAAAGTTACCGCTGGCTGTCAGGCTTTACCGGTGTCAAGGTTGAACCGATTCCGCTAGCGACGATAGATGAAAAGAACAACCTGATGGGGTTGAAATTACTGAGTCATGACGGTAGCGCCGCCAGGCAGGTAATGCAGCGCCTGCACCTTTCGTTGCAAGAAATTCAGGTTGATTCTGCTATTGTCGAATGGGAAGGGGAGCCTTGCCTGTTTGTACACTGTCATGATGAAAGCGCCGCTATGTGCCGCTTGAAAAATGTCGGTGTTGCCATCGCAGAAAAAATGACAGCTCTCTATCCTTTCTAATCCTCCGCGGCAGAACTGTCTCTGAGAAATTTTTGCATGCTCAAGGTTCCTGCGGCTTTTAATCGGCTAGTTGCAATAACTGTCGGGTATAAGGCTGCGCCGGTGCGGTGAGTACCCGTTGGCAATCCCCTTGTTCTATCACTTCTCCCTGTTTCAGTACGATCAGCTGGTGGCACAGTGATTTCACTACCTGCAAATCGTGGCTGATAAACAGATAGCTTAATTGATACCGTTGCTGAAGCGATTTGAGTAGCGCCAGAATCTGTGCCTGCACCGATTTATCCAGCGATGAGGTTGGTTCATCGAGAATCAATAGCTGAGGCTGCAATATCAGCGCTCTGGCAATGGCAATGCGTTGACGTTGCCCGCCGGAAAACTCAGTGGGATAGCGGTGGCGAGTGGTCGGGTCTAATCCCACTTCTTCCATGGCGGCAATCACACGCTGTTCCCGCTCGGCGGCGCTGAGCTTCTGATGAACCTCCAGCCCTTCAGCGATAATTTGCCAGACCGCCAGACGGGGATTGAGCGCCGAGTAAGGATCCTGAAATACCACCTGAATACGGCTGCGGAAAGGCAGCATCTGCTTGTTATTAAAGCTATGTAGTGGTTGACCGTCGAAACAGATCTCCCCGCTGGACGGTAATAAACGCAGCAATGCCAGCCCAGTGGTGCTTTTTCCCGATCCTGACTCGCCGACCAAACCGAGACTTTCCCCCGGACGTAAATCAAAGCTGATACCTTTCACCGCGTAGTGATGGCCAACCGTTCGACGCAGTAACCCTTTTTTGATAGGAAAACCTACCTGAAGATTTTTGACGCGCAGCAGGGGCGCTGCCATCGGCGGTAGCGGTATTGGCTCGCCTTGAGGCTCGGCGTCGAGCAATTGCCGTGTGTATGGGTGCTGAGGGTGACTAAACAGCGTCTGGCGGTCACTCAGCTCCACTCTGCGCCCTTCGCGCATCACCGCCACGTTATCGGCCAGACGGCGCACGATATTCAGGTTATGAGTGATAAACAGCAAACTCATTCCCATTTCTTGCTTTAACTCTTTCAGCAAACTTAAAATCTGCGCCTGTACCGACACGTCGAGGGCGGTAGTGGGTTCATCAGCAATCAACAGCTTAGGCTGGGTGAGTACCGCCATAGCGATCATCACTCGTTGCTGTTCGCCCCCGGAAAGTTGATGAGGGAAATCTCCGAGCCGCCCTTTGGCATGGCGAATACCGACGCGATCCAGACAGCTGATAATCTCTGCACGCGCGCTTTCCCGCCCCATTCCGCGGTGGAGGGACAACACTTCCGCCAGCTGTTTTTCGATAGTATGCAGCGGATTCAGCGAGACCATGGGTTCCTGAAAAATCATAGCGATCTGGTTACCGCGAATTTTGCGCAGCGTATTTTCATCGGCATGGAGCAGCGATTGACCGGAAAATAGAATGTCTCCGCTCGGATAAACCACCGGCGGTGAAGGTAGTAAACGAAGTACCGACAGGGCGGTGACGCTCTTGCCCGATCCGGATTCGCCGACCAGTGCCAGAGTTTCACCGGCTTCTACCTGCAGGGAAAGCTGGCTGACAACCTGACGTTCCTGTTGGTTCTGGCGGAAAGCAATACTGAGATCCTGAATATCCAGCAGAGGAGTCGCCATATCAATACGCCTTACTTGGGTCGAAAGCGTCACGCACCGCTTCGCCGATGAAAATTAATAGGGAAAGCAGCATCGCCAACGCGATAAATGCGGTTAATCCTAACCAAGGGGCTTGCAGATTGTTTTTCCCTTCCAACAAGAGCCCTCCCAACGATGGTGAGCCGATCGGCAGGCCAAATCCGAGAAAATCCAGTGAGGTTAGCGTGGTAATAGACCCACAAAGAATAAACGGCAGGAATGTCAGAGTTGCTACCATCGCATTTGGTAGCATATGGCGCGACATAATCACCCGATCGCGCACGCCCATCGCGCGGGCTGCCCGAATATAATCGTAGTTGCGGGCACGTAAAAACTCGGCGCGCACCACGCCAACCAGCGCCATCCAGCCGAATAAAACGGTAATCGCCAGCAGCCACCAGAAATTGGGTTGAATAATGCTGGACAGCAAAATCACTAAAAATAACGTTGGCATACCTGACCAAACTTCAATAAATCGTTGCCCCCATAAATCGATTTTTCCACCGTAATAGCCCTGCACCGCCCCGACGCAAATGCCTATCACGCTGGAAAATAGCGTCAGGGTTATGCCAAACAGCATGGAAATACGAAAGCCATAGATAACCTTAGCCAATACGTCACCGCCGTTGCTGTCCGTGCCTAATAAATTGTGGCGATCGGGCGGAGAAGGGAAGGGAACCTGCGTGGAGAAGTTTATGGTGTTATTACCAAAGCGAATCGGCGCCCATATTGCCCAGCCGTGGTCTTCGATACGGCCTATTACGTAAGGGTCTTGATAGTCGGCGGCGGTAGTTAGAATACCGCCAAAGGCGGTTTCATCGTAGTTCACCATAAAGGGCATATAGAGTTTGCCCTGATAGCTGACCAGCAGGGGCTTATCGTTAGCAATAAGTTCTGCGAATAAACTGATGATAAACAGCGTCAAAAAAATCCACAGTGACCAATAACCGCGTCGGTTGTGTTTGAAACGCGCCCAACGGGCACGATTGATGGCGCTGAGTGGTTTCATTGGCGGCCCTCGAAATCAATGCGTGGGTCAACCAGCGTGTACGTAATGTCACTGATAATATTCAGTAATAAGCCAATTAGCGTGAAAATATACAGAGTGCCAAACATGACCGGATAATCTCGTTGTAGCGTGGCGTCGTAGCCCAATAGGCCCAGACCATTCAGAGAAAACATCACTTCTATCAATAGTGAACCGGTGAAGAACATACTGATAAAGGTGGCGGGGAAACCGGCGATAACTAATAACATCGCATTGCGGAACACGTGACGATACAGAATTTTATCTTCGCTCAAACCTTTGGCGCGAGCGGTTACCACGTACTGCTTTCGAATTTCATCCAGAAAGGAATTCTTGGTCAACATGGTCAGAGTCGCAAAGCCGCCGATCACGGTAGCCAGCACCGGCAGTGTGATATGCCACAGATAATCAGTAATCTTCCCGTACCAAGGTAGGGTATCAAAATTACTGGATACCAGGCCGCGCAGCGGGAACCAATCGAAATAACTACCGCCGGCAAATACCACGATCAGCAAAATAGCGAACAGGAAGGAGGGAATGGCATAACCGATAATAATTAGCGTGCTGCTCCAAGTATCGAAGGCCGATCCGCTGCGCACCGCTTTTTTAATTCCCAACGGAATGGATACCAGGTAAATAATCAGGGTGCTCCATAACCCCAGGGTTATCGACACGGGCAGGCTGCTTTTTATCAACCCCATCACGGTTTCGCCGCGAAACAGGCTGTCGCCAAAATCAAAGCGGGCATAGCGCCAGAGCATATCGAAATAACGTTCATGCAGAGGCTTATCGAAACCGAAGCGCTGTTTAATTTCCGCTATGACTTCTGGGTCGAGTCCGCGTGAGCCGCGATATTGTCCTTCCCCTAATGGCCCGGCGTTCACGCCGACTTTCGCGCCGCCCAGATTCCCGTCTGAAGCACTGTTCAAACCGCTGTGCTGGCCAAATTCGATATTAGCTATGGCCTGATCCACCGGCCCGCCGGGAGCGATTTGCACAATAAAGAAATTGATAGTGATGATCGCCCACAGCGTTGGGATAACCAATAATAAACGACGTAATAAATAAGCGCCCATATGTTGCTCCTTAGCGCCGTTCAGCCGGCAAATGAGCCGCTTTATTTACGTCGAACCACCAGCTATCAAAGCCCAGAGAATAGGTTGGGCGCACCGCAGGCATAGAGAATTTATCCCAATAAGCAAAACGGGTGTGATTGGAATACCACATAGGAATCATAAAGTTATTCCATGTCAGCACTCGATCCAGCGCGCGACCAAGGGAGAGTAGGGCCTCCGGTTGCCCCTGATGGCTAATAATTTGCTGAATCAGAGAATCAATAGCCGGATCGCTGACGCCCGGACGGTTATACGTAGAATCAATATATTCTGAGCTCCAATATAGCCGCAGATAAGTGCTTGGGTAAGTGAAGGCGGGATAAACCGCCGGGAGCATATCGAAATCGCGGCTGCGCAGGCGGCTAAGGTACTGTGAACTATCTACCTCGCGAATATTCATGGTGATGCCCAAACGTTGCAGGTTATGTTTGAACGGCAGCACGTATTGGAAATTGCTGCCGCTGAGTAACAGCATTTCGAAGACAAAAGGTTGCCCCGTTTTGCTATTAATCAACCGCTGGTTTTTCACTTCCCAGCCGGCTTGCTGCAAGAGTTCGCGCGCTTTCAGCAGGTTATCCCGATCGTTGCCACTACCGTCGCTGGAAGGTGGTTGATAGATTTTGCTGAAAACTTCGTCGGGTATCTTGCCTTTTAGCGGTGCTAGCCAGGCTAATTCCGCGCTATCGGGATAACCGGTAGCCGCATAGTCGGTATTTTGGAAAAAACTGTTGGTGCGTTGGTAACTGTTGAAATAGAAAGCTTTATTCATCCAGTCGAAATCAAAGGCTAGGGTGAGCGCCTGACGTACGCGCCGATCGCTAAATAGCGGACGTTGGATATTAAAAGCCATCCAACGGGTATTTTGTGCCGATTTATCCTCTAAATCCTGCTTAATGATGTAGTTTTTGGCGAAATTGCTACCAACATACTGCGATGCCCAGCTTTTGGGCGACGTTTCTTCCCGCAGGTCAAAGGCACCGGATTTAAAGGCTTCCAGTGCGACTTTATCGTCTAAATAATAATCGTAACGGATGGAGTCAAAATTATACATTCCGCGATTGACGGGCAAATTGGCCGCCCAATAGTCGCGCACTCGTTGATAGGTAATATATTGGCCAATGCGGTAATCGCCAATGCGGTAAGGGCCGCTGCCTAGCGGCGGCTTGCTTAACGGCTCTCCCAGTTTACGGTTCTGCCAGTCGTGCGCGGGTAAAACCGGCAGCCCCAACATACTCAGCAACTTATCTTTACCCGGCTCTGGGAACTCAATGCGCACCGTCAGGCGGGAAATGGCTTTAACCTTCACGTCTTTATAAGCGATGCGAAATTGAGGAACGCCTTCGGTCATTAACTTATTAAAGGTAAATTCGACGTCGTTGGCGGTAATAGGAACATTGTCGTGGAAGCGAGCGTGAGGGTTGATATCAATTTCGACCCAGCGCATATCCGCAGGGTAGCGAGCAGATTCGGCAATCAGCGGATAATAGCTGCCGATTTCATCGTCAGAGCTGGTAAACAGGCTATCGTACAGGCGTTCAAAGCCAACCGCAGGCACGCCGCGTAGGGCAAAGCGGTTAAAGTTATCAAAGGTGCCAATGGCGGACAGCGTAATATTGCCGCCTTTGGGTGCCGCCGGATTAACATAATCAAAATGAGTGAAATCAGCGGAATATTTTGGCTCGCCCAAAATTGAGAATGCCACGCCTTCGTTTAGCGTTTCTGCATGCAATCCTAGACTGAAAGTAGCAAATATTAGTGCGGTGAATGCCCGTAATAGCATGATAACGGTGAACCCCTGCGACAAACCTACATAGCAACTGTTTCAAGTAAAACTACCAGCTGTCCGGGTACGAAGGCAAACATTAAAGAAATTTGTTTTCATTACAAAACTTCAGCAATTTCTCCAGCGTTAACGGCCTGCTGAGTAAATAACCTTGCAGGAAGTGAACGCCGTGAGCAATCAGATATTGTGCCTGTTGCTCGGTCTCAATTCCTTCGGCCACGGTTTCAATTTTCAAATTCTTCGCCAGTATCAATACGGAGTCTAAAACGGGCGCGGTAAGGGTTTCAAATCCGATATTATTGATAAATGCCCGATCGATCTTAATATAGTCTAGCGTGAAGCGTTCCAGATAAATTAGCGCGCTGTGTCCGGTACCAAAATCATCTACGGCAATTTTCACGCCGTGCTCACGCAGCCAGGCGAATTGGGAAATAGCTTGTTCTTCTTCTACCATCCCACGTTCGGTTATTTCAAATATAGGGTCGAAGGTATCTAAGGGTAACCGCGCTAACAAACTTAAAACATCCTCACGGAATGTCGGCTCACCTAAATGAAGTGGTGAAATATTAAACGCCAGTTTGGTGCCGGTGGGAATGGAACCAACCATTCTGGCCGCATCCGCAATAATTAAATCAAACAAATGCTGGGTTAGTTGTTGTATCAAACCCTGAGTTTCGACAACGGGAATAAACAAATCCGGCGGAATACGACCCTCAGTCGGGTGCTCCCAACGCACCAGCGCTTCCAGCCCGGACATTTTACGGCTGGTTGCTTCGAATACCGGTTGATATTCGATAAAGAATTCACCGCGCTTCATACCGCGCAGAATCTCGGCCTCGGGGTTTTGGCGGTTGGACATAATGTAATAGGCAGAAATTCCGACAAAGGCGGCCAATAATAATCCGCCAAGTAAAATTATCCGAATATCACTGGCTGTGAAATTGACGCTATACAATAGTAACTTGATGGGATAACCCGGAATCTGGATCTCGCGAGAGGCTGTGTCGGGCAGTTGTTCAATTGGAATGACTTTGGCATTAAAGGTTGTCACGGCCTGGTTGCCAATAATAATCGCCATACCGTTGACGCCCTTATCATTAAAGTTAAGCAATAAATAAGGACGCAGGTTTAACTCTAAAGTTGTCAATACGCCGGTATTTCCGCGGCCAGGCTGACGTAGCCAAACGGCGACCGCCGGTTTATCTGGCAGAATAGGCGTACCCTGCTGAAGCTTGAAATCCAGAGTCTGGTATAAATTAAGTTTTGGGTAAATAGCGTTACTGCTGACATGCATTTCGCCGGTAGCCGACGAGCAATAAGTGAAACCATTTCGTACCAGTAAGAATGTCCGCACGCCGTTCGTAAACGCTGCCTTATATTGCAGTGCAGGCTCCGCTAACTTGCAGGATTTCTCCGTTAATGGAATCAGCTGAGACATGGTGGTGGTTAAGTCATTTAAGAAATGCGAGGAGTAAGCGACTATTTGCTCGCTCTGGGCAGATAATCTTTTCTCACTGTTACGATAAAGAAAAGACAGAGTAACGGTAACAAAACAAATAAAGAATATCAGAGAAATAGTGGCACTTTTTTTAATCAGGCGGCGCGGGGATACAATATTGCGAAAGAACGCATTTTTTGAACCCATGATAACGCGACTCCCTGACCCGATGAAAAAAGTAATTATAAGTATAAATATCTTAGCGGTGAAGCGCTACTGGTTTGGTATTAGCCTCGATGCTTCAGAGCTGATATTAGACTAATAAATAAAATTTAATATTTTAAACTGACTTAATGGCAAAAATGTATTAAATAGACTTAATAATGTCTAACTTTAATTATTAATATGATTTTTACCTAAGCTAAGTTGGAACAATATGCTGCGGTTGGTTTAATCAACATCAAACAAGGAAACAGAGTAAGCCTTAGCTGTTTCTCGTCGGCGATTCTACAAGAGAATGAGGGATTGTGAACCCCATTGAGCAGAAAAAGGACGTTTCCTACAGCATAAGGGAACTAATCTGAAGGCGTTGCAGGTTCAACAGCAAAAAACGCTGCGACAAGGGCAGCGTTTTATCACTTCGTTTGGCATTTCTGAGCAAGCAGGGAACTGTCTCAATTAGCTTTGCGTGCGGTTACTCAGTACGCGGCGGCCATCTTGATAACGCTTATTCCAGTAAGTATCGGTCAGGTTCGAAATTGTCACACCGACACTGGTCGAAGCGTGGACAAATTTATCGTTACCCAGATAAATACCTACATGGCGTCCTGTCGAACCTGCGCGGAACAGCACAAGATCACCGGGGCGCAGTTTTGTACGCTGGATTTTTTTACCAATATCCTGCTGCTCTGAGGTTGAGCGCGGTAAATCCATGCCAAATTGTTCGCGGAAAGTCAGTTGTACAAAAGCGGAACAATCAATACCGCGTTTGCTGCTGCCGCCTAAGCGATAGCGAACCCCTTTCCAACCTGCGTACTGTTCTAAAATCTTTGACTTGATGTCAACGTTGCGAACCATCGCTTCGAATTCATCCTGAGAGGCTTGCAGTAAAAGACCGTTTTTATCATTAACTGCACGCATCTCAGTTTGCGTATTTTGTAGATTCGAAGCGTTGTTCGAGCTACACGCGGATAACATGACCGCGGCAGCTACTGCAGGTATTAACCGCAGAATGTATCTCATAATAGGTTGAGACTTGACCATTGTTATTGTTTTCCCTTGCTGTCCTTACGACGGATATCGCCACTAAAAAATGCCAAACGAAGTGAGACTAGGGTTCACACATCGATCAGACAATAACTTAAACGAATAAATGTGCAGAGACGCACAATTTTTATTGGATTAAGCGCAAAATGCTGATATTCGAGCGCAAACTTTTTCGAGGTTACCGGATTGACTTATAAAAGGCGAGTATTTTTGCACAGATTCTTATAAGAAATCCTGATGTAACATAATGTTATATTTTATTCCTTACTCGATTAGCAATCAGATACATCAAAAACCAGTTTAACTTATTGTTTTAAAGGTAAATAACTGGCTTATCATTGCTCTCCTCGTCATGACGAACTTTTGTACACTAATATAGCTCTCTAAAAATTATGCATGAATATGTACCAAAACAATTTGGGCAAGGGAAAAGTAAATCATGACCAGCAAGGCATTTAACTTGTAAACAAAAGCAGGTCTTTTTGGGAGTATTCCTAATTTATTGCCTCTGGAGGTATCTGACGAATCTTCTATTTGCGCATTGCGTGCATTGTTTATCCTGATATGGGTAACCTGATATAGATAAATAGCGCTGAGTATCCTTGGAAGGATATGTGCGTTCTAATGGCTAATTAGGCTGTCAGTAAAAGTGTAATGTGATTTGTGTCACCCTTTTAGGGTTTAATAACCACTTAATCAACTTCAGTCATAACCGTGGTTATCTGCGCAGGTTGCAGTTTTTCTATCACCTTGTTTCAGCGCTCAACGGTTTAATATTTGGAATATGATAACGAACATATTGGTTTATCTTTAAGGCGATCGATGCGATTTTCGTCGAAATAGCGGTTCTAAAATAGAAGAAATTTTTAATTCGACTCCTTTCTAACTTTGTTGTTCTTTGCACTGCTCTACCAAATAAAAAATGTACCGTTGAGCTGGGGAAATGTCTTGCGGTTTGGGTGTGACTCGCAGTGAATTTGTCACCAACGCTGGTAGCCATGGTGGGGAAGATACTTTGGTCAAGGTGATTAATTTTTTCGAAAAGAATCAATCCATTAATTAACCAACCGAGAGCCGTATGCTGTCACATAATCAAACCTTAAAACGTCAAGATGATCTCCATAAATTGCTGAAGGATCACTACTCGTTATTTATTCAAGGGATTAGCGAGACACGGCACATTTCTCCTCGTACAGTGCGACGGAATATCCGCTCCCTGGTCATAAAGTATCCGAACATTAACAGGTTCTATGGTCGGGTTGCTATAGATGCATGTGTCCCTGGAAGATTTTCCTCAGAGTCAAATCATCCTTATTAGGGGAAATATAGGGAATAGCTGCGAGTTTACCTATGGGGAAGAAACCATCTGGTAAATTGGCCGCTATAAGTTTGATGTGTCTTTTATTTCAAACGAGCACTTTGACTTGGTACACGGAGTTTCCGTGCCCCGTCTTGATAACGTAAGAATGAAGCAGCAGCTAATGCTTTGTTCAGAAAAAAGTTATTTGATTGCAGAAGGGATTAAGTTCAATAAGTTCTCATTCCATAAGGTTGCCGATTTGACGCAGTTTGACGGCGTGATAACCGATGGCGCTATTCCAAAAAAGACGATTGATATGTCGATCAGCAAAAATACGGAAATAGATTTAATCGAGATCTAACGGGGAGCGGCGACTCCCCGTGGCGTGGAAATACGTATCAGAGCCGTGGACGCTGTGCGCTCGGCAGACGTTGATTTATCCAGTCAATGATTCGATCGCTGGCTGGCGTGAGTAATATCCAACTGGCACCGACCAATACAACGGAAAGCGCGCCGACGGCAATATCAGTAAACCAATGGGCGCCGATCATTATTCTTGGCAGAGAGAACACGATGGCGATAATCAACGCAATGGCAAAAGCCCCGCGTGAGAAATAGCGCAGCATGAAGCAGGCGAATATGATTAACATCATGCCATGGTCGCCGGGGAAGCTATCGCTGGAGGCGTCTTTGGTTGGGATACCAATAAGCTCGCTAACGCGGTTGATATTCTCAAATACCAGCGTCGGGCTTGGGCGTTTAACCGGTAATAAATGTCCGAGCTGGTTAAGAAATACGGCCGTCAGTAACATCACAAAACCCATTACGATTAAACGACGGCGTCCTGCCGGATTTTCTTTTAAGAAAAAATACATGTACAGCGTGCCCATGCACAGCAGAGAAATAACGTCGAAGGCACGGTTATTGGTTACCGCCACCACATGTAGGAAGGTTGGGCTGGAAAGCAGGCGCTCATTGAAGTAATGGAAAATGGCGGAATCGGGGCCGAACCACCAACCATGATTTTCAGGTAAGTACCAGGATAGGAACAGGGCTATACCCAATAGGTTGAGCATCAAGATTGTCGGTAAATTGCGGCGGGTCATGCGAAGGCCTATATATAATTAGATGTTTAAAACAGTAACGCAGATAAAAATACGTCGGGCATTATACCTACTTATGTAAACGAATATTCAACAAATTGCCCTGTAGCTTATTCCAGTCGTTGTCTCCGGAAGAAATCACTTCAATTCGACTGTCTGGCGGCGGAGTGGGGCGGGTCTCAATTTGTAAATCATTTCCCTGCCGATTAACCACCAACGCGCCTTCGGGAATACGCATCACGCCTTTAACACGTTCTACCGGACTCAAACGAACCCATTCAAGCAACGGCACGGTGTCAAATATCGCCTCGCTGTTAAATACCCAACCGCAGCTAGTATAACCTTGCCCCTGGTTAAGCGCTCTGCGCCAGGGTTCGCTACCGTTCAGGTTTAATGCAGCCAGGCCTTTTTTTGGGGATGATTCTCCGTGATGATGGCGTGCATCCGGCAGTTGGGTCTTATTGGTATGCAGAATATCCAATACGGAAATAGCTATTTTTCCCGAATCAGAGAAATATAGCGGACGCTGCGAATTCTGAGCTTGCTGCCATTTTGCCAATGCCTGACGGTCGGTATCGATATAAGTATCTTGCTTACTGGCAATAATGACATCCGCTGCGGCTAGCTGGTCGCGGAAATTCTCGTTTTCAGTGTAGCGTTCATCATGTAATTGGCGGGCATCCAGCAGGCACAGCGTGGCGCTAAGACTAATCCAGGGCTGATAAATATCGGCGGTTAACAGAGACAAAATTTGCTTTGGATGACCCAAACCGGTGGGTTCGATTAATAACCGATCCGGTTTGGCCTGCTGTAGCAGCATATTCAATCCCACTTGCATAGGTAAACCATTCACGCAGCACATACAGCCGCCGGGGATTTCTTTTAGTATCGCGCCACTATCGGATAATAACGCGCCATCGATGCCAATTTCTCCAAACTCATTAACTAGCACCGCCCATTTTTCATGTTCGGGTTTTTGCGCCAATAACTGGCGAATCAGGGTGGTTTTACCGCTGCCAAGAAAACCGGTAATCAGATTGGTTTTTGTCACCACATGCTCCCAGTAAAAAAACGTTGCGTTAAGCATACCGAAAAATAAAGGCAGCGGAACTGTCACATCATGCGCTTAAAAATATAATTTATTAAGTAGCTTAATAATCAATCAGTTATTAAGACAACTCTTAATGCAGAGCCTGAATAGGCTAACGACTGACGTTGATAATTTAACTATTTTAATGGGTTATGCGCCGATTAAGGTAGTAAATAATGCCTTATCAACACCATTGTTTTGAGCGAAATCCTCTACTCTTTAATTGAGTCTTAGCGGATTTTGAGGTGAACATGGGTCAATATCGAGTACTCAGCGTCGCACTGGTTTTATTTTCATGGACCGCATTGGCTTATGGCACAGCCACCAGCGGTATCGTTCGCTTTACTGGCTCCATTGTAGATGCACCCTGCCAGATTGATTTTTCTGCACAAACTCTGGCAACCCGATGTTATAGCAACGGAAAAAACCTTTCTCAACGTCAAGTTATCACGACGGGCATGAACACAACTTCCAACTTACCGGGGAATCTGGGCACTTCAGAAGTTCAATGGCTGAATAAAGAACGCAATCTGGCTATTGTCACCATTAATTATCGCTGAAAGAATAGCTATTGCTAAAAGAACAGTCGTAGCTAAAAGAATAATTATCTCTGACAAACCAACGCTTATCCATTCAACGCTAGCAGCCCGATTTAATTAAATCGGGCTAATCTGTAGCATAATTCTTTGCCTTTCTGTGAGCCTCTGCGCAGCTCTGCCGATTTTTCTGTCGGACCAGATGTTATACTTCCAGTCACATATAGGGATATTATCGGTTAAACCCACCTTTTTGGTCAGGCCAATTCAGCTTGGTACTGTTAAACAGGCTAGATTCAGGTAATAAAATAATGCGTTTATACCAAGAAGTCGGCGGGAAACTGCGCGATGCACTGAATGCGGGTGAATATATCGCAGGCGATCGCCTACCGCCAGAGCGAGATATTGCAGAAACATTTCAGGTCAGCCGCAGTGTGGTGCGGGAAGCGCTCATTATGCTTGAGCTGGAACAACGGGTGGAAGTCCGGAAAGGCTCGGGCGTGTATGTGCTTAGCAAACCAGAAAAAAATGCTGATGATGAGCAGCCCGAAATTATTGATAGTGGGTATGGACCGTTTGAATTGCTACAGGCCAGGCAACTGCTGGAAAGTGAAGTTGCCGCTTTTGCTGCATTGCAGGCCACCAAGGCCGATATTCTCAAAATGCGGCAGGCGATAGAGCAGGAAAGGCTGTCGCTAGAAGCCGGACAAATAGATGAAAGTGCCGATGAGCTTTTTCATAATCTTCTGGCGCAATCGACACAAAATAGCGTATTGGCCAGTATGGTGCGGGAAGCTTGGCAGGCGAGGGATACCAGCGTGATGTGGCAGGGCGTTCACCTGCACGTTGCCGATTTCAGCTACCGTTGGCAATGGCTGGAGGATCATCAAAAGATCTTGCAAGCGGTGTTACGGCGGGACAGCAAGGCGGCCAAACAGGCTATGTGGCAGCATTTGGAAAACGTGAAGAATATTTTGTTAGAAATTTCCGATTCCGATCATCCTGATTTTGACGGTTTTTTGTTTGAATCGGTGCCAACATTATCAGATAACGGATAAATAACGGGCAGGGATAAGTTGGGGATAGATGGTGTGAATAAAATTAATAGCGCGGCTAAACAATAGCGGCTAAACAATAAATGGGAATGCTTTGCGACAATGCCACTGATCGCCTTAGACGGCCAGTGGCATTGGATTGATCAGGCTTTCTCTAACAGGACGCGCACCGTTTCTTTGGCGCCATTTTGTTGTAACTGAACATAAGCCTGAGTGACGGCAGCGACAAATTCAGCCCGCTGCGGCAGCTCTTCGCCGAAGATGCTTTTTAGTGCCAGCAAAGCCTGCACTCGTTCTGCGCCGTCTCTGGTTTCCGCGACGCAGGCTTTAAAACTTTCCAGCATTGGATCGCGAATATCAATTTCCTGACCTGCATCGTCAATACCGCCGACATAACGCATCCAGCCTGCAATGCCCAGCGCCAGACAGGCGTAAGGTCCGCCGTTTTTCAGATGCCAACGCACGGAATCCAGCATTCGCTGCGGCAGTTTTTGGCTGCCGTCCATCGCGATTTGCCAGGTGCGGTGTTTCAGCGAAGGATTGCGGTAACGTTCGATAAGGCTATCTGCATATGCACCTAGATCGGTATTTTCGACGCTAAGCGTTGGTGCCTGTTCTGCCATCATCAACTGACGAGCGGCACGCACATAGTTGGCATCGGTCATACAATCGCTAATATGTTGATAACCCGCCAGATAACCTAAGTAAGCCAAGAAAGAATGGCTGCCGTTCAGCATGCGCAATTTCATTTCTTCAAAGGGCAGTACATCAGCCACTAACTGAGCGCCGACGGCCTGCCAGTTTGGGTGTCCGGCAACAAATTTATCTTCGATAACCCATTGAATAAATGGCTCGCAGGCTATGCCGCAGGGATCGGCTACGCCCAGTTCGGCGGCGATTTCATGCAGCGTTTCATTGGTTGCGGCCGGTACGATGCGATCCACCATGGTATTGGGGAAAGTGACGTTCTGGCGGATCCATTCGGCCAGTTCCGGATCGCGAACGGCGGCGAGGCTCAGTACCGTACTGCGAGCCACATCGCCATTTTCTGGAATGTTATCGCAAGAAAGTACGGTGAAAGGCGGCAAACCGCGTAAACGACGCAGGCGCAGCGCTTCAACCAGCACGCCGGGTGCAGAGGTTGGCGCTTCCGGTACGGCCAGATCGGCCTGAACCATCGGATGATTGAGATCTAACTGACCGCTGCCGGGTTCAATGCAGTAGCCTTTTTCAGTGATAGTCAGGGAGACAATGGCGACCTGGGGTTCAGCCAATTTATCCAACACCGCCATGATACCGTCTAAACGGGCATGCAGAGATTCGCGTACTGCGCCAACCACTATGGCCTGATTGCCTTCGGCACCTTTTTCCAGCACGGAATACAGATGGTCTTGCTTACGTAAGTCCTGAATCAGGGTATCCCCGCCGAACAGACTGACTTCACAAATCCCCCAGTCACCGCCCAGCTGATTCAGCACCCGATCGGTCAATAACGCCTGATGAGCGCGATGGAAGGCACCGAAACCCAGGTGAACGATACGGCTTTTCAACTGGCTACGATCGTAAGTCGGAAGGCGGACGGCGCCGGGAAGCGGGCTATTGGCAAGGGTCTTCATACATAAGCTCCAGAATGGTTTACCTTCCCAAATGTTCGCCTGAGCGTCTGGGAACCGGTATCAAATATAGGCAAGCTGGAAAGGTGTTGGACCAGTTTGGTAAGTCTGCTTCTCTGGGCTAACCCTCTCTATCAGGGAGAGGTTTTTCCGCTGCTTGTCATGATTAGCGGCTTGCAGTGTAAAGCGATATGATAGAAATTAAAATTGGTTAGTCCAAAATTGGTCATATTCGTGAGGTGGATCAACCAATATACTTTTGCTTTTTGACACTTTTTCACTAAAGAGTAAGGTTAAAGCTGAGTGATATCTATTGATAATCGGTATAACAACATTTCGGTAAAAGGTTAGATACGTGAAATTATGACCGCTTGGATACCGGATTGAGCTTTAGATGATGAATAACCGTGAAAAAGAAGACAGTTTGACTCCCGCATCGCAGTTATTGCCGATGGTGCAGTAACACGGGGTAATTCAATGATGACAATGACGCAGGTGAGAAGGTAAAGCAGATGGAACAAACATGGCGTTGGTATGGCCCGAATGACCCAGTTTCGCTGGATGACATCCGTCAGGCTGGGGCAACAGGCGTAGTAACTGCACTGCACCATATTCCAAACGGCGAAGTGTGGCCGGTGGAAGAAATTAAACAACGTCAGGCAGAACTGGCGGCGAAAAGTCTGGTGTGGTCGGTAGTAGAAAGTGTGCCGGTACATGAAGAGATCAAAACTCATTCAGGTGAAGTCGATAGGCACATTGCCAACTACCAGCAGACGCTGCGGAATCTGGCTGCCTGCGGTATCGATACCGTGTGTTACAACTTCATGCCGGTGCTGGACTGGACTCGTACCGATCTGGAATACACGCTGCCAGACGGTTCTAAAGCGCTGCGTTTTGACCAGATTGCCTTTGTAACCTTCGAACTACACATTCTGAAACGTCCGGGCGCGGCTAAAGACTATACGGCGGAAGAACAGGCGCAGGCAGCGGATTATTTCGATTCGATGACCGAGGCGGAAATTGCCCGGCTGACCGGCAATATTATTGCGGGTCTACCGGGAGCCGAAGAAGGCTATACTCTGGACCAGTTCCGCGCTCGTCTGGCTGAATACGACGGCATCGACAAAGCCAAATTGCGTGAGAATATGGCCTATTTCCTGCGTGCAATTGTGCCGGTGGCGGAGCAGGTAGGTTTACGTATGGCGGTGCATCCGGACGATCCTCCGCGTCCGATTCTTGGCCTGCCGCGCATTGTTTCCACCATTGAAGATATGCAGTGGCTGAAAGAGACCGTAGACAGTATTCACAACGGTTTTACCATGTGCACCGGTTCCTACGGCGTGCGGGCGGATAACGATCTGGTCAAGATGATCGAAACCTTTGGCGATCGCATTCATTTCACGCATTTGCGTTCAACCTGTCGTGAAGGTAATCCGAAAACCTTCCACGAAGGCGGACATTTGCAGGGCGACGTAGATATGTATGAAGTCGTGAAGGCGATTCTGACGGAAGAACAGCGCCGTCAGCGAGCAGGGGATCGGCGTCCTATTCCGATGCGTCCGGATCACGGCCACCAAATGCTGGATGATTTGCACAAGAAAACCAATCCGGGCTACTCGGCAATTGGGCGTTTGAAAGGTTTGGCTGAAGTGCGCGGCTTAGAGTTAGCGCTGAAGCGAGCGTTTTTCCCTGAATTGCGTTAATTCAGTGAAATGATGGTTAGTGGAATAATGATGGTTAAGGGCCGGTTTTACCGGCTCTTAACGTTGAATCAGCAAAGATTAATCTGCGCGCCCCATATAACGGCGTTCTGCGATATGAATGCGGATTTTCTCACCCGGGCTGATGTACTCGGGCACCTGAATTGACAGGCCGGTACTCATGATTGCCGGTTTGTTACGAGCACTGGCTGAAGCGCCCTTGATGCTCGGCGCGGTTTCCACAATTTCCATATCGACCGTCTGCGGCAATTCGAGCGCCAGCAACTGGCCTTCCATCGTCAATACTTGCATTCCCGGCATACCACCTTCAGGAATAAACAGCAGTTCTTCTTCGATCTGCTCTTTTTTGAAGTTGTACGGCGTATAGTCTTCTTCATCCATAAAGACATATTCGTCGCCGTCAATATAAGAGAAGTTGACCGCGCGGCGGGTTAGAGTGATGGTGTCGAGAATATCATCGCCCTTAAAACGCTCTTCCACTTTCAAACCGGTACGCACGTCTGAAAAACGCATTTTGTATAAAGTACTCGCACCACGGGCGCTTGGGCTTTGTACATCAATATCTTTCACCAACAGCAATTTGCCGTTGTAGTTGACTGCCATACCGCGCTTAATTTCGTTAGCTCTTGCCATAAAAATAACCTGCCAATCAGGATTGAAGATAAGTTGCGACAAATTACCCGTGCTGCGGGCTACAGGCAAGCAGATAGCGTAAAAAGAATGAGGAAAAAGCGCGAAAACCTGGCTTGGAACAAGCAATGATTCGATGGCGGATTATTGCGGGAAAAAGAATGTGCCGCCGGAGAGGAATTGGCCCGGCGGCGCAGAAGATTGGAACCTATTGATAGACCGGCAGTAAGCCCATTAATGCACAGATATGAGCCACGGCGTTAATCAGGCCAAAGGCGATGATAAAGCCGATCATCAGGCTGCCGCCCGGTGCTCGGTAAGTGGCCTGCGGGAAGCGGCGGCGAGTTGCGCGCGCCATCAGTGCCGGAACAATAACGGCCCAAATAGTGGCGGCCAGACCGGCAAAACCAATGGCGTACAGGAAACCATTCGGAAACAGTAAGGCACCGATGGTGGGTGGCACAAAGGTCACTAACGCTGATTTTGCCCGGCCAATGCCGTCATCGGCGAATTTAAAGAAATCGGCGATATAGTCGAACAGTCCCAGTGATACCCCGAGGAAGGAACTGGCCAGCGCCATATAGGAGAAGGCATTCAGCAATTGACCGGTCAATGGGCCTGCGGAAACCGTATCCATCTGTTTTAACAGGCTGCCAATGTTGCCGCCGTCGGCAATCACCAGTTTGAAAGCATCGCGCGCGATGTTGCCCTGAATCACATACTGCCACAGGATATAAATCGCCAGAGCAATCAGCGTGCCGAATAACAGACTGCGCACCACGGATTTACTGTCTTTGCGATAATACTTCACCAAACCGGGCACGTTGCCGTGATAGCCAAATGAGGTCAGCAGATAAGGCAGAGCCGCGAGCGCGTAGGGCAGATAGCTGGCGTCGCTTTGGCTATGGTTAAACAGTACGTCGGCTTTTACATGGGTATACATATCACCAACGGACATAACGAATGTGATTACCATCCCGCCAATCAATATGGTACTCAAACGGTCTACCGCGCGAGTAGATAACCAAACGATAAAGGCCACCAGCACCGCGAAGACTAAGCCTGACGTGGTTTGCCCCACGCCGATAATGCCGTCCAGAGTGTGGGCGATAATGGAGCCACCCGCCGAGATATAGGCGTAAGTCAGGATATACAGCACAAAGGTAATGGACAGGCCGTTGATTGAGCTCCACATGCGCCCCAGCAAGTCCTGCACCACCGTATGGAAACTGGCGCCAGTCGGGTAGTTGAGGTTAGCTTCCAGGATCATCAGGCCGGAAATCAGCATACATGCCCAAGTGTAGATCAGCAGCGCGACAGAACCGCTAAACCAAACGCCGGCGGTCACGATAGGAATAGAGAACATTCCTGCGCCGACGGCGGTACCTGCTACGATCATCGCGCCGCCGAGAACCGACGGACGGGATAGGGACTGAGTAGAGTCCATTGACATGCATTGCTCCTGAAAGACCCGCTGAGGGTAAGGTTCTTTTGTACTAGCTCAATGGTACAGTGGTGGCGGGGCGCTGTAAATAGCTGAATATACTTAGACTGAATAATTAGCCGGTTAATACTTCGGCCATCAGCGTCATTAATATCGCTATATGATGCTTATAGTTTAGACTTTGGTTAAATAATCGACAGGTCGATTGAGTGATTCATCTCAGTTATTGAGGCGGAATCATCCGGGGGAAGGATAGTGCTGGTAGTTATTGACGGCGATTGCTATTGTCCGCCATCTACTCTGCCAGCCCACCGGAGAATCACTGATGGACTGTCGCTCAGATTGCGGTGCTTGTTGTATTGCCCCCTCGATTTCCAGCCCCATTCCGGGTATGCCTTTCGGCAAATCTGCCAATACCCGTTGTATTCATTTAGCCATTGATATGCGTTGCGCCATTTTCCACTCTCCGCAGCGGCCTAAAGTGTGTGCCAGCCTGCAGGCTCGACGGGATATGTGTTTTACCCACCGCGATGAGGCTTTGGTGTATCTGATTCAGTTGGAAGCCGCCACCGCGCCATAATGGGCAATAGCGCCTGGTTTTGGGCATAAAAAAGGCGATATTGAATATCGCCTTTCATGTTTTATCTGCGGAGCCAGAGGTACATCCTCTGGCTTCATGTTGTCACCATTAAGCGCCTTCTGGCACCGCATGTGCGGTATTTTTTAGCACCTGACCGGTATATTTCTCAATTTCCAACTGCGCCATCTGGCCACAGTTACCCTGAGCCAGACTGGATGAGCCGATATCGAAAGTCAGGCAGTTGATATTGCCGTTTTTACAGATAGAGCCCGGTTCCGCCGGTTCTGCCGGATCGAACCACGCTCCCTCACTGACGCGAATCACGCCCGGACGAACGTCTTCGGTCACCACTGCGCCCACCAGGATCTGACCGCGATCGTTAAAGGCACGAACCAGATCGCCGTTGGTAATACCGCGTGCGCTAGCATCCTGCGGGTTGATCAGAATAGCTTCACGATCGGCTACCGCATATTTTTTCCGCAGCGGGGTGTTATCCAACTGGGAGTGCAACCGGTTGATCGGATGAGCGGTATTGAGCGACAACGGGTATTTTTTCGCTTCCGGCCCGCGATACCACTCGTATGGCGGCATCCAGGTAGGAATTCCCCGACAATCGGCATAACCCATTTTGGCAATGGTATCTGAATAAATCTCGATCTTGCCGGATGGCGTCCCCAGCGGGTTTAACAGTGGATTTTCCCGATAATCGGCAAAACGAATCCATTGTTTATTGGCCTCTGGAATCGGGAAGCGAACGTAGTTATTCGACTGCCAGAACATATCAAACGGCGGCAGAGCGACTCGCGCCGTTCTGGCCTGAGATTTCATATCGTCGTACATGGATTTGAGCCACTGGGTTTCGTCTTTGCCGTCGGTAAAGGCATCGAGAACGCCCAGTCTGGCGGCCATGGCAGCGAAGATATCAAAATCGTTACGAGATTCATGCTGCGGCGGTACGCATTGATGCATCGGGAAAACATACAGTTGCGAGTAATCGCCGCCCATTTCCAGATCGTTACGTTCGTAGCTGGTGGTGGCAGGTAGCACGATGTCGGCGTACTTGGCGGTTGCGGTCCAGTAAGGTTCGTTCACCACGATGGTTTCCGGATGCTGCCAGGCTTTGATCAGCTTATTGGTATCCTGATGCTGGTGGAAGGTGTTACCGCCAGCCACGTAGACCATTTTCACATCGGGATAAGTTACCTTGGTGCCATTAAAATCAATGGTTTTACCTGGATTAGCCAGACATTCCGCAATACGCGCCACCGGAATTGGAGCCGGTGAGTTCTTCGGCGCATTACCGGCGGAAATCCCCGGTAAAATGCCGCCTTTGGCCGTTGGGCTACCGCCGGAAGAGTAGTGATAGCTGAAACCGAACCCGCCGCCCGGCAGGCCGATTTGGCCGAGCATTGCCGCCACGGTCACCAGCAACCAGTGCTGTTGTTCTCCGTGATGCTGACGCTGAATGCCCCAGCCGCCCATGATCATGGTGCGCTGTTTGGCCATATCCCGCGCTAGCTGACGCAGAACTTCAGCATCTACGCCACTGATATCAGCGGCCCATTCGGCATTTTTCGGTTGACCGTCATTTTCACCTAACAGGTAGGACTGGAATTTATCAAAGCCGACGGTGTAGGTCTTAACGAAGTCCGGGTCATACAATTTTTCAGTCAATAAGGTATGGGCGATACCGATCAGCATCGCGCTATCGGTATAAGGGCGCGGAGCGATCCATTGAGCGTTAGTGAATTTGGCGCTGTCGTTATACACCGGATCGATGCTGATAACTTTGGTGCCTTTTTTCTTCAGCGCTTCAAAACCGGTCTGGCCCACGTGATCCGGAATGTTCCAGCTATTTTTTAGCGTGATCATCGGGTTACAACCCCACAGGATCACTAGCTCGCTGTTTTCTACCACGTTTGGCCAGGCGGTTTGCTGCTCGTAAACCTCCATAGAGCCGACGACGTGGGACATAATCACTTGCGCGGCGCCGGTAGAATAGTCACCGGCATAGCCGAGGAAACCGCCGGTCAGGTTCATCAGGCGTTGTAACAGGGTGCGGCTGTTGTGCAGCATTCCCACGCTTTTCCAGCCGTAAGAACCGGCGTACAGTGCCTGCGGGCCGTGATCTTTCTGTACGCGGGTAATTTCGCCACACACCAGTTCAATCGCTTTATCCCAACTGACACGAACCCACTCATCGCGGCCACGTAGCTCAGTACGGCTACCCGGCCCGCCTTCCAGCCAGCTTTTACGCACCATAGGATATTTGATGCGGTTTTCCGCGTGCACCTGATAAGGTGCCATGGTGATCAGATCGTTAGGGTAGGGATCGTCTTTTACCGGCTGAACGGCGACCATACGGCCATTTTCGACAATAGCTTCAAACGCACCCCAGTGAGCGCCGGTCAGAATGCCTTTCTGTGCCTGGCGCAATGCCAAAAATTGAGGCAACGCCTGGCTAATAGCCTCTGCCAGCGCAGATTTAGGCCACAGGCCGGCCACTAAAGGTAACGCCGCTAACGCGCTGGTGCCCATCAGGAAACGGCGGCGGCTCATTTGTAACGGTTTTTGTTCGTATTTGCTCATTTTCGCCTCTCGTTTACGACTTGGCCGGCATATCACTGGCATGTTTTTGTACGTATTGTGTCAGTACGCGTAGCTGTTCCTGAGTCAGGGAAGTACGCGGTGCCATGCCTTTAATCACGCCAATCCACTGGTTAGCATTGAAACGATCCAGTGCAGTCAAACCGTGGCAACCGGTGCAGTTGGAAGACATCATATCGGCGGCGTAGCGCCAGATTTTTTGTTGATCGTCAACCAGCTGTTTCTTCGGTAACCAGACTTGTAGCGCCACCTGATGCCAGATCAGACCGGTTTCAGCATCGGTTTGTGAGGACGTGGTTTTCAGCGCTTTCTGCGCTTCTTCGCCCAGTAATACGCTGAGGATGCGTTTACCCTGAGCAGCGTAGAAGACTTCCGCTACGCCATCTTGCTGCCAGCCTTCCACGTCGACTAGCACCTGATCGCCTTGCTGTTTCACGACCTTAACTTCGGTAGATGGCATCAGATTACCGGCGTTATGGCTGTCACCCGCCTGCATAAAGAAAGGTTCGGTGGCAATGGTGTATAACGTGGTTGCGTCAGCCGGTGTTTGTGCTGCGGCGGTGGCTAGCTCGGCAGCCCCAGCTTGAGTCAGCTCGCTCATATCCGGCAGGATGTGGGCCACGCCTTTGTGGCAATCAATACAGGTTTCCCCGTTTTTGATGGCGACCGGATGCTGAACGCGGGCTTCAGCACTTTGCGCGGTGATGTCCATGGCGTCATAATTATGGCAGGAGCGGCAGGTGGCGGAGTCGTTCTCTTTGAGGGTTTTCCACACCGATTGCGCCATCGCCAGCTTATGGGCTTCGTACTTCTCTGGCGTGCTGATGGTCCCGACCATTTCGCCGTAGATATCTTTCACCGCCCGGATTTTAGTCCACAGGTAATCCAGTGGCTCATGGGGAACGTGGCAATCAGCACATTCGGCGCGGATGCCTTTCGGGTTCTGGAAGTGGACGCTGCCCTGATACTCGGCCAAAGGCTGCTGCATGGTATGGCAGGAAACGCAGAAGGTAGTATCACTGGTTTTATGGAAAACGGTGGCAGTACCAGCCAGAAGTGCAGCGCCAAGAATGATGCCGATCAGTAATAGCCATAGCCATCCCCACCGACGTCGTTTACCGAGTTCAGTCTGTTTTTTGCTCATATTACACCCATGTTATGTGTCTAATTGTTTTGGTAACGCTAGATTGGCGAACGTTGGGCAAGACAAAATCCGTTGCCCATAAAAATAGTGCGTCTATTGTAAATGGATTTTTTGCTGAAAACTAACCAGATAGAGGTATTTGCAAGATTAGATCAAATTTGCTGAGTATAAATACAGGAAACGCACAATTTTTTACCAAGCATAGACAATAAATACTTGAAATGCTTGGTTATATAACTTTTTATATAGCGCTATTTTTTAGTTGGAAGAGGTATAAAAACGGCGAGTTAACCAGAGATGAATGGCATTTTTACTTGCCTCAAAGTGTGGTTCGGGCAGTTCATTGGGGGGGCACCAAATCCATTGGCTACATTTCTCCGGCTCTTTATTTTCCACCTCGCCGCCGGGATACTCGGCCAGTAAACATACCGAAACCGTATGTTTGCCTTCGGCCTGCCAGGTGGCGATATTATTGGTCAGAGCAATAACCTGTGGCTGCTGAATCAGCAGACCGGTTTCTTCAGCCACTTCCCGCTGCGCGCACTGTTCAAAGGATTCACCAGCCTCTACATGCCCGCCGGGAATCGACCAGTAGGGTGCATGCTTACCGCAGCGTTTTCCCAGTAATACCGAACCTTGAGGGTTAACTATGATGACGCCAACGCCCACAACCACAGCCATATTTTTTCTCCATCAGCAAATCGTCAGCAAAGTATGCCATTTCTGCCTTAAACCCTACCAGTGAAAGCGTCTCCAGAGGTAAAATGTGCGTGACATCAAAAATCTGCTATGACAATTCGAAGAAAACTTGCATAAACCCAAATGTAGAAACACACTATTGAAACGTTTCAGCGTTATCTGCTTCACTGGGTGATAAAGGGTAACGCTCCTTTTTCTCATAAAAGCTGAAACGATTCAATTTCAGTAAGAGAGGAGACTTATGTTCCAGTTGTCACTGAAGGATATCCATTTGGCTGCCAACGCGGCCGATAAAAACGAAGCCATCAAGCAGGTAGCCGCAGCGCTGACCGACGCCGGTTGTGTCGATGCCGCCTATGTTGATGGGATGCTACAGCGCGAGCTGCAAACTTCTACTTACTTGGGTAACGGTATCGCCATTCCTCACGGCACCACCGATACCCGCGATCTGGTGCGCAACACAGGCGTGCAGGTATTTCAGTTTCCGCAGGGTATCGCTTGGGGCGAAGATCAAACCGCTTATATCGTCATAGGTATCGCGGCGCGTTCCGATGAGCATCTGGCGCTGCTACGCCAGCTGACTCACGTACTGAGTGACGATACGGTAGCGGCTCAGTTGGCAAAAACGACCTCACCAGAGGAATTGTGCAGCCTGTTGATGGGTGAGAAAAAAGCGGCTGAATTCCATTTCGATACTTCATTAATCGCCCTGGACATAGCGGCAGATAACCTGATTACCCTTCAGGCGCTGAACGCCGGTCGTTTACAGCAAATTGGTGCGGTTGATGCCAGCTTCGTTAGCGATGTGATTACTCGTTCGCCGCTGAATCTGGGGCAGGGGATCTGGCTGAGCGACAGCAGCGAAGGCAATCTGGTCAGTGCGGCAACCCTCAGCCGTCCGGCGGTGCCTTTTGAGCATAACGGTGAAAAAGTGGCGCTGTTGCTGACGCTGTCCGTAGCCGACCAACAGCCGCTGAACATGCTGAATTATTTAAGTGATTTACTGTTGGCGAAAAAAGCTGACGCCTTGCTGAACGCCGATGCCGCCACCGTGCTGGCATTGCTGACCAGCGAATATGTAGAACAGAGTCAGGTGTTAAGCGCGGAGTTTGTCATCCGCAACGAACATGGGCTGCATGCGCGCCCAGGGACAATGTTAGTGAATACAATCAAACAGTTTACCAGTGAAATTACCGTTACCAATCTGGACGGCACAGGTAAACCGGCAAATGGACGTAGTCTGATGAAAGTTGTGGCATTGGGTGTGAAAAAAGGGAATCGTCTGCGCTTTACCGCCAGCGGTGAAGATGCGCAGGCTGCGCTGGATGCCATTGGCACCGCGATCTCAGCCGGTCTTGGGGAGGGCGCAGCATGAGCAGAAGAGTCGCGACTATCACCCTAAATCCAGCCTACGACCTGGTCGGTTTTTGCCCAGAAATTGAACGTGGCGAAGTGAATCTGGTAAAAACTGCCGGTCTGCACGCCGCCGGTAAAGGCATTAACGTTGCCAAGGTACTGAAAGATTTAGGTATCGACGTTACCGTGGGCGGTTTCCTCGGTAAAGACAATCAGGATGGATTCCAGCATTTATTCAGCAATTTAGGTATCGCTAACCGTTTTCAGGTAGTGCCGGGGCGTACCCGTATTAATGTAAAACTGACCGAAAAAGACGGCGAAGTGACAGATTTCAACTTCTCCGGTTTCGACGTTAGCAAGCAGGATTGGGATCGTTTTGTGGTGGATTCCCTGAGCTGGCTGGGTCAGTTCGATATGGTTGCCGTAAGCGGTAGCCTGCCAGCAGGCGTTAATCCCGATGATTTTACCGATTGGATGTCGCGCCTGCGCAGCCAGTGTCCGTGCATTATTTTTGATAGCAGCCGCGAAGCGCTGGTTGCCGGTTTGAAAGCGTCGCCGTGGTTGGTGAAACCTAACCGCCGCGAGTTGGAAATCTGGGCCGGTCGTCCGTTGCCCGCTTTATCTGACGTCGTCGAGGCCGCACATGCCTTGCGCGATCAGGGAATTGCTCACGTGGTGATTTCTCTGGGTGCGGAAGGGGCGCTGTGGGTGAATGCTTCCGGAGCCTGGTTGGCCAAGCCGCCTGCCTGTGAAGTGGTTAGCACCGTGGGTGCCGGTGACTCTATGGTGGGCGGTTTGATCTATGGCCTGCTGATGCGCGAATCCAGTGAACATACGCTGCGATTGGCAACGGCAGTTGCTGCTTTGGCCGTCAGCCAGAGCAACGTTGGCGTTACCGATCGTCCGCAGTTGGCCGCAATGATGGCTCGTGTGGATCTGAAACCTTTTAATTGATATTCGGAGGCGAAATGAAAACGCTACTGATACTAGACAGCGCGCATGGACAGGCCAGCGGCCATCTGGCGACGTTAATGCTGGGCGCCGCGGCCAGCAAAGCCGGTCTTACATGGGTTGATAAAGCGGAAGACGCGGAGCTGGTGATTGTTACCGGTTCGGCAATACCGGCCGACGGCGCATTAAACGGCAAAAAAGTGTATCTCGGCGACCTGGCTAAAGCGGTTCGCGATCCGGATGCTTTTCTGGCAGATGCCATTGCAAAAGCGCAACCTTATCAGGCTAGCGTTGAAGCTCCTGCGGCAGCATCAGCCAAAGGGCCAAAACGTATTGTGGCGGTTACTGCCTGTCCAACCGGCGTGGCGCACACCTTTATGGCTGCTGAAGCTATTGAAAGTGAAGCTAAAAAACGCGGCTGGTGGGTGAAGGTCGAAACCCGTGGCTCCGTAGGCGCTGGCAATGCGATTACGCCGGAGGAAGTGGCGGCGGCTGATTTAGTGATTGTGGCAGCCGATATTGAAGTGGATCTGGATAAATTTGCCGGTAAACCGATGTATCGCACTTCTACCGGTCTGGCGTTGAAGAAAACCGTGCAGGAATTGGATAAAGCTTTGGTTGAGGCTGAAGTGTATCAGCCGAAATCTGCCGGTAGCGCCAATACCGGCGTGAAAAAATCTGAGGGCGGTGGTGCTTATCGCCACCTGTTGACCGGTGTTTCTTACATGCTGCCGATGGTGGTTGCCGGTGGTTTGTGTATCGCGCTGTCCTTCGTATTCGGTATTAAAGCCTTTGAAGAAAAAGGGACGTTGGCTGCGGCCCTGATGCAAATCGGTGGTGGCTCTGCCTTTGCCCTGATGGTGCCGGTATTGGCCGGTTTTATTGCCTTCTCCATCGCTGACCGCCCAGGTTTAACGCCGGGTCTGATAGGCGGGATGCTGGCCGTCAGCACTGGCGCCGGTTTCCTCGGTGGGATTATCGCCGGTTTCCTCGCCGGTTATGTGGCTAAAGCCATCAGTACCAAACTGCGTTTACCGCAAAGTATGGAGGCGCTTAAGCCGATACTGATTATCCCACTGGTGGCCAGCCTGATAGTTGGTTTAGTGATGATTTATGTGGTCGGTACGCCGGTGGCAAAAATCATGAGTGGCCTGACTGCC
The DNA here is from genome assembly GCF_001656035.1 of Yersinia entomophaga. Classification (NCBI taxonomy): domain Bacteria; kingdom Pseudomonadati; phylum Pseudomonadota; class Gammaproteobacteria; order Enterobacterales; family Yersiniaceae; genus Yersinia; species Yersinia entomophaga. The sequence continues at coordinate 3,838,058 of NZ_CP010029.1, forward strand.
TGGCTGCAATCCATGGGGACGGCCAATGCGGTGCTGCTGGGAGCCATTCTGGGTGCCATGATGTGTACCGATATGGGGGGGCCGGTGAACAAAGCCGCTTACGCCTTTGGTGTAGCACTGCTGAGCTCGTCAGTTTATGCACCAATGGCTGCCATCATGGCAGCGGGAATGGTGCCACCACTGGCAATGGGTCTGGCAACTCTGCTGGCACGTCATAAGTTCGACAAAGGCCAGCAGGAAGGGGGCAAAGCGGCGCTGGTACTGGGTCTGTGCTTTATCTCTGAAGGTGCGATTCCCTTCGCCGCTCGCGACCCAATGCGTGTGTTGCCGTGCTGTATCGCTGGTGGCGCGCTGACCGGTGCACTTTCTATGGCATTCGGCGCACAACTGATGGCACCTCACGGTGGTCTGTTCGTGCTGCTGATCCCTGGGGCGATTCATCCGGTACTGCTGTATCTGGTGGCGATCATCGCCGGTACTGTTTTGGCCGGTGGCTTGTACGCGATGCTGAAACGCCCTGATGCTGCATTGGTGAAAGTGGCTTAATGCATTATTAGCAACACTTAAATAGCATTAAAATAAATTATCGATACCAGTCAGTTAACCCTGACTGGTATTTTTTTATTGGAAATATAGAGTTTTATATTTCAGACGGTTAATTTGTTACTGGCCCATTTATTAACTCGCCGTATGTATTGTTAGTCGAATAATAAATCTGACTTTGTTCAGTGTTTTTGACGTTTGATCAGAAGAATCGCAGCCCAATTCGTTATACCTCATCACTTATTTCGTCACCTTACTACGTTTTGTTTAATAAGGAGGGCGGGATGAATGGCTCTATTGTGTTAAACAAGCGTTAGAATTTGCTGACCATTAATGATGAATAATACGTCTTATCAATAAATAAGGTGTTATTACCGGAACACCTGTATCACCGCGCCGATGACGTGATTTCCCGCGATGATCTGCTCAGTACTTGCCGGCTGGATCGCGTGGTTTCGCCGGTATTTTTTCCGGGTACCATCAAACATATTCGCGATGTATTGCGCAAAACTACCTAGGCTGAAGTCATTACCCAGGCTGAAGTAATAAAGACGCATAAAAGGGGAGAGAAAGTCTATTTGAGTGGATTATCGGATAGCGGGCAGCTGCAATGGGGTAAGAATGCCAGCCAGCAGTATTGGGGGAGCGGCTCTCAACGGCGAAAAAGGCGCTGCCGAGCTGTATCTACTCAGTGGAGCTTGCCACTACAGCAAAATGCCCGTCGGGGTTAAACCCGCAGGCATACTTTAGATAATGGTGATGACTAGATTTCTTCCTGTGATTTCAGCCAGGCGATTTCTTCCGGCCAGATATCCGGGTTAACGGTTTCCAGAATCAGCGGAATATTGTCAAAACGCGGATCGCGCATAATGTAGCTGAAGACGGTTTTCCCGATGTTACCTTCGCCCAGACTGTGGTGGCGGTCGACCCGACTGTTAAATTCGCTTTTGGCATCATTCAAATGCATTCCACGTAAATATTCGAAACCGACGATCTCACCCAGCGCGGCAAAAGTATTCTGACAGTCTTCTTCTGTACGCAAATCATAGCCAGCGGCAAAGGCGTGGCAGGTATCAATACATACGCCGACGCGGCTTTTATCTTCTACACCGTCGATAATGGCGGCCAGATGTTCAAATTTGAACCCGAGATTACTGCCCTGACCAGCGGTGTTCTCGATGACGGCAGCCACGCCCTGAGTTGCATCCAGCGCGATATTGATCGATTCGGCAATGCGCGCCAGACAGCGGTCTTCATCGATTTGCATTAAATGGCTACCGGGGTGAAAGTTCAGCAAGGTCAGCCCCAGTTGCTGACAGCGCGTCAGCTCGTCGATGAAGGCTTCGCGAGATTTCTCCAGCGCTTCCGTGACCGGGTGGCCAAGGTTAATCAGGTAACTGTCGTGAGGCAAAATATGGGCGGGACTGTAGTTAAATTTCTCACAGGCTCGTTTGAATTTTTCAATCACATCTTCAGGAAGCGGAGCTGCACGCCATTGGCGCTGATTTTTAGTAAACAGGGCAAATGCGGTAGCCCCGATTTCGTTCGCCCGAATGACGGCTTGATCTACGCCGCCCGCAGCGCTGACATGTGCACCGACAAATTTCATTCAATTCTCCTTTAATCACTCGCTCATTATGACATTGATAACGACTTGATTGAATGGCTGAAGGCAGATTGCGGATAAAGGAATAAAAAACCCTCTGCCGAAGACCGGCAGAGGGTAGGATGTGACTTCAATGGGGAAATCAGCCAAGCCAATGTTGAACCAACAGATTAATGCCACCGCCGCCGATAATCAGCCAGACAAACAGCATGAGCGCCAGTAATAAAGGCTTCATTCCAGCCTGACGAATCGAGCCGATATGCGTGGTCAACCCTAGCGCGGCCATGGCCATTGCCAGCAAAATAGTGTCCAGCGTAATCAAATGGCTAACGACGGTTTCTGGCAGTAAATGCAGCGAATTGAAACCGGCCATGGCGATGAAAATCACCGCAAACCACGGAATGGTAATGGCACTTTTTTGATTCTGCGAACCGGATTCTGGCTGGCGACTGCGGCTGAGATAGGCTGACAGCACGAGCAGGAAAGGAGCCAGCATCATAACGCGAATCATTTTGGTGATGACTGCGGCATTTTCCGCATCCGAGCCGATAGCATGGCCAGCCGCGACGACCTGAGCCACTTCATGAATAGTTGAACCGGCAAAAATCCCAAAGGTTTCCTGACCGATCGGTAGCCATTGGTAGTGCAGATTTAGCTGATAAAACCACGGATAAATGAAAATGCACAAAGTACCGAAGATCACCACGGTTGCGACCGCCACCGCCACTTTACTGGCATCGGCTTTTAGCACCGGTTCGGTTGCCATCACCGCCGCAGCGCCGCAAATACTGCTACCGGCACCAATCAGCATCACGGTTTGCTGATCCAGCCCGAAAACTTTACGACCCAGCCAGCAAGCCAGCAGGAAGGTGGAGCTTAACGTCATCAGATCGATAAGCATGCCGGTTGCACCTACGTCAGCGACTTGCTGGAAGGTCAGACGAAAGCCATACAAAATGATACCCAGACGTAAAAGTTGTTGTTTTGCCAACAGCACGCCCGGTGAACAAGAAGGTTGTAGCCAGGGATACAGGGTATTGCCCACTAAAATACCGAACAATATGGCTAACGTGAGCGCCCCTAATCCCAGATTGATAAACCACGGCATATCGCCCACGTGAATCGCGGCGGCGGTCAGTGCTCCGGTTAGTACCAATCCGGGAACAAAACGCATCAGTGCCGCGGGCTGCGGCCGTTGTAGAGTCTGAATCTGGTGAGTTGCCATCGTTATCTCCTACATCCTGTAAACACGCCGAGATAGTACAGGATGTCAGAAGATTAGATAAATTGATTATATGGTTATAACTTATTTGTATAAGTGGTAAGGCGCGCGTTTTTCAACCGGAAAATAGATAAGCCGAAGTGGCCTACCCCAGTTTGAGCGCTTTCGTTGATTAATTATCCTATTGATAGAGTGTCAACTGCGGCTCGGGCGTGAGTCCCCATGCCTTTGGTCGAATGTTTGTCGGTTCATACTTTTTCCGAATATATAATCAAAAAAATGGTTACGACCTACTATCGCCTTACTGTTTATGCGTGAAAATAAATTCGCTGGTATACTGAGCATTGTAATTAGAGGTTTAACGTTTGAATGAAAAATACTAAAAAATATGAAAAATCGCTGCTGGCAATTATGTTGTTCACGGCAGTGTTATATCTTTTGATGCCTCCTGCGCTTATCGCCTATTTTTTCGGACTCTATAATCTGAATCCTTTTTCAATTGGCAACCTGCCGCATTTCAATCCGTTTAACACCGAACGTGGGTTGCCGCTGCACCAAATCTACTGTTATCTGCTGCTAGCCTGGCTGTTGCTGAATGGTCTGATAATTTTGGTTATCAACTTAATTCATCTGGTTTTTTTTCGATCTGGTGATGATGAATAACCACTGCATTAGCATTTATCAGTATTTTATTCGGCAATACCCGGCGCTTTTCTATAAAGGTGTTACCCTTAATACGATAATTATCAGCGGTAATACGGCACTAACTCGTAGCCACGCATCTTTATAACATTGTAAATTATAGGGTTGTGTTAAAACGCGGCGTTCAAAGCCAGCGTATTGAGGGCAGGGCTGCCAATTTCAATTACAGAGACTGTTATGCATATCACCTTGCGTCAGCTTGAAGTATTTACTGAGGTATTGAAAAGTGGTTCTACGACCCAGGCTTCGGTGGTTTTGGCATTGTCACAATCTGCTGTTAGCGCTGCGTTAGCTGATTTAGAAGGTCAATTAGGCGTGCAATTGTTCGACCGGGTGGGGAAACGCCTGGTGATAAACGAGCATGGGCGCCTGCTCTATCCTAAGGCTGTAGCCTTATTAGAGCAGACCAGTGAGATAGAAGAACTCTTCCGACAGGATGTTGGGTCACTCCGCATCGCTGCCAGTAGCACCATTGGCAATTATATGCTGCCCGCTATGTTGGCGCGCTATCGTCATGATTTTCCTGCAACTCCGTTAGAACTGAATATTGGCAACAGCCTGGATGTCATTACCGCCGTGGCTGATTTCCGTAGCGATCTTGGACTGATCGAAGGGCCGTGCCATATGCCTGAATTGGTCACCCAAACCTGGCTCAGTGACGAGCTGGTGGTGTTTGCTTCTCCAGATAATCCATTGTGCCATAAGCCGATTACGTTGGATGAACTGGCTGACGCCGTATGGATTTTGCGTGAGCGAGGTTCGGGAACGCGTGAGGTGTTGGATCACTTGCTGCTGACCCATTTGCCACACTTCACTTTACTGATGGAATTGGGCAATTCGGAAGCGATAAAGCATGCGGTGCGCTATGGCATGGGCATTAGCTGTCTTTCCCGACGAGTCATCGCCGAGCAGCTCGCGAACGGCAGTTTGGTGGAGATATCACTGCCGCTACCGCCGTTGGTGCGGACGCTATATCTGGTTCATCATCGGCAAAAGCATCTGTCCAACGCGCTGCAACGTTTCCTGAGTTACTGTACTGAGACAGAGTAATCCCGATTTCGGGTTATGGATATTCCAGAGGTTCCCCCGTGATTGTGTTGATATTTTAGACAAAACCGCCTTTTTCATTAGGATTTCACTAATAATCTGATGGCGATCATGAAGGTATCTTATATCAGCGCATTCAGACTACCCACGCTGGCGGGATTTGTTACAATTCCGCCTCGTTTTTTTCAGGGCAGATTAGGTAAGAATGGCTCAGACAGATAATAAAATCCCCGTGCAGCATGGCGCGCAGAGATTACGCCGCGAGCTGAAATCGCGGCATTTAGCCATGATCGCTATCGGTGGCTCTATTGGTACCGGCCTGTTTGTCGCCTCGGGCGCTACGGTTTCGCAGGCAGGGCCAGGCGGAGCATTGCTCTCGTACGCACTGATCGGCTTGATGGTGTATTTCCTGATGACCAGCCTGGGCGAATTAGCTGCCTTTATGCCGGTTTCAGGCTCATTTTCCACCTACGGTTCCAAATATGTAGAAGAAGGTTTCGGCTTCGCGCTGGGCTGGAACTATTGGTATAACTGGGCGGTCACTATCGCCGTGGATCTGGTTGCGGCGCAGTTAGTCATGAACTATTGGTTCCCGGAAACTCCCGGATGGATCTGGAGCGCACTGTTCCTGGGGCTGATGTTCCTGCTGAATTACATTTCCGTTAAAGGTTTTGGCGAAGCGGAATATTGGTTCTCACTGATTAAAGTCACTACGGTTATCGTGTTCATCATCATCGGCGTACTGATGATTGTGGGCATCATGAAAGGTGGTGAAAGTGCGGGTTGGCACAACTGGACGATTGGCGATGCACCGTTTGCCGGTGGCTTCTCTGCGATGATTGGCGTGGCGATGATTGTCGGTTTCTCTTTCCAGGGCACCGAATTGATCGGTATTGCTGCCGGTGAATCGAAAGATCCGGGTAAAAATATCCCGAGAGCCATTCGCAAAGTGTTCTGGCGTATTCTGCTGTTCTATATTCTGGCAATTCTGATTATCAGCCTCATTATTCCTTATACCGATCCGAACCTGTTGCGCAACGATGTCAAAGACATCAGCGTCAGTCCGTTCACTCTGGTATTCCAGAACGCCGGCCTGCTATCCGCTGCGGCGGTGATGAATGCGGTCATTCTGACGGCGGTATTGTCTGCGGGTAACTCGGGTATGTACGCTTCGACCCGTATGCTGTTCACGTTGGCCTCGGAAGGTAAAGCGCCGCGTATCTTCGCCAAACTGTCCAAAGGCGGTGTGCCGCGTAACGCGCTGTATGCCACCACGGTGGTCGCTGGTTTGTGCTTCCTGAGCTCAATGTTCGGTAACCAAACGGTTTATCTGTGGTTACTGAATACTTCAGGTATGACCGGCTTTATCGCTTGGTTGGGGATTGCTATCAGTCATTACCGTTTCCGTCGCGGTTATATGAAGCAGGGCCGTGATCTTAACGATTTGCCATACCAGTCCGGGTTTTTCCCGCTGGGGCCAATTTTCGCCTTCGTGCTGTGCCTGATTATCACTCTGGGCCAGAACTATCAGGCGTTCCTGCAAGATCGCATCGACTGGTACGGCGTGACCGCAACCTATATCGGCATTCCACTGTTCCTGGTTATCTGGTTTGGCTACAAGCTGACTCGTGGAACCAAAGTAGTAAAATACGATGAAATGGAATTCCCGAAATGGAAAGATGAACATTAAGGTTTATTGTTTGCTTCGCTGAAAGCGTTCGGCAATATAAATTAATGTGATAGAAGGGCGATTATTTAATCGCCCTTTTTTAATGGGAATAATTCTCACCTTATTGTTTTTATGAAATCTTGGGCAAAAATTTTCGTGAAGATTGGTCGGATCTGTTTATTTAAGCTGACGGAAATGAAACGGGTAGGTTAATTTATTTTTATAAAATAGGTATTTACAAAAGATTACATTCAATAACCTTTAGCAATCTTATTGATAAGTATTATCGTTTGTTTTATTGTTAGCGCCATCTTATAAAGACGACCAAGGATATCTGCGTGAAATCTGTATCACGGAAAATGGCTAAAGGTGTAAGTATCAGTCTTTTGATGGGCAGCACATTAATGGCGGGTTTTAGCGCCTGGGCTGAAAATATTACTGATATGGCAGGGCGTTCGGTAGAAATTCCGGCCAAAGTCGATCGCATTTTATTAGGTGAAGGACGCTTATTCTACGCAGTCTCTCTGCTGGAAGGCAAAAAGCCCTTCGACCGAATTGTCGGCTGGCAGGGTGACTTCCGTAAACTGGATACCCAAACCTACGCCGTTTATAAAGCCAAATTCCCGCAGGTTGATAATATTCCGTTGATAGGCAATACCACTGCCGACAGTATCAGCCCGGAAAAAGTCCTGACGCTGAATCCCGATATCGCTATTTTTGGTTTATCTGGTCACGGACCGGGTAAAAACAGCGAATTGGTCAACCAGTTAGAGAAAGCCGGTGTGCCGGTGGTGTTCGTTGATTTCCGCACTTCTCCGCTGAAAAATACCCTGCCAAGTATGCGTGTATTGGGGAAAGTGTTGCACCGCGAACAGCAAGCCAATGATTACATCAAATTCTATGAAGATAATGTCCGTAAAGTGACTGACATTACCAACACCGTTCCCGCCGAGAAAAAACCAAGCGTGTTCATCGAGCTGCGTGCTGGCGCGATGGAAGAGTGCTGCGGCACTGCCGGTAAAGGTAACATGGGTGACTTTATCGATCAGGCCGGCGGTAATAACATCGCTAAAAACCTGCTGCCGGGAGCACTGGGTACGGTAAATCTGGAGAAAGTGCTTTCGGCTAATCCTGATATCTATATTGCTAGTGGTGGTAAAGCGCCGGACAATAACGCACCGGGCATATCTTTGGGGGCGCAAGTAACCCAAGAACAGGCTCAGGCAAGTCTGCAAAAGATTCTGGATCGTAAAGGCATCAATACCCTAAGTGCGGTAAAAGAGGGGCGAAGCTACGGTATCTGGCACAATTTCTACAACTCTCCTTATAACGTTTTAGCGATTCAGAGTTTTGCTAAATGGTTCTATCCGGAACAATTTGCCGACCTCGATCCAAATAAAACCATGGACAGCCTGTATTCTCAGTTCCTGGCTATTGAGCCAACCGGGACATATTGGGTTGATTCAAAGAAATAGTCTGTAACAGGTAACTGAAACAATGAGTGTAACTGCGGAACCCTTACCAAAAGTGAAAAGTCAGACTGATACCGGCGTCATGGGGCGCTATCAAAACATAGTGCGCCATCGATTGTTAATTTTGGCGGTATTGGCTTTGGCAATCCTCGGCTGCCTGCTGTTGGATTTCACCATGGGACCTTCCGGGTTATCACTCTCCTCCCTGTGGCAGACGCTGGTTGACCCTGCCAGCGCCGATGCGGGCACCCGAGTTATCGTGTGGGATATTCGTTTGCCTTATGCATTGATGGCGGTAGTGATCGGGCTTTCCCTCGGTTTGGCCGGTGCTGAAATGCAAACCATCCTGAATAACCCGCTGGCGAGTCCCTTTACTCTTGGGGTTTCCTCAGCGGCGGCTTTCGGCGCTGCGCTGGCGATAGTCTCCGGCATTGGCATTCCGGGGGTTCCGGATCAGTGGTTTATCTCGGTTAACGCCTTTATCTTTGCGTTGTTCGCGGCGTTGATGCTGGACGGCATTACGCGTTGGACGCGGGTGGCGACCTCCGGCGTGGTGTTATTTGGTATCGCGCTGGTATTCACCTTTAACGCATTGGTTTCCATGATGCAGTTCATCGCCAGCGAAGATACGCTGCAAGGGCTGGTATTCTGGACCATGGGCAGCCTGGCGCGAGCCTCTTGGACCAAACTGGGCATTATGCTCGGCATTTTTGCTCTGATGTTGCCTCTTTCCATGATGAGTTCATGGAAACTGACCGCGCTGCGTTTGGGCGAAGATCGCGCCATTAGCTTTGGTATTGATGTGCGTCGCCTGCGTTTAGGCACTTTGTTGCGCATCAGTATGTTATCGGCTCTGGCGGTGGCATTCGTCGGCCCGATAGGCTTTATCGGTCTGGTTGCACCGCACATTGCCCGTATGATTTTCGGTGAAGATCACCGCTTTTATCTGCCAGCCAGCGCCCTGATTGGCGCATTGGTATTGTCTATGGCTTCCGTCGCATCGAAAAACCTGATTCCGGGCGTTATTATTCCCGTCGGCATCGTTACATCGCTGGTGGGCGTGCCGTTCTTCCTGAGTATTATTTTGCGCCATCGGGGGAATGTATGAATTCAGGTTTACGTATTGAGCATTTTAATGCCGGCTATCCAAAACGTCCGGTTATTCAGAATCTGAGCGTACCTTTGCTGCCGCGTGGCAAGATCACCGTGTTGCTGGGGCCAAACGGCAGCGGGAAGTCCACGTTATTGCGTTCTTTAGCCGGTTTGAACCGAGCGGAAGGGCAGCTATGGCTGGATGGTAAAGATTTGATGCAAATGCCTTTTGCGCAACGAGCCGAACAAGTGGTGTATTTGCCGCAGTCGTTACCGGCCGGCGTGCATTTGCACGTATTGGAATCGATTATTGTCGCGCAGCGGGCGTCCGGTGGCCGTAGTCATGCCAGCAGCGAAGCGGAAGTCATGGCGTTGCTGGAGCAACTGGGTATTTCCCATCTGGCTTTAAGTTATCTGGATCAACTTTCCGGCGGTCAGAAGCAGTTAGTGGGTTTGGCTCAGTCGTTGATCCGCCAGCCATCGCTGTTATTGCTGGATGAACCGCTGAGCGCCTTGGATCTTAACTACCAATTCCACGTTATGGACCTGGTGCGGCAGGAAACCCAAAAGCGCAACATTATTACCGTTGTGGTGGTGCACGATATCAATATCGCTTTGCGTCACGGTGACCACGTTTTGATGTTGCAAAACGGTAATCTGATTGCCGATGGCGTACCGGAAGACGTGATTACTCCAGCTAGTCTGGCGAAGGTGTATGGCGTTAAAGGGCGAATTGAACGCTGTTCCCAAGGCACACCTCAAGTATTAATTGATGGATTAGTCACCGAACCGACAATTTAATTATATATTCTCACCGCCTTATTAAATTATTTCACATAAATAAGGCGGTGATATTAAGCCGTGCCCCGAAGTTATTATAAAAATAAAATTCAAGTGGAAATTCCGGAAGCAGTATTTCTGTTTCAATGAGCAATGACTCTAAATATATAAAAATAATATTTATACATTTCAATACCTCATGGAGAATGGTAATGGCAGTCTTTAGCAAAACGAAAACAGCGGTATTGATTACTGCTGCGATATTATCTGCCCAATCGCAGGCAGATAATAAAAATACCGCATCGACAGATACTCTGGTTGTTACCGCAACCGGTTTCCAGCAGCGTATTCAGGATTCGGCCGCGTCTATCTCTGTAGTCACGCGTCAACAGATTGAGAATAAAGCCTATCGTGATGTGACCGATGCGTTGAAAGACGTTCCTGGCGTAGTTGTCACCGGCGGCGGCAGTAAAACTGATATCAGCATTCGTGGTATGGCGGCGAAATATACTCTGATTCTGGTGAACGGTAAACGGGTGGATACTCGCAGTACGCGCCCGAACAGCGATGGCTCCGGTATTGAGCAGGGCTGGTTACCACCGTTATCTGCCATTGAGCGCATTGAAGTGGTGCGCGGGCCGATGTCTTCCCTGTATGGCTCCGATGCCATGGGCGGGGTTATCAACATTATTACCCGTAAAGTTGGCAAAGAGTGGTCCGGTTCCCTGCGTGCGGATGCCACCTTGCAGGAAGATTCTAAATCCGGCGATATGTTCCAGACTAACGCCTATGCCTCCGGCCCGTTAATCGACGGTTTATTAGGATTAAAAGTCAGCGGTCTGCTTTCACATCGCAGCGAAGATAAAATCATTGACGGTTATAATGAACAGAGAATGCGTAATGGTGCTGCGACATTTAGTTTAACACCGGATGATAAAAACGAATTTGATTTTGAATTGGGTCATTATGTTCAAGATAGAAATGTGACGCCGGGTTATTCTGTCAAGAAAACAGATAAAAATAACGACGTTCAGTATGACCGAAATAACTATTCTATTACACATAATGGTTATTATGATTTCGGTAATTCAACCAGCTATGTTCAACGTGATGAAACGCGTAATCCATCGCGGAAAATGAAAAGCGTCGATAATGTCTTTAATACCCAAACGTCTTTCCTGCTAGATAATCACACATTAATTCTGGGCGGCCAATATCGCTTTGAAGAATTGTATGATGACAATAATCAGCTCAGCACGGCTAAAGATCTCAAGAAATTAAGCCGCTGGAGTTGGGCGCTGTTTGTCGAAGACGAATGGCAAATGACCAACGATTTCGCTCTGACCGGCGGTATTCGTATGGATCAGGATCAGAACTACGGGACTCACTGGACGCCGCGCTTGTATGGTGTATGGCATCTGGCTGAGGAATGGACGCTGAAAGGCGGCGTTTCTGCTGGTTATCGCTCACCTGATTTGCGTCAGGCAACGGATAATTGGGGACAATTAACGGGCGGTGGTAATGGTGCTCCGGCAATAATCATGGGGAACTCCAGCCTAAAACCGGAAAAAAGCGTGAGTGAAGAGATTGGCGTCCTTTGGGATAACCAGGATGATCTCAATGCCGGTATTACCGTCTTTAATACCCATTTCCGCGATAAAATAACGGAAAGTAGACAGTGTACTGATGTTGATGCAAGTGGCGAACCGAGTGGTGCGGCTTCTGGCCAGTGTAGGGTCAATGGTGAAAACTTCCAGTATATCAATGAGCGTCTTAACGTTGATGAAGCGACCATGCGCGGCGTTGAGGCGACATTCAATTGGGATATCAGCAAGGATTGGACTTTAGGTTCTAGCTATACATTTACTCAATCTAAGCAAAAAAGCGGCAAATTCTCTGGTCAACCGTTAAACCAAATGCCTAAACATATGGTAAACGCTACGCTGGACTGGAAAACGAGCGAAGACCTAGCGACCTGGATTCGGGCTAATTACCGTAGTAAAACCTCTGAATATCTGGATCGTACCAACCTGAAAGGCCGCACGCCGTCTTATACCTTTGTAGACCTAGGTGCTAACTATAAGCTCACTAAAGAACTCCGTTTAATGGGCGGTGTATACAACGTATTGGATAAGCGCGTTGATACCACGGTTAGCGACAAAGTGCTGGACGGTCGTCGTTATATGGTTGGTGTTAATTACGATTTCTGATTTTTTCTTAATTAAAGCGATTGATGAAGCCACTGAAAAGTGGCTTTTTTTATTCAATCTTGTCGTGGGGGAGCAGGTTGATGAATTTCTCGATTTTGCTTCCTTCGTGCTTTTTATGGTTTTCAAAATATGAACTTTGAACTTTGAACTTTGAACTTTGAACTTTGAACTTTGAACTTTGAAATCGGATCAGGTTTCAGTTGATATTTGCTTTGTGAATATTTCACTTCTACAGCCTCAACCAAGTCAAAGCGCGCAGGCGCGAGTCTTAACCATCCGCGCCTCCGCACAAAGCCGCTTGCTTTACAGGACACCTCGTTCATCACACCGGCTGACGGGCGCCTCCCTGCTAATGGCGTCTCGCTCCGCCGTCCACGGCGGGTTGCCCTATCCTCTGTTCTTCATTCAGCAGGCTGCGATGTGCTCTTATCTTAAAGGCCGAATTAAAAACACAGAAAACCGAACTATAAAGCTTTCAAAACATGATCCTGCCTGAATTATCGAAAACCCTCACCGCTTTTGTATATACGTCAACGCCAACGCTAGCGCCAAAACCAACCCTTTAATAATATCCATTGCATAGTAAGGCACTGAAAGCATCACCAAGCCATTTTGCAGCACGCCGAGAATCACCGCGCCAATCAGGGTGCCAAAGGCGTTTGGTTTGCCTGAGCCTGCCAGTGAAAAACCGATATAGGCCGCGGCCACCGCGTCCATCAGGTAACCGCTACCGGCGTTAACCTGTGAAGAACCGATGCGGGAAGCGAGCAAAATGCCGCCCAACGCAGCCAGCTGTGAGGAAAGCACATAGGCCAAAACCCGATAACGAACCGTGCGAATACCGGACAACCGTGCCGCTTCAGGATTGCCGCCAATGGCATACATACGACGGCCATGCTTGGTTAGCGATAGATAAAGCTGCACCACTAATGTCACAATGAGCATAATAATCACGATGACAGGGACTTGCCCCAACGCCGAAAACATCTCCGGAATCAGCCCTTCGGCCATATCGCCACTCGGCAACAGCATATTCTGGGTGATAGAACCGCCGTAGCTGTAGGTCATCGCCACGCCTTGAATGACAAATAAGCTGGCTAGCGTCGCCAACATATCGGGGATCTTCAGTACCACAATCAGGAAAGCGTTAAACAACCCGACCAAACCGCACACCAGCAAAGTCACAATGATAGCGCCGGTGGTACCGAAGCCGTACCAGACAAACAGCGACACCACTACTGCGTTGGCCAGTGAAGCGGTAGAGCCAACGGAAAGATCGAAACCGCCGATAGATAGTGATATCGATACGCCGATGGCGATCACCGTGACAATAGCGATAGATCGTAAAATATTGATGATATTGTTCGGATCAAGGAAGTTATCCGAAGCCAGACCAAACAGGGCGATCAACGCAACAACGGTAAGTAACATCCCCCACTTATACAGAAAATCAAATAGCTGATGACGCCAGGGCTGCACATTAGGTAGGGGCGAATCTTTACTCACGCGGGTGTTCCTCCGGTTGAAAATAGTAATAGCGTTTCTTCGTTAATTTCTGCGGCGTTCAGCTCGGCCACGATGCGACCATCCCACAGCACGCAAATTCGGTCACATAGGCCTACCAGTTCGGAGAATTCACCCGAGGCATAGATAATGCCTTTGCCCTGACGCGCCAAATCGTCGATCAGGCCGAATAGTTCCTGTTTGGCTTTGATATCAACGCCTTTGGTCGGTTCATCGAAAATCAGTATCTGTGCGTCTCCCCGTAGCCATTTACCGATAGCCACTTTTTGTTGATTGCCTCCGGAGAGTCGAGCCAATTTCTGCTGCGGCGCAGAGGTACGTATCCCTAAGCGCTGAATCAGTGTTTTAGCCCAGTTTAATTCCTGTCGGCGGCTGAAAATGCTCCAGCGGGAGAAACTGTCGTCGGCGCATACACTCAGATTCATAGGAATGCTTTCGTGAATAAAAATGCCTTCTTTGCGCCGTTCTTCCGGCACCAGCGCCAATCCTTGCGTCACTGAACGATCCGGCGAATGCGGTTGCCAGCGCTGACCACGTAATTCCGCCTGTTTCACCGTACAGGGCATCGCGCCAAACAGCGCTTTGCACAACTCGGTTTTTCCTGCGCCTGCCAAACCGGCAATGCCTAAAATTTCCCCTTGATTTAGCTGGAGGCTGATATCGCGCAGTTTATGTGGATCACGCAATCCACTGACGCTCAAAAGGGTTTTATCGCTGCAGGGCGGGCGGCGGGGAGGGAATATATCGTCTAGCTGATGACCCAGCATTTTCTCGACGATTTGCTCACTGCTCAGCCCGGCCATAGCGCCGTGGCTGATAAATCGCCCGTCTCGCAACACGGTAATCTGATCGCAAATCTCGCGTAATTCATGGATGCGGTGAGAAATAAATACGATAGCAATACCTTCCGATTTCAGGCGGCGTACCACCGTAAACAGACGGGCGCTTTCTTCCTGATCCAGCGGAGCCGTTGGCTCATCCAGAATCAAAAAACGACAGTGGTGGGAAAGGGCGCGCGCTAGCAGCACCTGCTGTTTTTCTGCCAGGGTGCAGGATTCCAAGCGCTGGCGAACGTTCAGCGGTAAACCCAATTGTTGGAGCAACTGCTCAGCCTGACGATAAAGCCGCGGCCAGTTGAACAGGTGGCCCGATTCTGCCAGCGTTGCCAGCATAATATTTTCTGCTACCGACAAGCTTGGCACCAAAGCAACATCTACCTCTTGCTGCACCACGTGAATTCCGAGCTGTTTAGCCTGAAGCGGCGAATGAATATCTACCCGCTGTCCGTCTATGAAAATTTCACCACTGTAGTGACCGTGCGCACCGGAAAGGATCGCCATTAGCGTTGATTTTCCCGCTCCGTTGGCTCCTACCAGTGCATGGGTTGATCCGCCTTCCAGCGAGAAATCGACCTGCTGTAAGGCATGAAAACCGGAAAACGAGAGTGAAATATTGCGCATTTCCAGGCGAGAAGGGGTGAGGGTAGGCATAAGTTTCTGTAACGGCCCCGCTAAATAGGTGAATACCGCCCAATAGTTAGCTTTATCGGTGGGGTAATAAAAACGTTTCGTCAGGCGAAAATCGTAAAAAAAACGTCAAAAAATGCGCTTGTTCTCGGTGTTTTTTAACATGTTTTAAATCATTAGTAATGAACTAATAGGGTTAAGCTATAGCAAATAATTATTAAACATCTTTGGCTTAGCCATTAAGATGAATCAGACCGGACAGGATTAAGACAGGTTAGAAAGTAATAATAATCGCCGTTGATAACAACTGAAAAAAAATTCATAACATCAGCAAGGAAATGGCATGAGTGCGAACACAATCCGCGTGCAGGTAGGGCCTGCCAACTATTATTCTTTTACCGGTGCTATCGATAAGCTGAGTGAATTCTATCCACAGCCCGTATTGGAAAAAGCGCTGTGGATTTATGGTGAACGAGCATTAAACGCCGCGCAGGATTATCTGCCAGCGGAATTTCATTCCGCCAATGCTATTAAGGCGCGCTTTAACAGCCATTGCAGTGAATCCACCGTGGCAGAACTGGTCAGTGTGGCCGGTTCCGAGCGCCAGGTGGTGATCGGCGTTGGCGGTGGTGGCGTCCTGGATACCGCTAAAGTGGTAGCACGACGCTTAGGCCTACCGCTGGTGGTCATTCCTACCATTGCCGCGACCTGCGCCGCCTGGACGCCTCTATCCGTGTGGTATACCGAGCAGGGGCAGGCGCTGAATTATGAAATTTTCAATGATGCTAACCATTTGGTTTTGGTTGAACCGCGTATTATTTTGCAGGCTCCTGTGGCCTATCTGCTGGCCGGTATCGGCGATACCTTGGCTAAATGGTATGAAGCCGTTGTATTAAGCAGCGATCCTAAATCCTTACCGTTGACGGTGCGTCTGGGTCTACAGGCGGCGCTGGATGTGCGTAATGTTCTATTGGAACAGAGCGAGGCGGCATTGCAGGCAGTCGCGCGGCGCGAATTAACGCAGGATTTCCTCGATGTAGTTGACGCAATTATTGCCGGTGGCGGCATGGTGGGGGGATTAGGCGAGCGTTTCACCCGCGTGGCGGCGGCGCATGCGGTACACAACGGATTGACGGTATTGCCGCAAACCGCACGTTTCCTGCATGGAACAAAAGTGGCCTACGGAATTCTGGTACAAACCGCTTTGCTGGGGCAGGAACAGGCGTTGAAAGACCTGATTGCTGCCTTTAAAGTCTGGGGCTTACCAACCCATCTGGCCGCGCTAGACGTCAATATTCGCGACCGTGATGCCATTGAACAAGTGATTACCCGAATTCTTAAGCCGGGAGAGTCCATCCACGCACTGCCAATTAGCCTGAATAAACAGAAAATACGGGCGGCAATTGAGCAGGTAGACATCGCTGCGCAGGCCTTATAAGGCGTGGTAAGGGCTTTTTTTCTTCGCAGAGCGAAATAAACTGGTTTGGGATGGTTTTAACGTCTTGTCTTTTCATCTCGGATTAGGGCAGAATACGCGCCAAGAAATAGCCGACGTTTTAAATAACTCGTCGGTTATTTTTTTGCATTCGTGTTTTCACAAATCAAGAGGCCGGGCATCGATCCGGATAGATAAATAGGTCCGCGTGCGATTATTCACACCATGAAATCGCCGTTATGAGGAAAGAAAGATGGGGCAATTGTTCACTTTAGCGTCGGTGCCTACCGGCATGCGCTGCACACGCAGCGATTATGGGGCAGCAGGCATTTTTTCAACCCGCTATTCCGCTTTCATTACCCCACTTGCGTATCCCAGGCAGATACGAAGTTTCCCCGTCACCTCTCGACTTTGTGGTACAAACACAAATCTGGTCGAAGGTATGGGGAGGCTGAATCATGTCGCTTAATACAGCTGTTCAGGTCGGCACCAATCAGACAGGCACCAACAATCGCGTCCAACTCAGAAAAACTCTGACGTTGGTTCAAGTGGTTATGATGGGGCTTGCTTATCTGCAGCCGATGACCATTTTTGATACTTTTGGTATTGTTTCAGGCTTGACCGATGGTCACGTCGCGACTTCTTACGCCATCGCTTTGATCGCGGTTCTCTTTACCGCCGTTAGCTATGGCAAATTGGTGAAACGCTTCCCGTCCGCGGGCTCGGCCTACACCTACGCGCAGAAATCCATTAGCCCACACGTTGGCTTTATGGTGGGTTGGTCGTCATTGCTGGACTATCTGTTCATGCCAATGATCAACATTCTGCTGGCAAAAATTTATCTGGAAGCCATCTTCCCCGGCGTGCCTTCGTGGATCTTCGTTGGGGCGTTGGTCAGCCTGATGACCTTGTTCAACCTGCGCGGCATCAACGTGGTTGCTAACCTGAACTCCATCATTGTGGTGGTACAGGTAGCGATTATGGTGGTATTCGTCGGGCTATTGATTCATGGCGTTTATCAGGGTGAAGGTGCGGGTACATTAGTTAGCACCAAGCCGTTCTATTCAGAGAACGCCCATTTGGTGCCGATGATAACCGGTGCGACGATACTCTGTTTCTCATTCCTTGGGTTTGACGGTATCAGCTCATTGTCTGAAGAAACGCCAAATGCCGGCAAAGTGATTCCGAAAGCCATTTTCCTGACGGCGTTAATCGGCGGCATTATCTTTATCGCGGTATCTTATTTCTTGCAGTTATATTTCCCGGACATCTCGCGCTTCAGCGATCCTGATGCGTCACAGCCGGAAATCATGCTGTTCGTGGCCGGTAAGTTCTTCCAGTCTGTGATTCTGTGCTTCTCTTGCGTCACGGTACTGGCTTCAGGCATGGCGGCGCACGCCGGGGTTTCCCGACTGCTGTACGTCATGGGCCGCGATGGTGTATTCCCAGAGAAAGTGTTCGGTTACGTGCATCCGAAATGGCGTACTCCGGCCATCAATGTGCTGTTGGTCGGTGGCGTAGCGTTGTCTGCGGTGTCTTTCGACCTGGTTACCGCAACGGCGTTGATTAACTTTGGTGCGCTGGTGGCGTTTACCTTTGTTAACCTGTCGGTTATCTCCCAGTTCTATATCCGGGAGCGCCTGAACCGTACCCTTAAGGATCACATCAACTACCTGATTCTGCCGGTAATTGGTGCAGGTACCGTCGGCGTGCTGTGGATGAACCTGGAAAGCAGCTCAATGACCTTAGGTCTGGTTTGGGGGGCGATTGGTCTGGCGTATATGCTGTGGAAAACCCGTGTTTTCCGTCAGGCATTACCGCAGTTCAATGAAGAACTTGCACGATAATAAAACTTGATTGATTTGTGATGAAAAGCGGAGCCGATTGGCTCCGTTTTTTTGTCCGCAATCTGCGGGTAAAAAGAATTGGCCGTTGGAATAGGGCGAAATACGCTGTTTTATTATCAGTGCTGATCTGCACGACTCGGCAACCTGATGTTCAATATTGGTGTTATCGGCGGACTGAATAGCACCGCCGGGTAATCATTTTGGCGAGAAGTTAACTCACTAATTCGCGAGCATAATCGTACAATGATTTTAATAGCTCCAATTTATCTTTATCACTTTCATACAGATTGTAGAATTGCTCCAATTGCTGCACATACTCCTGTACCCGCTCAGGGCTTAGCACTTCGCGGCGATGGTTAAGCCAGCGCTGCTGCTCGCTGTCATCCAGAGTATTGGGGTAGTTTCTGGCGCGAAAACGGAACAGCAACTCATCCAAACGTCGATCCTGAAAACTCAGATCCAGCGCAGGCAGATTTTGCGGCGCAGTTTGCTGAATAATCTTCATTGCCGCTCGATCGGCGTCACTAAAGAAGCCGTCATAAAGCTGGGCATCCACATCGTTGGATGCAGCAAAAGGCGGGGCTTCAGCAAACAGGGCAACTACTTTTTCGCGTATCTGCGGGTTTTGTCGCAATAATTGCAAATTTTGCAGGCAACGTTGGCGATCGATACCTAAACGTTCGGCATTCTCTGCCAGCAGAGTTTTCGCTGGAGCCAGCACTGGACACTTATTGATATGCACCAGTTTGATTGGCACAGACGATTGATTGGCAGAAAGCTGGTCTCGACGAGTATATAAGCGTTCACGCAAGGCGTCGGTATCCAGTTCCAGCAGCGGCGACATATCTCCGGCCAGATCGCACATGATGACGGCGTTTTTGTTATCCGGGTGCCAGGCCAGAGGTGCAACCCAGCTGGTGTTACCTCGCGCAGCACCAAACATGCCGGAAACGTGCACCAGCGGAGTCATCTCGGCAATGTCGATTAACGAATTGATTTTATGCTTATTACGATGCTGATAGAGATAATCAAACAACCGAGGTTGCGCCTGCTTAACCAGTTTTGCCATCGCAATGGTGGCATGTACGTCAGACATCGCGTCATGAGCCTGTAAATGTTCTACGCCATTGGCTTTGGTCAGATGTTCCAGTTTAAAGCTCGGCAGGCCGTCGTCATTTTCCGGCCAGATAATGCCTTCCGGACGCAAGGCATAACATGCGCGCATAACATCCAGTAAATCCCAACGAGAATTACCATTTTGCCAGCTGTAGGCGTAAGGATCGTAGAAGTTGCGATAAAAGATATTACGGCTGACTTCATCATCAAATCGAATATTGTTGTAACCCAAAATACAGGTTCCGGGCACGCTAAAAGCCTGATGAATCCGTTGGGAAAACTCAGCCTCGTTGACGCCTTTGGCCAGCGCGGTTTGCGGCGTAATGCCGGTAATCATCACCGCCTCGGGCTGTGGCAGATAATCGTCCGCCGGAGTGCAATACACCACCAATGGCTCTTCGATGATATTGAAATCCAGATCGGTTCGCACACCAGCAAACTGCGCCGGACGATCCAGCGCTGGATGTTGACCAAAAGTCTCGTAATCATGGACGTAAAACGTCGGTGATGAGGTTGGTTTTGCCATTCTTTTGTATTGACCTTTATTGACTCTGGCTTAGGGGCTGAGATTTACCCACGGCAGCCACTCACTTTGTAACAAGAATATCATCTCAGCATAGTTTTCACGTCAGTTTTATCATCACTAAAACCGAGGGGATCTCGGGTTACCCTAGTTAGATAAGATGAGAACGACCCCGCATGTGAATCGGAACATAATGATATTTATACTTAAAAAAATATTGAATCATTTATAAATTAAATAACTTTGACTTTAATGATTCATTAAACGAGTTATTTAACTTCCGTTTACTCAGCCCTTTATACAATGCTCGACATAAAATACTTAATAGGGTTTGAAACGGTGAAAACACTTTTATTGACCGGGGCAACGGGCTTTCTGGGCGGGGCAGTGCTGGAAAAGCTTCTGATAGAAAATTCGGATTTTAATTATTTATTATTGGTTCGGGCTAATACACCAGAGCAAGGCTTAGCCCGTATCAAACATAATTTAGAAAAATTTTATCTTTCGCCCCAAAATCTGAATAAAGTTACAGAACGACATATATTATTAGGTGATTTGGCTGAGCCAGAAAGTTTTATTTCCGATCCTCGGTTGGATGAGGTTACTCATGTTATCAACTGTGCGGCGGTAGCCTCTTTTGGCAATAATCCGTTAATCTGGAAGGTTAACGTTGAAGGCACACTGGCCTTTGCCAAACGTATGGCTCAGGTGACAGGTTTAAAACGCTTTGTACACGTTGGTACGGCGATGTCTTGTACGCCGGATGCAGGAAGTCTGGTTGATGAGCAGGTATTATCTCCGGCCAGTGAGGCGCATTTAGTCGAATACACCAAATCCAAATCAACCATTGAAAATCTGCTTTCAGAACAATGTCCTGATTTACCGCTGGTGTTCGCCCGACCGTCTATTGTTGTTGGCCATACCCGCTTAGGCTGCCAGCCTTCCAGCAGTATATTCTGGGTCTTCCGTATGGCATTAATGATGCGGAAGTTTATGTGTTCTCTGGACGATCATATTGACGTTATTCCTGTCGATTACTGCGCAGATGCATTGGTCTGCTTATTATTACATCCAGAATTACCTGACTATATTTATCATATCTCTGCCGGTGAAGAGAATAGCGTTAGTTTTGCCGAAATAGATAATGCGATGTCTCTGGCCGCGAAACAAAAACCAGTGGGAATAAATTATATGCAGGTTGATTACGGTGCCTTGGTACAAATGCGTAATCAGCTGAAAAATATATTTGGGCCTTGTAATGAACGCTTAATGCTAAAAGCTATGCGGTTATATGGCTCATTCGCCATGCTAAATGTGCGCTTTAATAATCAGCGATTATTGAGTTTGGGAATGGCAAAGCCGCCGCGCTTTACGGATTATGTCGCCTGTTGCGTAGAGTCCAGCCGCGGTTTAACCATTCAGGAACAAATGGCCATCGATTTTAAATAAAATTAGTACACCTTCTTACCCGGCAACAACAATTGCCAAGATTGTCATATTTTATCATGTTTGGCGGAGTGCCAGATGTTGGTTACTCCGCTAGAATTAGCCCTTTCCTGACGAATAGGGTGAGTGTGCTGTGCGCCTTGATAAAGCAATTACGCCACTGGATAATTTGATTTATAGCAATTACCGTATTGCCCACGCTTTACGAATTAGCGTGGCCTTTGTCCTAACCTTTCTTATCCTGCGTTTACTTGCCTTCCCGGATGCCACTTGGGCGCTAATTACTTTGGTCGTGGTGATGGGGCCGCTTTCCTATTGGGGAAACGTCTTTTCTCGCGCTATTCAACGTATTGGCGGAACTCTCTGCGGGGCAGCTTCGGGTCTGGTCGCGCTGTATCTTCAACAATATTCTCTAACCGCTATGCTCGCTTGGTGCTTTGTAGTGATGTTTGTCTGCGGTTATTTAACCTTGGGCAATCGGCCTTATATGGCTTTATTGATCGGTGTAACCTTGGCATTAGTTTGCGGTTCCGGCTCGGTCGATATGAGTACCGCTCTGTGGCGCAGCGCCGATGTTATTTTGGGTTCTTTACTCGCGTTGTTATTTACTAGCATTTATCCGCAGCGGGCTTTTACCCATTGGCGTATGCAATTAAGCACCAGCCTCCACGCCATCGGCACTATCTATGCTGCTTATTTATCACCTAATGTGGTCGATCGTCCTCGTTTAGAGGACAAAATGAAAAGCGAGTTAGCGCGATTGGTCAAAATGCGCGGTTATATCGCTTCGGCGACCAAAGAATCGGGTATTGATAAAGAGGTATTTAATGCGATTCAAACTCTGTATCGCAATGTGGTTTCTACGCTGGAACTGTTGGCCGATGCCTATTGGTCGTCTCGCGAAAGCCATTTTTTACTGCTGAATGTCCAAACTCTGCGCCATACTCAGTTGCTAACTATTCGTACTCTGGATAATTTAAGTCAGTGCCTGCTCAGCGGCCAGCCGGAGTATGAGGAGGTCGCCGCCAGCGAATTGAGTGAGATCAGCGTAGAATTGGAAAAACTGCTTGAAGTTGCTACCAAAAATCAGCAAATCGAGGCGCCTATTTATGGCTATGTGTGGTTGAGCATAGAAATTACCCGCCAATTGAAAGAACTGGGCGATTTGATTGAGATGACCATGCGACGCTAGCCGATTATTTGGACGCGAAAGGCGATGAAATTTCTGTCTGACGGGTAAAAAAGGTAAGATAAGTCAATGAATCTTGTCTCTGATGGCTGCTAACCTGTATTGTTAAGATCGCGTGTTGTCGCGACGTGATGGTGAACAGACAACCGGCCGTCAGCAATTGAATTTGTGTAAAACTTAGCTAAGGTGTGAAAATGGAAAATGTAAGCAAGCCAACTTTCCAGGACGTTTTGGAGTTCGTGCGTATGTTTCGTCGCAAAAATAAATTGCAGCGTGAAATTGTCGATAACGAAAAGAAAATTCGTGATAACCAAAAACGCGTTCTGTTGCTCGATAACTTGGGCGAATACATCAAACCTGGCATGAGTATTGAAGACGTGCAGGGCATTATCGCTAACATGCGCAGCGACTATGAAGATCGTGTTGATGATTACATCATCAAAAATGCCGATCTGTCGAAAGAACGTCGTGAACTGTCGAAAAAACTGAAAGCAATGGGCGAAGTTAAGTAACCTGAGCGATTTAGTTTAAAGATTGGAGAGCCAGATTGATGTCTGGCTCTTTTTTTATCTATTGAAAGTGAATATCCAAACCCGCGAGTTAGGAAAACCTTTGATTTAGCGTAATCATGGGCATAAATAATCGCCATTTAGCACATTTGAGCGATGGCGTTGTTGGGAATGCCTGGCAATGTTATTTGCCGGATAATTACATTATTTGCAATAGCAAAAAGCCCGACTAAGTTTCCTTAATCAGGCTTCTTTAATATGGCTCCTCTGACTGGACTCGAACCAGTGACATACGGATTAACAGTCCGCCGTTCTACCGACTGAACTACAGAGGAATCGTGTGAACGAGGCGAATAATAGCGAGGGCGGACGGGTTTGTCAAAGTAGAAAACCATTAAAAACGTGCGTTTGCTGAGAGAATGAGCTTATTGTCTTGTTTTTCAGCAAAATCAGCTCGTTATGGTGCAAGATTATGCTGTTTTATTTCTTTTCCCCTTTGCCTGTAACAAAGGGGAATGAGGTTGATAAGGAGAAATAAGAAAGAACAACGCTTAGGCTTTACTTCTGCGCAGTAATATTCGTGGGAAAAGATTATCTAAAACCCCTTTGCCACTGAGAGTGAAGGCCGAAAGCAGGGTAAAACTCAGAGCAATCGAGCCAAGAATGAAATAGGTATGGCTGAAACCGATCTGGTCATACATTTTGCCTGCAAAGGCCGAGAGAAATATCGCCGCTACCTGTTTGGAGAAGCAAAAACCAATTAAATAGATGGTGGCGGAAAATCGCACGTCAAATACTGAGGTAATGTATTTGAAGGAACCAATGAGCAGGAAGGGAACCTCAAAAGCGTGCAGCATCTTCAGGCAAATCACTTCCAGCGGCGTTGTGGCGAAAGCCGAGCCAAAAATACGGATCGACATAAACATCCCAGCCATCAGTAGCGCATTTTTGCTACCAATGCGGTTAATAATCCAGGGTGCGCAGAACATCAGCAGGGCGTTGGCCAATTCTCCAAGCGTGGTGACATAGCCAAATATTTCGGTGCCACGTTGTTTCGACTCAAAGAAGGACTTAAAGAAATTGGCAAACTGTTGATCGAAAACGTCATAGACGCAGGCAACGCCGATGATATACAGAATAAATAGCCACAGCTTGGGCATTTTAAACAGTTCGCCGACCATTTTCAGGTTAAATAGCGATTCGTTGGCGCCTAATTGATTCATTACTTCGGCGGAGCGGTTTTTATGAGGTTTGGCTATTAACAGTAATGTGGCCAATATCAGAGCGCTGCCTGATCCCATCCAAAACACCAGGTCCGGATTGACGTTAAACAGTATTCCGGCGGTAGAGGCGCAGATTCCCCAGCCAAAACAGCCAAACATCCGCGCTTGTCCGTATTCAAATCCGCTGGTACGGCTAACTCGCTCGACATAAGCTTCGATAGCGCCGGAGCCGCCGGAGAAAACAAAACCCAGATAGGCTCCGCCAACCAAGGATCCGAGCAGCGTGTTGTATTTCAGCAGCGGCGCGAAGATATACAGGAAGAAAGGAGCAAAGAAGATTAGCAGTAGGGTAATCGTCCAGAGTAGATGCTTTTTCAGCCCCAGTTTATCTGAAAGCACGCCGAATACCGGTTGAAAGCAAATGGCGAATAACGATAGAGAGGAAAAGACGATTCCGGTATCGGTTTTGCTCAGGCCAATCACGTCGGCTAACCAAATCGGCAGGAAAGGGAAACAGGCTGCCATAATAAAAAAATAGAAAAAGACAAACCAACCAAAAATCCAAAAGTTAGAGTTATTCTTATTAAAGAATGGGCTACTTTGCATACAACCCCCGTAAGGTACTCAATATGTTCTGCACAGGTTCGCTGGTTATCGTTCTCGGCCAGGTGCCTGCCAGGGTTATTCATCAGGGAAAGCGCGACGAACCTCGCCGCGCATTACCAACGGGAATTACAATTGTTCGAACTTGATCAAAATGGCACTTTCAGGATCCAGCACCGGTAAAGCTAAACCAACCTGTGCCAGCCATTCTCCATTGGCTTCGATCGGCTGAATCATCCATGGGGGTAATACTTTCATGGTATGCCCGCCTTGCTCGACGCTAATCAGTTCCGGTACGTCCAGCAGGCTAACGCGGTAACGAGCCTCTGGACGTAGATAAGGCATACGTAACTGACCAGGCAGAGACCAGGTTGGCATCGCCAGTTGGCTGACAATCAGTAGCGCCTGATCCTGCGATTCGCTGACTACGCCGTGCAGCAGGGTCGTGGGATCGTGGCTATCCAGCCGCACTACGTTGCCACTGTGTAATAAAGGTCGCAAAGATTTGTGCAGGGCGATATAGCGGGCAAAACCGCGCTGTTCTTCGCTGCTTTCTTTCACCGGATCCAATTCCACGCCCATATGGCCAAATAGCGCAGTCAGTCCACGAAAAGCGATATTGTGCTGCCGATAAGTGGTGTGGCAGAGTTTGCCACCAATATGGCTTCCCATGACTTCCGGCGGGAAGAAATAACTCATACCGCGTTGAATTTTCTGGCGTTCCAATGCGTCATTGTTATCTGAAGGCCAGAAGCGATGGGTGCGTTTGAGAATTTCATAGTCAATACGACCGCCGCCGGAGGCGCAGGATTCAAATTCGACGTGAGGATGATGCAATTGCAAAGTATCAAGTAGACGATACAGCGCTTCGGCTTGCCCGGTTGACCCCGCGCGCCCCTGATGACCGGGCTGAACGATTTCCCGATTCATATCCCATTTTACATAATCGATGTCATGCTCACCCAGCAGCCAGTCCATTCGCGCTAGCAGATAATCGAAGACCGCCGGATTTTGTAAATCCAACACGTATTGCCAGCGTCCGGTCGGCTGTTGATAGCCGGGAAGCGCCAATAGCCAGTCCGGGTGTGCACGATATAAATCAGAGTTCGGATTAACCATTTCGGGTTCGACCCAGATACCGAACTCCATGCCCAGATCTTTCACCTGCTGGATAACAGGTTGCAAGCCGTTGGGGTATTTCTTTTCATCCAGATACCAGTCTCCCAACGCCGCTCTATCGTGATTTCTTCCTTGGAACCAGCCATCGTCGATAATAAAGCGCTCGACGCCTAGGTCGGCCGCCTGCCGAGCCATCGACATAATGTACTGCGGGTTGTGATCGAAATAGATGCCTTCCCAGGTATTTAGATGCACCGGCCGGGCTTTGGGCTGCGGGAAGTGGACAATGTGTTGACGCACGAAGCGGTGTAACTGTTGGCTCATGCCATTCAGCCCGTGATTAGAATGGCTGGCATACAGCCAAGGCGTGGACTGGCTTTCTCCTTCCGCCAAACTGACTTCACCCGGTAAATATAGCGCTTCGGCCTGAAGCAGGCGACGTCCATCGGTTTTCACATCGGCGCGCAGACGATGGTTGCCGCTCCAGCCCAAATGAATACCCCAAACTTTACCTTGTTGTTCACTATAACCGTGGCAGCCGAGCACCATGCCGGGGAAATACTCGTGGGAGCTACGACCCCGGCGGTTTTCCTGCTGATAGCTACCGTGCTGCAAGGTCACGCGGTGGGGCTGGAACTCTTTTACCCAGCGACCATGGAAAGCCATCACTTCATCGGCCGTTTCATTGACTGGCAGCGTCAGTGCCAGACGATCCAGCCAGTAATTTTCGCAGCCCAAATTGGTTAAGCTGTTACGCAGGCTAAGAACGCCACTGGCGCTATCCAGATTCAGCTCTGAGGTCAGGCGCAGTCCCGCGATATCATCTTCGCCAATAATCGTTAGCTGATTATTTTTATGCTCGATTTGGGTGGTAACAAACACCGGCGACCAGTCCTTTCCGTCTCGATGTCCTTCCACGCTGGGGCTTCCGAACAGGCCATGCCCCAGTTCTGCCGCCAGCGTTAGCGGTACGTCAACGTCTAAACGTCCGTGTGGCACTGCCCGATTCAGGGTTTGAATATCTTCGGCATTGAAACTGTGCAGGTGCGGTCCCCAATAAAGAATTTCTGCATATGGCTGGCAACGAATGATGACGTCAGTGGCTGGGCTTTCCAGTCGCAGGATGCTTGGTTCCATATAATCCTCTCGGTAAGCTAGGAATGAATCAGTGAGGATTAGCATTGATCCGAAACGTTTCGGCTTAAACCGAAACGTTTCGGATCTGTGATGAAGTTAGAATAATATCGAGTCAACAAACATCGGATACATTAAATTTAGCGATGGAGTTAAGTGAAAAGAATGGTTTTTTTCTTTTTAAATCAGAGTATTAATTTGCTTTGTGCAGTGTGTCCCCAACGCCTAACTTTGGTTGCCACAAAACCTGTAGCTGTTCTACTGGCGCACCTTCAATTAAGGCCAACGTCATATCGGCGATTTTTTCTCCAACCGCAGCACGAGTCTCTTGAACAATCGGCGTGACGGTGGTTTCAACCAAAGAATCAGCCGGTAATCCATCAAATACAATCAATGAAATCCCTTGAGAACCCAGCAGGTTATGTTGCTGTAACGCCATTGCTGCGCCGTCTCCCAGCATATTACTGTCGGTTACTATGGCGGTAGGGGGCTGCGGCAACGCCAGCAAGTGCAGAGTGGCCAGATAGCCGGCGCGGCGGTTGCTATCAATTGGCTGCTGGTAACCCTCGTCCAGCGGAATCTGGTGGTTAGCCAATCCATCTAGATAACCTTGTAAGCGTTGATTAACATAGGTTTGCTGGCTATTTCCCCCCAGATAGGCAATACGTCGATGGCCAAGTTCCACCAGCTTTTCTACTGCCAGTAGCGTTCCGGCGCGATTATCAAAATCGAACCAGGCATAAGGGCTATCCAGTGAGCTGCGGCCCATCGCTAAAAAGGGTAAATGATGCTGAGCCAGATAGCGTAAACGACGGTCATTCTGCTGCGTGTGTGCCACGATCAACGCGTCAACCCGCTGGCTTTCTATCAGGCGGATAAACGACGGATGTTGGTCATGAGATACATCTGAAACCAGCAATAAATCAATATTATGCAGTGCCAGCGCGGCGCTGATGGTACTGATGGTTTCCAGAAAGGAGGCGTCGTTAAGCACGTTAGGTTGAAACGGATAAACTAGCCCAATCGCATCGGTTTTACCCATTTTCAAGCGCCTTGCCAAAGCATTAGGACGATAGCCCAAACGTTCGGCTACGGCTTCCACCCGCTGGCGAGTAATGGCGGATACATCGCTGTAGCCGTTCAGCGCCCGACTCACCGTCGTGGTGGACAGCTTTAATTCTTTGGCAATCATTTTTAACGACATAGGGATCTCGGCAGGAAGAAGAAAGGAATTATCCCATTGATTCAATATGGTAATAATTTAGGGCGTTGGGCAGTGAAATACCAGAGGAAATGCCCTTATTTGCGTGCCAGACCGCAGGGAAATAAGCGGTAATCGCTGTGTATTACCGCTTCAGGAGATGAACGAAAGCCTGCAGGACGCAGATTAAAGCGATTGAGTCTGGCTAATTTGAGCCCCGCTATCGTCAAAATAACTGTATGTCAGCGTGGCTCCGTGAGCGTTGGCGGGCAGGGGGTTTTCGGTGCTGTACTCACGTTCGCTGAATGGTGGGGTCATCATATCCATTTCCTGCAGGATATTAATCTTTTTCCCTTTGAGACTCAGCGTCATTTGCCCGAAAGAGACGTGATACGGCGTGGGATTGTGGCTCCGCAGCCGTGTTTCACCCGCGTTCTGTATCAGCGTGAAATTCACTTTCTTCATCGCAGCTTCGGGGGAGTGAGTCAGTCCTTTTGGGCGATAAAACACTTTCATTTGGGTGTTCATCGCCATGGCGACCTGCGGATTATCTTCATTATTGGAACGCTCTTTCGGCGGGATCTCGTACAAATTCAGCCAATAAACGGATTCTCGATCGCTGGCGGGTTGATTACCTTTGCTAATGATACGCAGGCTTTGCATTGATCCCGGCTGCATTTTAAAAACCGCAGGCAGCGGCAGGAAAGGGGCTTTGGCCTGATCCGGCGTGTTGTCTACGTCACCATCATCAATCCAGCTTTGTACCACTACGGGATATTTATTGGTATTAGCCAGCATTAGGGTATTTTCTCTTTCTCCCTGGAGAAAGATTATTCTGGTGGCGGAGGCCACAATACCGGCATCCGCATTGAGACTGATGATAAATAGCAGCAACATGGTTAGTGCGGATAACAGGTTTTTCCGCGTGCAGAGCGTATGAAATCGGATCATTGTACTTTCACCAAAACGTATGCGGTGGCATCGATTTTACCGGCGGTTGGTGCGCTCCCCGGCAGTTTTTTCAGCGTAGCGGTAAATTGGGTGGTGTAATTGTTATAACCGGCGGCGCTGCTGCCGTTGGCATTGGCGCCCGCGAGAATGGGATACCACCCAGCATTAGCAGTGGAGGTACAGTTACCGCTGCATCCTCCCCAGCCGACAAAATTCATCGGCGCACCGCTACTGTCTTCCAGCGTGATACCGACACCGGTGGCGATGCGGCTGTCGGTGCCGTACAGATCGGAAAGCAAATAGCTCACGCCGCCCGCCGTATTCACCAAACCTAATCCCTGCGCTTTCAAATACCCCGGTAAAGAGGTTTGGATACCGATTGAGGTTTGGCCGCTATTGATACCGGAAATGGTTCCCGTCTGGCATTCCACATCGACATTGATGCTGGCACTGCGGGTTTGGTCTTGCGCCAGTTCGCTAACGGTAATCGTGGGAAAAACCACATAAGGGGTGACATTGCGCACCACGCAGGTGTTTTTACGGCTCAGGGATGAGACCGGCGCGGTATTCATGCCAAAAGCCATATAGCGACCGGAACCCCAGGTATCGAAGCGGGTGGAGGAGTCATAGCCCGTTTCCGGCACATCGGCTCCCGGCCCTTTGAACACCACATAGCCATTTGGCTGATTACAGGTGTAATTACCGGAATATGTGTCTGCCGCCGGGCCGGGACAGCCCCAGGTTGAGGGGCCGGGAGTGCGATCCACCGCGGCGACTTTTTTTAGCTCTGCGCGTATCTGGCTGAAATGTTTGCCTTTGATTTGAATTTTATTACCGAGTATGTCGTATTTAGTCAGACGAACCTGCTGCCAGATTCGGGTGAATTCCATGCCGGAATCCACGTGAATCAGTTTCAGCGCGGTGTAAGGGAAAAAGGTTTGGAAATAGTTATCCCCCATATTGGTATAGCCGCCGACGTTACTGTCGCCATTGGTTGCAAAAACCTCGTACAGACTGTCTTTATCCGCCAGATCGCACTCGTAGAGCACCGTTTCCGGATTGGCTAACGCTCGCGCCGGAACCAGACTGATAATGCTAGAAGCCAGAATAGAATCTACTGGCTGAATATAATTACTGGTCATATTGATATTGCCAAAGCGTAGGGGCGCGCCGTTGCTGTCGCCGCCCAGGTTGTATCCTTTCCAGACGCATTTGGCATAGCCGGGCAGGCTCAGTGTGAGCGAGACGGAAAATAGCGCCAGCGGGAGAAAATAGCGTTTAAGCGTAATTTTTTGGCAATACGAGGTTGATGACATCATATAACTTCCTGAATTAGTGCATATCATTGGCACAAAGTGCGTCAAAAGCGATCAGCGGCTGTTTATCATCAACGCCGTCCAAATCGTAAGGCAGAATGCAGCGCTGGTGGTCGCCATCGCCCCATTTAATCGTGAGTTTTCCCTGTCGTTCATCGGCACGCAGATAAGCCTGACCGGCCTGTCCAACCATGCCCACCACGATATTTTCTCGGTTATACACGTTGGCTCCCATCGGAACGATGCTGGTATCCGGACGCTTGATGGTAATGAGCAACGGATAGCCGTTTAGGGTACGGAAAGTGACTTTCACCGCGGAACCGGCATAAGGCGCGATGCGGCGTTCGCCGTCCTGTAATTCGGTTTTGAAATCCATTCCCTGCGGATCCAGGGAAATAGTGTTGTAGCGATAAGGGGTTAAAGTCGGCACCAATGCATAGCCGAAGCGATCGATACTGGCACCTTGCCCGTACATCACTTTGGCTCCTTCGGCACCTTTGGCTTCCACTAACGCAAAGGTTTCACTGAGATAGGGGCCTAGGGTGACGCCACCGCCGTGCACGGCGACAGCACCGCGCGCGCTGCCAGAGGCCTGCCAGTAACCGGTACTGAGTGAGGCGCTGCCGCTCAGGCTGGTGACCGGCAACCGTTGTTGCAGACTGCCGCTCCAGGTGTTTTCTTTATTGCGTTGGCTGCGCGAGAAATCCAGGCTGTAGCTGGCAGACTGATCTTCACCGGTGACGCCTGAAAGAGAGGTTTGATAATTGGTACCGCTACTATTGCTGTGAATTGCGCCGATGGAAACATAAGGTGCACTCGGGCTGCTTCCCAGAGGGAATGACAGAGACAGCTGTGCCAGCGTTTCTTTTCCGGCGGGCGTTTGTAAGCCGCTTTCGATCGGCATACCTGTTATCGGATCTTCAAAATTGCCGCTGCCGGTCGAGCCGCCGGTCGTCTGGCGTGAAACGGAGAGATTCACATTGACCTGATTCCAGAGCAGCGTGGCGTAACCTAGCTGCAATTGGTTATCCCGACTGCGGCCATCGCGGTAATCCTGCGACGAGGCGGTGAAATACAGCGAGCCATAGTCCTGCAAACTCTGATTCATCGACATTTCAACCCGCGAGCGCTGCTGGTAGCTACCGGACTGCCAGGTTTCACCGCGACTGGTTGCTCGAACGCCAATGACATCGCCTAAATCACGATAGCCTTCGGTGGAATAACGATAGCCTGCCAGAGATAACGTGGTGCCCGTCGGCTGAAAGGTGCGGCTAAAGGAGGCGCGCACCATCCAGCCGTCTTGATGTTCATCATTAGGCAGTTGCGCGCTGGAGTAAGTGGTGTCGAAGCCCAGAGCGCCAATATAGTGAGCGAACACGCCGCCGAGCATAACGCCTTGATAACCTGAGGCTAAACGCAGGCCTCCGTTAGCGGTCAGGGCGTTACTGATACCGTACTGATAGGTTAGCTCGCTAAATGTTTCGCCATTCCCCACATCGCGTATCTGGCCGCTGGAAAAACTGTAGCGTGAAAAACCGGGGCGCAGTGATTCTGGCACCGAAGAAAAAGGTACGCGAAAGCTGCTGGTGGAACCGTCGGCTTCGGCGATGATGATCGTTAAATCGCCACCAAAGTTGGTGGCTGAAAGATCGGTTATTTCGAATTGCCCCGCAGACACGGCAGTTTGATAAATAGGACGATCATTCTGATAAACCGTTACGTTGGCATTGGTTTTAGCGATGCCTCGCACCACCGGCGCATAGCCGCGAAGGGAATCGGGCAGCATTCGGTCGTCGGTTGCCATGGTCACGCCTCTAAAACCCAGACTGGAAAAAAACTGGCCGGATGAAAACCCCTCGCCCAGCGTGATTTCGCTGCGCAGGCTTGGCAATGCGCGTTGAGCGTAAACCCGCGTGGTCGTCCAGTTTCCGCCGCGATTATTGTCATAGCGAAAGGAGCCCTGTTGGCGTAAACGCCACATGCCGGCGTTTACGCCGTTGGTTAGCCCAAGATAAGTGGAATCGGTATTCTGCGTGACGCCGTTGCGGTTATAAGCTACGTGATATTGGTTCAGATTATAATTACTGAAGCCTATGCTATCGCCGACGTTGAGGTTTTTCGGATCGACATAACCCCGAGGCACCTGCTTCACAAAACTTTGGGGTACGCCCAGATCGAAGCGTAATAAAGAATAATCAAAGTGCTGAGTGTTGCCCGGTAATAAAATTTCCAGAGGCTGACAATCTGTTTGTTTCTTGGCCTCTGCCAGTGCTTTATCGGCAATGCCCGCCTGAGCCAATTGTTCGAGAGAAAAACAGGCCTGAACCCCAGCGGTTTGCTGCGTGAATTTCAGATCTATTCTGTCGATAAAATGATTATTCATATAGAGATCGACCTGATAGATGCCGATCTCCAGATTATTCGCTTTATTAAATCTGGCGAGTGATCCTTCGCCTAGTGGGGAGCCACGTAATAAGGCTTCTTCAAAAACGTATTCATCTCTATTGCCATCATTAGGCACTGAGGCAAAGGCGGAGTGCGTTATCAGCAAACCCGGCCCCAGCGTATAAGACAACCAAGAGATTAATTTCACTTTCTATACCCACTGATTTCTTGATTAAACATAAACCAGTTATAAGCTATAAATGGTTGAGATATTCGCTCCGTAGTCGTTCACTAACGTAAGGGTAAGTTGCTGACCTTTAATCGCTTTTATTCCTTCTGGAATCGTCAGAATCGACGAAGATTTTGGGGATACCATCTCACTGCTGGCGAAAGAAATGATTTTATTATTCACCGTCATCTGCGCGTCTCGTAAGCTAATGAAATATCCGGTTGGGTTATTTATGATTATTTTCTGTCCGGTATTATCACTGAGGCTAACTTGTATTTTTTCATGCAGGTTATCGGTGTTTTCATTAAGCGCGGTTGGTCGATAAAATACCTTCAGGCGATTTTTTACAATCAGCACTAATTTATTATTGGCCTGTTTATCCGCTTTCATGGCGGGAATCTGTAGAAAGTTAAGATAGAAAACGGATTCGCGATCTTTGGGGAGATTACGTTCGATATAGGCCAGACGAACTACCTGACCGCTTTGTGGCTCCATACGAAATATTTGCGGAGTCAGTAAAAAAGGCACGTCGTCTTTGGTTGGTGATGACTGGTTATTACCATCATCCATCCAGATTTGCACCAAATTCGGATTATCGTCTTTGTTGCTGAGCTGTAATATTTTTTCCCGCGTGCCTTCCGGATAAACCACCCGCGTGCCTGTCATTACAACGCTTGCCTGCGCTGCAAAAGAAACAATGCTGGCCAAGGCCAGCAAGATGCAGGCAATGATGTTTTTAGCGTATATCGTCATTGGTATCTCATATTCTTGGCGTGTTGAATTAATTAGCCTGAACGGGTAGGCCAGCATCACTGGAATTATCAGGGGTAAGTAATGGCGTATTGTGCCGAAGCCATCACGCTACCGGCGACCGCATTTCCGCTTTCCGAAATATATTGCACGGAGAGATCCTGAGAGGCCGAAGTTGCGCCTGTTGCTAGCGTAATTCCCGGAACCTCAACGGGGCCGGAAGTTAAAATGACCGGGCGATCGGTTGAGTCTAATAGTTGGATTGCCACAAACTGAGCGGTACCGGTGTTACCCAAATTTCCGGCTGGGGTGACGTTCATTCCCTGGAATACCGAACTGATTTTGGTTTCTTTGCTGGCGACATTACAGCCGGTCAGGTTGATGGTGAAATTGGTTTTACCAGCGACGCTATTGGGGCCGGACAGACTGGCGGAAGCGACGGTGGGCAGTAATACAATCGGCGTATTTGCCGAGCCATTTATATCGACCTGACAGGTTTGTTCAGCTACCTCACCCTGAAACTTAATGGTGTTATTAGACGTGGCAGCCAATGCAACACCGGGCAAGGTGAATAGCAGGGCCATCAGTAGCGTTTTATTCATTCTGATCTCACTTACTTTATATGATTTAAGGACACAGACTTGTTCGGGGGGGAGGGCAAGATCTGCGAGGCACGGACGATGGCGATATCAACGACCGTGGTTAATCAGCGCGTAGTGTAGGTGGGATGACCTGCAAGCAGAATGAGAGGCGTCTTTGATTTCTATAGGAAACGTCCTACAAGCTTTGTAGGATAAAGGCTACTAGAGCTAAATAGGCTATTTTTTAGGAGGTTGGGTATTAATAAAACGGCGATTGGCGCTGAGCTTTGTTTTGTTATAGAGAAGCGTCATAGAGAGTAGGCAGAATTAAACGGGTAAAACGCCCTCTTTCGGTGATGGCGTTATTATCAGGCGCGGGTACAGGCCGTTTGCCCGAATTACCGGGCAGCGGCTTTGGCAATTTGCTCATTGGTTTGTATCAATAACGCCTGCCATATTGGCCAGTGTTCGGTTATTGCATGATGATTCCGACTGGATAACAAATCCTCAAACAGAATACAGCTTGCGACTAAATCCTCCGCGGCGACAAATTGAACGCCGCCTTTTATGCGATGTATCAGATTGGCAATTTCCTTGTAATCTGTTTCCCGTTCGAGGGGATTGTCACTTAGCTGAGTCATAATTTGCTGTAGGCGCGCCAAATCCAACTGATTACTGCTCAACAACGAGGCCAATAGCTCTTTTTCCACACCAGCGTTGCCACCGGAAAGCTGGCGGAGTTTACTGTGCATTGCGCGCGTATCTTCAGCCGCCTGCATCAACTCAGTCGGGACTTGGGCGGTGATAAAACCTTGCTGTGCCAGAATCATACGTAGGGAATCCAGCGTGACGGGTTTAATGAGGCAGGTATCCATTCCGGCTTTTTGACACTGCAACACGCTTTCTTCACGAGCATCGGCGGTACAGCCAATCACAATAATATGACTTAGCCGCTCATCGTTACGAATGCGATAAGTCAGCTCAAAACCATTCATTACCGGCATATTGTAATCGGTAATGACCAGATCGAACGTTTGTTCTTGCAGCAGCGCCCATGCTTGCGCACCATCATTGGCGGCGACTACCTGCTTCAGGCCGATGAACGCCAGTTGCTGGCGTAATACTTTACGATTCACCTCCATGTCGTCCACCACCAAAATATTCAGATGGCTGACTTGTTGCGGCATCGCGGAAAGTCTCGGTGGATTATCGGTTGCCACCGGTGTCAGTTCCGCCAGCGTCAGAGGCAGCGTGATAAACAGGCTGGTTCCTTTGCCCAGTTCACTTTCCATAGAAATATCGCCGCCCATCTTCATCACCAGTTGGCGACAAATCCACAGGCCTAAACCGGAGCCGCCAAAACGCGGCGATCCACCCTCATTGGCCTGACTGAATGGCTGGAACAGTGAAGCCTGCGCCGTATCGGAAATACCGATTCCAGTATCGGTAATATCTATGCTTATTATTCCCTGCTGAGGGGCGGTGGTTTCCCAGGTCACATCAATGGAAACGCCGCCTTGCTCGGTAAATTTCAGAGCGTTGCCCAACAGATTGCCAACAACCTGTTTCACCCGCAGCATATCTACCAACAATAATGGCGGTATTTGATCGTCAATCCAGCTGGAAAAGCGCAATTGACGCTCACTGGCGATAGGCTGATAAATTTGCAACAACCGCTCGAATTCAGCGCGAAAATCGGTCGCAACCGGATGTACGCTAAGTTGGCCAGCTTCAATTTTTGCCGAGTCGATAATGTCATCCAGCAGGCGAAGCAGCGATTGAGCAGAATTAGACACGGTTTTTAACGTTTCTTTTTGTACTGGCTGTTGGCCACGAATTTCCAGTTCCAGTAGCCCTAAAATGGCGTACATCGGCGTGCGTAGCTCATGGCTAATGGTTGCCAGGAAGGTACTTTTGGCTCGGTTGGCGCTTTCAGCCTCTAATCTGGCGGCTTCCAACTGGCGCTCGATGTTTTTACGCTGGCTAATATCCAGCCAGCCGCCTAATAGCCCTTTTTCAGCGCTATTTAATGGGATAATCCACAGGAAGATATCCCGCAGCTCGCCGCCAATTTCGATTGAAATATCCAGCATTTGCGGCTGCATATCCTGTAATACCTGTTGGCATAAATCATCAATTTGTCTATCCAGCGGAGTAATGAGCGGCCAGTCGGCATTGTCGCCATTTTGATTAAGCAGATCTTTTAGCTCATCTTCACGATCGGCGGCAAAGTAACGGTTGTAGGTCGCTAACTGCCCGTCGGCGGTGCGGATAAACACAGCGAACGGCAGGGCATTAATGATCGATTCCTGCTGTAATAATCGGGTATGTAATTGGCTGGCTTGACGCCGTTTATTAAATACCAGGTACCCAAGGTATAAACCGCATAGCAACAGCACCGCAGAGCTAATTTTAAGCAACAGCATCAGCCATTGGCTTTCAATAGAATCATCCGAGGCATACACAGGTTTGGGTTTATAAACGCTCCATTCGCTAATAATGCTATCCAGATCTTCCGGTGCAATGGAATCCAGCACTTTATCGATAATCGCTTTTAACTCTGGCACTTCCGGCCGGATAGCAAAAGCCATACCTAGGGGCTCTTCACTCGCGACCGCAACGATTTTAATATTGGGTTTGAAATCCTGCGAAGCAATAAAGTTGGCGGTCATCATATTTTTCAAAATAGCGTCAACTTTGCCCTGCTGTAACCAGCGCACCAGCGTCATGGTATCCGGCGCTTCGATAAAATTAATTTTCTGATTTAAGAATGGGTTGGAAATAATATTATTAGAGACGCTCCCGGCCTGTAATCCCACGCGTTTACCGGCCAGATCGGCGACATTATTAATATCCGTTCGGTCTTCACGCACTAATATTCCCCATAATGACTGGGAAAAGGGCGTGCTGAATAGCGCATCGTTATAAAGGCCATCGCGAACTGCCACGCCGGGCAGCATATCTATTTTCCCAGCGCGGAAATCTTGCAGCCCTTCACCGGTATTAGTGATAAAAACGGGTTCAAATTTAAGACCGGTACGGCGGGCAATCAAATTAATGAGTTCGACAGATAATCCTGCCATTTTCCCGGTACGACGATCGCGGAATATAATGGGAGCCAGATCGAGCGGAGCCAGATAAGTCACAATCGGATGACTATGAATCCAGTCTATTTCCTGCTCGGTGAGCAGCATTTTGGCATCGATATTGTAGTGATGTCGACTCCCAAACCAGCGCTGTTGAATATCGCCGGTTGCCCGGCTGGGCAGCAATTCCAGCACTACATTGAGATCGTCTATCAGCTTTTGATTGCTGGCTTTTGCCAGAAAGGAATAAGGCGCCGGGTGATAGGGGGCGAAATTGCGGATTTGTAACGTCAGCAGCTGTAGCTGATCGATTAAGTAGTTGGCTGAGGTCGCGTTAGCGACAAAAACATCGGCGTTACCATAGGCCACCGCCAATAATCCTTGTAGTTGGTTGGGATAGGCGACGATATTATCATTATGATAATTAAATAAAAATTCTGGTGATAGCGGTTCATTATTTACAATCGCTACGGTTTCAGGATGGCGGCGTTGGGTTGGGTCCCAATCTTTGCTGCGGACTTCGACGTGACGGTTAGTGAAGAAAGCGTGGGAGGCAATTAGCCCCGGCTGCGCCAGCATCGGCGTTCCTGCCATTAAATCAATCTGACCGTTTTCTAACGCATTGAGCACCAGCCCGTAATCGCAGTATCCGATCATCTGGAATGATAACTGACTGGAATCACTAATTATTTTTAGATAGTCGGCAACGATGCCTTCGATTGAATTATCATCGCGATTCACGACGAAAGGGGTGTTAGCGTCGATCACCACGCCCACTCTCAGGGTGCGGCGGCTGGATTGGCGCGTATCGATTTCTGGCGTTAACAGCAGGTCATCGCTGTAATTCTTGGCGATGCTATGTAACGTTAGCGGTTGGCCGGTATCACATCCCAGCCGGCTATTTATCGGTGCGGCCAGCGCAGGCGCGACAAGTATAAATAGCAGGAAAAACAGCCATGTAGATGGCTGGCTACACCAGATTGTGGGTATGCGCATAGTCAGCCAGCTCAATCACTGAGGATAGCCCCAGCTTGGTTAAAATGCGGGTTTTGTAGGTGCTGACCGTTTTATTACTAATAAACATCTCATCGGCGATTTGTTTATTGGACAATCCATTGACCAGATAACGCAAAACGTTAATTTCCCGTTCAGACAACATGCGCGCGCGGTTGACCGAATCATGGCTGGAAGGTTGCCCAGCGAGCTGGCTTAAGGCCTCGGATGGGAAGAACGAATAACCCCGCAGGACGTTTTGAGCGGCGAAGAGTATTTCGCTAATGTCTTTGTTTTTGCTGATAAAACCGTTGGCACCAGCTTGCAGTGCGCGCACGGCAAAAACCTGTTCGTTTTTGGCTGACAAGAACAACGACTTGCCGGTGAATCCACGCTGTTGCAGTTTTTTCAACAAAGAGAAACCGTCGAAGTTGGGTAATTCGATATCAATAATCACTAAATCAACAGGCTGGGCATTTAACATTGCCAGCGCTTCATTACCGTCGGCGGATTCATAAATCGCTGAGAATTCATTGTTCTGCGATAATAAGGCGCGGATAGCGACGCGAATTGCGGGATGATCATCGATTATCATTACAGACTTCATAAATACTCTCCAAAAAACGTTATTTTAAGGATATATCAAGCATAGCATGCTGAATTTCCCGGCTGACAGAGACACGAATAGTAAGATAAAAGAGACCACAATTAATGACTACCAATCCGCAATCAAACAGATTCTAATCACTGCTAACATATTATCAAGAAAAGAATTTTTTGATTACAATCCGTTATTGTTTCATCGCGATAGCCAGCTTCTGATCTAAAGAAAAATGAATGTATTCGGCGTTGGGATTTATCTTAGCTTAATCATAATGCTAGATTTTAAATTGGAAGGAATATATAAACTTATTGATAATGAATACTATTATTCAGCGATTGTGATGCGTTTAAATTTTCCCGTCGGGTTTCGTGTAAACGTAAATAAACCGCACAAAAAGATCCTAACGTAAAACACATAAGCAAAAAACCCGACTAAGTTTCCTTAATCGGGCTTCTCTAATATGGCTCCTCTGACTGGACTCGAACCAGTGACATACGGATTAACAGTCCGCCGTTCTACCGACTGAACTACAGAGGAATCGTGTGAACGGGGCGAATAATAGCGAGGTGAGAGGGGGATGTCAAAGGGGAATACGTTAATTTCGATCGTTTGCTCATAGAATGCGCAACTTATTGAGATTTTGTCATTTTTCGCACCATAACCCGCCTTTTTTTGCATATCAAGCAGATTGTAATCCCTTTGCGAGCGCCGTTAAGGCTGGCCATCGTGTATGGCCAATGAGCAAATAGGCTTTTTGGTCGGTTAAAACGAACATGCCGTAGGGATGAATCTGCAGAAAATAACTGTCCCCCGGTGCGGGTTGAAGTTGACGATATAGCGACTGTGGAGCGCCAATTTGCATGATTTTGCCTTTATTCATCACCAATACGGTGTCTGAAACGGCAAAGGGTTCGCTTTGAACGTGAGTAACATGCAGTGAAGGGATATTAAACTGCTGCTGCAATTCACGAATTTTATCGCGCATGCTGAGGCGCCGGTTGGCACCCAGATTACTAGCGGCTCGTTGAATAACAGTACCTTGGGTTTTAGGAGCAAAGCGCGAGCCAGGGTCACACGCTGTTGCTGGCTGCCAGAAATTTGAACGACATAACGATCGGCAAAACCGCCCACACCCGCCAGCGCTTCTTTCACCCGATCGTTAATTTCAGCCTTTGGGCGACCAAGCATTTTCAGACCGTAACCAATGTTTTCCCCTAGAGACATATGCGGGAACAGGGCGTAGGACTGGAATACCACACCAATATCCCGTTGCTGGATGGAACGGTCAGTCACATCCTCACCGTCAATAAAAGTTTGTTCGTCGCTGAAGCCCCGACCTAATAGCTGAGTAAAGTTATTCAGCGGCAGAGTGTCATCCGCGCACCAGTGGATGGTGAAACTGCCGTAGAAAATACTGCCGGACAGCAAGATGTTAAAGGCGATCCCGACATACAGCATCGCCGTGGTACCCCAAACCAGTATCACCGGTAGCGGTTGTACGTCTGCGCGAGAGGAGTTACCGGAAATGGTGACGTAGGAACGTTTAGCTATCCACATATAAGATCAGCGGCGCCAAACGTAACCCTTGCGGTAGCAGTATAGTGGCGTTCTGGCTCTCATCGCTCAGGTAAAAACTGATGGTCCAAAGAGCCAGTCAACTGAGGGTGAAGGATCTCGCTAAGAATAGCGAAATCCCCAGTGAGCGGAGCCGTAGCATGTCAGTGAGCGGTCAGCAGTTGATGGTGTAGTGCAAAGTGAACCAGTTCGACCGTTGTTTCACAGTTCAACTTACCCAAAATATTGGCGCGATGAACGTGAATGGTTTTATGGCTGAGAGCGAGCTGATCGGCAATGGACTTTACGCTAACGCCGCTGACCAGAAGTTGAAACACCTCCTTTTCCCGAGGCGTTAAGACATTCAACTGCTTAGGTTGCTGAGGCATGTGGCGCAGCGCTTGCAGCGCATTGGCACACAGATACAGCCCGCCGCCGCTAACGGATCGCACTGCCTGCACCAGTTCTTCCGGGCCGCAGCGCTTAGTTAGGTAACCGCTGGCTCCGGCATCGACCGCACTTTGCACAAAGGCGGTGGTGTCATAAATGCTCAGAATAATGGCGCGAAACTGCGGATGCTGTTGGCGCAGACGCTTGAGCAGGCTCAACCCACTTTCATCCGGCATAGAGATATCCAGAACCGCAACGTCAACATTGGTGGTTAGCAGATTTTGCCAGGCTTCAGCGGCGCTGCCGTACTCGCCGACAATGCGAATATCCTTTTCTAAAGATAATAATTGAGCAAACCCGGAACGAACCACTACGTGGTCGTCAATCAGCGCGACGTTTATCATAACTTTGTAATAATTTGGGAGAGTTATAAACATCATGCTTATCAATTCTTGTTTGGGCAATAATTGTTAGTGAAAATGTTGAGAGGTTAACAATTTAAAATGAAGAATGATCGAAGGGGAGAGGCACCCCCCTCTGGCGTCCGTAGGATTTCGGCACTTGCCGGAGAGGGATGGAAGGGCGATCAACCCAGCGTTTTGGCGCGATAAATTCGCTGTGGACGTCCAACCTTGCCGTAAATGATTTCCGCCTGTAGCGCATTGTTTGCAGAGCAGAATTCCAGATAACGCCGAGCGGTTGTGCGGCTGAGCCCTAAGGTCACGGCCACGTTTTCGGCGGTATACTCGGCATCACTATCGGCGAATAAAGCCTGAATTTTATCCAAAGTGAGCTGATCGATACCCTGGGGCAATACCGATTTTTGCGTACCCCGGGCGTAGGTGTTGTACATTGCGTCAATTTGGCGCTGGCTGACTTTATCGCCTTCCTGCAAAGCATGATGCCGGTGACTAAAGCGTTCCAGAGAGTGCTCTAGCCGCTCGTAAGCCACGGGTTTTATCAGGTAATCGAATACGCCGTAGCGTAATGCTTCAGCAACGGTGTCCATATCGCTGGCTGCGGTGACGAAAATGACACCGAAATTGCTGCCTTCAAGAGCCAGTTCCCTCAGGAATTCTAGCCCAGAGCCGTCGGGCAGGTAGTTATCCAGCAGGATCAAGTCCGGTTTAAAACGTGCCGCCATGCTACGCGCCTGCTGTAGATTTCCGGCTAACCATACCTGGCGGCAATAATTGCTTTGCTTGATAAACTCCGCGTGCATTTCTGCCAGTGGCGTTTCATCTTCCACCACTAAAATGTTAAGCCATTCCATGGGATCCCCTAGCTTTTGAGATCATAGGTCTTTGGAATAAAGACCGTGAATAAAGTACCCTGCGGTGGGTTCTTCTCAACGGTGATGGTGCCACCGCTCTGATGAACATAAGTCGCGACCAAATATAAGCCGATACCGTGTTCCTCTGAGTGTTTGGAACTGACACCGCGCTCAAACAGGCTGTCTTGCAGCTCAGGGTCAATACCGCAACCGTGATCGGCGACTTCTAGAATCAACTCATGGCCTTCATCGGATAAATACATTTCAATATTTTTATCTCCATCAGGGTTCTTCAGACTGGCTTCAAAAGCGTTATCCAGCAGGTTACCGATGATTGCCGCTAGCTCATTTTCACCGAGAGTTACAGGCAGTATGCCCAACTGACAGCCGGGAATAAAGGTTAAGCTCAGCCCCAACTCTTTGGCTCGATGGTATTTTCCAAACAACAGTGCCGCAATTTGCCGGTTTTTAAAGGTATCGCGCAGGGTATCAATGAGCGCCTGCTGGGAGGACGATTCGGTTTTTACCATCTCCAGCGCGCGATCAAACTCCTTCATTTGCAATAATCCGCTCAGAGTGGACATCCAGTTGAGATGTTCATGGCGAACGGTACGTAAATTTTCAACATACTGCTTTATCTGGCTGAGCTGTGCGCTGAGGGTATAAATATCATCCTGACTGCGGAAGCTGACCACCCAGCCTTGAAAAATATCATCAGTCCAAATACCGGCACGGTTTGCGATGATATTTAACCCATTAAAGGTACACAACTCATCCTGTCGGTTTCCGCCTTCCCGATCGAGGAAGAAATGATCCGGAGAAACCACTTCGCTAACGCTACGGCCAACCAATTGATATGGCGTGGCTGATACCCGTAACATTTTACGAGCGTTTTGGTTGATTGCCGTGATCTTGCCCTCAGGATCTACCGCCAATAGTCCTTCAAACACCGCCCCAAACAGGGCTTCCTGCTGACGAAGTACCCGCGCGATCTCCTTTGGTTCCATTCCCATCATTTGACGACGAATATGATTGGAAAACAACCAGGCAAGAAACAACAGGGTAATCAAAATAATAACAAAATAACTGGTGAGGGGAGTGAGATAACTCAAACGCCAGTGATCGATTTTACTGATTAGATAGCCGAGGGACACTACGCCGATAACTTTGCCATCGCTATCAAAGATCGGCGTTTTAGCCCGCATGGCTTTCCCCATCGATCCTTTGCCATAGATGATGTAGCTCTCGCCGCGTTCCAGTGCGCCTTCTTTAGTCCACTGCATCGGCAGGCCGATTTTGTCCGGATTAGGATGGTAAAGACGACGGGAATTGGCATCGCCAATCACAATGTAGTCAAAATCGGAGCTGGTGCCTAGCCGTGTAACAATTTGGGCTAAGCGTTGTTGGTCTCGCTGCTTGACCGCAGAAACCACGGAGTCCATAGAGGCAACAATTTTGGCCTGATTCATGGCCATTTTACTGACCTGATTGATCAGATATTGTTCGAAACTATGGGTTAGAAAGCGATCCATTGCCCCGATCAGGATAACGGAGAAAACCAATAGCATTAAAAATATGCGCAGCGGGAAGGCAATGTTCTTTAATCCACGCCATTTAAAAAAATGGGCTTTACCAGAAAGCACGTTATTCACCTTTTATGGCTGAATCAAATAAAACGACGAGTAACATAATTTAAATTAAATGATTAATGCAAATAAAAAATCATTATCTCTAATTAAATCAATTAAAATCATAAAATAAATTATATTTACTAAATTAACTGTGAATTAGGTCAATTAACCGAGAAGTTTTTATGTTTAGCATATATTTCTGAACAGGGCTTTCAAAAAGTAAGAATAAGAATTTATAAGAATTTTAATGCGTTAATTGCATTTATACTTTTAATAAAAAGTCATGATTCATCTGTTAATTGCATATGTTTATTGTGTTTTATTTGTTATTTAATGGTTATTCCAG
This sequence comes from Yersinia entomophaga, assembly GCF_001656035.1. Lineage (NCBI taxonomy): Bacteria > Pseudomonadati > Pseudomonadota > Gammaproteobacteria > Enterobacterales > Yersiniaceae > Yersinia > Yersinia entomophaga. Next base: position 3,882,825 of record NZ_CP010029.1, read on the forward strand.
AGAGAAAATTATGGATAGGGTATTTAGGATAATTAAGCGTTCAGACCATCAAAGGATTGTGGAAATAACGCATTTTTTACGTGAAAACGACTTAAATATTGATACTTCCGTTGAGGTGTTTATTACCGTCTCAGTAGATGAAAGATTGGTAGCCTGCGGTGGAATTGCTGGGAATATTATTAAATGTGTTGCCATTAGCGAGCAGGTGAGAGGGGAAGGGCTGGCGCTAACGCTGGCAACTGAACTCGTCAACCTGGCCTATGAACGGCACCACAGCCACTTATTTATCTACACCAAAATTGAGAATCAGTCCTTATTTAAACAGTGTGGATTCTACCCGATTGCCAGTGTGCCCGGCATTGTGGTGTTGATGGAAAACAGTTCCTGCCGTCTGTCTCGCTATGCGCGCCAGCTCTCGACCTTACGCCAGCCGGGCAAGAAAATAGGTTCCATCGTTATGAATGCCAACCCTTTTACTTTGGGGCATCAATATTTGGTACGGCAAGCGGCGGCGCAGTGCGATTGGTTACATCTATTTTTAGTCAAAGAAGATAACTCTCGTTTTCCTTATCAAGATCGCCTGCAACTGGTACTGAACGGCACAAAAGATATTGCCAATTTAACCGTGCACGCCGGTTCGGAATATATGATTTCCCGCGCTACTTTCCCCTGCTATTTCATAAAAGATCAGGGGGTGGCCGACGATTGTTATACCGAAATCGATCTGAAAATCTTTCGTCAATATTTGGCTCCGGCCTTGGGAATAACTCACCGCTTTGTCGGCACTGAGCCATTTTGCACCGTAACCGCCAAATATAACCGGGATATGAGTTACTGGCTGGAAACCCCCGATTTACCTTATCCGTCCATCGAGCTGGTGGAGATCGAGCGCCTGAAATATGGCGCAACCGCTATTTCTGCCTCGTGGGTACGCAAATTACTGGCGCAGGGGGATAAGGACACCATTAGCAAGCTGGTACCTGCCGCGACCTGCCACTACTTACAACGACTGCTGGCTCAGCCTGCAAAAGCGCCGGTCAGCGCGGTCAACAAATCTGTATTTCAATTAGGTGAATAATGAAAATTATCCGAGAAGCGGTCGCCGGCACTTTGGAGTCGAGCGATGTCATGGTGCGAATTGCCCCCCACGATCTGCCAGAAGTGGATTTGCTGATCAACAGCAGTGTGGAGAAACAGTTCGGAGAAGCCATTCGCGCCAGCGTATTGGCATTACTGGATCAACTGGGATTAACCCAGGTGCAAGTGATTATTGACGATAAAGGGGCGTTGGATTGCGTACTTCGCGCCCGTTTGGAGACAGCCTTGCTAAGAGCCTGTGACCTGCCGCACCTGCCCTGGAGCCAAAAATCATGAAACCAGAGATGAAGCAAAGAATGCGTCGCAGCATGCTGTTTGTTCCCGGCGCCAATGCGGCGATGGTCAGTAATGCTTTTATTTATCAGGCAGATGCCATCATGTTCGATCTGGAAGATTCGGTGATTCTGCGGGAAAAGGATGCAGCACGCCGTTTGGTCTTCCATGCCTTACAGCATCCTTTATATCAGGAGGTTGAAACCATTGTTCGAGTCAATGCGTTGGATTCGCTTTACGGGCTGGACGATCTGGAGGCGGTCGTTCGCGGTGGCACCGATATCGTCCGTTTGCCGAAAACCGATGATGCGCAAGATGTGATTGATATGGAAAGTGAAATTGCACGTATCGAAGCGGAGTGCGGCCGGGAACCCGGCAGTACCGGTATGCTGGCGGCTATCGAATCCGCTCAGGGGATTACTCAGGCGTTGGCGATTGCCCAATCTTCTCCTCGTTTGATAGGTATTGCTCTGGGCGCTGAGGATTACGTGCGCAATTTGCGTACCGAACGTTCCGCAGAAGGTGTTGAACTGTTGTTTGCCCGCTGCTCCATTTTGCAGGCGGCGCGAGCGGTGGGAATTCAGGCCTTCGATACCGTGTATTCCGATGCCAATAACGAAGCCGGTTTTCTACAAGAAGCGGCGTTAATCAAACAGTTGGGTTTTGACGGCAAATCACTGATTAACCCTCGCCAAATCGAATTGCTCCATAACCTATATGCCCCGACACAAAAAGAAGTGCGCCATGCGCAAGCGGTGGTGGACGCCGCTGAAGCGGCAGAAGCCGAAGGGCGGGGTGTGGTTTCGCTGAACGGCAAAATGGTGGATAGCCCGGTGATTGAACGCGCTAGGGCAGTCTTGCAACGAGCTGTGCTTTCCGGTTTACGCGACGAATAAGAGGGAATTAATCATGAAACGCCAACAACGGGTTGATGCCCTAAGTCAAAACCCAAATCTGACCGTCACGTCCTATCGGGAAGCGTCTAAAGCCAATTTGCAGGCTCAAAAACCGAGGGATATCAAGCTGTGTAGCTCACTGGAAAAGGCGATTCGTCGCTCTGGTTTGCAGGATGGCATGACCATTTCGTTCCACCATGCTTTTCGCGCGGGCGATATGACATTGAATCTGGTGATGGATGCCATCGCTGCGATGGGATTCAAAAATCTGACGCTGGCATCCAGTTCTCTGAGTGAGTGCCATGCGCCGCTGGTGGATCACATCCGTAAAGGTGTGGTTAGCCGCATTTATACCTCGGGGTTACGTGGCCCACTGGCAGAGGCCATTTCGCGCGGGTTGCTAGCAGAACCGGTACAAATTCATTCCCACGGTGGGCGGGTCAATTTGATCGAATCCGGCGAGCTGGCGATCGACGTGGCTTTCCTCGGTGTTCCTGCCTGCGACGCGTTCGGTAACGCCAACGGTTACACAGGCAATGCCTGTTGCGGTTCGCTGGGGTACGCCAAGGTGGATGCCGATTACGCCGGTAAAGTGGTGTTATTGACAGAAGTTATTGTTCCTTATCCACATAATCCAGCCAGCATAGGCCAGGATCGGGTTGATCTGATCGTACAGGTGGAACAGGTAGGGGATGCCGATAAGATCGGCGCAGATGCTACCCGTATGACCTCGAATCCTCGGGAACTGCTGATTGCTCGCCGTGCGGCGGAGGTGATCGCTGGCTCCGGCTATTTTAACGATGGCTTTTCTGTGCAAACCGGCACCGGCGGAGCATCGCTGGCGGTAAGCCGCTTCCTCGAGGATAAAATGCGCCGCCGCAATATTAAGGCCGGTTTCGCTCTTGGCGGCATCACCTCCACCATGGTGGACCTGCACGAAAAAGGGCTGATCGAAAAGCTGCTCGATGTGCAGAGTTTCGATCGCATGGCCGCATCCTCACTGGCGAGAAATCCCAATCACATTGAAATCAGCGCTAATCAATATGCCAATTTCAGCTCCAAAGGCGCGTCTGTCGATCGGCTGGACGTGGTGATTTTGAGTGCGCTGGAGATCGATACCGATTTTAACGTCAATGTGTTGACCGGCTCTGACGGTGTGCTGCGCGGAGCCTCTGGCGGGCACTGCGATACCGCCGCGGCTGCACGGCTGGCGATTATCGTTGCGCCATTGGTTCGCGGGCGTATTCCTACGCTGGTTGATGCTGTGACCACCTGCGTTACGCCAGGCTCCAGCGTAGATATTTTGGTTACCGATCATGGTATTGCTGTCAATCCTGCGCGCCCCGAGCTAGCCGAGCGTTTGCAGCAGGCTGGGCTGGAGGTCGTCACTATTGATTGGTTATATCAACGAGCGTTGCTACTCACCGGTCAACCGAAAGCCATTGCTTACACCGACAAAGTGGTGGCGGTGGTGCGCTATCGCGACGGCAGCGTTATCGACGTTGTGCATCAGATTCAGGAATAAGCGATGGATATCTTTTCACCGGGTTTGGCGGCGAATCGGAATATCAGCCTGCCGGAGTTATTAACTAGCCGGGAGGCACGCTATGCCCGCCAGCGAGCATGGCTGATGCGTTATGGCACTACGTTGATTTCACTCACCGTGGTTGCCCCCGGGGCGTTGAAAGACAGCCCGTTAACTCGCCGAATTTTTGGGCGGGCATGGCAAACGGTGACGGAGCTGACGCGGCAACAAGGTTGGGAATCCTTGGCGCAGGAGGCTTTCCCGCTACCGACCGGTTGTGAAGGGTTAATTGCTCTGAATCAACCCGCTGAAGCGGTAAAAGATGCGGCGCTACTGCTTGAGATGAAGCACCCGTTGGGGCGGCTGTGGGATATCGATGTGTTAGATAGCCACGGACGGATTTTGTCCCGTGGGGATGTGGGGTTGGCTCCGCGTCGTTGTCTGTTGTGCAACCGCCCGGCCAACGTGTGTGGTCGGGAGCGAACACATTCAGTGGATGAATTGTTAGTTCAAATGGAGTGGATGCTCGATGCCGCTATTGCCTGTTGATAACGCATTCCCGCTGACTTTTCAGCTACAGGACTATGCCGATCTGGCCTATTTCGCGCTATTGGCTGAGGTCAATCTAACGCCGAAGCCGGGGTTGGTGGATCGCTTTAACACCGGTGCGCATAAGGATATGAATCTGGATGATTTCTATCGCAGCGCCGAGGCTATTGCACCTTGGTTTTCTCGCTTTATCGAGCAAGGGATAGCCACTGAGCACCTGCAGGGAGAGGCGGCATTGTCTGCGCTGCGCCCGCTCGGATTAGCCTGCGAAAATGCCATGTTCCAGGCTACCGGTGGGGTTAATACCCATAAAGGTAGTGTGTTTTCCCTCGGGCTTCTGTGCTGTGCTCTGGGGCGTTTGTCCGCCAGAGGCGTGGCTATCAGCGCAGATGCCGTTTGCCAGGAAGCCGCCCAACTGTGCTGCGGACTGACGGAAAGGGAATTACAACGCAGAAATCTGCAACAAACTGCAGGTCAACGTCTGTTTACTCAACACGGTCTAACAGGGGCCAGAGGAGAGGCAGAATCCGGCTTTACTACCGTATTAACCCACGGATTGCCGGTGTATCAACGCTTGTTAAATCAAGGGATAGATCAGGAGTGCGCCTTGCTGGAAACCCTGCTGCAACTGATGGCGGTTAACGGTGATACCAATGTGGTGTCTCGTGGCGGCATGGCGGGGCTGTACTGGCTGCAACATCAGGCTGCGGAGATTCTGGCTAACGGTGGCATTAAAACGCCATTGGCAAAGGCTCGGCTGCGCCTGTTCGATGCCCAATGTATCGCTCGAAATTTGAGTCCGGGAGGAAGTGCCGATCTGCTGATTTTAACCTGGTTTTTGGCTCATATTCCCGATCGTCCACCTTACAAACACAATAATAACAATGCTATAGGAGTATCTCTATGTTGAAGTCACAAGAGAAGATATGGAAAGCCCTTGCTCCCTTTATTGTTCTAGGGATCTTGTTATTAATTCCCACACCAGAAGGTATGCCACCGCAAGCCTGGCGCTATTTTGCTATTTTTGTTGCCATGATTGTCGGGATGATTTTAGAGCCAATTCCTGCGACGGCGATAAGCTTTATCGCTGTGACGGTCTGCGTATTATCTGCCGACTGGGTGCTATTCTCGCCGGCTGAAGTGGCCGATAGTAGCTTTAAATCCGGTAAAGAAGCGCTGAAATGGGGGCTGGCCGGTTTCTCCAGTACCACGGTGTGGTTAGTTTTCGGTGCCTTTATCTTCGCCCTCGGCTATGAGGCAACCGGATTAGGCCGACGCATTGCTCTGTATATGGTCAAATTTATGGGGAAACGCACGCTGACGCTGGGTTATGCCATCGTCATCATCGATATTCTGCTGGCGCCGTTCACGCCATCGAATACGGCCCGAACCGGTGGTACGGTGTTTCCGGTAGTGAAAAACCTACCGCCGCTGTTTGATTCATTCCCCAACGATCCGTCCTCGCGCCGTATCGGCGGTTATTTGATGTGGATGATGGTTATCGGCACCAGTATCAGTTCTTCCATGTTTGTAACCGGTGCGGCACCTAACGTTTTAGGCATTGAATTTGTTGGTAAAATAGCCGGTGTTCATATTGGCTGGATGCAATGGTTCCTCGCTTTCCTACCGGTAGGCTTGATTTTGTTGATCGTAGCTCCGTGGTTATCTTACGTGCTGTACAAACCGGGCGTGACTAAAAGCAGCGAAGTGTCTACCTGGGCCAATACCGCTTTACAGGAAATGGGTTCGCTGACGCGTAAGGAAATGACGTTAATAGGATTGGTATTGCTGAGTTTGTGTTTATGGGTCTTCGGTGCCAAGGCCATTAATGCGACGGCAGTGTGCCTGCTGGCGGTTTCCCTAATGCTGGCGTTGCAGGTGGTGTCGTGGAAGGCGATTACGCAATATTCGAGCGCCTGGAACACGCTGGTCAATCTGGCGACGTTAGTTGTTATGGCTAGCGGGCTAACTCGTTCCGGTTTTATTGATTGGTTTGCCGATACCATGAGCACGCATCTGGACGGTTTCTCACCCAAAATGACCGTGGCGGCGTTAGTGCTGGTGTTCTACTTCTCACATTATCTGTTTGCCAGCCTGTCGGCACACACCGCAACCATGCTGCCGGTCATTCTGGCGGTAGGGAAAGGTTTGTTCGGCGTACCTATGGATCATCTGTCGATGTTACTGGTGTTATCCATCGGTATTATGGGTGTATTAACGCCTTATGCGACCGGCCCCGGCGTGATTATTTACGGCTGCGGCTACGTTAAATCCAAAGATTACTGGCGATTAGGCGGCATTATGGGGCTGTTATATATCTCCATGCTACTGCTGGTAGGCTGGCCATTAATGAGTTTGTGGATGTAACTCGCAAACAGAAATTACGGGCGTTGGTGTGTATCCAGCGCCCGTTTGGCGTTCAGACTTGCATTCAGTGTTTCATTAAGAGTATTTATGCGAACTTTAACGCCTTATAGCCATGTTATAAAAGTGGTTATGTCGGTGTCAAAGCGCAAACTTAGTGCTAAACGGGTAATTAATCTTTAAAACGCGGCATAAATCACGGCATGTTTATTGTGACCATCCTCCTCAGCTACTACTATAAAATCCCTTTTGGCGATTTGGTCTGATTATCCTGTGAACCCTGTTTTTATTCGGAACTTTGCCTTCTCCTCCATCCCGGCTGTCGGCCTAAATGGTCAGGCACCTTATGAGGGATTACTGGGGAAATGTGATTTTGATGTCCATGCCTATCAGGACAATCTGTTTGCTGTATACGGCATTGCCTTTCCTCCCAGCCTGCAAAAGGCGGTCACCAAGCGGCGAGCGGAGTATCTGGCCGGGCGCTTTGTTGCCAGGCAGGTACTCAATATGCTTGGCCCGAGGGACTACCATTTGGAAAACGGCCCCGACCGCGCGCCCTGCTGGCCAGACGGCATCCAAGGCACCCTGAGCCATAATGACAACCGGGTATTGTGCGCGGCACAAATTATTCCGTTACGCCTTTCTGCCGGCGGTAGTGGCATAGGGTTAGATGTAGAAAGCTGGATTGGTTCGGATCGGATTGACGAAATCTGGCCGGGCATTATTAACGATGCAGAGCACCATCAATTACAACGTGGACCTCTGCCGTTTAATAAAATGCTGACGCTGACGTTTTCTGCCAAAGAAAGTCTGTTTAAAGCGATTTATCCGCAGTTACGCTGCTATTTTGATTTTTTGGATGTGCGTCTGGTGGGATGTTCACTGGAGTCAGGCCGCTTTGAACTGGAGTTATTGCGAGAACTGAGTCCGGAATTTAAGGCAGGGCGTCGTTTTCAAGGCTGTTTTAAATTGATGGAAACTGACGTGCGTACTTTTGTGGCCTATTAACCGCGATTGTCTCCTCTTTTTGCGCCCGTGTTTTTCCTCATGGGTTCAATTAAGCCGAAACCTTGTGGTCTCGGCTTTTTTAATGCCAAAACTAAATCGTTAAGCTCTATGGGCTGATATAAACTGGACTCAGAGTTTCTATTCCTGAAGCTCCGGTGTCTCTGCGTGGGTACGGCAGAAGATGAATTAATGTCTGGCGTCATTCCGAACCCTCTGTTTTAAACGTTTCACACTGGATAATAAATTTACAAGGACACAAGTGGTGTTCATCCTGTCACTGCGATGGGGTAGTCTGGTGTTGTTAATGAATGCTGTTAGCCAATCTCATTCTAGATTTGACTTTTTATTGTTATAGGTAATCATCGAAAAATCAGCGATGTAACTGGAGGTTCTCCCTAGGTTTTCCCTTGAATGCTTATAATAAGTTAACATACGTTTTTATCTCCCTGGCTGCTCAACACCTTATAAAATCGCGGAAACAATTAACTCTATTGCGATAATTAAAGTGTGTCGGCATTATCCCGAAAAGTATTTCGTCTAAAAATTTTCCTATATAGTGAAAATATAACCTTGATGGATCTGTAAAAGATAGAGTTGTGATTAATATAACGAACGGACATGTTCTTCTTGTTGTTTACTTTGTAAGATTTCCCTCGCAAAGATTGTAATTCAAAATCATCACTAATTAGAACGACTTTCTTTTTTAATCGACTGAATAGTTGATGGATGTTGTTATTGTTTATCGTCATCTCTCTTTCTGGCCAAACCAAAGTGAGTAAATCATCCCTATCTATTAGCTGACCGTTTGACGCATGATTAACCAGTGCGATAAATAATAAATACTCTTTATTCGTTAACTCTACACTACCTTTCAGGCTATACACAATCTTTTCATCTGCCACTACAAAATACATCATAACTACTCCTCCTTAAAATTAGAATGCCCGCAATATATCGCAACAAAAGTAATTTTGTAAGGCTACCCTTGGTTATTGTTTGTTAATATTGATGAGCTTCATATTTTTACCAAATATAACGTAATAAGTTGTTGTTGTAATGCTTTGCTGCTATTTTTTTATATTTCTTTAGCCAGTGTAATTAGCTTATTATTTAATTAAACATAGCGATATTGAGCTTATCTTATTGATCCTTCTTATTCGATTGAACTAATTGTTCAATAATATGAACAAATACATGTGCAAAAATAGAACGCTTGTCCCCTGTGTTTACAGAGTTTCTCTGTCATTTCGAAGATTCAGATATTACTTCATTGCTGCTTTTATCATCAGGTAAGTGTGGGTGAGTAGAGTGATTATCTTCATAAATGACTAAATCCAATAGACGCAGATTTATATTAATCTTGAGCCTGCGTCATTCTGACGTTAACTGCGGCTTAGCATCAATAATAGAGAGTAATATAATTCTTATATTGCTATTCAAGCTGATTATAAAGTATTTAATTTTACACATATAATTAATTAAGTTGCTTATAGATGGTGAGGTTGGTTTGTTGTCTTTATGTAATTAATCACAAAAATAAAATTCAATTACTAAGTATCAAAAAACTATAAATATCGATTAGATTATGTTCGTTAGCTCAAATCAACGGGCTTGAGGTTACCTGGATGAATAAAATGGATGTTCAATGAAAACCTTCAGTTAGACAAAATAAATTCTTTGTTCTTTGTATTTAAAACACCAACGGAATCCGTTAATGGCAGCGAGCAGGATTTATATTTTTGCTGCTTTTATCTGCTTTCTCAGCATCCAAGATCTATTTATCACGAATGGGGAGGGCTATGAAAAATTATCAGGAAAAAGGCTGGTGACGGCCAGATTAAAGGGACGAGGCCGTAATGGCGAATGATCCTCAGTGGTTTAAACAGTACGGAAATCAGAAAAACACGATTGTTCGCTGGCCCGTAAGGCCGTGAAGAACAGGATGGGGAGGGGATATGACGTTAAAGATTCCGACTGATACACAGGCAATTACCTGGTTAATTATTGGCCTTTTTTCAGCTTGGGGAGGTGTTGTGAGATATCTCATGGATATGCAAGGGCACAGGGGGAGTTGGAGTTGGATGGGAATAATAAGTCAGATCATTATTTCAAGCTTCACTGGCCTTTTGGGGGGATTACTCAGCTTTGAAAATGGCAGTAGTCATTACATGACTTTTGCTATTGCAGGCTTATTTGGCACCTTGGGGAGTACGGCGTTGAGTTACCTGTGGCGGCGTTTCTTGGGGAGTCCGGAGAAAAATCGTGGGTAACTTTACTTTTAGTCAAATCAGTCAACGCAATCTACAAGGCATACACCCGGATCTCGTTCGGGTGGTGTACCTGGCACTCAAATTGTCCGAGGTGGATTTTCGCGTTATCGAAGGGCTGCGTGATAGCGCACGTCAACGGCAAATGGTGCTTAATGGCAAGAGCCAAACGCTCAATAGCCGGCATCTTACCGGTCATGCGGTCGATTTGGCGCCTTGGTTCAACAACACGATTCCCTGGAACGATTGGGGAGCGTTTGCTCAGGTTGCAGCGGCGATGAAACAGGCGGCGAAGCAACTACAAATTCCTGTGATCTGGGGCGGTGACTGGACGACGCTTAAGGATGGGCCGCACTTTGAGTTGCCGAGGATGCAGTATCCATGAGTCTGCTCAGTGTTTTGAAACGTGGTCTGCTACTTGCCACGCTATTTGCGGTTTTGGTTGGCGGGCTGTGGGTTGCTCAACTGAAAAAGACCGCGACATTACTGAATTCTGAAAATATCAGTCTGACGCAGCAGAATCAGCTTTATCTGCAACGGTTGCAAGGATATGACCAGCAGATGAAAACACTGGATGAGGCGTTAACCACTAATGCCATAACTCAGCGTCAGGCAGAGGAGAAATATCATGCGATCGAACAACAAATGCGGCGGCTGCTGGCTAATAGCCGCTGCGCTCGGGAGCCTGTGCCTGATGCTGTTATCCGGTTGCAGCAACGAGCACTTGGCCAAAGCCTGCCCGGTGCAGCCAATAGTACCGAAAGCGCTGCTATTGCCCCATGATCCCCCGTTATTTAACGTCACAAAGTGGGGGGACTATCCCGGTTATGTGGAAGAATTAAATCTATCGTTGGCGCGTTGTAATGCAGATAAAACGGCGGTGGCCCAAATAATGTCTCCCCAAAAAGGATAAATCTCTCTTTTAGTCAATTCAGACAAGGGCATTGACTCTATAAGATTGGCAAACATGGATTTACCGATTTTGTACTCAATATCGAGGCGCTGCCGTAAGCATGCCTGGCAAAAGCAGGATAATAGGTTATTGGTTGCGAAAGAAACACGGCGGTTAGGGGCGCTCTTCGCTAGGATGACAGTCAAGCTTACTGCAAAAAGAAATCTATGCTGGCACAAATCCGATGGCAAAAAGTAGGCGCGTTATGTTTCGCTCTTGGTGGGCTGCAATATATTTTTGCTTTCTTTTTTCTTATCAGAACAAGGTTTCATCAAATCGCTTGAAAGAGTACTTAACATAAGTTATCGAGAGCGTGTATATAGTATTATATATGATAACTTACACGCGGGGTGTAACTTAAATAAGGCTGCAGACTTATTAGGTATAAGTTCTGCAACCTTAAAACGTAAGTTGCAAATGGAGAATACAACATTCACAGCAATATTATTAGATGTAAGAATGAACCATGCTTTAAGTTTATTAAGAAATTCATCTCTTTCAATTTCACAAGTGTCTTATAAAAGTGGGTTTTATTCTGTATCGAATTTTTGTTCAAAATTTAAACGATATTTTGGTTTGTCACCAAAGCAAGTTTCGAAGAAATTAACCAAGAACATTAAACTTGAAGTTTTGAAGTTTTGAAGTTTTGAAGTTTTGACATCCTTCCTGCCCTAAATGATAGGGATTCCTACTGCGTTCAGGCTATCACCTGAATTATTTCGGTGGGTTTACTAGAGGCGAGAACAGAGATGCTTAAACTGAAAGCGCAGCCTAAACTTGCTGAGGAAGAACGAGATATTCTGAAAAAGGTAGCGCGGTACTTTGCAAGAGAGCCAGACTAAGGTACCGCTTCATCAACGATCACCAAGATGTCTGGTCGATCGCAGCTACGCGCACCTGGCAAGGCTGGCTCTACATGTTCGTGGTCATCGATCTTTTCTTTGCGTGTAATTTGGTAGGTTGCTCAATGAAACCGACGCTGTCACGTGAACTTGCACTGGACGTATTGCTGATGGCCGTCTGGCGGCGTATACCTGCGGAAAGCGTCATTTTACACAGGATCCCAGAACTGTCAGTATGGTAGCGATGACTGGCAACGGTTCAGCTGGGACAATAACCGGATCCGAGTATAAGTCGACGTGGCAGCTGCTGGGATAATTGCTGTGGTAGAATTGTTCTTCAGCCCCTAAAAAAAGAACGTATCAGAAATCGAATCTCTAAAACCAGAGACATGGCCCAGGCGGATAGCTTCGATTATATCGAATTGTTCTACAACCTTACCGACGCCACCGTCATGTCGAGAGCTTTTAATAACTTTCATTAGTGCTCAGAAAAGCAAGATAATACTTTATTTCAAACTCTTAAAGTGTTTCACCACAGGCCAGTTGTTCAGCGATGCATTTAGGTGTATTCCCTTGGCCTGTCCACGTCCTTTTCTCACCTTTTTCATCGAGATACTCATATTTTTACGGGCTCCGGGGCTTCCTATATTTATGGGTAATGCCAACGCCAGCAACCAATGCTAACGGGTCAGTTCCGTCTTAACTGTGTCTGAAAGTATGGGGATATGCTGTCAATGGAGAACTCAATACCTAGATTGCGGGTATTACCTAAGGCTTCTTTCAGCCAGTTGCGCGCGGTGTCGTCGGAGATCTCCCATACTGGTTCCGTCCCATAGCGTGTGAAGGTCGCTAAGTGGTCGCGCCGCCGTCGTGAAAACTGGCATCGAGCAGAGGTATCGTTCTTTTCACAGGCGTATCTTTGCCGTGCGGCCGGGTTTACCGGCCGTATGATTTTTCTGTTTCAAATAGCGCAGGCTTTCGGTATAACCGATGAAAAGCAAAAAACCCGACTAAGTTTCCTTAATCGGGCTTCTCTAATATGGCTCCTCTGACTGGACTCGAACCAGTGACATACGGATTAACAGTCCGCCGTTCTACCGACTGAACTACAGAGGAATCGTGTGAACGGGGCGCATAATATCCAGAGGCACCTGAACTGTCAACGCTAAATTCAGTAGAAATGCGCGTTTGCTCAGCATCTGAGCAAAAAATGCAGATTCGGTTGGAAAAACAAATGCTAGCGTTGAAAAATTCGTCAATATATTGAAATCAGATGAAAAATTACCGTTAGCTCTCTGTCAGCTGGCTTTCCCATCTTTTCAGACGGGCGAGGGGGTCTTGCAAATAAAACCGACAGAAATGGTGATAAACTGCCGGGAAGCGTGAGGCTAAAAGCTCCGGCGCGCTAAAGAAATATTCTGAAAGCACAGCGAAACATTCCGCCGGATCGCTAGCGGCATAGGCATCCATACTGGCTCCCTCAACGCCGACCATATCAATCTCGTCCTGAATATTATCCATTGCGCGGTGTAAATCGAATTCCCACGCCGCGACGTCACGCATGGGAATGGGAGGGACGCCGTTGGAATTACCGCCGTTGCGCATATCCAATTTGTGAGCCGCCTCGTGAATCACCAGATTAAAGCCGGAGAGATCGAAAGAATCTTGAATATCCTGCCAGTTTAAAACAATCGGCCCCTGTTCCCAGCTTTGTCCCGACTGCACCGTTTGGCCGCTGTGCACCAGCCCCAGATCATCCTGCCAGTCGTCTTCTACGATAAATGGGGCAGGGTAGATCAGGACTTCGTGAAAACCATCTAACCACCGCGCACCGAGTTCCATCACCGGCAGAGCAAATAACAGCGCCAAACGAGCCTGCATCAGTGCGGTTAACTCCAAGCCCTGCAAAGGTACCATGCGTTTCTGCTGTAAAATCTGGCTGGCGACGGTGACTAACCGTTGCTGCTCCGCTTCATCCAATGGAGAAAGTAAAGGAATAGCCAGTGCTTCATGCCATTGCATCAGCACTTCCGCTTGCGGTTGATTTGCTTTCCACAGCCACTTCATCATCGTGTCGCTCGCAATGTGATTTCTTGGGTACCAAGGCAGGATGTTGTAAACATGCCGTAAAAAAGAGCATGATGGCAACTATAAGCACGGAGAGATGCCGGAGCGGCTGAACGGGACGGTCTCGAAAACCGTTGAGGGGGAAACCCCTCCGAGGGTTCAAATCCCTCTCTCTCCGCCACTATTCAATCAGTTAGGCGAGATTTTTTCAGCGACCCGCATCACAGTTAGTCTATTGTCGATATGTCGGGCTGCCATATTTATGGGCGACTTCACTTTTTTATTCGGTCAATAGGTGTCCAAAATCAGTGAAATATTATTTCACTCGAGCGCCCGGTAATCGCTTATCCTACGATGTAACACAAATGGCTAGCTGGGCTACGTGCTTGGGTAGTAAAAATGATGAGCGGTGTTTTGTTTATAAGTAAAATCCAATAGGACTACTTAGATTATAGTAGACTTTGAATTTTCATATAACCTATAGCGCGAGCCACGCGGCTACTTAAATATGGACTAAGAGATAATTAACGCTTGGGGGCGAATAAAAAGAATCTCTACAATAGAAGGCGTAGGATTCAAAAACGGCGCGGAAGCGACTAATGAAATCATTCAATCTGGTATCTAACCTACCCTCTTACATACTGATATTTTAGAGGAATAATTACTCAGGCGCTTGACCCGGAAAGCTTACTCAGACAGAAAGCGCACTTGGCTAGATATGCCCGCCCATTGCTGCTGATTTGAAAAATCTGCTGTCGGAAGAATAGGTAAGGAATATCCAGGGCTATTCAGAAAACGTTTAGCGCCCAATCTGGAAGTTTCTGTAACCGCTATAGAAAAAAAGTCTGCTAACAGGCGGTGATATAACTTATCGCTTTAACCTATGGAATTTAATTGCTTATATCACGGTAACTTACTTTACCTTCAAGTTTCTTGGTCTATCTTTGCTAAGCTAAATAGATAAACTAAAGGAGCATAAGAAGATGCAAATTCCCCCTAAACCTCCGAATGAGAACGCTCGTATTGCGACACTGCTCGCTTATAATATTCTTGATACTTCTCCCGAAGAACGTTTTGATCGAATCACTCGGCTAGCAAAACGCTTATTTAATGTCCCTATTGCCTTGATATCCTTGGTTGATGTTAACCGCCAGTGGTTTAAATCCAGCGTAGGTCTGGCCGAGTCGGAAACATCGCGAGATATCTCGTTTTGCGGTCATGCGATTTTGGAAGAGGGGATTTTGATGGTGCCCGATGCGTTAACCGATCAGCGCTTTTGCGATAATCCCTTGGTGATCGATGCACCGGGCATTCGTTTTTATGCGGGTTGCCCGTTAGTGGTGCCAAACGGTAGTAAGCTGGGCACTTTGTGTCTGATTGATGTAGAGCCGCGCTCTTTGGATGAAACCGATCAGCAGCTATTATGTGATCTGGCAAAAATGGCTGAGCAAGAAATTGCCGCGGTACAATTGGCTACTATTGACGAGTTGACGCAGTTGACCAATAGACGCGGTTTCGAAATATTGGCACAACATGCGTTAACTTATTGCGTACATAATAATATTCCGGCCAGCGTCGTGTTTTTTGATCTTAATAATTTTAAAGCGATCAATGATAATTTTGGTCACGCCGAAGGTGATAAAGCTTTAATGACTTTCGCGGACGAACTGCAACTATTCTTCAGTGAGACTGACATCGTTGCCCGCTTAGGGGGAGATGAATTTGTGGCGCTACTGACGGCATCTAGCTGCAAAGATATGGTGGACATACTCAGTCGCTTTAAAATTGCCTTAGAGCAAAGAAATCGTCGTGAACGACGAGGGTATGATATCTGTTTCAGCGTGGGTTATGCTAACTGCGATTTTGATAAGTTCACTACAATAAAAGCATTACTAGCTGTTGCAGATTCTTCTATGTATACACATAAACTAGAGTTACGCGATAAACGGAAATCTCAACATAAGAACTGAGCTAATGTTTCGGTTTTGCTGTCATGGTTTGAATCAACAAGAGTGCAAATATCCTTTGGAACTACGTTATCCTATGGCAATCGTTGGTCTATAAAGATAAAAACAACTGACGTACGCACGAAATATTTAAAATGAACTAAATAAGGTTAATAAATTAGCCAGTATCTCTACTAGAAGGCCTCGCTTGAACGAGGCTTTGTTGTTTAATAAACAGGAATAGTTAATCCCACCCTATTGCATTATTCTCAATCAACAATAGATTACTAATGGCACTTCGGTTATTTCCCTCAACCGGAGGGATGTATTTAGTTATGTAGATCATCGGTCAACGATATCGATGAGACACTCTAGGCCTATCTATAGCAAACAATTTAGCTCCATTTCCCAGTTTTTTTATTCATTGAGATATTTGCACGGTATCGCTCGAAAATTAGCCAGATAGGTCGTGGCTTAACTTGATGAAAATGCATGCAAATTAGGTATTAAGATATACATTATTCATCTATGTTGTTTAAGATTTTACATGTAATATTATTTTGAACCGGCCAATCCAGCACCGTATAGCATAGATAAGAATCGCAATTAATTTTTAATTAAGGAATAGCATCGAATGAAGCAGACATTAAGATATTCGACAATAGCCCTTTCGTTATTCGGTGCTTTAATTTTGACCGGATGTAGCCCGGATAAAAAGAACGATAATCATATAAAAGTTGGTATTAGCGCAGGTATCGATCAGCCTCTTTGGGATGTGGTCAAAAAAACGGCTAAAGATAAATACAATCTCGATGTGGAAGTGGTGACATTTACGGATTATGTCTTACCGAATGAAGCGTTAAGCACTGGCGATATAGATGCTAATTCATTCCAGCACCGGCCTTATCTGGATCGCCAGACTGCGGAGCGGGGCTATAAATTAGCGGTTGTTGGTACTACCTTTGTTTATCCTATTGCTGGCTATTCTAAAAAAATAAAATCGCTGGCTGAATTGAAAGATAATGCTCAGGTTGCTGTACCGAATGATCCAACTAACCTCGGTCGTGCGCTGCTGTTATTACAAAAAGTTGAGCTGATAAAGCTGAAAGATGGCGTTGGTTTACTTCCTACCTCTCTGGACATTACTGAAAACCCGAAAAAATTGAAAATCGTCGAGATTGAGGCCGCGCAGCTCCCGCGTTCACTGGACGATAAAAACGTGGCTCTTGCCGTAATTAACACTAATTATTCGAGTCAGATTGGCCTAACGCCTAAGAAAGACGGTCTGTTTGTAGAAGATAAAGACTCGCCGTACGTCAATATTATTGTCGCTCGTGAAGATAATAAAGACAGCGAGAAAATCAAAAATCTGGTTAAAGCTTATCAAACCAATGAAGTCGTGGCCGCAGCAGATAAAATTTACCATGGCGATGCAGTGAAGGCCTGGTAATAATTTAAGGTGAAAAGTCTGGCTGCTTTAGTCAGTAACTAAAAATAGTATTATAAAAAGAAAAGCACTCACCCATTATTAGGTGAGTGCTTTTTTACTAC
This sequence comes from Yersinia entomophaga, assembly GCF_001656035.1. NCBI lineage: Bacteria > Pseudomonadati > Pseudomonadota > Gammaproteobacteria > Enterobacterales > Yersiniaceae > Yersinia > Yersinia entomophaga. The sequence goes on from NZ_CP010029.1 coordinate 3,900,163, forward strand.
ATGTGTTTTTTAGCGAATGACAAAATGTCTTGTTTGAGGTCGGTTACTTTTTTCTCTGGAGATTTCTTGCAAACTTCAACGACTTTCGGTGTGACTAGCGTGTCAGTTTCCTGGAAATCTACATAGTCACCTTGCTTATATTCCGTGGTGTCATTTAACACCCAAAATACAACTGGGGTGTAAGATTTAGGATTTAAGTCAAGGAACTCTTTACAAGTCATATCTGCGGGAGTCGTTGCTGCGAAGGTGGTTGCAGCAGCGGAGAGTAATAGGCTTGTCAGTGCGATTTTTTTAAATGAATTATTAAACATACTGTTTTCCTTTTTATCTCTACCTTGCCAAGGACAATTTATATTTACGCTAAAAAACCCTTGTTAGCAGGAGTATTCTGAACCCAAATAAGTTCATTGGTCAATATCAGAAAGGAAATTCTATATATATTGATGATGACAGGTAATCATCAATAGGCCAAGGTGATTTTAAATAAAATAAATTAGTTAATAATCAATAATTTAAATAGGTTCATGGTCATATTCCATGTATGGATTGTTTTTCTTATCTGTAAACTTTTGTTTAAATTGTAAATCATAGATTACACGAAATTCTAAAGGGGGGCTATTTTAACCATTTAAATTTGGCAATATTATTTTGCATTTTGCATTTTGCATTTTGCATTTTGCATTGGCTTTTAAATTAAATATAAGACCAGAATGAATTGGATAGTTGAAATTATTAATATGTTAGCGAAGATGCAACAATTGCATCACCTTAATAGTAAGGAGGTTACAGAAGCCGGCTATAAATAACAAAGCATGTCATTATCTAACATGGGGCAAATTCATTAATAAAAAATAATATACATTCGCATTTTAAATATATTAGTGAATCATGTTGTTGTAATCACAGTTCTCAACCATACTCCTCGTGATAAAGTTTATTATGAGTGGAGCGGGGGAATGATAACGATAAAGCGGAAGCTAAGCTTATCTGCAATGATATTAACATTTATCGGCAGTGCTATAACTATCCCAAAAGTAGTGGCGGAAGAAGTGGGATATACGCTGGAAAAAGTGGTGATATTGAGCCGCCATGGCGTGCGATCGCCAACTAAGCAAACGGAATTGATGAATGAGGTCACGCCCGATAAATGGCCCGAATGGCCGGTCAAAGCTGGGTATCTTACGCCAAGAGGTGAGCAGCTAGTTAAGATAATGGGACACTTCTACGGACAATATTTCCGTCATACCGGATTATTGCCGAAGGAAAGATGCCCGGCTGAGGGGCAGGTTTACGTTTATTCAGATATTGACCAGCGTACTTTATTAACTGGTCAGGCGTTAATAGACGGAATTGCTCCCCAGTGTGGATTTAAAATATTTCATCAGAAGAACTTAAAGCAGATCGATCCCTTGTTTCATCCCGTTGAGGCTGGTATCTGCGCTTTAAATGCAAAAAAAACGCAGGAAGCAATAGAAAAGAAGCTTGGCGCACCTATCACGACATTAAGTCAACGTTATGCTAAATCCCTGGCCTTAATGGGGAAGGTACTCAATTTTTCTGCTTCCCCATATTGTCAGAAAATGGAAAAGCAAGGGATGGATTGTAATTTTGCCGATCTATCACCTAACGAAGTTCAGGTAAATCAGGAAGGCAGCAAGGCTTCATTGAGTGGCCCGGTTGCTTTGTCTTCTACGCTGGCTGAAATATTTCTGCTACAAAACTCGCAGGGTATGCCGATAGTGGCCTGGCATCGTTTGCTGACGAGAGAGGATTGGCAGACTCTGATGCTTTTGCATAACTCGCAATTCGATCTCATGGCCAAAACTCCTTATATAGCACAGCATAAAGGAACTCCTTTATTACAACAGATAAATGTGGCGCTTTTACAGCCTGAGCAGGGAAAGGCTGGGCTAGATAAACAGCCCGCGACTAAAAAAACGCTAAGCAATACTCAATTACCCGATAACAATGCGGTATTTATTCTAGGTGGCCACGATACCAATATTGCAAATGTTGCCGGAATGCTGGGTTTAAATTGGACATTACCGCTGCAGCCGGATAATACCCCTCCGGGAGGTGGATTAGTTTTTGAACGTTGGCGAGATCAGCATGGACAAAGCTTCGTGGCGATTAAAATGTTCTACCAAACGCTAAATCAGCTGAGAAATATGGAGAAGTTGGATTTGTCGATTAACCCAGCCGGAATGGTTAGCATCGATATTCCTGGTTGCGAAAATGAAGGTGAAAATAAACTGTGCCGCTTAGCGACGTTCCAGAAGAAAGTCGTCGAGGCTATTGAGCCGGCCTGTAATCTGCCATAAGTGATAGCGGCGTAATAAACCAATAAGGCCACTGTAATGCAGGCGGCCTTATTGGTGGTTACGAGAGTAAAGTCAGATGAGAGATTGAAATCTTATTAAGGACGTTATTGGCCAAGACGAACTAGATCAAAAGGCACATAACGTTCGCAGGCGTGTTGTAACTCAACACACTGAGCGCGCTCGGCCTCAATATCAGAGAGTCCATCAGCATGTATTGCCTTCGCAACATCAATCAAACCTGACTGTGCGACCATAACGCGATGCCCAGGGCGAATTTGGTTTCTATTTCTGTCATAGACTTTAACCATATTGACCTCCAGTTAATCCTGTCAATTTGCGGCTATAGGCTACTTATCACGCCCCTAATTTCTTTGCCTCAGATCAAAAATATTTAATTTTTTATAGCTGAGTTTTATCTACTGACCCAACAGCGAATGGATATGCAACCAGAAAGGAAAGGTCTGACTGCCGGATTGCTATTAAAAAAGCTTTATAGAAGGTAACAAGGATTGCAGAGCATAAGCACAACGAGTTTAAATCAGGTTTGGTACGTATGAGTCATTGGATTAGGGTGTTCAGTGATGACTTTCGGTTATTAACCATCTCGACTTATGGTCTGACTTAACAAAAATGTATAGTTCAAATGACTGATTTTTATCTGTAAACAAACTTATATGCTATTAGTGTGATATATTAGCTTGCTATTTATGAGCCGTACTGGTTTAATGCGTCATCGGTTTGGAACACAGACCTTATGAAAGCAGTTTTAGTAAAGCAGTTCACAGTATTAGCGTTATCCTCAATAGATACCTCTTCACCGCGAAACTCCTTCTTAAGTGCCCCATAAGAAATAACTGAAAGACAGACCTCTCTTGCCTTATGGCAGCTTAAATAAATGAAGGAAGTATCGCTATGTCTAATAAAATGACTGGTTTAGTAAAATGGTTTGACGCGGGTAAAGGCTTTGGTTTTATTACCCCAGCGGACGGTGGCAAAGATGTATTCGTGCATTTCTCTGCTATCCAGAGCAACGATTTTAAAACGCTGGATGAAGGTCAGCGCGTAGAGTTCTCGATTGAGAACGGCGCAAAAGGGCCTTCGGCGGCCAATGTTGTTGCCCTGTAAAGACAGGCAATAACGGCTAATTATCAGGTTAGAAATCCCCGGTTTTTGCTCTGATATGAATTGCCCAAATAAAGAACGCTTTGCGCGAGATACCAAGTTTGGAGATCCTTAGATCGATCCTTAAACTACGGTACTATGACGGCTCCTATGACTAGGAGCCGTTTTTTTGTGCTATTTTTCAGGTTAGTGACAACTTTCATTGCTACGGTATTCTTCGTAAAAATCATTCCACTGAATTAATTTATCACAGCCTGTTTAAGCACGTTAGAATTCGCAGGGCTAATCTCAAAGAGAATAGAGCAAACAGCGACGTGGGAATTTTTATAAAGAAACGCCCTCGTCTATCAAGACTGAGGGCGGCAAAGACTTCTATTCGAAAAAACCAGCGCCATTCCAGTTAATCGAGCTGAAGGGATTGGATAAGCGAAATAGCTAGATCAATCGTTGGCCAGTGAGCGCTTCAAGAATTTTCAACGGGGACTGCTCTGGGTGTTTCATACCCTTTACCGGTAATAGGAAGGTCTGTTCCAGCATATATTGGCCTCCCATTGCGGCATGTGGTGTTTGATCTGAAAAACAAATCCAACTGCTACCAGGCGGAAATTCGATCGCAACTTGTTGGCCATTTTGCTGATAATCTGCGTCAGATTTCATTTTATCGTGTAGCTGCAACATTAAATGATCGTAATGGCTGCGTCGGAGTTTGGTGATACCAACTTTATGCTGTAACCAACTGCTAATAGGTGAGTAGCGATCGAGTTTTGGCAGATAACGGCTCGCTAATTGCTGAAAATCTTCACCTACTCGCCAAGAGCGATTTTCACCGTGGGGATTAATATTGGTGAAAATACGAATAATCCGCTCACCGTAATTAGGCCTCGAGGGGAAAGCATCAACGTGTAAACGGCTATCATCTTTGCGCCAGGACGTTTTGTCCCGCCATGCGGCGACTGGATGCAGCCTTAGGCTGTTAGTTGGGCTGCGTAGGGCATGGGTATATTCAGGTAATAATTGTCCTAATAGACTAACGCAGTGTTGATAATAGCGCTCAAGCAGCTGGCGCGTTAGCTCGATTTTACTTTCATCCGTCACACCAGTAAGTTCACCTTCCAGAGGTTTGAAACTGATGTTTTTGCGTTTTATATCGACCAGCGCTGGGTTCAGTAATTGCTTCTCTTGTGAGCTTAACGGGAAAGCCAGATTCGGTAAAAAAAGAACTTTTCCCTGTTCTAAGGCTTCAATTGCATCGGGAATGACATGCTCATTCTTGCCCCAATGTTGGTGAGGGAGAGTGAGAATCATCGGATCTGGGGCGATAGAGTTAGAATTCATCAGATATCCGGCCTAGATTATTTTAGTCAGTGATAAATAATATAACTTTTTTTAAACAATTAATTGCACTTTTGTGGCGAATTGCGAGCAAACAGAACATTCCGGTTAGTGGCAGAGCAAGTAATGGAGTGGCACTTATGCAGAGTGTCCCATTAGGTGATTTTGGTTCTGAATATTCTGAGGACAATGATGCTCAATGAGCTGAGCATCATGGTGCTAGATAAGGTTGTTTTAGAGAGGATGGCGATAGACGACGTATCGTATTCCTTTGGCTAAGAAACGTAGAAAAATTGAATTAATGTAGTGAAATATTAATATGTTAACTGAACTGTGATTGGTTCTAATAAATATGGACATAAAAAAGCCCTGATAATCTGATCATCAAGGCTTTTTTTATCAGGTACATATCATCTGATTAGACAGGCACGATTCTCGAGTCAGTAATCGAGGAGACTTGCTTTTTTGAGTAGGCCAGATCGTAAACATCGTAGAAATCGATTTCGCCTTTATTTTCTATGATGCGTTTAATTTTATTTTTAAAGTCATCATTGATATTTTTATTTTCAAGCAATTTAGCCACTGCTTCTGGAGACAGAGCGCGGCTGAAAAACCATTCGCCGTTATAGCAAACGCGGAGGTCGAGTACACCAATGTCTTCAAATTTAAATATCGGCTTTATTTCCATCAATAAAATTGCTGACATGATGACAAAAAATGCAGTAAAACCAATAACGTAATAAGTACCAAAATAAGGTGTTAAAAGCATCAGAATTAAAACAAAGAAATATGAAATCAGCATTGCCAAACACAAATACGGATGTTTATGAATGAACTCAATATTAAAGTCAAGACGACCATTCCGGTTTTCTTTTTTATTGATTTTCTCAATGTCTTCAATGAGTATTTCTTTTATTATATCCATTGCGATGACCTTGTAATTGCAGATGAGTCGGATAAAATTATTATCTATTACTATAGATTAGCACGAGAAATGCGTCCTCAAGTATATCAGTTCGATGAATTACCTGACCTAACTGTTATAGGCAGTTTCTGCGTATCGTGAGTTTTTGAACACTGTTATCACCTGCTGGTGACGACGTAATTCCCTGCTTTACTGAGCTAAAATTTAGTAGAGCGTAGAACCTGATGAGATTGAACGCTCTACTTGTTTTATCAAGCACGGGGTGACTATTTGAGGTTAGAACGTGAGTACAATTTTACCAATATGAGTGCTCGCTTCCATTAACTCATGTGCGGCGGTGGCCTCCTTGATAGGGAAGGTCGCAAAAACCTGTGGTTTTAGCTTCCCTTTCTCTATCAATGGCCAAATTTTTAGTTGTAACTCTTCTGCAATGATTGCTTTTTCTGCCACGGTTCGTGAACGTAGCGTCGAGCCGGTATGTGTCAGGCGTTTTAATAGCATCGGCATCAAGTTCAGATCTTTAGCAGGACCATTTTGCGTACCTATTTGTACAATTCTGCCATTCATCGCAGCGGCTTCATAATTGCGTGCTACATAGTCACCAGCGATGAGATCGACAATGACGTCGGCACCGTTGCCTTCAGTGGCTAATTTTGTTTCAGCCACAAAATCCTGAGTACGGTAGTTAATCGCTACATCGGCGCCCATTGCCAGGCAAGCTTCTCGCTTATCTTCCGATCCGACGGTGACAATTATTTTGGCTGCGCCAAAAGCTTTGCTTAGCATGGTTGAGGTTGTACCAATGCCTGAGGAACCACCGTGTATCAGCACGGTTTCTCCTGCTTTTAAGCCGCCGCGCTGAAATAAATTAGCCCAGACGGTGAAAAAGGTTTCGGGTAACGCCGCCGCCTCGATCATTGATAATCCTTCCGGAACCGGGAGGGCGTTTGTTTCGTGTATCACACAATATTCAGCATAACCGCCGCCTGCGATCAGGCCGCAAACTTTGTCGCCCATCTTGAATCGGGATGTTTTCTGTCCTAAGGCCACAACTTCGCCTGAAATTTCTAAACCCGGAATGTCTGATGCGCCCGGTGGTGGGGCATACAGGCCGCGACGTTGCAGAACATCGGGCCGGTTAACGCCGGCAGCCGCAACTTTGACTAAAATTTGCCCTTCATCTGGTGTAGGGATAGGGCGTTTCCCTGCCATCAAGACGGAAGGTGGGCCAAATTGGGTTATTTCTATCGCAACCATGCGACTATCGGAGGTTATTGAAGACATATCATTCCTCTTTAGTTATGGCGAACTCATTGAGTAGCCAATGGCTTCTGATTTACAGAAAAGGTTAATAGTTTAATAAACCCCTCTGAGTGCTGACCATATTATCCTCATTGTGAGAATAATCCATTCGTAGAGTGCGAGTCAGATGTGAAAAGTAAGGTACGACAGAAAGTAATAAATAAAAAAGGCGCCCAATAGGGTGGGCGCATAAAAGTGCTAAAAATGAATAACTACAGGACTAAGAGATACTCTGGATCATTTTAATTGTATGGGTAAACCCATAGGCCGTTATATAGGTATAAATCCTAAACCTTGCTCCATAAAAAAGCCGGCTTAGTTTACTTAATTATTTGAACTGCCAGCAGACTTGGTAATGATAGTTTTCTGCATTCAGTAGGAAATCATCATTGACACTGGGACTCCAAGAATCGTCCCCACCAACGCCCATGTGGTAACCATCGATGTTTAACCAAGTCCCTTTTTCATGTTTCAGCAGATGTTGATGTGATGTTTCCATCAATTGTTGCAAGCCGTAGCGACTAATCCCGAAATGGAAGTTACCTGTTAGTTGTAAATTGCCATAGCTTAAACTGCGGGTGTTACAACGCAGGCCATTCTCACTAGGGAACGTATAGGGAGTGTGTAGCGATTCAAGAGGCAAAGTCCATTGGCTGAAAGTCGCAGATAGTTGGCGATCTGGATAATTTTCATGTGGACCCAGCCCAAGCCAACTTACTTGCGATTCGATAAGATTCAGTTGGCAGCACATGCCTATCCGGGCTGGAGATGGTGAGCCTGAGGCCCGCGTAACATTGACTTCAATTTTCATCTGATTTTGTTCATTGAAATGATAGACCCAACGGCTTTTTAATAAACCTCCTTGAGGAGCGTTATACTCATAATCTGCGGTTATCAATACGCCATTAGACATTGTGCTGGCATGTATTGAGATACAACGGCGATCAAGTTGATACATTCCGGCCTGTTTCCAGCGCTCAACCCAGGCATTTGGATCAATCCGCGTCGTTTCGCTGATACCAATATCATTATCTAATGGAGCGCGAATAAACTGATCCTGAAGCGGAGTAAGTAAAAGCGGTTTTTCATTAATTAACCACTGTTCTAATAAACCACTTTGTCGATCGAATAACCAACGCTGACGATTATTTTCAACAATCCAATATTGCTCATTAGATGTAAGTTGAGGATGTCCAATCACGGAGATATTTTGCTTCGATGCGGTGTTCGATGCGTGGGTTAATGAAGGCAGAATGGTAGGTAATTTCCATTGGTGCCACGCTGACTTGTGGTCTTCTTCAGACCACTGGGTAGCGGTTGGTTGTTTAATCTCAACGTGTAGCCACAATTCACCTTGTAACTTTAGGGGAGCTGGTAATGATCCTAACTCTAGCTTTTGGCTTAGCTCTGGGGCGATAACAATAGGTATATTTCCATGCTGAATTATTTCTCCATCCAGTTCTAGTCGCCAGTAAAAATGTTCATTGTCAGTATGACGGAATAGAAATTCACTGGTTACTTCCACTATGAGTGGGGTGGTGCTGACAAGCGTAAATTGAAAGAACTGCTGCGCTCGCTGTGCTTCATAAAGGCTAGGATGGGGAGTTCTATCAGGGAAAACCAATCCGTTCATACAAAATTGGCGGTCGTTAGGAGTATCACCAAAATCGCCACCGTAGGCCCAGTAGGCTTGCCCGTTTTCATCATGGCGAGTCAGACTTTGATCAACCCAATCCCAAACGAACCCCCCTTGTAAGCGTGGATGCTGCCGGAAGGCCTGCCAGTAACGATCAAAACCACCAAAACTATTCCCCATCGCGTGCGCATATTCACAAAGAATTAATGGCCGGGGCTCTTCGGGTAGACCAATCCATTTTTTTATCGACCACTTAGGCACGGCATCAAAAGGTTGGTCTTGATCCACTCTGGCATACATCGGACAGAGAATATCGGTAGCGGCAGTATTGGCTCCGCCACCTTCATATTGAACAGGACGGGTTGGATCGTTAGTTTTGATCCAGCGATATAGCGCATCGTGAGTTGCGCCATGGCCTGACTCATTACCAAGGGACCAGATGATAATGCAGGTATGATTACGGTCTCGTTGTACCATCCGAGTGACGCGTTCACTGAATGCATTGAGCCAACGTGGATCGTCAGACAGTCGGCTCATCGGTTGCATCCCGTGAGTTTCAATATTAGCCTCATCGACCACATAAAGGCCCAGTTGGTCGCATAAACGATACCACAGCGGGTGATTTGGGTAATGAGAGCAGCGAACGGCATTGAAATTATGCCGTTTCATTAACTGAATATCCTGACGCATAGTAGCTTCATCTATGGTCTGGCCTGTCAGCGGATGATGCTCATGACGATTGACTCCCCGGATAAGCAAGGGTTTGCCGTTTAGTTTGAGTAGCCCTTTATCAATTTCGATTTTCCTAAAACCTATGTCATAAGCTTCCGCCTCAATGATTTCTTGATCCAAAGACTTGAGAGCAACAACAACGCGATAAAGTGTAGGTTGTTCTGCGCTCCATAAGTGGGGCGATTCTACCGGTAGTACCAATTCGACACGTTCCGGATAGTTACCTCGTTCATCAATTGTTTTGCTCCCCATGTCCTGTTCTTGCTGCCCAATCAGAACATCATTTAGCCAAAGCTGAGCCTTTATCAAATAATTGTCGGCAATATGAGGTTGCAATAGAGGCAAATTGATCGCCGCCATAACGGAGAGCTCCGCGGAGCGAAAACCAGGTGCCAGTAGTGTCTTAATCTGGATATTAGACAGATGGATATCTGGTTTATGCAGCAACGTCACGTCGCGGAAAATCCCGCTCATACGCCACATGTCCTGATCTTCAAGATAGCTGCCATCACTCCAGCGCAAGACCAACACGGCAATGCGGTTACTTCCGGTTTGAAGATAGGGACTAATATCGAATTCAGCAGGCAGGCGGCTGTCTTGCGAATATCCAACCCAGTTGCCGTTACACCACAGGTGAAAAGCCGAGTTTACACCGTCGAAAATGATGCGGGTTTGACCGGATGCTGGCCAGTCGGGATTGAGCATGAATTCAGTTGAATAACAGCCCGTGGGATTTAAGTCAGGTACATAGGGTGGATTAACAGGTATCGGATATTGGACGTTAGTATAAATAGGTGTATCAAAACCAAATAACTGCCAATTTGAAGGTACAGGTAAAAGAGTTGATTTAGGTAAGTCCTGAGTAATCCAATCCTCGGGAACGGCCTCAGGGCGGTCAAAATAACTGAAATGCCAATATCCATTTAGAGAATGCAGACTTGCCGAATCGGTATCATCACGAGCCTGAGTAACATCACGCCAGCTGCGAAAGGGAGAATGTGCATCCAGTCGATTATATTGAGTGATACCTGGGTTTTCCCAGTCACGTCGAGACAGTATATTTGCCAGTGATTTCTCTCGATTACCTTGCCTTATCTCTGCATTCATTTTCAGCCTTCTTTTTCCGTTTGATTATCGGGGCTTGCATTTAGTCGATAGGCGACACTGAATCGCATAAATATAGCCACACAAATGTTATGCGCTCACATTTCTTGTTTTGCTTACCTTGAAGGGGAAGGAATCGCTTGTAAACGGGTAAAAAATGAATAAGCGAGTGAGATCGCATTTATTTTTGGTTATGCAAAAAATCGTAAAATTTTTTCCGAGAAGGTTCGTAAAATTTATTTATGGCTGATGATATGTGTGCCAATAACACGTAATTTTATTTCGAACTACAAGGTACCCAGACGATTCGCTATTTGTGTTCCGCAAGCTCTTGTGGTGTAGTTTGTGACATGATTGGAACGTTATTTACTGGGGCTGTTGTTTGACGAAGCACAAGTTCAGGGCTTAAAAGCAGAGAGTTTAGCTGGATGCCATGGCTAGTTCGCAGTAACGCGACCAATTGTTGCAGGCTTTTCTCGCCTAGCTGACGAAAATCTTGTCTGACGGTCGTTAAAGGGGGGTGAAAATAGGCACTATCGTCGGTGTCGTCGTATCCAACTATGGAAACATCTTTTGGAATGCTGAGACCTTGTTCCTGGAGGGCGCGTAAAACCCCCAAAGCCATCTGGTCACTGGCAACCAGAATAGCGGTAAAAGAGGTGCCGCTTTGTAAAAGGGATTTTGCGCAAAGATAGCCACTGTGTGCGCTCCAGTCTCCATAGAACACTTTCTGAGGCTTTAGGCCGCTCAAGGCTAATGTGGTTAACCAGCCTTGATAGCGCAGTTGGGAGGAAATTGTGTCTTTAGAGCCTGCGATCAGAACTATTTTCTGATGCCCTAACGCCAATAAATGTTCGGCACCTTGCCTGGCGCCATGAAACGGGTCAAAAACCACGCTATGAGCGGTTGATTGCGGATCAACGTCCAGAAATATGACGGGAACATTGGTGCATTGATGGGTTATTTCTGCGCTTTGCTGCTGAGTTAGTGGCGCATTGATTAATATCCCCTCAACTCGCTGAGCCAGGAGTTCATTCACAGCGCGCTGGCAGGCCTGCTCGTCAAAATGATCAATCATGGCGATGACGACGCTAAAACCTAATTGGCGGGCTTTTATCTTTATTGCAGAGGCAATCTGCGATGGCGCATGTAAAGATAAATCGGTTGTGACTAACCCAAGTGTACAGCTGTTCTTACCAGCCAGCTGTTGGGCAACGCGATTGGGTACATAGTGCAGTGCTGCCATTGCCTGTTCTATTTTAGCTCTGGTTTTGTCTGAGACATTCGGAGCCTGATTTAATACGCGAGAAACAGTCTGATAGGATACACCCGCGTAATGTGCGACATCATCGAGCGTTACGGATTTGGTTTTCATAAACAGCTTCTCAGCAACAGAACTTACTGAACATAATAGCAAAATTGTGGCATAAATTTTTGAACGCAGCAGTAAAAGGTTAAAATCGCCTGCCAGAAGCCAGAAGCCAGAAGCCAGAAGCCAGAAGCCAGAAGCCAGAAGCCAGAAGCCAGAAGCCAGAAGCCAGAAGCCAGAAGCCAGAAGCCAGAAGCCAGAAGCCAGAAGCCAGAAGCCAGAAGCCAGAAGCCAGAAGCCAGAAGCCAGAAGCCAGAAGCCAGAAGCCAGAAGCCAGAAGCCAGAAGCCAGAAGCCAGAAGCCAGAAGCCAGAAGCCAGAAGCCAGAAGCCAGAAGCCAGAAGCCAGAAGCCAGAAGCCAGAAGCCAGAAGCCAGAAGCCAGAAGCCAGAAGCCAGAAGCCAGAAGCCAGAAGCCAGAAGCCAGAAGCCAGAAGCCAGGTTTTATTTTGTCGGCTCACTGAGCTTTATAGATAACACTTATTTAAAAAATCATTCGCAACGAAATTGGCGTAGGGCTAAAACCTGCAGAGTTAATGCAATTTTATAGATAAGCTGGTTTAACTGATGGCGTTGATAGCTAAAAGCATGGGTTAGGGTGAAAAGCGTCAAGCATCAGCATCAAGCATCTGCGCCAATGCCGGATAATCAGGCGTAGTGGTATTTAATGAAATGGTTCTGGCGACAGGTTGTGGCCGGGGGAAGTGAATAAAAAATGGCTTCTTTGCCTTAATTTTAGGCATGTGAATCACAATATTCGGTTCCTGTAATAAAAAGAGTTGCTATTAAAAGCCCGTCATGAGTTAATGCGTCTCGGCCTGTGGTACAGACCTATTTATGCACGACATCTTGAGTAAAGTAGTTCATATTTAAAGCGTTATCGTTGATAGCTCTTCACTGACGAATTTCCTTCATAGTGCCTCCATAAGTAACGACTGATAACCGGCTATAACACGCCCATGGTGGCAAAAATTTTTTAATTAAGGAAATAAACATGTCTAACATGATGAAAGGTCAAGTAAAGTGGTTCAACGAGTCTAAAGGCTTCGGTTTCATCACTCCAGCTGACGGCAGCAAAGACGTGTTCGTACACTTCTCTGCAATCCAAGATCAAGGCTTCAAGACCCTGGCTGAAGGCCAGAACGTACAGTTCTCTATCGAGAACGGTGCTAAAGGTCCGTCTGCAGCAAACGTAACTGCAATCTAATCGGCCTCTCGCTGATTAATTGAAAAAACCCGCTCAGGCGGGTTTTTTGTTATCTGTAATAGGCCATGACTCAAGTTTTACGTTCCGTTTGCAACATCCCGTTCTTCCTCCAGACAATCTATCCTCGAAAGCTACCTATCAGCGCTTCCTTATTTAAAATACTACCTATCGGTAATTACCGTTGCATACCACTCTGGTACGCGTAAACCTTATCATTCTCACTGTATTATGTACTACACTAGCTGCATTGATTAAGGATAGGATAAGACTATGAAAGTTAACGATCTAGTGACAGTTAAAACCGACGGCGGCCCGAGACGGGAAGGCGTGGTTCTTGAGGTTGAGGAATTCAGTGAGGGCGTAATGTATCTGGTTTCACTGAAGGATTATCCTGAGGGAGTTTGGTTCTTCAACGAAATTGATAGCAAAGACGGGACTTTCGTGGAACCGCGTTGAATTGATTAAGCCTATATACAAGAAACCGGAGTAGGGGATTCCCTGTCTCCGGTTTTTTTACATCAATGTTAGCCTGCTACCGGCTAACACATTGAATATCCGATATATAGAGAGTTAATCGGCATGAGTAACTCGCTTAAAATGTTTCCCAGTTTTCCGTATCCAGTTCTGGTTTTTTAGCATTAAAATTATTGCTTGTCTTGGCGTTACTTGCGGGTTGTCCACCCGTGTTTTTACCTTTGCTATTTAATTGGAAAACAGCCACTGCGTGAGTCAGCATTGATGCCTGCTGCTCTAGTGATGCCGCCGCCGCTGACGCTTCCTGCACTAAAGAGGCATTTTGCTGCGTGACATTATCCATTTCAGAAACTGCCTGAGCTACCTGACTAATGCCCCGACTTTGTTCATCGGATGCAGAGGCAATTTCACCCATAATATCCGTAACATGAGTGACCGCAGTTACAATCTCTTTCATCGCTTTGCCTGCGTCAGAAACCAAAATCGAACCGTCGCCGACCAGATCAACGGAAGCTTCAATCAGACATTCTATTTCTTTGGCCGCGTCCGCACTACGTTGAGCCAAGTGACGAACTTCACTAGCGACAACCGCAAATCCACGTCCCTGCTCTCCTGCTCGGGCGGCTTCGACAGCCGCGTTTAGCGCCAGAATATTGGTCTGGAATGCTATGCTATTGATAACATTGGTAATATCTGCGATTTTCATTGAGCTAAGGGATATTTTATCCATCGTGCTCACGACATCGCTGACAATATCACCGCCTTCACGAGCTTTGCTGGAGGCATTGGCTGCCAGTTGGCTGGCATGATGAGCGTTTTCAGAGTTTTGTTTTACCGTGGCGGTTAGCTGTTCCATGCTGGCGGCAGTTTGTTCCAAAGATGCGGCCTGTTGCTCTGTTCGTGCTGATAGGTCGGTATTTCCAGACGCTATTTCACTGGTCCCTTGATAGATAGAATCTGCGCTATTTCTGACAGATTCAACGGTTCGGGATAATGATTCCTGCATCAGCTGAATGTTGCTGCCGAGTAGGCCAATTTCATTTTTGCCGAATGGAATAGTCGGTTGAGTCAGGTCGCCATCGGCAATCCGTTGGATGCGGGTGACCAGCACATTCATGGGCTTGATGATAACTTTACTAATGACTAAAAAAGTCACCAAAGTAAGAACCACGGTGAAAATGAAGGCTCCGCCCATCAAGATATAACCTAACCGAGCCCCTTGTTTAGCCGATTGATTTATCTGATTGGCTTGCTCGGCAAGATAATTAATGCTGGCGAGCAAAGGTTCGTTATAGGCCATATCTAACTGTTTAAGCTTTTCCGCTTCGAGAGAAATAACTTCCTCAAAGTGCCCCTGTTGTGAGGCATCCAACATCGGCATCATCCCTTCGCTGCGATATTGTTCGTAAGCTTTCTTAAGCGGTATATCCAGAGCTAACTCATTTTTATCTTTACCTGGGCGATTGAAGTAAAGATCAAACATCTTTTGCGATTCAGCCAGACGATTCTCCGCCGTTTTTAAACCGGATTGATAACTTTCCGTGTCGCCAATGCGTGCGGCAGAAGCGGCCTGAATCAAAATTAAGCGTGCCGCTCGGAGATAATCTGAGCTGTTGGATAAACCTAGACGAATGTCCACCTCTTTAGTAGCGTGCTCAAGATACTGATTACTTTGTTTTAAGAAGTAGCTAGATGTGCCAATGGCCACGGCAAACAGTGCCAGTATGCCAGCCAGAATTGCCACAAACAGAGTAACCAGGCGGATATTATTAATAAATATGACTTTTGCCTGCGAAGGCGTGGCTGTATCTATTAATTGCTGTGTACTTCCACTTTTCATTATTATTTCCGTCTTAAAGGCGATCGAAGGGAGAGGTAGGAACCGGACAGAACTTTATTCACATTGGTAATTAACTACATAAACTGCATAGAGTACTTTTAAAACCTATCGGCCATTGACCCGAAATGCTTAGGGTTATATATGCGACAGAGATCGCAAAACTGATTAAATACGTTCATAAAACTAAAGAATGGAGCCTATAAGGCCGATAAAGCTGCAAATTTACCAAGGGATTTATCAGAAAAACTGGATTGGCTTAATACAGTATCGCGGTAACTTGCTGTTTTTCATCTTCCTTGCCTTCCTCACGCTCTGGTTGAATGGCCCGAGCGAAGTACGATAGCTAATGCAATAGCGCTCCTACGAATGAAAGAACTGCTGGTGGCTGTGAACTTATGCTTGAGTAAGGGAACATCAGCTCTAAAATGCTGACAACCCGACAACCCGACAACCCGACAACCCGACAACCCGACAACCCGACAACCCGACAACCCGACAACCCGACAACCTGACAACCTGACAACCTGACAACCTGACAACCTGACAACCCGACAGATTGAATTCTTTATACAGATTGAGTTACAGGGAGCGGTAGGGATAAACACGATTATCTTTGCGAAGGATAAGATACGCGAAGCGATGCAATGTCTCATACAGGGCTTGGGCTTTTGTTAATCTTTCTGAGTTAGCCGTCACTGAAACGAGTAAATTCGTGATAGGGGAGCTAAAAATGTTTTGGTTCCCTGCGCGGGAGAGCAAAAATCAGGTGCGCTGTGGCATTACGGAAACTCATAAGCCGGCTTAATTGAACGCCAGAAGATTATTTTTTCCTTGAGCAATAAATTCAATGATAAGAATATTTTCCTTTTTTAAGCGAAATACACTTAATTATCAACGTAAACGAAGTTTTTAATTATATTTCCTAATGAATTATTGTCGTTTATGATTTGTTGAAAAAACCTCGCTTTACATATTTATTCCCCGAACCTATAATTATGCGAAATTTCAGTGGAGAGAATTAATGGACACCCAAAGTTGTAGTCAAATAAGCAAGGCAAGCTGACTCATCTCCTTCTGATTTGTTGCTTGCCGAACATGGCGGGCAGCACCCTCAAGTTTTATTCTGAACTGTGCATACCCTAGTGAATTATAAATAGTCGATGGTTTTATCATCGAAAGAGTTTATTTGGATTTTATTATGGTATTCAACGGTCACTCTCTATTTCCTCCTGGTTTTCACATCAGTTAATTGCTGAGTATTCTCTCGGCACAATTACCTGTGTGCTAAATAGCACATGATTACTCTTCCATTAATAATGTGGATAGAATCATGTCATTGACTCCGTTCGTCTTAAATATATTACTCGCTACGGCTTTGGGCGCATTAATTGGCGCTGAGCGTCAATGGCGTCAGCGTATGGCGGGATTACGCACTTATGCTTTGGTTGCTACAGGCGCTGCGATATTTGTTCTTAGCTCTGCCGTAACATCTCCGGATAGTCCGGGGCGAATTGCCGCACAAATTGTTTCTGGGATCGGTTTTTTGGGCGCCGGTGTTATTATGCGCGACGGCATGAATATTCGCGGTTTGAACACGGCGGCGACTCTGTGGTGTTCCGCTGCGGTGGGCGTTCTTTGCGGACTTGGGCTTGTCTGGCATGCGGTGTGTGCGACTGCGATTATTTTGAGCGCTAATATATTACTGCGCGAAGCTGCTCATCGAATTAATCTACAGCCCCAACAACAGGCTCTCGATCTGGAAGTTCGTTATCGTATTCAGGTAACCTGCGGCACTGAAGATGAAATATTGGTGAGAACATTAATATTGCAGGGATTGAATGGAATGGCACTGCGTTTGCAATCTTTATGTAGCGCAGATATTTCTCGTCCCGGTCAATTAGAAGTGTGTGCCGAAATAATGGCAACGCCAGCGGCGCAAAAAGAAATAGAAGGCATTGTTTGTCGCGTTAGTCTGGAAAGAAGCGTCAGCGCGGTTCATTGGCGAGTGGCATCAGAATTGCCCATATGAAATTTTACTGTTATCTGGCAAAACTATTAATCATAAATAATAAACTATTCTCACCCAAGTGGTAGTAAGGAGCCGTTATGGACGAGCACCCCGGAGTTAAATTAATCAAGCGTTGTTAATTTCGATTTAAATTAATCTGGTTGGCAACGCAATAAATAAATCTCGACGTCAGTTTATTCTCAAAATAATTGGGAGGATAAACCCTGCGTGATGAGTATGAAATAAAAAGAGATGCGTTATGACCAAATTAATGAAAACAGGGCAAGCGGAAAATTATCGCCGTGAAAAAAACAAACCTTTTGTCGTTGCACAAGAGGCCAAAAATAGTCTGGATTTAACCTTATCCAAATTGAATGCCAATTTAAATGGTTTAACCGAAGAGGATGCCCAGGAACGCCTTGAGCAATATGGCGCAAATGAAGTTGCTCATGATAAAGCCCCACATGCGTTGATACAACTGGTCGCTGCTTTTAATAATCCGTTTATTTTTGTCCTAATGGTACTGGCGGCGATCAGTTTCTTCACTGATTACTGGCTGCCGATGAAACAAGGGGAAGAAACCGATCTTACCGGCGTATTTATTATTGTGATTATGGTACTGCTGAGCGGATTTTTGCGATTCTGGCAAGAATACCGTACCAATAAAGCGGCAGAAGCCTTGAAATCGATGGTAAGAACTACCGCAACGGTAATGCGTCGTGAAAAACACAGCGTGCAGCCGGTTAAAAGGGAAGTGTCGATTAAAGAATTGGTTCCGGGGGATATTATTTATTTGTCTGCTGGAGATATGGTTCCTGCTGATCTCAGATTGGTTTCTTCAAGGGATCTGTTTATCAGTCAGGCAATTTTGACTGGTGAAGCAATTCCTATCGAAAAATACGATGCATTAAGCTGTGTAAGCCAAAAATCAACCTCCTCGGAGGCCTGTAGTGAAAGTGAGCTGCTGGAATTATCTAACGTTTGTTTGATGGGAACCAACGTGGCGAGTGGAACGGCGACCGCGGTGGTCGTGGCTACCGGAGGGCATACCTATTTTGGTTCGCTGGCGAAATCTATCGTAGGAACGCGTTCTCAAACCGCATTTGACCGTGGCGTCAACAGTGTTAGCTGGTTATTGATCCGATTTATGCTGGTTATGGTTCCGATTGTTTTACTGATTAATGGTTTTACCAAAGGTGATTGGACGGAAGCGGCATTATTTGCCTTAGCGGTTGCCGTGGGCTTAACGCCAGAAATGTTGCCAATGATTGTCAGCTCTAACCTGGCAAAAGGCGCAATCGCCATGGCCAAAAGAAAAGTGGTTGTTAAGCGACTAAATGCTATACAAAATTTCGGCGCGATGGATGTGTTGTGCACCGATAAAACCGGCACATTGACTCAGGATCGTATCATTCTGGAACATCATTTAGATGCGAAAGGCTGTAACGATACTCGGGTCCTGCAACTGGCCTGGCTCAATAGCTATCATCAAAGCGGTATGCGGAATCTGATGGATCAGGCGGTTATCAGTTTTGGCCGCGGTAAATCAGTTATCGATCCTTTGCGTAGTTACAATAAAGTCGATGAATTACCTTTCGATTTTGTGCGTCGCCGCTTGTCGATTGTGGTGAAAGATAAGGATCAGCGGCAGCAGTTGATCTGCAAAGGTGCGGTGGAAGAAATGCTCCAAATCTGTAGCCATATTCGCGATGGCGATCAGATTTTGCCGATGAATGATGCGCGTCGGCAGGCATTGCTGACACTAGCCAGCCAATATAATCAGGACGGTTTCCGGGTTCTGCTGCTAGCAACTCGGGATATGGGATCGCAGGTCAGCAATGTTCCACTCAGTATTCACGATGAAAAAGAGCTGATTGTCGAAGGGGTGTTGACGTTCCTCGATCCGCCAAAGGAAAGTGCGGCGGCGGCCATTGCTGCACTGCGTGAAAATGGCGTAGCGGTAAAAGTTTTAACCGGCGATAACCCGATTATCACCAGCAAAATTTGTCGCGATGTTGGTTTGGAACCGGGAGAACCACTCGGTGGCAGCGATATTGAATTGATGGATGCTGAAACGCTGGCGCGTGAAGTCGAGTTGCGCACGGTATTCACCAAACTAACACCATTACAAAAATCTCGCGTATTGAAAATGTTGCAGGCCAACGGGCATACGGTCGGTTTCCTCGGCGATGGTATCAATGATGCTCCGGCGTTGCGCGATGCAGACGTGGGAATTTCCGTTGATACCGCAACCGATATAGCGAAAGAATCCGCGGATATCATTTTGCTGGAAAAAAATCTGATGGTGCTGGAGGAGGGCGTAATCAAAGGGCGAGAAACCTTTGGTAATATCATCAAATACCTAAACATGACCGCCAGTTCCAACTTCGGCAATGTGTTTTCCGTATTGGTTGCCAGTGCTTTTATTCCTTTTTTGCCGATGTTGGCGATTCATTTACTGCTGCAAAATCTGATGTACGATATTTCCCAGCTATCATTGCCTTGGGATAAAATGGATAAAGAATTTTTGCGCAAACCGCGTAAGTGGGATGCGAAAAACATTGGCCGCTTTATGCTATGGATTGGCCCAACCTCGTCTATTTTTGATATTACTACTTACGCATTAATGTGGTTTGTCTTCGCGGCTAATAGCGTAGAGCATCAGGCGCTATTCCAGTCTGGCTGGTTTATTGAGGGGCTACTCTCGCAAACATTGGTTGTGCATATGTTGCGCACGCAAAAAATTCCGTTTATCCAAAGTACTGCTGCGTTGCCGGTTTTATTGATGACCGGATTGGTTATGGCGATTGGTATTTATATTCCGTTCTCACCTCTTGGCGCGCTGGTCGGTCTGCAGCCGCTGCCGTGGCAATATTTCCCGTGGTTAGCGGGTACATTGATTAGTTATTGCGTGGTTGCGCAATTGATGAAGCGATTCTATATCCGTCGCTTTGGGGAGTGGCTGTAAATTAAAGATTCTGATTAAACGGCGTCGTACAATTATTCACCGGGGTCTTCTGACCCCGGTTTTATTGTTTATTCGTTGCTCACGCGAATAACCAACTTACCAAAGTTCTTACCTTGTAGCAGACCCATAAAGGCCTGTGGGGCATTCTCCAATCCATCAACTAAATCTTCGCGGAATTTGATCTTGCCCTGTTCGAGCCATTCGTTCATCTGTTTGATGAATTCGCCGTAGTGATGACCATAGTCATCAAAAATGATGAACCCCTGCATTCTGATGCGTTTACGTAAAATCAGACCTTGCAATAACGGCAGGCGATCTGGCCCGTCAGGTAATGCGGTGGCGTTATACTGTGAAATAATGCCGCAAACAGGAATACGTGCTTGGGTGTTTAGCAGAGGTAAGACCGCATCGAATACGGCACCGCCGACGTTTTCGTAGTAAATATCTATACCGTCAGAGCAGGCTTTAGCTAATTGCTGAGGAAAATCAGTAGATTGATGATCAATGCAGACGTCAAATCCCAGTTCTTCTACCACATAGCGACATTTTTCTGTGCCACCGGCAATGCCAACTACACGGCAGCCTTTAATTTTCCCAATTTGTCCAACAACCGAACCTACCGCGCCGCTGGCAGCCGCCACCACCAGTGTTTCGCCTTCTTTTGGCTGACCTATATCCAGTAATCCCATATAGGCGGTAAATCCAGGCATGCCCAAAACACCAAGTGAGCGAGAAGGATGAGACAGTAATGGGCCAAGGTTTTTCACATTGCTGCCGTCAGAAACCGCGTAATCCTGCCATCCGTTAGCGGACAATACCCAATCACCGACTTTAAAATCAGGATGTTGCGAGGCTTCAACCCGGGAAACCGTGCCGCCAACCATCACGTCGTCAATGGCAACTGGAGGGGCATATGATGGGGCATCGCTCATGCGACCACGCATATAAGGATCGAGAGATAAATAGCGGGTTCTCAGCAAGATCTGTCCTGCCGCTGGCTGAGGGATGTCTATGATCTCTAAACGAAAATTATCCGCTGTCGGTGCGCCTTTGGGTCTGGAGGCCAGCACAATACGACGGTTATGGATTTTATCTTGAGGCATGTTGAGTTCCTTGCTCGTTTGACAGATCGGAATGAGGTGTGGCTAGCGCAAACCTCGTTAGGTGCTGCAAAAAGAATAATGGGTATTGCACAAAATGCCTCAATAAGGCACAGCCGTTATAGCGGGACGATCAGGACATCAACGCGGCTGGCATTGATTAATCGGGTTGCTGAGCAATAAATTTTATTCATCATGCTGGCGCTATGATGGCCGCAAATAACCAAATCTATTTGCCGTTTATTACTGACGTAATTCAGGCTATCCGCTAATTCGCCGTGGAGAATGGCCATTTCAGCAATGGGATAATTGGTTTTGGCCTGTAACTCAGCCATAAATAAGCGAGCTTCTTCCTGTAACAGGTTGCGCAGATCGCCCAGCATTGGCGCTGCAAAGTTATTATACATTTCCGGTTCGGTAGTCAGCGTGACCAAAGAAATAATACCGTTATGTGGGCGAACGATTGAAACCGCCTTGTCGACTAATTGCTGGCTGTCCGGCGAAAGTGAAACAGCAACCAGTACATTTTGATATTTCATTATTCTCTCCACTAAACAACATCATAGCTAAAGAGTAGGGGATAGGCCGGCTTGAGGATGAGATCTGCTTCACAGTTAATCTTTTTGTTAAATTCATAGCATAAAATAGCGCCAATCGTATGCAAAATGACCTTATAAACGGTTTTTATGTGTAAATTTTACCCAAAACGAGATTATACCTTTGCAAAAAGTATGGGTATGTACCACATTTAATAAATTCTCTCCAAGCGCAGTAGACAATGACGCTATCTGAAATGTTTTGTTACGTCTGTTGTGGCTTTCCAGACCTCTTTTGGACATTTTTAACCGATTATTCCTAGCTGGTTATTATTCGAACACTTATTAAGTGGCTGCTAATGGTTTTTAATCGTCGCGATTACTCGGGAAAAAATATAGTTTACTTAAGTTATTTATAGTTTTGACGATCATTTAATTTACTTAATAGCGATTAATTCTGGGATTCCCGCCTCATGGCAGATTTATGCTCCGTTATTTTGGTTTGGTGATGTTTTTGTTCGAATTGATCTAAAAAAGCTAAGAATTAGGCTTATATGATTGGATTTTAAGACGGTTTCTGACTTGGGCTTGTTTTTTAACCGTCAAATTGATCAAAAAATAAGCTAGCTACACCATATTTCAGAAAATTATATTTTATTTTTGTGACTTGTGTCACATTACATTTAAAATAAATCACTACTCACGTTGTATGTGCCGACGATTCGGGAGTAGAGTTGGCCCTCTTTAGGAATATTCCTAATATTTGTAAGAAAAGTTTCATGAACATGACGCAATAATAGAACGGTCGAAAAATACTGTAGCCCAAGCGTCTGACATGAGGCTACGTAACAAAATGGTTTTTTTCTGTGATACCAGTAGTCTTTTAATTACTTTTAGTTCTATACGTTTTAATAAACGGTATAACGGGAAGGATCCCTGGTCATGGGTGATAAACACCTTCACCCAACTTATGTTTTAAAACATAATCTGTCGGGATGTATAAGATGAGTACGTCTGAATTACTCAAACATATTTATGATATTAATTTGTCATATTTACTTTTAGCACAGCGTTTAATTAATGATGAGAAAGCATCTGCCATGTTTCGTTTAGGTATCACGGATACTATGGCCGACGCATTATCTCAATTAACGTTGCCTCAAATGGTTAAATTGGCGGAAACCAATCAATTAGTTTGCCATTTCCGCTTTAACGATCACAACACTATTCATCATCTGACGAAAGAATCTCGCGTGGATGATTTGCAGCAAATCCATACTGGGATTTTATTGTCAAGCCACTTACTGCATGAGTTATCGTTGAAAGACGGTAGTGCGTCTAAAAAAAGAGCATGACGATGGTTGAGAAAAGTATTGTTCAGGAAGCCAAAGATATTCATCTCGCAATGGAGCTGATTACCTTAGGTGCGCGTTTGCAAATGCTAGAAAGTGAAACTCAGCTCAGTCGTGGCCGTCTGATTAAACTTTACAAAGAGCTACGAGGCAGTCCGCCGCCGAAGGGAATGTTGCCATTCTCGACGGATTGGTTCATGACGTGGGAACAAAATATTCATTCATCGATGTTTTATAATGCCTACAGTTTCTTACTGAAAAGTGGGCAATGCACCGGCGTTGAAGCGGTTATTAAAGCTTATCGGCTCTATTTGGAACAATGCCCGGATCGGGTGGAAGAGCCGCCGTTACTGGCTTTGACCCGTGCCTGGACTTTAGTGAGATTCGTTGATAGCGGTATGTTGCAGCTATCTGGCTGTAGCTGCTGTGGGGGGACTTTTATCACCCACGCCCATCAACCGCGTAACAGTTTTGTCTGTAGTCTTTGCCAGCCTCCTTCCCGCGCAGTAAAAAAACGTAAACTTTCTCCGCAACCTGCCGATATAACTACACAACTGCTGGATGAGCAGGTTAGACGCGCAGTTTAAGTGAGATTTGATTGTTAGATTTTTGTCAGGCAGGCCCGGTATGGATACTCGGTTTGCCTGATACTAGCGACTTTCGATGGATCTTAAACTCCGCAAAACACCTCACCTTCCACCCACACACTTTGCTAAGGATGTCACGTGTTAGTTATTTTGGGTTATATCGTGGTACTAGGTGCGGTACTCGGTGGCTACATGATGGTAGGGGGCCACCTTGGTGCGCTCTATCAGCCGTCGGAATTTTTAATTATCGCTGGTGCCGGTATTGGGGCATTTATTGTTGGTAACAACGGTAAAGCGATAAAAGCCACATTGCGCGCAATGCCGAAGCTATTGCGCAGATCTAAATATAACAAAGTGCTATATATGGATTTAATGGCATTGTTGTATCGGTTATTAGCTAAATCGCGTCAGCAGGGGATGTTGTCACTCGAAAATGATATTGAAGATCCCCAGCAAAGTGAAATTTTCTCTAATTATCCCCGTATTCTCGCCGATAAAATATTAGTCGAGTTTATTACCGACTATTTGCGTTTAATAGTCAGCGGAAATATGAATGCCTTCGAAATTGAAGCGCTGATGGAAGAAGAAATAGAGACCTTCGAACAGGAAAGCGAAGTCCCCGCCGGTAGCTTGGCCATGGCGGGCGATTCATTACCCGCTTTCGGTATTGTGGCCGCGGTGATGGGGGTTGTTCATGCCCTGGCTTCTGCGGATAGACCTGCGGCTGAACTGGGCGCGTTAATTGCTCATGCAATGGTTGGTACTTTCCTCGGTATTTTATTGGCTTACGGCTTTGTTTCTCCGCTGGCAACCCTATTGCGTCAGCAAAGTGCTGAAACGACCAAAATGATGCAGTGCATCAAGGTGACGCTGCTTTCCAGTCTGAACGGCTATGCGCCGCAAATCGCCGTAGAGTTTGGCCGCAAAACCCTTTACACCACCGAGCGCCCGTCATTTATCGAGCTAGAAGAACATGTGCGTAGAGTGAAAGCTCCTGCACCTCAAGCGACAGAAGAGGACGCATGAAGCATCAGAATCACCCCGTTATTCTGGTTAAGAGGCGTAAAGGCAAACATGGGGGAGGCCATCACGGCGGCTCATGGAAGATTGCTTATGCTGACTTTATGACAGCGATGATGGCTTTCTTTTTGGTGATGTGGTTACTGTCGATTTCCAGCCCCCAAGAGCTGACGCAGATTGCAGAATATTTCCGTACGCCGTTGAAGGTGGCTTTAACCAGCGGTGATAAAAGCAGCTCCAGCACTAGCCCGATACCTGGCGGTGGTGACGATCCCACCCAACAACAGGGCGAAGTGAGGAAAGTAAGCAAATCGGCCGAAGCCCGGCAGGAAGAAAATCGGTTGAATAAACTGCGCGAGAAGCTGGACGAACTGATTGAGTCCGATCCTCGCCTGAAAGCGCTACGTCCACACCTACTGATTAACATGATGGATGAAGGGTTACGCATTCAAATTATTGATAGTCAAAATCGGCCTATGTTCCAGATGGGCAGCGCGCAGGTTGAGCCGTACATGCGCGATATTCTGCGGGCGATTGCGCCAATTTTGAATGATATTCCGAATAAAATCAGTCTGTCAGGCCATACCGATGATTTGCCTTATGCCAACGGTGAACGAGGTTACAGTAACTGGGAGCTCTCTGCCGATCGTGCTAATGCTTCACGACGCGAATTGCTGACCGGCGGGTTGTCGGAAGGGAAGGTGCTGCGGGTGGTGGGCATGGCGTCTACAATGGGGTTAAAGGAGCAGAGAGCCACCGATCCAGTGAACCGACGCATCAGTATTTTGGTGTTGAACAAACAGACGCAGCAAAGCATTGAACACGAAAATCTGGATAACAAAGCGCTGGATATTGAGAAAGCTGAAGGTTTGAAACAGCTCGAATCCAGTGCACAACCTGTCGCAGGAACGGAGTCCACTGCAACGGTTGCACCGCAGGCCGCACCGGCCGTCGAGCCAGCTGTATCTGCGGTAACAACACAATCTGCGCCGGTTGCTGAGTCGCCGGTAGTGGGGAATTCAGTGGCAGCACCTGACGCACCGGTAGCGACACCGCCGGTCGGCGCGGATGTCACTCCGCCGCCGGCAGCAGAGCCACCACAACCGAATACGGAGACGGCTACCTCAGTCGCCACTGGGCCAACAACATCGTTGCCAGCTGCACCTGAATCTCAAGTACCTGTCTCTCCGACAAGCCGCGACGCACAGTAGAGGTGACAACGTGAGCATGGATATTACCGCGTTTTATCAAACATTCTTTGATGAAGCAGACGAACTGCTGGCAGACATGGAACAGCACCTGTTATTGCTGGACCCATTAGCGCCTGATAATGAACAGCTCAATGCGATTTTTCGTGCAGCGCATTCAATCAAGGGCGGGGCCGCAACCTTCGGCTTTACCGTGTTACAAGAAACAACCCATCTGCTGGAAAACTTGTTGGATGGTGCCAGACGCAATGAAATGCGCCTGAGCACTGACATCATCAACCTGTTTTTGGAAACAAAAGACATCATGCAAGAACAGTTGGACGCCTATAAAACCTCCCAAGAACCCAATCGGGATAGCTTTGAATATATCTGTCAGGCATTGCGCCAACTGGCACTTGAAGCATTAGAACCGACGGCTGCGGCTAACGCACCTGCGGCGGCTAACGAGGCTAAAACCACAGCGACCCCGGCTCTGGTTCAGGGAGGAATGCGTATTTGCCTGTCTGGCCTGAAGCCACAGGAAATCCCGCTGATGCTGGAAGAACTGGGCAATCTGGGGGAAGTGAAAGACCCTCATCAGGGTGAAAACAGCCTGGAAGCGACGCTGATAACTTCAGTGAGTGAAGACGATATTTGTGCCGTGCTGTGCTTCGTTTTGGAACCGGAACAAATCAGTTTTGTAGAAGCACCGGCAGTAGCGGACGTTGTTATACCAGCGACAAATGCACCTGCGGCAAGTGCGCCAGCAGTGGAAGCGGCGCCTGTTACAGCCGCTGCACCGGTAGCGGAAGCGGTGAAACCGGCTCCGGCTACCGGCGCTGAGCCAGCGAAACCGCGGCCAAAAGCCAGCGAATCAACCAGTATTCGCGTAGCGGTTGAGAAGGTTGACCAATTGATCAATCTGGTGGGTGAATTAGTGATCACCCAATCCATGTTGGCCCAGCGTTCCAGCACTCTGGATCCGGTAGCTCATGGCGATCTGCTTAACAGCATGGGGCAGTTGGAGCGTAACGCTCGGGATCTGCAAGAGTCGGTAATGTCGATTCGTATGATGCCGATGGAATATGTATTCAGCCGCTTCCCGCGTTTAGTTCGCGATCTGGCCAGCAAGCTGAATAAGCAAGTAGAACTGACGTTATTGGGCAGTTCTACCGAGCTGGACAAGAGCCTGATCGAACGCATTATCGATCCGTTAACGCATTTGGTGCGTAACAGTCTGGATCACGGCGTTGAAAATCCTGAAACCCGTATTGCAGCAGGTAAATCCCCGGTCGGCAATCTGACGCTGTCGGCGGAGCATCAGGGCGGCAATATCTGTATTGAGGTGATCGATGACGGCGCCGGTCTGAATCGTCAAAAAATTCTGGCTAAAGCGATGTCTCAAGGCATGGCGGTGAATGAACACATGAGCGATGAAGACGTCGGCATGTTGATTTTTGCACCGGGCTTTTCCACCGCTGAGCAGGTAACGGATGTTTCCGGCCGCGGCGTGGGCATGGACGTAGTGAAACGAAATATTCAGGAAATGGGCGGCCATGTGCAAGTCAGTTTCCAGGCAGGGAAGGGCACGTCTATTCGCATCCTGCTGCCGCTAACGCTGGCGATTCTGGACGGTATGTCGGTCAAAGTGAATGATGAAGTGTTCATTCTGCCATTGAATGCGGTTATGGAATCTCTGCAACCTCAGGCGGAGGATTTACATCCGTTGGCTGGCGGCGAGCGCGTATTACAGGTACGCGGTGAGTATCTTCCTTTGGTTGAGCTATACCGGGTGTTTGACGTTCCTAATGCTAAAACCGAAGCCACTCAGGGCATTGTGGTGATTCTGCAAAGTGCAGGCCGTCGTTATGCGCTGTTGGTCGATCAGTTGATTGGTCAGCATCAGGTGGTAGTGAAAAACCTGGAAAGTAACTATCGCAAAGTGCCGGGTATTTCTGCCGCAACCATTCTGGGGGACGGCAGCGTTGCTCTGATCGTGGATGTTTCTGCTCTACAGGCGTTAAACCGGGAAAAGCGTGTATCCGTTGAGGATGCCGCGTAGCCAGTCCGAATATGGACACAGGATGCCGACTAAGGTTGGCAGTCCTGAATATAAGCATAACAATCTATTCACGCCGTGCGGTTAGTTGAGTTTAATCGCGCTGGCCGGGCTAAACGGCTTCGTGGAATAGATTATAAATTCAACCTATTGATTGAAGGGTAGAAACATGGCAGGACTAGCAACCGTCACTAAATTGGCTGGCGAAACGGTAGGACAAGAATTCCTGATTTTTACGCTGGGTGATGAAGAGTACGGCATTGATATTCTGAAAGTGCAGGAAATTCGCGGTTACGATCAGGTCACGCGCATTGCAAACACCCCGGCGTTTATTAAAGGCGTCACCAACCTGCGCGGCGTCATTGTGCCGATTATCGATCTGCGCGTGAAGTTCGCGCAGAACAACGTGTCTTACAACGAAAATACCGTGGTGATCGTCTTGAATTTCGATCAGCGCGTGGTGGGTATCGTGGTTGACGGCGTGTCCGACGTGCTGTCATTAACTAACGAGCAAATCCGCCCGGCACCTGAGTTTGCCGTGACTCTGGCAACTGAATACCTGACGGGCCTTGGCTCTCTCGGGGAAAGAATGCTGATTTTGGTGGATATCGAAAAGTTGTTGAGTAGCGAAGAAATGTCGTTAATCGACAGCGTTGCGAAAGGTTAAGTAGATACCAGCGGGGGAAACCCCGCTTTTTTACAGGTGAATACCGTGTCTGCCGCTCAATAGCTCCCTTCAGGTGCCGCAAAATAATAGTTGTGCCCTCAGGTAAAGTTCCCCCTGCCGCTGCCGATAACACATGTAATTGACGTACTTTTGATTTGACGTACTTATGAAGGGATAACATGTTCAAGCGTATGAAAGTAGTCACCAGTTTATTGCTGGTGTTGGTGTTATTTGGTGCCTTACAGCTTATTTCTGGCGGGCTTTTCTTTAATGCCCTCAAAAACGATAAAGAAAACTTTGCCGTTTTGCAGGTTATTCGTCAGCAACAATCTTCACTGAGCGATAGCTGGGTCAATCTGGTTCAAACCCGAAATACCCTGAACCGCGCGGGGATTCGCTATATGGCGGATGCGAACGGTACCGGTAGCGGTACGCCGTTGCCTGAGTTGTTGACCTTGGCGAAAGACACGCTGGTTAAAGCGCAAAAAAGTTACGCTGATTTCGAACAGATTCCAGTGGATAGCCGACAGAGCGCTGAAAGTACCCAACGCATGAAACAGACTTACGATGCATACGTAGGCGCGTTGGCCGAACTGATCCAGTTAATGGAAGCCGGCAAAATCAAAGAGTTCTTCGATCAGCCGACCACCAGTTTCCAGGACGCCTTTGAAAAAGATTACACCGCTTACCGTATGCTAAACGACAACCTGTATGCCTCAGCGGTAGAAGACAGTAATAAGTCATTCACCGTTGCTATGGGTATCCTGATTGCGATTCTGATCGCGGTAGTAGCAGTGATGCTGATCGTTTGGTTCGGTATCCAACACATTCTGATTAATCCGTTAAATCGTTTGATTGAACACATCAAACACATCGCTGGCGGTGATCTGACTCAGCCGATCGAAGTGCTGGGTCGTAACGAAATGGGCGCGTTGGCAGCCAGTTTGAAAAACATGCAGTCAGAGCTGATCAACACCGTGAGCGGCGTGCGTATGGGTGCCGATGCTATTTATAGTGGCGCATCTGAAATCGCTGCGGGTAACAACGATTTGTCTGCTCGTACTGAACAGCAGGCCGCTTCTCTGGAAGAAACCGCCGCCAGCATGGAACAGCTGACCGCAACAGTGAAACAGAATGCCGAAAACGCTCGTCAGGCAAGCCAATTGGCTCTGAGCGCCTCTGAAACCGCGCAAAAAGGCGGCAAAGTGGTGGCTAACGTGGTGCAAACCATGCATGACATTGCCGGTAGTTCACAGAAGATCGCCGATATTACCAGCGTAATTGATGGTATTGCTTTCCAGACCAACATTCTGGCGTTGAACGCCGCGGTAGAAGCCGCGCGCGCCGGTGAGCAAGGTCGAGGCTTCGCGGTGGTAGCGGGTGAAGTTCGTAACCTGGCGCAGCGTAGTGCACAGGCGGCAAAAGAAATTAAAGGTCTGATCGAAGACTCGGTTAACCGGGTAGACATGGGCTCCGTGCTGGTAGAAAGCGCCGGGGAAACCATGGGTGACATTGTGAATGCAGTGACCCGCGTCACTGACATCATGGGCGAAATCGCTTCCGCCTCTGATGAACAAAGTCGCGGTATTGATCAGGTTGGTCAGGCGGTGACAGAAATGGACCGCGTAACGCAACAAAACGCCTCGTTGGTTGAAGAATCTGCTTCCGCCGCTGCGGCTTTGGAAGAGCAGGCCAGCCTGCTGACCCAATCGATGTCTGTTTTCATCCTGCGGGTGGATAACGGTAATAGTAATAAAGATGTGAGAAGAACCAAGCAGCCGGTAGTGGAACAGACCGGTACTGCTAAAAAAACACTGGGAAGTGACCTGCAAGAGAATTGGGAAACTTTCTAGACCCTACAAAATATAATATTAAAAGCCGGCCTTAGAGCCGGCTGAGAAGAGGTTACGATGTTTGGCCGAATCCGGATTTCTACCAGCTTTTTCCTGTTACTGATGATGATTTGCTCTATACAGTTGATATCAAGTGGTCTGTCGTTTACTGCTTTTCGTGCAGACAACCAAAATCTCAACCGAGTGGATCTGAGTAGCCAGCAACGGGATGCATTAAGCCTGAGTTGGGTATCCTTGCTTCAGGCTCGTAATACCTTAAACCGCGCGGCTACCCGGGCGGCTCTCAACGTACCACAGGAAAAGGTCAACGAATTAATGGGCAATGCCCGCAGTTCGTTACAGAAAGCAGATCTCTACTTTAACCAATTCCTGGCTGTACCCCGTGTTGATGCCAGCGCCGTTGAATTAACCGACGCGACACAAGCCAGCTATCAGAATTTACGCGCGGCGCTGCGGGAATTGATCGTGTTCCTCGAAGCCGGCAAGTTACAAGAGTTTATGGATCAACCGACCCAGAAAACTCAGGATCTGTTTGAAGCTGATTTTGTGCAATACCTACAGCATACCTCTGAAATTATTGCCGAATCTGGCCATGAAAATGGGCAGGCTTATTTGCTTTCCAAATGGATTTTTGCTGGTGCAATTGTGCTGGTGATTTCTATGGCGATTTCTTGCCTGATCTGGCTGCGTACCATGTTTGTGACGCCGCTGGCGATTATGCGTGAGCATTTTGACCGGATTGCTCAAGGCGATTTAGCGGGCAATATTTCGGTTACCGGGCGTAATGAAATCAGTCAATTATTCGGCAGTTTGCGCATTATGCAGCAGTCGCTGATTAGCACTGTGAGTAAAGTCCGAGACGGCACCGAATCAATGTTGACCGGTATTCAGGAGATTTCCGCAGGTAATAACGATCTTTCCGCCCGTACGGAACAGCAGGCGGCTTCGCTGGAAGAAACCGCGGCCAGCATGGAGCAATTAACCGCAACGGTAAAACAGAATGCGGATAACGCCCGTCAGGCAACGCTATTAGCCAAGGATGCTTCGGCAACCGCCGCTAAAGGTGGCGCTCTGGCCAGCGACGTGGTTAGCACTATGCACGAAATCGCTGCGAGTTCTCATAAAATCGGTGCAATTACCAGCGTAATCGACGGCATTGCTTTCCAGACCAATATTCTGGCGCTGAACGCTGCGGTAGAAGCGGCTCGTGCCGGTGAACAAGGTCGCGGGTTTGCCGTTGTCGCCGGTGAAGTGCGGAATCTGGCTCAGCGCAGTGCGCAGGCCGCAAAAGAAATTAAAGGACTGATCGACGAATCCGTTGGTCGCGTGCGTCAGGGCTCTACTTTGGTAGAAAACTCAGGCACCACCATGGAAGAAATTGTCCGCTCTGTAACAAGAGTTACCGACATTATGGGGGAAATTGCCTCGGCTTCGGATGAGCAAAGCCGCGGGATCGAGCAGGTTTCGCTGGCGGTCACCCAAATGGATCAGGTAACACAGCAAAACGCCGCATTAGTGGAAGAGGCAGCTTCTGCAGCCAACGCATTGGAAGAGCAAGCAGGTTATCTCTCCCATGCGGTGTCAGTCTTCCGTTTGGCGCAAGATGGCTACGATGGGGATTGGCAGGAGGCTACAGGTGCAGATAAGCAACCTGTTGTTAAGGAAATCTCAGATTGTTAAACGGCGTAGCATGTCATTTTTTAAGGGTGAGGCCGGATGAAACCATCTCCTAAGTCAACCCCCCCAGATTCTGGGTCGATATTAAACCAGATGGTACAACGGTTACCGCTGTCGGATGTGCATTTCCGACGTATCTGCCAGCTGATTTATCAGCGGGCAGGTATCGTACTGGCCGATCATAAGCGGGAAATGGTTTACAACCGCCTGGTGAGACGCCTGCGGTTGCTGAATATTAATGATTTTGGTCAATACCTGGCGTTGCTGGAAACCGATCCGAATAGCGCAGAATGGCAAGCGTTTGTTAATGCTTTAACCACTAACCTGACGGCTTTTTTCCGCGAAGCCCATCATTTTCCGATTTTGGCTGAACATGCTCGCCAGCGACCAGGGAATTATTCGGTCTGGAGTACCGCGGCCTCGACGGGAGAAGAACCTTATTCTATCGCGATGACGTTGAGCGATACCTTAGGGCATCGTGCCGGTAGCTGTCAGGTTTTGGCCAGTGATATTGATACTCAGGTATTGGAAAAGGCCACCAGTGGCGTTTATCGACAGGATGAATTGCGCTCGCTTTCTGCTCAACAGATGCAGCGCTATTTTTTACGCGGAACCGGCCCTCATCAAGGCTTGGTTCGGGTACGACCGGAACTGTCTAATATGCTGACTTTTCAGCAGCTTAATCTGTTAGCGCCAGAATGGGCGCTGCCGGGACAGTTCGACGCGATATTCTGTCGTAATGTTATGATTTATTTTGATAAAGAGACGCAGGAACGCATCTTGCGCCGCTTTGTTCCTTTGCTAAAACCCGGCGGCCTGATGTTTGCTGGCCACTCGGAGAATTTCAGTCAAATCAGTCGGGAATTCTATTTGCGCGGGCAGACCGTTTATGGACTGACCAAGGAGAGGTGATGAGTAAAATCAGAGTATTGTGCGTTGATGATTCAGCATTAATGCGCCAGTTAATGACCGAGATTATTAATAGTCACCCGGATATGGAAATGGTCGCTACGGCGCCAGATCCGCTGGTTGCCCGTGATTTGATCAAGAAATTTAATCCGCAAGTACTGACACTTGACGTTGAAATGCCGCGCATGGATGGCCTGGATTTTCTTGAAAAACTGATGCGACTGCGACCTATGCCGGTAGTGATGGTTTCGTCATTAACTGGTAAGAATTCCGAAATTACTATGCGAGCGCTGGAGCTTGGGGCGATTGATTTCGTCACTAAACCTCAATTGGGTATCCGCGAAGGCATGCTGGCTTATAGCGAGCTGATTGCAGAAAAAATCCGCACCGCGGCGAAAGCCCGTTTGCCACGACGCATTACGGATAATGCGCCGGTCATGCTGAGTCATGCTCCGCTGCTGAGTAGTGAAAAACTGATTGCCATTGGCGCATCCACCGGAGGAACCGAGGCGATTCGTACCGTATTGCAGCCTTTGCCGCCGACCAGTCCGGCGTTGCTGATTACTCAGCATATGCCACCGGGATTTACCCGTTCTTTTGCCGAACGTTTGAACAAGCTTTGTCAAATTACGGTAAAGGAAGCGGAGGACGGCGAACGTGTGTTACCGGGACATGCTTACATCGCACCGGGGGATCGCCATCTGGAACTGACCCGCAGCGGCGCGAACTATCAGGTACGTATTCACGATGGCCCGGCGGTGAATCGCCATCGCCCGTCGGTTGACGTACTGTTTCGTTCCGTTGCCCAGTGCGCGGGGCGTAACGCCGTCGGCGTGATTTTAACCGGTATGGGCAATGACGGTGCCGCCGGTTTGCTGGAAATGCATCGGGCTGGCGCATATACCATTGCCCAGAACGAAGCCAGTTGCGTGGTGTTTGGTATGCCACGTGAAGCCATCGGCATGGGTGGCGTCAATGAAGTACTGGATCTGAACCAGGTAAGCCAGCGTATGTTGGCGCAGATAAGCAGTGGTCAAGCCTTACGTATCTAGGGATCGGCTTCAGATTTTAATATTCCGGTGTAAATCGGCTTTTGTTTTCAATAGCTCAGCGGTGAGCAACAAACCTTAGGAGTAAGTATGGCGGACAAAAATCTCAGATTCTTAGTGGTAGACGATTTTTCGACCATGCGTCGTATTGTCAGAAACCTGCTAAAAGAGCTGGGCTTTAACAATGTGGACGAAGCTGAAGACGGCGTCGACGCATTGAACAAATTACGCGCAGGCGGTTTTGATTTTGTGGTTTCTGACTGGAACATGCCAAACATGGATGGCCTGCAATTGTTGCAAACCATTCGCGCGGACGGCGCGCTCGCAGCTTTACCGGTGCTAATGGTGACCGCAGAAGCCAAAAAAGAAAATATTATCGCGGCTGCGCAAGCGGGTGCCAGCGGTTATGTAGTGAAGCCTTTTACTGCAGCGACCTTGGAAGAAAAACTCAATAAGATCTTTGAAAAATTGGGCATGTAAGGAGTCGAGATGAATAACCATCCAATGCCCGCAACTGATGCGGCATCAGCCAGTGATATAATCAGCCGGATTGGTAATCTGACACGTATGCTACGTGACAGCCTGCGTGAGCTGGGGCTTGATCAGGCGATAGCTCAGGCGGCGGAAGCGATTCCAGATGCACGCGATCGTCTCGACTACGTGGTTCACATGACGGCACAGGCGGCGGAACGTGCGCTGAACTGTGTTGAGGCGGCTCAACCACGCCAAAACGAGCTGGAGTCATCGGCTAAAGCGCTTAAAGTTCGCTGGGATGAATGGTTTGCCAATCCGATCGAATTGTCTGATGCACGTTCACTGGTCACTGATACTCGCGAATATCTGGATTTGGTACCAGAACACACTTCTTTCACCAACGCGCAGCTGTTGGAGATTATGATGGCGCAGGATTTCCAGGATCTTACCGGTCAGGTGATCAAGCGCATGATGGATGTGGTGCAGGAAATTGAGAAACAGTTATTAATGGTGCTGATGGAAAATATTCCGGAACAAACGGCAAAACCTCAGCCAGTCAATAGTTTACTTAATGGCCCTCAGCTGGATAAAAACGGTGCAGGGGTAATTGCAAACCAGGATCAGGTTGATGATTTACTGGATAGCCTAGGTTTCTAAGCTGACGGTGAACGTTTAAATGCAGATGAGGACATTTCCCTCATCTGCAATTTACTGCTTGGCCATCATTTTGACTGGTTATCCAACTGAAAAATGGCGCTTCACTCGTTGTCACAGATTTATAGTACGTCCCTCACTTCTTCCTGCCTGCATTTGGCTAACAACACTGCCTTTTCCGCATTGACTCGCCCGTAGCCATACCATTTGCTGTGCCCATTTTTATCATATTTGCCATTTTTCCGATCAATCTTATCGCAGGAGTCGCGGATGATATCTCTGACCTCAAGGTAGGTGAGCGATGGATTGACGGACAGAATCAGGGCGGCCACGCCAGCGGCGCCGGGGCAGGAACTGGAGGTGCCGCCGAACTTGTTGGTGTAATTACCAAAGAGATCGCCGGTTAGCGTCATACCGGTATTATACCCGTCCTGATTACGTACATCGGTGGTCCAGATGCCGGAGGTGAGTGGGGCGGGGTGGAATTTCTCAGGATGGGCGAAATCCCCGCTGGGGAAGGTACACCACAGCGCTTTGCCGAAGTCACTGTAGGCGCAGCGGGTGCTGCGGTCATTACAGGCACCAACGGCTATGACTTTGTCATTACTGGCGTAACCGTTATTATCGACCGATTCATTACCGTTGCCTGCGGCAAAGAAAACCGCGCACCCTTTCCCGTTACGCCCTTTTTCTACCGCATAGTCTATGGCTAGACGCGTAAGCGCCGGTAATTCGGTTTCTCTATCGTGATATTCATCATCAGGATCAAACCAAATACCGTCGGCGGGCCCCCAACTGCAAGAAATGATATCCGCGCCTTTATCCGCAGCCCACACGAAAGCGAGAGCTTCCCCCATGGAGCCTAAGCCATCGACCAGACGAATAGGCATCAGATTTGCCTCCGGTGCTACGCCGGATGCGCCATACAAACCATCGGCGCAGGCCACGCCGGCGCAGGCGGTTCCGTGTCGGTTACTTTTATCCGGCAAGGGATTTTCATTCTCATAACCCATTTCATAGTTATGGGGATGGACGACTTTACCCGGCCGCATAAATTCAGGGTGCTGAATATCAAAGCCATCATCAATAATGGCAATGGTGATACCCGCGCCGCGTGTTATTTCGTGGGCGGCTTCAACGTTAGCGCTGGCGTCGACATCCGTTTCTGTTCTCACGGTAGTTTTCTTCAAATGCCATTGATTGGGGTGAATCGCTTTAGGCATTTTTTGGTGAATTAATTCAGGATGACAATATTCCACTTCTTCACAATTCAGTATGTCCTCCGCGAGAGTAAATATATCATCGCCGGTATCTTCTATGGCTGAAATAAAATAGGCGTTTTTAAGGAATGAAATTTCATTTTTTATAATAAGATTGTATTTATTAATGATATATTCACATTGGGTTTTTTTTATGTCATTTTTGAATTTGATAAAGATATTTTCTGTATAAACGATCGGCTCAGCAGTTTGTTCATTCCTAAAACCGAAACCGGCAAATCTGACATCCCGATCGGTGGAAAGTTTTTCTCTCAATTCATTGATAACGTTTTCTTCCCCTTCAACCCTAACCACATAGACGTTTACATTACTGATATTAAACAATAAATTGTAATGTAAGGGTTCGTCTTTAATGATTTTATCCATTGTATCGGAAAATTCTTTTCCAGCTTTCATTCTTACAATAAGTAAATCGCCGGATTTAACCAAAGGTAAAATTTTTCTATGGTTATCTTTAATGTCATAAGTAACGTCAAATCTTTTCATTTCAAATCCTTTTTGATTGAATTGGTCATCGGTTTATTATGCTAACAGTGAATGTTAGTTATTCTTGGTTAATGGTTTTGATATAATTAATCACTCCCAACTTCTATTTATTTATATCACCTGGAACCTGTCTTTTACATAAACGCCTCGCTAATGACTATCAGGCGTTTATGACGGGATATTCATTATCATTAGCTAGCCTAAGCGTTATTTTTGCTAAAAATAAAATGATAAAACCGAATGCAGCGTTGAATTTTCAACTGGCGATATCTCCCTGTGGCTTAAAAATTATGCGTGGAGCGAGGCGAAGCCCATCGCCTTATCAGAGAAATAACCGCCTAATTGCTGCTTTGTTCCGTCCATCACCCCAGAAAAATTTTGTCATGCTAGCGGCAATTATTTTTCCTTTAATTTTTTATTCTTAACAGGAACGCCCAAGCTGAACAGGGACACTGACTGTGGCTGAAGATAGCGATCTGGAAAAGAGCGAGGAACCCACAGCCCATAAGCTGGAGAAGGCTCGCGAAAAAGGCCAGATTCCTCGCTCGCGCGAACTGACCTCGATGCTGATGCTCGGGGCCGGTTTGTCGATCCTGTGGGTTTTTGGCGAATCCATCGGGCGGCAACTGGCGGCGATGATCGCGCAGGGATTACAGTTTGACCACAGCGTGATTGGTGATGAAAAGCATATGCTGCGACAGATTGGCATGCTGCTGATGCAAACCGTGACGGCGCTGTTACCGGTATTTATTGGATTGGTATTGGTCGCGCTGTCGGTTCCGATGTTATTGGGCGGCATCTCATTTAGCGCCGAATCCTTTAAGTTCGATTTAAAACGTATGAATCCGCTTTCCGGCTTGAAGCGCATGTTTTCTTCGCAAGTGCTGGCCGAACTGCTGAAAGCGATTCTTAAAGCCACGTTAGTCGGTTGGGTCACCGGCATGTTTTTGTGGCACTACTGGCCTGACATGCTGCGGCTGATAGCGGCTCCGCCCCTTGCCGCACTGGGTGATGCCCTGCGTTTGATTTTGTTCTGCGGTTTTATCGTGGTGTTGGGCTTAACGCCTATGGTGAGTTTTGATGTGTTTTATCAAATTATGAGTCATATCAAAAAGCTCCGCATGACCAAGCAGGAAATACGCGACGAATTCAAGGATCAGGAAGGGGATCCGCACGTTAAAGGACGTATTCGCCAGCAGCAGCGCGCAATGGCCCGTCGCCGCATGATGGCCGATGTACCGCAGGCGGATGTGATTGTTACCAACCCGACGCACTATGCGGTGGCCTTGCAGTATAACGAGAACAAGATGAGTGCGCCGAGAGTGTTAGCCAAAGGTGCAGGAGAAATAGCGTTACGAATTCGTGAGTTAGGTGCTGAACACCGCATCCCGATGTTAGAGGCGCCGCCGCTGGCTCGTGCTCTGTATCGTCATAGTGAGATCGGTCAGCATATCCCGGCCACCCTGTACGCGGCGGTGGCAGAGGTTCTTGCCTGGGTTTATCAGCTTAAACGCTGGAAGCTGGAAGGTGGGCTGATTCCTAAAAAACCTGAAAATCTACCGGTGCCGGATGCACTGGATTTTGCTGGAGAGAGTGAGACTAATGGCTAACTTGGCCGCCCTGCTTCGTTTACCGGGCAATTTTAAAGACACGCAGTGGCAGATACTTGCCGGTCCAATTCTGATTTTGATGATTTTGTCGATGATGGTTTTGCCATTGCCGCCGTTCATTCTGGACCTGCTGTTTACCTTCAATATTGCGTTGTCCATCATGGTATTGCTGGTTGCGATGTTTACTCAGCGCACGCTGGAGTTTGCCGCTTTCCCAACTATCCTGCTGTTTTCTACCTTATTACGCTTATCCCTTAACGTTGCCTCGACCCGAATCATCTTGATGGATGGTCATACCGGTGCGGCGGCGGCGGGGCGGGTGGTAGAAGCTTTCGGCCACTTCCTGGTGGGCGGTAACTTTGCCATCGGTATCGTCGTGTTTATCATTCTGGTGGTGATTAACTTTATGGTTATCACCAAGGGTGCAGGACGTATTGCCGAAGTAGGCGCGCGCTTTGTACTGGACGGAATGCCCGGTAAGCAGATGGCTATCGATGCCGATCTTAACGCCGGTTTGATTGGCGAAGAGGAAGCAAAAAAACGACGTTCTGAAGTTACCCAGGAAGCCGATTTCTACGGTTCAATGGACGGTGCCAGTAAGTTCGTTCGCGGTGATGCCGTAGCCGGTTTGCTGATCATGGTGATTAACGTGATCGGCGGTTTGTTGGTTGGGGTGATGCAGCATGATATGGCCGTGGGCCACGCCGCAGAAACCTATACCTTGCTAACCATCGGTGACGGTCTGGTTGCGCAGATTCCTGCCTTGGTTATCTCTACTGCTGCCGGTGTTATCGTCACCCGCGTGAGTACCGATCAGGACGTGGGCCAGCAAATGGTCACCCAACTGTTCAATAACCCGCGCGTGATGGTGCTGAGCGCCAGCGTTCTGGGGTTACTGGGCATGGTGCCGGGAATGCCGAACTTTGTCTTCCTGTTGTTCACCGCGGCTTTACTGGCTTTGGCCTGGCGTTTAAAGGGCAAACAGACCAGTCAGCCTGCGGTGGCAGAACAGCCCGTGGTGCAGGATCAGCAGCAGGCTGCCGAAGCGACTTGGTCAGATGTACAACTGGAGGATCCGCTGGGCATGGAAGTGGGTTATCGCCTGATTCCTATGGTGGATTTCCAGCAAAACGGCGAATTATTGGGGCGAATCCGCAGTATTCGTAAGAAATTTGCGCAGGAAATGGGCTATCTGCCGCCGGTGGTGCATATTCGGGATAATCTCGAATTGCCACCTGCCAGCTACCGTATTCTGATGAAAGGGGTGGAGATCGGCAGCGGCGAAGCCCATCCGGGGCGCTGGCTGGCTATTAACCCTGGCAATGCCGTGGGAACATTACCCGGTGAAGCGACACAGGATCCAGCCTTTGGGCTGGCTGCGGTCTGGATTGAGAGTGCTTTGCGTGAGCAGGCGCAGATTCAGGGCTTTACCGTGGTTGAGGCCAGCACCGTGGTGGCGACTCACTTAAACCATTTGATCAGTCAATATGCTAGCGAATTATTCGGTCGTCAGGAAACGCAGCAGTTGCTGGAGCGTGTGTCGCAGGAAATGCCTAAGCTGACGGAAGATTTCATTCCGGGTGTGGTGTCTCTGACAATTTTCCACAAAGTGTTGCAGAATTTGTTGTCCGAGCGGGTGTCTATTCGCGATATGCGAACCATTATTGAAACGCTGGCGGAACATGCGCCGAACCAAACCGATCCGTACGAGCTGACGGCGGTAGTGCGCGTGGCGCTGGGTCGTTCGATTGCACAGCAGTGGTTCCCTGGTACCGGAGAAATTCAGGTTATCGGTCTGGATGCGGCGTTGGAGCGTTTGTTGTTGCAAGCCTTGCAAGGTGGTGGCGGTTTGGAACCGGGTCTGGCGGATCGTTTGCTGGATCAGTCGAAACAGGCATTGCAGCGTCAGGAA
Organism: Yersinia entomophaga; assembly: GCF_001656035.1. Classification (NCBI taxonomy): domain Bacteria; kingdom Pseudomonadati; phylum Pseudomonadota; class Gammaproteobacteria; order Enterobacterales; family Yersiniaceae; genus Yersinia; species Yersinia entomophaga. The sequence goes on from NZ_CP010029.1 coordinate 3,940,912, forward strand.
ATGTTGGGCGCACCGCCGGTATTGCTGGTTAACCACGCGTTGCGTGCGTTGCTGGCTCGCTTCCTGCGTCGCAGTCTGCCGCAAATGGTGGTGCTGTCCAATCTGGAGATTGGCGACAATCGTCAAATTCGCATGACATCCACCATTGGAGCCGCCTAATGAAGTTTCATGCTTTGGTTTTAGCCGCGTTAGCGTCAGTGTCGTGGGGCGCTTACAGTGCTTCCGGCAGTTGGGTTGCCGATGATATTGGTGTGACGCAGAATTTACGTGGCGTGCCGACTTCATCGCCGGTATTGCGTCCGACCACGCCTTATGTCACCGCGGAGCATCGCATTGTGTCGGTTAGCTGGCGGATACAGTTGCTTTCCGCCGCTCCCAATGGTCTGCAAATGAAGCTTTGTTCCCCCTCTCGTTGTATTGATTTGAACGGCGGTAGCGGTTCCAGCCGGGGTCTGGCGGGTGAGTCTGCAACCAGTCCGTTGACTTTTGTCTATCTGATTCAAGGGCAGGGGCGAGTGAATCCGCCGTTACAGGTGATGAGTAACCAGGTGATAGTGAATTATCAATAGAATTCCCTTTTTAAGGTAAACAGATTCAGATTGCCAATATCTTTCAATTGAGCCGCTTTTCAGTGGCTCTAAATTGAGGATATTTACCCTTTTCTATCAGATTCACCTTAGAGTAATAAAAGATAAATATAAAACTGGAGCCGATTTTTAAAGCCTCGTCGTTCGGCTTTTCCCTCGCTTTCTTATTGTGTTTTCCCATCTAAGTCAGACGAAGATTAAGTTCGGATCTGGTTTCGAAAGCCCGGTAGCTCACTGTTTCCTCCCTCGTGCACTCTTCGTCCGGTGAGCCAGCGCTAGATTCAGCAGCGGGCGCATCCTGACCCTACGGCTCAAAGCGCTTTAAACAACTGCCGGCTGTTCACTCTGGTTCTTATCCCGGCTTGGCCTACTTCCCGATTGCGCCTTGTTAAAATTAAAACCATTTTTCTTATGAGTCATAATTTGTCTTTCGCCGTTGATATGGCTTTTGACCTTGAGCTTGACCTTTCAGAGCGCATTTGAGTTGTCGAATGAAGAATGCAGGCAGGACGCGAAGCATGGGCGCCGCGCTTGAACAGGCGCGAATCGCGGCGTTCCGTCAACCGAAATTTGATCCGGCACCCAATTTTCATCAGGCTTGTGATGTTGACCAGAAGCGTTATCTGAAACCTTCAGCAATAACAATCAATAGATGAGTGAGAGTCAGATGGGTAAGTTACCTTGCGGTAGATGTAACGACCCGGAAGGAACACAGTACAAGAAAAATATTAATTTTATGAAGAATAATAACGTGAAAAACCAGAGGAAATTAGAAAGGAAAAAATTCACCTTTAACGGTGATGCGTGACGAACGCCACCACCGTCAGATAATCAGCTCAAAAATCAACCGCAGGTTGAAGTTTAAACGCCGATTTTACGCCCCAGCAGGCTAGCGCCGCGGGACTGACCATCGGGGCCATACAGAGACTGACCGTGGCGCGTATTCAATACCGCCAGCGCCTCATCATTGTGCGCGATGTGCTGATTCAGCAAAAAACCGTTGTGCAAATTGGTATAACGCATCTTTTCGGCTTTTTTCAGGATTCGCTCCCAGCGCTCTGTCAGCGCAGGAACTTGCTGATAAGGGGCTTTGATTTTGGCCGCTGTTTCTGCCGCCAGACGGTTTTGATCCAGATAATCCAGAGTCGCTAATAACGAACTTTTTTGCTCGGTTATCCCTTGCAGAACCACGCCGTGAATTCGCCCGTCGCACAGTAATCGCTGCTCTTCAGCAATAACCACGGACAGGGTATCTAAACATTCCAGCTGTTGATCCAGATTGGTCTGTAATCTTTCCACCGCCACTTATCCTTACACAATTAACTATTTTTAAGATAATCCGCAGCGTCTTTTAACAGGGCATCGGCAATTTTACCGGTGTCCATGGTCAGTTGGCCGGAGCGAATAGCCTGTTTCAAACTTTCTACACGTTCTACATTAATATCCTGGCTGCCCGGTTGCATCAGCTTGGCTTGCGCGTCGCTGAGTTTAACCTGCGTGCCGCTAACTTGCGCTTTAGCCTGGGTAGACTTACGCATTTGCTGCGCTGCCTCGCTGGTTTCGCGCGGTTGTACCGGGCTGACCGGCACCAGTGGCTGTGTGCGATCGATGCTCATGGTGTTACTCCCTTCATGGCGGGATTTAGATTAGTGACCCGCAAACTGGTGGCGGGATTTACGCTAATTCACCCGCGAATAACTGCTTGTTAATGGTTATCGGCAACGATGATAAAAACTTTAATCACTATAACATAATGCGAATAACGCCATCGTCACCCAAGGTGCCACTGACGATTTGACCCGACGCCATACGCACCCGAACGTTATCCTGAAGGGCGGCGTTGTTCATCGCCTTGCCTTCGCTATTGATATTAAAGCCTTCTCCCTGCGCGACAACCTGAACCGCCTGACCGGCCTTGATCACCCATGAGCGCCTGAGCATGGCCTTGGTCAGCGGTTGTCCGGCATTAATATGGCGTAAACTGATCGTACCCTTAGCAAAACGTGCCTCGTTTAACGCGCCTTGCGGCAAGGTGTCCAACCGTCCTTCCTTATAAGCCATGTCTTTTTCTGCCAGCTTCTCACCGGCAGTGATCTGGCGGCTGGCCACCAGATATTTCCCCGTGACCTGCACCTGCGTCTGCATAAAACGCCGTTGCTGACCACAGCGCACCGACAAACTGACGTTACCCCATGGGCGCGCGTTGGCCGGTAGCGAGATTTCGGGATTTTCACACTGCGGCCATTGAGCCTGTGGCGTTTTTATTTTCACTTCAACCTGCCGGGTATCCGAGGGGAATTGGCTGTGAAAGAACTGGTCAATCTGTTCGGCCAGATCCGTTGCCTGCGCTGTTCCTACACACAGCCACGCCAAGCCTAACCCGATGACACCGCCTGCTTTCATGGAATCCCCTACGTCTTGAGGCCGATTTAATGGCCCGATAGATTGACTGCTTCCCCACTAGTGTACCTGTAGCTGAAAAGGGTTAAGGGGATAAATAGCGACGCATTTTGCCCTTATTCAAACGATAGGCTTTCCCTAACGCCGTTTATGCTGTCGACTCCAAATTCTAACCTCGCGGGGGGGCTATGCTCGACAAACTGGACGGTGCTCTGCGCTTTCAACAAGAGGCGCTAAATCTTCGCGCTCAGCGGCAGGAAATTTTGTCTGCCAATATTGCCAACGCCGATACGCCGGGCTTTCAGGCTCGCGATATCGATTTCTCCAGCCAACTGCAAAAAGTGATGGAGCAAGGGCGTGTTAACGGCAGCGGGATGTCACTCAGTTTGACCGCAGCCCGTCATATTCCGGCTCAAAATATTCAGCCGCCGGATCTGGATCTGCTATTCCGGGTTCCAGACCAACCCTCGATGGACGGCAACACGGTAGATATGGACCGTGAACGTACCAATTTCGCCGATAATAGTCTGAAATATCAAACCGATCTGACCATTCTTGGCAGCCAGATCAAAGGGATGATGTCAGTGTTACAACAAGGATAAGGCGTATGTCTTTACTGAATATATTTGATATCGCCGGTTCTGCGTTGTCTGCGCAATCCCAGCGGATGAACGTGAGCGCCAGTAACATGGCCAACGCCGACAGCGTAACCGGGCCGGATGGCCAGCCTTATCGCGCAAAGCAGGTAGTGTTTCAGGTTGCCAATCAAGGCGCTCAGGAAACCGGCGGCGTTCGTGTCGCACAGATCGTAGAAGACACGGCTCCGGATCGTTTGGTGTATCAGCCGGGTAATCCACTGGCGGATGCCAAAGGCTATGTGCGTATGCCGAACGTGGATGTGGTGGGTGAGATGGTGAACACCATTTCCGCTTCCCGAAGCTATCAGGCCAACGTGGAAGTGCTGAATACCACTAAATCCATGATGCTCAAAACGCTGACTTTGGGCCAATAATCGGAGCCGACAATGGCAATTAATACCTCAATGAATGACAGCTTGGACAACACTATTCCCAATACCGCTGCCAAGCTTCAGCAAAAACAGACTCTCGGCGGTGCTGGTAGCAGCGAAGAGATGCAAAACAGCTTTCTGACGCTGCTGGTTGCCCAGTTGAAAAACCAGGACCCAACTAATCCTCTACAAAACAATGAATTGACCACTCAGCTGGCGCAAATCAGTACGGTACAAGGTATTGAGAAACTGAATACGACCTTGGGTTCGATTTCAGGTCAGATTGATAACGGTCAATCGTTACAGGCTAGTGCGCTCATTGGCCACGGCGTGATGGTGCCGGGCAACAGTATTCTGGCCGGTTCGAAGGACGACATCGTGAGTACGACGCCGTTCGGTATGGAACTGGTGCGCGGAGCCGACAAAGTGACCGCCACTATCAGCGATACCAACGGTAACGTGGTCAAAACTATTGAATTCCCTGGTGGTTTAGAGGCAGGCGTTCATGTCTTTACTTGGGATGGCAAGCTGGAAGACGGCAGCAACGCACCGGATGGCGCCTACAGCGTCAGTATCGCCGCCAGCAGCGGTGTGGAGTCACTGAACCCAACGGCGCTGAGCTTTGGCGTGGTGAACGGTGTCACCAAGGGCGCTCAGGGTACCAAGCTGGATCTCGGCCCGCGTGGCACCGTGACGATGGATGAAGTTCGCCAGATTCTGTAAGTCCGCTGCTTCGTGCACGGAAGGCATTTTGATAAAGCAGTGGGCCAGACAAGAGTTTGGTTCTCTCATTTACCCGGCGTTTTGATGTTGTATCAACGCCTTGAATCCTAACGGAGAGTAACATGGGTTTTTCTCAAGCAGTCAGCGGTTTAAACGCAGCGTCTAGTAATCTGGATGTGATCGGTAACAACATTGCCAACTCGGCTACCTCTGGTTTTAAAGCAGGTTCCGTATCTTTCGCCGATATGTTTGCCGGTTCTCAAACCGGTATGGGCGTAAAAGTTGCCGGTATCACTCAGGACTTCAACGACGGTACCCCAACCACCACTAACCGTCGTTTGGATCTGGCTATCAGCCAAAGCGGTTTCTTCCGTATGCAAGACAGCAGCGGCGGTATTTTCTACGCGCGTAACGGCCAGTTCAAACTGGATGAAAACCGTAACATCGTTAACCAGCAAGGCTTGCACCTGACCGGCTATCCTGCCACAGGTACACCGCCAACGGTTCAGCAGGGTGCTCAGCCGATTCCGCTGACGATTCCACAGGGCATGATCAGCGCGAAAGCGACCACTTCCGGCAACATGGTCGCTAACCTGAATTCATCTCACAAGCCAATCACCGAAACTTTTGATCCGGCTAAGCCTGATACTTATAGCTTCGTCAACAATATCACCACCTTCGATAGTCTGGGTAACAGCCACGATGTCAGCGTGTTCTTTGTGAAAACCAAAGACAACACCTGGGACGTGTACACCCAAGACACCAGCGTGGCCGGTTCTAAAGCCGACAAGCAAGGCACCATGAACTTCGATACCAACGGTCTGCTCACCGGCACGACCGATGGGGCAGGTGCTCCAAGCGCAACGCCATTCACTCTGAATGTGCCAATGTCCGCATTGAATGGTGCGCCAGCGCAGACGTTTACACTGAATCTGGCCGGTGCCAAGCAGCAGAATACCGGTACTGACAGCATCTCAGCCCAGAACCAAACCGGCTATGCGGCAGGTGAGTTTACTGGCTTCCAGATCGAAAAAGACGGTTCCGTGATCGGTACTTACTCTAACCAACAGAAACAGCTGCTGGGCCAGATCGTACTGACTAACTTTGCTAACCCAGAAGGCTTGTCTTCACAGGGCGATAACGTTTGGAAAGAAACTGCGGCTTCCGGTAACGCGATTCTGGGTACGGCAGGCGGTGGTGGTTTCGGTACGCTGACCAGCGGTGCGTTGGAATCTTCCAACGTGGATCTGAGTAAAGAACTGGTAAATATGATCGTTGCCCAGCGCAACTACCAGTCCAACGCCCAGACCATCAAAACCCAGGATCAGATCTTACAAACTCTGGTCAACCTGCGCTAATCGCGCTAACGGGATAGCAGCATGGATCACGCAATATATACCGCGATGGGTGCCGCCCGGCAGACGCTGGAGCAGCAGGCCGTTACCGCGAACAATCTGGCAAATGCTTCAACGCCGGGCTTCCGCGCGCAGTTATCTGCGTTGCGAGCAGTACCGATTGACGGGCCGAGCATGGCGACGCGTACTTTGGTGGCGGCATCGACGCCCGGTGCGGATATGAGTCAGGGGCCAATGAACTACAGCGGTCGCCCGCTGGACGTGGCGCTGCAGCAAGACGGTTTTATGGCCGTGCAGTTGCCAGACGGCACCGAAGGTTATACCCGCAACGGTAACATTCAGGTTTCTGCCGACGGTCAGATGACGGTGCAGGGTTATCCGCTGATGGGGGATAACGGCCCGATTGACGTCCCGCCGCAGGCGGAAGTCACGATCGCGGCTGACGGCACCATCTCGGCGTTGAACGCGGGCGATCCGCCAAACACCATTGCTCAGATTGGCCGGTTAAAACTGGTTCAGGCGCAGGGCAGTGAGCTGACGCGCGGCGATGACGGTTTGTTCCATCTGACGCCGGCTACGCAACAGCAACGTGGTGCTACGTTGCCGAACGATCCGCTGGTCAAAGTGATGCCTGGCGTGATTGAAGGCAGCAACGTCAAACCGGTGGAAACTATGGTGGATATGATCGCCAACGCCCGCCGTTTTGAAATGCAGATGAAAGTCATTCACAGCGTGGATGAGAACGAACAGCGCGCTAACCAGCTGTTAGCTATGAGTTAAGCGCCCAGGCGCAGAGGAGTACACTGATGATCCGCTCATTATGGATTGCCAAAACCGGTTTAGATGCCCAGCAAACCAACATGGACGTTATTGCCAACAACCTGGCAAACGTTAGCACCAATGGCTTTAAGCGTCAGCGCGCCGTGTTTGAAGATTTGCTGTATCAAACCATGCGTCAGCCGGGGGCTCAATCTTCGGAACAGACTACCTTGCCGTCCGGCCTGCAAATTGGTACGGGTGTTCGTCCGGTGGCCACCGAGCGCCTACACAGCCAGGGGAACCTGTCCAAGACTGATAACAGTAAAGATATCGCCATCAAAGGGCAGGGGTTCTTCCAGGTGCAATTGCCTGACGGCACCAATGCCTATACCCGTGACGGTTCATTCCAGATGGATCAGAACGGTCAACTGGTAACCGCCGGTGGTTTTCAGGTGCAGCCTGCCATCACGATTCCTGCCAATGCCTTGAGCATCACGGTAGGGCGTGACGGTATCGTTAGCGTGACTCAGCAGGGGCAAACCGCCGCTCAGCAGGTCGGGCAACTGACGTTGACTACCTTTATCAACGACACCGGTCTGGAAAGCGTAGGCGAAAACCTGTATCAGGAAACCGCCAGCTCCGGCGCACCGAATGAAAGTACGCCGGGCCTGAACGGCGCAGGCTTGCTGTATCAGGGCTATGTTGAAACCTCTAACGTCAACGTGGCGGAAGAGTTGGTCAACATGATCCAGACCCAGCGCGCCTATGAAATCAACAGTAAAGCGGTAACAACTTCTGATCAGATGCTTCAAAAACTGACTCAGATCTAAGATAGCTTTCGGGGGGCTGGATTGCCCCCTGACTGCGTTAGGCCGATTGGAATTTTGGGGTTCAAGGCAGCTTACCCCTTTGGTTACAGGTAATAAAAACAGAGATGGATACTTCGCCGTTCAGAAAATTAAGTGGATTGAGATGGGTCTGTGCGCCAACAATGGCGGTGCTGCTGCTCAATGGCTGTGCGTATATTCCGCATAAACCACTGGTGGATGGCACCACCTCTGCGCAACCCGCGCCAGCGAGTGCGCCCTTGCCGAATGGCTCAATATTTCAGGCTGTTCAGCCGATGAACTATGGCTATCAGCCGCTATTTGAAGACCGTCGCCCGCGCAATATCGGCGACACGCTAACCATTACCTTGCAGGAAAACGTCAGCGCCAGCAAAAGCTCTTCTGCCAACGCCAGCCGTAACGGTGCCAGCAAATTTGGCGTAGCCACTGCGCCGCGCTATCTGGAAGGTTTACTGGGCAACGCCCGTGCCGATCTGGATATTTCCGGCGATAGCACCTTTGGCGGCAAAGGTGGAGCCAATGCCAATAACACCTTTAACGGCACTATTACCGTGACCGTGGATCGGGTTCTGGCCAACGGTAACCTGCATGTCGTGGGGGAGAAGCAGATTGCAATCAACCAGGGAACCGAGTTTATTCGTTTCTCCGGGGTCGTCAATCCGCGCACCATCAGCGGCAGCAACACCGTTACCTCAACTCAGGTGGCGGACGCACGTATCGAATACGTGGGTAATGGCTATATCAATGAAGCGCAAACCATGGGCTGGTTGCAGCGGTTCTTCCTTAATGTTTCGCCGTTCTAAGAGGCCGATTAATGCGTAAACAATCTCTCATCCCGCTTTTTGCCGCACTGTTGTCATTGGTGTGGCTGCCGGCATCGGCAGAGCGAATTCGTGATTTGGTTACCGTTCAGGGCGTGCGGGATAACGCCCTGATTGGCTACGGGCTGGTCGTGGGGCTGGATGGCTCCGGTGACCAGACCATGCAGACTCCCTTTACCACTCAAAGCCTGAGCAACATGTTGTCCCAGTTAGGGATTACTGTGCCGCCGGGCACCAATATGCAGCTGAAAAACGTGGCGGCGGTGATGGTTACCGCTAAATTGCCTGCGTTTTCTCGCACTGGGCAAACCATCGATGTGGTGGTTTCTTCCATGGGTAACGCCAAAAGTATTCGCGGTGGGACTTTGCTGATGACTCCGCTGAAAGGCGTGGATAATCAGGTTTATGCGTTGGCGCAGGGCAACGTTCTGGTCGGAGGCGCAGGGGCGTCTTCAGGCGGCAGCAGCGTAACCGTTAACCAGTTGACCGGTGGACGAATCAGCAATGGCGCGACCATAGAACGAGAATTACCGACTACCTTTGGCAGCAGCGGCGTGCTTAACCTTCAGTTAAATAACGAAGATTTTACGCTGGCGCAGCAGATAAGCGATGCGATAAACCGTTCGCGTGGCTTCGGTTCTGCCACCGCGATTGACGCCCGTACCATTCAGGTTCTGGTGCCAAGCGGTAGCAGCTCACAGGTGCGTTTCCTGGCCGATATTCAGAATATTCCAGTTAATGTCGATCCGGGCGATGCCAAGGTCATTATCAATTCCCGCACCGGCTCGGTGGTGATGAACCGTAACGTTGTGCTGGATTCTTGTGCGGTGGCGCAGGGCAATCTGTCGGTTGTGGTGGATAAACAAAATACCGTAAGCCAGCCGGATACGCCGTTCGGCGGCGGTCAGACCGTTGTCACGCCAAATACCCAGATATCCGTACGTCAGGAAGGGGGCGCGCTGCAAAAAGTGAATGCCAGCCCGAATCTGAACAACGTTATTCGCGCGCTGAATTCTCTGGGCGCAACGCCAATCGACCTGATGTCTATTTTGCAGGCGATGGAAAGCGCCGGCTGTCTGCGGGCTAAACTGGAAATTATTTGATGAGCGATTTGATGGCCATGTCCGGGGCGGCATACGACGCCCAATCCCTGAACGCCTTAAAGCGTGATGTGGCAAAAGATCCGCAGGGCAACCTAAAACAGGTGGCTCAGCAGGTCGAAGGGATGTTTGTGCAAATGATGCTGAAAAGTATGCGTTCCGCCATGCCGGAAGACGGCCCGCTGAGCAGCGACCAAACCCGGCTCTATACCTCTATGTATGACCAGCAGATTGCGCAGGAAATGTCGGTGAAAGGTCTCGGCCTGGCCGATATGATGGTGAAGCAACTTTCCGGTAGCCAGTCGCCAAGTGAAACGGCCGGTACTGTGCCGATGGCGCTGGATAAAGAAGTCATGCAAACCCTGCCGGCGCAGGCGCTGGCGCAGATGATGCGTCGGGCAATTCCCACGCCGCCGCCGGAAGGTACCAGCCCGCTGTCGCTCAATAACAATAACTTTGTTTCGCGTTTGTCGATCCCGGCCAAAATGGCCAGCCAACAGAGTGGCATTCCTCATCAACTGATTGTGGCTCAGGCGGCGCTGGAATCAGGCTGGGGGCGCCGCGAGATCCCGACGGCGGAAGGCAAATCCAGCTACAACCTGTTTGGTATTAAAGCAGGCAGCAATTGGGAAGGGCCGGTTAGTGAAATCACAACCACTGAGTACGAGCAAGGCGTGGCGAAGAAAACCAAGGCCAGCTTCCGCGTTTACGGTTCTTACGTCGAAGCGATTAGCGACTACGTCAAATTGCTGACCAAAAATCCTCGCTATGCGGAAGTGGCGGCGGCGAATACGCCGGAGCAGGCGGCACATGCCTTGCAGCGAGCGGGTTACGCAACCGATCCACAATACGCGCAGAAATTGGTGGGCGTTATTCAGCAAATGAAGAGCGCTGGGAATCAGGCGGTCAAAGCCTATACCCATGATTTAAGTCAAATTTTCTAACGGCAGGCAGCAAACTGACGGCGTAAAACCCCGACCGCCCTGTGATTTATCCCCGGGCGGTTTTTTTTAGCAGGAATATCGCCGTAATCCATCGGGAAAAATGGGTATTTTTTGCCAAATTTACTCAAGTTATCCGATCTTTGGCCGATAAATATTACAGGCTGCGCGGGGACTTGTACCCCTCAGACAGTAACCCTATTCATCACCGCAGGTGACACAAACTACCGATCGCCTGCCGTAAAAGGATTTCTTTATGTCCAACAATCTGATTAATACCGCGATGAGTGGTCTGAGTGCGGCGCAATACGCCCTGAGCACCGTGGGTAATAATATTACCAACTTCCAGGTCGCCGGGTATAACCGCCAGAACGCTATTTTTGCGCAAGCGGGCGGCACCTTGTCTCCAGCGGGTTTCCTCGGTAATGGTGTTAACGTGACCGGCGTAAATCGTGAGTACAACTCCTTTATTAATAATCAGTTACGCTCAGCCCAAACTCAAAGCGCCGGTCTGACAACTTATTACAATCAGATCTCGCAGATTGATAACCTGTTGGCGGATAAAAATAACAGCCTGTCCGTTACCATGCAGGATTTTTTCAGCAATCTAAAAGGTCTGGAAACGCTTCCTAATGACGACGCGACGCGTAAAACCGTGTTGGGTAAAGCCGAAGGTTTGGTAAACCAATTCAAGAATGCGGATAAATATCTGCAAGACATGAATAACGGTGTTAACCAGAAAATTAGCGACAGCGTTAACCAGATTAATAACTATTCTGAGCAGATCGCCAAACTTAACGACCAGATCACCCGTTTACGCGGCAGCAGCGGCAGCGAGCCAAATGCTTTGCTCGATCAGCGCGATCAGTTGGTTAGCGAGCTGAACACCATTATTCCTGTCACCGTAACCCAGCAAGACGGCGACGCTTATAACGTGTCCTTCGCCGGTGGTTTATCGCTGGTACAGGGGTCGAATTCTTATAATATGCGTGCAATTCCTTCTAGCGCAGACGGTACTCGTATGACCATCGGTTATGACCGCGGTCTGGGCGGTGTGGCTGAGCTGGACGAATCCCGCATTACATCCGGTTCTTTGGGCGGTACGCTGAAATTCCGCAGTGAAGCACTGGATAGCGCTCGCAACCAATTAGGGCAGTTGGCGTTGGTGATGGCCGACAGCTTTAACCAGCAGCACGAAAAAGGCTTTGATATCAACGGCGATCCAGGAGAGAAGTTCTTCAACTTTGCTCAGCCAAACAGCGTCAGCAATGCCAAAAACACCGGCACCGGCCATCTGGATGTGAGCTACAGCAACACTAGCGAAGTGCAGGCCAGTGATTACAGCATGGAATTCGACGGCACCAACTGGCAGGTTACGCGTCTATCAGATAACAGTAAAATCGCGCCTAAAACCGAAGCTGACGGCAGTCTGAGCTTTGATGGCCTGAATGTTTCTGTCGGCGCAGGCGTAGCGGCGAACGATAAGTTCACCATCAAACCGGTGGCTAATACCATTTCTAACCTGGATGTGGCAATCAAGGATTCCTCCAAAATTGCTGCTGCGGGCGCGGATCCAACCGGTGTAGACGGTGGGAAAGGCGATAATAACAACGCCAAGGCGTTACTGGATCTGCAAAACAAACAATTGGTCAACGGCAAAGCGACGTTGTCCGGTGCTTACGCCGGTTTAGTCAGTAACGTGGGTAACCAAACCAGTACGGCGAAAGTGAACAGTACCGCGCAGTTCAATATCGTGAAGCAGCTTGATGAGCAGCAGCAGTCCATTTCCGGGGTAAACCTGGATGAAGAGTACGGCAATCTTCAGCGTTTCCAGCAATATTACCTGGCCAATGCGCAGGTTATCCAAGTGGCTTCGACTCTGTTTAATTCCTTGCTGGAAATTCGTTAAACCGAACCCTGCGGGGATAAATACTCAATCACTGTTCTGCGATACGGCTCGCAGAACAGACGCTAAAAGGAACTGACATCGTGCGCCTTAGTACCAGCATGCTGTATCAGCAAAATATGCGCGGCATCACTGATGCCCAATCTCTGTGGTTGCAGTCTGGCCAACAGATTTCTACCGGCAAACGAGTGATTAACCCATCGGATGATCCCATGGCAGCCTCACAGGTGATCATGCTGTCTCAGGCTCAGTCTGAGAATGCGCAATTTGCCTTAGGCCGCAGCTATGCGCGCCAGACTTCATCTTTGGAAACCAACTTTTTGGCGCAGTCAACCAGCACCGTGCAGCAAATGCAAGCATTGGTGATCAGTGCCAGTAAAGACTCCCTGAGTGATGATGACCGAGCTTCTTACGCGACTCAGTTGCAGGGCCTGAAGGATCAATTGTTAAATCAGGCTAACTCCACGGATGGCAACGGCAACTACATGTTTGGCGGTTTCAAGAATGACAAACCTCCTTTCGTTGCCGATCCGGTGACCGGCGCGGTAACCTATAACGGTGGTGATGAGCCTAAGACTCAACAGGTTGATTCTTTCCGTAACATGACCGTAGGCCACACGGGGTCCAGCGTGTTTATGAGTCTGACCGCCAATGCGCGTCCGGAGCCAACGGATCCGGCTACCGGCACGACGCCAGCGTCAGAAAGCAATATTTTCAATACCATCGATACCGTATTGAACGCGCTGAAAATGCCAATGAATGGCGCATCGGAAGCAGATAAAAAAGCTCTCCGCGGATGCGATGGATAAAGGGATTCGCGGGTTAGACAACTCGTTGAATAATATCCTGTCCGTTCAGGCCGAAATTGGTACCCAATTGCAGGAATTGGACAGTCTGGATAGCCTGGGCGACGACCGTACTCTGATAAACAAACAACAGCTTAGCGATTTACAGGATGTAGATTGGAACGCCGCGATTTCATCCTACGTTATGCAACAAGCCGCATTACAGGCTTCGTATAAAGCTTTCAGCGATATGCAAGGCATGTCCCTGTTCCAGCTTAACCGTTAATACCCTGCGTTCTTACCCGCTGACCAGCTCGGCGGGTCCCCTTTTAAGTGTACTTAAACCGGGTGCACTTTTCGGTATGTCATCTTTTCCCACTAAGGTTTGGGATGGCATACCACCTTTTTATTCGTCCCCCCATCTTTAGCCTCGTTTCAAGTTAACTTCCAACCCTAAAGCATCGCTATAACAATCCGTTATGGCAGAGTGATTATTGCTATTGCTGCAAGTAATTAGTGACGTGAAATGATGGGGCTCAGAGAAAGAGGGCGCTAGCTTCAGGCCATCCCGCCAACAACACCGGCCAGACGATCGAAGAACTCACCGAACAGATGCTCGCAGTAGGGAGCAAGACTCGGCATTAACAAGCCCAGAACCAGCATACCTATGGTTAAAGTGAGGGGGAAACCGATCACGAATACCGAAAGCTGCGGCGTCATGCGGTTTAACATCCCCAGTGCCATGTTTAGCGTGAGCAGAATAGTGATCATGGGTAACGCGAGCATAAGTCCACTGATAAAGATCAGAGAACCGATCTCGGTTAAGGCGCGGAACCCGCCGCCGTTTAGGGGCGCAAACTGAATGGGCAGCGTGTGGAAGCTGTCGGACAACATAGAAATCAGCCATAAATGGCCGTTGAGGGACAAAAAGAGCAGCATTGCGATTAGATTCAGCAATCGCGCCAGCACGGGCATATTGGGGCCACCGGAGGGATCGAAGAAGGTAGCGAAAGACAGCCCCATTTGTAACCCGATGATTTCCCCCGCTAAACGAATGGCTGCAAAGGCGAACTGCATGGTCAGGCCAATAGCGACGCCGATGATCACTTGCTGAATGGCGACCCAAATAGCGCCGACGGAAAAAATGGGAATATCAATGACCGGCAGGGACGGTGCAATCAGAAAGGTAATCATTACCCCAAGGCCGACTTTGACCTTACGGTTGATCGATTTTTCATTCAGAACCGGCGCGGTGCTGATCAGCGCCAATACACGAACCAGCGGCCAAAAATATTGGCTGACTAAATGGCTAAGCTGGCTGGTATCAAAAGAAAGCATGTTTAGCCGATCAGCGTAGGCAAGCTGGTGAAAAGATTACGCATGTAATCCAGAATCAAATTCAGCATCCATGGCCCGGCGATAACCAAAGTGGCGAAGACTGCCAGAATTTTAGGAATGAAAGACAGGGTCATTTCGTTAATCTGCGTGGCGGCCTGTAGCAGGCTGACCAACAGACCGCTGACCAACGCCGCCAGCAATAGCGGCGCGGCCAGTGCCAGGGCGATTTTCATCGCTTCAGTGCCAAGCGCCATTACCGATTCAGGAGTCATAGCCTACCTTTGTATAAAATGAGCTGGATGAGATAATTTCAGGCTAACTGTAGAAACTTTGCGCCAGTGAACCTAGCAGCAATTGCCAGCCGTCCACCAGAACAAACAACATCAGCTTAAAGGGGAGCGAGATCGTCGCCGGCGGCACCATCATCATACCGAGGGCCATTAATACGCTAGCGACCACCAAATCGATAATCAGGAACGGAATAAATACGGTAAAACCGATCTGGAAGGCGGTTTTCAGCTCGCTGGTGACGTAGGCCGGAAGCAAAATACGCATTGGCACCGCTTCTGGGCCTTCAAACGCAGGCAGATTGGCTAAACGGGCGTACAGCGCCAAATCGGTTTCCCGGGTTTGTCGCAGCATAAATTCCCGCAGCGGCTGTGAGCCTTTATCTATGGCGATGTCCATGGTGATCTTATCCTGGCTAAACGGCAGATAAGCATCCTGATAAACTTTGTCGAACACCGGTGACATGATAAAGAAGGTCAAAAACAGCGCCAGACCTAACAAAACCTGATTCGGCGGTGCCGATGGCGTGCCGAGGGCGTTACGTAACAAACCCAGCACGATAATGATTCGGGTAAAACTGGTCATCATCAGCAACGCCGCCGGTAAGAAGCTCAGCGAAGTGATCAGGACTAAGGTTTGTACCGGTAGTGACCAGCTTTGCCCGCCGTTGGCGAGAGGCTGGCTGATAATACCGGGTAATTGCGCAAACACCGCCGGTGAGAACAACAGGGCGGTGAAAGTGAATAGGGGGGTAAGCAGACGGCGCATCCGCACCGTTAAGGCAAAAGTGGCCTTGAATTCAGGGCGCTGAGACGTCATGCCGATTTTTCCGGGTGTTTCAGGATTTTTTGCAGTAGCTGACGAAAATCAGCCGGTTTAGTGGTATCTGGCTCGACGGTAGGGTCTACCGGAGGGCGTTCCATCGTGTGCAACTGAGTGACCTGCTGTGAAGTGACGCCCAGCACTAACCAGGTGTTATCTACTTCCACAATGACTACGCGCTCGCGCTGGCCAACCTGACAGCTAGCGCGCACATTCAGCAATTTGTTATTGCGCGCCTGCGGAGCAAAGCCCAGCCGTTTTACCAGCCAGGCACCGCACAGAATCAGTAAAATAACGCCGCCGAGAACGCTGCCAACCTGCGTTAATACCGCACCAGCCGGAAGGGCAGGTGCCGCGGGAACGGCTGTTTGGCTACTCACTCCAGGGTGAGAATTGGCGAAACCGGTGACCGGCGTTTGTGCTTCACTCATTAGCGGCTTAAACGGCGCATACGCTCAGATGGCGTAATGATGTCGGTAATACGTACGCCGTATTTATCCGCAACCACTACCACTTCACCTTGCGCTATCAGGTAACCGTTAATCAGGATATCCAGCGGCTCACCAGCCAGACCATCCAGAGAAACCACTGAACCTTGCGATAGGCGCAGCAATTCTTTGATGGTCATTTTGGTGCGGCCCAGCTCTACGGACAGTTTTACCGGAATATCAAGAATCAGATCGATTTCCTGCAAATTGCCAAGTGCGTCCGGTGCCTCCAGCGATTTGAATACGCCTTCAGTTGTTGCCGTTGGTTTTTCTGTCGCTTGCTGCTCGTTAAACGCATCAGCCCACAGATCATCCACGGATTCCTTTCCATCGCCAGACGGCAGCTTAGGGTCACTCATTGGGCTGTTCCTCATTTAGAGCATTCAAAATAGGGTTAATCAGATGTTCAACACGAAGGGCGTATTGCCCGTTCAGAGTACCGTACTGGCTGGTTAGCACCGGTACGCCATCAACGTGGGCGATCAGCCGGTCTGGCTTATCTATCGGCAATACATCGCCCGGTTTCAGTTTTAAAATCTGAGACAAACGCAGCGAGATCTCGGCAAAATTGGCCACCAGCTCCAGCTCGGAGTGTTGAACCTGTTTTACCAACGTTTCGCGCCAGTGGGTGTCTTCCTGACGTGAGTTTTCCAGCGGCGGATTGGTCAATAGCTCGCGCAGCGGTTCGATCATGGCGAAAGGAATACAGATATTGAATTCGCCGCTTAGCGCGCCGATTTCCACGTGGAATGGCGTGGTGACCACGATGTCGTTCGGCGAGGTAGTGATGTTGGTAAATTTCACCTGAATCTCGGAACGGACATATTCCACGTCGATCTTGTAAATGGCGGCCCAGGCGTCGCGGTAGGCGTCCAGCGCCAAACGCAGCATGCGGGTAATCACCCGTTGTTCAGTATGGGTAAATTCGCGGCCTTCCACTTTAGTCGGGAAACGGCCATCCCCGCCGAACAGGTTATCGACGGCGATAAACACCAAACTTGGCTCAAACACAAATAGGGCAGTGCCGCGCAGCGGTTTGAGATGTACCAGGTTCAGGTTGGTTGGCACCGGCAGGTTACGGGCAAATTCATGGTAAGGCTGGATTTTAATCGGGCCTACCGTGATGTCCGGGCTACGACGGAGCAGGTTGAACAACCCCATGCGGAACTGACGGGCAAAACGCTCGTTAATGATCTCCAGCGCGTGCAGACGCTCACGCACCACGCGGCGCTGGGTTGTCGGATCGTAAGGCTTAACGTCACTGTCACTGCCGACTATGGCAACCGGCTCATCGTTTCCGCTGTCGCCGTTTAACAGTGCGTCAATCTCTGCTTGTGAAAGTATGCTGTCGCCCATAATGATTATCGCAGTATGAATGCGGTAAACAGCACGTCGCTGATTACCTGATTAGGTTGACCTTTAACCATTGGCGGGCTGAGGACGGTTTTGATTTGCGCCATTAACCGCTGTTTGCCTTCTTCGTTCGCCAGGCTTTCGGCAGTCTGGCGAGACAGCAACAACAGCAGACGGCTGCGAACTTCCGGTAAATAGTCGTTCAGCGCGCGACGGGTATTCTCGTCTGGCAGGCGCAGAGTCAAACCGATGTACAGCACGCGATCCAGGTTGTTGTCCGGCGTGATCAGATTAACGGTAAAGGTATCAAGCGGCATAAAGACCGGAGCCACAGGGACAGGTTTAACGTTCGCAGGCTTGCTGTTGTGCAGTACCCACCAGCTATAGCCGCCGCCCGCAGCAGAAGCCACGGCAATCAGTACTAGCAGAATCACCCAGATTGAACTTTTACGCTTGGCCGGGATGGTGTTATCAGACATGGGGAAGACAAATTCCTGTTTCGTGTATCTGCATAATAACGCGGGTATGACTCGTTGACGGATGTCGCCACCTTGGCAACTTCTGACAACCTACCCGCGTTAAACGAATAATGGTGATGATTATCCCGCGTATCACCGCCGGCAATAGGCAGAATAGGTGGGAAAAAACGGCCTACCTCGCCCGTTTGTTCAATTTTAGGCGAAAATATCAACACCGCCGTTGCCGGATGCTAAAGATTGCAGTGCGGCTGGCGTCACCAACGGTGTCAGAGAATCAGCCGATTCAGCGTTTTCGCCGTAAGCAGGCTGGCCATTAGCCGCATAGTTTTGCTGATTTTGTTGATGCTGCTGTTGCTGAGCCTGCTGCCACTGAGACGATCCTTCGCTACTGACACTGCTCTGGCCCAATTGAATCCCACTTTCAGCTAAAGCATGACGCAGCCCCGGCAGAGCGGCTTCTAGCGCGGCGCGAACCTGACCGTGAGCTGAGGCGAAGTGCAGCTGCGCCTGATTATCTTCGATCTTCAGACTGATTTGCAGCGCGCCCAATTCCTGCGGATGCAAACGCAGTTCGGCATTTTGCTGGCCGTTGCGGCTAAACATTAATACCTGCTGGCCTAACGCCTGCTGCCATTCCTGACTGCCCAACTGAGCGCTCAAATGGCCGGCAACCGGGGCGGAAGCAAGGCCGCCGGTAGGCGCAGCCATGATTGGGCTGGAGACCGGCGGTAATGAAGGGGTGATAGCGCTGGTTAACAAGGCTTTCTCGCCGCTATTGACTGCTTCTGTCGGGGCGATTAACGCACTCAGCGCAGCGGTTTTATTGGCGGCGATGGCGCTGTTGTCCTGTGTCTGACCGGTAGGGCGGTTCTGACGCAGTTCTACCTTTTCGGTTTTGGTTTTTACCTCGGCCAATAGGTTATTCGCGGGGTTACCACCCTCTTTTTTACCGTTACTCAAAGTGGTACTCAACAGCGCGCCCAGCTCTTTATCCTGACCGGTTAAGCCCAGCAGACTGCCCAGCGCTTCGCCTTTACCTGCGGGGCTACTTTTGGAGCCAGCATTCAGATTATCCTGTGCGGTCAGCCCTGATTTCAGGCTGTTACCGCTTGCCAGTGTAGTCGCTACCTGATGGGGCAACATCGCCAGCAAAGTATGTAATGGGTTCAGGTCGGGTTTATCGCGCTGAATTTCCAGTTTTTGATCGTCTTCTGGCGTTGTTTTCTTGCCATGAGACTCGCCTGTCTGACCTGCGGCCGTTAATCCTGCCGGCAGGGTCGCGGTGATATCACCCAATGCGGCCAGCAACTGGTTAAGCTTGCTACTGCCTTGGCTGGTTTTATCCCCTTCGACATCGGCAATGTTACCGGTGACGGCGGCTAAAGAAGATTTCAGCGCTTTGGCATCGGCGGCATCCAGCTTCTGAGCCAATTGGCTCAATTGGCCGCCTAGCAGCTCGGCAAAATCCGCCGGTAAACCCGCATCGCTGAATAACGCAGCGATAGAAGAAGACGCTGCACCCTCAGTTTCGGTTGGTGTCGCAACACCGGGCAGTACAGACAGATTCATGAATTCAGGCTCCTTTGTGAGCTGCGCTGGGCAAACTCATCCATCAATTTTTGATCCATACGGTTTTCATGGTGACGCTGGGTGGTTTCCGCCCGTTCCTGCAAGGTTTCGAACGCGTTGAGGCGTTGCTGTTTCTCTTGCCAGTGCTTGACGGCTAAATCGACGCGCTGATTCCATTGCAATAGCTGCTGCCGGTGCTGATCGATTGCCAATTCCAACGTCTGAATAAACTGCTGATAATTCTGCCAGGTTGAGGAGGCCATCCCGTCGGATAAGGTATCGTTCAGCTTGACCCGATATTCATCCTGATAGTTGAGCAACATATTCAATTGCTGCTCGGCTTGCAGGTACGATTGACGCACCTGTCCCAACTGTGTACTGGCCTTTTCGACGGCCTTCTGCGCCAAGTCGCGCAGGGTAACGAGAGGTGATTGACTTTTCATCGTATTCCTCATCTATTACGGAATGAAGATTGGCGTCAGTGAGCTGACGGCCAATCAGCCGGGAAACAGCGCCTTCAGATGCTGACAGGCATCCTCATAGCTACTTCGCTCAAACATTCCTTGCTGCAAGAAGGTTTCCATCTGGGGGTAAAGCAAGATTGCGCGGTCGAGCAGCGGATCGCTCCCTGCCGCGTAGGCACCGACGCTGACCAAATCGCGGTTGCGTTGGTAGCTCGCCAGTAACTGTTTGAACTGACGAACTTTGCTGTAGTGATCCTCATCAATCAGCGCCGTCATGGCTCGGCTGATGGAGGCTTCGATATCAATAGCCGGATAATGGCCGGATTCGGCCAAACGGCGGGACAGCACCACGTGGCCATCCAAAATGGCGCGGGCGGAGTCGGCAATCGGATCTTGCTGATCGTCGCCCTCGGTCAATACGGTATAGAAAGCGGTGATAGAACCGCCGCCGCTGACGCCGTTACCGGCTCTTTCGACCAACGCCGGTAGCTTGGCGAAGACAGAAGGCGGGTAGCCTTTGGTGGCAGGCGGCTCGCCAATGGCCAGCGCGATTTCACGCTGTGCCATGGCATAACGCGTCAGGGAGTCCATAATCAGCAGCACATGCTGACCGCGATCGCGGAAGTCTTCGGCGATACGAGTCGCGTAAGCGGCACCCTGCATACGTAATAAAGGGGAAACGTCGGCCGGTGCGGCAATGACTACCGAACGTGCGCGACCTTCTGCCCCAAGAATATTTTCAATAAAGTCTTTTACTTCACGACCACGTTCACCGATTAGCCCGACCACAATGACGTCCGCCTGGGTATAGCGTGCCATCATGCCAAGCAACACGCTTTTACCGACGCCGGAACCGGCAAACAGACCCATACGCTGACCGCGACCAACGGTGAGCAGGGCGTTGATAGTGCGCACGCCCACGTCCAGAACCTGTTCGATAGCGGTACGCTGCAACGGGTTAACCGGCGGCGTAATCAATGGTGCGCGATAGCCGGTTTCTGGCGCGGGTAAACCGTCCAGCGGCTTGGCGCTGCCATCCAGTACGCGTCCGAGCAATTCAGGGCCGAGAGGCAGTTGTTTACTGGCGGAAGCGCCATTGGCGGTAATGCGTGCATAGACGCGCGCGCCGGGCACAATGCCTTCCACTTCTTCCAACGGCATCAAAAACAGGCGCTGGCCGTTAAAACCAACCACTTCGCTTTCTACTTCCTGCACTTCGCCGCCGTCGTGTCGTTCAATCAGGCAGGTTGCGCCAAGGGGCAATTGCAAGCCAGTGGCTTCTAAAACCAGACCGGTGGCGCGGGTCAGACGACCATAGCGCCGAACCGAAGGCGACTGAACGATTCGCTGTTCCAGTTTATCCAGTGTAGTCAGCCAGCGGCCAAGACGGGCGGTCATTACAAATCTCCCGGTGCGGCCAGGCGGCACAGCTCATGCCAACGGGTTGCGACGCTGGCATCCAGATCGCCTTCTTCCGCGCTGACTTTACAACCACCGGCGTGAATCTGGCTGTCGGCCAGCAAACGCCAACCGTGCAGGCTCAGGGTGGCGCCTAAGCGCTGCTCCACCATCGCCAAATCGTCCGGATTTACGCGCAACTGCGGTTTGCCGTTAAACATTGGCTCTTGCTGAATCAGCTGTTGGATTTGACCCAGCAGTGCGGTGCCGTCACAAATAGCCGGTTGCCCCAAAATCTGTTTCGCCGCCGTCAGCGCCAATTGCATCAAACGAGAGGCGATGACGCTGTCGAGGGAATCGAGCGTATTTTGGAAATCAGCGACCAGCGCCTGCCAGTGAGCGGTCATCGGCTCTTGCAGTTTCTGCGCTTCCAGCAAACCTTGTTCACGCCCTTCCAGCAGCCCGGTTTGATAGCCCTGATCCAGACCTTCCTGCAAACCTTTGGCGAAACCTTGCTGCCGACCCTGTTGCTCCGCCTGCTGTTGCAAACTTTGCAGCACCTGCTGTTGGTCGGGTTCCTGTGGTTCGCCTGCTTCGTCGGTAAACTCGGTCATCGCGACTTCCGGCTGGGTAGCCGGAGCGTCATCAAACTGACTGGCGAAATCCTTGGGAGCCCAAGGCTGCCAGGGCAGGGCATTAAGCTGATCAGACATAGATGTCCTCGCCGCCGCCAATTACGATCTCGCCGCTTTCCGCCAAACGACGGACGATAAGCAGGATCGCTTTCTGTTCGCTTTCCACCAGTGACATACGCACTGGCCCACGCGTGGCCAGATCGTCGCGCAGAATCTCGGCAGCACGCAGAGACATGTTGCTGAGGAAACGTTCGCGCAGAGCCTGATCCGACCCTTTCAATGCCACCAATAGGGACTCGGAGTCGATCTCTTGCAGCAAACGCTGAATGCTGCGGTCGTCGACGCCAACCAGATTTTCGAACAGGAACATCTCGTCGATAATCTTTTGTGCCAGTTCGCCATCGTATTCGCGCATGGCGTCCATAACCGCTTCTTCCTGCTGGGTTTTCATCAGGTTGATAATCTCGGCAGCGGTGCGGATACCGCCCATTTTGCTGCGTTTGAGATTCTGGCCGTCCAACAGGTTGTTCAGCACTTCAGTCAATTCCGCCAGCGCCGCCGGTTGAACCCCACCGAAGGTGGCGATACGCAGCATGACATCGTTGCGCAGACGTTCGTCGAACAGCGCCAGAATATCGGCAGCCTGACCGCGTTTCAGGTGAACCAAAATGGTGGCGATGATCTGCGGGTGCTCGTCCCGAATCAGATCCGCAGCCATCTGCGGTTCCATAAAGTTGAGGGTTTCCATGCCGCTGGTGGTTTCGCGAGACTCCAGAATATCTTCCAGCAGGCTGGAGGCACGTTCTTCCCCCAAGGCTTTCACCAGCACGCCGCGCAGGTATTCGCTGGCGTTGACGCTCAGCGCTGCATATTGCTCGGCGTCGTCTTCAAACTCGACTAACACGTCAATTAATTGCTGATGAGAAACCTGACGCATACTCGCCATGGTGGTACTCAGTTGCTGCACCTCCCGCGACGAGAGGTGTTTGAAAACTTCTGCGGCGTGGTCTTCGCCCAACGTCATCAGCATGATGGCGCTCTTTTCAGTTCCGGTCAGGCTCATTGGTCTGTACTCATCCATTGACGAATTACCAGCGCGACAACGCGTGGATCTTTATCTGCAAGTTCGCGGATACGCTGGGCCTGAACTTCAGCGCTTACACGCTGTTGTGATTTCTTACGCAGGGCCAGCTCTTCTTTGCTCTGTTTCACTGTTTCAGCGGTTTGTGCCGTCTGCGCTGCGTTATTAGCCGCAGTAATCGCCGGATTCACTTCCTGTTTCTTAGCGATAAACGGACGTACCAGTTTGCGCCACAGAATCCAGGCAACCAGCAGAATCAACAGATAACGACCGGCACTCATCAACTGCTCGAAGAAGGATTGTTGTTTCCAGAACGGCAGGGCGCTGCTGGTTTCTTCGGTTGCGGTAAACGGCGTATTGACCACGTTTAGCGTATCGCCACGCGCGGTAGAGAAGCCCATGGCTTCACGGGTTAGCGCCTCAATTTGCGCCAACTGATCTTTGCTCAGCGCGATCGGCTTGCCGGTTTTCTTGTCGATATCCAGATAGTTAACCACCACGGCGACGGACAGGCGTTGCACCATGCCAGCCTGTTGCTGGGTGTGACGAATAGTCCGGTCAACTTCATAGTTAGTGGTTTCATCCCGACGACTGCTGCCCGGAACGCTATTGCGGTTGCCAGTGCCGGCGGTGTTGTTGCGGTTAGCCGCAGTGGCTGCGGCGGTATTCGCTGCTGCACCGGTAGCCCCCGGCGCTGCGCCAACTGGCGGAGTTTCAATCGGAGCAACCGGCGTGGCCGAAGGCTGATTGGATAAAGCGCCCGGAACGCCGCCGATTGGCGTGCCGCCAACCTGTTCGCTTTGGCTTAGCTGCTGTGACCGTACCGCGCCCTGTTCAGGGCGTTGGTTTGGTTTGTATTCTTCGTCCGTCTGCTCGCGGGTCGCAAAATCAACCTGCGCGGTGACCTGAGCGTGGACATTTCCGTTACCGACCATCGGAGCCAAAATAGACTCAATGCGGCGTTGGAAGCGGGCTTCCACCTCATTGGTAAATTTCAACTGAGCGGCATTCAAATCGCGACCGGCGCTATCTGATTGCGTCAACAGGCGGCCCGTTTGGTCAACGACGGTGACGTTACCCGGAGGTAGACCGGCCACGCTGCTGGAAACCATATAAACAATGGCGTTAATCTGGCCATCATCCAATGCGCGCCCAGGCTGTAAAGCCAGTGTGACGGAAGCCGAAGGGGATTTTTGTTCACGAACAAACAGCGAAGGCTTCGGCAATGCCAAATGAACGCGTACGTTCATGACCGGGCCGAGGGTTTCGATGGTGCGGGATAATTCTCCCTCCAACGCCCGTTGGTAGTTGATTTGTTCACTGAACTGGCTGATGCCGAATTTTTCCTGATCCAGCAGTTCAAAGCCAACGGCACCGCCTTTCGGCAGCCCTTGCTGCGCCAGGCGCAGACGGGTTTCATGCACCTTGTCTGCCGGAATCAGCAGCGCACCGCCGTTTTCGGCAAAGCGATAAGGAATATTGAGCTGAGTCAGTTGAGTGACAATAGCGCCGCCATCGCGATCGCTCAAATTGCTGTAAAGGACGCGATAATCCGGGCTTTTCGCCCATAACATTAAGGCGACAACGATCGACACTGCGGCAGCAGCGGCGATAAGTAACGGAATTTTTGGATTGGCGCGCAGGCGATTCAACAGCCCGCTAAAGCCATTCTCACGGTTCTCTACGCCAGTTATCGAGGCATTCATACGCATTCCTTGCCAGGCTGGACAACGTTGACGTTAGTATTTGTGTAAGTAGTGTATCGAAACAAAACAGACTCCCTGGTACGTAAGCGACAAAGCAGCAATCGCCGGTCTCCCCTTTTATGGGCATGCCATTATTTGTCGGATTAAGGGAATTTGATGAGTCAATAAGGCGATGTTTTTGTATCTAATTAGCCGGTTTAGCTAAAAAATGATGTGTTAGGGTGTCAGCCTGAAAATACCAATCTGTGCCGGGCTTAAAGAATATCCGTCCTGAGCACGCGCTTTTTACTGAGGTTTTATGTCCATTCAAGGTATTGAAGGTGTTTTGCAACAAATGCAGGTCAGCGCATTACAGGCGGCAGGAACGGCCAAAGTGCTGCCGGCTGAGCCGGGTTTTGCCAGCGAACTGAAGGCCGCACTGGGTAAAATCAGTGAAGTGCAGCAAACGGCTCGTACTCAGGCGCAGAATTTCGAACTAGGCAAACCGGGCATTGGTTTAAACGATGTGATGGTCGATATGCAAAAATCCTCAATCTCCATGCAAATGGGAATTCAGGTACGTAATAAGCTGGTTTCGGCCTATCAGGAAGTGATGAATATGGGCGTTTGATGGCAACGCAGCTATTCAGATGATGCTTGCCCATAAAATAAGGTTGAGAGCAGAAAAGTTATTTTCATGGATATAATGGACTAAGATAATTAACTAACAAGGATGAATGTATGAGTAAGAATCAAAGAATTGCTATGTTTGCGGCCATAGGTGGCGTTGGTTATCTGGTATGGTACGTAATTAAACATACTACGGGATTATAATTTTCTATTATTATTGGCTCCCCACTTGTCATCAATGCTACTGGTAGCTCCGAACGATAGGGCTGCCCGAGTTGATCATTATTTTTCTATTTATGTTATGACGCTTAGCAAAACGCTGATTTCCTAGCGCCACTGAAATGCTTTTCCCTGAATGACTCCACATTGTCATAGGATAATGTGGAGTCATTCAGGGGGGCTATTCGACGTAATCCTGCTGTCAGCTTCCGGACAATTCATATAACCCTGTTCTACTGCCTGATTATAACGGTTTAAGGCGACGAAGAACGGTGAGCGATGGCCATCTTTCCGTTAAGTATCATGAAGGCAATCCCCTCTTATCTTACTGATTATCATCATGATATACGGTGTCCCGCCGGTGTTTATCCCCGATTGTTTAGTGGCTTAGGTAGTGAAAATCGTCGCCTGAACAACGGGCAGAGAATCATATTAAAAGAAGCCTAGGCAGCAGGCGCTTAATATCGGAATAGCCAGTAATGATATGTGGCGTATGATATTAAATATCCTTAATTTAAATTTCGATTAATCTTTCGTTTAACTGAATTTATTAATCAAGCCTCAATTAATCAACGGAGTTTCCGCAGTAAGGACTCAATCAGTCAGCAGGAAAGCCTTATATTATAAAGCGTCGCTATTATATGTGTTGGCGTCTATTATTTATATGTTTGTTTATTTCAATTAATGTTAAATAAGAATGGCCAATTAACATGAAAGGAACAGCTATAGTCGAATGCTATATTCGACATGATTTAATTGATTTTTTGTACATCCTTTAATTACATTCATTTTAGTGATAATGGGTGGAGTCTAGGGATATTGTCATGCCACAGTTAAAACTCACTATTTGTTATCAACACAATTGTTGTATTAATCAATGCTGTGTTTACATACAAATCTTGGAATAAAAAGGATGAATCCATGAGTATGAAATTAAGCAGTAAAATCTTTGCTTTTGCTCCGGTATTGTTGGTCGCAGCCTGTACCACGACGCCATTACCCCCAGTACCGCAGGCTTTGCTGGGCGTAGATCGCGGCATGGCAGGAATAGATAACTGTGCGGTAGGGTGTCCAACGGGAAGCCAGAGTGATGAAACCCTGGTTCGAGATAGTTATACGTTGAACAATAATCCAAGTACTAAGTTTGCTAACTGGGTTGCCTACAAGATTACAAAATCTACTCAGGCCAGCAGCCGACCGCGTAACTGGAAAACCGATCCTGATTTACCTGCCAGCGATACTCTAAGCCCTGATGATTATAAGAATGCGAATCAAGTGCTGAAAATCGATCGGGGACATCAGGCTCCACTAGCCAGTTTGGCCGCTGCCCCTGACTGGCAGAGTCTTAATTATTTGTCCAATATTACACCGCAAAAAGCCGCGTTAAATCAGGGGGCATGGGCGAGGCTGGAAGATCAGGAACGTAAACTGGCGAACAGGGCAGACATTAGCGCGGTTTACACCGTCACCGGCCCGCTGTATGAACGTTCTATGGAAAAACTGCCTAATGTGAAAAAACCGCACCAAATTCCAAGCGGTTACTGGAAAATCATTTTTATCAATAACAGCCCGGCAGTCAATCATTACGCCACTTTTATCCTGGATCAGGATACGCCCGCCACGGCCAATTTCTGTGATTTTCAAGCCACGGTCAGTGACGTTGAACGTCGCGCCGGTTTAACTTTGTGGTCGAACTTACCGACTGAAATTCAGGCGGGATTGAAAAAAACGCCCGGCGTATTATCAGAGCAAATGGGATGCTCGCCAGCCAAAGCATAAAATGTAGTGGGGCAGCCTAAAAAAGAAATAAACCCGGGAGATATATTCCGGGTTTTATCTGTCGTAGAGTCATCGGCGGCTTAACCCTATATTTTCACTCAGATAAAACCTATACTGAAGCCACTTTATCACTGATGGTTAGTCTATTGATGAGATTATTTCACAGGATTAAAGGGCGTATATCCCCCACTTTTTGTCTGGCCGTCATGGTCGCTATTAACGGTTACCTGATATTAGGGCCGGTACTTTCCCGTACCTTAAGTTATGTTCCCCAAACCCTGGGTAGCATAGGTACATGGAAAGAAACGTTGTCCATGTTAGGGCTATTGGAAATTCCCCGTTTTGTCATTGGTCTTAGCCTTATTCTGATGGCGATAGGTTTAGCTCTTAAAGCGCGTACTGCTTGGGTTTTCACTCTGTTTTTGCTGCTGGCAATGACATTGCTGAATTTTATGAACGGTAATAGTGATGTGCATATTACCGGTTTGTCCGTCGCTATTATTCTTGGCTTACTGATTTGTTGGCGGCAGTTCGATCATCAAAGCCTGGCCAGTAGCAGCTTATTTGCTATCGTCAGTATTTCTTCATTATTGTTGTACGCGGTGATTGGCACGCTTTATTTAGGCGCTGAATTCTCTCCTGCGGTGGAGGATCTACCGACGGCGTTCTATTTCGCGATAGTGGCGATGTCAACGGTAGGATTTGGCGATATTGTTCCGGCGACCACGCATGCTCGCATGTTTACGCTTTCGATTATTATTATGGGTATTACGGTATTTGCGGCATCGATTACAGCCATTGTCGGGCCGATGATTAGCCATAATATCCAGCGAATCGTTAAAGGCAGGATCTCTCACGTGATACGTAAAAATCATTTTATTATTGTCGGTACAACCCCATTGGCACTGAATGTGTATCAAGGTCTGCGGGATCGTGGCGAACTGGTTACCCTGGTGGTGGCTACCGGAACAACGGCGGAGTTACCGAAAGGCGCAGACGTGGTGACTGGCGATCCGTCATCCGTAGCGACTTTGAAAGTCGCAGGTGCAGATAAGGCGAAATATATTATTACCCTATGTAATAGCGATGCCGAGAATGTCTTTACCCTTTTGGCTGCGAAAGAAGTGGCAGGGCCAGAGACTAAAACAATTTCGTTAGTCAATGAAAGCCAGAATCAGCCGAAAATTAAGCGAGTTAATCCCGATATGGTTTTTTCTCTACAGCTATTGGGGAGTGAATTGTTAGTCAGAACACTCAGTGGTGAAACTATCAATAATGAGCTGATCACTGAAATGTTCTTTGGCAGTTGCGTGAAGGCAAATTGATTTTTCAGACAGCACTGACGATATTCCGTTAAGTGCCAATAGCCTTTATCCCACGCCGGTAACGCCCATTCCGGCGTGGAGCTATTATCAGCAACGATATCTTTAATCACCATAATCTGTATCCGTAGCGCTCACGGTCATATCTCTTGGTATTACGGGGTGCCAACCTTACGTAGCAGAGTGGTAATATCGATGAGATCGACTTGTTCTGGTTGAATATAGGTTTTGGCATAGTCTTGCCAGATTCCCGATTCGATAAACAAGATAAACAATTGTCGATCAAGATGATTGTCGTTAACCATATTCGCCATGATATTCAATGACTCGGACAGTTTTTTACCTGCTTTATAAGGGCGATCTGCTGCAGTCAGCGCTTCAAATACGTCAGCAATGGCCATCATACGCATGGTCAGACTCATCTGCTGGGCATTCAGTTGGTTAGGATAACCTTTCCCATCCATTCTTTCGTGATGTCCACCGGCAATGGTTGGTACGTTTGACATGGTACGAGGGAAGGGGAGCTTTTTCAGCATGATGATCGTCTGCATGATGTGTTCATTGATTTTATAACGATCTTCTTCCGTCAGTGTCCCTCGTCTAATACTGAGGTTATACATTTCACCATGGTTATACAGATGAGTGGGTGGTTGCAATTTGAAATCATAATATTCCGGATGTTTGATTTTATCGTCCCGATAAATAATATGTTCCTCTTTGTCGGCCAAAAGTGGCTCTTGAGCCGGTAAGGGTTTTTGCGGTGTGCGGTTTTTCCTAGACATCTCTTCATTGCCTAGGCCGGTTCTATCATCGAGCGTCCGTGTCCAGCGGTGTTGAGCAATATCATGAATGCGCTTAATGGCTTCATCGGATAATCCCTCCTGACCAATATTGGTCTGGGCGATGAAATAGTAGTCCTCATCCAGTTTCCGTAATTCCTGATTTATTTGCGAGCAATCTGGCTCTTGCCCAGATTGGGCTAGGCATTGGCGTAAAAAATCGATTTCTTTCTCTCGTTTTAATACTTCGAAACGCATACGAATTTCATGAATCCGGTTATAAATGGTTTCCAGCTTGGTGGCTTTATCAACAATAAATTCAGGAGTGGTAATTTTCCCGCAGTCATGTAACCAGCACGCAGTACGCAGTTCTTCCCATTCGTCATTACTTAAACTGAAATCGGCAAAGGGGCCTTCTTTCATTTCAACGGCAACCTTCGCCAGCATTTCGGTAATAACCGGAACCCGTTGACAATGGCCGCCGGTATAAGCGCTTTTGGCATCAATAGCGCCTGCAATCAGCTTGATAAAGGAATCCAGCAGGTTTTTTTGTTCCTGCAGCAAATGCTGAGCCTCGACAGAAATGGACAGGCTACCGACTAGCGCATTAACCAGTTGTATCCGTGAATACTTCCTTTCGTGATTGATCGACTCATCATCAAAGAGTAATAAGAATCCGAGTAAATGATCGTCATGTCCTCGTATCGGGGCAATAATAAAACGCAGAGGAAGCTGGTCGGCCAATACCTCATACAGGGCAGGCCATAAATTATCTTTATTCACTATTCCCGATGAGGTTCTGCCGTACATCACAGGATTAAACGGAGTGAAATAGCTATCGCTAATAGCCAGTTTAGGCATGTTGCTAACGTCAATGGACTGGTTTTTCCATTGAAAGGCGATAGGGAGGAATGCGGGGTTTTTGGCATCATTCAGGAAAATAACACCGCCGGACATACTCGCAATTTGCGTGGTTTCCAATAATAAACCTTCCATTTGTGCCGCAAAATTGTGGCCAGCGGCGAGTATATTCCCCATCGAAATAAATTGATTGAGCGTCAATTTCATCTTCTTCATTGATGCGTGTAATTCGTCAATTTCCTGAATAACTGACGGTTCACTTTCCCGTTCATCAAAATGTAAATGGCTAATGGCATCGGCATCCTGACGTAGCCGTATTAAGGGGTGAGATATTCTCAGAGAAAAGAACCAAATGATGGGTAAGGTTAATAACAGGAGCGCGCAGGCAATGAGAGTCGAGTTATTACGAATCTGGTTAGCATTAGCGGTAAGATACGACGATGGTGTGGCAATAATTAACTGATATTTATTCTCATTTATCGGAATGATGCTGCCATACCATTCTTGCTGTTCACTGGTGAATATATGGCTTTGGCTGGTTGCCCCCGTAGATGATGTTTTGAGGCCTAACAATGACACTAATACTGGGCTAATACTTTGACTCTCTCCTCTTGAATTTAAACTCGCGATAGCATCATTCTTTGCGTCAATAATGACGGCCTGGCTGCCAATAGGTAAATTTTGCTGTTGTAAGAACTCACTCAGTGAAGCGAGAGATATATCCATTCCCACTACTGAGCTTCTATTTAACGCTCTTTTACTAAAGGTTATCCCCGGTTCTTTAGTCGCATGATAGATATAAACTGGCGAAATAGTGACACCGTTATTCTGCAATGCCGAGGTAAACCAGGTGCGTAATCGCGGATCGAAAGGATCCTTTTCTACCCGCCGGTTAGCAATTATTTGTTGCTTCGCATCAAGGAAAATATAGTCTTTTATTGGTGATTCACCGGCTATTTGGCTGCGCTGTATTATCCATTCGGTATTGGGGGGAGCACCTAATATAGGGCGATTAGTATTACTGGCTCGCCTTAGCAGAAAGAAATCACCGTTGTCATAACCACTATAAATAGCACTGGCATACTTATTTGAATTTAAAATCTCGCTGAGCCGTTCAATCGAGACCATTTGTCGTTCAAAGACGGTGTTGTCGGTTATGGGTAAGCTAGCTAAGATATTGACTGACATAGACATAGAGTGAGTAATGCTATCCAGTTCTGTGGCAATGGCTTTCCCTGTTTTTTGATATTGTTCCAGAGTACTGCTTTCGGTCAGTTTGGTGAGCTGGTGGTGATTAAACAAAATAATGACGGTGCCAATGATCAGAATTAGCAGCGTAAATAAGGATGCTATCTGGATATGAAGAGGGTAACGGTTTTTAAGACTCAAAGTCATTCGTAGCATAGGTACCTGCGTGCAGATTACCTCCGATTACTTTTATAATAGTTGTTATTGCAAAAACTGTATTCAAGAGACATAAGTATCATCATTAATTTGTTGATATTAAACTCTTTTATTTATTTTTTCGAAGATAAAAAATGCGGGTTGGTAATACGCTAACGCGTCTAGATTCAACTAAGAATAACATTAAACATTTTAAAATAGCTTACCCGCCGCCTTGCTCTATAACAGGAATAGGCTAGGAATAAGACGGTTTGAAATCACTATTGTATTGCGACTCTGTTTCCAACGAGCCTGACGCCAGTCGGTGGTGGCCGCGTATGGCTGTTGGCGCGAAGCCAAAACGTTTACGGAATCGCTCTGCAAAGCGTGATGAACTTTCATAGCCGACGCGGTTGGCAATTAATGATATCGGCCAGTCGGTCGCTTGTAACAGCGTTAATGCGCTAGTCATGCGGACATCGATCATTAAATTGCGTAATACAACGTTCTCGGCAGAAAGTTTCCGTCGTAATACCACTTCGCTCATAGACATTCGCTCTGCGACCTCGGCAACCGTCCATATTTTATGAGGGTCGGTTGCCAGACAACAGCGTACTTTTTCTGTCAGCGTTTCTGCATCTTTTATTAAGAACTTAACGCCACGCTGGGTCAGCCAAAGCAATAGCTCCACCATGCGATGGCGAATGATGGGCTTCGGAATATCATTGTTATCAGCTAATACCTTAAAAGTATTGGTGAAAGCATTGATAAACTCCGGCGCAGGATTACGCACCGGCATGACATCTGGTATTACGGACAGGTCATGGGCTTTGGGATTATGGGCAAATGTATTGATTAACTGAGGTTCAATACTCAGCGTATGGCTGAAGAAAACCCCATCAGCAGATAACCCGTTGACTATATCTATAGTTTGACCACCGCTGATAGCGGCCATCTCGCCGGGCAGGATTATACATTCCTGGTTTTCCCAGCGAATAACCTTATGGCCGTGGTTAACCATAATCAGCAGTGGGTGTTGTATATAAATCGAGGTGAGTGCAAGTTCAGTATGTTGAATAACATGCCTTGAACTGCCAATCCCCGAACATAGATTAATTGTACGTTCCATCGATATTCATTTCACAGTCTTTACCTGAGAATATCTTTACGCGTTGCGCACCAGACAAGCAACTTATTTTAATACAAATTTAGTGCGTAGTGCTATTTCGTCGAGAAAAAAAACTGGTTTGTTGGCGCACACAAATAGCCATGTAAACAGGGCAAACACACCGATAAAATCACGCTCATCCGGAGTAATAAAAAAACATTACTTGCAATGTTAATGATTTCATTCGAATGTAAAATGAGAATATCTATCTTGTTGTTATGTTGATAAAACCATCGCTATTGTGTTTCACCTAATAACACCGCATGGTCTGGGAACTGACCATAAGTATTATTTACCACTTGTTGTCGGGTTGATTGTCCGACCAGTTCGCTTAATTCATTAAGGCGTAGCTGTAATAAGCGCTTAATTTCAGTTTCATTATCTAAAATGTTTTTTAATTTCTTTCTTAATATCTCTTGCAGTGAAAGAGACGAACAAGAAGAAATGGTCACGTTGGCGGTACTCTCAACAGCTTTCAGATAAGTCATTTCCAGATCAACCAGCGCATCCCAATTTCCCTCAATTGCAAAGGCAAGCATTTGTTCACTGAGGGTCAGGATATGTTGATATTCGGATAGAAGGTGCTGGTGACGTTCCATTAAATGGGGTCCTAATTGGGTTGATAATTGGGGCCGATCTGCCGCCAGGCATCAGCAATATTTTCAAGCAAGGCTTCGACTTCGACAATAGCCTGCTCGTCATTATGCAAATTGGCATGCAGTAAGCGACGTGACATATAGTCATACAACGCTGACAGATTTTCTGCCAGCTCGCCGCCTTTTTCCATATCAAGCCCAGTACGCAGGCCGTTATCAATAATATTGATAGCTTTGGAAATAGCTAATCCCTTTGCGGCAATCTCCCCCTGATTCATCAAAATACGTGCGCGAACCAGGGCGCTTTGCGCCCCGTCGAACAGCATCACGATCAACTGGTGGGGGCTGGCGCTCATGACTCCGCTTTCCAATCCTACCTGTGCGTAAGCCTGGCTCCCTGACCGGTTGTACATGTTTTCTATCCTTTGTTATTTAAATTGTGCCAACAGCATGTTGCCTGTGTTTTTGAACGAGGTAACCAATTTATCTAGCTGACCGAACTGGATCTTGTAGCGTTCAATCGTGGCATTGATATTGGCTGTTGTTGAAATAACCTGTTTATCCAGATTTTTCAATGAACGGTTGATCCCGTCGGTTGCACTTTTCAGCGTACCTTTCGAGGTATCAAGGGCACCATTCAGCAGTTTATCCATTTGGGTAGCAAACCCGGTAGTTTCACCGTCCCCGGCAAAGAACTGGTTAACGCTGCCTGGTTTTTCTTTCAGCGCTTTATCCAGTTTCTCGTTGTCGATTTTCAGCTTCCCATTAAGATCCTGAGTGATCCCCAGGCTAGCTAAGGTTTTGACATCGCCGCCTTGAGCAGAAGATAACTGGGCTTTCAGTTGGGTCTGAATATTACGCAGCGTATTGTCACCGACCAATTCACCGTTGCCGGACGACTGCTCTTGACCCGCTTCAACCGCGGTATATTTGGTCAGTGAGCTAAAAGTGGTTTGCAGTGAGTTATAGGCATCAACAAAAGCCTGGATCGCATCTTTGGTCGCTTTGGGATCGCGTACCACACTCAGAACTTCTGGGGTGTCAGGTTTGGTGACGCTCTTCAACGTAAGCGTCACACCAGCAGGTGCATCGGTAATTACGTTACTTTGACGAGTAATATCAATGCCGTTGACTTTCAATTTGGCATCCGCTGCTGGAACGGTTTGCTTCATGCCATCGGTGCTGGTGCTTCCCGGCGTATAGTTCAGGATCTTGCCTAAATCATCATCGCCAGTCACGCTAACGGTCATTTCCGACTTGGTGCCGGTTTCTTTTGAAGTCAGCGAAAGGTAATAGGTATCGTCATCACCCTTCATTATACTGGCGGTAACATTGCCTTCCTGCTTGTTGATAGCATCGCGGATATCATTCAGGGAGGTTTTATCTTTTGCCAATGTAACTTCCATCGGCTTTTCTTGGCCAGGCTGAGTAATAGTAATGGTTCTTGTTTCATTACTATTGCCCAAATTATCTTTTGTGTTAGGCATCTTGCCGGATAGCAAGGATTGCGCCTTAGCCAATTGAGAAATTTCAATATTATAGCTACCGGCGCTGGCAGCACTGTCGGTTGTTGCACTAAATGCTTCATTTTTACTGCTGACCGACGTGCCGTTTATTGTGTCTGCTTTTTTCAGGGCCGCCGCAGCAGTTTCCACTTTTGCCAGTGCGTTTTGCAGCACGCCAAATGCAGATAGTTTCCCTTTAAAGCTGGTTTGTTGCTGGGTCAGAGGGGTAAGACGCTTTTGTTCTGCTGCAGACAAACCGTCTAACAGTTCACTTAAATTCATTCCTGAACCGCTACCTAATGAGCTGATACTTGCCATGTCTAATCCTTAATATTCAAGTGTCGTGATAGCGTTATCGGCCAGGAGGAAAAAAAGTTTACACATAAAATACAAATAGTGATGGATGGAATAGCGGGGCATTAAGTACAGCTATTTGCGCTATTGAACTGAATGACGGGTATATCGTGTGCATATTTATGCATCAAGGCAGAATGATTTCAATTGCGGATTAAAGTTCTCGGCGCAGGTGCCGATAGCCTTTTGTGATGGCGACGATAACTCAGTCCAATCGCCAATAATACTCATTAGCTACATTGAAGGAATATCACTATGGCGGTAATTAATACAAATAGCCTGTCTCTGATGACACAGAACAACCTGAACAAATCCCAGTCTTCTTTGGGCACCGCCATTGAGCGTCTGTCTTCCGGCCTGCGTATCAACAGCGCGAAGGATGATGCAGCGGGTCAGGCGATTGCCAACCGTTTCACTTCTAACATTAACGGTTTGACTCAGGCTGCGCGTAACGCGAACGACGGTATTTCTCTGTCTCAGACCGCAGAAGGCGCGTTGGGCGAGATCAACAACAACCTGCAGCGCGTACGTGATCTGACCGTTCAGGCACAAAGCAGCTCTAACTCTGCATCCGATATCGATTCCATCCAGTCTGAAGTTAACCAGCGTATGGAAGAAATCAACCGTGTGACCAAGCAAACCGATTTCAACGGTATCAAAGTCCTGGACAACCGTACTGCGACCGATTCCAACTACGATTTCCAAGTGGGTTCTAAAGACGGCGAGAAAATCAGCATCGCTATCGGTTCAAGCGCGGGCTGGAACCTGGCAGCGGCGGGCGCCGGCGGCGTTTCTGGCGATACTGTCAACACTTACCAATTCAAAACGACTACAGCGCTGGGTACTGCCCAAACTGATGTAACGACGAAAAAAACCGACTTTGATACCAAAACGGCTGACGCTGCGGCGAAAAACAGCGCTTATCTGGCTGCGAAAGCAATCTCTGATGCATCTGGCGTAGCGGGTGATGTTGCTGCAACCGCAACAGCTAAAACCGCATTTGATACCGCCACTACCGCTGTCGGTACTGCCAATACTGCATTGACCGCCTCTAACGCGGCCTTCAAAACGGCCTTGGATACATCAACGGCCGCTGGTGAAGCGGTTAATGGCAATGCACGTACCGTTGCAGCTAAAGGTTTTGATGTACTGAAAGGTAATGTGGATTCAGCTGGTCTGGCTGTCGGTACGACGCCATTGGCTGATATCGATAAAGCCCTGAAAGCGGTCGATACTCAGCGCAGCGTGCTGGGTGCGTCTCAGAACCGTTTTGAGTCAACCATCACCAACCTGAACAACACTGTAAACAACCTGACTTCCGCACGTAGCCGTATTCAGGATGCCGATTACTCTACCGAAGTGTCCAACATGAGCCGTGCGCAGATCCTGCAGCAGGCAGGGACTTCCGTATTGGCACAGGCTAACCAGGTTCCACAAACTGTCTTGTCTCTGCTGCGTTAATTCCCCGTCGAGCAGGATATCGAGCCTCCGCATTGCGGGGGCTTTTTTGTGTTTGTTATTTATTGGTTTTTTAATAAAAACACGCGATTTAATTAAAGCTATGAATGCATGTGCCGATAAATAAAGGGACGGTGATTGAAGCCGTAGGCAAGAAGCCTAAACATTAGCCGAAACATATTTAAGGAATAATACCATGGCGGTAATTAACACTAACAGCCTGTCTCTGATGACACAGAACAACCTGAATAAATCCCAGTCTTCTTTAGGCACCGCCATTGAGCGTCTGTCTTCTGGTCTGCGTATTAACAGTGCCAAGGATGATGCTGCGGGTCAGGCGATCGCCAACCGTTTCACTTCAAACATCAACGGTCTGACTCAGGCTGCGCGTAACGCGAACGACGGTATTTCTCTGTCTCAGACCGCAGAAGGCGCGTTGGGTGAGATCAACAACAACCTGCAGCGCGTACGTGATCTGACCGTTCAGGCACAAAGCAGCTCTAACTCTGCATCCGATATCGATTCCATCCAGTCTGAAGTTAACCAGCGTATGGAAGAAATCAACCGTGTGACCAAGCAAACCGATTTCAACGGTATCAAAGTCCTGGACAACCGTACTGCGACCGATTCCAACTACGATTTCCAAGTGGGTTCTAAAGACGGCGAGAAAATCAGCATCGCTATCGGTTCAAGCGCGGGCTGGAACCTGGCAGCGGCGGGCGCCGGCGGCATTTCTAGCGATACTGTCAATACTTACGCATTTACTAAGAAAGCTGCGGTTGATACAGCACAAACTGATTACGACGCGAAGAAAAAAATCTCTGATGCCGATGCCACTAAACTGCCTGACACCGCTACAGCTAAAGCGACTCTTGATGCCAAAATGAAAGAAGCGACTGACGCAGGCGAAGCGGTTAACGGTAACGTGCGTACCGTTGCTGCCAAAGGCTTCGACGTACTGAAAGGCACCGTGACCGGTGGCGCCGCCGGTACCGCAGATGCCGGTGGTCCTTTGGCTGCTATCGATAAAGCCCTGAAAGCGGTTGATACTCAGCGCAGTACTTTGGGTGCATCTCAGAACCGTTTTGAGTCAACCATCACCAACCTGAACAACACCGTAAACAACCTGACTTCCGCGCGTAGCCGTATTCAGGATGCCGATTACTCTACCGAAGTGTCCAACATGAGCCGTGCGCAGATCCTGCAGCAGGCGGGGACTTCCGTATTGGCACAGGCTAACCAGGTTCCGCAGACCGTATTGTCTCTGCTGCGTTAATTTGGTCAGGGTTAATCATACAAAGGCGGCTCTTAGCCGCCTTTTGTCATAGGGTAGCATCCCCAGAAGGGTATTAGCCTATGATACATGCAAGCATTCCAGCAACGGGAAGGGGTATTAAGTGAAAGAACTTCAGGTCATTCAGCCAGATTATGTGGCTAACTTTAGCTGTGTAGGCTCCGCCTGCCGCGACCATTGCTGTAAACGCTGGAGTATTACCCTCGATAAAGAGACTTATCGAAAATATGCGAAAAGCCAGAATGCGGATAT
This sequence comes from Yersinia entomophaga, assembly GCF_001656035.1. NCBI lineage: Bacteria > Pseudomonadati > Pseudomonadota > Gammaproteobacteria > Enterobacterales > Yersiniaceae > Yersinia > Yersinia entomophaga. The sequence goes on from NZ_CP010029.1 coordinate 3,979,346, forward strand.
CAGACGTATCGCTGTAACCAATATTATTGTTAGTAAGAAAAGTCAGGCAAACTGGGCTTCAATAAAATTGAATGAAGAACAAAACTGCCCTTATTTAGATGAAGAACGTCTGTGTAATGTGCATAAACGTCTGGGAGGGAGGGCATTAAGCGTTACTTGTGCCACCTATCCGCGTATGGAGCACATATATAAGAAGCAAAAATTAAATACGTTAACCATTTCCTGTCCGGAAGCAGCGCGCCAGGTATTGCTGAATCCTAATGCATTAAATATGCAAGCGACGACTATTACTCAAACGGGAAATTTTAAAGCTTCTGATCTGAATATGGAAAATCAGTTGGTTAATCTGTTCTGCGCTAATTTAATTATGCCGGAGCAAAGCCGTATTGAAGAAAATATTTACGCCATCACATCATTCTTGCTGTATTACCAAAAATTAAGTGGTGATGTAGAAAGCAAGTTACCCGCAATGGAAGCTGCCTTTGGTGATTTGGTGAATAAATTACAGAATGGAGATATTGCAGGATATCTTAGTAACATTCCATTTAATCAGGGACTTCAGTGGCAGTTATTAATGCGGTTGCAGAAGTTTACTACTGACGCACCTCACGCGCGCGGCCGCGAAACGTTATTTGCTTATTTGGGACATTTAATCAACCATTTGGTGATCGATTTTGATAATGAGCAGTTGGAAGAACGGATGAAACAGTTGGGTAACATATGGAATGAGCAGGCGATGCCTTTCCTAAAACAGCGTCCTTATCTGCTGCGTAACTATTTCCTATACCGTTTACACCACGACCAGTTTGCAATGAAAGGCGATCAACCTCTGCTAAAAAGCCTGTATCTCCTGGTGGTCGATTATTTCTTTATCAAGTCGTTGATCAGCGCTCATTTGATTAAAATTGGCGATCTGACCGAAGAACATGTCATCGATATTTTCTACTCCTATCACACTTTCCGCCAGCATAGCGCCAAGGCCACCGCCGATTTTATCCATGAAATCGACCAAGTCAAAGTGAACGACGATTTATCTCTTTTGCAACTGCTGGTGTAGTCAAACGTGCTGTGGCGCAGGTTTAAATTGGCCTGTGCCAACTATTTTATGCAGAAATGTTTTGTCACTCCCGAACTAAAAAAGCGCATAAGGCAAATAGCCGCCCTTTTCTATGTCTATTCCGGCGATTGTCTGCGTGACCTGACAGGATAATGGTACGACTCTCTTACCCGTAGGTGCCTGTCATAGTGAGCGATCTATATACCGCCGAAGGCGTGATGGATAAAAATTCCCTCTGGCAACGCTACGTTCCTCTGGTTCGCCACGAGGCACTGCGTTTGCAGGTTCGCCTGCCTGCCAGTGTAGAACTGGATGACCTGCTGCAAGCTGGTGGCATTGGGCTGCTTAACGCCGTCGAACGCTACGATGCGCTACAGGGAACCGCCTTTACCACCTATGCCGTGCAACGTATTCGCGGTGCAATGCTGGATGAGCTGCGTAGCCGCGATTGGGCACCGCGCAGCGTACGCCGCAATGCGCGCGAAGTGGCACAGGCTATGCGTCAGGTTGAACAAAAAGTCGGGCGACCGGCGACGGAACAAGAGGTTGCCCAGATTCTGGATATCAATCTGGATGAATACCGCCAAATCTTATTGGATACCAATAATAGCCAGCTGTTCTCCTACGATGAGTGGCGGGAAGAGCATGGCGAAAGCGTTGAACCCGTATTGGAAGGGCATGATGATGCCAATCCGTTGCAGCACCTGTTGGAAGGGAATCTCCGTCAGCGCGTCATTGAAGCGATCGAGGCATTGCCTGAGCGCGAGAAAATGGTGCTGACGCTGTATTACCAGGAAGAGCTGAACCTGAAGGAAATCGGCGCAGTGCTAGAGGTGGGGGAATCCCGCGTCAGCCAGCTTCATAGCCAGGCGATTAAACGCTTACGTGCCCGCCTGAATAACGACTCTTAATTCACATTCGCTCAATTTTATTTTTTGCTTTAGCCTAATTTATGCAGGTCTTCTTATGTCTGGACTTACCTTAAAGAAAAGGCCGCTGAGCCGCTATCTAAAAGATTATAAACACACCCAAACCCACTGCTCGCACTGTAATAAACAATTGGAACGTATGGCGTTGGTTTTCCGCGGGCAAATTATTAATAAAGAAGCCATTGCCGGAATGGATCAACCGATTGACGATCAGGTCTGGGTTAATTTACAAAATGAGCTGACGGCGCTGTGCCGTTTTTGCAGTGAAATATATTGTAATAGCTCGCCGGGCTATTTTGACATTATGGCATTCAAACAATATTTATTTGAACAAACTGAGATGAGTCACAGTACCGTTAGGGAATATGTGGTGCGTCTGCGTCGTTTAGATGAAATGCTGGTAGCCAGTAATTATCCGGCAGAGAAATTTGCCAGTGAGACCATGCATCAGCGAATTATCGATGATCTGCCAAATGCGGCACATAATAATTATCGCATTGCATTGCGAAAATACGATCAATATTTGGCCTGGCAAAAAAATTACTAAATTTTATTCAGCTATTGATTGACGCCCGACGGTGGAATATTGCCTCGTCGGGCGTTTTGCATTTATATACTCTAATAATCGATTTAGCCTTCACTAAAAGTCAGTGATTAATCATCTGACATCTGATAAATCTATAGAATCGTTCTATTTCATTCCTTTTGGAGGATCTGTGACTCTTCAACAAAAACTGGCGCAATTTCCGCGTCTGGATCTGGTTGGGCATACCACGCCATTAGAAAAACTTTCCCGCTTGTCTGATTATTTGGGTCGTGAAATTTACATCAAACGAGACGATGTCACGCCGGTTGCTCTGGGGGGGAATAAACTGCGCAAACTGGAGTTTTTGGCTGCAGAAGCCTTACAGCAGGGCGCGGATACGCTGGTCACAGCGGGGGCCATTCAATCTAACCACGTTCGGCAAACTGCCGCCGTTGCAGCCAAGCTAGGCTTACATTGCGTGGCACTGCTGGAAAATCCGATGGGAACGCAAGCAGAAAACTATCTGAGCAATGGTAACCGCCTACTATTGGACCTATTTAATGCGGAAGTGGTGATGTGTGACGCTTTGGTCGACCCCAATGCGCAGTTGGCTGAGCTGGCGACTCGATTGGAGGCGCAGGGATTTCGTCCTTATGTGGTGCCGGTGGGTGGCTCTAATGCCTTGGGAGCCTTGGGTTACATTCAGTGCTCGCTGGAGATAGCCGCGCAGTCGCAGGGCAAAGTTAATTTCAGTTCAGTCGTAGTGGCATCCGGTAGTGCAGGAACTCATGCCGGTCTGGCGGTGGGTTTACAACAGTTATTGCCGGAAGTGGAGTTGATTGGTGTGACCGTTTCACGCAAAGCCGAAGAGCAGCGGCCAAAAGTGGCGCAAATTCAGCGAGACCTGGCTCTTTCCCTCGGTATTTCTAGTGTTGCGGATATCAATCTGTGGGATGAATACTTTGGCCCGCAGTACGGTATCCCTAATGATGAAGGCACGGCGGCTGTGCAGTTATTGGCGCAGCAGGAAGGGGTGTTACTGGACCCGGTTTATACCGGTAAAGCCATGGCTGGGCTGATCGACGGGCTGGCACAACAGCGCTTTTGTGATAACGGGCCAATATTATTTATCCATACCGGTGGCGCGCCGGCGTTGTTTGCCTATCATCCTCATATATGAGGATCGATATTATTTATTCCATTTTCAACTATAGTTATCAGGTTATATTCCTTTATTTGATTCCTAAGACTGATAACGTAGCGATATCAAAACGATAAACATGACAATCGGGGTATCTATGGGCTTTTCAATTGTACGTCGTCGAGTGGTTCTGGGCATGATGGCGGTGGCACTGGCAACGGGCTTGAACGTCAAATCCTATGCGGCAGGCGATCTGTTGGATCAGGTTAAGCAACGTGGAACTCTCATTGTCGGGCTGGAAGGAACTTATCCGCCGTTTAGCTTCCAGGGTGAAGACGGCAAGCTGACCGGTTTCGAAGTGGATTTCGCTAATGCATTGGCGGAACACATGGGGGTGAAGGCCAAAATACAGCCTACCAAATGGGACGGTATGCTTGCATCGCTGGAATCTAAACGGATTGATGTCGCTATCAACCAGGTAACTATTTCCGAAGATCGTAAGAAAAAATACGATTTCTCAACGCCTTATACAATTTCCGGTATTCAGGTTCTGGTTAAAAAGGGCAACGAAGGCAAATTCAACAAGCCGGAAGATTTGCAGGGTAAGAAGGTCGGTGTCGGTTTGGGCAGTAACTATGAACAATGGTTGCGAGCCAATCTGAAAGGCGTCGATATTCGTACTTATGATGATGACCCAACTAAATATCAGGATCTGCGTATTGGTCGTACCGATGCCATTCTGGTTGACCGTTTAGCCGCGCTGGATCTGGTGAAGAAAACCGGTGATACCTTGGTTGTTGCGGGTCCGGCTTTTGCTCGTCAGGAGTCTGGCGTAGCGCTGCGGAAAAATAATCCGGAGCTATTGGCGGCGATCAATCAAGCAATTGCTGAAATGCAAAAAGATGGCACTTTGGCGAAAATTTCAGAGAAATATTTTGGTGCGGACGTAACTAAATAATGCAAGAAAGTATTCAACTGGTGCTGGATTCAGCACCATTTTTACTGAAAGGTGCCTGGTTAACCCTCCAGCTTAGTCTGGGGGGAATGTTTCTGGGATTAGCGCTGGGCTTTATGCTGGCTATGATGCGTTTGTCCCATTTTTTACCTTTTTCACTGTTTTCCCGTTTCTACGTTTCAATATTTCGTGGCACGCCGTTGATCGCCCAGTTGTTTATGATTTATTACGGTTTACCGCAATTCAACATTGAACTGGACCCAATGCCGGCTGCATTGCTCGGTTTATCTCTAAATACCGCCGCTTATACCTCGGAAACGCTAAGGGCTGCTATTTCTTCTATTGAGAAAGGGCAGTGGGAAGCCGCGGCCAGTATCGGTATGACGCGCTGGCAGACCCTATATCGGGTGATTCTGCCGCAGGCCGGGCGTACGGCGCTCCCGCCGTTGGGCAACAGCTTTATCGGGCTGGTAAAAGATACTTCCCTAGCGGCAACGATTCAGGTGCCGGAGCTGTTCCGTCAGGCACAGTTAGTGACTTCGCGTACATTGGAAGTCTTTACCATGTATCTGGCCGCGTCGTTGATTTACTGGATGATGGCTACGTTGTTGTCGGCGTTACAGAATCGACTAGAAGCACATGTTAATCGTCAGGATCAGGAGTAACGATGAGTACCATTGAAGTGAAGAAATTGACCAAGCAATTTAACGGTCAACAGGTACTACGTGGCATCGATCTACAGGTAAATACTGGCGAAGTGGTGGCGATTATTGGGCCGAGTGGCTCAGGTAAAACGACCTTGTTGCGTAGCATTAATCTGTTGGAAATTCCTGACTCTGGCACTATTCGCGTTGGTGATATTCAGATTGACGGTTCTAAACCTATTAGTAAGCAGCAAAAACAGGTACGAGCGCTGCGTCAGCAGGTGGGGTTTGTGTTCCAGAACTTCAATTTATTCCCTCATCGTTCCGTGTTGGAAAATATCATTGAAGGGCCGGTGATTGTGAAAGGGGAAAAGCGCGAATCCGCAGAGAAAAGGGCGCGCGAGTTGCTGGCAAAAGTCGGGTTGAGCGGCAAGGAGAATGCCTATCCGCGCCGTCTTTCGGGTGGGCAGCAGCAGCGAGTGGCGATAGCAAGGGCTTTGGCGATGCAGCCTGAAGTGATTTTATTCGATGAGCCGACTTCGGCGTTGGATCCAGAGCTGGTGGGCGAGGTATTAAACACCATTCGAGCTTTAGCGGAAGAACGACGCACTATGGTGATCGTGACTCACGAAATGAGTTTTGCTCGCGATGTGGCTGACAGGGCGATCTTTATGGATCACGGGCAGATCGTCGAGCAGGGGGTAGCGAAGGCGTTGTTTGCAAATCCGCAGCATGAGCGTACCAAGCAGTTTTTAGATAAGTTTCTGAATAATAGATAATGTTTGGGGGCTGGTTTCGAAAGCCCAGCAGTTCACTGTCTCCTCACTTACCGTGGAGGCTTCCGAGCCGGGTTGGCAGTTGCCCAACCCTGCACCCGGGCTTGGCGCGAAAGTGGGGTTCTGCGAACCTCCCTCGGGCGCGCTTCGTCCGGCGAGCCAGCGCTAGATTCGCCTGCGGGCGTTATCAGGATGCCATGCCATCCTGGCCCTGCGGCTCAAGGCGCGCTTTCAACAGCTGACGGCTGTTCACTCTTGGCCTCATCCCTGCTCGGCCCGCTTCCTGATTGCGCCTGTTGAGTGCAAAACCAGTGTTCTTACGAATCACAATTTGCCTTTCGTTTTTGATAGGGCTTTTGACATTGAGTTTGATTTTTCAGAGCACATTTGAGCGGCTGAGACGATGAGTGAGGGAACCCACGCAGCGGGCAGGCGATACGTGCGGAGGCGCGGATTGTTAAGGCTGTGGAGGTGAGATATTCACCAAGATAATATCAATCGAAACCGGATGCGATCTCAAACTAGCTTTAGATGCCGAACCTAAAAAATAAAAAGGCTCCTAAGAGCCTTTCCGTTTATACATAAACCAACCATCAAACTATCAGCCGATAGTCATCAAACTGGCGTTGCCACCGGCCGCGGCGGTATTCACACTGAGGGAATGCTCCACTAACAGACGCTCCAGCAGAATATTGGTTTCACCGCGCGCGAAGCCCTGTACTGACACAATCGCGCCGTCCCGCTGCGCCACTTGCTCGCACAGGGTACGTAGTTGATCGGCATCACCGTGATAAATCACTGCGTCAAATACCGCTTTCTCACTTTGCCAATCCGGCGTCAAGGCCATTCGACTCTGGACGGCAGCAGGCAAGCGACGGAATAATTCCTTCTGAATACCGCTGTCCGGCCATAGTACCTGGCTGCCAACCGACAGCACTGCCGCCAGCTGAATCAAAGCATCTTGCTCATTATCCGCTAGACACAGCACCCGCTCACGCGGCAGCAGCGCATAGGTATTGCGCTCACCGGTTGGCCCCGGTAGCAGGCGAATAGTTCCGCCCTGAGCCAGGTCACTGTAGCGTTCAGCCAGGCTAACGAGATCGTTTCGCTTCTGTTCATTAGCCCAGCTAATCAGTGCGCGATGAGCGGTCAGCAGGGATTCACGTGCGGTGACGTCCTGTGGATGCTCACTGTCCTGACGCGCCAAGGTCGACGTTACCGCGTCTTCCGGACGACTACACAGCAGACGATACAGATACAGCGGCCCGCCAGCTTTCGGCCCCGTGCCGGATAGTCCTTCTCCGCCAAATGGTTGCACCCCAACGACCGCACCGACCATATTACGGTTGACGTAAAGGTTGCCGACTTTAGCGCGATCGGTGACGCGAGCAATGGTTTCATCAATTCGGGTATGAATACCCAGCGTTAAGCCATAACCGGAAGCGTTGATTTGATCCACCAACGCGGTGAGATTCTGGCGCTGGAAACGCACTACGTGCAGTACCGGGCCAAAGACTTCCTTTTGCAACTCGTCAAAGCTTTCCAATTCGATCAGCGTCGGTTTGATAAAGGTGCCGCGCTGCCACTCTTTCTCATCCTGAGTATCCGCCTGCGCGGCCTGATAGACTTTGCGACCTTTGGCACGCATCGCCTGAATATGGCGCTCAATACCGGCTTTGGCCTCTGCATCGATAACCGGGCCGATGTCCGTAGACAGACGCTCAGGATTACCCATACGACATTCCGCCATAGCGCCACGCAGCATTTGCAGCGTGTGCTCAGCCACGTCCTCCTGAATACACAGAATACGCAGGGCAGAGCAGCGTTGGCCCGCGCTGTCGAAGGCGGAAGCAACCACGTCGGTAACCACCTGTTCGGTCAGGGCGGAAGAATCTACGATCATCGCGTTCAAACCGCCGGTTTCTGCAATTAACGGCGTTGGACGACCCTGAGGATCGAGGCGACCGGCAATGCTACGTTGCAGAATGCTGGCAACTTCAGTGGAGCCGGTGAACATCACGCCGCGCACTCGCGCATCATTGACCAGCAAGGCACCAACGCTGTCACCCCGACCCGGCAACAGCTGCAATACACCCTGCGGAATACCGGCTTCCAGTAGAATACGCACCGCCTGAGCAGCGACCAACGGAGTTTGCTCCGCCGGTTTTGCCAGCACGCTGTTACCTGCGGCCAGGGCTGCGGCAACCTGTCCGGTGAAAATGGCCAGAGGGAAGTTCCACGGACTGATACAAACCACCGGACCAAGTGGGCGATGACTGTCATTCGAAAAATCATCCCGAACCATTCCGGCGTAATAATGCAGGAAATCTACCGCTTCGCGTACTTCTGCGATGGCGTTGCTGAAGGTTTTACCGGCTTCGCGCACCAGAATGCCCATCAGGTTTTGCATTTGAGCCTCCATCAACTCGGCGGCGCGTACCAAAATGGCGGCGCGTTCAGTCGGCGGCGTGGCAAACCAGATTGGGCCAGCGGCTGCGGCAGCATCCAATGCGCGGCTGACTTCATCAGTAGTGGCTTCACGGACATAACCCACCACATCACTCGGTTCTGCCGGGTTGATGACCGGTTGTTCTACGCCGCCCTGATCTCGTTCGGCATCAATAATAGGTTCTGCAAGCCAGGCCTGAGTGGCGCTGGTTAATAGTGCGCTGGATAGTGAGGCCAGGCGATGTTCATTGGCCAGATCCAAACCGCTGGAGTTGGCGCGCTCACTTCCGTACAAATCCCGAGGTAATGGAATACGTGGATGAGGCAATCCTAGCTGACCTTCAGCGGCGGCCAGCGCCTCTACAGCGGCAACCGGATCGGCGACTAGCTCATCTAATGGCAGCGTTGCATCGGCAATACGGTTTACAAACGAGGTATTAGCTCCGTTTTCCAGCAGACGACGCACCAGATAAGCCAGCAGCGTTTCGTGGGTGCCTACCGGTGCATAAATGCGGCACGGGCGATTGAGCTTACCATCGGCCACTTTTCCTACCACTTGTTCGTACAGCGGCTCGCCCATGCCGTGCAGGCATTGGAATTCATATTGACCCGGATAATAGTTATTGCCCGCCAAATGATAGATTGCGGACAAAGTATGTGCGTTATGAGTGGCGAACTGAGGATAAATCAGGTTTGGTACAGCCAGCAGTTTACGGGCGCAGGCGAGATAAGATACATCGGTATAAACCTTGCGGGTATACACCGGATAGCCTTCCAGACCCTCCACCTGTGCGCGCTTAATTTCGCTATCCCAGTAAGCGCCTTTCACCAAACGAATCATCAGGCGGCGACGGCTACGCTGCGCCATATCAATCACTGCATCAATGGTGAATGGACAGCGTTTTTGATAAGCCTGAATGACAAAACCGATACCGTTCCAACCGGCTAACTGCGGCTCGAAACACAGTTTTTCCAGCAGATCGAGGGAGATCTCCAGACGATCCGCCTCTTCGGCGTCGATATTGATACCAATATCATACTGACGAGCCTGTAATGTCAGGGACAGTAGGCGAGGGTATAACTCATCCATCACCCGCTCGTATTGAGCGCGACTATAGCGCGGGTGCAGGGCAGAAAGTTTGATGGAAATACCCGGCCCTTCATAAATCCCACGGCCATTAGAGGCTTTGCCGATAGCGTGAATTGCCTGCTGATAGGAAATCAGATAAGCCTGCGCATCGGCTTCGGTCAGCGCCGCTTCACCCAACATATCGTAAGAATAACGGAAACCTTTATCTTCCAACTTGCGGGCGTTGGCCAGCGCTTCGGCGATGGTTTCACCGGTGACAAATTGCTCGCCCATCAGGCGCATCGCCATATCCACGCCTTTGCGGATCAATGGTTCGCCGCCTTTACCGATAATACGGTTCAGAGAGCTGGAGAGTTTAGCTTCATTATGAGTGGAGACCAGACGGCCGGTGAACAGCAAACCCCAGGTTGCCGCGTTAACAAACAGTGACGGGCTGCGGCCCAAATGGGAATGCCAGTTACCGTTGCTAATTTTATCGCGGATCAGCGCATCACGAGTCGGTTTATCCGGAATACGCAGTAGCGCTTCCGCCAGACACATTAGCGCCACCCCTTCCTGAGAAGAAAGAGAGAATTCCTGCAACAGACCTTGCACCATGCCGGCGCGGCCATTGGCACTTTTCTGGTTGCGCAGCTTCTCGGCAATACCGTAGGCCAGTTTGTGGGTCGCATCGGCCAGATCGGCCGGCAAACGCGCCTGTTCCAGCAACATTGGGATGGCTTCGGTTTCCGGGCGGCGATAGGCGGCGGTGATGGCGGCACGGGTGACAGACTGCGGCAGTATATGTTCTGCAAAATCAAGGAATGGTTGGTGGGCTGTTTCCACCGATTGCGGCATAATGTCGTCCTTTTCAGCAGGGGAAGCCGTTGCCAACGCTGGAATTTCTGGCATATCAGCGCCATTTTCCAGGCGTTCCAGATAGTTAAATATGGCCTGCTTAATCAGCCAGTGCGGTGTGCGATCAATTCGTTGTGCTGCCGTTTTAATACGATCGCGTGTCGCCTCATCGAGTTTCACGCCCATTGTTGTGCTGCCCATGCCGTCTGGCTCCTGTCCTAAATTAAGGGAGTTATGTTTTTTATTCGTCACAATATCTAGCATGTTGCAACTTTGTGCAACCATGTTAAATCAGGGCAATTAACGAACTGTGAAATTAGTCGGATTTTTAACATTCTTTCTGGGCGCAGTTATTACTTTGTTTTCATTGGGAGGGGGTTAACATTACTAAATACAGGGTTTCTACGGGTTTTGCTCAGGGTGCAACTCACTTTAGGGTGCAAGGTGAAACCGGGAACTATTGTAAATGTGATGTAGGGTAAATTTTATGTAAATTTTTTGTTGAAAGAGTTGTTGCTAAAGAAGAGAGTCCTCTAGGATAGTCAGCGCGACAAATTAGTTTCGATGATAAATCATCTCAGGTGCAACCTAATGCTACGTTCCGGCATTCGCACTGAACTAGACACCCTGCCATCGCTGGCGAGGTGTTTTTAAACTGATGTATTAATGAAAAACGGAAGTATTAAAACGTATAAAACGCACTATGGAGACGTTGCATGATGATGAACACACCAATGCTGGTGACATTTCTCGTTTATATATTTGGCATGATAATTATTGGCCTTATGGCCTACCGGGCGACGAATAACTTTGACGATTACATTTTAGGTGGACGCAGCTTAGGCAGCGTAGTGACTGCACTTTCTGCCGGTGCCTCTGATATGAGCGGCTGGCTGTTGATGGGGCTACCCGGCGCGATTTTTCTGTCCGGTATTTCCGAAAGCTGGATCGCTATCGGCCTGACTTTGGGTGCCTATCTGAACTGGAAACTGGTGGCCGGCCGTTTGCGCGTGCAAACCGAGGCCAACAATAATGCGTTAACGCTGCCGGATTATTTCACTAGCCGTTTTGAAGATAAAAGCAAACTGCTGCGGGTGATTTCTGCCGTAGTGATTTTGGTGTTCTTCACTATTTACTGTGCGTCCGGGATTGTAGCTGGTGCGCTGTTGTTTGAAAGCACCTTCGGCATGAGTTACAGCACCGCGCTGTGGGCCGGTGCCGCCGCAACCATCGCCTATACCTTTATCGGCGGCTTCCTCGCCGTGAGCTGGACCGATACCGTTCAGGCTACCCTGATGATTTTTGCTCTGATATTGACGCCAATTATTGTCATTCTGGCCGTGGGCGGCATCGATACCTCGATTATGGTGATTAAAGCCAAGGACGCCGCCAATCTGGATATGCTGAAAGGGCTGAATATTGTCGCAATCCTGTCGCTGTTGGGCTGGGGTCTGGGCTACTTTGGTCAACCGCATATTTTGGCTCGTTTTATGGCGGCAGATTCCCATCACACCATCCGTAAGGCACGTCGTATAAGCATGACCTGGATGATTTTGTGTCTGGCGGGCACCATTGCCGTGGGTTTCTTCGGTATTGCTTACTTCCAGCAAAACCCAGAGTTGGCGGGACGTGTTTCCGAAAACGGCGAACGTATCTTTATCGAGTTGGCGATGTTGCTGTTTAATCCGTGGATTGCCGGTATTCTGCTGTCCGCTATTTTGGCTGCGGTCATGAGTACCTTAAGCTGCCAGCTGCTGGTGTGTTCCAGTGCGATTACAGAAGATTTGTATAAAGCCTTCCTGCGTAAAAATGCCAGCCAGAAAGAACTGGTATGGGTTGGCCGTATGATGGTGTTGTTGGTTGCGGTTATCGCTATTGCCATCGCCGCCGATCCGGAAAACAAAGTTCTGGGTCTGGTGAGCAACGCTTGGGCAGGTTTCGGCGCGGCTTTCGGCCCCGTGGTATTGATTTCCGTGATGTGGTCACGCATGACTCGTAACGGTGCGCTGGCCGGGATGCTGGTTGGCGCAGGAACAGTGATTATCTGGAATAAGTTCGCGTGGTTCGGGTTATACGAAATCATTCCGGGCTTTATTTTCGCCAGTATCGCCATTGTGGTTGTCAGCCTGTTAGGCCGTGAACCCTCGAAAATTGTGACCGATCGTTTCCATAAAGCCGAAGCAGAATTCAAAACCATTTAAGCCTTTCGATTCGCTCACTGTCCGTTCAGGCAGGCAGTGAGCGCCTTCCTTATTTATCTAACCTCCATGACACAATATTTCCCCAACCAGTCCGCTCTTATAAATTCGTATCCCTGAAATAATCAGACATATTTATTGGCAACAATCCGAACGAGTTCCTTGAATTTCCCGATGGCAGAATGATAATCACTATCGTTTTAAGTTTTACTTTTTTTATCGCTGGATTGATAATCAATATCGCTAGTGAGTTTTACCTTTCTTTACTTAAATTGACGTTACCCACCATCAGGGGTGTTAAGCATGTTTGTCCCATTTCTTATTATGTTTCGCGAAGGTCTTGAAGCCGCGCTGATTGTCAGCCTGATTGCCAGCTACCTGAAACGCACCCAACGCGGTCAATGGATGGGAGCCGTCTGGGCCGGCGTTATTGTTGCTGTAGCGCTCTGTCTTGGGTTGGGTATCTTTATTAATGAAACCACCGGTGAATTCCCGCAGAAACAGCAAGAACTGTTTGAAGGTATAGTGGCGGCGGTTGCCGTTTGCATATTGACCTATATGGTGTTCTGGATGCGCAAGGTATCCAAATCGGTCAAGGTTCATTTGGAAGGAGCTATCGATCACGCCCTAAACTCGGGTCGTCGTCAGGGCTGGGCGCTGGTGGCAATGGTATTTTTTGCCGTGGCGCGTGAAGGTCTGGAATCGGTATTCTTTTTATTAGCTGCTTTCCAGCAGGACGTCGGCATTGGTGCACCTATTGGCGCTATTTTAGGGTTAACCTGCGCCATTATTGTCGGTATGGCAATTTACTGGGGCGGCGTGAAATTGCATCTGGCCAAATTCTTTAAATGGACCAGTCTATTTATCCTCTTTGTTGCCGCCGGTTTGGCTGCCGGAGCCATTCGCGCATTCCATGAAGCGGGACTTTGGAACCATTTTCAAGATATCGCCTTCGATCTGACTAATGTGCTGTCAACGCATAGCCTACTGGGTACCTTCCTGGAAGGTATATTGGGCTATCAGGAAGCGCCGAGCGTCAGTGAAGTTGCCGTTTACTTTATCTATCTGATCCCAGCATTGATTTTCTTTTTCCTACCGCAGCGCGAACTGGCCGCATCCGGTGCTCGATCTGCGAATAAAACCAACCATTAATCTTATTTTTAGGTCAGGGAGTCATGACATGTCTAATCGGTTCTTCCGTCGTACCGCACTGCACGCCGCGCTGTTGGCGTTGCCCGCTTTCGCTATCAGCGCCGGCGCGCAGGCTGCTGATGCTAAAGTTCCGCAAATAAAAATTACTGTTAATGATAAACAGTGTGAGCCAATGGCGCTGACCATTCCGGCGGGAAAAACTCAGTTTGTGGTACACAATGCCAGCCAAAAAGGGCTGGAGTGGGAAATTCTGAAAGGCGTGATGGTTGTTGAAGAACGTGAAAACATCGCACCGGGCTTTACGCAAAAAATGACGGCTAATCTGGAACCGGGTGAATACGACATGACCTGCGGGCTGCTGAGTAATCCGAAAGGCAAACTGACCGTCACCGCCACCGAAGGTGCAGTAGCGACTAAACCTGACGCTATGGCGTTAGTCGGGCCGATTGCGGAATACAAAGTGTATGTCACACAAGAAGTTAATCAGTTGGTGATTCAAACTAAAGCCTTTACCGATGCAGTGAAAAAAGGTGATTTAGCGCTGGCACGCCAGCTGTATGCCCCAACTCGTCAGCACTACGAGCGGATTGAACCTATTGCCGAGTTGTTCTCCGATCTGGACGGCAGCATTGACGCTCGCGAAGATGATTTCGAGCAGAAAGCCGCCGATCCTAACTTCACCGGTTTCCATCGTCTGGAAAAAATCCTGTTCGGGGATAACACCACCAAAGGGGCGGATAAATTTGCCGAGCGTTTGTATCAGGACACATTAGAGCTGCAAAAACGTATTAAAGATCTGACATTTGCGCCGGGTAAAGTGGCGGGCGGCGCGGCAGGGCTGATTGAAGAAATCGCGGCCAGCAAAATTAGCGGTGAAGAAGATCGCTATAGCCGCACCGATTTGTGGGATTTCCAGGCAAACGTAGACGGTGCTCAGAAGATAGTGAATTTACTGCGTCCATTGCTGGAGAAAGCCGATAAACCACTATTGCAAAAAATTGATGCCAATTTCAAAACCGTTGATACATTGCTGGCTAAATATCGAACCAAAGACGGCTTCGAATCCTATGAAAAACTGACTGACGCTGACCGTAATGCTATGAAAGGCCCTATTACCGCATTGGCGGAAGATTTGGCACAGCTGCGCGGCGTGTTGGGTCTGGATTGAGGTTGTTAACATGGTAATGAAAATCGACCCATTAAATGGGCCGTCTCAGCCATCAGATGGGGCGGAATCGCCTTCGCGCAGACGCTTGTTATTGGGCATGGGCGTGATGAGCGGCGCATTGGCACTGGGGACGAATAAAGCGGCTCAGGCGGCAACGGCAGGTTCTGACATGACCGCTGAAAAGAAAGATGAGCGTTGGCAAAAACAGCCGTTTTACGGCACGCATCAGGCAGGGATTTTAACGCCGCAGCAAGCAGCCATGATGCTGGTGGCCTTTGACGTTTTAGCCACGACACCTGCGGATCTGACGCGTTTATTTAAACTGTTGACCCAAAGAATTGCTTTTCTCACCGGCGGCGGGCGTGCGCCGGAAGTTGATCCTAAGCTGCCGCCGCTGGACTCGGGAATTATCGGGCCAGAAATTTATCCCGACAATTTGACTATCACCGTGTCGGTCGGTAACTCATTGTTCGATGAACGTTTTGGTCTGCAGGCGAAGAAACCGCTGCATTTGCAGAAAATGACCCGTTTTCCTAACGATTCACTAGATGCAAGCCTGTGTCACGGTGATATTCTGCTGCAAATCTGCGCTAATACCAACGAAACGGTGATTCACGCGCTGCGGGATATTATCAAGCATACGCCGGATTTACTTAGCGTGCGTTGGAAACGAGAAGGCTTTATTTCTGCCCATTCTGCGCGCAGTAAAGGAAAGGAAACGCCGATCAATCTGCTGGGCTTCAAAGACGGTACGGCAAATCCCAAAACCAGTGATGTACCTTTGATCAGCCGGGTGGTTTGGGTGCCGGACAATGTGGGAGAGCCAGCCTGGGCGGTGGGCGGCAGCTATCAGGCAGCGCGTATTATCCGCTTTAAGGTGGAGTTTTGGGATCGAACGCCTTTGCAGGAGCAACAAACGATTTTTGGCCGGGATAAACACAGCGGGGCACCTTTGGGTATGGTTCATGAACATGATGAGCCGGATTACGCCAAAGATCCAGACGGTAAAGTTATTCCAATGGATGCTCATATTCGCCTGGCGAATCCACGTACCGTCGAAACTCAGGAAAACCTGATGCTACGCCGTGGTTACAGCTATTCATTGGGTGTATCAAACTCCGGCCAGTTGGATATGGGACTGCTGTTTGTCTGCTATCAGTCCAATCTGGAAAAAGCCTTTCTGGCGGTGCAAAAACGGCTAAACGGTGAAGCGCTGGAAGAGTATGTCAAACCTATTGGCGGGGGGTATTTTTTTAGCCTGCCGGGCGTACCTGATGCGAATCATTATCTGGCTCAGGGTTTGCTGGAATCGTAATTATTGTCGGTCATTGAGTGTCTGTATGGCTGCGGTATCTGATGATATCGCAGCTATTTTTTTACTGATTGTAATGAATGTTTTGTAATAACAATCAAACTTAAATTTTTATCAACGGCTAGATTAATCGGCATAGATTAAATTATTTTTTAATGATTGTGAGTGATAAAAAATAACAACCCTTCCACCTGTAAGTCTCCCATCAAAACGAACATTTGCTTTCTGCTCCTCAATTAACGGGTTGATTTTTTTGTTTTTTTATATTTATTTTAAAATAATTCTGTCTGTGTCATTGGTATGGGTTATTTATCAATGGTATATGTTTTTTATCTTAAATGAACCAGGTATCTTCATATGGTTTTTACGTTATGTAAATATGTAACGTTGTCAAAACACAACCTTACATAATAGGTCGTTGTTAATATTTCTAATTACTTTAATTTAGAATGGCAGCTGCGAGATTAAGCATTTAGATATCATCACACTAAACTTATCAATTATATTAATGGAGGTATTTATGAAACAAATGACTAGAGAAGAATCTCACTTAGTTTCTGGCGCAAACGGTATTACGATCAATAATTCTACGGTTACAATCGCATTTAATCCGTACAACAATGGTATGCCACCTTCAGTGTCAACGCCTGTCACTCCGATTGATAATCCAGGGGTTATGCCTACACTGGATCCTATTCCTGTTGCTACTGAACCTTTCCAGCAGGGAACTCTCATACCAACGCCGATGAGCCTTCAGTTTTATCAAAGATATTAATGAGTCAAACTTGATGATATTGTGGTTTTAATTATCAATTGGTATTGCATCTAAGCTAATATTCATTGATCACCCTTTTATCATTAACAATAGAGTTAGCTACGGTGCATTTATGGCCGTGGCTATTTATATAGCTGATGGTTATTTTTTAATGGACGCTGCGATGGTGATTTTTATACGGTTAGAGGCCTAGGGGAATAACAAGTAAGAAAATCAATGACGAGTGATATGTCATTTGGGTATGACTACGCTGATCTCGAGGTGGATTTTTTTATTACAAACGTAGTAAATGATATGGAAACATTATCAACTCTTTAGAGCATAACGTTATGACCAGAGAAAGTATATTTCGGAAAGAAGTATTGGATAATGGGAAAACAAAATGGAACGGTAAGGCGCTGTTAATAAAAGGCGTTTCACCCTGGATTGTTTTAACCGTATCTGTTGCTATTATTCTTATGCTTGTTACGTTACTTACTTTTGGTGAATATACGAGAAGGATTAATATTGCCGGAGAGATTATTACCGAATCTCACGCTATAAATCTGTTTTCCCCTCAACAGGGATTTATTACGCAATCCCTGGTTAGCGTTGGGCAGAACGTAAAAAAAGGGCAGCAGATTTATCAAATTGATATTAGCAGGGTAACAGATTCCGGTAATGTGAGCGGTAAAAATATGGCATCCATAGAAAAACAAATTATTGAACTGGATAATCTTATTCGACGAGTAAAAGAAAATAAATTCTCAATTGAGATGAATCTGGAAAAACAGATAGAGCAAAATTCACATGCTTATCAGGAGTCACTTAAGCTCATTGAAGCCTCTAAGAAAGGCGTGGCTGAGATGCAGCGTACTTTAGATAACTATCAGGAATATCAAAAAAAAGGGCTCATCAGCAAAGATCAGTTGGCTAATCAGCGAGCAATATTTTATCAGCAGCAAAATGCCTATCAAAGTCTATATCGTCAAAGTATGCAGGAAAATACCCAGCTAACGACCCTCCTAACTGAAAAGAATATTCGCTTGGCTGATTTTGATAATCAGATTTCTCAGTATCAGTATCAGCGTATCGAACTTCAGCGGCAGCTCACTTTGGCTGAATCGAGCGGTATGTTGGTTATCAATGCGCCCATAGACGGAAAAATAGAATCATTGAGCGTAACGCCGGGGCAAATGGTTAATCTCGGCGACAGTTTGGCTCAGTTAACCCCAAAGGAAAAGAAGCAATATCGCCTGGTATTATGGATACCTACCAGTAGCGCCCCCTATGTTAAGCCCGGAGACGGAATCAATATCCGTTATGACGCTTTTCCATTTGAAAAATTTGGCCAGTTTTCCGGACATATTATTTCTATTTCAGCCGTTCCTGCATCCTCTCAAGAAATGTCCACTTATAACAATATTCCCAAAGGAGCGAATCGTAATATAGGAACGGCCTACTACAAGACGCTAGTCGCAATGGATGACCAATCGCTTTTATATCAGGGACGACAATTGCAACTCTCCAACGGTTTAACGGCGCAGGCAACGATATTTATGGAGAAAAGACCATTGTATAAATGGATGTTTTCACCGTTCTATGACATGAAAAAAAGCGTAGGTGGGCCGATTCATGGATAAATTAACGGTGAAGGATCTTTTTAGTCGCCTGGATTTTAATTTTCGTCGGCGGGTGCCCAGAATAATACAGACAGAGGCCGCTGAATGCGGCCTTGCCTGCCTGGCCATGGTCTGTGGATTTCACGGATTTCATGTGGATTTGTTTAATTTACGTAAGCAATACGGAATATCTCTCCAAGGGGCGACCTTAGCTCACCTAGTTGATATTGCCACTGCGCTTAAGCTTAAAACACGAGCGCTATCATTAGATATAGAGGAAATTGATCAGCTTAAAACCCCTTGTGTCTTACATTGGGATCTTAATCATTTTGTCGTATTGGTTACGGTTAGGGCATCTTCGGTAGTTATTCACGATCCGGCAACAGGAAGGAAAGTGATATCAAAAAACGAGTTTTCCAAACACTTTACCGGTGTGGCGTTGGAACTGTGGCCAGCCAGCGACTTCAGCCAGAAAACACAAAAGAGTCGTTTAAAACTGGCTGATCTAATAAAGAATATTCGGGGACTAAAAGGGTTCCTGATTAAGATTTTTTGCCTGTCTCTGTTGATTGAATCTATTAATTTATTGATACCAGTTGGTACGCAGCTGGTTATCGACCATGTCATAAACGCTGAAGATTATAATTTACTGGCACTAATCTGTATGGGGTTAGTCTTTTTTACGCTGTTCCGCACCTTCACCAGCGTATTCAGATACTGGTTTTCTATAGTGTTAGATTCGCTGGTTGATGTGCAGTGGAAGGCCGGTTTATTCGATCATTTGATGACTTTACCGCTGTCGTTCTTTAAAAAACGCAGCTTGGGTGATATTCAATCGCGTTTTGATTCATTAGCAACACTGAGAGTGACGCTAACAACCAGCATAGTCAGCGCGATTATTGACGGGATTATGGCCGTCGGATTACTCATTATGATGATTCTCTATGGCGGCTGGCTGGTCTGGGTTGCTCTAGGATTTACTTCAATCTATATTTTGCTGCGCTTGTTAACTTATTATTATTTTCGCCAGGCGTCGGAAGAACAAATTATTAAAGATGCGAAGGCCAAAACGCACTTTATGGAAACTTTCTACGGCGTCTCTACGATTAAGGCACTCGGCCTAACGGCCATTCGCGCTCAGAATTGGCTCAATCTCAGCATTGAGGCTGTAAACGCAACTATTCATATTACTAAACTTAATATGTTGTTTGGTGGGGTTAACTCACTGATTGGCATGTTAGAGCAGATTATTATTCTCTGGATCGGTGCCTCTCTGGTAATGGATGGGAATATGACGTTGGGGATGTATTTTGCCTTCAACACTTTCCGCGGACAATTTGCTGAGCGGGCATCGAATTTGATCAATCTGGCGTTTAGCTTGACTATGTTAACGTTGCACTGCGAGCGCATTTCGGATATTGCTTTGTCTGAGGGGGAGGTATTAAAACCTACTCGGACCTTTATCAAACGCGGTGAACCCGCGGAGCTGAAAATTCGTAATTTGTCCTTCCAATACGATCCATTTTCCAAACCGTTATTCTCAGAACTGACGCTGACAATTGCCGCTGGCGAAAGCGTGGCCTTGGTTGGACCATCAGGGATTGGAAAAACAACGCTGATGAATATTATTTCCGGTCTGTTGATTCCCACTAAAGGGGAGGTATTGATTAATGGGGTGGAGATAAACGCGTTAGGGCTGAATAATTATCGGGATTGTATAGCCTGCGTCTTACAGGAGGACAAATTATTTTCCGGTTCTATCGCTGAGAATATTGCCAGTTTTGATAAAAATATCGATATGGAATGGGTGATTGCCTGTGCCCGATATGCCAATATTAATGACGATATCGACAGCATGCCTATGGGCTACGAAAGTATTATCAGCGAATTGGGAGGGAGTTTGTCAGGAGGGCAAAAACAGCGCTTGCTGATTGCCAGAGCTTTGTACCGCCGCCCGAGCATTCTATTTTTGGACGAAGCCACCAGCCATCTCGATCTCATTAACGAAGCAGCGATTAACTTGAGTATTGCTTCACTGAATATTACGCGAATTATGATTGCCCATAGACCTTCGACGATTGCGTCGGCACAGCGAGTCATTCAACTGGATCAACTATCTTCTGCCGCTTTATAGCGCCAGATAGCGACGATTGACAGAAAAGGAGGGCGCCGCAAAAAACGTGCGATGCCCATTTGATATTAACTATTTAATTTAGCGGTGATTTTTGCGACATGCTCACCCTGGAAGCGGGCAATGGCTAACTCTTCATTGCTTGGCTGACGTGAACCGTCTCCGCCAGCGATCGTGGTTGCGCCATATGGCGTACCACCGCGAGTGTGCGAGACATCAAACAGTTCCGGTGCACCGTAGCCGATTGGTACAATAATAAAACCGTGGTGTGCCAAGGTCGTCCAGGTAGATGAGATGGTGTGTTCTTGTCCTCCGCCGGTACCGGTTGAGGCAAAAACGCTGGCAACTTTGCCATATAACGCGCCGGATGCCCATAAACCACCAGTTTGGTCAAGGAAAGTGCGCATTTGTCCCGCCATGTTACCAAAACGGGTAGGCGTACCGAAGATGATTCCATCGTAGTCCGCTAATTCCTGCGGCGTGGCGACTGGCGCCGACTGATTGATTTTCCCACCCGCCTTGGCGAAGGCTTCGGCAGGCATGGTTTCCGGTACGCGTTTTACCATCACCTCTACGCCATCAACTCTGCGAACCCCTTCTGCGATGGCCTCTGCCAGCGTTTCGATATGTCCGTACATAGAGTAATAAAGCACTAAAATTTTCGCCATCTCGCCGTTCTCCAATTTTCTATAGGATGATGTTGATGAAGGGATAATAGTGAGCACATAAGACTCTTATTAAACATACTCCAATAAGGCACAGGCGCAACTGCATAGACCGGCGTATTTTTAGCTTTAAATGTGATGATGCTTAAAGTGTGGGATGATTTAAGGTTTACGCAATTTATTTTGTAGTCGCTTCTGCTGCCAGCGGTCCATCCAATTACCCAGAACAAAAATATTGATTGCCTGAATGGACAAAGAGATACCGAATCCTAATACTACCCACCCGATCCAGTAATACTGAGGAGAGGTGAACCAGTTAATCACAAACAGGAACAGGCAAAGTATTAGCGAGCGAAACAATCTGCGGAAGAAGTTCATCTCTTTTTCAACGGCCAGACGCGCATTTTCAACACGCTGATCGATAGGGTCAGTCGCTTCCTTATTTTCTCCTGCGGTTTCGCCTTGTTCATTAACTAAATACAGCTCATTCACCTTCAATTCCATAACAGCGGCAATAGCGCTTAAAGTTTCAAGGCTAGCTTGTTCGCCATTTTCAATACGTTGTATGGTACGAACGCTTAGGGAGGCCATTTCTGCCAACTGTTCTTGTGACCAACCTCGTGCCAGTCTGAGCTCTCGAACCCGATAAATGGCCATATCTTTCTTCCTGATAATAAGGTGTGTTCTCCCAGCATAGAACGATGCGGAAGATGTCACCACGACAAGCACCTGACACTAGGATGACAGCCATAGGACACCAACCTGACAGCGTAATTATCCGTTGAATACTCACATAACGACACTTGTTTTTACTTATGACGGTGACCCAGATCCCACCTTGTTATTGCTCTCCGTACCGCATTTATATATCGGCTATGCTTGGCGCTAAGGTTTAATTAAATAGGATATTTATGGACTCAATATTGTGCCGCGACGCAGATGGGTGCCTCACGATAGTGCAAGTTGTGGTAAATGGATGGCTGATTAAACGTTTCTTTATCGATGGAGAAGTCTGGGGACCTATTGAGGTTAATAGCGCGGATGAAATGGTGATTCTAGGTGTGAAATTTTCAGAACGAGGCTGGTTAAGTATTAAGGGAACAATTCATTCAGACCCTCAGGTATTACGTCGACAATTATCCTGTGGGTGATCGTATTAGTTTAGACAGCTTGTTACTGTAGTTTCAATATGTGTTAGAAGAAAGAAAGCATCGATAGCAGGGAGGGGCAGGGAGAATAAAGGTGAGTAGATTACTATTAAGCTTATCTATATAAATAACATAATAATCCCAGATGAAGAGAGAAAAGAAAGCGTGGTTTTGGCTGACCCAATACCACGCTTTTTTATCACCTTTAAATGGTCTGGCTTATCAGCCAATCATTCCAACGGGCTATTTATTATCATACAAACGGGTTCTGCGTTTTTTCAGGAGAGTGTAGGACACTGCCAGAATAACAAACCACAACGGCGTGACAATTAGCGCCTGGCGGGTATCTTCCTGCAAAGTCAGTAACACTAATACAAAGGCAAAGAACGCCATACAAACCCAAGACATAAGAATACCTGCAGGCATTTTATAAATGGATTTTTTGTGCAGGGCAGGGCGACGTTTGCGATATACCAGATAAGAACACAAAATGATGGTCCAAACGAACATAAACAGAATCGCAGATACGGTGGTGACCAACGTAAATACTGTCATA
Source organism: Yersinia entomophaga (assembly GCF_001656035.1). Classification (NCBI taxonomy): domain Bacteria; kingdom Pseudomonadati; phylum Pseudomonadota; class Gammaproteobacteria; order Enterobacterales; family Yersiniaceae; genus Yersinia; species Yersinia entomophaga. The sequence goes on from NZ_CP010029.1 coordinate 4,002,455, forward strand.
ACGTTAGGAATCAGATAAATAAGAACGACTCCGCCTAATAGGCAAATACATGAAAAGGTTAAGCCGGAAGCCGGAACCGAGCGGCGAGATAACACCCCAAATTGTTTAGGTGCATCGCCTTCTTTAGCCAAACCAAACAGCATACGGCTGGTGGAGAATACGCCACTGTTGGCGGAAGAGGCCGCAGAGGTTAGTACGACAAAGTTAATCACGCTAGCTGCTGCAGGCAGGCCGACTAAGACAAACAGCTCCACGAATGGACTTTTATCAGCCACCACGGAACTCCACGGGGTAACCGACATAATCATGATCAAAGAAAATACATAGAACATGATAATCCGAATAGGGATAGAGTTAATTGCGCGAGGTAAGACGACTTCCGGATCTTTGGTTTCTGCGGCAGTGGTGCCAACTAGCTCAATTCCCACGAAAGCAAATACGGCAATCTGGAACCCAGCAAAGAAACCGCTAATTCCTTTCGGGAACATGCCGCCATCATTCCACAGGTGGTTGAACGAGGCCACGGTGCCTGACGGAGACTGGTAGCTCATTAATACCATGGTTAAACCGGCAAAAATCAAAGCGACGATAGCCACAATCTTAATCATGGCAAACCAGAACTCCATTTCCCCGAACATTTTTACCGTGGCGAGATTCAGAGATAGCAGTAATAGAACGACTAGCAAAGAAGCGATCCACTGTGAGAAGCCTGGGAACCAAAATTGCGCATAGGCGGTAATTGCCACCACATCGGCTATACCGGTTATTACCCAACAAAACCAATAGGTCCAACCGGTAAAGAAACCAGCCCACGGACCCAGAAGGTCGGCGGCAAAATCGCTGAAAGATTTATATTTCAGATTCGATAACAGCAATTCTCCCATGGCTCGCATGACGAAAAACAGCATGAAGCCGATGATCATGTAGACGAAAATGATTGATGGGCCAGCCAGACTGATGGTTTTCCCCGATCCCATAAACAGCCCGGTGCCAATAGCACCACCGATGGCAATTAACTGAATATGGCGGTTGGAAAGGTTTCTCTGGAGGTGTTCTTCTGGCTCTTGTTCCGATTTTATTGCTATCTTGGATTGGTCTACCATCTTTCCCATTCCCTCTTCCTGTGTTGTGATGTTTTTTTGAGCTCTAAATTGGCTCTTTGGATTATTTACTCTGTCTGTCGAACTCTGTCATTTGGGGCATGCATTAATGAAGATAGATTACATTTAATATACTAGTAACATTTTTCATACAATATTCTCCATATTGCATGATGGCTACTGTTTAAATTTCACTCAGTGATATTTGTTAACTGCATCACAATAATTAGAATTACACCATGTTCCCTGACAACTAACAATAATCGCCTGCGTTACTCGCTTAATTAATGAGTTGTCGCCATATAGAGCATATGATAGGCAAAAAAATGGGATGAAGTGTTTGACACCCACAGCCAACAGGAGAATAATTCTCGCGTTGGGTCGTTAGCTCAGTTGGTAGAGCAGTTGACTCTTAATCAATTGGTCGCAGGTTCGAACCCTGCACGACCCACCAACGAAATCAATCAATTAGAATTAGTCTTTAATTTAAAATCTATTCCACGGGACATATTTGGGACCCAGTGATTAAATATTGAGTCTATTTTTCTGGCATGTTTATTTAAATGATTTGGTGAAAGATTTGCATATTTCTTAACCATTTAAATTGATTCCCATCCGCCCATTTCTTTTAATGCAGAAATAGGAACTCCAGATTAGACTAGCCAGCTTGCTCACGTATGCCTTAAATCACGAAATCTAAAATTATTTATTCCCGCTCTCTCATGCCGAATACCAAGCTCTGTTACGATCAATTCTCAATTCTCAATTTCCTTATTTCCGGTGTTAGTGACCCCTCGGATCTATTTGAAGCATGAATGCGAACAAAGATATATTTATCAAGCTTCCCTATTTGTTCCCTACGAAATTTTGCGACAGTGTCATTTAGGGCTTAGCCAATAGTCTTTCTGATTTGCTATCTTCCAGGTTCATCCAGGCAACCTTCCTTTGCATATCTATCTGTTGCCAGTCCCGGTTGATTATATTGGAGCGGCCTAGGTCGGTAGAAAGAGCTAAGCGAACTTCAGACTTCAGTGGCTCTGGGCATTTATTTATTCATCTGATTGCCTCATAGGGTTCAAGCCAACGGATGCGTTTGTTCTTTGGTCGAGGGACTTTGTTTGAACAGTCCTGCCTTAGCTAGCCATCTCCACTCTCTCGGCGGTTCTCATTATCGACTCCATTAATGAAAGATGAGCAGCCTCCGCCGCTAAGGTTTTTATCTGTGTCGACAGATCGCTTCTCTGATTTCTCGTCAATCCAGAGTAAACAGGCCTCTTCGAACATGATTTCAGGCATTTCGCTTCGATTTCTTTGGCGTGGATTATGGCTCTTACATCATGGGTTACTTCAACACCACGTCATGGAGTTCAGACTTCGCTACTTGCTCCGGTGAATGGAAGGTTGCGGATTCGGTCACTTTCGTTGATGACTCGGCAATTACAGTCACCAGTGTAACTATGATCCCGGCAACGAGTAGCGGTGTAGCGGGTTCGACTGTTCAATTAACACCGAACGTCTCCCCAACTGCTGCGACAAATAAAACTGGCGTATGGACAAGCTGCTATGCGACCAAAGCAGCGGTTAGCTCAAGTGGCCTAGTCACTCGCGTTGCCGTTGGCACAGCGATAATCACATTCACCACGAATGATGGCGCTAAAACTGCCTCAAGCAATATCACTATCACTGCGTAAATATCACAAAGAGCATCTATTGGTACTCTTTGTGATATTTATTTCAAAGCTGAACGATTTAAACGAACAACATCGCGATATTGATCTACATTACCAATTATACCCTTATCTTTATTACTACTATCGTTAATTGTGGAAATAAGAAGGGCAATAGATCCATAAAAAATAAAATGAAGATTGGGCTTCTGGTATTGTGTATTTCATCTCTGTTTCAAATTACAGCAAATGCGAATGATTCAATATCAAGTCGCAAATTTTCCGCAGTTAATCGAGCGAAATATTGAAATATTTCCTTCCTGTGCTTGGGCGCACGATAAAGAAGGATATGTGATGATTGCTTATGACATTAACGTAGCCGGAAGGGTTGAGAATGCAAAGATTGTTGAGGTTGAACCTAAGAATCTCTTCGAGAAATCAGCCTTGGACTCTATCTACAAATGGAAGTATGAGCCTAATAAGCCAACCAGTGGAATGGGCGTCACAATAAACTATAAGAGGCCAAAGTGAGGCTGTAAGTATGGGGACCGATCCGCCAAGAGCAGGTTTGCGCATTCTAGCGCTCACGGTCAATGAAAAAGACGTGACCGCACTATGAGTTAGCGGCCACATTTGAGCAAGTGCCTATGTGGAATAGTGGTCAGAGCTTCACTATTTTACTGACGTTAATCTCACGCCCTCTTGCCGTTGATTTATTTTTCACCTTGTCTTTGGCAATAGATAAGGCAACGCTTTCGCTTTCAGCTTCGACCGTCTCAGACGTAGTCGCGGTATTTTTACCACCACCTTGGGAGTACTGAATTAAGTCGAAATGCACTCTATACCTTGCCATGTGGGTTCCTTTTTAATTTAAGTCCTAATTTTCAAGCTAATAGACTTCATTTATTCATGTTTTAAAACATATCTAGTCGTTAACCAGAATACAGGGTTATTACTGATTTAATAACCTGATATTTCAACAGTAGTTGCTTTTAGGGTGACATATAAATGGTTAATTTATATGCAATATGCCTGCAGAATTTATTATCGAGAGTATTGACGCTGGTGTTGGCGTGATGATTGACCTGTTCGAGGTCGATTTACAGTTATTTGGCGGCGATGTGATTCGCTCTCACTCGGGAACTCATTGCTACTATACGATGCTATCTGGAAAGGTCCTCAATATTCAGCCTATCCAATCGTAGTTGAAGGGGGGCGAAGTTAAGTCAAAAGGGACATACTCGTAGCTTTCCCAATTAACAGAAGATTGGTCAGACGATGCTTTTCGCTCTGAAATGAAGATTTTTCACTTATACCTTGGTTAAACTGCTGATTCAACGAGAAAGCAAAGATCACATGGTTAATGTAAACAGAAGTTATACTTCATAATTGTAAATGGTTATTATTGTTATTTGTGTTTTAAACGGTTATACGCGTCCAATATAAGAAGGCTAAATGCAACTTATTTTGTTTAAATTACGGTTTAATAAGTTTGAGCCATGGAGGGAGAGAATGACTCAAACGGATAAAAAAATATGCACTCAAATGGCTTTAATGGATAATGGCATAAATTTATTTTCAGGTCGGAATCCAACCGGTTAAGGCTAAGTGCTTTGATATATAAGATAAAAAACAGATGATAAACACAATAAAAAGGCGAGGGATAGAGTGATGCAGATGAAAGTCACGGAAAACGACTGACGGTACAGTTTACGGATTAATAAAGACGTCATAGTTGGAATCTCAACGTTACTGCAGCGTGAATTTAATCCATAGGGTATTGTTTCTTTATGTGATTAATCCATATCTACATTATTAATGATTATAGGATGGTTACCTTTTTGGCATTCATGTTTTCCTGCCTATTTGAATTAATTTCGTCCTTTCTGTGAACTTAATCACACTTATTTATTTGTTACAAAAATAACAAACTAGGTAATACCTTCACTCTTTATCAAACTAAGCCATACTGAAAAACAACTTGATTTTACTGCGGAGCTATTCTCTTTATGAAGAACCCGACGCTTATTCAATTTTTCCATTGGTATTCCCCAGGAGGAGGTCAACTTTGGCAAGAGGTTAGTGATAAAGCCTCGCAACTGAGAGAGATAGGAATAACAATAGTCTGGCTTCCGCCTGCGTATAAAGGTGCGTCTGGTGGTTATTCAGTGGGCTATGACACATATGATTTATTTGATTTAGGCGAGTTTGAGCAAAAAGGGAATCGTGCGACAAAATATGGTGATAGAGAGGCATTACAGGCTGCAGTTGAGCGTTTGCAAGAATGCGAGATTCAGGTTCTGTATGATGTGGTATTCAATCACAAAATGGGGGCGGACGAGAAAGAACCGGTAAGAGTATCGAATGTTGAAGAGAATAACCGTAATCAAATTGCTGACGAAATAATAGACGCTCAAGCTTATATACGCTTTACGTTTCCCGCCCGCTCAGGCCAGTATTCTCAATTTATTTGGGATCAGACTTGTTTTAGCGGGATAGATTCTATTGAAGACCCATCGGCTAATGGCATATTCAAGATTATTAATGATTATGGTAATGATGGTTGGAACGATCAGGTCGATGACGAGTTAGGTAATTTCGATTACCTGATGGGGGCTAATATAGAGTTTCGTAACCCTGCCGTGGTGGAGGAATTAAAGTACTGGGGACGTTGGCTATTGGACTCATTACCCTGTAATGGTTTCCGTCTGGATGCGGTTAAACATATTCCTGCATGGTTCTATAAAGAGTGGATAGATCATGTTCGGGATCATGCTCAGCATGACCTTTTGGTTATTGCAGAATACTGGTCGCCTGATATTGGTAAACTTCAGAAATATCTCGAGCAGGTGGAAGGTAAACTTATGTTGTTTGATGTGGCGTTACAACATAAGTTTCATCAAGCTTCAAAGTCTGGTGATAGTTTCGATCTCGCTCAAATATTTGCCAATACATTGGTGGATACCAATCCTATGAATGCGGTTACGCTGGTGGCTAATCACGACACCCAACCGCTTCAGTCCCTCGAGTCCCCGGTCGAACCCTGGTTTAAACCTCTGGCATATGCATTAATTTTATTAAGGGAGCAGGGGGTTCCTTGTATTTTTCACCCTGATCTTTATGGTGCTAGTTATCAGGATGAAGGCGACGACGGGGAGGTGTATCAAATAGATATGCCGATAATTCCAGAATTGGAGCCGCTTATTCAGGCGAGGCAGAAATTTGCTCACGGCGCGCAGACGGAATATTTTGATGATAATAACTGTATTGCATTTGTGCGTTCAGGCAATGAAAACCAACCCGGCTGTATTGTTATCATGACTAACGGTGCTGAAGCTGAGAAAAATATTTTTTTAGGTGAAGATTTCAAACATCTTCGATTCGGCGATTTTTTAGGTAATCGAAAAGATATCGTTATTATTGATGAGCAGGGGCATGGGGTGTTTAGGGTTAATGGTGGCAGTGTAAGTCTGTGGGTACAGGAAGAGTTCCTGTGAGCTCAGAGGCGTTACATATGCAGTTAAGTTTGTTAGTAGCTGACTAATAATTAAGTAAATGTAATGTTTATGTTTTCCTATTTGTTTTTATTTTGCCCTTTTGTACTGAAAAATTACTATTTTTAGTGCTTCATACTTTATACCTATTTGTGATTAGCTTCAGAAACTGAAAGGTTATAAGGTAATGGTATCGCTTATTTGTGTGATAAATCGACGAGTTAACAAAGGGAGTAACAAATGCGATTTGAAAACAAAGTGGTCGTTATTACCGGTGGTGGTAATGGGATGGGGGAAGCTGCCGCCCGTCGTTTCTCTTCTGAAGGTGCAATTGTGGTACTAGCTGACTGGAATCAGGACGCCGCTGAATCAGTTGCGCGCTCTTTGCCAGAAGGTAAAGCATTAGCATATCCAATCGATGTCTCTGACCATGTAGCCGTTAAAAAGATGATGGACAGTATTGCTGAAAAATTCGGTAGAATTGATGTGTTACTGAATAATGCGGGTGTTCATGTTGCGGGTAGCGTTCTGGAAACAACGGTTGAAGATTGGCGCCGTATTGCCGGAGTGGATATTGACGGGGTCGTGTTCTGCTCTAAATTTGCACTTCCTTATTTATTGAAAACCAAAGGAAGTATTGTTAATACGGCATCTGTCTCAGGTCTAGGTGGTGACTGGGGTGCGGCGTATTACTGTGCTGCCAAAGGTGCTGTCGTCAACCTGACTCGTGCAATGGCATTAGATCACGGTGGTGATGGCGTCCGTATTAACTCGGTATGCCCGAGTTTAGTAAAAACAAATATGACCAACGGTTGGCCACAAGAAATCCGTGATAAGTTCAACGAACGTATCGCATTAGGCCGCGCAGCTGAGCCAGAAGAAGTGGCCGCGGTGATGGCGTTCCTTGCCAGCGATGATGCTAGCTTCATCAACGGAGCAAACATTCCGGTTGATGGTGGTGCGACTGCATCAGACGGTCAGCCCAAAATTGTCTGATTAAACGTTCAAGCGTTTTACTCTGTTTACCTAGTCTGAGCTGAGTCCGAAAGTATGGCGATTCAGCTCTGATGGCATTCCTTTCATCAATAAAATTATCTCTCCATCTACCTATCTGCCTAAGCCTTTCGTTGCTGTCTTCCCTGTTTTTAACTTATTTTTGAGGTGTTTCCTGCGTGATTCTGATTTTTACTGCTAATCTTTTTTAATCATTAAGCTAAAAAACATCGTTAAAATCGAAAAATTGCAATAACAAGAATCAACTAATTCCTCAAAATAGGGGAGGTTACATGACTCTTGGTATTAAATTTTGCATTTTATTTATTTGTGTAGGTTTAATTACTATCAAATAGCGCCTTTATTAGCTTCATATTCTTATATCTTTTTTGAATAATTTATGACATTTAACTCTTGGTCATCCCTACGTAAGTTAACAGCTACATTATGAGCCAAGGTGTACAACGATGATTTTTGTCATTTTATGGTTTGTTATTGCCGGATTAAGTGAGTTTTTAGTTTGGGGCCGCCCTTTACTTATGGCGCTGTTATCACTGATATTCTTAGCTGTAGGGGGACTATGGATTTATAAGGTGAGAAAGATACAGGTTAATACTTTGTTACCGTCAGAAGGAAAAACAAAGCGTATCAGTAACCTAAACCTGATCTTTTCCGTAGGTATTCTGGCTATTCATGCGATTACGCTTTTATTGTTTGGCTAATTCAATCAATGTTTTGTTTAATTTCTGTTCGATCATATCTTTAAGCTATTTGTTGATATCGGTTGTCATGAATATGACTAATTATGCCAATAGTTCCAGCCGAGTATCCGCATCCATGCAGCTAAACTCCAACAGATTACAGCTGAGTTCAGTGCTAGGGAAAGGCCTGAGTGGTCGAGAAAGAAGTTAAAGGGAAATCAGGTAGATAAGATACGGAATTACCGCCCACCTTCCGTAGGTGATAGTGAGACGTAAAGCTTCGATTGAACGTTTGCTACCCACAATATTATATTGTGCGATCGGAGCAAAGGTTGGAAACAGCGGAATTAACCCGGCAATTTAGTAGTTTCACGTTTTGAATAACAGAGCAATAAGAATCACGACTACTGCGCCTAACAATGCTTTGATTAACAGACTCATACCAATAGATGGGATCAGCATGGTAACAGTTTACTTGTTGATAATTAATAAATTGTAACTAACAGACCCAATGGGTATTTGGGTCTGTATCAGACGCGCGTAATGTTATTGGCGGAAGGCGTGTTTGATTTGTGCAATGGTATTTTCGAACACTTCTGCCTGGGTTTTGTCTTCTATCAGAGGTAAGGATCTTTCCATCTTCAGAATAACTTTACCTGCGTCTGCCTGGCCAATTGCCTTGAGCATCAATGTCAGCGTGGTTTTCAGGCATGTAACTTCGTGAGCTAAAGTCTCAAGATCGGCGGCAGTAGTGAAGTCTGTGTTACTCATAGTGTCTCCTAATGGACATTGTTGCCGCGTGGCTTATCCTCATATTGGCGTGCCATTGAGGTTAAAAGCAGCATTTTTTACAGTTACCTCATTATATCACAGCGTAATGAATAACTCTGCGCACGGTAATTATTTGTTAGGATACACACAGATACTGAATACTCTCTACGGAATTCGGATAATTCTCAACTGAGCCACATAATGAATTTTTATGCTAAATAACTAAGAACTTGTGCGTTTACTTAATTAAGTTCATAAAGTTTACGGTTAGCCATATGTTTAAATAATGACGATAGAAGACTAATTCAGGTTTTTTAATGTGGTAATCCTGTAACTGTGGCAGAGTTGGCATGCTAGGAATTATTCTTATATGATGAATGTTTGTGCAGAAAGTAATTATTCATAACAGTATCAGGTGGTTGTCTTTTTTAAATTAGAAAAATAACTTGTTGTAAACTATTTATTGCACTAATAATTAGTTATTTGAGTAGATTGTGTTGTAAAATTCATCACTTATTTTGGGATGTATTTTCCTTTCGTTGACCGCTCCCTTTAATAGGCCGACTTGCCAAACTAATGGCGGATGAAAAGCGATCGCGATAAAAATAATTCTGACCAAAATAGAGATGTAAAATTACAATTATTCTGTATTCATTCTTTGGCTGAAAACAAGTAATATCACTGCCGTAAACAAAGAGTGATTAGGTTACTCCCTTATTTTTTTGGAGAATTTTCTTTGATTAGCGTTCTTCTTGTTGATGACCACGAACTGGTGCGCGCAGGGATACGACGCATTCTGGAAGATATCAGGGGTATCAAAGTTTCGGGTGAAGCGCAGTGTGGCGAGGATGCGGTAAAATGGTGTCGCAATAATACTGTTGATATCGTTTTGATGGATATGAATATGCCTGGTATTGGTGGGTTGGAAGCCACGCGGAAAATTCTCCGTTTCTCCCCAGATATCAAAGTCATCATGTTAACCATTCATACGGAGAATCCGTTACCGGCCAAGGTGATGCAGGCAGGCGCAGGAGGATATCTGAGCAAAGGCGCTGCGCCGCAAGATGTGATCAATGCGATTCGGGCCGTTCATTCGGGTCAGCGTTACATTGCTTCTGATATCGCGCAACAGATGGCATTGAGCCAGCTAGAGCCGCAGGTTGATACACCTTTTGCCTGTCTTTCCGAGCGCGAATTGCAAATCATGCTAATGATAACTAAAGGTCAAAAGGTGAATGAAATCTCGGAGCAACTTCATCTCAGTCCTAAAACAGTGAATAGCTATCGTTACCGGATGTTTAGTAAACTAAATATAAGTGGTGATGTTGAATTGACCCATTTGGCGATTCGCCACGGTCTGTTTAACGCGGAGACATTGTCAAATAGTGACTGAATGCTTTGATGCAAAAGAGTTTTTGAAAACAGTAACCAGCCAGCCCGGCGTCTATCGTATGTATGATGCCAAGGGTACTGTTATCTATGTTGGTAAAGCGAAAGATTTGAAAAAGCGACTTACCAGCTATTTCCGCACGCAGGTAAATAGCCGCAAAACCGAAACATTAGTTAAGAACATCGCTCAAATTGATGTCACTGTTACGCATACAGAAACTGAGGCGCTGTTGCTTGAACATAATTACATCAAGCTTTACCAACCTAGATATAATGTGTTGCTGCGGGATGACAAATCATACCCACTTATTTTTCTCAGCGCAGATACTCATCCTCGCCTTGCTACGTATCGCGGAGCCAAACATGAGAAGGGCGAATATTTTGGGCCTTTCCCCAATTCCTATGCTGTGCGCGAAACGCTAGCTTTGTTACAAAAACTTTTTCCGATTCGACAGTGTGAAAACAGCGTTTACCGCAATCGCTCCCGTCCTTGCTTACAGTATCAGATTGGTCGTTGCCTGGGACCTTGCGTGAGTGGGTTAGTCAGCGATGAAGAATATCAACGTCAGGTTGATTACGTTAGGCTATTTCTTTCCGGTAAAGATCAACAAGTACTAACTCAATTGATTTCTCGCATGGAAAATGCCAGCCAATTGCTGCATTTTGAAGAGGCGGCTCGTATTCGGGATCAAATTCAGGCTGTTCGACGAGTCACAGAAAAACAGTTTGTTTCCGGGAATAGCGAAGATCTGGATGTGATTGGTGTCGCCTTTGACTCGGGGTTAGCGTGTGTGCACGTTCTGTTTATTCGGCAAGGTAAAGTGCTGGGAAGCCGCAGTTACTTTCCTAAAGTGCCGAATGGTACTGAGCTGAGCGAGGTGGTGCAGACTTTCGTTGGTCAGTTTTATTTACAGGGCAGTCAGGCGCGAACCTTACCAGGGGAGATTTTGCTTGATTTTGCATTGGTAGAAAAAGATCTACTGGCTGAATCCTTAAGCGAACTTGCGGGACGAAAAATTCAGATTCAAAGCCGACCGCGAGGTGATAGAGCGCGTTATCTTAAACTAGCGCGGACCAATGCGGCGACGGCGTTAGTCACCAAGCTATCGCAACAGTCAACTATCCACCAGCGAATGAAAGCATTGGCGGAAACGTTGAAGTTGAATGAGATAAACCGCATGGAGTGCTTTGACATTAGCCATACCATGGGGGAGCAGACGGTTGCCTCATGCGTTGTTTTCGATGCGAATGGGCCGGTGAAGTCAGAGTATCGGCGCTACAATATTACCGGAATTACTCCGGGTGATGATTACGCGGCAATGAATCAGGTGTTAAAACGTCGTTACGGCAAAGCAATAGATGAGCAAAAAGTTCCCGATGTTATTTTTATCGACGGCGGAAAAGGCCAGTTGGGTCAGGCTATTGAGGTTTTTTCCGAACTGGATGTGCCTTGGAACAAACAAAAACCTTTATTAATAGGTGTAGCTAAAGGGAGTGACCGTAAGGCTGGGTTGGAAACGCTATTCTTTGCCGCAGAAGGTGAGGGGATATCGCTACCTTCTGATTCGCCAGCGCTGCATTTGATCCAGCATATTCGTGATGAATCGCATAATCATGCAATCACGGGCCACCGACAGAGAAGATCAAAAGTAAAAAATACCAGTGCATTAGAGCTGATAGAAGGCGTTGGTCCGAAACGGCGGCAAATACTGTTGAAGTATATGGGCGGACTTCAACCGTTACTTAACGCCAGCGTCGAGGAAATTGCAAAAGTGCCAAGTATTTCACAAGCATTGGCAGAAAAGATCTACAATGCATTGAAACACTGAGCGTAATATTGCACCATACTCATTATATCCTTACTCGCCAGATAGCTATAGAAGCATTATGCAATTGAATATACCGACTTGGCTCACCCTGTTTCGTGTTGCACTTATCCCATTCTTTGTTCTGGCATTTTACCTGCCATTCGTTTGGGCCCCGGTGTTGTGTGCTGGCATTTTTGTATTCGCAGCAGCAACCGATTGGTTCGATGGATTTTTAGCTCGCCGCTGGAAGCAAACGACCCGTTTTGGTGCGTTTCTTGATCCAGTAGCGGATAAAGTGATGGTTGCCGTAGCATTGGTGCTGGTTGCCGAATATTATCACCAATGGTGGATTACTTTACCGGCAGCCACCATGATCGCTCGTGAGATCATTATTTCCTCGCTACGCGAGTGGATGGCAGAAATCGGCAAGCGTAGCAGCGTTGCGGTGTCCTGGATTGGTAAAGTCAAAACGACGGCGCAAATGATGTCATTGGTTGGTTTATTATGGCGTCCAACGGCTTACGTAGAGTTGGCTAGTTTTGTTCTACTTTATATCGCTGCGGTGCTGACTTTCTGGTCAATGTTCCAATATTTAAGCGCAGCCTGGAAAGATTTGCTCGAACCTTGATCGAAGTGCCGCAAAAATCAGCAAACGGACGTTTTAGATTGATAATTTTATTGACTCATTGCGTCAGGTAAGTAGAATGCATCGCATCAGACGGCAGCAACGAAACGCCGAAAGATAGCAAAAAAATCAGTAAGTTCTGATGTTGCGGGAATAGCTCAGTTGGTAGAGCACGACCTTGCCAAGGTCGGGGTCGCGAGTTCGAGTCTCGTTTCCCGCTCCAAATTTGGCAGGCTTGCAGAAATGCTAGTCTCAGCAGTAAGGCAATGAAGAATACGGCGCGTTGGCAGAGTGGCCATGCTACGGATTGCAAATCCGTCTACCTCGGTTCGACTCCGGGACGCGCCTCCAATTTTCCTGAGCCCGGGTGGTGAAATCGGTAGACACAAGGGATTTAAAATCCCTCGGCTTATGGCTGTGCGGGTTCAAGTCCCGCCCCGGGCACCATGGAAAATAGTATAAGTAAAACAAAGCAGTATGAGTATGTCGTTAACCGCCGAGAGGCGGTTTTTTTGTTTCTGGCGTCTGCCGAATTTGGCGAAGTGGCGACCAAATGACTACATTGTGTCTACGACCTTTTTGCCCCCGTTTAAAGCCCTGCCAAATCAGCATCAGCTTGCGCTGGATAAAATTCTCCTAGAACTGAATTGCTTCGGACATCTTTCTTGCAACCAAAGGCGCTGATATAACCGATGGCACGTCACTGCGGGCAAATGGTCGCCAGTGCGGTGGCAATCTCCAAATTATCCAGCCTCGGTACGCCCGGAATACGCGGCCGGACGCCGGTCACGATCTGGGCGGCTAACAGGGCTTTCATGCCGGTATAGCGGCCATTCTCGTCTGACCTGCCGATAATATTGGGAGTGATTTCGGCCGCATCGTTGCCGGTAGTCACGCGTACCACAATGTTGACCAGCTTGGTCTGCTCGGCAATGGCTAACAGTGATGGCGCCAGCGTATCTTTTTTCCTGGTTTTCCCCGGCGGCGGCCAATACATCGGTGATCAGTATCGGGGTATTGAGGGGAAAGGTCTTAGCGTCGGCGGTGCCGACCATGCCAACAATAGCGGTGGATACGGTGGAAATAACCCGTGTGCCTTCGTTAATTTCGAGGACACGGACGCCTTGGTGATAATCATTCATACAGTCAATTTTTGTGAATGGAGGGGTGAACCTATGGTGACGAATTTGTGGGTGGGGGTACCAGATGAGGGATGTGTGAGCTGTGGCACAATAAAAAGCGCGGAATACATTCCAGGATAAAATTAAAGCTGTATCAGTCTATGGTGATTTGTACTACCTTATTTCTGACGTTACTACGACTCTATTTCTGCTTGTTTGGGACTCTTTTCATGCTCAGTATTTTTCATGATTATTCGGGCGCTATTGTTAATTCTGCCCTTGGTGTCTTATTTACATTTATTTTTAGCTTCTTTTTGAGACGACGTAATGATTTAAGTTGGCAAAAATTTGAGGACAGCTCCTGGGATAAAAGAATGCTCGCCATCTCAAAATTCGGTGAGCTTTATTTTAAACCGAGGGGGGATTTTAATAGACTTGAAGTCCAGTATTTATCAAAGTTTCTGACACATAGAGCGGAAGAAAATTACTGTTTTGCTGTTTTACAGTATGTGTCCCTAAGAAAGGATCTAAGTGTTGATGCGACATTAAAGGTAGCCAGAGAACACTCTGGCTTAGTTGATATATGCCCTGATGGTTCAGCGAGGATGAATAAGAAGAAAGTATTGATGAGTCTTCTTCTTTTAACATTATTCTCCATTTCCATGGGATATTGGGTTCCTGTGAGAGCTATATCCCTTCTCGACGACGTGATGAAGACATCCTCTAAAAATGATTTATTGGTCGTCATCCGATATTGTTCATGGTTATTTTCCGTATACGCTATTTATGTGGTCATTAGGCAATTAAAAGCATTGCATGAATTTAGAAAGTTGATTGAGAAAATAAACTTAACAATATTATTAGGTAAGTTGAAAAGGGCATCTGCGTCTTAAAAAAGAGTGGGTAATCCCCACATATTGATACTTATTGTGAGGGTTTAAAAGCGCCATGTGATTAGATATAACCTATGGAACACATGGTTTTTCTCCGGTTAAGCGTTCAGGCGCTATGATGCCGGATTGTTGAGCACGGAACAGGTGATGGGCGTTGTGCGGAGGATGGCACAAACATCTGAGGGGGAGAGCAGTAACGCCGCAAAAATATTATTGCGGCATTAAAATATCAGGTCAATTTATTGACTATTTTTCAGTAACCGAATCGTTTTATCTTCGATGACAAATCGCTTTTCAAATGCAGCACCAATCATAACACCGCCCCAAGCATGGCTGACTAACTCATTGACCAATTCGCATTCAGTAATCAATGGCCTGAAAACTTCGGTACTTACTTCCAGATGTTTAATCCCTGTGCCTTTCTTGGAGTTGGTAGGTTTAAAGCCTGTCCCCGTTGAAAAGTCATTATCTTCTGGAGAAGACCAACCAATAAACCAAGTTCCATGAATGATTTCGTTTCTACGTTCAATCAGGTTAGTCACCCGATTATTGATTTTAGCTAATATGTTTTTCTGTTCCTCATTTAGCTCTGCGCTAACCATAAGAACGGAATGAAAAGCCTTTGATAGTGGATAAGCTGTCAGCTCAGCCGTAAGGGCATGGGTGATTTGTTGGTTCTGCAACCCGTGGCGCCCGGATAGCGCTACAATACCTGTTCTCATAGCAAAACAAACTAATTCAAACTTGGCTGTAAATTCGCCCACCAAAGCATATTGCTCCTGGGTTTGTGCTAACCTTCTGGCTTCCCGCTCTTGATCTGACATCAGTCTCTATACCATTTATTTAAATCATTTATTCGCACAGAAACGATTGAATTTCTGGCAACCGTGCCAAACAATATAAACGTTATTACAGTGCTAGCACATGCTCATCTGGTGTTTATTCAGATTGTTTGGTGCCCCAACCCATATCGCCAAACCTCATTAGACAGCGTAGCCATATCCGCCAGTACGCTGGTGACGGTCTCCGTCTTCAACGTTTACAGCAGAACCAGACTGTCATTTTTATCATTACTATGAGCCACTTACAGAATTCTCTCGACAGGCTGCGCCGCTGTTTTCAGTCGTGAGATCAATCGCCGTCAGCGTCACGCGGGGTTCCCAGCGCATGACTGCGCCATACACCGCCGCCATCATTTTGAGCCGTAAGGCGGGGTTCTGCGGCTGATCAATCAGCGTGGACAGCAGCGAACCGTATTCCCGACGCATCACTCTGGAGCCTTGCGGCGTGATTAAAATATCGCTGATAGACTGGCGAATGTGAGCCATATCGGTAATGGCTTTACCTGTCTGCGCATTCATGCCGAGATAAGTCATTGCGGCCCCCCGGAGGAATCACCGCCACCTTTGACGCCGCCGTGTTGATGGGTGTGAACCACAATGCCGTTTGAGGTCAGATTGCCACCGGAATGGTTAAAGTTGCCTCGCGCCTCACCGCCTTCTTCAATCAGAAGGGTTCGGGTAATCAGGTGTTGAGTACATTTCACCACTGGCGTGGTGAGGGTGATCGAGGTTTCGGCCACGATATTGGCGGTTTTCATGCCGGTAATGGCTAAATGACGGGTTGTAGGTTCATATTCAAATCTGGCCCCATCGGGAAATGTCACTACGATGGCATCCGCTGAAGCCGAGGGTGCAGGGTTGCTATCGGAAAACACCGCGGGCAACACAAAAGCGGTGGTGAGTTCGCCGCCGATACTGAGGATAATCACCTGTTCCCCCACCGAGGGCGCAGCCCAAAAGCGCACCCGACCGGCGCGGGGCGTCAGCCAGTTCAACCAGTCGGTTTCTAGCTCGCCCATTTTTACCCGACATAAACCTTTGACCGTATCCACTTCGGATACAATGCCGATGCGGATCAGATTCGCCAGGGCGCGTTTAAGTGCTGCAATAAGCGTTTTCATTCAGCCAGTGTGCCGCGTGCGGGCGCGACTGGCATGTGATAGGGGTTGTGTGAGGGATGGCACAAAGAATTAACTGCAAAAAGAATAAACGCGTGTATTAAAGGTTAATCAAAATGTGAACAATATGGGGGTTCGGTAATACATCAGGTGCATCTAATGACTAAACCCTGTAACCTCCCTACGTTTTATTATTTTAACTATTCCGCTTTGGTACAACAACTACACTCATGTATTTGTTAACTTCACGAATGAATAGATCAATAGCAATGCACCCTAAATTAAAAGCGTCTTTGGGCATTTTTCGGGGTGCGGCGATAAACTCCATATTGACCGCAGGTGCATTGGCAAGCCACTCAGCTTATGCCTCCAGAGAGCTGAGAGAACAAAACCCAAGATTATATTGGCGTTTACGTTCTATGGGCGAACTGGACATATTGTATTTTTTAATTAAAGATTCAGTGTCTGGCTATGTGGAGGCCAGCGGTATGCAAGAGCAGGGACGAGATGATGAATACAGGAGGATAATAGATAATGTCATCAACCAACTCAACGGTTAAAAAAATCTTAGTCGGTTTTCTATATTATCTTTCTTATATGGCGGCAAATACCGTTGCTATGATCGCAATAGTATTGATGGTTACATCATTTTTCTATTTTGAACATTGGTATGTCGCCATATTAGCTTGCGTGGGTATTTTTGCGGTTTACCACTTTATATTGTATTTATTCCCGCAAAGACCAGATTAATAACTACTTCGCAATATGCCCCAACGCCAGACCCCAATCCACTCTACATCGCCGTCGGTTAGCCCTAGCAACTGGCGGCGTTCATATTTTACCGTCGGCCCGTTGCGGCTGATTTTATCCCGCAGGCCGTAGTGATGGACTCTGACAGATGTTTGGTACAATGTGCGCGCAATGCTATGGGCGGTATAAATATGATTATCTCAGCCTGGTTGGAGTGTCATTAAAAGTGGATCTGCATACTAAGAACGACAATTCCGGGGAGAATAACGCCGCCTTCTACGCCAAAAGAGTCATTAAAATCATATTGGAGGGCGTGATAAATATAGGGTGCAAAGCCTACTCCAACGGCGTCCTTTATATTTTTATAAATCCCCTCATCGCCACAATGACTGAATTGAGAAAAGAAAAACTCTCCTGCATATGCATACCCGCCTTTGAAGGTCCAATGATCCTTTTCCCACCAGTCTTTTCGCACGCCTAGCAACATACATCTGTTGGAAAAACTATTGACTAACGTTCCAACAGATAAACTGTAATCTGACTGGGCATTTAACTTTCTCTCAACGGCAATATACTGATTATCAAAGTATTGCGTATAGTCAGTTTTGGGTTCATATGCATGAAATATAAATGCCCCCGGATTCACCGAGTAAAGTTTGTCATTTGATGCGATAGCACTGGCTGAAATAGCGATCAAATCGGTGGCGATAGCAGCTCTCATTATTTGTACCTACATGTGTTCGTGTCGTCACGCTCCGCGATGGCTTGTTTGTCGAAGCCCAAGCTTGAAACGGTGTACAGTTCGAACTTAATCGTAGCAGCCTGCTTTTGTTCCGGCGTTAATGATGGATAGATAAACGATTTCAATTTTTGCCTGTTAACCAAATAGGGATTTTTTATTTAAAGAGAACGGTGATTTACAGTTCGCCTATTCGGTCTGCTTATTCAGATAAAGTTGCCCGGCTTTCTGATGTTTTCCATGTGGTTAACAAGATGCCTTCGGCCATCAATCAAGAATGCGATGAACATAATGATGAGCTTGTTACCTGAATTTGCTGAGGTTTTTATGCACGCCAGAGTTGTTACAACATAGGAATCTGATTTTTGTTGAAAAATACCCTCAGCGTTTTATTTACACCGCATTGACTTTTCCCGGGCTGGTGTTAACACTTTAGTGATGCTTATGAAGTAAACTCACTTATTTAAACGAATATCAAAATCAAAGGTAAAAAATGAAATACATGACATTAGTTTTGGCTGTGACCGTCCTGTTTTCTGCTTCATCCTATGCTGCCAAACAGATCACTCGTCAAGAGTCTGCTGGTTATACAAAAATAGGGGAGCTGTCCTTTAAGCAGTCAGGTATACCAACCGTAGGTCATAAAGAGCTTTCAAAAAAGGTTAATCAAAAATGTGAGGAAATGGGTAATGTGAAAGCCGATAATTGCTATTACTTCATTTTGGATAAAACCGGCAACGAATCAAACCATGAAAACGTTGATGTCGAAATTTTCAAAAAATAACGTTTAAGGCTCTCCTTAGCTCTGCATCATATTCATACCTGATACAGGGTTTGAATTATGTCGAATGAAGAACGTATCCGTATTGTGAGGTGAGGATTGGCATGATAAAGAACCCGGCATTCTTGTTATCGCTATCCATTGGCTTTTTATGTTCAGCACAGGCCTCAGCAAAAGTTATTGTCGAAGAAGGTCTGAGCCTGTATAGCCATACGGCTATGATGACTATGAGTCTACAGCTGCACGCCTTACGGATATTGCGGCTCGGAATGGCTTGTGGGTGAATGTTTTATTGGTGCAGCCCCTTGGTTCCATGGTCCTGGTGATTTTCACGGCCACGTAGATAACCGGTTTGATCCCCACAATGGCTATCATGGCGCATTCCCTAAGCGCGGAGATGCACCTTTCCATCACTTCAGAGGGAACGAGGTTCGCAATAGCCGTGTTGAATATCGCCGCTCGTAGCAGAAAATCTTTTCTCGGGTTATTTATCGTACTTTTAGCTTAAGGAAATACCAATGAATAAATTTATCTTTTGTGTTTTTCTCTGCGCACTTTCTGGATGTTCCGGCGATGATCGATCGGAATGGGGCAAGGCACCCGCTGAGCCTTTGGATGCGCAAACTTGCATGGATGATATCAGCGATGCCAATAGCGATTGCGCGCATTCTGTCGATCCAAAATTCAATTAATATGAATGCGTTCAGATAATAATTAATTAAAGAGAGACCTGTGTCTCTCTTAGTCTACCAAATAAAATCAATCTGCTTTTAATTGTGTCTGTGTCAATGCCATTGTTGAAGTCGTGCGTTTATATTCAATTATTGATTTATTCAGGTTAGGAGGGGCAGCTTTAGGTATTGATGCTTACTGGGCTATTTTCAGGAATCAAGTAAGTATAAGGGAAAAGGCGGTCATCGTTCTTTCTATTAATTTTATCAGTGATCCCTGATAGTTATTTTCGAAAACCTGTCAGGTATGGGTAAATAATCGGGTTATCTTTTCTGGTGAAAATTTCTTCCCCTTACCAATCAATATACTCTCCCAAATAGCCATGATGAAGCTACTCCGAATAGGGTGTAAATTTCAACCTTTCCTTAATGATAGAAGAGATCAATCTGGTCGCGAGGAAACTGTATCTTTCTTGCGGTTTTCGCTTTATCGGAAAACTCGAAAAAGATAAATATTGTGATTTCCTGAGTCTCAATAACGATTGAGCAACGGTGGTTCCGACAAACATATCCTTCTTCTGTGATGCTCTCTGAACATGTCTTATTTTAGTGTCTTGGCGCTGTGTATTTTCTCAAGAACCGAAAGGGGAATTCTATCGCTTCAGTGGCAGATAGCAGCGGGCTTCAAGCCATTATCTACGCAATTATTGCTGCCGGCGAACGCTAGCCAGGGGATAATCCAGCGGGAATAACTTGGATGAAACTTAACATATTCGCAAATTTGATGTGTTTTACTGAGAATCCAGATCGATAGGCAAAAGTGACAGTCATCAGCGTATAGCAATGAGGTTCAAGGCATTCAAAGGGACTTGAGCTCACTCGTTGTAACCTGTTTCTCTCTGGGATTTAAAACAAAAAACCCTTACACGAGGTAAGGGTTGCCAAATGGCCAACACCAGGGAAAGTTAAGATGATTTTATTGATTATAAGGCTATTGAATCATATTAATGTGATTCATGTCACGCATTTATTGATAACTTAAATAAATTCAATACATTAATTTGAAGATTAATAATTATACTTAAGTCAAATTGGCTGTATTCATTATTTAATTTAATGTTTATATTGTTTTAATATAAATAGTAAATCATCGAAAATTTGTCAGATGCCGCTTATTTTCTTCGCATCATCCCTGAAAAAATGGTTGGGATAGGTCTTATCCTTATCGGCATCTTTAACGTTCTGAGATGTCACAAAAACCCCGATACACCGTGATTCTTGTGACAATCGGTCTTTAAGGTTTGTCATCGTCAGTTAACGAAGAATATTATTTAGTGTTTTTATTCAATAGGTTATAGGGATTGCAACAATGAGGGATACGAGGGTTTATACTCTGTGGGTTGTTTTACTTTCTTATCACCTTTCGCCGAGCGAAGCAGAGTCATTTATCCCCGCCGCTCTCAACTGAAAGTGGTATTGGCCGATTCTCCAAAAGATTGTGCCAAAGCGGCCATGACGGACATCGGCATTATTGGCGTGGTAAAAATTTGGTGTAATGCCGAACGTTGCATTGGTTGCGGTGCCTGTGTGACGTACTGGATTCCTCCCTAAATTTAGCTTCATGCTGAAATGAGGGAGGGCTCCATTTCATTTTTTTAGACTTCATGTTAAGAAAATGGATTAAAAACGGGCGCTTAACCCAATGTTATACATAAATTGCTCGCCGCTGCTCAGGCCGGTGGTCTGCGATATGGAGGCAAACGAGGCCACGTTATCCGTGAGCGGCACGTTGGCACCAAGAGTGAGATTCACCCAGTTCTTATCCTGTCTGGCGCTGTCGCGGACAAAATGAGTTTGAGTTGATTTCAGGCCCCCACCGCTTCGATAAACGTCATCCCCAAACTGATGTTGGTAATTCACTTCGGCATAAGGGTTAAATAAGGAAAATTTGCCATCCAGCCGCCAGCCCAAAGATCCAATTTGCGAATGATAAGTTTGATCGCTGAAGCGCATGGCCGTACTGTCGTTACCATTTTCGCTATATCCCGACACATTGCTGTAATCCAGCGCAAATTGCGCCATCGGGCCAGTGGTCAGGTAAGTGGTGATCGGAATATTATATCCGGTAGTGAATCTGGCTCCCCACTGTTTGCCATCGGTATTACCGGTTTCAGTTCGGGTTAATGTGCCGATCTGCATACTGCGACGTATATCATCGTAATTCATGCTGGCGTAGTGTACGTCGGCATTCATCCAGGCATAATCCGCGAATTCCAGAGCGCTGAAGGCTGAAAGCAGCAAACCACGCGCCTTATAATCGTAACGGCTGGAAGGCCGTTGATTATCATTCGATCCCGCAATTAATGCGCCAATCAGCCAATTTTCGGTCAACTGATAATCTATACCCAAGGTCAGATTATGAGTAGTGGCATTGCCATCTCCGGCGGCAATGTTGGCTGAATAATCATAATGCTGCCCGGCATAACCGCCAAATACGCCAAATGAGTCCTGCGGATTTTTATGAGTGCGCAATTGCTGGAAACGGCTGTCCAGGGTAGCTCGAGTGTCGCGAGCCATCGCCGCCGTGGCTTGTGTCAGCGCAGCGGCTTGCGCGGGGGCATCAAGTACCGCTTGCATATAATCGGCTATCATCTGATGCGCCTGCGGGCTTGGGTGAAAATGATCGGAGAAAAGGTAGGATTGGCCCGGGGCAAAGCCAGCCTGACCCGAAGTACAAACCGCTGAAGAAACGCCTATCGGGCAGGGCATTACTGCCGTATTGGTAAACCCGAACAGATTCGGATTACTAATAATTTCACCGAATAGTTTATTCACATCGACGCGGACAATATTGCCGCTACCTTGGGCGAGCAAAGCGTCCTCACTATTATTATAAAAATCTGTGAGTTGCCCGGCCAGAGCGCTTTGATCATCAAAGGCAGCTATGAGCTGAACGGCAATCCCTTGCTGTACTTGCGGAATAGAGCTGATTCGTTCAGAGGCGGCGGTGAGTGCCTGATGAATAGCCTGTCTGCGGGAGGGGTTATCAGGCGTAGTCAGGGCATTTAGCGTGCTGAAAGCGGCCTGTAGAGCGCCGGGTATTGCTGAAGGCTGTACGGCAGCCAATCCCTGTTGAATAACCAGTTCCATTAACATTGGGGTAGCGCCGATATTGGGCACGGTCGGAACGATAACCGTATTGGCTCCGGCATTGAGTAAAGCCTGTACCTGCGTTGCGGCAGCGGCAGCGCTGTTATACGCCACGCTGGGTGCGCTGGCCGGGTTTGAGGCCGCCGCAGCGGCCAAATCGTTACCGCCTACCCAATGCAGATACAGGCCGTTACTGTCGGCCTGACCGTTCACTCGCTGCAAGTAACTTTGTACTTGATTCTGCGTATTGTAGGCGGGGTTGAGTGCTGGCACCGCAACGGCGCCGCCAGCGGCGTAGTTAAACCCGCCTTTATCCGACGCGACTAATGTCATACCTGCATTTTTCGCCAAAATCTCGTCGTATAAATAATGCTGGTTGCTATCGTAGGTGAATCTGCCGTTATTTCCGGTATCACTCAGACTGTCGCCGAAAACATAAACATTGTCGTAAGCGAATGTAGGGCCAGTGGCGCAAAAAAATAAAGCAATGGCCAGTGCATCCATGCGATACGGATACATTATTTTGATAGGCATATATCAACTCCCTTGAACCTAAATATGAAAGAGGAAACTCTTGATGGTCGTTCCGGATGTAACAATCGCTACCTAAATATTGTCGGTTTCCTGATTTAGTCAAGGCGACCGGATATATTCCTGCCTGCAGGCCCATGAATCAAAATTGAATTATGGTCAGTAAGCTGCCACGAACTGGGTTTTGGCTACGCTGAAAATATAAGCAGGCATAATAAAGGGGGAAACTGGCAAAGTAGAACAAACCTCAATATAATCGTTTAATTAATTCACTATAAATATATTAAGGGGGATTGCTATGTTGACTCGTGAATTGTTTCTTTTTTCACCCGTCCTCAGTCATCGCAACTGCTCAAGCGTTACCGGTATCGTGCTGCGATAACCAGCTTGAGCGAAGCTAACTGACAATCTGAAAACTTCCCTCCGGCTTACTGCATTGCGAGTGCGTCCGACGGCTGAGGCTTCGGTACTGTTCCAAACAGCGTTTGCAAGAATGGCACGATCTAGCACCGGTTTACGATATTTTGACCGACAAACCTGCGCCAGCCGCTACGGCTCCGGTTGAGACAAAACTGGAAAGCATTGCGCAGCAGGAAACTGAAGAAGAATACTTACTGGCGATGTTGCTGGGTCTGGAAAGCAAACTTGAAGGCGATCTGGCGCGTAAACCCAAGCATCAAAAACCAGAGTTACAGCGCCAGTGGCAGCATGAAATTGTGCAGTTAAGTAGACAGCTAGGTTTGGTTTAAACGGTAAGATGAGTATTCAGGCCGTAGAAATGCGGCCCGTTTATCGGGTATAGAATTTGAGATTAATAGCATGGCGCATTTGGTTTTATTGAGGTGATAATCGCTGACCAGTAAATATTATCTTTAAACCAATAGGAAAAAACACTAAATAAACAGCCTCTGAAAATAATCTCTTCGTATATCGGAACAATAAATATCAGTAATAACGGATTTATGATTGAAATATACCCACGATGTGAAACTTGATCCGTCATCCACTTTTCTGATTTTGTTACTCCCAGCAGATAAGGTCTAACGAACTGAATGGCAAGTATGACGAGCAGCAATATCAGAAAAAGGCGATAAAAGATTTCCTTTTCCAAAGCCGTCACGTTTTCTAAAGAAAAACTAATATGAAGGAACGATAATGCTGAGCTCTAATAGGTACATTATAGGGAGCAGCAGCCCTTGTCTCAGCAATTCCTGACTGTGTGCGATGAACAAAGGGATACAGGTGATACCCAACATCAAGAAGAACATCGAGAAGTAGCCTGAAACTGCCTTGGTTTTTTCAGTAAACTCATTATCGGCCATGCAATACCCCTATATTCTGTTCGACGAATGAGTCTCTACGCACTTCACGTCACAGTGTCTTTTGAGTTGAACGTAGCCTTTGATTGAAATCCGATACGCATAATCCGAAGAGTCAGATGCAGGTGGTTTGTAAAATCTGCCTTTCGTTAGGAAAGGCAGGGAGTTCTCTTTTAACGTCTCTTTAATTCCCGCATTTTCTGCCTTTAGCGGAAAACACGGCTACGGTGCCATGTAATTGCACGTCCACCTGTTTGAAATGTGTGGAGAGCACCGAGTGTAAATTATCTAACGAATCCTGATAATTACTAAAAATTCCTTTTTGGTTATAGACCGACATCAGTTTGCGGGCAAAGGCATTATGTTCCACACCTTCACCAAGAATTGTTGCACCACAAACAACACCATCGTCCTTTATTGCCGACGCGGCGAGTGCAATAGCGGGCGCTTTCTCTGACATATTACCGGGCAGGCAATGAAGCAGATAAAATAAAGAAACCGAGTCGAACTGATTATTCAGATGCTCAGGTAACGGTTGAAAAACATCATGCAACACGCATTCTGAAATACGATGCAGTCCGACGCGATTTTTAGACGCTTCAAGACTGTTTGGGTTGAGGTCCAACAGAGTAATATTCTGTGAGCCTCGGGGCGTATTGGCCAGGTAATAACCGGTTCCGACGCCAATATCCAAGTGTTTTTTTCCCATGTGTTGCTGTAAATGAGGTAATAAAATATCTTTGGTACTGCAACGCCAGGCGTATTTATTCGATATGTTTAGTACCCACCAATCATAGAGTTTCAGTGACAGTGGTGTATAAACCTGAGCACCTTTAGCGTTTTTGGCATTCATCCGTAAATCCTTTTCTTATGTTTTTATTCAACAATCAATTGCTAAAATAACCAATTTTTATCTTGGAATTCAATATACAGGTGTTAAATTTCCACATTCTCTTATTAGGTAGTTAGGGGGATTAAAACAGGATAAAGAGGGTTGCATTAGATTTATGAATGGAAATCGGGCGGCCTTACTTAAACGCGCTTAGGGGAAATTTGTTAAGGGCGCACGCAGATGCGATAAGGGATACCTGAGTTAATTAAACCGCCCCTATCGATAACGATGATTCACTAGCGAACGCACCAATTTTCCTTACACTTCAATCGCACTTAGATGTTACTCTTTATTCAGTTAAAGCGATGGGAGCTGGCAAGTGAAAAAGTCACCGTTTACGCTATTAGTTGCACTTTGTGCCGTTAGCGTATTTTTCTTAATCGGCGGGTGTGAGAAAAGAAACTCCTATTACTTGATGCGATAAAGAATGACACCCGAGTTCAAATATTAAACTGCGATAAATATTCGGATGAAAACGGTGATGCGCCAGCCACGCAAAAATACAGCGTAGAGAAAAGCTTATTCGGGCAAACTCCCTTGATTTCCGGCAGTGAAATTACCTGCGAATTAGGTAAGGATGTTTCAGAAAAACAGCTGGCACGCGTTATGGCGATCGAGAATGGTGTGATTAACGGCATTGACTATACGCTTTTCCATTCTGATGCCTCAGGGAGCGTTGGGCAGAATAACGCTGAATGGCAGGTGGTGTGTGAAAAAGATGCAATGACAGATGCACAAATTGTGCAGCGTTGTGCAGCGCCGAAAACCACGATTTATATCTTTATAAGAATGACTTGGGTTATTTGGTTTCCGTGGAAAAACCGGCTATAGCAATTCGGGGCCTGATACTCAGGCTCGACGCCGAAAATCCATTGTTCACTAATACTGACCAGTTTGATGCAAAACAGTCGAGGACAATTATTTCTGCTCTGCGTAATGGCACAAAATTAGTTTATCGATTTAAAAAACGCCCAGGTGATATCTCTGAGGATGTTTACGTCAACACCAATAATATTGAGCAAGCGTTGCTGTTGCTGAATAAAGCCTATGCTGCTTTGTGACGGGCGAGCTAATCATTTGATTCGGGCCGTGTGAATACGCGGCCTTTTTTATATGGGGTGTCTGACATTTATTTACTGAGTGCTAAACGAATTAACGGGTAAGGTCGCCCCTGACTGTCTAATTCAGAGTGGCCGGTGATTTGGAAACCCAAACGCGGATAAAACCTTCTGCCCGCGTATTTTGCGCATTCACGTCGGTCGTTATTATTGAATATAGCGCCACGGCGTAATCAATTATTTTACGACCAACGCCGACTCCCCGATATTTCGGATCGATAAATAAAACTTCCAGCTGAAATTAGTTAAATAGCATAAATCCGATAGACCCATCTTGGTTATCGACCCAAGTAACAAGGGGGCAGCGGGAAGCAGTGTAGCCGCGTTTTGCCGTTGAACGAGAGCTTCAATCTGGTGCATGACAGGCGCTGCCTTTTCCCACTTCACAGTTAACCATTACTGCTCGGTGCGCTCATCATGCTGGAAAATGCGTTAGCCCAGCGATGCGTATTTTTCTTGAAAGTAGACATCAGGACTTACCCGCGACGCTATGCGCCAATGCCGAACGGCTAGCGGTGGCTGGTTAGGCGAGTTTATTTTTTGTTATTTTATGAGCGGCTTTAGCGTTATTTCCCCGAATCCATACATTATACATTCTTCTGAATTCAGGCCGCTTCCCGCTAAATTATCTTTTGTGAGCGAAGGTGAGTCTGAATCAGGTCGCCCCGCGTTAAGAATTCTACTATTTTCTCTTTTTATTGATGAAATTCCTATAGTTTTTCTATGAAAATCAGCATTTCGTATTTCAGACTCGTTGCAGGTTAATGTGCGGTATCAGCCATTTCTTTACTTATCCCAATAATTTTGTACGGATTTTTCGCAATTCCTTTCGTAGCTGCTATTTTATTTTTTATAAATCAATAAATTAAACTTATTTCGCAAAGCTAAAAAATGATGGTTTTGGGAGGTTCATCACAATGCGAACCCGAAGAAGTGTGAAGAATGTCAATCTGAAAGGTCAATGAGAGACGATTACCCCAAATAGTGGATTACTGCCTTATCTGGCAACTCCGTATACTTTCGACAACCAGAGACAATGGATGTGGGCTAAGGCTCGCGATGACGTACAGATAAAGGGAATTTTACCATTGCAACTGGCATATCAATAACTTGTGTCTTTTGAACATCAAAAGGTGTTGGGTATGGAAAAGAAAAAAATTTATCTGTTTTGTTCTGCCGGTATGTCCACCTCGCTGCTGGTATCCAAAATGAAGGCGCAAGCGGAGAAGTATGAAGTTCCGGTGGTGATTAACGCCTATCCGGAAGCGCTGGCATCAGAAAAAGGCCCAGAGGCCGATGTGATCTTGTTAGGGCCACAAATCAGCTACATGTTGGGTGAAATCGAAAAAATGTTCCCGCACAAACCCGTTGAAGTTATCGACGCGCAGCTCTACGGCAAAGTCGATGGTTTAGGGGTATTAAAAGCTGCCGTGGCCGCTATAAAAAAAGCAAAACAATAATAGGGGATTGTCGTGAGCCAATTTATTGCTTCTCTGGAAAAAGTCATCTTACCCTTTGCCGTTAGAATAGGCAGACAACAGCATATCAACGCCATCAAGAATGGGTTTATCAGGCTGATGCCGTTAACCCTGACCGGGGCGATGTTTGTTCTGATCAACAACGTATTCTTAAGTTTCGGCGACGGCTCGTTCTTCTACTCAATGGGGGTGCGTTTAGACGCCGATACCATAACCATGCTGAATGGTTGGAAAGGCATTGGCGGTAACGTTTATAACGGTACCCTTGGTATCATGTCGTTAATGACGCCGTTCTTTATCAGTATGGCGCTGGCCGAAGAGAAAAAGGTCGATCCTCTGGCCGCTGCGCTGCTGGCGGTTGCAGCCTTTATGACCGTTACGCCGTACAGCGTGGGTGAAGCCTATGCCGTTGGCGCAAACTGGCTGGGCGGTGCCAATATCATTTCCGGTATTATTATCGGGCTGGTGGTAGCTGAACTCTTTACCTTTATCATTCGTCGTAACTGGGTTATCAGCCTGCCAGACAGCGTGCCTACCTCGGTTTCGCGCTCATTCTCTGCAGTTATTCCTGGTTTTATCATCCTGTCTATCATGGGTGTGATTGCATATTTCCTCGCCCAATATGGCACCAACTTCCATCAGGTGATTATCGATAGTATCTCGGCGCCGCTGTCTAAAATGGGCAATGTAGTCGGCTGGGTGTACGTCATGTTCTCCTCCCTGCTGTGGTTCTTCGGGGTGCACGGCGCCATGGCGCTGTCCGCGCTGGAAAGCGGCATTATGATGCCGTTCGCACTGGAAAACGTTGCAACCTATACCCAATACGGTTCGGTAGATGCCGCGCTGGCTGCGGGTAAAGAGTTCCATATGTGGGCCAAACCTTTCGTCGATTCCTACATTTTCCTCGGCGGAACCGGTGCGACTCTGGGTCTGATTATTGCCATTTTTATTGCTTCCCGTCGTGAAGATTACCGCCAGGTTGCGAAACTGGCAGCTCCAGCAAGTATTTTCCAGATCAATGAACCAATCTTGTTCGGTCTGCCGGTCATTATGAACCCACTGCTGTTTATCCCGTTCATCATGATTCAGCCGATATTGGCGATTATTACTTCCGTGGCTTATTACAGCGGTTTTATCCCGCCAATCACCAACATTGCGCCATGGACAATGCCTGCCGGTTTAGGTGCCTTCTTCAATACCAACGGCAGCATTGCGGCGTTACTGCTCAGTTTGTTTAACCTGGGGGTAGCGACATTGGTTTATCTGCCGTTCGTGATTATTGCTAACAAGGCGCAGGGCGAGATTGACCGTGAAGTTGAAAGCGAAGAAGAAATCGCAAACAGCCTGAAATTCTAATAATTACACTTTGTTTGAGCTGCACTCTGTTTATGACGTAAAGGTTTGGGAGCTGGAATGAAATATCAATTTTCCGATGATTTTTGGTGGGGAAGTGCCACCTCGGCAACGCAGTCCGAAGGGGCGGCGTTACGGGAGGGTAAAAGCAAGAATATCTTCGATTACTGGTATGAGATTTCCCCGGAGCGTTTTCATGACTTAGTTGGTCCAGAAAATACTTCGACATTTTACGATAACTATAAGCAGGATATTTTGTTGTTAAAGGCGCTGGGGCATAACACGTTCAGAACGTCTATTTCCTGGTCCCGATTGATCCCCGACGGTGACGGCGAGCTGAATCCTCAGGCCGTCGCCTTTTATAACGGGGTGATAGATACTTTACTGGCAAACGGCATTAAGCCTTTTATTAACCTCTACCACTTTGACATGCCGTTATGCCTGCAAGAGCGAGGGGGGTGGGAAAACCGAGTCGTAGTGGAGGCTTATGCCCGTTATGCCGAAGCCTGTTTTAAGTTGTTTGGCGATAGAGTTAAACACTGGTTTACCTTCAATGAGCCTATTGTGCCGGTTGAAGCCGGTTATCTGAATGACTTGCATTACCCTTGCGTGGTGGATTTTAAGCGAGCGGTGACGGTGGCTTACCATAGCGTATTGGCTCATGCCAAAGCGGTGGGGCGCTACCGCAGCGCGGAGCAAAACGGGACAATTGGCATCATTTTGAATCTGAGCCCGACTTATCCGCGTTCAGATAGCGCCGAAGATCGTGCGGCGGCGTATCATGCCGATCTGTTGCTTAATCGCAGTTTCCTCGATCCAGTAACGAAAGGCGCTTATCCTGCTGATTTGGTGGAATTATTACGCCAGCATGATTTATTGCCTCGCACTGAGCCGGAAGACGCTCAGCTGATTGCCTGTGGAACGGTGGATGTGCTTGGGGTGAATTATTACCAGCCGAGGCGTATCCAGGCTAAAGACGTTCCGGTTTCTGCCGGGCAGGTAAAAACCCCAGAAGATTTATTTAGTTTTTATGCGATGCCGGGTCGTAAGATTAATCCCCATCGCGGCTGGGAAATTTATGAAAAAGGGCTGTATGACATTCTGAAAGACCTACAGGAAAATTACGGCAATATTCCCTGCTATATTTCAGAGAATGGAATGGGCGTGGAGGGCGAGGAGCAGTTTATGGACTCGACCGGAATGATTAATGATGACTACCGAATTGATTTTATTCGCGAACATTTAACCTGGCTGCATAAAGCTCTACAGGAAGGTAGCAATTGTAAAGGCTACCATTTGTGGACCTTTATCGACTGTTGGTCGTGGCTTAATGCCTATAAGAATCGTTATGGATTGGTTCGGCTGAATAGGGCAGACCAAACCCGTGAACTGAAAAAAAGTGGTTATTGGTTTGCAAATGTCGCAAGGCAAAACGGCTTTAACTGACGGAGTAATATCATGTTTGATTTAGATTCTATCGTTGATAATGAAGAAACCAGCAGTGAGTTGGAAGACGTCGTTATGGGGCTGATTATCAACGCGGGTCAGGCGCGCAGCCTGGCTTACAAAGCGTTAAAGCTGGCTAAAACCGGTGACTTTGCTCAGGCTGAAGAAATGATGGCTCAGTCCCGATTGGCACTTAATGAGGCGCATTTGGTGCAGACCCAACTGATTGAAGCAGATCAGGGCGAAGGGAAAACCAAAGTCACGCTCGTACTGGTTCACGCTCAGGATCATTTAATGAATGCTATGCTGGCCAGAGAGTTAATTGCCGAATTGATCGAATTACACCAACGAGTTGGTTGATGTTGATGTTGGCACTTTGTCCGTTTTGAATATTAAAATGACGGTGAATAAAATGGATATAAGATTAGTACGTGAAAAAGATCTTTTTAACGACAAGGAATTCCATCTATTTATTTACAATAAAACGGAAAGTGCCACAGGTTTACATCGGCATGATTATTATGAATATACGCTGATATTGACGGGAATGTGTTATCAGGAAATTAACGGTAAACGGGTGTTTTTAGAGCGCGGAGACGTGGTTTTTATCCCCGTAGGGTCTCACCATCAAAGTTTTTATGAGTTTGGCGTGACTCGCATTCTCAACGTTGGTATCAGCAAAGCGTTTTTCGAGCAGCATTATAAACATATTTTATCCCGCAGTTTTGTGGCTTCTCAGGCCTATCGTATTAAAGGCGATTTTCTTTCCTATATCGAATCAGCGATTTCTGCGGCTCACGTACAGGAAGATGAAATAACGGAGTTGTTGGAATTACTGACATTCTATGTCACAAACCGCATTAGCCATTATAAAGAGACCGCTCCCAGCGATGATATTCCCCAGTGGCTAAAAAATACCGTTGATAAGATGCATGATAATTCGCAGTTTGGGGAAAGGGCGCTGATCAATATGGTCGAACTTTCTGGCAAAACTCAGGAATATCTCACTCGCGCGACCCGACGTTATTACCAAAAAACGCCCATGCAAATTATCAATGAAATTAGAATCAATTTTGCCAAAACCCAGCTTGAAGTGACTAATGACTTGGTTTCCGATATCGCTTTTGAAGCGGGTTACAGCGACACCACATTATTTATCAAAAACTTCAAGAAGCTCACCTCTTTTACGCCGGGTAACTATCGTAAGAAATTCTATGGCGTTGCTGAGAGTTTATCCCACTAATTTTTGGCTGACGCTGGCGACAGCGGGCTACGCAGAAAGGTATTACTCATGGGGAAGTTACTTATTATTAATGCTGATGATTTCGGGCTAAGCAAAGGGCAGAGCTACGGTATTATCGAAGCTTTTCGCCACGGAGTCGTTTCTTCTACCACGGCAATGGTGAACGGCACAGCAATTGATCACGCTGCGGAATTGAGTCGGGAAAATCCTGATTTACCGGTGGGGTTACATTTTGTCCTCACTTACGGCCGCCCACTCACTGAGATGCCTTCTTTAGTTGATGCCAAGGGCGAACTGAATAAATCTCTGTGGCAGCACGCGGAGGCCGGCACGTTGAATCTGGATGAAATTGCCGGAGAGCTAGTTAGCCAATTTGATAAGTTCGTTGCTCTATTTGGCCGCCCGCCAAGCCATATCGACAGCCATCATCACGTTCATATGTTGCCGCAGATTTATCCACGGGTTGCCGCTTTTGCCCGCGAGCGAAATCTATCGCTGCGTATTGACCGTCATTATGCGCAGCAGCAAAAAATCGCGTTGGGTGATTCTCGCAGCAGCCAGTGGTTTGAGGACGGTTTCTATGGTGAGGAAATATCGGAACAGCTATTTTTACAATTGTTGGATAAAGCCAATGAGAGAGGCGTGAATTCCGTTGAGTTTATGTGTCATCCGGCCTTTATAGATAAAATCCTAATGACCAGTAGCTATTGTTATCCGCGTTTAACTGAATTAGAAGTATTAACCTCTCCCACACTAAAACAAGCCATTGCGCAGCGCGGTTACCGATTAGGTTCTTTTCAGGATTGCTAACGTTCGCCTATTTATCTGATAAACATCCTAGTAAAACGGCCCAACCAGGGCCGTTTAGTTGAGAATAAATAACTCTCAAAGGCTTCCTGGTACTTCAGATGTTCTTATTCATTATGCTTCAGCTGCGACTCACTTTATTGAGTAATTTATGGCAACCGCTTTTTTCCATTTTAATGATATGGGTAGCATCGGTGGTGGCATCTTCATAGCTTTTACGTAATTCCTCCAGATCACAGCCACTCGGATGATTGCCATTGCTGGAAGAAACTTGAAAGGGAAGTATATTCTGGTTGCTTAACATGGTTGCTCCCGTGTTGACACTCAGGACGCACAGCAGAGGCAATATGATGAATTTTGAATTTCTCAACATTGATCTTCCCTACGGAGTTTCTTAATCATGGGTCTCAGACCATACTCTCTGAAGATTGTATTAGTGAGAGTAAAGGTAAATATGATTAAGCTGAGGGTAATAAATTATAGATTTTTCCTCTGAAACGGCTTAATTATTGACAATATAAGATATAGTCAAGTGCGTGACTTTCTCCGCGGGCACAGATACATGCTCTAGCGCTAAAAGCATTGTGCTATAAAGTATCCGATGCCAGATAATAGGAATATTTCTATGGCAAATAGCAGAATCATCAGGATATTGATGTTCGCCGTAGCCATTTTGAATCGTTCAAAAAAAATACTATACATGGTGATGAATCTTTAAATTGGAAACGCTATTAATCTTGCTAAGCATAAGCTTATCCTGATAGACGCAGCGTCTATCGCTACCGATTTCAGACGTGATATTTCCTTCGGCATAAACTTGTTTCAGCAACGCTGGGTAGGCCGTAATCAGCCGCGATGTATTTAACATGGCTGAAAGTCTGGACGATAGCTCTCTGGCGATATTGATTGCCGGATGAACTGCTTCTGAATTTTGCTGCGTGAGTTCCGCTAATCCTCCGCGTAAAAACCAGTAGTGAAGTTCGGTGCTATTACGAAATTTAAGCTTAGCCATTGCCGTACGTTTATGATTGCTCACGGTTTTAACACTAATACGTAACATATTGGCTATACTGCAATTTGTCATGCCCAGCGCTAATGACTCTAAGACTTCGCGCTCGCGGCGGGTCAATGCTTCCGTAATGGGTTTAATGCCGATAAGAGCATTCCGGGACTGTATTGAGGAAAACATTGGCTTTATCAAATTCACTAATTTATCAACTGATAAATTACGTGAAATGACTCTAATATTTTCCTGATTGATAGTGAGTGAGTGATGATTAACGCTATCCGGATTTTGGATCAAAAAGAACCGAGTGTTAGAGGTCTCCGGGTTAGCGGCAATCTCCGATAATAATCCTGACTCTGATAGTGAACTTCCACAAAAAATGATGTTGGCACGATAACGGTAGTAAATGTCGTTAGTAAAAAATACACGTATATTTAATCGGGAGAAAAAAACAATAAGCACCTGACGTAAACCTTCCGCATAGTACTTATCTTTCTCGATAATCAATATTGTCAGGGAGTTATTCCCAGAAAATCGATTGTTTCTCGTGGCGTGATTATTAATGACGCTGGATTCCATGCGTAGTCTATCCTATGTGGCAATAATATTTATTATTATTTTTCTGAAGGTTGTATTTATTTTATTTTCTGCTGTAAAACAAAAATATCAAATATCGCTCAAATAAGTTTAATTTTTCAATCGTCAGTCATCATATTTCAATTATGTTCTCATTTCTTTTCAATCATTATTGATCTCTCGAGTGCGGCTATTATGAGCTGTCATGGGTTTTATTATAAATCTTCATTTTTCATAGGGAAAAGCAAGAAACCTTTTATAAATCCTTAAGTTATTTAGGAAAGTCCACTCGAATATGAAACATAATATTAAAGGAATTTTTATTCCACTAACATCGCGCTTTGCGATGCCGGTTGCTTGGTTAAATATTGTCATACAGATTCTTTTTCCTCTGGCGGGTGCATTTACGCCAGTCATGGCTGCAAAAGCAGATAATCGCTCGATGCTAACCCCGCCCTCGGAGAAAAATGTAATACCTTTAACTAAGGTATATACGTTAGCTAAGGGGGAAACTCCATCAAGCGTGGCAAAAAAGTATGGTATTAGCCTGGATGAGTTACGCCAGCTAAACCGCCATCGACTCTTTTTACAGGAGTTTGATAAATTGCCTGAAGGAACATTGTTGAATGTGCCGAATAAAATTCCGGCAAAAACAACTGAAACCAATATAGGAGAGTTGAATAAACAACAGATTGAAAAGGAAAATAAATTTGCCAGTTGGGCTTCGCAATCTGGCCGCTTTCTTCAAAATAATCCTAATGGCGATGCAGCGGCAAATCTTGCGTTAGGTGCAGCAACCAGCAAAGCTAACCAAGAAGTGCAGCAATGGTTAAGTCGTTTTGGTACCGCGCGCGTACAGCTAAATCTGGATAAAAGTTTTTCTTTGCAAAACTCACAGATTGATTTGCTTATTCCACTAAAAGATCGAAAAGACACGCTGTGGTTTAGTCAGAGTAGTTTGCATCGTACTGATAGCCGGACTCAGGCCAATTTGGGGCTGGGAATTCGCTATTTTCAGCCTAGCTACATGGTGGGTACAAATAGCTTTCTGGATTATGACTTATCCC
Organism: Yersinia entomophaga; assembly: GCF_001656035.1. NCBI lineage: Bacteria > Pseudomonadati > Pseudomonadota > Gammaproteobacteria > Enterobacterales > Yersiniaceae > Yersinia > Yersinia entomophaga. The sequence continues at coordinate 4,037,904 of NZ_CP010029.1, forward strand.
GCGATCATGCTCGCTTAGGCTGGGGGGTGGAATATTGGCGCGATTTCCTAAAGTTAGGTGCCAATACGTATTGGCGCCTAACTAACTGGAAAGATTCTAAAGATTTTGTCGATTACGAAGAACGTCCGGCAAACGGTTGGGATATACGCGCCGAAGGATATTTACCTGCTTACCCGCAGCTGGGCGCTAAATTAACCTATGAACAATATTACGGCGATGAGGTCGGATTATTTGGCAAAGATAAACGCCAGAGCAACCCTCATGCTATTACCGCTGGCGTTAATTACACGCCGTTTCCTTTATTAACCCTTAGCACGGAACAACGTCAGGGTAAATCCGGCGAAAATGATACCCGATTTGGAATCCAACTAACCTATCAGCCAGGAATACCCTGGAGTCAGCAATTGGACGGCGCGGCAGTGGCCGTTCGTCGTAGTCTGGCTGGAAGCCGCTATGACCTTATTGAACGTAACAATAATATTGTTCTGGAATATCGCAAAAAAGACGTGGTGTTCCTCACGTTGACTAATAACGCCAGCGGCTATGCCGGTGAACAAAAATCACTGGGCGTATCCGTGAATGCAAAATACGGATTGGATCGTATTGAATGGGACAGCGCCGCGCTGGTGATGAACGGCGGCAGCCTTGTTCAAGAGGCCGCCGATAGATTCAGCGTGATATTACCGAATTATCAACCCGGTGGACGCGCCGCGAATACCTATAATTTAAGCGCCGTTGCTTACGATAAAAAAGGAAACGCTTCATCCCGCGCGCAAACTGAGATTGTGGTGACGGAAGCCGCCGTCAGCACCTTAAACAGCACCTTTAGTCCAGCAGAAAGTCAGCTAACTGCCGATGGGCAGCAGACTGTCGATCTCGTGTTGAATATTCGCGATAAAGATAATCAGCCAGTTGATGTGCAAGATACTGAGATCAATCTGGATATTAGCAGTCAGGCGAGAAGTAAAGTCAGCACTCAGGTTACGCCATTTACTCGCGTGGATGTGGGGCAATATCGCGCAACGGTGACGGCAGGAACTCAAACCGAGCGAGTCATCTTAACGCCTTCGACGCGCAATATAACATTGGCTGAGGCCAAGGTTACGCTGGTGGCCGGGGATGCGGATATCGGACATTCCACTTTGACGGTATCACCTGAAACAATTGTGGCTGACGGTTCTACTCACAGCACGCTGACCTTTACCGCTAAAGATAGCCATGACAATTTGGTTAGCGGCTTAACCGATGTGAGTTTTGCTATCAGTGGGCTGAATGATAATAGCAGCCTGGTGGTAGGCAAAGTGGCAGAGAGCCACGGGGTTTATCGCGCAACATTGCAGGGAACCGAAGCGGGCGCGGCCAGTTTGACACCGGTCATTAACGGTGTGGCGCTCGGTGGATTGGCGGCGTTGCTCACACTTACCGCCGATAACGGAACGGCGCAGATTACCGATGGCAATTTGTGGGTGACCTCCGACGGCGCGTTGGCAAATGATATTGAAACCAATGGTGTTAGCGTCAGAGTTACCGATGCATCGGGTAATGTAGTACCAAATCACGAGGTCACGTTTAGCACCAGTAACGGGCAGATCCTTACGCCGCATGTCATAACTGATGTGAATGGATTGGCATCGACGCTGCTGACCAGCACTCTCTCTGGGACTATTCCTGTCACCGCGACGGTCAACGGGCAATCGAAATCTGTCGATACCCAGTTTGTCGGTGATCTATCGACCTCTTTTATTACCGACCTTACGCCATCGGTGACGCAGGCCGTGGCTGATGGCAGCACGAAGGTGATATATCGAGCGACGGTAAAAGATGAAAAGGGGAATACTTTACCTAACGTACCGGTGTATTGGGAGCGCGACAATACTCAGGTTATGTTGAGTGCCGCTCGCAGTGAAACCGATGATCAGGGCATCGCGCAAATTGAGGCTTCCAGTCTGAAAGCGGGGGAGGTGATTGTCAGTGCTCAAAGTCGGCTTTCTCGTAAATCGGCAACCTCGGTTTCCTTTATCGCCGATATGACTCAGGCCAAGATCGATCGGCTTAGCGCGGATAAAAATATCTTAGTGGCAGATAATACGGAAACCGCCACCTTGACGGTCGGCATCACTGACAAGAATGACAATATTCTGACTGGTGTACCGGTGAGCTGGCAGATTATTGAAGGCAGCGGCACGATCATTCCCGTTGAGTCAGTTACCGATACGCAAGGGCTGGCGACCGCCTCTCTAAATACCCGTCAGTCTGGCGTATTAAAAGCGAGCGTAAGTCTGAATAATGGTGATTCGCGCAATATTACGCTGAATGCTGTGGCCGATAACCGCACGGCAAAAGTGTTATTGACGGCGGAAAATAACAAAGACTCGGCCATTGCGAATGACGTCGATTCTGTTGTGCTGCTTGCCGAGGTTAAAGATGCCGAAGGTAACGCCATTATTGATTTGCCAGTCACCTGGCGCAGTTCGATTAATTCAGTAAATCAATCCGTGTCCAACACCGATATCACGGGTGTTGCGCGGATGACGCTAAAAGGCAACCAGGCCGGAGATGCGCAGGTAACGGCGCTACTGTTCAATGGCGAACAGGCGGATAAAAGCGTCAGGTTTGACCCTACAGCGGCAGAAATTGGGAACAGCCAATTGAGCACATCGCCACAAACTATCGTTGCAGATGGCGTTGCCAAGTCGCTGGCCACATTGATATTGCGTGATACCAACGGTAATCCGGTATCGGGGCAAAGTGTGAGATTCAGCGCGGAAAACGGTTCCGATATTTCTTTCGTCAATCAACTCGAAAAAGGTCAGGGTGTTTATCAGGTCGAGGTGATAGGAACGCGTCAGGGAACGCATACTTTAACGGCTCATATCGATGGAGCAAATCCATTTAACAAGAGTATTGATCTGGGGCTGGTTGCCAATGCTTCAGATGTACGGATTAAGTCGGTAACCGTTGCTCGTTCGCAGGCCAATGCTGACGGCAACGATTCAGTGGAAATAACGGCTCAGGTTGAAGACAGCCACCAAAATACCGCGCTGGAAAACGTGGCGGTAGGCTGGAAAACCAATCTGGGAGAATTAATACGGCCGGTTAGCCAGACTAATAAACAAGGGGTTGCAGTGATTTCGCTGACCAGTACCGAAGCCGGAAATGCGCAAATTGCCGGGCTATTAGGTTACGGTCAGGAAGAAAATGCCGACAAACTGGTTACATTTGTGACCGGAATGGTATCCGATGACAAATCAACCTTCTCGTTGTCACCGACGGTCATTACTGCCAATGGTAACGATAGCGCCACGCTGCTGGTGACTGCGCGGGATGCTCAGGGGAATTTGTTAACTGGATTGCAGAAAGAGATCGTGCTTTCTTCTCCGGAGGGCATCACCTTAAAGACCTCGGCATTTACTGAGGTTTCCACCGGAATTTATGAAGGAAAAATCAGCGGGACTAAAGCAGGGGTTGCCACCCTAAACGTTGCGATCAAAGGGGTTACCCTTAAGCAGCAGCGCCAATTAACGCTACGGGCGGATGCGGCTACGGCGAAGATGTTGGGTAGCGCAACGGCGACCCCAGCGTCCGCTATGGTGGGCGAGTCGGTTATTTATCGGGCGACTTTAGTCGATGCCTATGATAACCCGCTGGGGGCGGGTATTCCGGTGACCTGGCGTGCTAACGCCGACAGCTACTTGAGCCAGCAGCAAACCCTGACTAATGCCCAAGGGATAACCGAGGTGTCGCTCAGTCGCACCAAGGTGGGTACGGCGCAACTGAGCCTAATATTGACCGGTGGAACCTTTGATGCGCCGAATGTGCCTTTCCACGCAGGCGCGGTTGATGAAAGTAAATCCGAGTTGTCTCTCAGTCCGGGCAGCATTACCGCCGATGGCGTAGATATTGCGACGCTGAAGGTGATACTGCGTGATAAACAAGGCAATTTGCTGTCACTGCAAAAAGTATCGGCGGAGGCGGATCAGAAAGACGCGGTGACGATCTCTGCGGCTAAGGAAAATTCACCAGGTGAATATCTGATCCTGGTTCAGGGAAAAAAGGCGACCACCGTCAGTTTATCCACTCAGGTCAATGACGCTCCGTTCAAAACTGCGCAGACGCTAACGCTTAAGGCTGATATTTCCAGTGGAAAGGTCGATAGTATTACGCCGGCCGTCACCAGCATTGTTGCAGGGAAGGACAGCGTCGTTTATCGCGCGGTGATTAGCGATGCTGAGGGTAATTTACTGAAGGACGCTATTGTGTCCTGGCAATTAATCTCAGGTTCGGCGGTCTTTGATCGAATATCCAGAACGGATGGGATGGGAGTAGCACAAACTACCTTGAGCAGCACCGTAGCGGGTGACGTGGTTATTGCAGCTTATCTGAACAGTAACCAATATAAGAATGCTATACCGGTAACGGTGAAACCCGGCGCCATCGATCAAAACGCGTCGACCTTTGTCAGTGACAAAATCACAATAGGCTCGGATGGAACCGAAGCGGCCAATTTGCTGGTTAAGCTGAAGGATATTTACGGGAATAATATTCCTAAAGAGGTGGTTAATATTACCTCATCTTCTACATTGACCGGTTTTAAGGTGACGCCTCAGCCAATGAAGGATATAGGCAGCGGTAATTACACCGCGGCTGCTACCTCTACCGCCAAAGGTCAGCAGGTGATCAGTGCCAAAGTGGGCAGCACCCAAATTGGCAAAGATATTACGATTACCATCGGGGCAATAACGCCGGATTTGCGTTTTGATAATGCGCAGCAGCAAGTGACCTATGTCAAAACCTTTAACCAATCGCAGCCGGCCAGAAATGTTCCCGTCGGCGTGCGCCAATTTTGGAGCAGTAGCGATCCTGATGTGGCGCAGGTAGATGACGTTGGCAAAGTGACCCTATATAAATCGGGCAAGGTCACTATCACGATTCAAACCAGCGGTAATGGGCAATATAACCCGGCTCAGGGCAGCTATGAACTTCAGGTAGATAAAGCCGATCCTCAGCTCACGACGGATCAGGCAATTATTGCCGATTACTGGGCGGAAGGTAACAATCCATCGGTGAAGGTTTCACTCAATAATAGTGATGCTGCCGCCTTAACCCCAACTTATCGAAGTAGCGATAGCAAAGTAGTGACCATCAATGCTCAAGGTAATCTGACGCAAGTCAGACCCGGAGCGACTGATATTACCGTTTCAACGCCGGAAACCGATCAATTCAAAGGGAGTGAATTAAAGATTGGCTATACCTTAAGTAAAGGGCGGCATCCTATTACCTTCAGCCAACCGACTTTCCAGGTAACGGATCAGGAGAATCTGTCGGTAGAGCAGCCTATTGTGGCACTACCCGCTAATGCTAAATATAGTTGGGGAAGCAGCGATAGTTCCGTCGTTAATATTAAACCTACTACTGGGGAGATAAATAGTCAGGCTGTCGGCAAGGCTCGGTTGACGTTAACCATGGCATCGAATGAATTCTACGAGGAAAGTAGCGGCTATTACGATGTGGAGATCTACGGAAAACCGAGTATTAGCGGCAAGGTAGTTCACCTGAGTAAAGGTCAGTCATCTGAATCGAATAAATGGAATCCGACGTTTACCCGCGATACGATATCGGTGAACTGGTCATCCGAGAGCAGTAATAAATACACGGCGCCAACGAAGGTGGTAATTCAGATATTTGATAACAGTACCAACGCTAAGCTTGAAGAAATAACGGAAACTTCCAGCTTTATGTCGAAAACAACGACCTTCCAACCCAAAGAAAGCTATTGGGGAAAAAGGCTAAGGATTGTTGCCACGGCATACGGGTTTAATAATCTGCAGGATCGCTACCAGTATATGGTTGACGCGTACCCCTTAGAGCCGGCCGCTATTTGGAATAGTGCTATTCTAAGATCGCGTAGCCTTATTTATATCACTAGCTCAGGGGCAAGAGATTCATCATGTCGGGAGACATGGTTGGGTCGGGAGCATCATGTTAACGCGAACATTGATAATTTGGCCTTAAACTTTAGTTCAGGGGATAGATTAATCGCACCGATGGAAGTGACGGTAAGAGTCGACTTTGGCGGTCAGTCCAATTCGAATGTTTATACAAAAACCAATATTTTCTCCAGTGAGAATATTGCCGTTAATAAAAGCACCAAAATTTTCAGCGAGTGCTGGAAAAGCCACGTTGGGGGTTACTCACCATCATTAGTTGTCAAGTTCGGTGGGATGACAAGAACTTACTGGGGCGGGTCTCATGGCTGGGGGGGGAAATGGTGACGGCAACGATACGCCGCGTGTGGATAATTACTAATGCTAAAAATATGACTATGGGGTAGTCATTTTAGATAAGTAGGACAGGGACGTTATTTACAATCCTCACCGCGACACTCAGTTTCGGTGAGGGTTATTTTGACAATAACAGGTAATGATTTTCACAGTAAAAATGATATCAAAAGATCAGAAATGTCCTACGATTAGTTATTTTAACCATGATGTGATGTCGCAGGCCGACCGCGGTGATCATTTTTCTCAGAGAGAGAGTCAGTTACTGAGTATTTCTAATATAGGAGACAGTTTTATTCAGGACAGAGTGATGTACAGCGAAGATGTGTTGGATTTAAATCCGGCGTCGAATAAAAGAATATTGGCAGGAAGTAAAACTAAAGCAGAGTCTAGCTGTAGAGTAAAATTACAGACATTAAAAAAAATAACCATTTATTTAATCGAGTGTAATGAAGAAGGTTTTTATTTGTTGAATCAGCGCTCTGCCTTATCTGAAAATCCTGTCGGCATTAATAATAAACAGGAGATTAAATATAGCCTTTGTAACAATGATTCTTTTCCTGCGCGTAAAGATAAATTAGGCCAGGGGATTTTGTAGTAAAAGTCAGGGGGAATAATGTTCCCCATTATGTTAATAACAGCAAATCAATCAAGAAAAAGGAATGAAATATGCATTTAAGAAATCACTCATTCAGATCCTCTTGTCGTCATTATATTAAAAATGCAGAAGTAACTAAAAAGGCATCAGAAGTTTCTATAAATATAGGGAGAGTTAATTCTGGTTATTTTGCTAGTTTATTCGGTGTAAGCAATACCAATGTTAATATTAGTTGGAAAGGAAATTCCACGTCATTAGATCTGAATAAGGTAGTTAAAAATTGTTGGAAGACAATAAAAAATAATAATAAAGATATGGAAGAATGGCGGCGGCAGGAGAGAAGCGTATATATCCCTGCTGCCATTAATAAATCAATCGACACTGCTGCTGGATATTTAGGTGCCAAGGTAAGCACGGAGACGAAGGATCGTGTTTTTGATAGAACATTCCAATATAGGTATATGTCTGCCGAGTTTTCTGGTGTGAGTAACGTAAAGAGCGCAGCTCAGACTTCTATTGGACAAACGGTAGGGAACTATCTTAGTCGGAATAATTCTCTAGACAATTTATTTAAAAATAATGAATTGGGAAGAGATGCCAGCCAGCCAGATATGAAAAGAAAAATCAGAGAAGAGCATTCTTTAGTCAGTGCGGAAGTAACAAATTTCATCTCAGACCAGATCTATAAAAAATATTTCTCACAGGATGTCAGTGCGATAAGAAAAGTTGCATTGCAATTAACACTTGAGGAAACAGGGATGTTTAAGGCTAAAAAAATCATGCCGCCGCGGGTGTAAATTCTAAGTAAACAACCAACCCACATATAAGTGATATTGCCAGTAAAGCCATATCTTGGGTAATGACCGAAAAAATAAAGCGTGATTAAAATATGCAATATATGATCGAACTTTAAATTCACGTGAACTAAAAGTGAATTCTCGCTTTATGATATATAGAAGGAACAATAATGAAGATTAACAATTCAAGCACGTTGGTGATCAACCCTACTAGGGTAAATGAAAATAGTCAGACTGAAAGTGAGAGTTCTCGTCTCAAAAAAAATGTCGCAACAACCACGGCAGTCAGTAATACGACATCTACATTAAAAGCAAAAATAAACAGATATAAAGCTCAAAGAGATGAAGCGAATAAGACATTCACACCTAAAGAACAGCGTGTAAAGGAGTTTTATGGTTCAAAGTTTACTGTGACTCAAGAAGGCGGGTTACTCACCACCTCTAAACCTTATCCTAAGGAAGTACACTCCTTATTACATACCGATGCTAATATATCCGGAGCTAAAACGGCTGCCACGATGAGGGCTTTAATTGCCGAGGGGAATATGCTTGCGGCCAAAAAGTCGCACATGCCTGATGCCAATATTGACTTGGCTAAAGCGATACAAAACACTTTGTTCGAGGCAGCCGCAAACAATTTATCAGCGCTCACTGCACCTATTTCCTTACATATAGATAAAGAGCAGGGCATTTCACTCAATAATGCTAAAAGAGAATCGGTTAATGAGTGGGTGGCAAGGAATGATAATAGTGAAACCTTTATCATCTTAAATGGAAATAATGATGAAACCTACGTCAATTTCATTGCTGAGACGCTGAAGGATTCAAAGAATATCAATTTCATTACCAGTGGATTTGGCGGACATGGAACAACGGATCGGCACAATATTGCGATAAACAAAACCGAAGGCGATCGCTTCAAGGAAATTTTGGTCGGGAAAGGGATTTCGGCTAGCCGGGTAACCGTCGATCCTTTCTCTACTAACAGTGGCCAAAACGCTACGAATGTCGCAGATATTCTAGATCGTGTCGCTGATTCAGGTAAACCTGTATCAACCGTCGTGGTCAGCGGTACGCCAGCTGCAGTACCCAGGCAGACTCTTACCTACGGACAACAGCTGAAGTTAGATAATACAAAGAGTTTCAATATAGAATCATTCCCATTCTTTAATCCAAGTGAATATAACACTTTGGCCGATAGCCTAGCGACAATCAGAGAGTTTTCAACAACGCTTAATTATCTGTTCAACACGTCATATTTGCCTGCCAAACCCGAGCTGTATTCCGATGATTTTTTCTCTGCGGCTAAAGCATGTTTTAGCACATTGGAATCGAAATTGGGTAGTGAACATTCAGAGTTCGCCCAACAGAATAAACCTCTATTAGAGGCAATGAGGAATGTGGACGATGCCATGATAGAGAGATTCCGCAGCCAAAGTTTGACTGAAAATGATAAGGCGGCGGTAAAAACAATAGATAATTTCTTCAGATCTTTGTTCAATCCTCTTGAACTGACCTTTAAGCGTGATAATAGCTAGTCAATACCAATGTGCCCTCTTTGGGGGGCACATTCAATAGTTTTTGGAGGGGGCGTCATTTGCAGCGATATGGGATTTTTTATCAGGTCATGCAGATTATCTAACGGGTACGAAGACTAGAAGGGCGGGTTTCCTTTTCGGTAAACGTCCCAAACTTTTTTCGCATATTTCATCCGCATTTCATGACGATCTTTTCCTGTTCCTGAATTATATGCCCCGACGGCTTCCCAGCTATAACCATAGATCTTCATCATATCGGATAGTATTGAGGCACCGACCAATATGGAAACACAGGGATCTGAGGTCAACATTGCATCATCTACGCCTATTTTGCGCAGTCGGGGAATATGGCTGCTGTTTATTTGCATTAATCCTAAATCGTAACTTCCGTTATTATTTTTTCCTACGGCTTCTGGTTTCAATCCAGATTCTACCTGAGCGATAGAATAGAGCAGCTTGGCCTCAATGCCGAAAAATTGTTCTGAATAGGTCCAGCAGTTGGCGTAACCTTGATAAGGGAAAAAAAAGCTCAGGATAAAAATAATTATCCTCGATAAAGTCACGCTATTCATTAATTTATTTTCCCTGGTGGAATGGAACGATTCTTGTGATAAGTGGGGTTGTAAGAATATTATCAGTAAATATATCATCATGAAATGATAATAACTGGTTATGTATAACAAGCTGGTTTTTTGGAACAAAAGTGACATCCGGTGGATTAGTAATATTAATATTAAACATAATCATAATTTGTATTGATCTTCCATTTTTGTTTTTTGATTTCATTTGTAATTCATTGTATTTATTGGTTTTTATTTATAATGCTTGATTTTTAATCTTATCAGATAGGGTTAGGATATTTATTAAATAACGCTAAATCAATGGGTGATTGTTTGTCACTGGTACAATCTGTTCTACATCATGAATTGATGGGGAACGGTAACAATCTTTCCTAGATAATTAAATTTCCTCTCGTTAATACTAACGTTATCGATATACTCTTACGCAGTGTCTCGTCATTTTCTCATCATGTTTTTACTGAATCAAAGACATATATTGAGCCAAGAGATCATGACGCTCCCTATAAAGAATATAATAGATATATCTTTAATCGAATATGTCGGAATGTTTCTGAAACGAATGGTAACTAACTTATGGATAGGCTTAGTACTCATCTATATCTACAACAAAATGATCGGTTAGAGTTTCAAAAGCCGCAGCTGTTGCTGACTGAACCTCATAAAAGCACCGGTGTTGATTTTAAATTGATCGGTGAGAACGGCAGCGATGTTACCTGCCAGTTTAAGCCGGGTGAAACGGGTATCGCGGCTTTTTTACCAATGTCATTGCATATTATCGAAGGGAGTATGCGCTATCGGTCATTGGATCTCATTGCCCTGTGCAAGCTACAGGCATTTATAGATACTTCGCTTAATCGCGTAGGTTTTGAACGTAACAATGATATTTGCTGGGGGTTTGAACCCCTAGGGTTTCAAGAGAATGTGACTTTTAAACATATTGAGTATTGGTTAATCCGTCAATCGTTACGGGCAGACTCCGGAACGGGGAATATCGCCAGCATCTTACGTTCTACCGAATGGTATCGCTTAGTCAGATTTTTACTACAGGAAGCGGATAGCACCGAACGTTTGCAGGATTTGGGCGCACGCTATGGCGTTTCTGTGTCTCATTTTCGCCGCCTGACGCGTAAGGCTTTGGGTAATACAACCAAAGTAGAAATGTGCGATTGGCGGCTAGTTCGGGCGTTATTAGATCTGATGGGAGAACAGAAAAGTTTGACTACGTTGGCGATGAAGCATGGTTATTCGTCTCTTTCTCATTTTTCTAACGACGTCAAAATATCATTAGGTGTTTCTCCACGTAGCCTGAAAGATGTCATTATCAGCGATGCTAAAAAATGAATTATGTTATTGGTTTTAAAAGAACCTGCGTCTGTATTTTAGGGGTGGTTGTACTAGCAGGCATGCCTGAAAAGGCATTTTCTGAGGAAAATTCATCAAGTCTTTCGGGCTATGTAGCACGGCAAAATGATATAAAAGGGCTGATTGACGCTTTGTCATCAAGAATGAATAAGCCAATTATTATCAGCAAAGCCGTGGCGCGAAAGAAGATTAGCGGGGAGTTTGATCTTAATAATCCTCAGCGTTTAATTGACAACATTTCGGCGCAGTTAGGGCTGATTTGGTATCACGATGGGCAGGCTATTTATATTTACGATGCATCAGAGATGCGCAATGCCGTGGTGGTATTAAGAAACACCTCTTTTTCAGCGGTGAGCAATTTTTTGCGTAAATCTGGTCTATATGATCAGCGTTACCCATTGCGCTCAGATAGCGTGAGTTCCACGTTTTATGTATCTGGGCCCCCGATCTATGTTGAATTGGTGACAAATACAGCCAAATTCTTAGATGAAAAGAACAACGATTTGGATGGACGCTCAAAAGTTGCGTCTATCCCGTTGTTTAATACGTTTGTTCAGGATCGTGATTTTAAATATCGTGACGATAGGATCATTATTCCGGGAGCCGCTAGCATTGTTCAGCAATTACTTAACGGTAATGAATCCGGTGGGGATGTTATGGTGCCAGCACCGGCGACAGATACTATTGCCACGGATTTACCTCCTCGGCTGGATGAATTTCCCGGTGTCAGTCAGGCAAAACCCAAATTACCTTTTGCAGATTTGACTACGGCAATAAGGGGGCGTCCTTCAGCCTCGGGTTTTCAGATTGTGGCTAATCCGGGAACCAATAGTCTATTGGTTAAAGGAAGCGCTGAGCAAGTCTCATACGTGCAAAATATTGTCAGTGTTCTGGATTTGCCCAAGCGCCATATTGAGCTATCGGTGTGGATTGTCGATTTGCAAAAAGATGCGCTGGAACAAATGGGCGTTGAATGGAATGGTGGCGTGAATGTTGGGGGGAAACTAGGGATTTCTTTTAACGGTGGAGCATCCAGTACTGTAGATGGCGCAACATTTATGGCCTCAGTGCTGGCATTAAGCCAAAAGAACCAGGCGAATATAGTTTCCCGTCCGATGGTATTAACACAGGAGAATATTCCTGCCATTTTTGATAACAGCCGGACGTTTTATACTCAATTGATCGGTGAGCGTAGCGTTGAATTACAGCATATTACCTATGGTACTTCGGTTAACGTATTACCGCGTTTTACCGATGGTAACGAAATTGAAATGATGCTGAACGTAGAAGATGGGTCGCAGGTTCCTGTCTCTTCAGACACTCCAAATGGTTTACCGGAAGTTGGACGCACCAATATCAGTACTATTGCCAGGGTGCCCAGAGGGAAAAGCTTGTTAATTGGCGGTTATACGCGAGATGAAAGTACCGATGGGGAGGCCAAAGTTCCACTATTGGGAGATATTCCTCTAATAGGCGGGTTATTTAGATATAAAAAATCGCGCAACTCTAATACGGTACGGGTTTTCCTGATTCAGCCGCGAGAGATTGAATCTCCGTTACAACCGGATGCCAGTAATCTTATTGCCGATATGCAAAAAAATCTGGCCAATCCTGCGTTGCAAGACTGGATGCGAAATTATGTGGATAGCCAGAAATGGCTATAGATATTGGCAAGTTTTCCTCTTCATCACTCGATTTGTACCAGTTACGTCGGGATAAGGTGAGCAGTGAAAAAAGTGCTAATACGCAAAAAGCTGCCCAAGAAGGGGCTGTGAATAGTGACGAAACGCAGAATATTGCAGATGATTCACCAGCCGCCGCGGTGCAGCGTTTTGGCGACTCTATTGATGAAATGTCAATTCTATTATCGCAATTTCGCAATCGTCGAGATTATGAAAAAAAGATTGGTAGTGCGAGTGAAAGCAGCTTTGAACAAATTTTGGACGAGGACGTACTGCCTAAAGTCTATGCATTATTAAAAGTCACGTCGAGTGTCGATGGTTCAAATATAAAGAATCTATTGCAACAGGTGCGCTCATTATTTCCTGATGACAGCGATCTGGTTTTGGTGCTGCGCGAACTGCTACGTCGCCGCAATATTGATGAGGTAGTTAGACGCCGCCTTAAAATCATGTTGCAGCAGGTTGAAAAGCAGGCTAATCCGCGCCGGCTTAAAGCTGGAATAAATGTGGCGTTTAAGGCCCGCTTATTTGGGAAGGCACTGCAGCTTGATCCGGCACTCATGCGCGAGAGTTACCGTGATTTTTTAGAGAGTGATGCCCATGAGGTCGAAGTTTATCAAGATTGGATTTCGACATATGGCGCTAAGCATCGTGCCGCGGTGGTCGATTTTATGGAAAGTTCGCTGCTTAGCGATATGGATGCCCAGGATCCAAGTTGTTCTCATATTGAATTTGGTAATTTATTAGGGCGGTTAGGACAGGTAAAACTGATTCGTTCAAGCGACAGTGCCTTTATAGATAACGTATTGAAAAATGCCTTAATACGGGCGCATAACGATTCGGAACAAGCTTGGTTGTTATTTATGCTATGCGTATTACAGCATCCGGAACATATAAAAGATTATTTACAAGAAGCGATTGGTGAGAGAATAAAATTAAGTAAACACGCGGAACGTTCCTCGTTACTACATATTATCTCGCAAGCCTGTAAAAATTTACCCAGAGAATTATTTTATGAACCTGAAGATGCCGATGTATTAGCGCGGGAATTCGAGAGATTGGCAACAATAGCCTATCGCTACGAGTTAATTGAGCTTCGTCGGGGCAATTTAGAGTAAACGAAAAAATTACCCGGCTCGCACACTGACTCTATTGTTAAACCACCGCCCGTTATTATGAATTCGAGCATGTCGGGTTGTGCCTGAAATTGCAGTAGACCTTTTACTGTTAATTTCTTATTGCGTATATGATTTATAACTCTGTTGGCATCAATAATGGAACCTGATTTTGATTACTGAATTTCTTATTAAAACTAGACGGCATCCAGAGTTATTTATTCTACTGCTGGTTATTGTCATTATTGCCATGTTGGTTATACCACTGCCGACTTATCTGGTCGATTTTCTCATTGGCCTGAATATTGTTATTTCTGCATTGGTTTTCCTGTCGTCTTTTTATATTGACAGAATATTGAGTTTTTCGACCTTTCCAGCCGTACTGCTGATAACCACGCTGTTTAGGTTGGCTCTATCTATTAGCACCAGTCGATTGATACTTAATGATGCTGATGCAGGCGATATTATTGCGACATTCGGCCAGTTCGTTATTGGCGATAATCTGATCGTTGGCTTTGTTATTTTCTCTATTGTGACCATAGTGCAGTTTATGGTCATTACCAAAGGCGCAGAACGCGTTGCGGAAGTTGCCGCTCGTTTTTCTCTGGATGGAATGCCTGGTAAACAGATGGGGATTGATGCCGATCTCCGGGCGGGTTCTATTGATGCAGATGCAGCAAAAGAGCGCCGCAGCGTGGTTGAAAGAGAAAGCCAGCTCTACGGTTCTTTTGATGGCGCGATGAAATTTATTAAAGGTGATGCTATCGCTGGCATTATCGTCATTTTCATCAACTTTATTGGCGGTATGGGCGTGGGCATTAGCCAGCATGGCATGGATATGTCCACAGCGCTGGCGACATACACCATGCTGACTATTGGTGATGGATTAGTGGCTCAAATTCCATCTCTGCTGATTGCTATCAGCGCCGGTTTTATTGTCACCAGAGTCAACGGCGATGGCGATAATATGGGCCAGACCATGATGGACCAGTTATTAGGCAACCCATTTGTGTTGCTGATTGCTGCCATGCTGGCGCTAGGAATTGGCAGTTTACCGGGTTTCCCGTTCTTTATTTTTGCTATTCTCGCCGCAGGACTCAGTGGATTATTCTATTTCAAATGGAGTGAGAAAAAGCGCCATGCAGCTAAAAAGAATGCTCCGGCAGAAATAGCTTCAGGAGAAAAGAATATCGATGCCGAAGGGACATCTCTGGGGCTAATTGGTGATCTGGATAGCGTGGCGGCAGAAACAGTGCCTTTAATCCTATTGGTTCCGACAGCGCAACTGGCCGCATTACAGAAAGCCAGCGTGGTGGAGCGTTATCGGAGTCAATTCTTTATCGATTACGGCATTCATTTGCCTGAAATGATGTTGAAGGCATCGGATAATCTTAGTGCTAATACCGTCGCCATCTTAATAAATGAAATAAAAGCGGACGAATTTAATATTTACTTTGGCCTGCTGCGTATCGTCAACAGTACCGATGAGCTAAAGCAGTTAGGTGTTGAATGCGTTACCCATAATAAAGAAAGTTGGACCGATAGCACTAATCAGGCATCGCTTACACAGCTAGGCTATCAGCTTAGACCGGCAATTGATGAGCTCTATTACTGTCTGTCAGTTTCTCTGGTTCGCCACGTTAATGAGTATTTTGGCGTACAGGAAACCAAAGATTTATTAGATAAGTTAGATAATAAATATCCTGACCTGATGAAAGAAGTCCTGCGTCACGCGACGGTTCAGCGTATTGCCGAGGTATTTCAACGCTTGCTGAGCGAAAAAATATCTATCCGTAATATGAAGATGATTATGGAGTCGCTGGCTTTATGGGCGCCCAGAGAAAAAGACGTGATTGCGTTAGTTGAACACGTACGTACTTCATTATCGCGTTATATATGCCATAAATTTTCACAGGGAGAGACGCTACGCGTTATTAATCTCTCTGCGGAGTTTGAAGAGAAATTACGGCAGGGAATAAGAAATACCTCCGGTGGTTCATTTTTGAATCTGGAACCTGCGGTAGCGGAGGAACTCATTGATGCGCTGACGTTAGCCACAGATAAATTGACAATATCTAATAAAGACATGGTTATTTTATCTTCGGTAGATATAAGGCGATTTGTTAAGCGCTTTATAGATTCTCAGTTTAAAGACTTGGAGGTAATGTCTTTTGGCGAAATCACGGATAGCGTATCTATTGATGTTTTAAGAACTGTCTAATCAACAAGGAGATAATAATGAATCTAGATATTGTAACTTTAATTCGTGACACACTATTGGAAACAGGCTGCGATGAATCGTTATTAAATGATTTCGACGGCCACTCGACTATATCGCTAGATTTTTCAGATCGTGCCAGCATGTTAATTAGCCTGATTGACGATCAGGTCTGGTTATGGTCGCGTATTGGTGAGGAAAATACTCACGTATTAAGTCAAAAAGCTGATGACCTTTTAAAAACTTTAATGGAAGGCTGCGCTTTCACTCCGTCAGGGCAATTACAGTTAGCCACCAATGACGGGTATATCGAATTAAAGGGGCTAGTTAATTCAAGCTATACCGAGACCAGTACTCGATTTGCTGAAGCATTAGATGAGTTCTTTGCGCTGCAAGAAAAGTTTGTGGAAATTCTTCAATAATGAGTGAAATACCATTGATCCGTTATCAGGCTCATCCTTTGCGCCTGAGCGGGCCGATTCTTGAATCGGTTCTGCCAGGGGTAAAGATCGGTGAAATCTGTGAAATACGTCAGCATTGGCAAAGTACCGAGGTGGTTGCTCGTGCCCAAGTGCTGGGATTTAATCGCGATCTGGCGGTACTTAGCCTGATTGGTAACGCCAATGGTTTATCCAGAGATGCCGTGATTAGCCCAACCGGTAGCGCATTGACGGTCGCACTGACCCATTCATTATTAGGTTGTGTATTAGATCCCTCAGGGCAAGTCGTCGAACGATTCTCCGATTCCGCCGCCATATTGGGGCATGAAATTCGCCCCATTGATGCACCGCCACCATCATATTTGCAGCGCGTAGGTATTCGTCAATCGTTTATTACTGGCGTGCGAGCCATTGACGGCTTGATTACCTGCGGGATCGGTCAACGGCTCGGTATTTTTGCTGCGGCAGGCTGCGGAAAAACTACGCTAATGCATATGTTGATCGAGCAGGCAGATGCAGATGTGTTTGTTATCGCACTCATAGGTGAGCGCGGCCGAGAAGTGACTGAATTTACTGATATTTTACGAAGGTCTGGGCGGCAACAGCAGTGCGTGTTGATTTATGCCACCTCGGATTTTTCTTCTTTGGATCGCTGTAATGCGGCTTTAGTGGCTACCACGGTTGCTGAATATTTTCGTGATTCAGGCAAAAAAGTGGTGCTGTTTCTGGATTCAGTTACGCGTTATGCCCGCGCTTTGCGGGATGTGGCATTAGCCGCAGGCGAAGCACCAGCCCGGCGAGGCTATCCGGCTTCGGTATTTGAGGCTTTGCCAAAATTACTCGAGCGTCCCGGCTGTACTCATAGTGGAAGTATCACCGCGTTTTATACCATTTTACTGGAAAGTGATGATGAACCAGATCCAATTGCGGAAGAGATTCGCTCTATTTTGGACGGACATTTTTACCTTAGCCGCAAACTGGCGGCCAAAAATCATTATCCGGCAATTGATATTTTACGCAGTGTGAGTCGTGTAACCGGTCAGGTTTGCCAACCGTCGCATTTACACAGCGCAGCCGAAGTCCGACGGATATTGGCGAAAATCGAAGAATTACAGATTTTTGTGGACCTAGGGGAATACAGCGCCGGAGAAAATGCGGAAAACGATCGCGCTATTCAGCGACGTGATGATTTATTCCGTTGGCTGTGTCAGCCCGTTGAAGAACACGCTGTATTTGAAAATACATTGAGTCAATTGCATGAATTTGCTTCGTAAATTCACTGCACTACTACTGCGCAGTGAAAGCAAAACTCAGCGTCAGGAGCGGATATTAACGCAGCTTGATAGCCGGATACGTGAGTGCCAAAAATCTGTTCAGGCTCTAGACGCTCAACGCAAAGCGGCAACCGGCCTGTTGCACAGTTTGCGCCCGCAGGGGCAGGGACTAAATCGCGCCATGCTGTATGCAGTACAGCGGAAACAGTCCGCGCTTCGTCGCCGAATTGCCAATATTGACCTGGAAAAAGTACAGCAGCTAACGGATCTGAAAAGCTGTGAAGAGGACAGGCAAAAGGCGCAGGTGCAGCGTCTGAGACTCATTCATCAGTCTGATAAATACAAGCATTTGCAAATGCTTGAGCGGAAAGCTCACCGCCAGATGGCCGACCGAATGGAAGAAACCGAAATTGAGGAGATTATTGCATGGAACAAGTAAATAGCGTTTCAGGAGCCAATACGGGGCGAACGGAAAATATCTCCGAAGTTGCGCAACCTATTTCCGATATTGTCAGAAAGAAACAGCAGGAAGAAAAGGGCGAGCGTTTTACCGAGATCGCCGATAAAACCGTTCCGTCTATGCCAACCCTATTATCGCCGCTATTGGCCTTGCAACTTGGAATTGGTCATAACGCTGACTCTACAACCAAAAAGGCTGAAATAAGCGCGCTGAAAGGATCTAAGCTTCAGGCAACTCATCCGCGTTTGGATTATTTAACTCAGGAAATTCCTGCTAAGCCGATCGCACAGCTTCAGCAAAGGATTCCTGAGCGTCTAACAACGAAAGATATGACAGATAAATCCCTACTGGCTGCTCTACCGACGGGAAAAGAAACAAAAAATATTGAAGTAATAAGAAATCCGCAGCCGTTGCAGAAAAATAGCCATGTCACAGATGCCATACCCGTTGCTTCTCTTGCCCGGTTCCCTACAGATAAAACCAGCGAGTTTTCTGCCAATGGAGATCGTCAAAATTTAACTGCGCCGAATCATGAAAAGTTAAATATTGTGCAACAGATTGGCGGCAAACCGACATCGACTGATATGACAGCTACTGGAGAGAGTGAAGCTTTATTTCCTCAGTTTAAAAAAGAGGTAAAAGTGGATTCTCTAGCCTCAGATAAAGGGCGCCCTGAATGGTTATATCCGGTACCGAATAAATCAACCCATTCGGTGGTGGATATAGCAACCAAGGCTGCATTGCCTATGGGAAAAACCGATAAGTTTCCACAGCCGCAATCAGGAAATAATGAAATAGAAGGGCCAGGGAAACTCACTTACCGTTTTAAACAATGGGGTGAAGGACATCATGTCAATATTTCAACGCAAACCCAAAATCACTCAGCTCAGGTGGTCTTTCAACCCTCGGACGCCACGGTTCAACAGCGTTTAGGCACTGGAGAAATGCCCCAGCATTGGAGCTTATTGCGTGACGGGGAATCGCAACAGCAGCAGAAACAGCATCAGGAACAACCGACTCAGGACGAGGAGGAAGCTCAGTGATTGGCCGGTATTTTCGTCAAATAAGTCAGGAACAACTTGTCTGGTCACGTGTTGCTGAACATTGGGAACGGCAAGGTATCGACGTGAGTTTTACGATTCCTCCGCAAAATGTTTGCCTGGTGTCATTTGCTACTGATGCCGGTTGGGAAGGCCTTCTTGATTTACGTAACTGGTTTATGCAAATGATGCCAGAACAGGCAGGGTTAGCGACCAGCGCTTTTACCAATGAACAAATTAAAAATTTATTTATCGGATGCTCGCAGCCGATAAATATGGCGTTGCCGGAATTTAGCTATCAATCAATGCAGAATATTGAGACGGTTGAAGATAACAAGCTATTTAATACTCCGTTGTACGCCATAGATACGGATCGCGGTCGAGTATGGTTGACTAAATTTGTTCACGAATCTGTCAATATTCCAGCAAAAAATCAACGGACAGATTTATCCCATCTTCCTTTGCCGATATGTTTTGAAATAGGAAGTAGCAAGGGGAGTTTAAGGTTACTTAATAAATTAATCTGCGGTGATGTTTTACTTATTACTGATGTCAGGCAGCAAGTAACAATTCATGGCAAACATATTAGATATTACCAGCGTAATGGAGATGAAATAATGCTAGAGGAAGCGATGTCAGATATGCCTGTAGAAAACAAATCTCAGGATAACCAGAGTGATGGTAGCCATGACCAAGAAATATCTATGGGTTTGTCCCCTCGCTCTCAAATGCCTGTTCGCTTAACATTTACCTTGCAACAAACTCAGGTAACGGTTGAAGAACTGGAATTACTATATAAAGGACATATTTTCACCTGTGATCCTGATGCGGAAAAGAAAATCATCATTAGCGGTAATGGCCTGGCACTGGCTCGCGGCGAATTAGTTTGGATAGAAGATCGCTTAGGCGTTGAAATAACCGAGATATACCACGAGGCTGGCAATGGAAAATGATGTTTCCCTTGTTGGGCTATTAGCGTTTGCCACTTTACTACCTTTTATTATTGCCTGCGGCACCTGCTATATCAAATTCTCCATTGTCTTTGTTATGGTCAGAAACGCGCTGGGATTGCAGCAAATCCCTTCAAATATGACGCTTAACGGTATCGCGCTGTTGTTATCGATGTTTGTCATGATGCCTGTGGTGCAAGAGGGCTACCACAGTTATCGCGAGAATAATGTCGATATTAGCAGCGTAGAGTCGGTGACTTATTTCGTAGAGAATGGCTTCGAAGGTTACCATCGCTATTTAGAAAAATATTCAGATCCGGAGTTAGCGCGCTTCTTCTCTGATGCGCAGCTAAAAAGGGACGGTGTTAAAAGTGGTAGTGCAGAGGATACCGAAAGGGTTTCTATTTTATCCCTGTTACCAGCCTACGCTCTAAGTGAAATCAAAAGTGCCTTTAAAATTGGCTTTTATTTATATCTACCTTTCGTGGTAGTTGATTTGCTAATTTCCAGTATTTTGCTGGCTTTGGGAATGATGATGATGAGCCCGGTGACCATTTCTGTGCCGATAAAATTGGTGCTGTTTATTGTGCTGGACGGTTGGTCGCTATTGTCTAAAGGCCTAATCACGCAGTATCTGGATCTGGCTCTATAGCTCGGAGGGCTGGAACAATGAATGAACTCGTCTTTGCCGGTAATAAAGCCTTATATCTGATTCTAATGCTTTCCGCTGGGCCAATTGCCGTGGCAACCATCGTCGGATTAATTGTAGGCCTGATCCAAACAGTCACGCAGCTACAAGAACAAACTTTACCCTTTGGTATTAAATTACTTAGCGTCGCGTTATGCCTTTTTTTAGTTTCAGGTTGGTATGGTGATGTATTGTTGGGCTTTGCTCAAGAAGTATTAACAATAGCGTTGAAATAACCTATGCAAATCGGACTGTTTTTTAATATTCACGACTGGCTCTACGCAATGATATTGGCTTCGGCCAGGTTGATGCCTTCTTTTATCCTACTGCCGTTCCTTAATAATAATACTCTAACGGGTATGATCCGTATGCCGGTTGCCATGATTGTGGGGGTGTCATTGTGGCCTTATCCACTCCAGGAACTACCTGATTTTGATACGTTGTTTTATTTCGGACTGGTTGCAAAAGAAGTTATCATTGGACTATTAATGGCCTGTTTTTTTTGCTGGCCATTATGGGTATTACATGCCGTCGGTAGCATGATTGATAACCAGCGGGGTGCGACGCTAAGTAGTAGCATCGATCCATTAAGTGGTGTCGATACATCAGAACTTGCCAATTTATTTAATTTGTTTGCTGCCGTGATTATATTAGAAAGCGGCGGGCTTTTGCTCATCTCTCAGGTATTTCAAGCAAGTTATCAACTTTGGGACCCACTGTCTTTTACTTTGCCTTCCCTTTATCCAGCGCTAACTTTCCTGAGTATTATGATGGCGAAAGCATTTATTCTCGCCAGTCCGGTTTTGGTCGGCTTTCTATTGGCTGAAGCGCTGTTAGGTTTATTATCCCGTTTTGCCCCGCAAATGAACGCATTTTCGCTGGCGTTGACGATTAAAAGCAGCATAGCGTTCTTTATTCTTATTTTGTATTTCACCCCGATTATTCCAGTCGAGGTCATTAATATGCGCTTTCATGCGGATTCATTATTTGGCTGGTTGAAATAATACGGTAAAATGGACGTTTTATGTCATCAAATAAAACAGAGAAACCCACGCAGAAAAAACTGAAGGATGCGGCTAAAAAGGGCCAATCTTTTAAAAGTAAGGACTTGGTTATCTCATGTCTTATCTTAATTGGTGCCGAGTACATTATTAATATATCGAGCTTTTTAGAAATGGGGAAAATCGTTACCGAAGCCATCGCAAATGGTTTTTCCAGTACCTTCCATGAGTATGCGCGAATGGTGGCATGGACGGGATTAAAGTTATTGCTTCCCTTTTTACTGCTATGCATATTTGCGTCCGTATTCCCGACGTTGTTACAAACGGGATTTCTCATCGCCACTAAAGCACTAAAGATTAATTTTGCAGCGCTTAATCCTGCGAGCGGTGTGAAAAAGCTATTTAGCTTACGGTCAGTTAAAGATGTGATCAAATCATGTTTGTATTTGGTTAGTTTTATCGTTGCCGCAAATATTTTTTGGGAAAAAAATAAAGAGCTCCTTTATTCGCAGGTTAACGGGGCGCCTCAGCAGATTATATTAGTTTGGGGGGTGCTGTTTCACTCGCTGATCCTGATATGTCTCTCTTGTCTGCTTATGGTCATTATTCTGGATGCATTAGCTGAGTTCTTCCTGCACATCAAAGACAACAAAATGGATAAGCAAGAGGTTAAACGGGAAGCCAAAGAGCAGGATGGCAATCCGGAAATGAAATCCAAACGTAAAGAAATACATATGGAAATGTTGTCGGAACAGGTGAAGTCTGACATTGAAAATTCCAAGGTGATCGTGGCTAACCCAACTCACATCGCCGTGGGAATTTATCTAAATGTAGATGTTATTCCAATCCCCTTCATTTCAGTGCTGGAAACCAATCAGCGAGCCATTGCCGTTCGTACTTATGCGAAAAAGGTCGGCATACCAGTAATCGAAGATGTGAAATTAGCCCGACAAATCTTCAAAACTCACCGACGCTATTCCTTTGTCAGTATGGAGGAATTAGATGAAGTACTCCGTTTACTGGCCTGGCTTGAACAGGTTGAAAATGCCTGGAGCAGCGAGGTCCCTAAAGAATAAACATCGTTTTACAAAGATATTTTTCGCTCATTATTTAAGAATTGCCTGTGTTTGAAAGGGGATGAGCGTTCCTTAAATGTAGTTTTTATTTACCCATGATTAAATATCGTTATCGGCAGCAGCATTCACGCGGTAACGAACAACCTAGGAGATAACAAGGTATGACCCAGGAAAATACGATTATTAGCGATGATGAAATTGAAAACATGCTGTGGGCTGCTCTCAATCAGGGTGCCATGCTAAAAGACATTCACGGTGTATCTGATGAAATGATGGAGCATATATATGCTCATGCCTACCAGTTTTATCACAAGGGGCATTTAGACGAGGCTGAAAATTTCTTCAGTTTTCTCTGTATGTATGACTTAAATAATACCGATTACTTTATTGGATTAGGCGCAGTGAATCAGCTGAAGAAAAACTATCAGAAGGCATGCGATCTCTATTCTCTTGCTTATGTGATGGGGAAAGATAATTTCAGCCCGGTATTCTTCAGCGGTCAATGTCAATTATTAATGGGTAATTTTGTTAAGGCCATGCAGTGTTTTGATTTGGTGTGTAAGCGTAGTGACGATGAAAATTTAATTAAAAAAGCGAAAGTTTATTTACAAACTATTCGACAAAACAGGAAAGAAACGAACGAAGAGGCAGATTAAGCCGAAGATCGTTACGTAATTGGAGAAATTATGGCTACGACGAGTGTTAATAATACCCCTATCCAGCTTGCTGGCTATTTGTTAAATGACGCCAGCAATGAAAATATGGCGGCATTAAAGCAAAAAACTCGAATGCTGCCGCAGCAGGGTGGTTCAATTATGGCGGCGGCCAATCAAAAATTGCAGGCAGCGCAAGAATCTGCACGCAATATCATTTCCGCCGGCATTGACCCAACGCTCAGTGGTGATGTTGAAGTTGAGCTGAATAATGCGCTTTTACAGGAAGCTCCAGTCCTGAGAAAAGCGAACAGTAATCTGACTAAAGACGGAGCTCTGTTGCTGTTATTAACTCAAATGCTGAATTTAAGCAGTGAAATGGCATTGAGTAAACTCTCGTCTAACCTTTCCATATTAATGTCTACCCTGGACGCGCGTAAGAAAGAGGGAGAAAAGGCAAATGCCGAGATTGATAAAGCAATGGGCGAGACCGAGCAGGCTTTATCTGAGTTTGAAAATGCGGTAAGCCAATTAGGCTCGGCTAATAAAAATCAATCGCAGAAAAAAGAGCTTCTCGATCAGGCCAAATCAGATCTGGACAAGCTAAAGAGAGAAGGCGTAGAAAAAGACGATCCTCGTTATATTGCCGCGGAAAAGAAAGTCGCTGGCGCGCAGTCCGATCTCAATACGGCAGAGGCGGCAACCAGTAAAGCTCAGGCCGTGGCGGATCAAAAGCAACAAGCGGCCATGAGTCTGCAAACGAAACTTGAAGGGTTAATAAAGGCGGCGGACGTTAAATACAGCGCCGCTTTACCTGGCAACGCAGCTATCGCTGGGCAAATCGATCAGCAGAAAGAAAAACAGCTCAGCAGCATGGCCACCATGACCATGCTGATGGGGAAATTTATTGAAATCGTAGGTGAGAACTCGATCAATAAATTAAAGAATGATTTAGCCATGACGCAAAAACTCCAGGAAGCGCGTCAAAAGGATATGACCAAAAAAGCCGCTGAATACGATGAGCAACTGCGTAAGGCGGAAGAAACGCGCAAGATGACCGGCTGCATTGCTGATATTCTGGGCGGACTAGCCATTGCCATTGGTGCTATTACATCGGTATTTGGCGGCGCCGGAGTAGCATTAATGGCAATAGGTATAGGTTTAATGGTTGCCGACCCTATTATGGAGGCGGCGACGGGACAATCTTTGACTGGCATGATTTTAAATCCATTTATGGAACATATCTTTATGCCATTAATGTCATTAATTTCTAAAGTAGTGGAAGAGATATTTGATAAAACTCCGATTGGTTTATTGCTTAAAGCAATAGATAAAGCCACCGGGGCAAATATGATGGATACCATTCATAGCGTAGTTTCTGCCGCAGTGACCGTTGCGGTTATTATTGCCGTAGCTTATTTTGCTAAGTCAGCGGCTAAGTTTGTCATCGAAAAAATGGGTAAGGCGATGACAAATATGATTATGGAAACGATTAAGAAAACCATCGAGCAAGCGCTGAAAAAACTGGTGCCGAAAGTAGTTAAAAGTGCCGGTAAGCAAGTGAATCAGGTTTTCAAACAAGCGAGCAAAAGCCTGTCCAAGTCACTATCAAAAGATCCGGTAGCATTGAAAAAGCAATTGAATAATATGGAGATGTTACGTAGCGTAACCACCGTTGGCTCTGGCGTGACTCAAACCACCGGCAATATAGTGGCAGGGAATTTACAGGCTGATGCTATGGAGGCGTTAGCGGCATTTAAACTCGGTAGCGCAGATATGGAAATACTGAAAAAATTCTCAGAGCAGATTCTTGCGTATTTTAAACAAGAGCAAACGCTAATGCAGGAGTTGATGAAGAATATGTCCTCGGTACTCCTTAAACAACAAGACACAGGACGTACTATTCTTCGCAATATGCACGTTTAATATCACTCCATAACCTAATAGGTAAATAATATGTCATCATCCATTGGCAGTAATAGTCACAACCTTATTCTGAATTATCCGAATCTAGATATTACAAAAAAAGAATTAAATGGCGATAAAGAGTCAATTAAAAAAAATGCAAATAATACGAATCAGCCGACTGAATCGAATAAATCAACGGCTGAAAATAAAAATGTAAAAACAGAGGGGAAAATTAGCCCTCAGGCGGCGGCGCTGCGAGAACCTCAAGGTGAGATTCAACCAACGGCGAGTAAATTGATGATGGTGGATTTGGCTGAGAAGAGAACCACCGCTGCGGTGAGCCCTGCGGACGACACGCCAAAACCGGCGATTGCCGCACCGACGGTTGAAACCCAGCCAACGCTGTTGCAAGAGCAGCTGAAACATATTACCGGCGTCAGCAATTTCGCTGCTGAACAAACCAAGGCTACCGATGCAGCACAGCCTAAACAGGGCTTTGCCATCACCAATCTTAATAATTCATTTGGTGCCAGATTATCTAATGTCGTGATGCTTGCAGTGAAAGTATTGACTGAAATGCGAGTGGCGGAAAATAAGCTGGGCGGCCATCAGCTAGAGCTTTCGGCTAAAGCGGCGCAAGCCTCTGCCGCACATACTATCCAAAGTGGTAAAGAAGCACGAAATCAAGCGATTACTCAAGGTGTCGTTGGTTTGGCCACCACCGTGGGTGGGCAAGCTCGGGCGATGAAGGGCACCAAAATGTCGAATAAATCGCTTGATGTGTCCAAACAACAGGCTAATTTCCAGAATCAGGCGAACAAAAGTATCAGCGCTCTGAACAAAGTGGGGCCAGGGCAAAAACCTGGCTCTGCCGTACTACAGAATGATAAATCAATTATCGAAGGCGGCGCGATCCACGATAAACAATACAGTGCAACGCTGAAGGGGATCGAAAGCAGTCGCCAAATGAATAATGCGCAAAAAGTCATTGGTCAAGGTAACGCGGCCAGCCAGATGGGCAACCCTATGGGGGCGGTAGCGGCGTCCCAGTTCCAGGTGAATGAGGCTGAAGAGAAAGCCGGCGCGGCGATTCAGGAAAATGAGAAATCCGTCAAGCAGGAAACCCATGCTGAATCAGTCAAACGTAGCGACCGTGATAAGCAATTGCTGAATTTGCTGATGAATATGCTGTTCCAAACGGTAACGGCAAAAAATGAAACGATCAGCAGCATGATCAATAACAAAGTGTAGTTGCTAAGCCCCCGGAGTTTTGGGGGCGATTTTTCATATGTCTGAGCGATAAGTGAGTCAGTTATGGATGGAATTACTAATAATCACAACACTGTGCGTTTTTCCGAGCATTTAGCGGTTAATTCTAATGAAACGTCGCAGGCTCCCGCCGCTGCGGTTAATGAAGAGGCAAAAGCTGCTCGCATGACCATCCGGCAACAGGTTTTGACGAAAACAAAAACTCAGTTAGATACCTTGCATAATTCAGATAAAATCGCTCAGGGCGCCAACGCGCTGTTAGGCACATTACGCGATATTGAGCAGCGTCAGCCTGAGCGAGCTGCGCGATTAGCCGCATTTTCTACTGAGGGAAAAAGTCAGCAGGATTGTGATAAACAGCTAGAGATATTGCTAACACCCGATAAAAGTGACGCTCTTGCTCGCACGCAGTTAGATGCATTACGTGCTGCGGCTTCGGATAAAAGCAGCCTTGCTCGCCGCACATTGTTAATTGACAGCACCAGTAAGCAATTGCAAACCATTGCACAATTGGCGCAGGCAAATCCTGAGAACTATGACTTAACGGACGAACAAGCGGCTGAATTACAGGCTGCCGCTCGGTCTGTTCGGTTCGCTCCTGCGACAGAACCGACGGAAAATAAAGGTCCGATCTCCAGTTGGGATATTTATAAGGACTTGGCCGACGCCATTGGCGAAATGGATGACAGTTATTTATCCGTCCATGAGTACGCAGTGAAACAATATTCTGATTTTTTCAGTGATTTCTCCGATCTGAAATCTAAATTACAGGAATTTATTAGTTCCGGTAAAGACGGAAATATCATTCTGAAGTCAGGTGAGATCAGAAAGGAATTAGATGCATTACTGAAAAAATATTCTGTAAACCCTGTCACTAAAGCCGCCGTTTTATTTCCTAAACAAAGTGAGACCGGTGGGATTAAAGGGGCATCTAAGGACGATGCAAAGGCATGGGCCAGTGAATTAGGTGTTGATCCAGATACCTGCGTTAAACAACTGCCTGATGGTTCTTGGGTTTGTACCATAGACACCAGCCCGCTAACAAAAATGAAAAGCGATCTGCCGCATAACGATGTTGAAGATATGAACTCTGCCAAATTCCAGGCTTGGATGGCAGGTTTTGACGCGCAGGCAGAAAAACTACAAACAGCTATGCAAAGCCACTTACAGAAATACAGTACCGCCAGCTCCACGTTCGATAATTTAATTAAAGTTCTCAGTAGCACTATCTCCAGTTTGCTTGAGACAGACAAAAGCTTTTTCAGTAATTAGCGATAAGGAAAGAATATGCCATCTTCTATACAACTGGCTGTCACTCCTCAACTTGATTTCAGCCGTATCACGCAGAACGCTAATACCCATAGCCAGTCTTCTGTGGCTGCGAATATTAGTCACATACAGAATGTGCCTGTTAAACCCTCAACAGAACCTGCATGCAATAATCCCAGCAGCAAGTGTTCTAATGTGCGTAGCGTTTGTGCCCAGTTACATACCCAAACGCAGTCGCAGTTGCAGGGTTCAAACTCCCCTGAGCCGCAGGCTCGTGCTGCGACCTTAAATGCTCCCGCTGATATTCCAACCGGCGAGATTTTTTACGGTCAGCATATGGAACAGGCTAAAGAAGCCTTTCTCTCCGAGCTACCGGCAGACAAAAAGGCTGAGGTCAAAGGAATATTAGACAATGCCATTGATGCAAAGGGGAAAGATAATGTCCTGAGATTTATGCAGTTATTTAGCGAAACCAAAAACTATTGCTGCGAAAATCAGCTTACAGGGGAGAGTAAAGACAAGGCGTTTTCTGATATCGCTAATTCTTTAGTCAAACTGCTGACACAGGATAAATTGCGTAATAATTCTGCGCTAGGCGATAATAGTACAAAAAAGAATCACGAAAAATTTGCTGAATTGCAGCAGAAGCTAATTAGTATGGGATCAGCGGAACCGAAAAAACTTGGTGAACAAATATTGGTTAATCAGGTGTGGCCGCTGGTGTCTGCTTATTTTAGCGATAATGCCGATCCTCACGAAATATTTCGTGAATCATTGTCATTGCTCGATGGGCAAAGGGATCAAAATATAGCGGACAGTGCCAAGTCGCGGTTTGAGAATCTTACTCAGGATTTCAAGCTGATTGCGGTGGTATTAAATCTTCTGCAATCGAGAATTAACGCTCCGCAGGGAGACACCATCGACGGCCCAAATCCGCCCGCGGCACCGAACAGAGAAACGCCTGCCGCTCCGGCAGCACCGGCCACGCCAACGCCAACAGCAAACGCGCCTGGAGTAACCTACAATACTTACAACTATTACTTTGGTGCTAGTTCCTCATCGCCAACTCAGCCGGCTAATCCAACGACTGTTACGGTAAATCCGACTATCAGCCCTTTATTTAATCCGGTATTTAGCCCATCTATTAATGGTTATCCGGCAGGTGACAGACCAGCATCGGCTCATGCGACGGAGACTAAACGCGTTAATGTTGCAGATAAAACTCTGGAAAACGATGGGCAGAAAGACATCGCGCAAAGAGAGGCAATGGGTAAGTCGGTCATTGGTGTTAGTAATGACAGCAAGCCAACGCCATTCACAACTTTTGTTGATGGTAATACGCCGGGAATGGATTCAACGGAAGTTCGTGAACCCATTAGCCCCGCGCCTTTGATGAATCATAAATCGATTCTGACCCGCGACAGGTCAGCGCAGGGGGATCATGTACCTGCGACTGAAACAGATACCCACGACGAATTGGTGGTCCAGAAAAAAGTTTCTCATCAGTCAGAGATAACTCGGTCAACCCGTGTAGTAACAGATAGCATTTCACAGCTTGATTCAGATGTGGTACTGCGTAGCAAGAATTCTAATCATGAAACGGGAGTCTCTACTCGTTCCGCGACTATTACAGCTAATCCGATTAAGGCTGAGATAAATGCGCCAGAGACGAACGCGCAGGTAAATAATAGGGTAGTGCCGCCACGGTTTAATGGTTCCGCTACGACGTGGGATTCAGTTACTCCGTATTTGCCGAAGCAAAATCATGTCAATCCGCCTAATACGCGTACTGTAGGGCCTGCTTTTATCGGAGGAATGGAATCGCCAAACCGAATTGATCAATTAAACCGGAGAAGTAGTGAAGCGGTTCGTAATAGCGGCCAGTTTTTGCCTAAGATGACTGCGGAGAAAACCTCCTCACCAGAACAAGAGAGTCATAATGTCAATCGTACCCGCGTGATAATGCCGCCAAATCGGCCATTGAATAATCCTACGGTGCAGACTCAGGTTGAAACAGCGTTAAATATTACTGAAACAGATTCTATTTCGACACCAAATGCAGCACATACTAATTTAAATGCAGTACCCGAAGAGCATCCAGAATCATTTACCGCCAAACGCCAACGCTTCGAAGATGAGAGTAAAGGGCGTGATGCGTCACGATTAAAACCTAAAAACCCTGCACCTGCGGCGGTTGATTCTGATCGAATAGTGATGAGTCCAGGTTCTTCCTCGGCATTATCTGGGTATCAGCCTCCTCGCAGCGCAAACAAATAAATTTAACTGAGCTAATTTCACCTTTCCTTATTGTAGATAAGGAAGGGTGAAATTAAAGGACAGATTAGATATGAAAGCGATTATTGATGAAGTTTTGGTGTCCTGCCTATTTTGTGAGCAGGTTGATATTTCACCAGATAAGCACATTGTTAACGATCTTTATGCTGACTCCGTTGCTTTGCTTGATATTACGATGGCTTTGGAAGAACGATTCGGATTTGATTTCAATAAACAGGATATCGAGCAGTTTGAAACCGTTGGCGACCTTTACGAAATTGTCATGAGAAATACGGTAACTCTTTAGTAGTATCTTAATGTTCAATGAAAATCATTATTTTCTTATCTCAAGGATAAATCAATGACTCACAAATCACTTTGAGTTAATGCATCAGCCATCATAGTTTTGTAAATATATGTATATATTTATCATCGGCAGTGAGTAAGATATTGCGCAGAATCTTTCTTTATCAAAAGGCCTTAGGTTACGACCTCAAAAAAATCAATTTAATCTAAATCATAATAATTATAATGATCGTTTTTTTAAAGTAATCACTTAGTGATCTGGTTAATTATATAAGCATGTAGATATCTTGTGAGTTTATATTTGCAGGCCGATTAGTCTATTTTTCAGCATGGCTGCGACTCGTTAGATATGTTGCATAATAAGAATGATTTACATTACACCTTGTAAAATTAATATTCCCTTTTGATTTTTTAAAGGGTGAACATAGGAAAGAGTAAACTATGAGGGCCGCAAAGTGATTCAGCATCGATTTGGTAATTACTCATTAAGCTATGATGGCGACCTTATGCATCTTAACGAACGTATTCTTATTCCACCGAAAGAATTGGCGCTCTTAAGATTGTTTCTTGATTCACGAGAGCAACTGCTCTCTAAAGATACGATTATTGAAAAAATCTGGCATGGTGTGCAGATTTCCGATGAGTCTTTAACCCGCTGTGTTTATGGCCTAAGGCGATTATTAGGTGGGAATAAAGATTATATTGTTACCGTATATGGACGAGGTTATCGCTTTGTTCCTCCTGCGAAGGAAAAAGAAGCTTCAACGCTGTTTTTCTCCCGCAGTAATAGCTTCTTTCAACGGCCGGATCGATTCATCTATCCATTACTAAATTAATGTTAACTTGACGGTTAACTATATGGTTTTATAATGATTTTTATTGAGCTTTACTTCGTGTTTTGAGAGGGCGTATTTTATATGGCTCTCTCGCTTTTTCATGCTAACTCTTCTACTTAGCCTGTTCCTTTCGGACTGTAAACCTGCATCAATCTCTCATCATTTTTTAATCAAGATCTCACTCTAAAAAATGTTTCTAATAGCGCCAGTAATTTGAATATTTCAATAAATTAATAACGCGCGCTTGGGGCTAGAACTCTCAATTATGGTTAATGAAACTGAACATGGCGGCACATCACCACGCATTGTTGTGCGTCTACTTAACAGTGTCTTGCGAGGGTGCGAGTTTGTTTTAGACTCGGGTACAACTTTATTTATCGTGTCTGAACGGGAGAATATTCACGCTCAAAATTCAGGAACGGTACTTCCAGAAAATATGATATTTGTTCCTATGGAACAAGGCGGTGTTAGCTTTGAAGCCGTGGTGGAGAATAATCAAAATGAAAAAACCACTCTAACACTACGAGAGTTAAAACCTGACGGTAACATAGAAAATACAGTTAATCTTAACGAAGTGATTCATATCGGTACTTTAGATCTCGCCGCGCGTTTTGAACATGATACGTGGAGCCAGGATATCCTCAACCATCCTGAAACGGGAATCAAAAATACGTCAAAGCCGATGGAGAAGAAAAAAGGTTGGTTTTGGACTGGGCTGATACTCCTGTTGCTCACGCTGTGCATAACGGTTTGGGGCTATACCTATTTTAATAGCCAGCAGCGCAAGATTTTAGAAATTTCGTCTCTGCTTGGATATAAAAAGAATCAGTATCAGTATCTTCAGGGAAGAGACAAGATAACTTATATTCTGGCCAATGATGAAAAATCAATGTATTGGGCACAACAAGCCTTGGTAAGAAATCCACCTTCATCTTCAGTTAAAGTGGTCAATATCCCGGCAGAGGAGTCGCGTATTAGCCTTTGGCTGAATGAACATTGGCCAGCGTTAAAATTTCATCGCATTTATCTCAGCAATCCCACAGAGCCGGTTGTTCTGTTGAGTTATGAAAGAGGGCGTCTGGACAATACTCAGAAAAACAGATTGTCTGAATTGCTGAAAAAAGAAATACCTTATGCTGATTCAATTGTTTTTAATCAGATGAAAGATTCGTTAGTGGCGAAAGAAGCTGAGCAAGGCTTGAGTAAAATGTCGATTGTTTTTAGTGAGAATAAGAACGTTGATAGCGTCACTTTTGTTATCCGGGGAGAAATGGATGACAGCGAATTACAAAGAATAAAGACCTTTGTCCAAAGTTATTATCAGCTTTGGGGGGGCCAGTATGTGCAATTTTCCATAGAGCTAAATAATGACTGGCTCAAGGGCAAATCCTTTAAATATGGTGATCAGGGGTATGTAAAGGTTTCTCCTTCTCACTGGTATTTTCCTAAACCTTTATCTTTAAATGAGAAATAAATATGGCTAATCCTCCAATTTATGCGACACCTCCATGGGAAGGTTTTCTTTCCGAGAAATCAGCCTCTTTTGATACTGGCGTAACCAGTTTGAACGAGGAACTTGAGAAAGCATTGGCCTCGTTGAAAGGGGATCCATCTGACCCGATGCTGTTAGCACAATATCAATCACGACTTTCCGAATATACGTTGTACCGAAATGCACAGTCCAACGTGGTTAAAGTCTATAAAGACGTTGGTTCGGCGATTATTACCAACTTCCGCTAGTTATTACGTATGAGTTATTACACAAAGGGTATGACTGCCCTTTGTCATTAATTAATTGAGATCACTATGTCCGAATCTATTACTGGAGTTATGTCCGTCACGGCGTTTTCTCATGATGCGGTGATGGCATCTGATGATGTTATGTCGCTAGATAGTCTGGTTATGCAGGCTCTGGCTAAAGGCGTGGTGACATCTGATGCTGAAAAAAGCCATGTGCTGAATAAAATACAGGACCCGCAAACAACGTCAGATCCGGCACAGCTATTCGAGTTGCAGCAAAGAACCGCTGAATATAATTTGAAAATGTCCTTATTCGCCACGCTGACCCGAAAAGCTATCGGGGCAGTTGAAACCGTTGTGCGTGCATAACAATGCTTAAATTTAAAATACTTGTTCCTCTGTTGTTGTTGTTATTGGTCGGCTGTAAAGAGCAGGAGCTGCTTAAAAAGCTCGATCAAACGCAGGCCAACGAAATTATCGCGTTATTACAGCGTAATAATATTGATGCCAGTAAGAAGGAAATTACCAAAGAAGGCTATGTGGTATCGGTCAATAAGATCGATTTCGCCGCGGCGGTTGATCTGATGAATACCTATGATTTACCCACCAGACCTCGAATAGAAATTGCCGAAATGTTCCCCAGCGATTCTTTGATTTCTTCTCCACGAGCGGAGAAGGCACGACTTTATTCGGGAATCGAGCAACGTCTCGAACAGTCGTTACAAACCTTGCAAGGGGTTGTTTCAGCGCGGGTTCATGTCAGCTACGATTTAAGCTCGAGTGAAGGCCAAAAGAATAGTATTCCGGTTCACCTTTCGGCGCTGGTGAAATACGATGCTGAAAATATTGATGCCACAGTGATGATCAGCGATGTGAAACGCTTCCTGAAGAATAGCTTTGATGACGTTGCCTATAACGATATTTCGGTGGTTCTTTCCAAAATACCGCAAATGCAACATCAGGCTCCTTTCACCGTGAAAAAAGGTTTAGGTGGGACGCTGTGGTTTATGATTGCCGCGGTAATTCTCTTTATTTTTTCCAGTATCGCTATGTACCTGTATCGGAAAAAACGCACTGAAATTCATCCAGCGGCGGAAAGTGAATGAGCTTGAAGAAGGGAATGGGTGTTAGCCAGCTTGACCGGATATTATTTGATCCTTTGTCCTGGATACATCCTGAGCGCGTTCGAATTCCCGACCAATTTAACCGCGGCCTATGCCGCAGCGTAATCAATCAAGTCTTGCTTGACGCGTTGAATATTTCGACACAATACGACCACAGGATATCTAATGGGCTAACGCGCCTTTTTATTGATAACTGGTTCATTCTTCCCAAGGTGGCTTTTTTAATGAGCTGCCAGCGTTATCGTGCCTGTCTGGCATATGGTGGAAAGCTGGAAATGCTTTCTGCTATGGCACGTCAGTTCGCCCAATTAGAATTAATAGAAACCAGTCGTTGCCCGTCAGATATCTCGCCGGATGTTCAGTGGCTGCGGGCTCAGGCAATAAATGAATTATTGTGCTTCAGTCAGGATTTACCTGACGCAATCAGGCAACGTATTCCATTACTCTTTCCTGGCGGTGGAGCAATCAGCCTTGAGCGGCAGATAAATCCGACTGCTGATGTATTGTTATTAAGGTTAGCTATCCAACATGCAAAACGATATAGAGACTAGCCATCCGCTAAATGCGCTAGAAGGTATCTTGTTAACTAAGTCGGCTATTTTACGACGCAAGATGGCTAAAAATATTCTGGTAGAGGCTCAGATTCGCGCCAGAAAAATAATTAAACAGGCGCAGGCAGACGCTGAAATTTTACATCATCAGGCTTATACCCAAGGTTATGAAAAAGGGATAGTGAGCGCGGCAGAAGCCGTAGTCGGTTATATGGAAGATTATCAGTCTCTCAGCCACCAATTATACCAAGAGTTACAGCTCGAGGTTAAAAACATGTTATCGGGGATATTACATCAAGACGAAGTTTTTCTTGCCCTGCTGGATAATTGGTTACATGAATTGCGTGTTGAAGATACGCCACAATCTCTGCATCTATTACTTCCTGCGACGATGAATCAAGGCTCGAAAGAATTGGCTGGATTGCTGGAGCGAATTTGGAAAGGGCCGGTGGTGATTGATTACCACGCCGATCGGCGTTTTGTCATGAAATATAAAGATCAGCTCGCTGAGTTTATTCCAGATGAGTTTATTGATAGCGAAATGCCCAAACTGTTAGGGACAAAATCACTACGGGAATCATGTGGGAAACTGTCTGAGAATGGCTTACAGCGGCTGAGAACTGTACTGACTCGACATTTGGATAACGCGCCACAGAATTTACCGGTAAACGAGGCGTAATTAACTAAGGATGAATGTGATGATCGGTGATATTAATAAGATTAGCGGTGGGAACCTTGCAGGGGATGTGGCTGATAACACAAAGGTAGAATCGCTGGATGTCATGATGAATCAAAAAACAGATATACCCATGACGCCTGAAGAGTTTGCTTTCAAAATGCTTTATAACGAGTGGATGCAGGAAACATTATTATCAGACGGACTTCGCCCTGAAGATAAGGTTGAATGGTGAAACCGATGATTTTTAAAAGAACAACATCACCGCTATATTTTCTCCCTTTGGGGCTAGTAATTGTTCTGAGTGGCTGTAGTTACCATAAACAAATAACCCCTTTGTTTAAATCGCAGGAATCCTTAACGCGAGCTGAAATAATAAAGCAGTTGCAGTGCAATGATGCTAAAGATAATACGGCTGACTCATTGTTACCGGTGGCGCTTTACCAGCAAATGAATCAATGTGCTGAACAGGGAAATTACCGCTCGGCTACGTTGTTATTTTCATTAGCGGGAACCTACACCTGGTACGACGCCAGTCGAATAGATACGGATTCGGCGCGCAATAAACATGCACAATTACTGGGAGAGGCTCTCGGACGATTAGCGCCAGAGCGAAGAGAATACCTGTGGCGCAATATTCAATCGGTGCTAGGAGATCGCCAACAGCTGGATACCGTTTGCCAAATGGTTCGCCTGATCGGCCCGCCAGCATACCAGCCGGATTATATGGCTGGAGGTGAGGGTAAGATGATGCCTGATTTTTCGGCGTTGCCACGTTGGGATGGAGCATTGCAGAATTATCTACATTGTCCGATAGATTAAATGGTCGGATTGATATTGGCCAGCCGCTTTTGTCTTTCCATTTTCAATCCCTTCATGCCAATGGCGTTTGTAAATTAGGGGTGGCCAATTTAATTTCCCATCGTTCACAAACGCCGGTTCCAAGCAGTGATTCAGGGCATAACGCGGATAAATGCAAATAATAGTGCCAGTAGGATAACGATTACCCCCGTGGCTACAGCAAGCCTTTCAGAAAATAGACGACGCATTAGGAATATCCTTAGGCAAAGTGATAACGTTCGGAGTGGTATTTGGATAGCGGCACGTTCAATTCATCCAACGCTTTTTCTATGGCATCCATCATGATATCTGGGCCGCAGATAAAGTATTCATGGTCTGCATATTCGGGCGGCAGATGACGTTTTAGCAGTTCACCGGTAATAAAACCACGTTCACCCGGCCAATCCGGCGGTGGCTGGGTAAGTACATGTACCACCTTCAGATCCAGTTTTAATTGCAACGACTCTAACTCTTCGCGAAAAGTAATGGATTCCCAGCTTTTACTGCCATAAAGCAGAATGACAGGGCGTTTATCCCCGCGATCGGCCAGCGTGCGAATCATGCTCATCATGGGGGTAATGCCTACGCCGCCCGCAATCAAGATATGCATATCGGCCGGATGACCCAAAGTAAAAGCGCCGTAAGGCCCATCAAGGTAAAGCCGTTGTCCGGGAGTGACCTCTGGAATTCTCTGAGTAAAGTCCCCAAGATTGCGAATTGACATCTCAACTCGCCCATCCTGAGCCTCGGCGCTCGACGAAAATGAAAATGGATGACCGGTAATCTTAAACGGGCTGCCCCAAAGCGTTAACCAGCCAAACTGACCCGGAGTAAAACGAAAGCCCTTATGCCCATCCGGATGCATCACCAAAGTCACGGTATCGCCGCGCTCCCGGCGCACTTCGCTCACTCTATAAGGTTTTCGTAGCATAAATAACGGCTTAACCAGGCGAATGTAGAGCAGCAAGGAAAACCAGAAAGCGATCAGCGCCACCCATAGCCCGCGTTTCCACGGGTCTTGCAAATAGAAACTCCAGCCAATCATATGCAGAATACCGGCGATCACCGCCAGTAATGCGAGAATAATGTGGGTTAGATGCCAAATTTCGTAGCGAATTTTTAACTGCACACGCCATAAAGCCGTCACAACCAATGCTATTAATGAATAAGTTGAAATAGCGGCGAAGCGGGCGCGCCAAGGTGCTTCGATAAAATTCAGCAGAGCCAGGAGTTCGGGGCGAATAACAAACAGAATTATCGGGTGAGCGATAACCAGCGCAACGGCAATCAGAGAAATGCGACGGTGGAAGTGATAAATTACGTCCTCCCCCCAAGGTTCAGTTACATAGCGAAAGCGAGCGGTCAGGCCGAATTGTAGCCCCATCATCGCCAAACCGGCATAGCCTAGAGCCACAGAAAACTCGGTCCAGAAATCTCGCGCAGGCGGCATGGTGCCAAGCAACATGGCAAATAGCGGAGCCAGAATAAAGAACAGATAGGTTAGAATCCAAAGCGTGCTGCGTATGGCATAAGGCATCTATTGTCCCTTTTTCTGGATCACGATATGACTAAGTATAATCGGACAATATAAGCCTCCATTTTTTTATTAATCTTGAAGCGTTCCCATGCATAACTCATTGTAAAAACTGAATTGTGCCCTGCGAGCTAAATTAGCTAAAGGGGAGGGGAAATACCGGCGGGCTATCACCCTTTTTGGCGTCAACGTTGTCAATTCAGTCGGTTTAATCAATTGGCTTAATTAATAGGAGAATAGCAACCGGAAAGTCATCTATGCGGTTATAGCGGCTCTTGTTGTGTTGTGCAGTGAATACCGCCACCGCCTGCTGCGATCCCGTCAATGTTAATCATCACGATATCTCTATTTGGATAAAGGTGTTTAAGCTGCGCTTTGGCCGCTGTATCAGTGATTTTGTCGCCAAACTCCGGTGCAATAACCGCATTATTACAGACATAGAAATTGATATAACCGGCGGCAAAATCGTGGTTTGCATATTCCCCTCGGCTATCAGAAGGATTTTCTAATACCACGACGTTGAGCTTACGGCCTTTGGCGTCCCGCGCATTGCGTAAAATAGCCAAATGCTTTTTAGTGACTTCGTGATCGAAAGACTGCGGATCGGGATCGTAACCAGCCACCACCGTTCCCGGCGTGGTGAAACGGGCATAGAAATCGGTATGACCATCGGTAATATCTTTACCTTTGATACCGGGCAACCAGATGATTTTTTCTAAACCTAACAGGCGCTTGAGTTCGGTTTCACAATCTGCTTTGCTCAGACTTGGGTTACGATTTTGGTTCAGCACGCAGCTTTCGGTGATAATGGCGGTGCCTTCGCCGTCAACCTCAATTCCTCCTCCCTCAAGAACCAGGTTTGTGGTCATCCGTTCTACGCCCGCCTGTTCAGTGACAAAACTG
Organism: Yersinia entomophaga; assembly: GCF_001656035.1. NCBI lineage: Bacteria > Pseudomonadati > Pseudomonadota > Gammaproteobacteria > Enterobacterales > Yersiniaceae > Yersinia > Yersinia entomophaga. The sequence continues at coordinate 4,076,885 of NZ_CP010029.1, forward strand.
GCTACGTGCGCATCCTGTCGATGCAGTTGCTTATTTCCCCAGCCGTTAAAGTTAAAATCAATACCGGCTTTTTTACCCTGAGCGTTATGGACAAACACCGGGCCGGTATCGCGTAGCCACAGGTCATCTAATGGGCAAATCAGCAGTTCTAACGCCGACCCGATTAATTGATAGGCGATTTGGTAATCATCCTCTCTGACGAGCATGGTGACCGGCTCATAGTCGGCGATAGCTAACGCAATGGTGGCAAGATTACGCTGCACTTCCGGTAATAAACGACCGCCCCAGATAGCTTTGCTGGCACCAAATGCCATCCAGGTGCGACGATGGGGCGCGCTTTCGTCGGGCATCATCCAGCGCTGTTTATCATCCTGATCAATCATAGAGAACACCTTATTTGATTGTAATAATAAGCCGCCCGCCATCAGCGTGGCGGCCTGAATAAATCGTCTACGGGTTGCCATATTTTCGTCCTTCGGGTTTATGTTTACTGTAGATAAGTATCGCTGGTGCGGTAGCTTATCTCGCGCTGGCACCGTTCATTTCCTGCATAGCGGATGAGTGGCTTTATTATCTGCCTTCTGTTTCTTGATAAAAATTGATGTTTATTGCATTAATACCCCAATAAAATTAATGTGTGAGTGAAAAGTGAACCGTATTCCCTCTCTCAAACTATTAATGGGGTTCGAAGCCGCAGCGCGATTAGGCAGTTTTGCGCGAGCCGCCGATGAGCTTTGCCTATCGCAATCCGCCATTAGTCATCAGATTTCGCAGATAGAAGCTCAGACCGGGCAGCCGCTGTTTCGACGGGTTGGCCGAGGTGTAGAATTAACCGTAGCGGGAGAAGTGTTACAGCGAACGGTACTGCGCACGCTGGAAACTTTGCGTAGCGGAATGAGCCGGATTGCGACTTATCTTGATCCTGGGCTGGTGGCGATGGTTTGTCCCTCGCCGATATTACAGGGTTGGTTACAGCCGCGTTTAGATGCGCTACAACAGCAGATTCCCGATCTTTGTCCGCTGTTATCCTCCGATGAAACCGCCCGTTTTATTGACGAAATTGATGTGGATATTGCCATTGGGAGTCGACCTCTCGATCAGGAAGGATTGCTACAGCTTCCTTTTTTGCAGGATGAGTGGGTGATGGTGGCGAGCGCTGCCGTAGCGGAAAAATTGATTCTTCACCCGGCGAATCACCACAGTGACATCACCAGCCTGATTTGTCTGGAGGAGCATCTCACCGGTGAGAAAACCGGCGCGCTGCTGGCGACCTTGTTACAGCGCTTCCGGCTGTCCGCCATTTATGATGATCAATCTGGCGTGATGGATGCAGTGCGGCGGGGAAGGGGAATGGCGTTGCTGTCCCGTTTGGCGGCAGATAGCGGATTACAGGATGGAACGCTGGCTGTGGTTGACGACTATGCGCCGTTGCCGGGGCAAACGTTCTGGATTTCCCGCGTGGCAGGAGAGGCGCGATCGCCTCAAGTCATGGCGGCATTCGCTTGGCTACAGCAGCAAAATAATATATCTGAGTCATTCCAAAAACATATTTGATTGACTACAGATAACCCGCTTTAATTTGCTGAATGGGGTTTTAAAATCAATCGGTAGCGATTAAGTGCGAGTTAGGATGAAATGTAACAAATAAGTTAATTAACTCCATGATTGCAGGCGTTAATTTTATTTAGTACATTGTTGCGCGTATTTAGTCTGTATCTGGTTTTTAGCACGCCTAATTGGAAAATTAATACAATCTAGAGAAATAGGGATATATGAAAACCTCTCATAAGTTACTCATCAGCTTCATTTGTGTCGCTGCGCTTTCCGGCTGTGCACGTACCGTTCCTGTATTAACGCCTTACACCAATATCACGACCCATAATTCTACCGAACAGATCAAAACGGCCATCCTGGATGCAGGTCAGAATCGTGACTGGATTATGACTCCGGTGGCGCCAGGTGTGATTGATGGGCGCTTAATGAACCGCGATCACAGCGTGAACATCCGTATTAACTACACCCCGACCAACTACACCATTAAATATGTCAGCAGCACAAACTTAAAATCTGCTAATGGAAAAATCCATCGTAATTATAATCGTTGGGTTAATAACCTCGATAAAGATATTCAAAAACGTTTAATGGCTAATGCTAATAAATAATACGGAAATTTGAGTTAAGTCGGGGCCGGATTAACCGTAATCTGGCTTTGGCGATTTGATATTGGACATCAAACCATGGCCGTGCGCTATAACTACGATAAAGATAATATTAGTGCGCTTGACGCAATTACCGAGGCACAGAGAATTGCTTTTGCGCCCATGTTATTTCAAGCGGCGGTAAATCTCAGGGATTCAGGCATTCTATCGCTGTTGGATAATTGCAGAAAGCAGGGCGCGACCCGGCAGGAAATTACCTGCGGCTGCGAGCTGAACGATTATGCCGTAGGCGTGTTGTTAGATATGGGCATGAGCGGGAATATTGTTTACCAAACCGAAGGCCGCTATTTTATCGGAAAAATTGGCCACTATTTACTGCATGACGCTATGACCCGCGTCAATATGGATTTTACGCAGGACGTTTGCTATCAAGGCTTATATCATCTGAAAGAATCATTACAGCAGGGTAAACCGGCTGGACTTCAGGTTTTCGGTTCCTGGCCGACGATTTATCCGGCGCTGAGCCAGTTGCCTGAGCCTGCGAAACAAAGTTGGTTTGCTTTCGATCATTTCTATTCCGATGGCGCTTTCAGCGCTGCTTTGCCTCACGTCTTTGCCCTTGAGCCGGCAAAAATTTACGACGTGGGCGGCAATACCGGAAAATGGGCTTTACGCTGCTGCAAATATCATGCGCAGGTCGAGATGACCATCATCGATTTACCGCAGCAAATTCTGCTAGCTGAGAAAAACATCGCGAAGCATGGGCTGTCTGAGCGTATTTCTGTCCATGAGGCAGATATATTGACCGATGTGCAGTTACCGCAGGAGGCTGACGTTTGGTGGATGAGCCAGTTCCTAGACTGTTTCTCGGAAGCTCAGATTATTGCTATTCTCAAAAAAAATCGCAGCGGCGATGAAGCCCGACGCCAGAGTGTGTATTATGGAGCTCTTCTGGGATTGCCAGCCCTACGAGGCTGGAGCATTTAGTTTAAATGCTTCTTCGCTGTATTTTACCTGCATGGCTAATGGTAACAGTCGTTTTTATAGCGTCACTGATTTCCTGGGTTATTTACAGAAAGCCGACCTTGAGTTGGAAAAGCAAATAGATAATCTTGGCATTGGCCATACTTTATTGATTTGTAAAAAACGATAGCGGCTGACTGAAAAAAGCCGAATCGAGGCACTAACCGAAAAATTATAAGAAATAAGGGGCAATTGGGCATCAGTCAATTATTGCCTCGGTATTTTTCTCATTTTCTCCGCCAGAGATCACGAATTCATGCAGTTTACTCTGAACATCACCGATTGGCAGGCTATCGCGCCTGGATTAGCCTTGGCAGATGAATGGCGCAGATGGGCTAATCAATCGCCTGCCAGGATAGATCACACCCAGCCGCTGGCTAAATGTAGCCTGTTGCCGATGATGACGGCTCGTCGCCTGAGTTCAGGAAGTCGTCTGGCCGTGGAATGCGGGTTAGCGATTTTGCGCCGCCAACCGGTGGATGCGATTGTATATACCAGCCGTCACGGTGAGTTGGAGCGTAACTACCGCATTTTGCAGGCGCTGGCGACGGAACAAAGCCTGTCACCCACGGATTTTGCTATGTCGGTGCATAATTCTGCGGTGGGTAATCTTACTATCGCCGCCAGAAAACCGCTGGTTTCATCGTCTTTATCCGCCGGCGCGGAAACTTTTCAGCAAGGTTTGCTCGAAGTTATGGCGTTACATCAGGCCGGCTATTCCCGCGTATTAATAGTGGATTTCGATGGCGTAATTCCAGATTTTTACCATCCATATATGACATCGGATATGCCAAAATATCCGTTTGCCGTAGCTTTACTGATTGAACCGGGTGATATCTTGCGCTGCGCTACCCGCAAGGGGCTGTCGCCCGAGCCGGAGGTGCCCCAGAGTCTGCAATTTTTGCATCATTGGCTGGGTTCGCACGCTTCCTTTGTCGTAACCGGCGGTCGATTTGATTGGCAGTGGAGCCGTTAGGATGAAAGCGTTGAAGCTGGGGCGACAAATTAATGGGCTGTGGCGGCTGATCATGACGGGGCTATGTTTTGCCCTGTTCGGGCTGGGCGGGCTGTTATTATCGTTGCTGTGGTTCAATTTTCTCCTGCTGACTCAGCGTGATGGTCAGCAGCGGCGCATTCTGGCCAGACGCAGCATTTCCGCCAGTTTTCGCCTGTTCCTCGCTTTGGCCCGCAGGCTGGGTGTGCTGGATTACCGCTTGCAGGGCATCGAAAAGATTCGCGCTGATAAAGGTTGCCTGATCGTCGCGAATCATCCCACGCTGTTGGATTACGTTATTTTGGCTTCGGCCTTGCCGGACGTCGATTGTCTGGTTAAGGCTGAACTCTTGCGTAATCCCTTTGTAAACGGCGTGATTAAAGCCGCCGATTATTTGGTCAATAGTCAGGGACAAACCCTGCTGCTGGCCTGTCGCCAACGTTTAAACCGCGGCGAGAATATTTTGATTTTTCCCGAAGGTACGCGCACCAGTCCGGGAAAACCGCTGAAATTACAGCGGGGTGCGGCCAACGTTGCTGTCCGTTGCGAGTGTGATTTGCGTATTGTGCATATTCACTGTAGCCAACAAACGCTGAATAAACAGAGCCGCTGGTATCAGATACCGCCAGAAAAACCGGTGTTCAGCGTTGTAGTGGGCGAACGTATTGCTAACGAATATTTTGTGGCTGTCGAAGAGGATGCGCAAGCGCTTGCCGCTCGCCAGCTGAATCGACAATTAGCCCAGTTATTGACGCCTGAGAATGGCCAACCCATGGATACGGATGATGCAAGAACGCTCTCTTGAATTAAAAAAACTAATTATTGATACCCTGAATCTCGAAGATATGACTCCCGATGAGATAGACGCAGACGCCGCGCTGTTTGGCGACGGTTTGGGACTGGATTCCATTGACGCGCTGGAGTTAGGTCTGGCGGTCAAAAATCGCTATGGCGTGATGTTATCTGCCGAAAGCGAAGAAATGCGTCAGCATTTTTACTCCATCGCCACGCTGGCGTCATTCATTCAATCTCAACGCGCTAAATAGTCGGATAACTTATGGATAAACAAGATATTTACCAGGAAGTGTCGGATCTCTTGGTCAAACTTTTCGAAATCGACCGGTCGCAGATCACGCCGCAGGCGCGTCTGTATGAAGATCTGGAATTAGACAGTATTGACGCCGTGGATATGGTGGTTCATTTACAGAAAAAGACCGGCCGTCGGATCAAGCCTGAATCCTTTAAGTCTGTGCGTACCGTGCAAGACGTCGTGGATGCGGTAGAACAATTATTACAGCAACCAGGCTGATCGGTTGTTTCGGAAAACCACGCCGTTTATGCAAAATTTCCTGCGCATCGCCAATGGGCTAATTATGTTGTTATGGCCGTTCATTATTTGGGCGGGCGTGACACAGGGTCTGTCCTTCTGGTTAATTCCGCTGTTTATTGCCTTTTTCCTGCTACGCCTGTGGTTACTGAAAGATCATGGGGGGCTGCAAGGTCAAACGGACGGCCAAATGTATGCGGGGAAAGCGCTGGCGTTAACCGGTATTGCTCTTTGCGCTGCGAGCGTGCTGATGCGCGATCATCATGTGCTGATGTATTACCCGGTGGCGGTTAATCTGGTGCTGTTGATTCTGTTCGGCAGCTCTCTGTTTTATGGCATGCCAATCGTGGAGCAAATCGCCCGTTGGCGTGAGCCGGATTTACCGCCGCAGGGTGTGCGCTATACCCGGCGTGTCACTCAGGTTTGGTGTTTGTTTTTTATCATCAACGGCTCGACTGCACTGGCGACCTGTTTGTATAACGACATGAAAATCTGGGCGTTATGGAATGGCATGCTGAGCTATATCTTTATTGGCGGCGTGATGGGCGTGGAATGGCTGGTACGCCGACGGATAAAAAACCGATGAATACATTACCGTTGACTCAATGGCTGTCTGAAGAACGGGCGGGTAGCACTTTGATTGCCCGCCGCGGTGATAAAGATATCGACCTGAAGACGTTTCGACAGGATGTGACCCAGCTTTATGCGCGCCTGATAAGCAGTTCAGAAACCTGTTGGGCGCTGTGTTTTAACGATAGCTATCAGTTTTGTGTCGCGCTGCTGGCCACGCTGTACGCGGGCAAAATTCCGGTACTGCCAGGGCATAATCGGCGAGCGCAGCTCGTTGAGCAAAGCCAGCATTTCGAGGGGGTATTAAGCGATCTGCCGCTGAAACTAGACTGCCCTGTGTGGTCGCTATCGGACACCGCCCCTGCGAGCGTGCCGTTACCGTCGATTGCCGCTGACGCTAGTCTGCGGTTATTCACCTCGGGTTCCTCCGGCGAACCCCGTCGGGTGGATAAACCGGTTGCCGTGATGGATAGAGAGGCCGTCTGGCTGGCTGATTTATGGGGCGATCGGCTGAGTCACTGTGTGGTTCGGGCATCCGTAAGCCATCAACATCTGTACGGTCTGACGTTCCGCATCTGGCTACCTTTAGCGCTAGGGCTGCCTTTCGCCAGCGAAACGGTGGAGTTCCCTGAGCAACTGGCGAACAGTCCGCGCTGCGCCTTTATTACCAGCCCGGCGTTTTTACAGCGGCTGGATAGCCAGTTGCCGCCGCCGCGTTGCGAATGGGTGGTTTCCGCCGGTGGGCAGCTACATTTTGACGATGCTCAACGAGCGCAGAACTGGCTCGGAATCACGCCCGATGAAATTTATGGCAGCACTGAAACCGGAGTGATGGCATGGCGTAGCCGGCATCATCCGCAGACACCGTGGCAGCCTTTTAGCGGCGTGCAGCTGAGTCGCGATGAGCAGGATAACTGGCGCGTGGTTTCCCCTTTGATTCCCGATCCGTTGGGAATGGCGTTGGATGATCGAATTATTGTCGACGATCAAGGGCTATTTACACTGGCCGGTCGTCGCGATCGGGTAGTCAAAATTGAAGAAAAGCGTCTGTCTCTCAGTGAGATTGAGCGGCGATTGCAGACTTTGTCTGGCATCGAAGACGTTGCGGTGCTGGTGGTTAAACGCGGTGCGCGGCAATGTATCGGCGCGGCGGTGGTGCTGAATCAGGCAGGATTGGACGAATTAGAGCAAATCGGTTGGCTGCGGCTGACCCGCCGCTGGCGACAGCAGCTTGGCGGTTGGCTGGAACCGGTGGCATTACCGCGCTATTGGCGCAAATTATCGGTTATTCCGCTTAATCAGCAAAGCAAACGTTCTTGGCCTCAGTTACAGGAGTTATTTAATGAAACCCGTTGAGCTATCCCGTCAACAGTCGGAACGGCATCAGATGGAGGTTAGACTGTATCTGGACCCCAAATTAAGCTGGTTTACCGGACATTTTGACGTACAACCGCTGCTGCCGGGCGTGGCGCAGATCGATTGGGTGATGGGGTACGCGGCAGATATCGCGGGCGCAGCCTGGCAGTTTTCCGGTATCGATAAAGTCAAATTCCAGTTGCCGCTGTTGCCGGGCAATCAGGTGTTACTCCGCCTCGATTGGAATGAATCCCGTGGCTTGCTCAGTTTTAGCTATACGCTGGATGAAGGCGTCGCTGCGCGCACGGCCAGTAGCGGAGCCATAAAATTATGTCGTTAACCGTTCACGCCTTCGCGCCGTGCGTGGTTATTCCTTGCTATAACCACGGCGCAATGATGAATGATGTGTTGGCGCGGCTGGCTCCCTTTGGCCTGCACTGTTTTATCATTGACGATGGCAGCGAACCTGCCACGCAACAGATTTTACAGCAGTTGGCCGGAACGCACTCTGGCATCACGTTGGTTAGATTGCCTTGTAATCAGGGCAAAGGTGTGGCGGTATTAACAGGTTTTACCGTGGCTGCCGAGGCGGGATATAGCCACGTGTTACAGGTGGATGCCGATGGGCAACACTGTATTGAAGATATTCCCGAGATGCTGAAACAGTCGCAGCGCTATCCGGATATGCTGATCTCCGGCCGCCCGATTTACGACCAGTCGGTGCCAAAATCTCGTCTGTATGGTCGCTATATTACCCATGTGTGGGTATGGATAGAAACTCTGTCGCTCTCCCTGAAAGACAGTATGTGCGGGTTTCGGGTCTATCCGCTGGCTCCGGTAATAGCCCTGATGGCGCAATATCCATTGGGGAAACGTATGGATTTTGATACGGAAATCATGGTGCGCCTGTACTGGCAAGGCATTGATAGTCGTTTTGTTCCTACGCGAGTGACTTACCCCGCCGACGGGCTTTCCCATTTTGATGCACTGCGGGATAACCTGCGGATTTCGTGGATGCATACCCGGTTATTTTTGGGCATGTTGAGACGTCTCCCGCAATTGTTAACGCGACGTCGTCCGCGTCACTGGGCTGGAGTCAAAGAGCGTAAAGGTCTGAACGGCATGCGCTTTATGCTCGCGGTTTATCGTCTATTAGGGCGGAAAACTTTCGAGATATTACTACGTCCGGTAGTGGGATATTTCTGGCTAACCGGCCGAACTCAGCGGCAGGCCTCGCAGCAATATCTGGTACGTTTGCAGCAAACTGCCCAGAAAAAGTCATTGGCTTTGCCGGGCAATCTAACCAGTTATCGACATTTCCTGCGGTTTAGTCGCGCGATGCTGGACAAAGTCGCCAGTTGGCGCGGGGATTTGCGACTGGGGGAGCAAATTGTATTTGCTCCCGGAGCGCAAGAAACCATTAATGCCGAGTCTGACGGTGGGAAGCTGATTCTGGCTTCTCACCTCGGAGATATCGAGGTGTGCCGCGCATTAGCACAGCAGGATGGTCATAGGGTAATTCACGCTCTGGTATTTAGCGAACATGCCCAAAGATTTAAGCAGGTATTGGAAGAAATCGCGCCGCAGGCGGGGATTAATCTGATTCCCGTGACCCGCATGGGGCCAGAAACCGCTATTTTGCTGAAAGAGAAGCTGGACGCCGGTGAATGGGTGGCGATTGTCGGCGATCGTACCTCGGTGACTACCCAGCGCGGTGGAGACCGCCGCGTGGTGTGGAGCGAATTTCTCGGTGCGCCCGCGCCGTTTCCGCAAGGACCATTTGTTCTGGCATCGGTATTGCGCTGCCCGGTGTTACTGATGTTTGCCTTGCACCAGCAGGGCAAACTCCATATCCATTGCGAACCTTTTGCCGATCCGTTGCTGTTGCCACGTCAGCAGCGTGAGACCGCATTGCAACAGGCGGTGGATCGCTATGCGTCACGTCTGGAGTACTACGCGCTGCAATCGCCGCTCGACTGGTTTAACTTTTTTGATTTCTGGCGGCTGCCTGATTCGCCGTCTGGCAAGGAGTAACAAGTGCTGACCGATGCCCGTTTTACCGCCGAAGTAGAGATTACCGTGCCTTTCCACGATACCGACCCGATGGGCGTGGTATGGCACGGTAATTACTTCCGTTATTTCGAAGTGGTGCGAGAGGCGCTACTGAATCAGTTTAATTATGGTTACCGGCAAATGCGTGAGTCTGGTTATGTTTGGCCGGTTGTTGATACGCGGGTGAAATACCGTGACGTGCTGGAGTTCGAACAGCGAATTCGGGTCAGAGCCCACGTTGAAGAGTTCGAAAATCGGCTGAAAATTGTGTATCAGATTTTCGATGCTCAAAGCGGCAAGCGGACTACCACCGGCTATACCATTCAGGTTGCCGTCGAAGAAAGTACGCGAGAAATGTGTTTTGTCAGCCCTGATATTTTGTTTGAAAGAATGGGAATCAAACCATGAAAAAATGGATTTTAATGTTGTCGCTGGCGATCGCCGCTGGCGCACAGGCAGTGACGCTGGATGAGTTACAGCAGCGTTTGGCGCAGCAGCCGGTGGTACGAGCGCAGTTTAGTCAGGAGCGCCAGATCAAGGATATGCCGCAGCCGCTGCGTTCCAGCGGTGAGTTACTGATCGCACAGAAAAACGGCCTGTGGTGGCAACAGCAAAAACCTTTTCCATTGACGCTGGTGTTGGATGATAAGCGTATGGTTCAGGTAATTAATGGGCAGGAGCCACAGATTGTTACCGCTGATTCCAATCCGCAGATGTTCCAGTTTAACCACTTGCTGCGCGCACTGTTTCAGGCTGAGCGTCAGGTGTTGGAACAAAATTTCTCGCTGACCTTCAGCGACTTAGGACAGGGGAAATGGCAGTTGGAGCTGAAACCGACCACGTCGCCGCTAGATAAGCTGTTTAACACTATCACGCTGCAAGGGCAGCAGTATCTCGATCAGATTTCGCTTAACGATCGTCAAGGGGATCGCACCAAGATTACCTTTAGCAATCAGCGCCTGACACCAGATACGTTGACCCATGATGAGCAGCAACGTTTTGTCTTCTAAGCCGAGTTTATGGGCCTGGCTATGGCTGGCGGCTTGCCTGTTGCTGGGGGCGACGCTCACGGTATTGTTACCGCAATCCAAGCTTTCCAGTAGCGTGCTGGCGCTGTTACCTGCGCAAAGTATGGGGCAGATTCCTCCGGCGCTGAACGACGGTTTTATGCAGCGTTTGGACCGTCAGGTGGTCTGGATGGTCAGCCCCGCCGAAGGCGATGATCCAGCGGCGGCCGCGCGCTGGCTGGAACGCTTGCAGGGTCTGCCGTCGTTGACCGCCGTTCAAGGACCTATCGACGCTGATCAGCAGCAGAAATGGGGGAAATTCTTCTATCAGCATCGTAATGGCATGATTGACCCGCAGACGCGACAGCGCCTGATGAACGGTGGTGATGAGCAGGCTAACTGGATACTGGCACAGCTTTATTCGGCCTTTGCCGGTGTGAGCGGCAGCGAAATAAAGAACGATCCGTTGATGCTGGTGCGGGGCTCCCAGCTGGCGCTACAACAAAATACCAGCCGTTTGAGGATGAAAAATGGCTGGTTGGTGGCTCAGGATGAGGCGGGGCGCAGCTGGTATTTTATCCACGGCGAGCTGAGTGGCTCCTCCTACAATATGCAGCAGGCGCATCAGGTAGTGACAGATTTGGCGGCGCTCGTGACCGATCTTAAGCATCATTTTCCGGGCGTCGAGGTCATGTCGCGCGGCACGCTATTTTATAGCGATTATGCCAGCCAGCAGGCCAAACATGATGTTTCCACCTTGGGTTCCGCCACGGTCATCGGCGTTTTGCTATTGATTCTGGGCGTGTTTCGCTCTCTGCGTCCGTTACTGTTGTGCGTGTTGTCCGTCGGTATCGGCGCGTTGGCTGGCAGTACACTGACCTTATTGCTCTTTGGCGAACTGCATTTAATGACGTTAGTGATGAGTATCAGCATTGTCGGTATTTCAGCTGATTACACCATTTATTATCTTACCGAGCGCATGGTGCATGGGCGTGAAACCTCGCCGTGGCAAAGTCTGCACAAGGTTTTTCCGGCGTTAATGATGGCGTTGGGGACCACGGTTCTGGCCTACCTGATTATGATGTTGGCGCCGTTCCCTGGCCTGCGCCAGTTGGCGGTTTTTGCCGCCGCGGGTCTGACTGCCTCTTGTCTCACCGTGGTGTGCTGGTATCCGTGGTTATGTCGAGGATTACCGGTCCGGCCGGTGCCATTCATGATGCCATTGATGCGTTGGCTTTCCGCGTGGCGCACTCAACGCACGCTGTATTTAGGTTTGCCACTGGTATTGGCGTTGTTCTCCGTAGCCGGACTGCTACGCTTGCAGATTAATGATGATATTGCCCAATTGCAGGCGCTGCCGCCGGATATTCATCGGGAGGAGCAGGCTATCACGGCCTTGACTGGGCAAGGCATCGACCAGAAGTGGTTTGTGGTTTATGGCGATACGCCCGAGCAGACGCTACGGCGGTTAGAGCAATTTGCTCCGCAGTTACAACAGGCGAAAAAACAGGGCTGGCTCAGCGGCTACCGTTTGCTGCCATTGGCCTCTCAGGCGCAGCAACAGCAGGATCTGACGCTGCTGCAACAGGTTGCCCCCAACGTGCTGGCACAGCTTGATACCGTTGGGATAGACGGGTTGAAGATCGATCTCACTCCAATGCCGGTCACGCCGGAGAACTGGCTCAATAGCGTAGTGAGTGAGGGCTGGGCGTTGATGTGGATGACGTTACCGGATGGGCGTAGCGGAGTATTGGTGCCGACCGACGGCGTGCAAAACAGCGCCGCTTTGGCAGCGCTGGCGGCCAATCATGCTGGCGTCAGTTGGGTTGATCGCAAAGCCAGCTTCGACCAGATGTTTTCTTTCTATCGCACTATGCTGGGTTGGCTGTTGCTGGGAGCCATTGTGGTTATCGCCTTGAGTTACATGTTGCGCCTGGGCGTGCGGCGTGGGCTGGTGTGCGTATTGCCTTCGTTACTTTCTCTCGGCTGCGGGCTGGCAGTGCTAGCGTTTAGCGGCCACTCCCTCAACCTGTTCTCGCTACTGGCGTTAGTTCTGGTGCTGGGGATTGGCATTAATTACACCTTATTTTTCAGTAACCCACGAGGAACACCGCTGACGTCATTATTAGCCGTAACCGTGGCGATGAGTACCTCATTGCTGACCTTGGGTATGCTGATCTTTAGCAGCACTCAGGCTATCAGCAGTTTCGGTATTGTGCTGTGCAGCGGTATATTTGCCGCATTTTTGCTGGCTCCATTGGCGATGCATCAACGCCGTAAAGGGAAGAAATCATGATGATTTTACGTTGTATCTTGGCTATGTCCTTGGCTTTGATGCTGACGGCATGCGCCACTAAACCCGCGGATAATCGGCCTCAGGCCTGGTTAAAACCGGGCGTGAAGGTCAGCTTACCTGCGCCGGGTATCACGCCGGCGGTGAATGAACAACAGTTGCTGACCGCCACGGTGAAAGGTAAGCAACAGTCTTTGCTGGTATTGCTTAATGCAGATCGGCAACAGCTTTCGCTGGTGGGATTGTCATCTCTGGGTATTCGCCTGTTCAAACTGACCTACGGTGCGCAGGGGATCGAAAGCGAGCAGTCAATCGTGCTACCTGAGTTGCCTCCGGCCAGTCAAGTTCTGGCCGATATTATGCTGAGCTACTGGCCGATTTCTGCCTGGCAAGAGCAGTTACCCGCAGGCTGGACGCTGGTCGACATCGGATCCCGCCGCGAACTGCGTGATAAGCAAGGAAAACGGGTAACCGAAATTGTTTATATGACCAGCAAAGGCGTGCGTCAGCCGATTAGCATCCGCCAGTACGTTTTTGGTTATCAGATCGCGATTCAACATCTGGACAGCTAACATGATTTATATTTCTGCGGTAGGCATGCTGAACGCGTTAGGAAGCAATGCCGATCAGATTGCCAGCCAGCTTCCTTTGGGCATCGCTCCCGGCATGAAGCCGCGCGATGGCTGGGTTCAGCCCGAACAACCCTGCTGGTTAGGCGCCGTTGAAGGTGAACTACCGGAAATCCCGGCGGCGCTTGCTATGCATCGCAGCCGCAATAATCAATTGTTATTGGCGGCGTTGGAGCAAATTCGTCCACAGGTCGATCAAGCGATAGTGCGCTTTGGCCGCGATCGTGTGGCGGTGGTATTGGGCACCAGTACTTCTGGATTAAATGAGGGCGACCGACAGGTTAACCAGCGCAGTCACGACGAGGAAAGTGACGGCTATGATTATTATCAACAGGAATTAGGCGATCCGGCACGTTTTCTTTCGGCCTATCTCGAACTGGAGGGCCCCGCGTTCACCTTGTCTACCGCCTGTTCTTCCAGCGCCAGAGCTATTATCAGCGGCCGGCGTTTAATCGAAGCCGGGCTGGCGGATGTGGCAATTGTAGGCGGCGCAGATACGCTTAGCCGGATGCCGGTCAACGGTTTTCTCAGTCTTGAATCGCTTTCCACTCAGCTTTGCCAGCCTTTTGCCGCCGAACGCTGCGGTATTACTATAGGTGAAGCATCGGCTCTGATGCTGCTCACGCGGGAGCCTCACGAGATAGCCTTGCTCGGAGTCGGTGAATCTAGCGACGCATGGCATATGTCGGCGCCGCACCCTGAAGGCGAAGGTGCTATTCGCGCCATTGAACAGGCGTTGGACGATGCGGCAATTCAACCTCAGGATGTGGGGTATATCAATCTGCATGGCACCGCTACCCGGCTCAACGATCAAATTGAGGCTAAAGTGGTCAATCGCATATTCGGTAATGGCACGCCCTGTAGCTCAACCAAGCATTTAACCGGGCACACATTAGGTGCGGCAGGCGTGTGCGAAGCCGCGCTGTGCTGGCTGTTATTGACTCGTGATTTACCCTTGCCGGCACAGGATTTCTCTCATTCAACGCCGGATGACAGCTTGCCGTCTTGTGGGTTACTGCTAGAGCAGGAGCCATTGATGAAGGCAATTGTTATGTCCAATTCATTTGCCTTTGGCGGTAATAATACCTGCCTGATTGTGGGGAAGCGTCATGCCTGAATATTTACCGGCGGGAGATTATTTGCCTCACGCGGCGCCGATGATGCTGCTGGATGAGGTTGTCGCGGTAGAAGCAGAAAGCGTGCATTGTCGGGTTAAAGTCACAGAACAGGGCGTTTTAGCTCCTTTCCTCACTGCCGAAGGGCATTTGCCTGGATGGTTTGCGTTGGAATTGATGGCACAGACCGTCGGCGTGTGGTCGGGTTGGCATAGCCGCCAGCGGGGCGAGCGGGCGGCGAATTTGGGCATGTTGCTCGGCGCGCGTGCGCTACGCAGCCAGACTCGGTTGATTGAAAACGGAAATTTATTGGATATCACTATGGTCTTGCTAATGCAGGACGAAAAATTTGGCAGCTTTGAAGGTGAAATCAGCTGTGCAGGGCAGGTTTTGGCCACCGCGCGGTTGAATACCTATCAACCGGATCAACAAGAACTTAAACAATTATTTCAACAGGATGAAATGGAATGACACGTTCAGTTTTGGTCACGGGCGGCAGTAAAGGTATTGGGCGAGCGATAGCCCTCCAACTTGCCGCCGATGGATTTAGCGTGGCCGTGCATTATCACAGCGATCTTCCAGGGGCTCAGCAAACGGTAGAACAGCTAACTGCGCAAGGCGGACAAGGGCGGATTATCGGTTTTGACGTAGCCGATCGTGATGCGACGCGGCAGGCCATCGAGCAGGATATTGATACTCATGGTGCTTACTACGGCGTGGTGAACAATGCCGGAATAGCTCGCGACGGCGCGTTCCCAGCGCTCAGTGAAGACGACTGGGACAGCGTGATCCATACCAATCTTGACAGTTTTTATAACGTCATCCATCCCTGTATTATGCCGATGATCGGGTTGCGTCAAGGCGGCAGAATCATCACGCTGTCGTCGGTTTCCGGTTTAATGGGGAATCGAGGTCAGGTCAACTATAGCGCGGCGAAAGCGGGCATTATCGGCGCAACCAAAGCGCTGGCAATAGAACTGGCGAAGCGCAAAATCACTGTCAACTGCATAGCGCCGGGGCTGATTGATACCGGTATGATTCAGATGGAAGAAGCATCGTTAAAAGAAGCGATGAATATGATCCCGATGAAACGGATGGGCGCCGCAGAGGAAGTGGCCGGGCTCGCCAGCTATTTGATGTCTGATATTGCCGGTTACGTGACGCGTCAGGTGATTTCCGTTAATGGGGGCATGCTATGACCCGCCGCGTAGTGATCACCGGCATGGGCGGCGTAACTGCCTTTGGCAATGACTGGCAGAGCGTGGCCGCTGGGCTAAAGTCTGGTAAAAATGCGGTACGCAGCATGCCGGAATGGCGGGAATACGCGGGATTGAATACCTTGGTCGGCGCGCCTATTGATGATTTCACTTTACCGGAGCATTACACCCGCAAACGCATTCGCTCAATGGGGCGAGTTTCCCTGCTAGCGACCAGAGCGACCGAACTGGCGCTGATTCAGGCGGGTTTGATCGGCGAAGCGGTGCTAACCAATGGTGAAACCGGCATCGCCTACGGCTCTTCTACCGGCAGTACCAAACCGGTCAGCGAATTTGCCACCATGCTAACGGAAAAACACACCAATAATATCACCGGCACCACTTATGTTCAGATGATGCCGCATACCGCGGCGGTGAATACCGGGTTGTTCTTCGGGCTGCGTGGGCGAGTGATTCCAACTTCTAGCGCCTGTACTTCCGGCAGCCAGGCAATAGGTTACGCGTGGGAGGCCATTCGCCATGGTTATCAAACGGTGATGGTTGCCGGCGGAGCGGAAGAACTTTGCCCGTCCGAAGCCGCGGTGTTTGATACCTTATTTGCCACCAGTCAGCGCAATGATTCGCCACACACCACGCCGTCGCCTTTCGATATCAATCGAGACGGGCTGGTAATTGGCGAGGGCGCGGGCACGCTGGTGTTGGAAGAATTGGAGCATGCCAAAGCGCGAGATGCGAAGATCTACGGCGAAGTCGTGGGGTTTGCCACTAACTGCGATGCGGCTCACATTACTCAGCCACAGCGTGAAACTATGCAAATTTGTATCGAACAGGGGCTGCGGATGGCGCAGTTACAGGCGGCGGATATCGGTTATATCAGCGCTCACGGTACGGCGACCGACCGTGGCGATCTGGCTGAAAGTCAGGCTACCGCCGCGGTGTTTGGCAATAATACGCCGATTTCATCGCTGAAAAGTTATTTCGGCCATACGTTAGGTGCCTGCGGAGCGCTGGAGGCCTGGATGAGTCTGGAAATGATGAATGAAGGCTGGTTTGCGCCGACGCTCAATCTGACTCAGCCCGATCCGGCCTGTGGCGAACTTGATTACATCATGGGGAAGCCACGCCATATTGATACCGAGTTTTTCCAAAGCAACAACTTTGCCTTTGGCGGTATCAACACTTCACTGGTTTTCCGGCGCTGGCGTTAATCGATGATGCGCATCGCTCTGGCTCGAATCAGCGATCTCAGCCAACCTGCTGTCACCACCGATTGGTTGTCGCCGGAGTTACTGGTTCAGGCTCCCAGCGGCAAACGGCGGGAGGCGTGGCTGGCGGGAAGAGTGTTGCTGGCGCAGCGGGTGGGTCAGCGACCTCTCAGGGAAATGATCATTGAAGCATCGGGAAAACCTGCGTTTCGGTGCGATCAATTGCCACATTTCAATATCAGTCACAGCGGCGATTTTGTTTTTGTCGCCGTGAGTGATAAAGGGCCGATTGGCTGCGATATTGAAGTGATCAGGCCGCGAACCGGTGCGATAGAGATTGCCCAACACTATTTCTGTGAGGCTGAATATCTGTGGTTGGCGGCGCAGCCTGCCGAAAATGTCATGATGGCGTTTTGGCGCTTGTGGACCGCGCGCGAGGCACGATTAAAACAACGCGGGCTGAGTGTTTGGCAAATGCGTTCAATAGCGTTAAAGCCCGAAACATTGGGCATTGCCGGCAGCGAAATTTATCATTGGTATCAGCAAGGGTTGAGCATGGCGGTCAGTTGCTGTCCGTCAGAAACGGCAAACAGCGATCTCACCGTGGATAAATGAGCGTATTCCTGACATTTATCAGATTATTACCGATGAACTTCCCCACAAAGCAGCACCACATCCGGGCGGCGCTGATGGATTTTAGCCGCCACGGCAAGGCATTCCTGACGGGTAGGATATATATCTTCAGACACGGGAAGCGCGTCACAAGCATCTATTCCGCATGTGCTGACCAGTAGAACAAATCCTATAAGCATATATCCCCCTTATTCTTCAAAGTATAGCGCGCTTATCTTGCGAGTATAGAGGTTTTGTTGTGGCATAGCGCTCGCTTTAATCATAAAAAATGCCTTACTAACAAAGATTTCCACAATATGCCGCGCACGGCGAATTCCACATGGCGTAACCCGCTCTTGGGGGATGTTATGAATAATCATATTGGCAGCCATTAGCGCGAGACGGCAGTGGAAGGATCACTCTGTCTGCTATTGAGGGTCCATCGTCTATTAGGATTTTCTGCTTTGTATTTATGCCGTCACCATATTGGCTATTGTAAGCGTTTCATTTTCATCTTCACCGCTATGGGATATCACCTATGGGTAAATCATCGCGTATATATTCTTTAAAACTTTAGTTGGCCTTAGAGCGGAGTGAGCGCGCGTGTCTGTGGTGGTAAAAAGAGTGAAAAGGATTCTCACTAGTTGGAGATATGTCTGAAAACCATTAATAAGATAAGGGTTTGAGCTTAAAACACTAACGTAATGGAGTACATACCAATGAAAGGTAAGTTGCTATTAGCGATATTACTGAGCGCGAGCTTTTCGCTTCAGGCTGATGAAACCAGCTCTTGGACTGATGAAGGTCAACCGTCTCCTGAGCATTTGGAGATGCAGAAACCCGAATTTCATCTTTGTCAGGATGGACAAAACCAGTCACCGATAGATATCCGTGGGGAGTTAAGAAGTAACCTGGCACCGCTGACCATGCAATATTTTACCACGACGCTGAATATCGTAAATAATGGTTATACGATTCAGTTGAACGTACCCAAAGGGAATAAAGTGCAGTTAGATGGCGAAACTTTTATGCTGAAACAGCTGCATTTCCATGCTCCCAGTGAAAATACCATAAAGGGTAAGCAATATCCGATGGAGGCACACTTCGTACATAAAAATGAGCAGGGAGAATTGCTGGTTGTTGCCGTGATGTACAATCTGGGCAAAGAAAATATGGCGCTGGAAAAAGTGTGGCAGCAAATGCCAAAAGGATTGAATCAGGAACAGAAGATCAATCCAGCGTTGGATCTCAATGGCCTGATTCCGGACAGCAAATATTATTATCGCTTCAGCGGCTCGCTAACCACACCGCCTTGTTCAGAAGGGGTACGCTGGCTGGTGTTTAAACAGCCTTTAAGCATTTCTGAAAACCAGATTACGCAGTTTAAGTCGGTCATTCATCGCGATAATAATCGACCGGTACAGGAGTTACACGGTAGGGTTATTGTAAATTGATTTCTGGATATTTTAATTTTTCAGGGAATCTAAAAGGATTTTCAATAAAACTGTTAATAAATCGCTAAGGGTGAAAATAAATCTTTATCGATATATTTAATGTAATGTTTCGTCAGCGTAAAACAGCGTGCTTTATTTGGTTTATGCTGACGGAATCTTATTGGATATATTTATGGCTAAACAGCCAGACGTCTAAATGGGTATTTAATTTATTTATAAATAAGGCTTGATTAAAATGATTGGCTATGAGTAAATAGCGTCATCGGTTTGGAACACAGACCTTATGAAAGCAGTTTTAGTAAAGCAGTTCACAGTATTAGCGTTATCCTCAATAGATACCTCTTCACCGCGAAACTCCTTCTTAAGTGCCCCATAAGAAATAACTGAAAGACAGACCTCTCTTGCCTTATGGCAGCTTAAATAAATGAAGGAAGTATCGCTATGTCTAATACAATGACTGGTTTAGTAAAATGGTTTGACGCGGGTAAAGGCTTTGGTTTTATTACCCCAGCAGACGGTGGCAAAGATGTATTCGTGCATTTCTCAGCTATCCAGAGCAACGATTTTAAAACGCTGGATGAAGGTCAGCGCGTAGAGTTCTCGATTGAGAACGGCGCGAAAGGGCCTTCGGCGGCCAATGTTGTTGCCCTTAAAGACAGGCAATAACGGGAAGAGGCTTTCCGACCGCGATGACGGGTTTCCCTGAGCAGTGAAAGCCCTCTCCATAAAAAGTATTACCGGTTTGCAGTAAAGATTATGTCAGCAGTTTTAGTTAAGCAGTACGTCGAATTAGCGTTATCCGAACGATACCTTCTTTGTCAATGCCTCTCTAGCGATGCCCATAACTATTAATATTTCTGACCGTTACGCCAGATGGCAATTAAAAAACAAATAAAGGAAGTATCGCTATGTCTAATAAAATGACTGGTTTAGTAAAATGGTTTGACGCGGGTAAAGGCTTTGGTTTTATTACCCCAGCGGACGGTGGCAAAGATGTATTCGTGCATTTCTCTGCTATCCAGAGCAACGATTTTAAAACGCTGGATGAAGGTCAGCGCGTAGAGTTCTCGATTGAGAACGGCGCGAAAGGGCCTTCGGCGGCCAATGTTGTTGTCCTGTAAAGACAGGCAATAACGGCTAATTATCGGATAGAAATCCCCGGTTTTCTATCCGATAAAAATTGCCAACAAAAAACCCGCCTTGTGCGGGTTTTCTGGTTTTATAGGAAATTAAATGGCCTGCGCTGACGATGTATATAGCTGGAATAGTGGCACATTAAGATTTTGTAGCAGAAACCAAAAATAACATTGGGCGCTCTTTTTCTTCATCCAATGCCGGTTGTTCTGCAATTTGCTGCGCCGTAGGCCCCCATTCTTCAAGGCGATGTAGAGTAAAGCCGGCGTCTATCAACAGATTAATATAAGTGGCTAACGTACGATGCTGCTTAATCACTCCGTCTGCCAGCCAATTGGTGACGCGGTTGCCTTCGGCCTGATAATGATTAACCGGCCATGATCTTTGGCCTTTATCATCAGTTAACCAACCCTGCTGGATCGGTGCGCTAAAAATAGGGTGTTCGGCAGAGAAAACAAATTTCCCACCGGGTTTAAGAGAGCGAAAAATCGTGTCGAACAGTGCCGATAGATTAACGACATAATGCAAAGCTAATGAGCTATAGACTAAATCGTAGTTATTTTCCGGTAATTTAAGTTGTTCCAGATCCTCACGGCAGTAGCTTATTTTGCTGTCGTCGGTCATTTCATTGGCCTTGGCCAGCATTTTGGCGGAAACATCAATACCTTTAACTTCCCGAGCACCTTGCTCGCGGGCATAACGGCAGAACCAACCGTAGCCGCAACCTAAATCAATAACGTTAAGATCGTGTAGGTCGGGTAGCATTTTGGCAATCGATGGCCATTCTGGTGCGCCGTTTAACCCCTGAGTTGAACGATTCAATTGTGCGTAGCCAGCGAAAAATGCCGGGTTATCATAAATATTCTGAGCCATATCTGCTCCAAAAGTCGTTAGGATAAACTGAAGTTTATTATTAAGGCGTTTTTCCAGGGCAGTTTAACAAGAGGATTTTAATCTTAATGCACTGCGCCAGTGGGAAAATAAGGATAGCGCCGAAACAGACGGCGCTATCTGAGTAATAGGCTTTTTAGGATTTCAGTAGAGGTCAAAAGACGCAAACTGAAGGCTTACCAGCCAAAGCGAGCGCCACCGTCGGTAGAGTTGTCCTGTTGACCGCGTTGTTGAACCTGCTGCATTCGACGGTCAGTCTGGCCTTTTTCATTTATCACATGGCCAGAACTCATATATTTACCACGACATTCTGCTGAGGTCTTATCGTGACACTGATAGTAAGAATCAGCATCGGAAGAGCTTGAACATCCGGCAACTAATGTGGCGCAAGCCAGCAAAAAAACTATTTTCAAGTCCATTCATTTCCCCTTAAATTCCGTTTACCTTATTGTTGCTCAGTAAAGATAAATATATCAGCAACGAGAATAATATTACCTCCAGTTTGCATTGAAATCTATTATTGATGATTAGTAACGGATTTATCTCGCGGAACTATTACGCTATTTGAACGCGCAATCACAGCCCCTATGGGCACAATAGGGCAATATACTTTGGTACGACGACATTGACATTATAGAAAGGGGCGTTTATGCAAGTGAGAAAAGCCAGAGTAGAAGAAGCCGAGGCGCTATGGGCGCTAAGAAATAATGCCCTTAGGAGTGGCTGTCGGAACGTTTATGATCAGGCCACGCTTGCGGCTTTTACGCCAGATGTCATGCCATCGGGATTTCCTCCGGTCATCATGGTCAATCCATGTTTTGTTATAGATGATGAAGCAGGGATCTGTCCCGTTGGTTCAGGCTTTCTCGATCTTAAAAATCATTCTGTGGAGGCGGTATTTACGCGGGATACCTATCAGGGAAAAGGCGTGGGTTCACGGATACTGGACGCTATTAAACAGGAGGCTATTGCCCGCGGTATTAATACCCTGAGGCTTTCCTCAACCCCCAACGCTTTGGCATTTTATTTACGCCATGATTTTAATTTGCTGCGTGAGGGCGAGTATTTTTCACCGTCAGCGCAAAAATATTTGCAGTGTTTTGAGATGGAATGGCGGCGATAAAAATTGAATTAAGCTAAATGCTACATTTTGCCCTTTGAACAGGCGTTTGAGCTAGGGAGTTAAATTCCTCAGCGCCGTGTCTGTCACTAAAAAATGTAGAGATAAAGGGGTTTAACACTGCCATATCCAAAATTTTTATTCTTTTATTGTCAATTGATTAGAGCAGTTTTGGCAGCAGACTGGTTAATCAACTAATCATATTGCTTAAATAGACAATTTGGCATATACACTCACGCAATTTTATAAATTATTAAAAATTGCTGAGCGCTAAGGCTGATTGTTAAATGAAAAGTATAGGGATAGCCATATTAACCGGGATGTTGACGTTGGGAAGCGGTGCTCAGGCAGCTGAAACTCAATCTTACTTCTTCGATGGCAAAATGCTGGCTCACCCGGTTATTTATGGTGCCAGAGAAGGCACCGCCGTGATCGCCTTTATTAAAGAGGCCAATGGGGTTAACGGATATTATTGTCTGTGTGAGGACGAAGCTAACCCGGATCCTACACAGCGTACGCTGGATCGTTTTGGCCATGCCAGTATTGAGTCGGTCTTTTTCTTCGATATGGATAACGCTGGCCCGCTGACCTTGGTATTAAGTAAAACCGGCAAGGCCTATCAATTACGAGCTTATCGCTATTGGGAGAATGGTCGCGGTTTTGTTAAAGTCGATAAATTGCAGTCTGCCCTCGATAAGATTATCAGCAATCAAAAAGCGCCGACGGCGGTGATGATTAAAACCGCATTAGCTAAATTGACGCCATTCGACCTCGCTATAACTTACCAGCCGACCGGAATTGCGGAATTTGACGCGATCGATCATTTGCAGGGGAAATTGGTCAGCTACTTTAATGAAGACGAGCAACCCATACCTGAACCTAAAGATCTCTTCTCTACCGACGCGGTATTTTATAAAAAACATACCAGCAAAAAGAAGGGCTTTTCCTGACTGTTACTTATATCCGCTGGGTATTTAGCGAAGAAGATGCGCGCCCAAGTTACCATATTGCCAGAATGAGCTGGGAAGCCGATCCTAAACAATATCGCGGTACTGAAGATGGCCCATATATTGTCTATCAAATGGGCGAAATTATGACACGCGGACAATATAAACAAGGGAAAGAAACCGGCGAATGGAGTATCAATAACGGCGAACAGGAGCAATTATTCGGCACTTATGTTTACGGCAAACGCCACGGTAAATGGAAAATCATCGGGCGTGAAGCAAGTCGCACCGGCATGATGGTGAACGACAAACGCGAAGGGCGTTGGGAAATTAGTGACGGTGAAGCCAGTGAAGACTATGGCCTAACGGGGTTCGATACTTTTGTTAACGATCGGCGTAATGGCCCAAGCGAGAGACAGTTTAAAGGGAAGATTACTGAGCAGGGAAACTACGTAAACGGTGAAAAAGAAGGTCACTGGCGAATGCCCGGAGCAGTCGGCAGCTATTTGCACGACCTCAGAACCGGCGATTGGCTTATTTTGACCGAAGACGGCGGTCGCGAAGAGCTAGTGCTGAGCAAAGGTCAAAGGGACGGGGCATATCGTAAATTTGATGCCAAAGGCCAACTGCGGGAATATTCTAATTATAAATCTGGTGAATTATCCGGTGATAAAGAAGTGTACAGCGAGCAAGGTAAATTACTGTCTCGTGGTACTTATGCACACGGACAACTAAACGGACGAGAAATTGTTTATTACGAAGATGGCGTGACGTTACGTGCAGATCGTGGATTTTTAAATGGAGAACTGCATGGCTCCTTCCGCTATAACTTCCCTAACGGTAAGCCTCAAGAAATTGCTGATTACATTCGCGGTAGAAATACCGGTATCCGTCAGGTATTCAATGAGAAAGGTGTATTGCTGATTGAGGCTAACATTTGCCAATTCAGTAATGGTTTTGAACAAAGCGGCTATTGCGGACATCAGCGCGAATTTAACCCCGATGGCAGTCCAGTGAGCGATAAAGATTATCTGTGGGGACGTCAGCAAACTAATAATAGCTGGTACCCCAACGGGCAGAAAAAAGATGAAACCCTGCTAGGTAAAAATGATTCGCGTATTCAGACTAGTTATTATCCGAACGGTCAGATTGAATGTCGCGTCCATCTGCAAGGTTTTGAAGCTTTTGTTCTCGAGGGGAAAGAGTATAAGGATAATCAGGGGGCTCATCGAGAGGGCGAAAATATCTGTTATTACCCAAATGGACAGGTAAAAAGCCGCGGAATCTATAAACAAGGCGTGGTTGTAGGGGGGTGCGAAACAAAGTTTGATGAAAGTGGTAAGCAAATTTCCCCCGGCCCGCAGGGGTGTCCTAAACATACCTGGGTTTACGAAAGCTAATTAAAGCTAACTATTGATACGAAGGGCGGCGTTTCGCCCAAATTTGCCTCTGGCATTTATCTTAGCGGTGATGCCTTATTTTTCGTGGCTCACTGCTAACGGATACCGAGAACGAATTCAGATGAATGGACACTCCTTTGATTGATCAAAATTATCAGCGCTGGTTATTGACGCTATCTGCGCCTTTGGTTGCCCTGAACCAGGAACAGGGGGCGGCCTATGATTGCCCTAAATTCTATCCTTTTGATACTACGGTAGATTTAACCGAGAGCTGGGGCGTGGATAATCGCGAGGAACTGATCGCTATGGTCGTTCGGATGACCGATGACGGCCACGCACCACATTTGGCAGGTTATTATCATATGTGGCATCGCTTTAGCCATAGGGAATGGCAGGATTACGTGGCTCAACGCACCGGGCGAGAGCAGGTTTGGCTCAATCTGGTCGCTGAGACGGCGGCAATTTGCGGTGAAGGAGGAATTCAGGCCTGGGATTTGGCTCGCGTCAGTTTTTTATGCCGCATTGGGCTGCTCAACCGTTGGATTAATGAAGAGGAAAATCTGTGGTTCCATACCCAATTTGCTTCACGCGCTAGGCATTATTACGGTGATTGGGAAAGTTATTATAACGCCTTTCTGATTGGCCGAGCCTATTGGTTAACGCAAGATAACGACACGCCGGAAACCCTGAATTTTGCCCTCAGTCAATGCAGCGGCACGGCGGCTAGCATGGAGTATGCCAGCGAATTGTATCTCACCCGAAACCCGACTTTTAAGCGCCTTCCGTGGCAAATCGAAATAATCGAAATAGAACGACCAGAATCTTTACAGGGAGTGAATCTGTGATGGAGACAAATTGCTGGGCACTGCTGGGCGTGGCTCCAACGGAAGATCAGGAGATTATTCAGGCGGCTTATCGTCAGCGTTTGCCTGACTTCCATCCGGAAAGCGATCCTGAAGGGTTTAAGCGACTGCGTGCGGCCTATGATGAGGCGCGCCGCTGGGCGGAGAAACCGGTGATTTCCCGTTCCCTGTGGAACCAGAATAATGTCACAGAGAGTGAACAACGGATAAGCGTCATCAATAATGAGTCAGATTCTGAAGAAGATGAGGACGACGACGACGATGAGTTTATCGATGAGGATTATCCGGCGATTCAACGTCTGCTGAGCGAATTCGATGAGCTATTAGTCAATCCGACCGAGCGCTATCAGCCGGAGAGCTGGCATCGTTTCATTTATCATCTTGATCAATACAGCGTGACAATAGTCGATCGTTTACGTTGGCCGCTGTTAGGGCGCGTTCACCAGGGGGCTGCGCTTTCCGCTAACTGTGTCCGGCTGCTGGCGGAACGTTTGCAATGGCGCAAGAGGCTAGATGAAATATCGTTACAAGCTGCGGCTGATATGGATGCATTTCTAAATCATATCTATCGTGAAGATATGTTCGATTTTTCCTTGCTGTCGTCGATGAGTTTGCCCGCACAGGTGGAAACTGTGGTTTATTTCCATCATGCGCGCCAGCTTTATTGGGAACAGCCTGCCGCGGCGTTACGGCGCTGGTTGTTGATGCCGGTAGCGATATTCTGGCCAGATTGTCAGCAATTATTACAGCAAATGGCTCGTTGGTTCAGTTTAGCCGAAATCCCCAGCCCGTGGCTGCGGGACCTTTGTCAGGCAAAACTGGCAGAATCTCCGCGAGATGCGGACTGGCTGTACCTGTGCGCTCGCCATGCCAATTTACTGGGCGACGGCGAGCAGGCGATAGCTCACTGGATGGCCTTGTATCAGTTAGATCAACATGCTGAAGCCGAGCAGGGCATGTTGTCCTGGTGTCGCCGCGAGCAGCCGGAAATGTTGCCATTGCTGATTCAGGCGTTGGATCGCCCCAGTTATCCGGCTGATACCTCGATGGAAATCGATGACGATGAGCAGCAATATCTGAGGCCGACCCAATCGATTCAGACGCAGGTGCGTTGGGGAAATGCATCGCAGCTGACGTTTTCTCCGCAAGGGGAAGCGCTGGTGAAATGGAAATCGGGCGCGCATCGGTTAGAGAGTATGTACCCGCATTTGCTGAATAATCGCGGTGAGAATGAGATCGACCGTTTGTATTGGCACGCCAGCATGTTAGCACTGGGGAACGAAGCGTTATTACAGGATATTCTGGATGAACCGCAGCCGGATTCGCCGCTGGCAGCCCTGATTTTACATGGATTACAGCGACAGGCTGCCCAACGATTGGATTGGCTAACACATTCCACAGTGATCGCCGGGTTAATTCATTGGCTGAATAGTCCGCAGGATCAACCAATGCCGTCAATATTGGGTCAGGAAACGGCGATCCGTCAGTGCCAAATGTGGTTGTGGCAATGGCGTCATTTACCTGCGTTGAATCTCGCACATTTATATGAAAGCGAGTTGTACCAGCCCAAACTGGAACCGATTAAGGATTGGCTCACATTCTTGTCTACAATGGATAAAATCGAGCTACCCGCGCCGCAAAATATTTCTCATCGTGATGATTTCCGTCAGGGTATCTTGCTGATATTGATGCTGGGATTTGCCGATGATCAAATGGCGACGATCTGTCAGGCTGATTCACGCCTTCTACCGCCGCAGCACTTGGCTTTTTCGCTGTTTCGAGCGTTTAAACGAGTCGATTTGACTCGGGGCAACGGGGTTGAGCAGTTAAAACATCAGTTACGCATGGAAGACCGGCTCCACTATCTTTGCTGGACGCATTTGCCGCTGACGGTGGATGATTATGTGGCTCACTATCAGTATTGCGCGCACGTTAGCGGTTGCGATTTTTATCAGGCTAAGTGGCAGTCTCTGATGGCGCAATCGCCGATGCCTCATAAATCATTGCTGTGGGCTTTCTTCTCCTACCACGGTGTGCATGATTATGTGGCAGCGTTGCAAGAGCAACAGACGGAAACCCGGGATGAAGCGGCGTTTAAAAAAATGATCGTGGATATCACGCCGCCGCATCTGGAATCTAAAACAGCGTTACTGAAGGAAAATCCACGCTTACTGAGTCTGGCTACCGGTAATTTCCGTTTTTATGACAACCCGGACTATCTGCCGGAACAATCATTGAGCGATGAATGGCTACTTTGGGCGCAAGATGAAGAGGAAGATCCGGCGCTGCGATTAACCGCCATTATGTTGGTACAATTAGGGCGAGAGCGTTTAGCCGGTTTCAAAAATGCGCCGCGTCAGGTGAGTCGCTTTTGGCAGTTCTGGCGTTTGAAAACGCGCCTGGGCCGCGGAGGATTAGTGAAGCAAGTGGCGGGTGGAACCCTGCTGATTAGCTTGGTTGGCGATATAGTGCTGCTGGATACTTTGCCTAATACGTTGCTACTTTCTGTCCTGATGGTGGGAAATCTGTTTAGCGGTCTGACTCGTCGCGCCAACGATCTCAATCAGGAATCCCCGCGCCTTCAGGCTTTGGTCAGTATGCTAACCCTATTCCCGTTGCTGCTGTTTTTCTTCGGTAAAAGTTATCCTGGATTTACCCATAGCGGGCCGCCAGCGGGCAATGGCGAATAACCGAGGGGAGGCACCGTCGCAGGTGCCTCCCGCGTTTTCGTCTCTGCTATCGCGGCATAGGGCTTAAGTCGCAATTCGCTTAAGTTACGATCGGTTTAAGCTACATATCTCGCTTGAGTCCTAAATGGTTTATAGCTGCATATCGTCGAGAAACTGTTCCAATCGTTGACGAATCGGCGCGATAACCTCTTCATCCTGCCCGGCCAACACCGTCTCGAACTCCCGTAACCAAATGCCAATTTGCCTGCGCGGGTCACCTAACGTCTGCGCCCAGGCTTTCTCAATACGCGCTAATAACGCCCGATTGTGCAGACTGTCGCGAGGATGGATTTTCAGGCAGTTGAGACGTTGATGGCTTTCCCGACGCTGCTGCTCTGTCAGTCCGGTTGGGCTATGGTCGATGACTTTGCTAAAAGTGCCGCCGCTGTCTGGAATATTCACGTCCACCTCTAACAACCCGTTGATATCGTAACTGAAGCGCACATCGAGAGATTGCAAGCGTCCGTTAGGCTGAACTGGAACTTCAAACTCATCGATAAAGATATTGTTATCTACGTGAGGACTTTCCCCTTGATAAATGGCAATACTGATGGCTTTTTGATTCGGATAGCGAGTGGAGTAAGTCTCCACCCGCGAAGTGGGTACTACGGTATTTCGTTCCAGAATCGGTGAGAAAATACCGCTGCGTTTCTCCTCGGCGGTAGCAATACCTAGGGTGTAGGGGCACACATCGGTCAAAATAACTTCTTCGATATCTTCATTACGTAAACGACAGGCGGCCTGCGCGGCGGCACCTAACGCCACAATAGTGCTAGGATCGAGGTGCTGATGTGGCAGTTTGCCGAATAAACGTACCACGAGTTTCTGAATGATGTTCATCCGTGATGCGCCGCCGACCAACACCAAATGATCCAACTGCTGTGGCTGCAAACGTGCATCGTGCAACGCCTGTTCGATAGGCGCCCGCAGGCGATTGATCAGCGGTAGCCAGATGTCTTCAATACGTAGCTCATCCAGAGCCATACACCAATGCTTGTCTTGCCAGTGCCAGCTTAATTCGTAGCGGGCCGTTTGCCCATTGAACTGATATTTCAGCTGTTCGGCGCTGTGGTAGAGGCGAGACAAATCCGTTGCCGGTATCGATTCGGCAGACAATTGCCACTCTTTCAGCGCCGCATTTATCAACGCCTGAGTGAAGTCTTCGCCCCCCAGATAGTTGTCACCGGCGGAACCCTGAACTTCGATCAGCGGTAATGCGTATTCCAGAACGGTAATATCGAAGGTTCCACCGCCCAAATCGAACACTAAAGTGCGCCCGTGATTCTGAGTATGCAAACCGTAAGCCATGGACGCGGCGGTCGGCTCGTTGATCAACCGAACCGCATTCAGCCCCGACAGCTCAGCGGCAAAACGGGTTTGCTTGCGCTGTTCATCACTGAAATAGGCCGGAACTGAAATCACAACGTCGCTAACCGGTTGGCCGAGATAGTTTTCTGCATCGGCCTTCAGGGATTTCAGCACCAGAGCGGACAGTTCGGGCGCATCGAAGTTTTGCTGAGCCAGTTTGAACTGCTTTTTGCTGCCCATATAGCGTTTAAACACTGAGGCTGACCTTTCTGGATGAGTGGTCAGGCGAGAAAGCGCGGCGCGTCCCACCAAAATAGAGCCGTCCTCGTCGATACTGACCACCGATGGGGTCAAAAACTCGTTTAAGGCGTTGGGAATCAGTACCGCTTGCCCCTCTTGCCAAACGCTAATCAGGCTATTGGTCGTGCCTAAATCGATGCCAATGGCTAAAGGCGCGCGCTGTTGTTCCGTCATGTTGATTATCTCGCTGAAATATTAGCGTTAAATTCAGGGTGAAGTTTCGCTGGGCATGGTGCATGCCCAGCGCTGTGCTGACAAAAAGGGGCTTTCGCTAAAACGGATAAAAACTTAACGCTTTTTGAGGAACTGAATATTCTGTGCCGTTGTATTTCAACAGCATACTGTTTTTCCTCACTTTGACTTCTTTATCGACACAGTTATCTTCTTTTAATAATTCGCTGCGACGGGAAGTGGTGACCGAATTGATTTGCAGATCGTTAAAGCCGTGAGTCTGGGTTTTAGCGACGGAAATCGTGCGTTTATCTTCGGAAAATTCACCGGTACAGTTACCGTCCCATTCGCCGCTATATTGATCCATCTGCAACGGCTTAGTTAATTTATTCAGTTTGCCATCTTGCAGGTTATATAAGGTTAATACGTAGTCCGCGATTGGATTAACGCGCGATGAACCGCGATGGTAGGTGCGTATGCCGAAGGCGCGGTTCTCCGCCGTTAATTGATAGCGTGCGGTGTCAATGCTAATGTTATCGGTATAAATCGCATCATCGCTGATGGCTTTTTGATCGTAGCGGTGAGCGATTAACTTACCGGTAGCCGAATCGACCACTAATACATCGACATCATAAGTCGGTTGATCGGAATACTGTTCGGGAATATCCGAAATCAGGGTCATCACGACAATAGTTTTATCCGGTGCATAGGGCCAGACTTTACAGATGTTCAGGTTTGACGGCGCTAGCGTTAATTCCGGATGTAGTGTTTTCGCCAATTGAGGAATAAAGCTCTGGCAGTCCGCCAACGAATAAGATGAAAACATAAGTGAAGAAAGAAGAAGGAAAATCCTGCGCATAGTCTGAGTCCCTGACGCTAGCCAAATAAAATAGGCAACGGTAGAAAGAGTGTGGAAATCACCGATACACGGTAACTCACTGAAATAAGGTAACTAAATGCTACCTGTCTATGGATTATTACACGGATAGAGAGAGTTACCTAACGGCGTAATTATGAAAGGGGAAATATTTTAATCGAATTTTTTATGCCAGATGGCTGTAAAATAATGCGGTGCTTTATTAACCAGAATACGTCAGGTTGCGATCTGAAATTTATTAAAACCAAGCCAAGGTTGGGTTAGTTAGAGTATTTAGCTAGCAATAAGCTTTTTCCAGCGTCAAGATTGTCTTATTCCGCAAGGAAAGACTTACGTAGAGCAGAAAACTGTATTAGTGTGATGAGCCTGCTGTTAGAGCACTGAATTGTCACATTTCGCCGCCCATTTATCGGGGGCAGAATAACTAACGTGCCGGGGTTACCCAAAAGCAGAATAACAATGTTGCTGTGCGAATTTTAGCATGACTTTACTTATCGGTTGGTAATGGGTTGAAGAAGGAATCTGGCGTGACGAAAATACGGGTTGGGGTCATTTTTGGTGGCAAGTCGGCTGAGCATGAAGTGTCATTGCAATCGGCTAAAAATATTGTTGATGCCGTAGATACGGAAAAATTTGAAGTCACCTTGTTAGGCATTGATAAACAGGGCCAGTGGCATATTAACGATGCGTCGAGCTATCTGTTACACGCGGAAAACCCTGCGTTGATCGCCCTGAATCACTCGAATCAAAACGTCGCTTTGGTGCCGGGCCAACGACAGCATCAACTGATTGATGCAAGTAATGCCGCAGCGTTGACGCAACTGGACGTAGTCTTCCCTATTGTTCACGGTACGCTAGGCGAAGATGGCTCTTTGCAGGGCTTGCTTCGCATGGCGAACATTCCCTTTGTCGGCTCTGGCGTAGTCGGTTCGGCTGCCAGTATGGATAAAGACGTGACCAAGCGCCTGCTGCGGGATGCCGGGCTGAACGTTGCGCCGTTTATCACTTTAACCCGCGCCAATCGTCACCAATACACTTTTGAGCAAGTGCAGGAGAAACTGGGGTTGCCGCTGTTTATCAAACCGGCTAATCAGGGATCTTCCGTTGGGGTCAGTAAAGTTCGTAATGCCGTAGAATTTGCCCATGCGGTCGAGCTGGCCTTCAGTTTTGACCATAAAGTATTGGTTGAATCGGCTATTGTTGGGCGTGAAATCGAATGTGCGGTATTGGGAAACGATCGCCCGAAAGCCAGCCTGTGTGGCGAAGTGGTGATCAGCGATGAATTTTATTCTTACGATACCAAATATATTAGCGACAGCGGTGCTCAGGTTGTGATTCCGGCGGTTCTGGAGCCACACATCAGCGATAATATTCGCGCCGTAGCTGTGGAAGCGTTCCGTACTCTGGAGTGTTTGGGTATGGCGCGTGTGGACGTGTTCCTGACGCCTGATAACCAAATTGTCATCAATGAAATCAATACGTTACCTGGTTTTACCAACATCAGTATGTATCCGAAGCTGTGGCGCGCCACTGGCATCAATTCTACCGAGCTTATCACTACACTGATTGAACTCGCTTTGGAACGTCATCAGCAGGATCAGGCGTTAAAAAGCTCGATTTCACTGAGTGAACAAGCGAAATAGCCTCTATTTATTTCACCTATGATGATGTGCGATAGGTGAAATGGAACTCTGTAAAAAGCTGCCTGGTGCAGCTTTTTTATTGCCTAAAAATATGTGGACGGTAATTATTGTCAGTATTTGACATTATGTCACTTAATGACAATAATTCAGAAATGAAACTTACAGAAGACCAGCTCTTACTTCGAGAGAGCAAAAAAATTGTCGAAGCCTTAGGAAACACTTTTGCGCCGCTGGTGGAATTCGTGCTGCACGATTTAACCCATCCGGAGTACGCCATTGTGGCAATTGCTAATAATTTGTCCGGACGAGAAGTGGGGGAACCTGCTACAGAACTGGGGTTGAGCCGCATAGCCGATCCTAACTTTCCCGAAGTGCTCCAAAACTACCCCAATCAGTTTCCCGATGGTCGCCCAGCCAAAAGCACCTCTATCGGTTTGAAAAATAGCAAAGGAGAGTTTATTGGTGCGCTCTGCCTCAATATGGATATTTCTCTGTTCTCCGCCGTTAGCAGCAGTCTGGCGCAGCTGACGCAAACGTTGCCCAATGACATTCAGGAAAATCTGCAATCCCCGCGTTTGGAAACTCTGCGTGCGCGATTGGAACAATTCGCCACGGCCTGGAACACCACGCCACGCGGCCTGACGCCGGCTCAACGCCGTGAAGTGGTTCGGCAATTGGCCAAGGAAGGATTGATGGATTTGAAAAATGCGCAAACAGTCGTGGCCAACAATTTTGGGGTCGCGCGCTCCACAGTTTATACCTATCTCCCAACTGATGAAGGAAGTTGAAAATGCCCCGGCTCGCAATTGGATATGACGATATTGTACAGGCACATCAACGTATTGCCGATGAAGTAGTCAAAACACCGGTATTCACTTCTGCCACGGCAGACGCCCAAACCGGAGCGTCGTTGTTTTTCAAATGTGAAAATTTTCAGCACATGGGCGCTTTTAAGTTTCGCGGCGCTTTTAACGCTTTAGCGCAGTTAACACCAGAGCAGCGAGAGAAGGGGGTCGTCACTTTTTCATCTGGCAATCATGCTCAGGCCATCGCACTGGCCGCGCGAAAACTGGGCATCCGCGCCACCATCATTATGCCTATTGATGCGCCAGCGGTGAAAATTGCCGCTACCAAAGGTTACGGTGGCGAAGTCATTCTCTACGATCGCTATACCGAAGATCGCGATGCGATTGGAAAACGATTGGCGGCTGAACGAGGTTTAACGCTGATACCTCCCTATGATCATCCCCATGTAATGGCTGGGCAGGGCACGGCGGCGAAAGAACTGTTTGAGGAAGTGGGGGACCTGGATGTACTCATCGTTCCTTTGGGCGGTGGCGGTCTGTTATCTGGCTGCGCCACGGCCGCCAAGGCTTTGAATCCACACTGTTTGGTGATCGGCGCTGAGCCTGAAGCGGGTAATGACGGGCAGCAGAGCTTTCGCAGTGGGAAAATTGTGAAAATCGCTACGCCGCACACTATTGCCGACGGTGCGCAGACGCCATTTCTGGGAAACTATACTTTTCCGGTGATACAAGAACGAGTGGACGACATACTTACCGCCAGCGACGCTGAGTTAATTACAACCATGAAATTTCTTGCTAGTCGGATGAAAATACTGGCCGAGCCTACGGGATGTCTGGCGGCCGCTGTGGCGTTTGGGGAGGCGCTGGACCTGCGCGGCAAACGGGTCGGGGTGATAATTTCCGGTGGAAATGTGGATCTCAGCCGCTTTGCCCACTTCATCCAGCAGGAAAATTAATCTCTGATATTCACCTGATAAATCTTAATAGAAATCCGCCGCCAGGCCATGACAGCCACGTAGCCTGCGCCGACGGCCGGGCCTATCTTTTCGGCCAGTTGACCATAATTGCTCTAGGGAAACCGTTGACGAATCAGCCAGTTGAATCTCAGTTGGCACAGGTATTCGACAATATAGATCGCGTACTGCTTAGTTGTGGCTGCGATTGCAGTGCGTTGATACGGATTCGGGGGTATCTGAACGATGAAGGATTGTGCTTGCAATTCAATCAATTATACGCTCATTGTTTAGGGGAACATCGGTCAGTGCGTTGCGTAGTACCCGTAGCCGAATTGCACTATGGATTAATGGTCGAAATTAAGGCCATTGCTCAATAAGTGCACTAAATATTGTACCTGTTTATAAATAAGGTTGGGCGCCAGGCGCAGATGAGTAGGACTGGCATTTATCTTTATCATCATTTTATTTTATCTATCATCTGTTTTTCCATAGTAGACGGCAAAACAGATGCCTCTCCCCGAGTCTTTATCTCTAAGATTTTTATCGTCAGTTAATTTATAACCAATTGTAAATAAAGCTATATTTTTTTGTTTTTTTAATGGCTGGTTATGATGAAGTCGAAACCCTTTAATTTTGACTGCCCTCAATGAAGAAAATAGAGAAAGTTTCATTAGTGTAACTAAAGTGTTTATTGCGGGTTACAATCGGAGCTGCAAACATGATGCTGGTCATCATTTGCGCATTTCGCATTATTTTCCTGTTGTATTTTATCCACCATATAAATGCTGTGCATATATACAGTATATTGCTGTACACATAATGAAAATTAATTCAAGGATGAGTAATATGAAAACTTCAACAAAAACACAGTACCCTATTATTTTAGTACACGGCCTATTTGGTTTTGACAAAATGCTGGGCTATCCCTACTTTTTCAAAATCCAGCCAGCATTGGAAGTTGCCGGTGCACAAGTGTTCACTGCGTCAGTTTCTGCAACCAATTCAAATGAAACGAGAGGTGAGCAACTACTTGATTTTATTCGATATATTTTGAATAAAACCGGAGCGAAAAAGGTGAATCTCATCGGCCACAGCCAAGGGCCTTTAGCCTGCCGTTATGCTGCCGCGATGCGTCCTGACCTGGTGGCGTCTGTCACTTCGGTTAACGGTGTCAACCACGGTTCAGAGTTTGCCGATCGGGTTCGTGAAGCCTTTGTCGAAGGTGGCCTGCCTGAATCAGTGGCTAATTTGGTTGTCTCTACATTCACAAATTTAATGTCTTTACTCAGTGGTCATCCAGAACTGCCTCAGGATGCTATTGCGTCACTGGATGCATTAACCACGAAAGGCGTTACGGAATTTAACGCCAAATATCCGCAGGGTCTGCCAGAGAAATGGGGGGGCGAAGGCAAGGAAGTTGAAAACGGCGTTCATTACTATTCATGGGGTGGATTTATCCAAGGAGGGATTCTTGAGCAAGGGTTGAATACAGCTGATCCACTGCATATCGCGATGCGCGTTGGTTCACAATTCTTTATTAGAGAGGCAGAACAGAACGATGGCATGGTAGGGCGTTTTAGTATGCATTTAGGTAAAGTTATTCGTTCGAATTATTCAATGGACCATATGGATGCGGTCAACCAAACGGCTGGCGTAGTGCCAGTGCATCTTGATCCGGTGAAAATGTTCGTCGACCATGCAGCATTCTTAAAGTCTAAGTCTCTGTAGTCCACTTCGACTGAGATGAAAAGGGGAGCGTTGTTGTTAAGTCACGCAACCTGATTAGTGACGTTGTAACCTAATCGCTCAACTATTCAACTCAACCATAAAAGAGAAATAACAGAGACTCCCCTGCGGCCGAGAAGGAGTCTCTGAAAACGATTACAGGTGTTTTTTCGCGAAGTTAACAATATCTTGCTTAAAGTCGCTGACCTTCTTCTCTGGTGATTTCTTACATAACTCAACCACCTTCGGCGTTACAACGGTATCAATTTCTTGATAGTCAACGAAATCGCCTTTTTTATATTGCGTATCGTCATTCAACATCCAGAATACGACCGGAGTGAAGCTTTTCGGGTTCAGGTCGATAAACTCTTTACAGCTCATATCCGCTGGCGTAGTCGGGCTGGTAGCGGCAGCAAATGACGCGGTGGCTGCGCACAGCAGCAAACCAGCCAATGGGATATTACGTAATGATTTAAATGACATGCCTATCTCCTTGCGGTTTCGGATCAATAATTTCCAATATAACTCAGGTTCTGGTTTATATTTCGAGTCTAAGCATGGACCAATAATTTAAATTAGGCCAGTAATTCACTTAATTTATCTGTTGCGCCATTCGACTACTTATCCTCTACAGTAAATATTCAATTTATAGTTATGCGTCGATATTATATTAATTCGCATGGTTATTATTGGGTTTATAATTTGATTTTTATTTGAAATTGGCTAGGAGATTATTTTTATTTGTTAGTAAGGCTTATTACGTTGTTTTCAGTGTGATATTTAATTCGGATAAGCGTAATGCCAGGCTCCGGATGCTATTATTTTACAGTTTGAACTGAGGTGAGAATAGCATGGGGTGGGAAACGGAAGTTCTAAATTTCAATAAACGGACTAAAGGTAAATCATGAATAAAGAAAAACCAAACATGGCACTGATATTTATCATTTTACTTACAGTGAGAATTCATGCTGAGGCTCACAACATTAATAATGTCATCCCTCGTTCTGATAACCGAGAACACTTATCATCGCGCGTATTGGAAGAAAGTAATCAGGCTGTATCTCTCTATAATATTGGTAGCGGCACGTTGGTCTACAGTTCCGAATACAAACAAAAAGAATATCTATCTGCTGATTATGCATATAATCTTAATGGAGGATGGAAAGAAAATGCAAACTGGAAATATATTTATAATAGGAATGGTACGGTATCATTTAAAAATAGATACTCAGGACTATGCCTACAATATTACGGGACAGAATATCAGGTCATTGAAGATACCTGTGATCCCTTATTGAGAACTCAGCAAATCAATCTGGAACTGGTCAGCTCTGGCGGAATGCTTATGCGGTTTAATAGTAATAATGAATGCCTTTATATTCATCCTGGCATCAGCCATTACTATGTATACAGTGATAAATGCGAAGAGATCAATTTTTATCATTACTGGACCATCGTACCTCCGCTCAATAACTGAGTGAATCCACAGGGAGTGAATAATGAAGAGTGTTTTATCTAGGATGTTTGTGTTTGGAGGCTTGTATTGGTCAACGTTATTATCAGCCTCAGTGACAGACTACCAATTAGCGACCTGGAATATTCAAGGCGCGGGCAGCGGCGCGGCCAGTAATTCTAAATGGGTTAGCGGCATTGCCAATATGTTTTTGCGTGAAAATATCCAGGTTGTTGCCATTCAGGAGGCGGGGGCCAGACCGCCTTCCGCATGCCCTTATCCCAGTCCGGGAACCCCAGGAGGCATTGATTTACAACGAATCGCCGGCGGGGCACCAAATAGAGTCAATCCACAACGGCGTGGTGTGATCTCCGACGTTGAAGAATCGCTCTGGCAACCCGGCGGACGACGTGGCGGAAATATTTATATCTATCATATAGATCATGATACCAACGCGCATCGGGTTAATATTGCTATTGCCTCGCGGATTCGGGCGGATGAAGTCCTTATTATTCCTCCGTTGGAAACCGGGCCTAATGCACGGCCAACATTAGGCATTCGAATCGGTAATGACTATTTTTTTAGCCTTCACGCTGGAGCGCATCAACATAATGAGGCTGCGATGATTGTGCAATTCATTGATAACTATATGGCTAACAGCGTATTACCGCGGCGTGCGGAGGCAACTTGGATACTCATGGGGGATTTTAACCAATCGCCGGATAGTTTACGCGCCAGCTTGTCATTGCCTGGCACTACGATGCTGAATACTTACCACGTTGTTGATCCCAATGTGCCAACGCATCAGGGGGGGAATACGCTGGATTACGCCGTGCTGGGGGCTGCAACCGGTACGGTTAGGCTGTTTGCCGTCCCGCTTATAGCTGCGATGATGACTTATATGTCCGATCACATTGCCGTTCGATTTAATCAATAATACCGAATTAATACACAAGACTGTTCAGAAAGGCGCTTAGAATCTATGGGCTAATCTACTTTAATATGACGGATAGCCCTTTTTTTAAATTGAGAGTAACGGTTGTTAAAGTTAATAATGTTGGATTTACGAAATATATCACTACTGTAATGTTTAATGCTGTAATTAATACTAAAAATTTCTCAACAATACTTATTTAAACAAAGTGTAGTAATAATGGCGATGGAAGAATAGGTTACGTTAGACCATTTAAAAAGTAAGGCATTAGCTTGGGTGTAACATATTGATTATAGCTATCATATTTATAGGTAAAAACAATTCTATTATTTCTCACAACTTACCTTGTTCTCAGCATCCCTTTGGGTTCTATAAAAAAACAGTCACCTATGCTATCATTTACAGTAATTATCATTAATAAACTTAATGAAACGTTATTGTTTTATTTACATCTTTAAATATAGGTGAGTTAATTTTATGAGTTTACGTTATTTTTACCGAAATAGCCTGCGGCTCTTCGCCAGGAGATTAGCGGGCAACTATCGTAAAAGTGATCGATCTCATAAACATGCCGGTAATGATCAACTGATTAATCTGCATTTGGAATCACTGCTTAATGCTGCAACTCAGGTAGCGATTATCACGACCGATCTGGATAATCGTATCCAGATTTTCAACGCTGGCGCAGAAAAGATGTTTGGCTATGAAAAGGAAGAAGTTTTAGGAAAATTAGCGACGGAGGTTATCTATGTCGACTCCAACAAAGCCGAGCAAAGCTGCGTAAAAAATCTGTTGAAGAACCAACCTGAATCAAGCGAATGGCTTTATCGACGCAAAGACGGTGATGCTTTTTGGGGCGATTTAAGCATACACGTTATTAATAATGAGTATAAAGAGCCCATTGGTTATGTCAGCCTGATCTCAGACATTTCCGAGCGTAAAGAGCTATTGATAAAGCTGGAAAACAGCAAAAGAATAATGGACAAGTTGACGCGAAACATCCCAGCGATGATTTATGCCTATCATCTCAGTGAAGCGGGAGAGTCTTATTTTAAGTATTGTAGTGACGGTATCCATAAAATATTCGGGTTGTCCCCAGAACAGGTGACGAATATTCCGAAACAAGATAATCCGATATTCTCGCTGATTCATCCTGAAGATATGGCCATGCTGCAAGAAGAAGTCATGGTTTCACGCCGTGATTTATCGGTTTGGCGCTGTGATTTTAGAGTCATATTGCCGGATAAAGGAATGCGCTGGCTTCACGGCGAATCTTTTCCTACTCGTCATGATGACGGATCGACGATGTGGTATGGCTCGTTTTTCGATATAACTGAACTGAAGCAGTCTGAATCAATTTTAAAAGCCTTAGCGCAGACGGATGTGCTGACCGGCGTTTCCAACCGTCGTCATTTCGATGAGGTTTACCATCAAACCTGGAAGGTCAGTCAGGTATCCGAAGAGTCTCTTTCCATATTAATGATCGATTTTGATAACTTCAAAAGCTTTAACGATCAGTATGGTCATGCTCGCGGGGATATTTGTTTAAAACTGGTGGTGGAGACCTTGTCTTCTTTCATCAGAGAAAATACCGATATGATTGCGCGTTACGGCGGGGAGGAGTTCATTGTTCTGCTATCACCAAGCAACCATGACGAAGCGCTTCTGGTTGCTGAACGGATGCGCGATTCTATTGAGCGGTTGGATATTCCTCATGCGATGTCGCCCAAAGGTAAGGTGACGATCAGCATCGGCGTGGCGACGATGGTTCCGAAGAAAGAGGGATTATCCGCCAGCGATATGTCGGATATTGCAGATAAAGCGTTGTATCGGGCAAAACAGGCGGGTAAAAATCGTGTGGAGGCCGTGTCGCTCTGAGGCGAACTGAAAATGCGAAACTGGCGTTGCGTCAGGCGGAGAGAAAATATCGGTTTGAGGGAAATAAATGGCAGAGCAACAGGGAGTGCTCTGCCCGTGGTATTAATCAGGATCCTGAGCGGCGCGCAGACGTTCCTGCTCTTCTGCAATGACCGCTTTAATTTCTTCCAGCACTGACTCGACATCCGCTGCCTGAGTACTTTCTGCAAACACTCCGGTTAGCTGAGTGTCAGGACGAAGTTTGCCATCTTCATACAGCGCCCACATTTCTTTGGCATATTTTCGCCCTAATAACTCAGGCGCATACTGGCCGTAATAGTTGGTCATGTTGGCTACATCTCGTTCCAGCATGGATTTGGCATGGTTATTGGCAGCGGCGTTAACGACTTGCGGTAGATCGATGATCACCGGGCCTTCCGCATCCATTAACACGTTGAATTCAGACAAATCGCCATGAACTAACCCGGCGCACAGCATGCGGACCACGGATTGAATGATCAAGGCGTGATCGTGCACCGCCTGCTCCGGCGTGAGAGGAACATCGCTCAGACGCGGTGCGGCCGAGCCGTTTTCATCGGTTACCAACTCCATCAACAATACGCCGTCTAGACAGGCATAGGGCTGAGGAACGCGCACGCCGGCGTTGGCTAACACATACAGAGCGTCAACCTCGGCGGTTTGCCAGGTTTCCTCTTGCTGCTTACGGCCAAACTTCGAGCCTTTCGCCATCGCTCTGGCATCGCGACTGTTTCTGACTTTGCGACCTTCCTGATACTGTACGGCCTGCTTGAAGCTACGGTTTTCGGCTTCTTTATAAACTTTGGCGCAGCGAATATCGGAGCCGCAGCGAACGACATAGACGTCGGCTTCTTTACCACTTTTCAAACGGCGGATGACTTCATCAACCAAGCCGTCATCAACCAAGGGTTGGATTCGTTTTGGAATTTTCATGGC
This sequence comes from Yersinia entomophaga, assembly GCF_001656035.1. Taxonomy (NCBI): domain Bacteria; kingdom Pseudomonadati; phylum Pseudomonadota; class Gammaproteobacteria; order Enterobacterales; family Yersiniaceae; genus Yersinia; species Yersinia entomophaga. The sequence continues at coordinate 4,117,987 of NZ_CP010029.1, forward strand.
GTCCTTTTACCCTATTTAAGCCCGCGATGGAATGGTTTTGGTCGAATTTTCCTCCAGTTTACCATCCGCCATCTACCGCAGGTGGTATTTAGGGGATCAGGCCGCGTTAAATTGCGCATTGTACAATCGGGCATAGGCGCCTTGCTGTCCTAAAAGCTCCTGATGATTGCCTTGTTCAACAATACCTTCCTTATCTACCACGATGATTCGGTCGGCGTTTTGAATGGTGGCCAGACGGTGGGCAATCACTAACGTGGTACGACCACGAGATAGCTCAATCAGCGCCTGCTGAATCGCCTGTTCGGTGGCGGTATCCAGGGCAGAAGTTGCTTCATCCAAAATCAGAATCGGCGGATTTTTTAGGAAGATTCGCGCAATGGAAAGACGCTGTTTTTGGCCGCCTGACAGCTTGACGCCGCGTTCACCTACCCGCGTGTCCAGTCCATCGGGCAGGGCGTTGATGAGTTCATCCAGTTTGGCCTGTTGGGCCGCGAGCATGATTTCGTCATCGCTGGCATCCAGTTTGCCGTAGGCAATGTTTTCTCGAATGGTTCCGCCAAACAGGAAGACATCTTGTTGAACAATACCAATGTTATGACGCAAGGATTGCTGCGTCATAGTTTGGATATCAATACCATCAATGGTTATCAAACCCGAATCTATCTCGTAGAAACGTGGCAGCAGAGAGCATAGGGTCGTTTTACCTGCGCCAGACGGCCCAACGAAAGCCACGGTTTCTCCTGCGCGAATACGCAGATTCAAGCCGGTAAAGATAGGGCTTTGTGGCGTATAACCGAAAGTGACATTGTTATAACAAATATCACCTTTTAAATGGCCAACCTGCTGTGCATCTGGGCTGTCCTGAATGTCTGGTGCAGTATCAATCAACTGGGTAAAACGTTTAAAACCGGCAATCCCTTTCGGATAGCTTTCTAATACCGAGGTGATTTTAGCCACCGGCCGGAAGAAGACTTCCACTAGTAACAAGAATCCGACGAAACCGCCGTAGCTCAATTGCCCCTGAATGACGTACCAGGTGCCGAAAACCATCACGATCAACTGAACCAAACGGGTACTCAGATAGCTGAGCGTCATGCTGGTGGTCATAATGCGGTAAGCACGTAGCTTGGTGGTACGGTAGTTTTCGTTATCTTTAGCAAACAGTTTCTTTTCGTGAGACTCATTTGCAAAAGCCTTCACTACGCGAATTCCTCCGATGCTTTCTCCGATTCGCGCATTAAAATTGCCTACCTGACCAAATAGTTTTCTCCATGTATCAGTCATTTGCGAACCATAGCGGCTGACCATATAAGTCATACAGGGCACGATAACAATGGTGATGAGGGCCAGAGGCAGATGCACCATGGCCATCAGGATAAAGGCCCCGATAAAGGTCATGATTGCGATAAACAAATCTTCCGGGCCGTGGTGCGCTATTTCACCGACTTCTTCTAAATCTTTAGTGACATGGGTAATGATATGGCCAGTTTTTGTATTGTCATAATAGCGGAAAGACAGTTTTTGCAGGTGGCTAAACGCTTGTCGGCGCATATCGGTTTCTATACCAACGCCAAGCGCATGACCCCAATAGTTTACGACGGCCATCAAAGCAGTATTCAACAAATAAATTAAGAGTAAGCCGGCTGCGGCCCATAGAATCAATGACCAGTTCTGGTCCGGAAGCAGTTTATCAATGAAGGTTTTGACTGCCATAGGGAAGCCTAACTCCAGCAAACCAGCCAGAATGGCACAACCAAAATCGAGGAGGAAAAGCCCTTTATACGGCGTGTAGTAAGCGAAAAAACGGCGGAGCATCAATGCTTCCTTAAAGTCGGAGAGAGACAAATGGGTGAGTTAGTGAATAAATGGCTCATTACCAGTTCGCAGCATAATAAATTTAAATGATTATTAATAGCATCGGTTCCCACAGATGGCAGGTTAGACGGAAAGCGTGGAGTTGGATATGCTAGCCGGGCAGACAAAAAAAGAACTGGGTAATACTGCCGCGTAACCCGATATTATCGTGGTGGTTACGCGATGGAATCATTAATCTAAACTGCAAAAAATAATAAATAGAATAGGAAGTTCTTATTTGCTTCCCGCCCAACTGTAAGGCTCAAGCTCTACGTTTAACGGCGGCTGGGCTAAGTTATTGGCAAAATTAGCCAACGTTGCCAGGCTTACGCCGAAAATGACTTCCAACGCATTCTCCATATTGTATCCGGCTTGTAAAAATGCCTGGTATTCAGGTTCAGAGACATTTCCTTGGCTACGTATAATGGCCCGCGTAAATGCGGCAATCGCGTTTAAACGATCATCGGCTAAATTATCGCCCTGACGTAAAGCTTGAGCAATATCTGGGGCAAGCAAATCGTTTCTATCAATAACCGCGCAGTGGCCAGCCACGCAAAAATGGCATTCATGAGCCGTAGCTGAAGCTAATTTAACCACTTCGCGTTCGCTTTGATTAAGGTCTGCGCTGCCGTTGACAGCCGACATTTTTGTATAAGCATTCAATACCTTGGGCGCATGAGCCAAAACGCCAAATAAATTGGGAATAAAACCCAGCTCATTATTTACATGTTCAAATATAGGGCGATTTTCTCGGCTGACGGTTTTAATGGTATAGGGTGTTAGGCGATTCATTATTGGCCTCCTGTCGTCTTTCAGATCTACTATTTTTCACATCTACTAATAATAGATGAAGAATGCCGGTTCTTTTTTTAAATAAACTACATATAGCATTTTTAGATTGTTTTAGTTGTCAAGCTATTAGCCTATTAAAAGTCACCTGATGTGATTAAATTTTGTCGGCGAAACTATTAATTACCATAAAGTGCAAATTAGATGACTATCGTCACGCATTGGCTCATTTTTATCCGTTGCAGATTCTTCCGGCTATTGAGTATTGTTAATGCCCAATGATCAGGAGCTGAATAATGAAACTAGAATTAACCGATGCACCAAAACCTGAAGATATTGAGGCTATTAGTGACGGTTTGAGAGTTTTTAATCGACGTTTTGTTGGTGCGCAACGCAGAAATCCCTTGGCGGTATTTATTACTGATGACAATGGCAAAAACCAGGGCGGGCTGACCGGTTATACCTTAGGCCTATGGCTAAATATTGAAATGCTGTGGGTCTCCGATAGTGTGAGGCACTCTGGGATGGGCACCAGATTGATTCAAATGGCTGAAGAAGAAGCGGTTAAACGAGGTTGTCAGTTTTCTCAGGTTGATACTTTTAGCTTCCAGGCGCGACCATTCTACGAAAAACAGGGCTATCAGCTACAAATGGCGTTAAATAATTATCTGGATACCCATCATCGCTATTATCTCACGAAAGCATTGTCAGTTAGTTAGGGTAAATCGGTTGAGTATCCGAAATATGTTTTTGGCGTAATGATCGTGCCGACAGGGATCAAAACGATAACCTTTGCGCCTCATCAGAATCGAAAGGTTATATACGGTAAGTGATCCCGTCGGCATTGGGGGGAAATGCAGCTACTATATCGACAGCCTTATTTGTTCGATAAGTCGTAATGCTGATTCTTAGCTAACTTAAGACTGGGGCTGCGCTTTATCTATCATATGGAAATCGCGTAGAGCAACGTAGGGATCCCAATATTCTTTGACGTTTTTTAACTGACCGTCGGGTGAAACCGTCACAATACTGATAAAGTTCTGGTGATAAGGCTTTTTATGGTTTTTCGATTTTTTATCTTCAGATGTAGCGGAACGAATAAAACCTGAACTGCTGTATTCGAACACGTAGACTCCAGGTTTATCTGTCGCTAATTGGGTCCAGGTTTGAGGTTTGGAATAACGTAAGTCCTCCAGATAGGCACTTATTTTAGTGAAATAGGCCGTCATCGCTTCGCGGCCTCTTGAACCTCGCGAAAATATTGGGAAATCATCCACCGGCGCATAAACCAATTCGAACTCTCCGGCGGGCGTAAAATATTTTGCGACGTTATCCGGATTTTCTGACCAACGATTCAGGCTTTGCCAAAAGAATATGGCAACATCTTCAGTGCTATAGCCTGGGAGCAGATAGTATTTACCCTCTTTACTTATAATATGATCTGACAGTTGTTGTGCGGCCAGGGCGGTAGAACTGGCTGATATTGCGGTGAAGATCAATAAACATTTTATTAGCTTGCTCATGAGAAACCCCACTATTTTGTTTAGACAGCCAGATGCTGCATTTTTATTACGGCTTTAATTGTGCTGCCAGACTGAGAGTCAGCCATGGCCTGATTAATTTGATCCAGGGCGTAAAAACGTACCAATTTGTCGACAGGAAAGCGTCCCTGCTGAAATAGGCTAGCCAATCGCGGAATGAATGATATCGGTGCGGCATCACCCATAATGGAACCTCGAACCAAACGGCCACGTAGTAAGTGCATAATATTTAATGGTAAAGTGGCATTTGGTGCGACCACGCCGGTCAGGACGCATTGGCCGTTCTCTGCCAGAGCCGCAATTGCGCTTTCCATCACTGCCGGGCTACCTGCGGCCTCCACCACGTAGTCCACTCCTCGGCCATCGGTTAGTTCTTGAAGCAGCATTGGGAGGCTATTTCGCGTGCGATCCTTTGAGGAATCGATACTGTGAGTGGCGCCCAGGCTTTTTGCCAGCGTCAACCGATTGGCTTTGATATCCACGGCGATAATTGTGGTACAGCCCGCTAAAACTGCGGCCATGATAGCGGCAAGCCCAACGGCTTCCATCCCGAAAATAGCTATCGAGGAACCCGCCTCAGGTTTCAGGCTATTTAAGACGGCACCGGCGCCGGTCATCATCCCGCACGCCAGCGGCCCCAAATATTCCAGAGGAATGGTTTTATCCACGGGCACCACGCTGCGGACATTTACCGTGGCATAATTGGCAAAAGACGATTGGCCGAAAAAATGGCTATGAATGGCTTCGCCACTCGTGGGGTCTTGTAGCGAAACCGATTTATCGCTGCGACTGGCGTGCCAGTTAAGTGGCCAATGTTCACGGCAATAGGTCGGTAAACCGATATGGCATTTTTCACATTCTCCGCAGGAAGCAAGCGAAAGCACGACGTGATCGCCCGGTTGGATATGCTTAACACCAGAACCGACGCGTTCAACAATGCCAGCACCTTCATGACCTAAAACCGCAGGCAGAGGTACATTGATCACTTGTTGGTGCGATGCAATGTCGGTATGGCACAGGCCCGTTGCAATAATTTTTACCAGAACCTCATTCTCTCGCGGTTCCTCCAACCTTAATTGGCGGATCTGGAGCAAAGGGTTACTCTCAACGCTAACGGCTGCATGAATATTCATAGTGTTATTCCTAGGTCATCAATATCTGATCAGAATCTTTCCACGTATGCCACCTTGGCGTATTTGCTCCAACGCGGCGGGCACCTGCTCTAAGCCAATAGTTCGGTCGACCACGACCTGCAGCGTGTTGTTCGCCAGTTTTTCCATTAGCAGGCGCAGGTCCGATAGTTCGGGTTTCATCTCTAGATTCACCAGGCGAATATGCTGGGACATCTTGAGTGACGCGGAACCTATGGTACTGATAGCGGTACCCTGCGGCTTTAGCAGAGGAAGCAGCTGAGCAAAGGCATCTGGAGGGTTTACAAGATCGATAATTCCGTCAATTCCGTTGGTATAGCGCAGTAAAACTTGGGTGTTAACCGAACTCTTATGGCGATCGATAACATTGCAGGCACCGAGTTTATGCAACAAAGTCGTTGCCTCTGTAGCGGCAACAGCAATGACTTTGTAACCGACCTGAGCGGCAAACTGAACTGTAAACGTGCCAACTCCACCGCTGGCACCGACCAGAAGCACGCGGCTACCGGAGGGAAGATTCAATGTGTTAACGGCCTGCCAGGCGGTCATTGCGGCAATAGGTAATGCTGAAGCTTGAACCAGATCGATCAGATTATTAACCCGCAATAACATCGCATCTTCCTGAATGACCTGGTATTCAGCGAAACTCCCGTGACCAATTTGATGATGTAAAAAGTTGCCGATAACCGCATCACCAACCAAAAATTTTGTCACGCCTTCGCCAACGGCTTCAACAATACCCGAGCCTTCCGCACCTAAAATCAGCGGAAAATGATGGGGCTTTTTGCCATCCAAAAACCCTGTAGCAATGCGCCAATCGATGGGATTGAGACTAGCGGCTACCATTCGCAGCAGAATTTCACCTGGGGCTGGAGTGGGTTTATCTAGCGTGGCTAGTTTGGGTGTGTCAGAAAATGAATCAATCATAACCGCTTCCATAGCGCTCTCCTTTCGACTGCGACGAGGTTTTTTATGGTAAATGAGTATATTTGCTGGCTAATCGCGGCAGAAGAGGGGTAAATAGGAAGGACTGTCTCGATTTTTAGGATAATGCAATGCAGAAACTGATGAATCTGGATTTGAACGATCTGTATTACTTCACCTGTGTCGCTGAATTTGGCGGTTTTAGCGCCGCCAGTCGCGCTTTGGGGATTTCCAAATCCAGACTCAGCGCACGTGTGTTAACGCTAGAAAAGAATCTTGGCGTATTGTTGTTTCAACGCACAACCAGACAGGTGCAGTTAACCGAAATTGGGCAAAACATTCTGGAAAACTGCAAGGCCTTGGTCGCAGAGGCTGAAGTGGTGCAAGGCGTTGTTTCCAATTCGCGGGCCGAGGTCGCGGGGCTGGTACGGGTCAGTTGCCCGCCGCTGGCTGCAAGACTTCTGCTAGCGCCTTATCTATCCGATTTTCTGCAGCAATACCCCAAGGTTAGGGTGCAATTGGTCACTTCAGATCAACGTTTCGATCCCATCAGCGATAATCTGGATGTATTAATTCGCCTGCGCGCTGCATCGCAAATGGACGAAGGATTGGTCTCACGCGTACTGGGTCACAGCCAGCGTATTCTGGTCGCCTCACCTGATTATCTTGCTCAGGCCGGTGCTTTGATGGCACCAGAAGACCTGATTAAACACCAGACTCTAAGCCTGATTGATTCAGAGTCGGTACAACAATGGCCGCTCATTGGCCCGGATGACAAGTTGGAGAATATTCAGATTCAGCCCCGGCTAATGTGCATGGAGTGGAGCGTCATGCTGCAAGCCGTTTGTCAGGGATTGGGCATTGCTTCTGTGCCGGACATCGCCTGCCAAAAAGAGATTGCCAGCGGAGCTTTGGTGCGCGTGTTACCGCAATGGGCTTCAAATCCGCTAGTGGTGCATGCCGTTTTTCCTACCCGACGTGGAATGCTGTTATCGGTGCGCGTATTTTTGGACTTTCTGATTGCCACTATGCCTAGGGCGCTCTCAGCTGATAAGTAAGTTGTGGGGTAGCTTCGTGCGCTCTCCGACGTTACTGATATAGTTAATGATAAGAGTTCTGTCTATTACGTTAGCCAGCCTTAATGCAGGTATACCTATATGTCAGCTTCGTCAATTAAAAAGCTATCTCTGTGGTCGTTAACGTCTTTGGTAGTAGGATCAATGATCGGGGCCGGTATTTTTTCGCTTCCGGCGACGTTTGGCCGAGCTACCGGCGGTTTAGGGGCAATGATTGCCTGGGTGATTGCCGGTGGCGGGATGTTAACGCTGGCCTTTGTGTTTCAAACATTGGCGCAGCGTAAGCCTGAGCTGGATTCCGGCGTGTATATTTATGCGCAAAAAGGTTTTGGTGATTACGCTGGATTTGCTTCCGCGATAGGTTTTTGGGCTGGAGCCTGTATTGGCAGCGTGTCCTATTTTGTACTGATAAAATCGACGCTGGGGGCTTTTTTCCCTTTATTAGGTGACGGTAATACGCTTTCGGCGGTGTTGATTGCTTCCTTAATCCTCTGGAGTTTTCATTTTATGGTGCTGCGAGGTGTGAAAGAAGCCGCCACCATTAATACCATCGCGACGTTCGCTAAAGTCGTTCCTATCTTTATTTTTATTGTGGTACTGATTTTCGCCTTTAACAGCGATATTTTTATGCAGAATTTCTGGGGCGCGCCGGTGCCGTCGATGACGGCAGATATCAACCATTGGGATAATTACGGTTATGTCGGCCATGCGGCCACGGAAATAGACGCGTCTTCAACCTCATTATTTACTCAAATACGTAGCACGATGTTAGTCACGGTATTTGTTTTTGTGGGGATAGAGGGCGCCAGTGTTTATTCGCGCTATGCCAAAGAACGCAGGCACGTTGGTATTGCCACCGTACTTGGTTTTATCGGGGTACTGTGTTTATTAGTTTTGGTCACGATGCTGTCATACGGCGTGTTACTGCGCCCCGATTTAGCCAGTTTAAGGCAGCCATCAATGGCGGGCGTGCTGGAGCATATTGTTGGCCGCTGGGGCGCTATTTTTATTAGTATCGGTTTAATTATCTCGGTGATGGGGGCTTATCTTTCGTGGACGTTGCTGGCTGCCGAAGCGCTGTATTCCGCGGCTAAAAGTCATATTGTGCCAAAAATCTTTGCCACGGAAAACAAGCATGGTGTGCCCTCTGCGGCGGTGTGGATGTCGAATATTTTTATTCAATTTTTCTTAATTGTCACCCTATTCACAGAATATGCGTTCCAGCTAGCTTTAGAGTTAACCAGTTCTCTGGTGCTGATTCCTTACCTGTTGGTTGCGGCCTATGGCTTAAAACTGGCATGGCGCAGGGAAACCTATGAAAAGGATAGTAGAGAGCATAGAAAAGACTTTTTGATTGCCGCCATAGCTACGTTGTACGCCATTTTGATGGTGTATGCCGGTGGACTGAAATACGTATTACTGTCGGCCGTCATCTATGGACCAGGCACTTTGTTGTTTATTTTGGCCAAGAGAGAGCAGCATAAACCGGTATTTACAGCCGTTGAGAAGGTTTTATTTGCCGTCGCCATTGCCGCGGCAGCGGGCGCGGTTTATGGTTTGGTGACCGGCGCCATCAATATATAAATACACGGCACTCAATCCAGGATACCGCAGTGTAGAGCCCAATAGTTCTTCTCGCTGCTATATTATCTTTAGCAACAATCACTTATAACGACAGCCTCTGGGGGCGTTCAGAGCCTGAGTGTTTCACGTTCATAGCGATGGGAATACCGCAGAATGTTTCAGATCTCAACGGATAAAAATGTGCTGGATATCGAGCTTATTCATGATTTTCTGTCCCGCCAGAGTCTCTGGGCACAGGGGATTTCGCGAGAAAAAGTTGAACGTTCTCTTTGCGGTTCGCTTTGCTTTGGCGGTTACCTGAGCGGACGGCAAGTGGCGTTTGCTAGAGTCATCACCGATTGTGCTACCTTCGCTAATCTGGTGGATGTGTTTGTATTACCTGAATTTCGTGGTCAGGGTTATAGTAAACTGCTGCTCGGTGAGGTGTTTTCTCATCCGGATTTGCAGGGGCTGCGCCGTTTTACTTTGGCTACGTCAGATACCCATGGGCTTTATGCTCAATTCGGTTTTACGGCACTGAGTCAGCCGCAGACTTTCATGCAACGTTACTCTCCCAATATTTATCGAGAGTAGCTTGTAAAAAATGGCGTAAAGTGCGGAACTCATTCGCACTTAATCGGCGAGTGATGGAGGGTTAATATATTACCGTTATTAATGCGTTCCATTATGCGCTGAATTTCGTTCCGGCAGGGGCTTGATCTGTCACCTAGACTACGACAGGATCTGTGACCATTAAGTGGTCAGCACCCGCGGGTAAATGAATGAGGTCGTTACCACTTAAATAAAAAATGGCTGGTGAATAATACACCGGTAGGTGCTTTCTTGAAAAAACAACGAAACTCTGTCCCCGCGGGTGATTACACGGGGGGAATAGGTGATGCGCAGTTTGCACTGGTCGTGTTGCTGGCGACTTCTGCGGCATTAGTGGTTGTAACTTTGGCTGTAATTTTATGGATAGTTTGAGCAATTGTTGAGTAATGGAGGATGTGTGGATAAGAGTTTATTTGATGATAATAAAGTCATTGCCTTGGTAGGATTATTAACAGCGGCGTTAATTGCCGTCAGTGTGATGTTTACTCTGACTTATATGACGGAACGCCAGCGTAATGAAGCTAAAGTTGTAGATATCCAAAACTGTTATATCCAAAACAAATAACCCTGTTTAGATGCCAGAGCCACACTGCCGCTTTCTGAGGGCCGGGGCTAATATCATCTCAGGGAAAATTACGCCTGTTTTTGATGGATGGTGTGCAGCGGCGGGGCGATTTTCAAATCAATGTCGGCATTCTGTCGAAAATCGTAGGGTGTAATGCCGTAACGCTTCCTGAACATATAGGTAAAGTGCGACTGCGAACCAAAACCAAAATCCAAAGCAATATCAAAAATAGAAGTGTCACTGCTTCTCAATTGATAAACCGCGCCCGCCAATCTTCTTTCCCGGATGTATTTACCCAGAGAAATGCCGGTCACTTCCTTGAATATTTTTTGCATATGCCACAGCGAATAGCCTGAGTAAGCCGCCAGCTCCTCAAGGTGGATGACTCTACCGAGGTGAGTTTCAACCCATTTACTGAGGGCGCAGACTAACGAGAGATGGTTTTCTTGTTGCATTATTTAGTCTGTTCCGAAGATAAGTAGTGATGCAGTATACACAAGTTAAATCCAACAAGACAAAATCAGGGCGCCTTCCTGATTAGCATATATGATTAAATGGCACGATTAAGTAAAAAATGTATCAGCTGCGAGAGTAAAAGGAGTAGTGTCGTTTGTGGGGGATTCCCCCTGAGGAATTTGTCCGTTCCCGTAAGAAAAAATCAAAATTGATGAGGTGATCGCATGTTGATAACGGTGATTATGACTCTGATAGCGGTAGTTGGTGTTACGGTGTTTCTCATGATGCCAGTGATGATTTTGGATAAAGGCAAACGTGTTGGAGGTGATGAACTGTGAGAATAGGATTGCTGTGATGATTGTCTACTTCGAACCAGGCGAACTGCTCATCTAGCGCCTGGTTTTTTTATACTTTCCTTTTGGTTCCTCGTCAGTTTAAGACGCTCATTTCGCTACAATGCTATTGATTTTCAGAAACCGCGCACAGGGGTAAACGCTGCGTCAAATATCCCATTTCCAAGCAATCTCAAAGGTTAACCGTGGTTAAACCTATACAGATTATTCTGATGACGACACCCCGAATAAAGAAAAGTTGTTGCGAGCGTGATATTCTTTGCCTACTGAGCTGCAAATTAGGAATTTTATTGTGTCTGAGATTTTAACAAACGATCAAGAATTGGTATCCGATCTGGTTGCCTGTCAGTTAGTCATCAAACAAATCCTTGATGTTATTGACGTTATCGCGCCTACCGAAGTGCGCGATAAGATGTCTCATCAACTCAAATCCATTGATTTCTCTACTCATCCCGCAGGTGCCGATCCGGTGACTAAACGGGCAATTGAGAAAGCCATCGCCCTTATTGATCTGAAATTCACCCAAAACTGAAAAAACAACCCGCAGTATATGCGGGCTGTTAGTCAAGTTACTCAATCACCGAGGTGGTTTTTTTCAGTAATGGGCAGTCGGTGATGCCGATAAAGCCATTATCGCCATTCAGGAATTGTGCAGTAACAATACTTCTGGCTGTGAGGTACTTACACTGTAGGCCTAATCCAGCAGCGTTCTTTTCGCTGCCGATAAGGACACCATAGCCTGAAAAAAGCAGTGCCAGGTAAGCGACCAGCAAAATGAGTGCAAGTCTGAAAAGGGTCATAAAGAGCTCCATAAATTGAGATGTACTCAATCTGTTACAAGGTTGAGCACAACTCTAGCTGAAAGATTAAGGTCAGTTTACGCTAAAAATCCTAAACTTGCGGAGTAGGGCAAGGCGTTTAACCTGAGGAATAACATCCGTAGCCCGGGCAGGCAGAGTGATATAGAGAATGACCGTTCGGCTATGACCCGTTGAGGCTGGCTGAAGTATAATTTATCAAAATAATTAAAAGGTGCCTGATGTGAACATTAAGAAACTTGTTGCAACGGTGATACTGATAGCCGTTTGTTGCTTGTTTTATCTATTAGCGTTAGACAGTTACTGCGATCAAGGCGGTAATTTCTCTAATGGTATTTGTTCTATTACCGCTATTGTCCCTTGGTAATGTTGAACCGCGATCTGGCAAAACAGAGGCATAATTATTGCCCGTTGCCGTCTTTCCTCTGAACAAGTGTGCTACGTTTCAGTATTAGTTTGTTTTCTGAACGCGCCATTGGGCGCGGCGCAGTGATAAGATAGCGTTCTAGTCTCGCATGTAATAGGGTTGTCAATGTACGAAACAGGTATGGGCGCAGTGAATATCGCCTCAATTGGATTCTCATCGCTGGTGGTCGTGTTCTTTTTGGTCGTCTGGTTCTTTTTAAGCCGAGCCAGCGTTCGCGCCAATGAGCAAATTCGATTGCTTCAGGAAATCACTGAACAGCAAAAACAACAAATTGAGTTACTCAATACGTTAGTGCGTAAGACCTCCGGCGACGGCAAGGATTTACCGGATGGTGATACGGTAGAAGTGCTGGATTTTAAAGGATTCATTCCTGAGCGTTAATGCTGTGAAGGCACTGTGACCGGGTTGCAGTGCCTGCCCGATGTGCTGGTTTCACTCCTTTTTCTATTATCCTCCTCGCGGTAAAAATTGCTGCTTCAGCGTTATTGTTCCTTTCATTTATACATTATTAGCTTTAATCTTAAACCGACGCTGATTGTCATAAATGTGTCTTATTTTTCCCCTAATGTAGCCGGAATACTCCAGCCCAAGGGTAAACCTAGATGATTAAATGGTATGAAGAAAGCGACACCGAAGTGAACCGAAATATTGCACTGCTGACGGGAGAAGATCCGGACAAATGGTACCCTTACGGCGGTGTGAAAGGTAAAGACTATTGCAAGAATCCCTCCGATGCCTGGCCGATTATCTGCGCCAATAAAATAGGCATTCACTCTCCTGAAAATAGCGACGATAACCACTGGCAGGCGCGTATCGCCACAAGCCAGGGGGAATGGCAAGCCCGAAGCACCAGCCCATTACGGGCGGCAATGATCTGTTTTTTATTGAGTCAGGATACTGAGAAAGCCCTAATGTAGTTATCGAGTAAATCCGCCAGAAAATCTGGCTGGGTAGTATGCGTTATCCATATTTTAGCCAGTCATTTTGCGATGGAGCTGATCATGAAACGTATTATTAAAGGGGATATGAATTTATCCCACCTCGTTATTGCTCATACGGCGATTGATCGCCACCAACAGTCCTATGGCGATCGTCGTCAAGGCTGGCCTTCAACTTATCTCATCCGCTATAAAAATAATCGGGTCGCCGTTGAAGTTGTCACTCGACGTCAGTCTTATGTTGCCACATTAATGATAGGTGCACGTAATCTGAGTAGATTGTGCAATATTCCATCGCTTTATCCTTAATTAATTGCATCAATCACATCTTTGCCGTGGTTGATACTCAAACATCAATGGCATTGATATAACGAATTTTGCCACCGGGTTTATCACAAATTTCAGACTGATAAACCCCCATTTTCCCCGCAATGAAATGCCTTAATCCTTGATGCTACCGGGTTTAAATGTTAAAAAGCCGCGCGGCTTCATTTACGGACAGTCAATTTTCTCGTTTAACGGGAGGAAATTGCGGCAGAGGATACAATGCAAGAGCAGTTACAAGATTCGACCCTAAAACGAGGGTTAAAAAACCGACATATTCAGCTGATTGCGCTAGGTGGCGCGATTGGTACCGGCCTGTTTCTGGGCATCGCGCAAACGATTCAAATGGCTGGACCTTCGGTTATTTTAGGCTATGCCATCGGCGGGATTATTGCCTTTTTGATTATGCGTCAACTGGGTGAAATGGTCGTTGAAGAGCCGGTTGCTGGTTCATTTAGCCATTTTGCCTATAAATATTGGGGCGATTTTGCGGGCTTCCTGTCAGGCTGGAATTATTGGGCAATGTTCATTTTGGTGGGCATGGCTGAGCTGACGGCGGTGGGTATCTATATCCAATATTGGTGGCCGGAAATCCCCACTTGGGTTTCTGCCGCAGTATTTTTTGTCGTAATCAACGCTATAAATTTAATCAACGTCCGAATGTATGGTGAAACCGAGTTCTGGTTTGCCATTATCAAAGTTGCCGCCATCATCGGAATGATTGTATTTGGCGCTTATCTGCTGGCCTCGGGTTCCGGTGGGCCAGGGGCGTCCGTCACCAACCTTTGGGCACATGGCGGCTTTATGCCACATGGTATCAGCGGCCTGATTATGGCGATGGCGGTCATTATGTTTTCTTTCGGCGGGTTGGAAATGGTCGGTATTACCGCCGCTGAAGCCGAAGACCCGCGTCGTAGCATTCCTAAGGCGACCAATCAGGTGGTTTACCGGATTTTAATCTTCTACATCGGTTCTCTGTCGGTATTGCTTTCCCTGTATCCCTGGATAAAAGTGGTTGAGGGTGGTAGCCCGTTTGTCATGATTTTCCATGCGTTAGACAGCAATTTGGTTGCCACTATTCTTAACGTGGTGGTACTGACTGCGGCCCTTTCGGTCTATAACAGTGGAGTTTATTGTAATAGCCGCATGTTATTTGGGCTGGCAACGCAAGGCAATGCGCCTAAAATATTGACCAAGGTGAATAAGCGCGGCGTACCGGTGTTATCAATCGCTTTGTCTGCTTTGGCTACCTCCGCTGGCGTATTAATTAACTACATCATGCCCGGAAAAGCATTTGCTTTATTGATGGCGCTGGTGGTCTCAACGCTGGTGATTAACTGGGTCATGATCTGCCTGGCGCATTTGAAATTCCGCGCCGCTAAAGTGCGTGAAGGCGTAGAGCCAAGTTTTAAGGCTTTGTGGTATCCGTACGGTAATTATCTGTGCCTGGTGTTCCTCAGCCTGATTCTGGTGATTATGTACATGACCGAAGGGATCCGTATTTCCGTGCAGTTAATGCCTATTTGGCTTGGGGTGCTGTGGATCGGTTTTATACTGACACGACGGAAAAAAGCCGAGGCTTAAGATGAAACCGGCAGTTTGGGTTTATTTTCTCATGTCTGCCGTGCGAATGTTTTGAAACCTGACGTAAAGCCCGCTCATCAGCGGGCTTTTTTGTGAGCGAAATCGATAAATAGTCGGTGCTGAATGCGCCTCAACGCTTTGTCACGCGGATAAGAAATAGAGACGAAGAAAGACGGAGTGGATAGAGGCAAAAGGCGTTAGAGGCGGCGGGGGGCTATTTTCCGCCTTAATTTCGGGTTAATTTAGGCGAAGTAAAGAATATCTTGCCGAGTGTGCGAGCTAATAAATCAGTGCACCGAGTGAGTGCACTGCTATTTGAGAATCATTCCTGATAACGGCGTAGTTATCCATTAAGAGATCTGGTGCAAATTGGTTTGAGATATTACGCCACAGCAGGGAATATTATCTCCATATAATCAAATATGATTAGAACTGCCAGCGAAGCCAGGCAAACAATACGTTACCATTATTATAAGTCCCCGGAATGTAGGTGGCTTGCAGCGAAAGCTTATTATATTCGACGGAAACCAGCGGCAAAGGCAATGGCATCGGAATGTAATAGTACTCATGGCGCGCAGTGACGCTGAGAGTAAAGCCCGCGCCGAAACGCCATCCGTCCATTGCTCCTGGAATCCACATCTTCTGAAAGCCATAACCAATAATAGGCTCAACTTTATTGTGTGAATCCATAAAAGCCATGGCATACAGAGAGTGCCAGTCGTTATCTTCATCGTATCGATATTTGCCAAAGCCAAAGCCCCACGGATTCTCGTTATACGAGTCTGTCTTTTCCTTGTCGTAGGTCCAACGGTTATGCCATGTCAGCACCGGTAGGTAGAATTCACGCCCCGGCGCATCCCAGGTCAGCGAGACATTGCCTTTAAAACGTTCCCACAGGCCGCCATCTTCGGCTTTAATGGCATTAGGTTGATTGGCTACCGGTAACGCTTCGCTGCATGCCGGAAAGGCCACAGACAACAGACTCGGCGCAAGGAGAGCAGCACCTATAGCTGCAACTTTATATTTCATAATGGAGTCTCTGGTATCGATAAGTTGAATAGGGGGAGTTTCTGCCCCTTGTGCCTATCAAAGGTAAAACAAATTTTGCCGATTAATTATTATTGAAAATAATCCGACTATTAGCCGTTTTGATTACTTTCATAGGTGTCTTTATAGCTAGTTTAATTAATTTAGTAAAATACATCGGGCTTTAAATAAAGGCGGGTATTGTACTGAAAAAAATGCTGATGAAAAGGAAGAAATATCCTATTTACCCTTTTCATTTAGCTAAGGTATAAGAATCACTCGGTTTTTCAGGTGCGTTTACTTGATTAAAAGAGTCCGTTTTATGTGTATTTATGCCACTAGTGATAATCCATTCCATTGCACCATGATAGTGCGCATCCATTTTGATTAAATAGAATAATAAACTTCCGTTAATGATGAGGTACTAAATATTGATTAAATAGATTCCGATATTTTATTTATTATTCACATTTATTTTTTTAGGTAAATATATTTGTAGTCATTTATGCATCGTAACGTTTTTTTGTGAAGACCTGCGGCTTTTAGCCGTTATTGTCATCAGATTGTCATAAGCATGAGATTTCGCCAACCTGAGCATAAGTAAGGATTTAATCAACTAAAAGTTGAAAATTTCAACCCGGAGTGAGGTGTGGAAGGGCTGAGGGCTGGCAGAGCAGGTATATTCTATTTTTATATATCAAAGACCAATAGGCTTTATTAAAATAGATTTGTTCCGCGTAGAACGGATAGAAAATCGACAACGTTTATGACGTAATAGGTATTATAAAAATAGTTAGCAAGATTGTTAAAGTTAAGCAAAAAAAACGGGTTAAACAGTATAAAAAAATAGAGCAGAAAATACGATGACCTTCAACAAATTTCAGCATATTTAAGCAGTGTTTGTGATCGACTGGCCCAAATATGTGCGACAAGTACATCGTTGATTAAAAATGGCTTGCCAACGAATTCAGAGTATGTGATAACGCATATGGGTAAAACGAGGTACAGTTCTGTATATGTGTGGCATTTTCAGTAAAGAAGTTCTGAGTAAAGACGTTAGCGTTGAATACCGCTTCTCTGCCGATCCTTATCTTAGTGCCTCAAGCAGTAACGACTCTAGTTTGTCTATGTAACGCCTCCGGGCGAGTTAAACAATCCAAAGGAAATACTCAAGATGGCTAAGATTAAAGGTCAAGTTAAGTGGTTCAACGAGTCTAAAGGTTTCGGTTTCATCACTCCAGCTGACGGCAGCAAAGATGTGTTCGTACACTTCTCTGCAATCCAGGGTAACGGCTTCAAAACCTTGGGCGAAGGCCAGAACGTAGAGTTCGAAATCCAAGACGGTCAGAAAGGTCCGTCTGCAGTAAACGTTACTGCAATCTAATTCAGCTCTAGCTGAAAAAAACCCGCCTTGGTGCGGGTTTTTTCGTTTCTATAGTAATCCGTTTTATTAATAATTAAGGCAAGATGATTAAGCCGGAATATTGGTTTCTGCCGCTGATCCCTGGATGGGTTGGATCTATGGCTCGCTGCTGGCTATTGCGGCGGAAACTGGTGTATTTAAACGCAGGGACAAGCTCTTCCCGATTCTCGTTGGCCGAACCGGCTGATTTCGGCGGCATGCAGTCTGCCGGTGTACAGATGGTGCAACTTCCCGCGCGGTCTATCTGATGAAAACCCAATGATTGCAACTGATGCTCAGCAATGGCGGTAAGGTTGAGATGTCGATAGCGGGGAGAAATAACCGTTTTTGGGATATTCATATTATCAATAAATCGTGCCACTAAATCTTCGGTTACCTCGTAACAACAGGAACGTGCCGCTGGGCCAATAGCTGCAACCCATTCATGCGGCGAATCATCTTGCGATATACGTTCTGCCATTCGCAGTAAAATTCCATCCAATAATCCGCGCCAGCCTGCGTGAGCCACGGCGATAGCTTTTCCGTCCCGTCGGCTAAAAATGACCGGTAGGCAGTCCGCCGTGAGTACCGTTAGCAAAATACCGGGTTGGGTGGTGTATAAACCGTCGGTTTCACCGCAGGCTTGCTTGGGTTCGCGAACATCGACAATTCGCGTACCATGTACCTGTTTTTTCTCCGGCATGGTGGCACGAAATGGCTGTAAATTCTCCGGCAGCAATGCGGATTTACTGCCAAAGCCATGAAGAATATGAGGGACATGGGTAAATAATCTGGATACGTCAGTCATGTGAATCACTTTGCCTCGGTGGCTGCGGAGTAGCCCAGTGTAGGCCGAATTTTGATTAGTTGGCTACTGTTGGCTGCTTTAATAACCTGAATGACGTTCCCATTTGCGCTTTGTTGCAAAATAAGACGCCTTGTATCACTGTTTCCACCCTGTAACGGCCAAGGTTCAGGTTTAATGATCGACCAGAGCGGATAATGCCTACAGGGAAACCGAATGATTTCTAAAGTAAATAATGACGCTAACAATTTTGTCCGTTGGCGTTTTAGTCTGCTGTGCGGTTGTATCCTGCTGTCACTCCTAGGATTGCTTGGGCGGGTGGCCTGGCTACAGGTGGTTGAACCGGAGCCGCTGGTAAAAGAAGAGAATATGCGTTCGGTTCGCGTGATGACGACCCCGAATACTCGCGGCATGATTACCGATCGCAACGGTCATCCTCTGGCGGTGAGCGTGCCGGTGGCGGCAATTTGGGCCGACCCCAAGGTTTTGCTGGAAAAAGGCGGCGTCGGGAATGATGCCCGCTGGCGGGCGTTGTCCCAAATGCTACATATGCCATTGGCTGATATTGCCAGCCGTATCAATCAGAATCCGGATGGGCGTTTTGTGTATTTAGCGCGACAGGTGGAGCAGGCGTCGGCTGAGTATATTCAACGGCTTAAACTGCCGGGAATCGCCCTGAGAGCGGAGTCGCGCCGGTTCTATCCCTCGGGTGCTACGGTGGCGAATCTGGTCGGCTTCACTAATATCGATGACCAAGGCATCGAAGGTATCGAAAAGAGTTTTAATCAGCTACTGAGCGGAACGGCGGGCAATCGGGTAGTACGCAAAGACCGCTACGGCAACGTGGTGGAGGATATTTCCGCCACCGATAGTCATCCCGGTCAAAATGTTCAGCTCAGTATTGATGAGCGCTTACAGGCCGAAGCTTCCCATGCTTTAACCAATGCGGTGTTGTTTAATAAGGCGGAGTCTGGATCGGCGGTGTTGGTGGATGTGGACACTGGCGAAGTGCTGGCGATGGCCAATTACCCGACCTATAACCCCAATAACCGAACCGATACGCCGGAGGGAAATTTCCGCAATCGGGCTATCAGCGATATTTTTGAACCGGGTTCGACGGTAAAACCTATGGTGGTGATGACGGCATTACAGCGCAAACTAGTGAAACCCGATAGCGTGTTAGATACGCACCCTTATATTTTGAGTGGTCACCAAATTCGTGACGTCGGCTTTTACCCCGCGCTGTCTCTCACTGGCGTGTTACAAAAATCCAGCGACGTCGGCGTATCCCGCCTGGCATTAGCGATGCCCGCTTCGGCACTGCTAAAAACCTATGGCTCATTTGGGTTGGGCAAATCTACCGAATTGGGATTAACCGGAGAAAGCAGTGGGTTGATGCCGCACCGTCAACGCTGGAGCGATCTGGATCGCGCCACTTTCTCGTTTGGCTACGGATTGATGGTGACGCCACTGCAGTTGGCGCGGGTTTACGCCACGATTGGCAGTTATGGGATTTATCGCCCTTTGTCTATCACTAAAGTCGATCCGCCGGTGTTAGGGCAGCGAGTCCTGCCTGCGGAACAGGTTCAAGAAGTAGAGCATATGATGGAAAGCGTGGCGCTGCCCGGCGGCGGCGGGGTGAAAGCAGCGGTACGCGGTTATCGGGTGGCAGTTAAAACCGGTACCGCTAAGAAAATTGGCCCCAACGGACAATATATTGATAAATATGTGGCTTATACCGCTGGCGTGGCTCCCGCCAGCCAGCCGCGTTTTGCTCTGGTGGTGGTGATTAATAACCCGCAAGGGGGAAAATATTACGGTGGAGCAGTGGCGGCCCCGGTATTCAGCGAAATTATGGGGCAAATTTTGCGAACCAAGAATGTGGAGCCAGATGCCGTTCTTGGCTCGCCTCAGCGCCATAGCTGAGAATAGTGTCGGACAAGGCTGCCCCGGCTTGCAACCACGGAGGCGGTTCTTTAGACTAGCGCCGCCTTGCGCGTTCTCGCATTTTCCCTGCTATCTGGAAATATAACCATGTCTTATCAATGTCCTCTTTGCCATCAGCCGTTACAGCTTAATCAGAAGCAGTGGCGCTGCGAAAATAATCACCAGTTCGATTGTGCCAAAGAGGGCTATGTCAATTTGCTGCCCGTTCAGCATAAAGGCTCCAGGCAGCCGGGAGACAGCCCGGAGATGATGCAGGCGCGGCGCGCATTTCTTGATGCCGGTTACTATCAGCCACTGCAACGGCGGGTTGCTGCGCTGTTGGACGGCGTTTTGCCGCCTGAAGCCGGATTATTGCTAGATATTGGCTGTGGTGAGGGGTATTACACCGCGGCTATAGCTCAACAGCTGAAACAGCGGCGAGAGATGCAGGTTTATGGCTTAGACGTCGCCAAGGTTGCGGTGCGTTATGGGGCAAAACGCTACCCTGAGGTGAGTTTTTGCGTGGCATCCAGCCACCGTTTGCCGTTTGCCAACGGGGCACTGGACGGCGTTGTGCGTATTTATGCGCCATGTAAGGCGGAAGAATTGGCGCGAGCGGTGAAACCGGGCGGGTTTCTGGTGACGGTTGCGCCGGGCCCACGTCATTTATATCAATTGAAAGAAATGATCTATCAGCAAGTGCAGCTGCATGGTGAGAACGACGAACATTTGGAAGGATTTGATTTGGTTAGCCATGAGTCATTAGCCTACCCAATGGCGTTGCCGGGATCGCAGGCTGTCAATTTATTGCAAATGACGCCTTTTGCCTGGCGAGCGTCAGTTGAAACCGGTCAGCAGTTGGCCGAGATGGAAACTTTTGCCTGCGAAACAGATTTTGTTATTCGTGTGCATCAGCGGCATATCGATAAAACTGAATGTAGTGCAGATTAATGTCGGTTTCTATTTTATATAGCCAGATCATTATGGCTTAAATAATATTTAGATAAAGAATTATGAGCGTCAGGGAAAATAGGCGAACCTGACGCTCTATAACATTCAATGATGTAATAAACAGCGAAATAGCGATAATTAAGTCAAATCATTAGTGATAACTAGGGGTGACCGTTTTATAGTATTGGTAATGATTTAGATATTATCAATAAACCAATCAGATCGCGGGCCGGGGAAAGTGTCGGCCTAATGATGGGTCAATGAGCAACTGGATTGGTTCTTTCACTGTCATTTTATTAACTCTTTAAATTTAAAACGTATTATCTCTATTTTTGTGAGTTAAGATCCAGGTTACGCCATGTGCGTCCGCCAGACTCGGTCACCAGAATCGATGGTACGAAGCGCACTTGCTCTGCCACTTTCAAGGCTAAGTCGGCAACTTCCTGCTTATTCAACGATCCGCTGCCGTAATTATATTCGCCGTCCGGTAATTTATAAACTTTGTCCCGACCTATTAATCGGGTAAAACCGGCTTCGTCCATTTTTTCATTAAGCGTCTGGTAATCGCTTTCTTCGGCATTATGCAATTTAACACTCACGGTAAAGTAAGGCATAGAAATCCATTTATTTAGTGCGGGATAATATGCTGTATATCATGATGGGCGGCTTTTTATTATGACCGAGATCGAATTGCTGAGAATTAAGCAGGATGCGTTAAGGTAGGTGGCGGTTATTTGTACGAATCATTACGGCAAGCAGGATAATAATGAAGAGAAAAGAAGAGAAAAGAAGGGAAGAAAAGAGAAAGGAAGAAAAGAGAAAGGAAGGGAAGAGAGGAACAGTGCCAGTGCTCTGAGAAGTTAAAGACCAATCACCCATCGGTTACGACCACCGTGTTTAGCCGAGTAGCAGGCAATATCTGCCTGACGCAACGCCTGAACCGTGGATTCGGTTTGTTGGGTTAGATTGATATTATCGTAAGTAAAAAACAGGAAATTTGGCTTAAGGGATGTTTTTTAAGATAAAACGCATTCTAACTGCGTTTGTGGGCTATAAACTCGAATCGTTAATAGCGCCATATGCAGAGGCGATTAATCTTAGTGATGTGATTGCGTTGAGTGGTTACATTTATATTGTGGTGAACGGTGCGCGAAACGAATCAGCGTCTGTTCAATTTCTTATCTAAATTATTGACGCGCTGTAATGGGCAGGTAGAGCAAATTTCCAATCCATTCAAACGATAGCGTAAACAGCAAAGTCGGCGCTCAATTCTTATATTGCCACTTTTCTCCGTGACCTGACGAACAGGCTGAAACAGCTTGTTTTTGCTGCCGTCGGACAGGGTACGTAAAGCGAGAAAATGCTCGGCAATTTGCGTATTTGCCTGCTGTTCCTGCGCCATTTTTATTCCCTGATACAGACGAATCCCCGCGTTATTCCAAAACAGGCTTTCGCCCATACCCGCCAGTTGGCTCAGAGTACCGCAAACCGGTGTCAGATGATCTTGCACCAACTGCTGAAAACGACGTTCAGGGTCTTGTTGGGTTACTTGATGACCCGAATGGGAAAGAATAAAGCTTTCAACCACGCCGGCTTCATTGAGCGTCAGGCCGATATGCTCCGGTAAAATGGGCAACTGCCAGTTGAACTGCAAATTAATCCGCATCCACGGCCCCAACAGGCGGGCAAAGTACCATTGCGACCATTTTGATACCAAAGCTGCGCGATCTTCATTCGAATGAAGATTCAGCAGGGGCGAGATCAAGGTGAGTGCGCGTTCAGGCGTATATAAAGCACCGGCAGAAAAAGTCTCGCGTTGTCTCGAGGCTGCAGACGGAAAGTACTGTTCAATGGCTTCCTGTCGGGCGAGGCTGAGATTTTCTGCGGTTAGCGCCATAATAATCCTATTTAAAAACCTTATTCAAATCAGGCTTTGGGGCATCGGCTGACGAGTTCAGGCAAGCATAATAGGGGATAAGAATCATAATGAGAATCGTTTTTATATCCAGAGTGAGATTTCCCGCTTCCGGTGGTTGCAAGGGGTCGCATTGCTGTCGTTTGGCACATTTTCCTATGGTTCAACGCCACGACATCTGAATCTCAACCACATTATTGCATTGCGTGGGAATGCCTTCGTTCGAACGATTTTGGCGCTGGACGCAATAGCGTGAGCGGTGGCAGACAAGCTGGATTACGGGCAATTTTTTCGGGTGCTCCGCGCTTTATCTATCTGTTACGTAAACAAATCTCGTAAAAGCATTCAAATTAATGAACATAAACGCTTGCAAAGTGTCACGTCGGCGGCATAATTCGTGAATTCTTATAATAAGCATTCGCATTTAGTTATTAACATTTAGGCATCAACCTTTAAATATTCGCATTAGCGATAACATCGCAAACTTTCAGGGAACACCAAATAATGAAAAGCACAGCAATAATCCGGGGCGGTAAAAATCGTTTAGCGCCGCGCCTTTTGTTTGTCATGATCGGCGCAGCCTTGGGCACGCTATCTGCGCCGCTAATGGCAGCCGATGAAACAGCGGTAGCAACCAAAGACGCCGCTAAGCCAGCTGCGGCAAAAGGTGGCGATACTATTACCGTCGTTGGCACGCAGGAAACTTTCCGCGCGGGCGGTAACGATCTGATTCCGACCTATCTGGACGGTCAGGTGGCGAACGGTGGCCGCATTGGTTTCCTCGGCCAGCAGGATGCTCGTAACGTTCCATTTAACGTTATCGGTTACACCTCTAAGCTGGTGGAAGATCAACAGGCACATACAATAGCTGAGGTCGTGAAAAATGATGCCTCGGTACAAAATGTACGCGGTTTCGGTAATGCCTCACAAAACTATCGGATTCGTGGTTTTAATCTGGATGGTGATGATATTTCATTCGGCGGCCTGTTCGGCGTATTGCCGCGTCAGGTTGTTGACACCAGCATGATCGAACGCGTTGAAGTATTCAAAGGCCCAAACGTTTTTGTGAACGGTATTTCGCCGAGCGGTAGCGGCGTTGGCGGGATGATTAACCTTGAACCTAAACGCGCCGGTGATACGCCATTGACTCGCGTTAGTCTGGATTATACTTCCTCATCCAAAGTGGGCGGGGCGCTGGATGTGGGGCGTCGCTTTGGTGACAATGATCAGTTTGGCGTGCGTGTGAATATGCTGCATCGCGAAGGGGAGACGGCAATCCATGACCAGAAAGAGCGTACCACCGCACTTTCTACCGGCTTGGATTATCGTGGCGATCGCGCCCGTACTTCCATCGATGTGGGTTATCAGAAACAAACCGTACACGGCATGCGTACCGATGTTGCGGTAGGCGCCGCGACCGTTATTCCTGAACCGCCGGCGGCGACTTTGAATTATGGTCAGCAGTGGGTTTATACCGACATGGCGACCACCTTTGGTATGCTGCGCAGTGAATATGACCTAAGTCATAACTGGACCGTCTATGGTTCTGTTGGTGCCAGTCGTAACGAAGAAACCGGCCAGTATGGCTCACCTACACTGACGGATAACAACGGCAACGCGACTATTAGCCGCCTGTACGTGCCTTATACCTCGGATTCTATTGCCGCGTTAGGCGGGGTTCGCGGTCATTTCGATACTGGTTTGGTCACGCATAAAGTGAATATTGGTTATGCGGCCAACTATCGTAAAGCGATGTCCGCCTGGAATATGTCCGACCCGGTAGAGACCAATATCTATAATCCGGGCGTGATTCCATTCCCGCCGGCAACTTCAGGTAGTGCCAATCAGGATCCAACGCTTAACAGTCAGGTTCGCGCCAGCAGCATTTCCGTGTCTGATACCTTATCGGCACTGGATGATAAAGTGCAGCTGATGCTGGGGCTGCGTCGCCAGGAATTGGTGATTCGTAACTTTAGTAACGGTGTGCCGGACAGCGTCAATTCACAAGATGCGATGAAAGTGACCCCAATCTACGGCGTGTTGGTTAAGCCGTGGGAAAACGTATCTCTGTATGCAAACCACATTGAAGCGTTGTCTCCGGGGAAAGTTGCGCCCTGGTATACGGCAAACGCAGGTAATGTAACCGGCATTGTTCACTCTAAACAAAATGAAGTGGGCGTGAAATTTGATAACAAACGCTATGGAGGTACGTTAGCGCTGTTTGAAATTACCAAGCCGGCAGGTTCTATCGATCCTGTCACCAATACATACGCTCTCGGCGGCGAACAACGTAACCGTGGTATTGAGCTGAATGTGTTCGGTGAACCCGTATTTGGCACTCGCCTGTTAGGTAGCGCGGTCTGGTTAGATCCTATTCTGACTCAAGCGCAGGATAGTAAGAATAACGGTAACTACGCGGTTGGCGTTGCTCGCTATCAATTGGTGTTCGGCGGCGAATATGATATTCAGTCGGTTGAGGGGTTAACGGCGACAGGCACCGTGACTCGTTCCGGCTCTCAGTATGCGAATGATGCCAATACCTTGAAAATCAAACCGTGGACTCGTCTGGATCTGGGTATGCGTTATACCATGCCGTTAAAAGATACCAATCTAATCTGGCGTGCCAACCTAATGAACGTGACTAACGAACGTTATTGGGAATCTGTAGAAGATACGGGTACTTATATTTATCAAGGCAATCCGCGCGAGCTGAAACTGTCTGTCTCGATGGATTTCTAATTAGCTTAGGCTAATTAAACTCTCTGTCACTGTCCCGCCGTTGGGTTGCTAACAGCGGGATTTTTTTAATCGATAATAGCTCGTTTACCGATATTCTGCGCCAAACGCAGCAGATAACCGTCCGCATCTTGCACTAAACATTGTCGCTGGGCGATTTCGATTTCATTGGCACGATACCAAACGTCGGCACAGGGCTGAAACACCGGGCAGTTGACCTGCTGCAGGCGCGTCAGAATCGGGGCGACCTCAGTCACTTCAATCTGGAAAGTCACGCCATTACCCAATGTCTTACCGAAAGGTGCCGTCAGCCAATGATCATCATCTCCCTGATACTGCTCCAGCATAATTTGCGCACCTTCGCGAACCAGATAGATAAAGCCTTGTTCTGGTCGGTCGTATCTGATGCTGAAACCAATTATTTCACACCAAAAATAAATGCTTTTCTTGATGTCGCGCACCACTATTTCGGGAGCCAACGTCGCCCAATTTTCCATTTTCTGTTGTTACCTCAGTGAATAGCGGGAACAGACAGAATAGGGGAGAGAGGGCCATTCGCCAATACAAGGAGGGGAAAGTTGTGTTGTGAGTAGGATGAATCGTGAGGAAGAGAGTGTTCAGGCAGCCGATCAGGGAATAACTAACCGGCTGCGGAGGAGCTAGGCCATGTTATACAGGTGCTCGTATAGAATATTAAAGCCGATGCCGATAAGAATAACGCCACCGATAATTTCGGCTCTCTTGCCTAACAGTGGGCCAATATAGCGGCCAATCAGCATACCGAGCGTTGCCATTATCATGGTGGCCATACCGATAGCCATGGCGGTATGCAGGATATTGACCTGTAAGAATGCCAGACCTACACCGATGGCCATTGCGTCCAGGCTGGTGGCAATGGCGGTCATCACCAAAACCCAAAAGCCGTGACGCCTAACCTGCGCTTCGTCCGCAGAAGGCCCTTTACAGCCTTCGACAATCATTCGGCAACCTAAGATAAACAGCAGGCTAAAGGCTACCCAGTGATCCCACTCCATAATGTATTGGCTGGCAAATAAGCCGATGCTCCAGCCGATTAATGGCGTAATAGCTTCAATCACGCCGAAAATTAATCCGGTGCGAACGGCTTCACGAAAACGGGGTTTATACAGAGTGGCACCTTTGCCAATTGAGGCCGCGAATGCGTCCATTGACATGCCAAAAGCCAGAATAAGGGTTGCTGATAGATTCATGGTAAATAGTCTCGGCCGGGTGGCTCCATATACACGCAACCCACCCCCAACCTACGACGGAGTTACGTGTCTATGGTCTCGCCAACCTTACCTGGCTGCCCGCACCACGTTTCGATGAATGAAACGAGTATGTTGATACGGGCGTTTCTGAAAAGCGATGTAATGCAGGATTACATGCGTCAGAAACCGGCTACTCCCCAATGAACGGCGCAACCTTATCATATTATTTTGACATCGGACAACTATAAAAAAATAATAGCGATCGAGTTGATAATGATATTTATTCTTGTTATCAACTTCAGCGCTAAATCAGATGATATAAGCAGCAATAATAATGTGGACTTAAAGCGGAAATATATTTTTGTTGTTGGCAAATTAAGCATTCTGCGGAAATTTTAATCTGCCATTAGGTTCGAGGAAATATTTTCAACCTTGATTTTCAAGGAAAAAGTTATAAATTTTTTCTAGGTCATCCAAATGTGTCACTTGAATCAGTAACCTACGCTTTTCTAACTCGATAACTAGAATGCCATCTTCAGATAAATTCATAGTCTTTATCCGGTTATATTCTATAAAAGCGTTAGCGTAGAAGAATCCGGTGGGTTTAAACAATAATTTAGGCCAACGGATATAAGATATATACAGAGCGACTAAAGCCAAACCAAACAATAAATAAGTGGTGAGTGGGGCGCCGTCGGACATCACATTATTATAAATAAGAATGGCAATTAACCCGACAAAGATCAGGCAGTCGAGTTTATTTTTACGTTTTAGGCGGATGGCCAATAACGTTTTTCCCTTCAACGTCTTCATGATGAATTCGTCGTAAATAGCGTAGATAAGCAATAGGGTAATAAAGACAACCAAGACAATATCGGTAACCGACATGCGTTTACTCCTGAAAAAACAACCGGGGGCTAGCCCCCGGTTTGATACAGATATACAGACAGTGCGCGGAAATTACGGTGCCAGGAAACCAATCCAGTAGCCGAAGATACCGATGGCGAAGAAGCCCATAATAATCCACAGGGCGTTAACTTTACGGCGTAACAGCCACATACAGCCGAAGGTTAACAGTAGCGGTACCAGCCCCGGCATCAACTGATCCAGAATGGTTTGTACCGTCGTGATAGTGGTTTCACCGGCCTGGTTGGTAATACGGGATACCACCACCGGAATATCAACGTGCGTCCACTTGTTAACCAAGGCCCCCATAACAAACAGGCCGAGAATTGACGCCCCCTCGGTCAGTTTTTGCAGGAAGCCGCCGCCCATATCGTTAACGATATTGACCCCTTTCTTATAACCGTAGGCCACGCCGTAATAACGGGTTAGCAGGCGAACCAGGTTAAACAGCACGAAGAACAGGATCGGCCCGAGCAAACTGCCGCTCAAGGCGATACCGGCCCCCAGCGCCGCGAATACCGGACGTACGGTGCCCCAGAAGATCGGGTCACCCACACCGGCCAGAGGCCCCATTAAACCGACTTTGATACCGTTAATCGCTGCATCGTCAATCGGTGCGCCGTTAGCCCGTTGTTCTTCCATTGCCATGGTAACGCCCAGTACCGGCGCGGCCACGTAAGGGTGGGTGTTGAAGAACTCCAAATGGCGTTTAATTGCCTGCTTGCGCTCATCGTTATTCTCTGGATACAGACGACGGATCACCGGCACCATAGAGAAGCAGAAGCCCAGCGCCTGCATACGTTCGAAGTTCCATGACCCTTGGAAAAGGTTAGAGCGTAAAAACACACCGCGAATGTCGCTGGCCGTGAGTTTCTTTTCACCAGTAGTTGTTGTATCAACCATTTCTCTCACCTTCGCTTAGTCTAATTCGTTATCGAGATCGTTATTGGCAGGAGCCGGACCAGACTGCACAACCTGAGATTTGTTGTATTTCGGGCTGAGCTGAATGTAGAGAACGGCCATGACGACACCAATCACACCCAAAGCAACAAGGTTGAAGTTGGTGAAGGCTGCGGTAACGAAACCTAAATAGAAGAACGGCATCAAGTAGCCAGCACGCATCATGTTGATAACCATGGCGTAACCGACCACGACGATCATACCCCCTGCGATATTCAGACCGTTGGTAACGACTTCTGGGATAGAGTTAAGCAGTGACTGAACTTCCGATGTCCCGACGGAAAGGGCAACGATCAGTGCAGGAATAGCAATACGCATGGCCTGTAAGAACAGGGCAGAGACGTGTAGCCAGGTAATGGCTCGCAGACTACCGCGCTCCGCCGCACTGTCTGCCGCGTGCTGGAAAGCCACGGTAACGGTACGAACGATGATGGTCAGCACTTGACCGGCGGCGGCCAGCGGGATCGCCAGTGCAATACCGGCCCCGATGCTTTGACCACCGGCGATAACCAGAATGGTAGAAATGATGGATGCCAGAGCAGCATCAGGGGCAACGGCGGCGCCGATGTTCATCCAGCCCAGAGCGATCATTTCCAACGTACCACCGATGATAATACCGGTTTTCATATCACCTAAAACGATACCGATTAAGGTACAGGCGACGAGGGGACGGTGAAATTGGAACTCATCCAGAATGGAACCCATCCCGGCGATACAGGCAACGATAAATATCAGCACAATCTGAAGAGTTGTGATCTCCATTGTACTTCTCCTATGACTAAAAAAAGCTGAGTAAAATAACCCTGTTCAAACAGAACCGGACATAACCTTTCTGTGTAGTTATTTATAGAGCTAATTAGTTAAGTTTTGCGATCAGATCCATCATTTTTAAGCGACTATCCGAAGACACTTTTCGTACTTCCAGTTCGATCCCGCGTTCATTTAATTTCTTAAATGCTTCGACATCTTTCTCATCAACGGAAACCGCGTTGTTGACCTGGGTTTTACCCTGACGGAACGCCATACCACCAATGTTGACTGATTTAATATCCACGCCGCCTTCTACCAGGCGCAGGACGTCGTTTGGATTGGTGAATAACAGCATGACCCGATCTTTGGCATATTTAGGGTTGTTGTATACGCGAATGGCTTTTTCCACATCGACGACGTGGGCCGTTACGCCGGGAGGAGCAACCTGAGTCAGTAGGGTCTTACGCATATGGTCGGCAGCAACTTCATCACTGACAACAATAATACGATTGACGTTGGTTTCTTTGGTCCAGCGAGTAGCGACCTGGCCGTGAATCAGACGGTCATCGATACGCGCCAAACCGATCTTCATATGGTCATCGGGACCCAAAGGTGCAGCGGGCGCGGACGGCGCTTTGGCTGCGGGAGCTGGTTGCTGCGTCTCGGGCTTATCACTCGTATCTGGCGTTTTTAAGGCTTTTACACCAGTGCGACCGGTTTCCACCGCGATACTGACCAGTTCGGCGAAGGATGGATTATCATCACGCGCCATAAAGGTTTCTACCAGCATCGGAATGTTAACCCCGGTGACGACCTCATAGTTTTCTTTATCAACAACGATACGGCTGGCGGCATTAAAGGGACTGCCTCCCCAGGTATCGACCAGGAACAAGACACCTTTCGTGGTATCCAGACCTGCCAATTTCCCTGTGTACTTCTCAATAAGCGTTTCGGCATTTTCACCGGGTACGAAATCGATATACGCGACGTTTTCTTGCTCGCCTAGGATCATTTCCGCAGTACGCAGTAGCTGTTCAGCCGCTGCCCCGTGTGTGCCGATGATAATAGCTATACTCACTCGCTACCCCCTCAGTTAACTCAAGATTGAGTTCTGGCACGTCATGAAAGTTGGTTTACTACCAGCGCGTCCCTGCGGTACATATTGAATCTATTATGATAGTCGTAATCACTACGACCCGCCGACGATTTGTCCTTTATCCCCATGAATCGATTCAGGTCATGGGCACAATGCCGCTGGCTGGTATTTATTTTAGTCAGTGAAAAAATAATTTATGTGACGTTGCTCATTTATTGGGACATGTTATGAATAGATTTAGTCTGGTTGGATAATTAAACAGCACTGATGTGACAAAGAGTGTTGGAAGGTTAATAATTCCCGCTATGACATTAAAAAGATTCCTGATAAAGTTAAGTTCATTTTTATTTGTAAGGAGTTAAGGGCCTCAGCTCTCCCTATGGACTGTCACCGAAGTTACTGCTTTGAAGAAGGTTATCCCCCGCCTGCGGGTAAAAATCAGGTTATTCGATCGCGTATTTATCTATCGCTCATCTTCGTACAATCTTTCACTGAATTCCGACGTGTAATCGGTTTGCGGCGTTTTGTCGTGCCTGTTAAATCACGTCTGTCCCGTCAGTCATGTTCTAATTTTTGGAGTCTTGCATGGAATTTCTAATGGACCCCTCGATTTGGGCAGGGTTACTTACGCTGGTCGTGTTGGAAATTGTACTGGGTATCGATAACTTGGTGTTTATCGCCATTCTGGCCGACAAACTGCCGCCTAAACAGCGAGACAAGGCCCGAATTATCGGCCTGGCGCTGGCGCTGATTATGCGTTTGGGACTGCTGTCGGTGATTTCATGGATGGTTACCCTCACCACCCCGTTGTTTAGCGTCGCCAGTTTCAGTTTCTCCGGACGGGATTTAATCCTGTTGGTCGGCGGGCTGTTCCTGTTGTTTAAAGCCACCACTGAGCTACACGAACGGCTGGAAGGTAATCAGCATGATGGCAATGCTAACCGAGGCTACGCCAGTTTTTGGGCGGTAGTCGCGCAAATTGTGGTGCTGGATGCGGTGTTCTCGCTCGATGCGGTGATTACCGCCGTCGGCATGGTGAACGATTTACCGGTCATGATGACCGCAGTGATCATTGCGATGGGCGTCATGTTGCTGGCCTCTAAAGCGTTAACTAACTTCGTTAACGCCCATCCTACGGTGGTGGTGCTGTGCCTTAGCTTCCTGTTAATGATCGGCTTAAGTCTGATCGCGGAAGGTTTCGGTTTCCATATTCCGAAAGGTTATCTGTACGCGGCCATTGGTTTCTCTATCCTGATTGAGCTGTTTAACCAGATTGCGCGCCGTAACTTTATCAAAAATGAATCCCGGTTGCCGCGACGCCAGCGTACCGCCGAGGCGATTATTCGCTTGATGGGCGGACGTAATCAGGAGCAAGAGCAGGGCAATGCGCCTCAAAATGCGCCCGTTGAAGCTTTTGCGGAAGAAGAGCGCTATATGATTAGCGGTGTGCTGACGCTGGCTTCCCGCTCATTGCGCAGCATTATGACGCCGCGCACCGAAATCAGCTGGGTTGATTGCCATCGCTCCAAAGATGAGATTCGGATGCAGTTGTTGGATACGCCGCATAGCTTGTTCCCGGTGTGCCGTGACTCGCTGGATCAGATTATCGGCGTGGTGCGAGCTAAAGATCTGCTGGTGGCCATTGAGCAAGGCCAGTCTATCTGCGAATTTGCGGCGGCAACGCCACCCATCGTGGTGCCAGATACCATGGATGTCATCAATCTGTTGGCGGTGTTGCGTAAAGCCAAAGGGCGTCTGGTGGTAGTCAATGATGAATTCGGTGTGGTTCAGGGGCTGGTAACGCCGCTGGACGTGCTGGAAGCTATCGCCGGTGAATTCCCTGACGAAGATGAAACCCCGGATATCATCACCGACGGGGATGGCTGGCTGGTGAAGGGCGGTGCAGATTTGCACTCGCTGGAGCAAGCGCTGAACTGTCAGGAACTGGTTAGCCCGACGGAGGACTACGCATCGCTGGCGGGGATGTTACTTTCTCACTCCGGCCACATGCCATCTGCCGGAGATGTGATTGAACTGCATCAACTGCGTTTCCAAATCATTGACGTGACCGATTACCGTATTGAATTAGTTCGTATCGATAAAATCGAACCTTCAGACGACGAATAAGCGCAGATTTTCGGTTAACCAGTTATACCCTAAGGGAGCCAATCGGCTCCCTTTTAACAATCCAGCCTCCTCCTGCTATCTCGGCTTCTGAGGGGGCAATGCACTGACGTCAGCCGTATTTCTTAGCGCGCGAATAATGCGCTGACCATTGAAACGCTAAATTAGACGGCGAAATAACGCTGCGATAAACCGGATGCTGTTTAAACGGACGAGACTTTCATGGAGAGAAATATACGAGTTTACGTGAGTTGATAGACCAAGAAATGTGTCTGATCTCCGGCGGTAATATGGGCAGCGGGAATTTACAGGCCGCAGCGAGTGTGAATACCAATCATTCAGTGAATTAATTTCTGCTGGAGTGGACCCTCTATCGATATGAATGAAACAATAAATATCCTCCGGCATAGCCGGAGGTTTTTCATATGCGCCTATAAGGCTCTGTTGCCAGCCGCGCCCTAACAGGCGCATCGCGATCTGACATTTGCATTTATGGATTACTTACGGCCCGTAAACGGGCTGCCCGGATAGGGGATCGAGAGTTGCTCTCCCATTTTATCCTCTTCCAACTGGTGCTTTATGTATTCTTGTATCCTGGCTGTATTTTTCCCAACCGTATCAACGTAATACCCTCGACACCAGCACTCCCTGTTACGGTATTTGAACTTCAAATCGCCAAACTGCTTATAAAGCATCAGGCTGCTCTTTCCTTTCAGGTATCCCATAAAACCCGACACACTCATTTTGGGCGGGATTACCAGAAGCATATGGATGTGATCCACACAGCATTCTGCTTCCAGAATATTCACGTTTTTCCATTCGCACAGCTTTTTTAAGATACTGCCTATCGCTTTGCGCTTTTCCCCGTAGAACACCTTTCTTCGGTACTTCGGCGCAAAAACCATGTGATATTTACAGCTCCATCGCGTGTGCGCTAAGCTCTTTTCGTCCCTCATAGGGACCCCCTTTTGATTTCTTGTTGAACATTTGCAGTTGCCAGACCGCAAACTGTTTTAACAAATCAAAAGGGGTTTTTATAACTGGCTCAAAGCTGAAAGCTTTACCGAACCTCCAGCCTAGCTGGAGGTTTTCTGTGCACAATAAAACGGGAGCCGATTGGGCTCCCGTTTGCTGATTTATTTTTGCCGGTTTAGCAAAAGGCATCAGTGAGTTGCATTGTATATTTAGTTACACTGCACTTTGATCGCCAGACCGCCGCGAGAAGTTTCACGGTATTTAGCATTCATATCTTTACCGGTTTCAAACATGGTTTCGATAACCTTGTCGAGAGAAACGCGCGGTTCGCTGCTACGGCGCATTGCCATGCGTGCGGAGTTAATCGCTTTTACCGAAGCAATCGCGTTTCGTTCGATGCAAGGAACCTGTACCTGACCGGCAACCGGGTCACAGGTCAGACCCAGGTTGTGCTCCATACCGATTTCGGCCGCAATGCATACTTGAATCGGGCTAGCGCCCAGCAGCTCCGCTAAACCGGCCGCCGCCATAGAACAGGCTACGCCCACTTCACCCTGACAGCCCACTTCTGCACCGGAAATCGACGCATTCATTTTATACAGAATGCCGATAGCGCCGGAGGCGAGGAAGTAACGGATAAAGATTTCCGGTGTCACAGGCTCGATAAAGTGATCGTAGTAAGCCAGAACCGCTGGAACGATACCGCAGGCGCCGTTGGTTGGTGCAGTCACCACGCGTCCACCGGCGGCGTTTTCTTCGTTCACGGCCAGCGCAAACATATTCACCCAGTCAATCACGTTCATTGGATCGCTGGAAAGTTTATCGGAAGAAACCAACAGACGGCGTAGCGCAGAAGCGCGACGCGGAACGCGTAGCGGACCCGGGAGAACCCCTTCGGTATTCAGACCACGATCGATACAGGCGCGCATAGTGTCCCAAATCGCCGTAAAGTAAGCATCAATCTCTTCTTTACTGTGCATGGCCAGCTCGTTCTGCATCACCATACCGGAGATGGACATCCCGGTGGTGCGACAGTGGGCCAGAATGTCTTCAGCGGAGTTAAACGGATAAGGTACGCTAATCTCGTTGACTGAGGCTTTACCGAAATGTTCTTCATCGACGATGAAGCCGCCGCCGATAGAATAGTAAGTTTTGCTGTACACTTTTTCATCGCCAGCGAAGGCGTGAATTTGCATACCGTTTTCATGCAGGGGCAGGTTATCGCTACGGAAAACCATGCCGCCTTCACGCGGGAAATCAACTTCGTGCAAGCCATTGGCCAGCATCAGTTTTTCACGTTGCTCAACATCGCGAATAAAACCGGGAATGCTATCGATATCTACGGTGTCAGGCATATTGCCCGCTAACCCCATAATGATAGCGATATCAGTATGGTGGCCTTTACCGGTTAATGACAGTGAGCCGTAAACCTCCACGGCCACACGCGTGATAGAAGGCATTAGTCCCTGTGTTACCAGGTCGTCTACAAACTGTTTGCCGGCTTTCATCGGTCCAACCGTATGAGAGCTGGACGGGCCGATGCCGATCTTAAACATGTCGAAAACGCTAATCACGCTAGAACTCCTCAAAAGGCATTGTGTTTAAAGCCGATGTTTTATGGTCGAAGCGTTTAAAAATTACGCAACGGGAACATCGGTATTGTAGGTTGACTCGTCAATTTTCGTGACTTTATTCGCATGAAATAAAGTAATCGCGAGCCTTAGTTTATTTTGTTTTTACTGGTGTTAGCGGTATCGATCGGATACAGCAACGGTCACTCTGTTAACCAACAACATAAGTGACTTTTTTTACGGGTTATTAACCCCACACTATTAGTGGTTTATAGTGAAGGAAGCTATTTTACAGGTATTTCATAACGCTGACAGGCCTGTTTACAGTTTTTTTAAAAACTGCGATACAGAGAACATAGAGTAAAAGTGGTAAAAGTGAGGTGATAGGGATCGTTTTATGCTGAAAATGAGGGGGTTAGCGCGTGATGATGTGATGGTTATCACGCGTTTCAGCGCGGTTCGATGCTGACCTGCTGAGCCAGACGGCGAATAATGGCGGCGGTGAGTCCCCAGACAAATTGACTTTCGTACCAGGAAAGGTAAATCCGGTGGTGCGCGCCCGCGCGATGAACATCCAGTGGATAATAACGTGAAAGGCTTAACGCTTCGTATAGCGGCATTTCGAATAGACCGGCAACCTCCTCTTCATTACCGTGAAAGGGGACGTCCGCAGGAATAAGACCCACAATTGGCGTGACCTGAAAACCCGTCGAGCTATCCAGTGGCCCTAGCTGACCCAGCACGCGTACCGATTCAGGAGGAATCGCTACTTCTTCCTGCGCTTCCCGCAGAGCGGTTTCAATCAGCGAATGATCTTCTGGATCGGCCTTGCCGCCAGGGAAAGCCACTTGTCCGGCGTGTTTACGTAAATGAGCGGAGCGACGAGTTAACAGCAGCGTCGGCTCTGGGCGACAAATAATCGGCACCAGCACCGCCGCGCGATGATGATGAGCCGACAGGCTGCCGGGCTGGGGCAACTGAAGCTGAAAACGACTGATAAATTCGGCTAAACTGATCCCACTCACGGCTGCGGGTTCTCCCCCAATAATGGCAAAATGCGCGCGATTTTATCAAAAGTTTCTTGATATTCGGCTTGCTCCTGACTGTCTGCCACTATGCCACCTCCCGCCCAACAATAGATTTTACCCTTTTCCGTCAATAAGGTACGGATGGTGATATTGGTATCCATGGTGCCACAGCAACTAATATAGCCAATGTTTCCGCAATATCCATTACGACGATGAGGCTCCAGTTGTTCAATAATCTGCATGGCACGGATTTTGGGCGCGCCGGTAATCGAACCGCCGGGGAAACAGGCACGCAGCAATTGTGTTGGCGAACAATTCGTCGGCAGGGTGGCGGTGATGGTACTCACCAGATGATGCACCGCAGGGAAAGGTTCCACCACGAACAGCTCCGGTACCCGAACGCTGCCAGGTTCAGCGACGCGGCCAATATCGTTACGCAGTAAATCCACAATCATCAGGTTTTCTGCTCGATCTTTGGGTGACGCGGCTAAGCGCTCAGCCTGCTGCCGATCGGCATCCGCATCTTTCAGTCGTGGCAAAGTGCCTTTGATTGGCCGAGTCTGTATCTGTTGATTTTCTAGCCAGACAAAACGCTCGGGGGAAACGCTGATCACCGTATGTTCAGGCAGGCGAATAAATGCGGAGAAAGGCGCGCGATT
The DNA here is from genome assembly GCF_001656035.1 of Yersinia entomophaga. NCBI lineage: Bacteria > Pseudomonadati > Pseudomonadota > Gammaproteobacteria > Enterobacterales > Yersiniaceae > Yersinia > Yersinia entomophaga. The sequence continues at coordinate 4,155,021 of NZ_CP010029.1, forward strand.
GCTGGCGCTCAGGCGTAAAAAAGCCTGCCATTCATCCCCCTGATATTCGGCGCTGAAGCGTTGCGCCAGATTGATTTGATAGCAGTCGCCACTGTGCAGATATTCCTGTACCTGACGAAATTTTTCGCCGTACTCTTCACGAGCCATATTGGCCTGCCAAGGGCTTTGCAGCTCGAAAGACTGGGGCGTAGCCGGGCGCTGCTGCTCGAGCCATTGATGGCGTTGCTCTATATCCCCGTGGCTAATTAGCGTCAGTTTTTGCCGTTGGTGATCGGCAATCAGCGCCCAGTCATACAAACCAATGGCCATATCCGGCAAGTGAATATCTTGCTGTGCCAGCTCCGGTAAGACCTCGATTCTGCGTCCTAAATCGTAACCAAATAGCCCTAATGCGCCACCCAAAAAGGGTAGGTCTGGATTCGGTGAGCAGGTCAATCCCAAGCAATCCAGCTGTTGCTGTAATAAATCGAAGGGATCGATTTCTGAATATTGGGTATTCAGGGAATCGCTGATTTCCGTTTCTTTGCCTCGGGTGATCAAACGCACGCGGGGTTCAGCGACCAAAATATCAAACCTGTTATGGGAATGCTCGGCAAAACCCGAATGCAGCAGCATCGCCCAAGGCAAAGTGGAAATCGGAGCGAAATAGCGTAACAACGCATCGGGGTGATAAGGCAGGCTTTTACAGAAAGGAGCATTGGCTTGCAGGCTATGAGTATTTTTTTCGACTGACGACATGACAACTCGTGAAATAATTTCGGGGAAAAGATTCGGCCTGTAAGGTTATCACAGATTATGTGGGCGAGGGCAGTAGCGGCTTGACAGGGAATTCCCTATTACGCTAAAGAAACGGGTATACTTGCCGGCTAATTCGTAGGAGACAGATAATGCTAGCGGGAATGCCCTCACTTTCTCACCAAGAGCAACAGGAAGCTGTTGAACGTATTCACCAACTGATGTCCGAAGGGATGAGCAGTGGTGAAGCCATAGGTCTGGTTGCGGAAGAAATTCGCGAGCGCCACAAAAACGATCCTCAGGCAATGGTCATCTTTGATGATGAAGACTTTGAGGAACACAGCGATCCTGAATATCGCCGCGACAATGAAAAAGACGCGGACGAGTATGAGGATGACTACGAAGGTTAGTGATAACTATCAGTGACCAGAAGCTAAGTTATCCGAAGGCTAGCTAGCCAAAGTCAATCGCCATCATGAAGGTTTCGGTAAACTAGCCTGCAACCTTCATGATGTTTCGTATCACTTCCTAGAGCCTTGGATTTTTAGCTGTGGCTGACCGTGATTTGCCCAGCGGCATTTTTCGCCACGGCCACGGCTTGTTCTACCGTTTCGGCTACGGCCAGCGCGACGCCCATCCGCCGTCTGCCGGCAATTTCGGGTTTACCAAACAAACGCACGTCCACGTCACCCAGCAGCGCATTTCCCAAACCGCGATATACCACATTCTGGCTGGTTAACTCAGGTAAAATAACCGCCGAGGCGGCGGGGCCATACTGGCGAATCTGGCTGATTGGCATGCCGAGGAAGGCGCGAACATGCAGCGCAAATTCGGAAAGATTTTGTGAAATCAGCGTGACCATACCGGTATCGTGTGGGCGAGGGGAGACTTCGCTGAAAATAACTTCATCACCGCAGATAAACAGCTCCACGCCGAATAAACCGTAGCCACCCAAAGTTTGAACCACTTTAGCCGCGATCGCCTGAGCGCGTTGCAACGCCAGTTCGCTCATCTGCTGCGGCTGCCAGGATTCGCGATAATCACCCTCCTCCTGACGGTGGCCAATCGGCGCGCAGAAATGGATACCATCTACGGCGCTGATGGTCAGTAGGGTAATCTCGAAGTCAAAATTAACCAGACCTTCCACAATCACCCGACCGCCGCCGGCGCGACCGCCTTGCTGTGCATAATTCCATGCGGTTTGTCGTTGCTCTTCACTGCGGATCAGGCTTTGCCCTTTGCCAGAGGAACTCATCACTGGTTTCACAATGCACGGATAACCGATTTCGGCCACGGCTTGACGGAAGCGGCTTTCGGTATCGGCAAAACGGTAGCTGGAAGTGGGTAATCCCAGCGTTTCTGCGGCCAGACGACGAATGCCTTCACGGTTCATTGTCAGGCGAGTGGCTTCGGCGCAGGGCACTACGTGTTGACCCATAAGCTCCAGCTCCACCAGCATATCGGTGGCAATGGCTTCAATTTCCGGCACGATGTAGTGGGGGTTTTCCAGCTCCACAATTCGTTTGAGCGCCGCCCCATCCAGCATATTAATCACGTGACTGCGGTGGGCGACGTGCATAGCAGGGGCATCGGCATAGCGATCGACGGCGATCACTTCCAGCCCAAGGCGCTGACATTCAATCGCCACTTCTTTGCCCAGTTCGCCAGAGCCAAGCAGCATCACACGGGTTGCGCCGGGGCGCAAAGCAGTTCCAATGGTTAACATAATTCGATACCTACATCAGCAAGATAATATGCGAGGAAGAAACCGCCGCAGTATATACGAAAACGATTGCGCGGGCAGCGCTTAGGGCAAAAAACAGGTTTGAGTGCGGATAAATTCAGCAAAGTAAGGTCTGGAGCAATCAGGGGGGCGAAGATATCGAAAGGGATGCATTTGACCCATATCTAGGGTTACAGGAGAAAAACGCAGATTTCCCCGCGCTTTTTTACGCTTTAACTCAAGAAAAGGCCTCAACTCTGCTATTATCGCCGCAAATATTGCGCTTGCCTTCAGGCATCGCTTTCAATCCATTCCGTTATATAAGAGTTACCGCCGTGAGCACAACGTCCTTTTCTTCCCTAACGCTGCCTGCCGAGCAGTTGTCGAACCTTAATGAACTCGGTTATACCGAAATGACGCCGGTACAGGCCGCCGCGTTACCGGCCATTCTGAACGGGCAAGATGTTCGGGCCAAAGCCAAAACGGGCAGTGGTAAAACGGCCGCATTCGGCATTGGTTTGCTGGATAAAATTGCCGTGGGTGAGTTTGTGACTCAGGCATTGGTACTCTGTCCAACTCGCGAACTGGCCGATCAGGTCAGTAAAGAACTGCGTCGTTTGGCTCGTTTTACTCAAAATATTAAAATTCTGACCCTATGTGGCGGCCAGCCAATGGGGCACCAGTTGGACTCTCTGGTTCATGCGCCGCATATTGTTGTGGGCACGCCGGGACGCATTCAGGAACATTTGCGTAAACGCACCTTGGTATTGGACGATCTGAAAGTGCTGGTGCTGGATGAAGCGGATCGCATGCTGGACATGGGCTTTACTGACGCGATCAATGACGTTATCAGCTACACGCCGCCGCAGCGCCAGACGCTTCTGTTTTCCGCTACTTATCCGGCGGGGATCGAACAGATCAGCGCAAAAGTACAGCGTGAGCCGCTGAACGTAGAAGTGGCCGATGAAGGCGATGAACCGGCGATCGAACAGGTATTCTTCGAAACGACTCGTGAAAAACGTCTGCCGCTGCTGATCTCAGTGTTAAGCCACTATCAACCGGCGTCCTGCGTAGTATTCTGCAACACGAAAAAAGACTGTCAGAGCGTTTACGATGCGCTGGAATCACGTGGAATCAGCGTATTAGCGCTGCACGGTGACTTAGAGCAGCGGGATCGTGATCAGGTGCTGGTGCGCTTCTCTAACCGTAGTTGTCGAGTGTTGGTTGCCACCGACGTCGCGGCGCGCGGTCTGGATATCAAAGATTTGGAACTGGTTGTGAACTTCGAACTGGCTTTCGATCCGGAAGTCCATGTACACCGCATTGGTCGTACCGGGCGTGCGGGCATGAGCGGACGGGCAGTCAGTCTGTGTACGCCGTCAGAAATGGGGCGTGCGCACGCGATTGAAGATTATCTGCAAATCAAAGTGAAATGGACGCCGGCGGAGCAAGTGAGCCGCAGCGCCAATGTCATGCTGGAGCCAGAAATGGTGACGTTATGCATCGACGGTGGCCGTAAAGCCAAGATTCGCCCAGGCGATATTTTGGGGGCGTTGACCGGCGATGCGGGTTTGACGGCGGCTGACGTCGGTAAAATCGATATGTTCCCAGTTCATGCTTACGTTGCTATTCGCAAAGCCAGTGCGAAACGGGCTATACAACAATTGCAGCAAGGTAAAATTAAAGGCAAAAACTGCAAGGCACGTTTGTTAAAATAGTAAATAACGATTTTTACGGGGTAGCGTGTATTGCGTTGCTCCGTTTCAGCCCCTTATATTGAATGTTAATAACTGACGGATTTACTGTTTAAGTTATTGAATTTATATATTTATTTCGTTTGTTTGAGCTGGCCGGAATCATTCCTTCCGCTCAACGGAATGACTATTTAACCGCATTTAATAAAGGGAATGTATTAAATATGATACCTGTCATTAATCAGACCGCAGTATTTTTCCGCCCAGCTTCTCTTTCTTCTTCCTCGGTTAACCCTAATGATTTTGCACCCCCAACAGGTGAGATAAAGTCCGCGCTGGATCAGCATATTAAGGGAAAGCAGGTGCTGGTTTTTAGCGGCTTTTCCGGCATGGGGTACGACGATGTTGAAGCGTTTCAAACCTCACTTGAATCTACATTAAAAGAGGCCAGCCTCAACCACGGAAAACATAATGTAGTGGTGGTCGCGGGGGCGACCAGCGTAGGTATTGGAGCGGTTTATTCGCTAGCAAAAAAACTCGAAATTAAAACGCTGGGGATTGTTTCTGAACAAGCCAAAGGCGGCGGTGAAATAGCCAGTAGTTGTGACGATGTAATTTATGTTCCTGATAAAAAAGGCAGTTGGCAGGTGCTCTACTATATAGATAAGGCGAAGGGATTAACGGGTTCATATATGACTTATGTCGCCTCAAAAGCATCGCCAGCTTCAGGTGGTGAGTTCTTCGCTTTTGGGGGCGGAGACGTGACGGTGAGTGAACTTAAGGAAGCGAAAAAACTGGGAATAACCACGCGAGTTTATCCTGATTTCCAACCCAATCGGGATAAAGTAAAAGAGCGCCAGGCCAATAAACCGGGTAGCGATATGACGCCCGTGAAAACTTATATGACTCAGTTTTTGGAATAAAGCCTGACCACATTTTTCGGTAGCGGATGCCAATCCGGGTTTGAGATCCGTATTTACGAAAATCGTGTTCGCTAAATGAGTGTTCATCAATTTGCCGTTGAATGACTTCGAATAATGGGAAGCGCTGAGCCGCAACGAGAGCTTCCCATTATGTTATAATTTCTCCGGATTAAATATTTCCTGCTTATGTATCCGCCACTTATCGTTTTCAGAAATCCCTATTATTGGAAGGGATTTCGTTCTTTCATTTTGAGGTGAATAACGCAGCAGGGAATGATTACCATCATGTCTGAGTGTCTCTTCGGGGCGTCGCGGATATTAATAAAGTTACGGGTTGGTAAAAGGACTCTAATAAATGGCCGTTGAAGTAAAATTCGTTGTAGTACGACAGGGTGAGGAAAAAATGACTTTCACAACCAAAAAAGAAGCCGATGCATACGATAAAATGTTGGATTTGGCCGATAATCTGGCCGAATGGTTGTCGCAGTCCCCTCTGACGATGGAAGAAGAACAGCGTGAAGCGCTGAGTTTCTATCTGGCTGAAAATAAAGATGTTTTATGGCAGATTTTACGTGGCGCTGCTCCAACCGCAGCGGCGGAGCCTGTGGTGAAAACCAAGGCAGAGAAAGGCGCTGCCAATAAGAAAAATGACAAAACCGAAGAAATTCAAGCGGCTTAATGAGTTATCTCCCGGCAAAATGGGGAAAAAGGATCTAGAATGAATCGTGAAATCACCTTCTTCAGCCGTTTTGAGGCGGATATTCTGGCGAATCGTAAAACCATTACTATTCGTGATAGCAGTGAATCCGATTTTCAACCCGGTGAAGTTTTGCGGGTTTGCCGCAATGAGGATGGCGTATTTTTTTGCCACATTGAAGTGAAGTCAGTGACGCCAGTGACATTGGACGCATTAACTGAACGCCATGCGAAGCAGGAAAACATGTCATTGGATGAACTGAAAAAGGTGATAAAGGAGATCTATCCCGGTTTGCAGCAATTTTATGTGATCGAATTTACCCAGTGCTAGTTCTGTAATGGAATTCACTCTGTAACCTACAACGCGATCTTTTGCTGCACCTCCGGATAGAAATAATAACGATTGGAGGAGCAATGAAAAAAACGGCATTCACTTTGACTGCGATGATGATGGCGCTGGGTAGCATGGCTGCATCGGCTCAAAACCACGAGCAGGAGCAACGCACTGCGAAGTTCCCCGCCTGCGTGGGATTGACTCAGGCCAAGGTGGCGACTCAGGTGAAACGTGACTTTTTGCAAAATCGCATTGTCCGTTGGGAGTCTGATAAAAAGCTGCTGGGAACCGCAACGCCGGTGGCCTGGGTGAGTCCAGATGATATCAATGGGAAAGACGATATCTGGGAAGTGCCGCTGACGGTGCGCGGGACCAAAGCGAATAAAAGCTACGACGTGGTTCTGAACTGCGTTGAAGGGACGATAACCTACAGTTTGCCGCAGTAACAGGTTAAATTTAGACAGGTTTTAGTCGCTCAGGCTATTTTGAATGACAGTGTCCGAGTGCCGCTTTCTGACTGAAATCCCGATTCGCAGGAACGGCATTCGGCGCTGATTATAGTTTCTCCGAATTATTCAACGACTGTTTACGTTGCCTCTCGATACACCTCTTATTTATCATATGGTTACCACGACATCGGATTTGCCGAAAACGTGCAGGTGCTCTTGGCATCGTGCGTTAATCGTGTCACTCTGGCAAACATATATTGATACGGATAATTCACAGATGATCACACCTCCAAAGGCGGCCAAGCGCCCTCATACCATGACTTTGCACGGCGATACTCGTGTAGATGATTACTATTGGCTCCGCGATGATGAACGGAGCAATCCCGAAGTATTACGCTACCTGCAGGCGGAAAATGATTTCACCGAAGCGGTGTTACAGCCTCAGCAACCGCTGAGGGAAAGCTTGTATCAGGAGATGGTAGCGAGGATCCCTCAACAGGAAGCCTCGGTTCCTTATGTGCGTAATGGATATCGTTACCAAACTCGCTATGAACCGGGCAATGAATACGCTATTTACGTTCGCCAACCTAAAGAGGTCAATGCCGAATGGCATACGTTGCTGGATGGCAATATCCGTGCTGCAGACAGCGAGTTTTATACTTTAGGCGGTTTGGACGTGAGTCCGGACAATCAGCTACTGGCGGTTGCCGAGGATTTTCTGTCTCGCCGTCAGTATGATATTCGCGTTAAACAAATCAGCGACGATCGCTGGCATGACGAAGTCATCCGCAATACCTCGGGTAATTTCGAGTGGGCGAATGATTCGCAAACCCTGTATTACGTGCGTAAACACGAAAAGACGCTGCTGCCTTATCAGGTGTATCGCCACCGTATCGGCACCGATCCAGAGCAGGATGAGCTTATCTATCAGGAACAGGACGATACTTTTTACGTCAGCCTGGAAAAAACCACCTCGGAGCGTTTTATTCTGATTCACCTCGGTAGCACCACCACTTCGGAAATCCTGCTATTGGATGCCGATGACGCTGAGGCGATGCCGCAAATGTTTGCTCCGCGCCGTCAGGATCATGAATACGGTTTGGATCATTATCAGCAGCATTTCTATATTCGTTCGAATAAAAACGGGAAGAATTTTGGGCTGTATCAGAGCCAGCAGGCTGATGAAAGCCAATGGCAAACCCTGATCGAGCCACGAGTTGAAGTGATGCTGGAAGGCTTCAGCCTGTTCCGTGATTGGCTAGTGGTGGAAGAACGTAGTCAGGGGTTGACGCATCTGCGGCAAATTCACTGGCGTAGCGGCGAAGAGAAAACCATTGCCTTCGACGATCCAACCTACACCACCTGGCTTGCCTACAATCCAGAGCCGGATACCGCGCTGTTGCGTTACGGTTATTCCTCCATGACCACGCCAAGTTCGCTGTTTGAAGTCAATATGGATACCGGCGAACGGGTTTTGCTGAAGCAGCAGGAAGTGAAAAACTTCACGGCAGAACATTATCGCAGTGAACGGATTTGGGTGAGCGCGTCGGATGGGGCAAAAGTGCCCGTTTCGCTGGTTTATCATCGCGATCACTTTAAGCCGGGGACTAACCCGCTCATGGTTTATGCCTACGGTTCCTACGGGAGCAGTATGGACCCAGCGTTTAGCGGCAGTCGTCTGAGCCTGTTAGATCGTGGTTTTGTCTACGCATTGGCGCATATTCGCGGCGGCGGCGAACTGGGGCAGCAATGGTATGAAGACGGTAAGTTATTCAACAAAATGAATACTTTTAACGACTTTATTGATGTAACCAAGGCTTTAATCGAGCAAGGCTACGGCGACGCCGAACGAGTGTTTGCTATGGGCGGCAGCGCTGGCGGCTTATTGATGGGCGCGGTGATCAATCAGGCTCCTGAATTATTTAAAGGCGTAGTAGCGCAGGTACCTTTCGTTGATGTGGTCACGACCATGCTGGATGAATCTATTCCGTTGACGACTGGCGAATACGAAGAGTGGGGCAATCCGAACGATAAGGCTTATTACGACTATATTAAACAGTACAGCCCTTACGATCAGGTGCGCGCTCAGGATTATCCTCATTTACTGGTGACGACCGGCCTGCACGATTCCCAGGTGCAATACTGGGAACCGGCAAAATGGGTCGCGAAGCTACGGGAAATGAAAACTGACGACCATCAACTGCTGCTGTTTACCGATATGGACTCCGGCCACGGCGGTAAATCAGGTCGTTTCAAAGCCTACGAGGATATCGCACTGGAATACGCGTTTATCCTCGCGCTGGCTTAATTTACCTATGATTCCAGATAATGCGTTAGGGTATGGCGCATGTCTGGAGTCAGGTCTTTCACCGATTTCAGCATCCAACGCAGATAGTCCGGATCTTGCTGGGCTATCTGTTCAATGTTTTGCCCACGATACTTGCCAAATTTCAGCGTCCGTAACAGCAGGGGGGCCTGCGTCAGCTCAACCATTTTCTCAGCGCTCCAACCGGAGTCTTTAATTATGCGTTGCAGCAGGGCGGCGGTGATATAGCAGTCATATAATGCGCGGTGGGGATAAAGATTTTCCGGTGGCGTAACTTCCAGTCGCAGGGCATAACGCAGATATTGATTACTGTATTTGATATCCGGATACAGTGCTCGCGCCAATTTATAGGTACAAATCCACTCACCGCCCATTTCCGGCAAGACACCTCGGTCAAACGGGGCATTGTGCGCGACATAATATTGACTGCCTTGATATCGGCCAATGGCTTTAGCAATTCGAGGCTTACCTTCCACCATTTCTTCGGTGATATGGTGAATGGCCATAGCTTCAAGGCTAATTGGCCGGTCCGGGCTGATTAAATCACTGATCGGATTAACGATTCGCCCATCAATCAGATCCAACGAAGCAATTTCGACGATCCCGCCGTCTAACCCGCAAGTCTCAGTATCAATAATGCGAAAATTCATGTGTTCTCCAGAGACTGGCCATTATTCGGTTTTATCTGGCGATCATAATAGACTGGCCAGTCCCTGCCAACTTTCTTCAGTCAGGCGGGTAATCACCAGAGCCTCGTGTTACCGCTAATCTGGGCGATCGCGTTGCCTTGTTGATCCCACACTGCGCTTATGCCCGCGCCGATTTTAGCCGAATAAATTAAGTTATAGGCAATAAAAAACCCGCCTGAGCGGGTTAACTTAACGTGATGAAAAACCTTTACTCTGCGCTGGAAGAAGATGCCTTCTTCGCACGTTTCTCCGCCTTTTTTTCGGCCGGAGTTTTCAGTGGTTTTTTCTTCGCGTTCTTTTTGCTGTCCATTCCCTTACTCATGGTTTGCCTCTCTATGACCTTCGGTTAGGTTGGTACGCATCTTCATTAAGGCCCTAATAGCGAATACTTGCAAGGAGATAAAGTCGATAAAAGGCTAACACGCTGTTAATTATAATGATTATTAAAATGTAATACTTGATATTAACGAGGAATAGCGACATTAACATCCTTTGCCAGTGAAACCGATGTAATGATCGGTTATGGAATCTGCAGCGCATTTCCTAATGATTGACTCATCAACGGCGATAAAAAATGCGCGATAGGGATCGTATAACCGGTATTTAAATGATTAATCAGCTTTATTTGACCTCTTTAGTCGTTGACCCTGCGTCAGGCATAGGCTTTTATAGAGAGGTGATCAATAACAAAAATGGAAAATGCGATGGGACAATTACGGGGACTCTATCCGGCTTATGAGCCTTACGATTGCGGCTGGTTGGAAACCGGTGATGGGCATAGCATCTATTGGGAGTTATGCGGTAATCCGCAGGGAAAGCCCGCAGTATTTATTCACGGCGGTCCCGGTGGCGGCATTGCGCCATATCATCGCCAGTTATTCGATCCAACCAAGTATAAAGTGATGCTGTTTGATCAACGCGGCTGCGGGCAATCCAGACCACATGCCAGCCTGGATAACAATACTACCTGGCATCTGGTGGAAGACATTGAGCGTCTGCGCGAACTGGCGGGTGTCGGTCAATGGCTGGTGTTCGGCGGTTCCTGGGGCTCTACGTTGGCATTGGCCTATGCGCAGAAGCATCCGGAGCGGGTGAGTGAGATGGTGCTTCGGGGGATTTTCACCCTGCGCAGAGAAGAATTGCTTTGGTACTATCAGGACGGCGCATCCCGTTTCTTCCCCGATAAATGGCAAAGGGTATTATCCATTTTATCTGAAGAAGAGCAAAAGGATGTGATCGCGGCTTATCGCAAACGTCTGACATCCCCGGATCGGGCTGTGCAGCTGGAAGCTGCGAAATTATGGAGCCTGTGGGAAGGGGAGACGGTAACGTTATTACCAACTAAAAGCTCGGTTTCATTCGGAGAGGATGATTTTGCCTTGGCTTTTGCCCGCATTGAAAACCATTATTTCACCCATAACGGTTTTTTGGCCCATGACAACCAGCTTCTGGATGATGTTCCATTAATTCGTCATATACCGACGGTTATTGTTCACGGCCGTTACGATATGGCATGTCAGGTGAAAAATGCCTGGGATCTGGCCCATCGTTGGCCTGAGGCAGAGTTACATATAGTGGAAGGTGCCGGGCATTCATTCGATGAGCCGGGGATATTGCATCAGTTGATGTTATCAACGGACAAATTTGCCAAATAATCGGGTTCCCGCAGGCTAAACGCTGGCGGGAACCTTTCAGTCGCCTTACTTAATTTTAGGCTCATAAGGCAAACGTGAGAATTTATTCGATTCGCTCCGATAGTGCGCGAGGCGCTGCAAAAAGTAGTCTCGCAGGTTTTCCGTCTGTTCACGGGCAACCAGTTCAGGGATCACTGGCATGTTATAGCGTTCCTTAAATGCAACGCCCGATGCAGCTAAATCGACGTTCATTTTTGCCGTTTCTTCGTCAGAAAGCTCTGCCAAGTTGTAACCCATCGTTTTCTCCTCTTTCGACTTAAGCGGCGGATTGTATCAAATCAGCGTTGAAAATAATGCAGGCATCTCCCTATGGCAAGAGGGTGTGGATAACGGCAGAGAGGAATGTAGAGAAGAAATAGCGAGCCAAATAATAAATGAGAATGATTGGCGTTTATTTTAAATAATAAATTAAAAATAAGAATGATTCCTTTTATTATTGGCGGGCTTGTTGATAATAGTTATCAAAGTTATTTGCCCACTTTTTCCCAGATTAATTAAATAATTTATTTCCTCATATTAAACATGCAGTTAATACAATTTGTTGTTTTAATCTTTTTAAATGTGAATAGGGTGTTTTTATTTTGTGTTTATGTTGGCATAATACGTGAAATAACCTCCTGCCAACCTGCATGATAAAAACTAGGGACTAATTATGTTGAAGAAAGAAATGGCTCAAAAGCTCAATGAGCAACTCAATTTAGAATTCTATTCTGCCAATCTTTATTTGCAAATGAGTGCATGGTGCAGCGATAAAGGTTTTGAAGGTGCGGCCGCTTTCTTGAAAGAACATTCGCAGGAAGAGATGCAGCATATGCAGCGTTTGTTTGAATACCTGAGCGGCACAGGTTCGATGCCGATATTGGGCACCATCAGTGCGCCCCCGGTAGAGTTTGGCTCGTTAGCTGATGTCTTCAAGCTGACCTATGAACATGAGCAATTGATCACCACCAAGATCAATGAACTGGCACATGTTGCCATGACTACGCAAGATTACTCGACGTTCAACTTCCTACAGTGGTACGTTTCTGAACAGCATGAAGAAGAAAAACTGTTCAAATCCGTATTGGATAAATTGGCTCTGGTGGGTAACAGCGGTAATTCTCTGTTCTTTATCGATAAAGATTTGAAGAACATGGCCACCAGCGCGCAAATCCATTCTCAAGGTTAATTCTATCTTTTGAGCTATAACCGCAGTTTCTCTGTTATCGACAGAGGCTGCGGTTTTTTATTTTGTGTCATCCCTGCCTGAAACCATTTCTTGTCTGTGCCTGTAAGCTCGACTTCATACTCTCAACTCATTATTATTCATGGCTAACATACGGAAACGGATGACTTCAAGTGAGCATCCGGTGGCTTTTCGACCACTTATCCGATGTCGGCAGTTTATTTTGTGTGGTATCTCACATGTAGTACATCCAACTGGAAGCGATCGGGGTTTACGCCGCCAATATAGGGTAAAGTTGGTAGCAGCGATTTTTTTACCCCAATTTATTTAAGGGACTTTATGTTAATTAACAAAGTACGTTCATCCTGCCGCATGCTTTCTGCACTGGTTGTTTTGTTTGTTGGCCTTTCCAGCCAGCAGGCTTTAGCTCATGCTCATTTGAAAGTGGAAACCCCTGCCGCCGATACCACGGTAAGTGCCGCTCCAGAAGCGTTAACACTTAATTTTTCCGAAGGGATCGAGTTGGGTTTCAGCGGTGTGAAGGTGACGGGGCCAGATAATAACGCGGTGAAAACCGGCGCTTTAAAACTTGACCCGGTTAATAACACTCAGTTGATTTTGCCGTTGGATAATGCGCTAAGCGCAGGGAAGTATAATGTTTCCTGGCATGTGGTGTCCGTTGATGGCCACAAAACCAAAGGCAATTACAGCTTCACTGTAAAATAATATGTCTTTAGCGGCCTTATTTGTCCTGTGTCGCTTTGTGCATTTTATGGCGGTGATGCTGATGTTTGGTGTCAGCGTATTCACCGCCATATTGTCATCCGACCGTTTCGCTCTAACATTACAACAACGCCTTCAACCCTTGCTGGCTAGCAGTACGCTAGTCGCGGCATTTTCTGCCGTCGGCCTGTTGTCCATTCAGGCTGGAATTATGGGCGATGGATGGGCAGATACCTACCAGTTTCCCGTGTGGGGGTTAGTGCTGGGCACGCGTTTCGGCCAGGTTTGGCAGTGGCATCTCGCACTGTCTTTCATCAGTATCCTGCTGTTGTTTTTCAATCGAAAATCATATTTTTCGGCTCTGATGGTCGCCTGTTCGTCGCTGTTACTGGCTAGCTTGGCTTTTATCGGTCATGCGGCGATGCATGATGGCATAATTGGCTGGATACATCAGTCGAATCAAATTCTGCATCTTTTCAGCGCCGGTTATTGGTTCGGTAGTCTTTTACCTTTGCTGGTTTGCCTGCCCTATACCCGCAATAGTCAGCATAAACCCGCCGCTATCCATACTTTAATCCGTTTTTCCAGTTGGGGTCATTTGGCTGTCGTGCTGGTGGTTGTCACCGGAATGATTAATAGTTTCATTATACTGCGTGGTTGGCCCCTGGATTTCACCTCGACATATCAGAGATTGCTTTGGTGCAAAATTGTCTTGGTTGTTTTGATGATTATCATTGCGGTAATCAATAGGTATCGCGTGGTTCCAGCAATTCGTCATTTACCGGAAAAAGCGCACTATTGGCTGGTGATGAACGCTTGGTTTGAGGTGGTACTAGGGGCGGCGGTTCTACTTTTGGTGAGCACCTTTGCTACATTTGAGCCGGTATAAGCGGCTAGAGGGCTAACTAGCAGGGAACAAGGCTTGCTTCTTTAGGGTTAGATGCAGGAAAATCAGGTCAATCAGCTAACTTAGGAATAGTTAACATGAAGGGTTTCGCGCTAACGCTTTCTCTTTTGCTTCTGGCTGCTAATGCTGCGGCAGCATCAAAGATTATCACGGTCAGTAAGTTTGAATTTGGCAAGCAATGGGCATTCACGCGTGAAGAAGTGATGCTGGAGTGCCGCTCAGGTAATGCGCTGTTCGTGATTAATCCCAGTACACTAGCGCAATATCCTCTCAATGAAGTAGCAACTGAGCAGATGAAATCAGGAAAAGTATTGGCTTCATCATTAGATCCGTTGGTTTTGGAAGACAAAGATAATCCGGGCAAAAAAATGAGCCTGCAACCTTTCCAGCAACGAGCTCAAACTCTGTGTGAAAAATAGGGCGAAAGCGGATATGCCCGCCGGGATAGCGTTTGAATAATCTCATAATTACCAGTGGACTAACTAAGAAGCTATTAGTTAACCTGAGTGATTATTAAGTTATTATGTCGAAAGTTGGTAAAACGTGGGTCGTCTACTACGCTTAAGTAGTACGGCTGAATAAGCCTGCATGAAATGCCAACTTTTAGCGCACGGCTCTCTCCCAAGAGCCATTTCCCTAGACCGAATATAGGAATCGTATTCGGTCTTTTTTTATCTGATTGTTTTTATTGATGTTTTTTCTCTCCGTCCGAAAATGTCCGAAATTTGTCCGAAATCCTATACTCGGCCTAAATCTCAACCCACTCATTTTTACGTGAATCCAGGTATACATTCGTCATTTTCATCGACTTGTGACCAAGCAATTTCTGTGCAAATTCCTTACCGTATTCTGCTTCATAAAGCCGCGATGCCAGGCTGCGGATTTCATGAAAACTGGGCGGGGAGACTTCATAAACCAGATCGGTTGCCTTCAATGCTTTAACAAATGCTTTGGTGAGCGAGTCCGCATTTAATGCACCGGGCTCTCGGCCTGATTTTCTACTGGACGAGCAAATGAGATATTCGCTCTTATTGTTATTCAGGCATTGTTCTACAACGTCACCGACGGAGGTATTCATTATTTCCAACCGAAGTGATAGTGATATAGCTATCTGCATTTTAGTTTTACTTTGGACTATCCAAAGCTTGCCATCATGCACGTCGCTTCTTTTTAATTGCCGCACATCGTCACGGCGTTGACCGGTAATCAGCGCCAGTGCCAGGCTGAGTTGAACCCAGTTCTGTTGTTGGCCGGCAGCCTCATAAATCTTGCAAAAGGCTTCATAGTCGAGCCGCTCTCGCTTAACTTTTGGTGACGGCGTACGGGTTGCTTCCACAGGATTGCGGCTAATTAATCCATCAGCTATGGCCTCTCTGAAAACGTCTGATAAAACAGAGCGCAAATTAACCGCCATTGAACTTTTACCATTATCGACATAGGTATTAATAAAATCAGCGATATGCTTGGTGGTAACGGTTTCAATCGGCTTATCTCCAAATTCTTGGTTAATATATCCGATTTGCAGGACTCTCATTTTCATGGTGTTATCAGCCAGCTCCCGACGCTTTAATAGTCCTCATGTATTGGCCACCTGAATAGAGGTGATATGCTCACCTCAGAACAATACAGGTGCCTCAATGAAAAAAAGAAATTTTAGCTCAGAGTTTAAACGCGAATCAGCTCAACTCGTTGTTGATCAAAACTACACCGTTGCTGATGCGGCCAGCGCTATGGATGTGGGTCTTTCCACCATGACGCGATGGGTAAAACAGCTGCGTGATGAACGCCGGGGAAAAACGCCAAAAGCTTCTCCTATTACTCCAGAACAAATTGAAATACGTGAGCTAAAGAAGAAACTACAACGTATTGAAATGGAAAATGAAATATTAAAAAAGGCTACCGCGCTCTTGATGTCAGACTCCCTGAACAGTTCTCGTTAATCGGGAAACTCAGGGCGCGTTATCCTGTGGCCACACTCTGCCACGCGTTCGGGGTTCATCGCAGCAGCTACAAATACGGGAAAAACCGCCCTGAAAAGCCAGACGGCAGATGGGCTGTATTACGAAGCCAGGTTCTGGAACTGCACAGCATCAGTCATGGCTCTGCTGGTGCAAGAAGTATCGCCACAATGGCAACGCTGAGAGGCTTCCGGTTGGGGTGATGGCTCCATGAAAGAACTGGGTCTGGTCAGCTGCCAGCAACCTGTTCATCAATATAAACGTGGCGGTCATGAACATGTCACTATCCCGAATCATCTTGAGCGTCAGTTCGCAGTCACAGAGCCAAATCAGGTGCGGCGATGTGACATATATCTGGACCGGGAAACGCTGGGTATATAAAAATGGAAGCAATACGCTGTCTGAAGCGTTATATCTCACGCGAAGTTTATACATTACTGCGAAATCAAAACAGACAGATCAACAGCATCTCGATAACGGCTTGACTCTTAGAAGGGCGTCCAGGGTAGCCACTATACAAGCAGGCAGTTCCGACAGTCACTGTGGCGGTACCGGATCAGGCAAAGTATGAGTCGCCGTGGAAACTGCTGGGATAATAGTCCAATGGAACGCTTCTTCAGAAGCCTGAAGAATGAGTGGGTACCGGTGACGGGTTACATAAACTTCAGCAACGCAGTGCACGCAATAACGGACTATATCGTTGGGTATTACAGCGTGCTCAGGTCGCACGAATATAACGGTGGGTTACCGCCAAACGAATCGGAAAATAGATACTGGAAAAACGCTAAAGCGGTGGCCAGTTTTAGTTGACCACTACAAAACGCGTATCGTCGTCGGTCGGGTCGTCTTCGCCATGATCTGCTGGCGGGTTAATCGACGTGACTTCAATGGGATTGCTTGGCGCAGGAATACCGAGCCGAAAACTGGCCGCAGGATAATTACCTCTGCCTTGGGTCGCAATGGCGGAACTGGTTACCTTGGGGTATTCGCCATCGGTAAAATACACCCGATCATATTTATCCTGAGCGATTGGGCTATGTATCGCATCCACCTGTCCGCGCCAGGCAAACCAGAAATTATCCCGGTAACGGAATATTGTCTCTGGTTTGAAGGCAAAGGTTTTTCCGCCGTCACCATCAGCCATCATTGGGGTAATTACGCCGTGGCGGAAGTGGCAATTACGGGCAACCGTGGCGGCTTGTTCAGGTAACAGATGTGCGACCGCACGCGGCATTTCACCACGCATGGTCGTGATATCAATAGCGGGCATAATGAGTGATTTCCGACAGGCATAAAAAAAGCCCCACTAAAAAGTGAGGCTTGGCATCTTTGGGTAATTTAGCGCGTAACCTGTTCGGCATCAATGATATCGTCGTTTTTTTCGCAACCAGAGCATCAAACAACGACGGATAACACGAAAACCATGAGCGAGCCAACATCCACCTTATCAATAAGTATACAATTTGATAGTATTGTAAAAGATATTCAGATGTATTTTGTGAGTTCGGAATTTTAGGTTTTTCAGGAAATTAACGTAAGGGAATTATGTGGCTAATTTAATTTAATTTATTTGACTATAAAAGGCGAAAAACAGGGGCTTATCTCTGCTGGATGCTCAACTTATGACTCAATCGGCAATAAATTTCAAGCCGGTCATACTGACCAAATAATGGTCTACTCACTGACTCATGGTATCAACCGGGCTCAGAATGCGACTCACTTACCTATAAATATCGTTAAACCAATAGATAAGGCAACGCCATTATTAGGCACCGCTATTTCTGATAATGAAGTTTTGCATCTGACGTTGACCTCTACAGAACATCAAGTAATGGTCATCAAGAAATCTATTTTTCCATTGAAGTTAGAAATGCCAACATCAAGCATGTTGGTATAAATTACCCCCATATTATGACCAATAAAGATAGCCAACCCGAAGAAATGCTCAGTGTCACCTACCAAGATATAAAATGGGTCCATCACGCGGCAGGAACGACAGGTTATAGTTTGTGGGAAGATAGGGTTTATTAAGCCGTTATGACAGTGACTGGTAGTGTGCCGGTACATATATAGATATTGTCTGCTGTGTACCGGTATTTTTTTATTTCTTTTCTGATAAATCTTCCCAATTAGTTGAGCTGCCATTTATCAATTGATAGAGGGAAAGACCGACGGTAGAATCGCCAGTCACTTCGCTGATGAGTCCGGCAGCTCCCATGTCTCTCCATCCAATAATATAATCCTCTCTTATATGGTGGAAAAGCTTCCAGGCATCTTTTTTTAGTACCGACCTGAACAGCGAACCGGCAGAAAGAGAAAGATCACCGATGGAGAAGGCGATATCACCGTCTTTATCATCGCCGCCCAGAATCCTTGCCGACTGCCGGTATACGTTTCTTAATGGTACTAGACTAGGATCTTCTCGATATAAAAGATAATAGCCATTCTCCCATACGTTCTCTGAACCATGCAAAAGTAAAGGACTTCCCAAATAGGAGCATGCTGCCCCTAGGCTGGTATAACAAATCCCCCCGCCACCAATTATTTTTAACCATCCGCTTACAAAACCAACCTGTTTCAAGATAATATTGGTTATTGAATTCTGTTCTTTTTTTCTTTCCACAATGGCATATAGCTTCGCATTTCCCATATGAAGAGACATGCTTACTTTTAAAAGAGATTGATATTGGTCATGAAGTTTTGTATTGGCTTCGGAAAATTGAAGTCGTCCTAATCTATAACCAGTAACGCTGGCTTCTGCCATTTAATATTCATCGAAAATGAAATCACTAATAACGGCCCCATTATTTAAATATTGATAAGCAACATCTCTAGCCATGCGGTTTATCTTTTCTCGCTCTCTTTCTAATGCCATAATCGCATAACTATCCATGCTATCTCCCTCCTAATGAAAACAATACTTTAAAACTCCAGAATAATTTTTTGAAAAAAGGAGTAAAGATGTACATTATAACAAGGCCTGGTAGGTATATAGCACTAAATGTTATAATTTCTCTACTATCCATCTTATTGATGAAGAATAAGTAAGTCAGTATTATACATAGCGAATACCAATACAAACCGGATAAGCTTAAAAAAAATTGCCAGCTAACGCTTGTTTTTTTATATTTGGCGAGTTTAATTAATGTGCCAGCATCAATTTGTTTCATTCCCAGCGCGATTAGTTTGTTTTTTTAGCTCGACATCATCCATATGTTTAATTCCTTTTAAAAATAAGTATCTATGTTAGATAAACGTAGTCGTTCGCTTTAACCAGTTTTTATCCAACGGGCGAAAGTTTAACCTCCCCCCTCTCCAACCGCAAATCTACCCACCGCCCATGGGGAATATCCACCGCCTGGCCATTGCTGTAGCCGTCCCGTTTATTCTGGGCAAATGGCGGTGAGTTGGGGTGTTCGCGGTGATAAGTGCGGATGGTGATAACACCAGATTCATCCACTTCCCGTTCTAATTGAGCGTGAAAAGCGGATTGTCTTACAGGCCAAACACTTTATGCGAGTTCGTAATTAAACCGAAGCAGAATCACAACGGGGGCAATGAAGGTTAACGCAAGCCATGAGAAAACCTCAAAAGATCGCAATGTACATCAAATTCACACAACTGGAGTCATTATCTTTTAGAATAAAGATTCACCGTCTTCTAACGGTAATGTTTTCGGAAAGAAGCACTTTATGTTCTATCGCTGCGGCTAAAAGGAGAGTTAGCCACTTGTTTTGTTCATGATCGAAACCATCAACCCGATGCGTTTGCGGCAATTTTTCGTTGGCCGGTTGCATTTTTACACGACAGCTACTAGGCCATGCTGAAAGCATGAGGACAGTACGGCCTGATAATGTCTAAAGCGTGGGCAAGGTTGACGGAACCGTCTCAGCGTTACTCAGGGGCTTCATAGATATTGACGGTCATAGAACTGAAGATGGAGTAATGTTTATTAAATACCGAGCTCATCCAGTTTTCAAACTCAACTGTGGAGGTGAAGGATAACTCGCCGAAATTTGGATCCATAAAGCGGATATGGTCTTGCTCATCTTTTATACAGGCGACGGCATGTCCTGGTCCATCGTCTGGGGTGAGTAGATAACACATGTTGTAGCACCCCTTTTCGTCATTGCGTGCTAGGCTCATCGCTTGGGCAGCGAATTGGGGGGTAAAGTCTTCGTTGTTCACTATATAAGTACCAACGTGATTGAAGTGATCCTTCAGTTCATACTGGATTCTGGTTTGTGCTTCAGGGGGCGGTAGGGGGTGATAGTCATCGTTAAGATATTGAGATAATACCTGCCATTTGGCAGATGAATCGGCAAGCCAAGCGTAAAAACCCTCCCCCTGTGAATTCTTGACAAGATACTTTGCCGACATGGCCATGCAGACGCCGTTATCGGTCACATTGGTTTTAACACCAAACGCCTCATTGACGCTCTTGGTAATCTCCGATTGATTGTAGCTGGTTTCTATATGACCAAAGATCGTATTCTGATTGGTGACATTGTTTATCATGGCTGAATCTCTACGTCCTTAATGTGCTTTATTTCCCTGAGTTCTCTATAACAAGTGAAGGGGCTCAGGTTGGTTTTACTTAATAATATTAGAATAATGAGAGTTCCACTTTCATATTTCGTCCGGTCTTGTTGCAAGAATCGGTAATGACTCCAATTGTGTGAATTTGATGTACATTGCGATCTTTTGAGGTTTTCTCATGGCTTGCGTTAACCTTCATTGCCCCCGTTGTGATTCTGCTTTGGTTTAATTACGAACTCGCATAAAGTGTTTGGCCTGTAAGACAATCCGCGTTTCACGCTCAATTAGAACGGGAAGTGGATGAGGCCGGAGTTATCACCATCCGCACTTATCACCGCGAACACCCCAACTCACCGCCATTTGCCCAGAATAAACGGGACGGCTACAGCAATGGCCAGGCGGTGGATATTCCCCATGGGCGGTGGGTAGATTTGCGGTTGGAGAGGGGGGAGGTTAAACTTTCGCCCGTTGGATAAAAGACCGATGAAACATATTGGCCGATGACTACATTTATCCAGTATAAACACTGATTTTTTAAAAGGACTTAAATGTATGGATGAGCAAGAAATAAAAGACAAATTGGTTGGTCTTGGCATTAGTAGTTTAGATGCAATTACATTGATAAAAATTGCAAAAAATAAAAAAACCACTGTAACTCGAGTATTTATTTCAAATCATATAGGGCTATATATTGGCACGGCGGCATTGGTTGGGGTTTATTTTTTATTTGCAAGTACAATGAGTGAGAAAGAATTGATTTCATTCTCTGCTGCTTATATACCTGTGCTGTTTATAATTTATTTTTTAACTCCGTTCTTGAAGGAGTTTTTTTGGAGTTTAAAAGTTTTATTCTCTTTGAAAGGAATGTGATATGAGTAGCTTTACTCTTTCTGTCTTGGAAAGAAAAAAAGAGGAAATTAATCGTATCGCAGTAAATGTCGCATTTTTATATTTGAGTGATATAAGGCTACGAAGCGGGTTTATCAGCAGTAAAATCAATTGGCAGACAATAACATTAGTGAATTCAAGCTAGGGAGATTGTCGTTCAGTGAGGTTATGTCTAACCTCCATGAGCAATACAAAATTCTTGAAGATAGACATTTTGATTTGATGCTTGATAATGCTAAGTTATTTGTTATTGCCGAAAGGAAAAAAGAACAAAATTCTGCACTGAACATTATATTAAAGCAAGTAGGGTTTGTTAGCGGCGGGTTGCAGATAGTTGGCGGGGCCGGAATATGTAAAGTTAGCTTGGGAATGGCATGTGCTTCATTAGGTGTCCATTAATAGCCCACGGAGCATCAAACTTGAGTGAAAATGCACACTATCTTTTATTCCGTGAAGAACCGGAGGCAAGTTTTTTGCGGTATGCCTATCAGCATACTGCTATTGTGTTAGGAGGAACCAATCAGCAGGGAGATATAGCCTATTTTGCCCATCTCTCTGACCCGAAATGTCTTCCGTCGCCTGCATTATCCCATCGATATTATTGTTCAGTGTGTCCCCTGGTATCTGGCTTACTCACTGAGTTTACGCAACCAAAAAGAGATGATGGCAGAGCGGGGTATTGTCGTTGATCATTCCATACTGCGTCGTTGGGTTATCCGCCTGGTGCCGCTGTTAGATAAGGTTTTTTGCAAAGCTATTCATCATCACGGCGAACCCGAGAGGGCGGCGATTGATAAAAGTGGTGCCAACAGCGCGGTTTTGGCTATGCTCAACGCAGACAAACTCGATGAGGAAACGATTAACCTAAGACAAAGCAACTATCTGAACAACAACGTTGAGCAGGATCACTGCAACATCAAACGACGGATACGACACATACTGAGATTCAGCTCATCTCGACGGGAAAAGACAATTCTGGCCGGTATTGAACTAATACAAAAGGGCAATACAGAACCTGCAAAGTGAGGGATTATCATCCGCGGAATACTCAATAATCGGTAACGCAACTTTTGCCAACTTCATGTCACTAATGCGACAGAGCCCTATAAAGAGCCATTTTGCTGAAAAGTGTCTCAATAAAGTTTAGATGTGGAAAACGTAACGTCGGGATGAGACAAAACAAACTCAGTGAGACAAAAATACAGTCTCACTGAGTTGTCTATTTTAGGTTTACTCAAACAGGATAACAGCTACTCCTTCTCTGGAGTGGAGTATTTTATCTTACTAAAAATGAAACTCTCAGGGGCGGAAACATAATCCTGGTAAGCTCAATATCACTATCCTGTTATTATGACCGGGGTAACATTCTGGCTTTGATGATATATCGGTGAGATGTTCCATATTGTTCTGGGTTGTCCATATAAGACCTTCCTTCAGGAAGGTATTGTAAAGATGTTATCTTCATCCTGTTGTATAATGGAAACGTCACTTCACCCTCGGAGGCATACAATCCTTCAGAAACACCGGCGTGTCCTGGCTCAAGATCAAAGTGCCACATAATTGTTTTACCTGACACATAACCCATTTTAGGATCCTTAGCTGTAGACATTATGAGGGGAGATTTTATTTCTAAATCCATTGATTTTTGTACAGTATCGCTCTTACCTTCAGATTCATTTATAAACTCAGCAAGCCAAGAATAACTATTAGATATTACTGGCGTGTCTCCACGGAAGGTTTCGTTCACATCTGCTGAATGATACCCAGACCATTCAGCATCAATTTTGCCCAGAGTTTTCTGAACCTCTATAAACTTGTCGTGACTAATATCTCTTGCTGCCGGCTTCATGTTTCTACCAATTTCAGCCCACTTGCTTATAAAGTTGTCCATATCGATAATTGAATCATAATGACTGATATTAAGCTTCTGTAAGGCTATTGTGAATGAAGAATAGTATGGATATTCCCCCCCTTGCTGTTTATATAAAGCGGGGTCTTCCTTAATAACCCAGTTTTTCTTTGCTCCATTTTGCTGCCCGGGCATCGATGGTGGCGGCGGAGGGTTTCCTCCCGCCACCGGTGGCGGCGGCGGAGGGTTTCCTCCCATCATCGGTGGTGGTGGCGGTGGATTTCCCCCCATCATCGGTGGCGGCGGTGGAATCATAGTATTGATAGGGATTCTTCCATCATTGTCCTTCCACGCCACCGGATTATTCCGCACCATCCTGTACAGATTCAGCCCGTCCACCGAGCCCGCCGGGTCTGCACTTAGCCATCTGCCCGCCCACGGTTGGTAGTACCGGTAACCGTAGTAGTACAGCCCCGTTGCGTCCCGCTCCTTGCCTGAATACCTCACGGTCTTGTAGTTTGCCTCCACCGCGCTGCGAACCGTCCATACCGCTGTCCCGCCGTACGGATAGTATTCCTCCATGCTGATAAGTTTGCCGTCGCTGTCCAGCTCCAGCACGCTACTGCCGGTCAGGTTATCGTAACTGTAACGTACCTTGTCGTCAGTGATTCCATCCGGCCTGCCGCTCTCCCAGTGCAGCATCCGCACCTGCGCACGGCTCGCCTCACCCACAGTGATAACCTGCAGGCTTTCCGTTTCCGTATCGCCATTTTTCGCGCTGCGCAGTTCCAAGCCCGGAAGGTACAGCGCCCGCTGCGTCTGCGCGCTGTTACCGGTTTTCTGTACACTGACCTTCAGAATGCGCTGACTACCGCCGTCATAGCGGTAATTCTCGCTGTCATCCGCACTGCCATCTCGCATCACCGGCGTTACCTTCAACAGCTCATTACGTGCCGTCCAGACCAGGCCCAGCCCCGGCTGTAGCTGCGTCTGCTGGCCGCCCGCAGTGAACAGTGCGTCCACGTCTGCGGCGTTTTCGGTCAAGTTGCTAAGCACAGCCCGGTTGCTGCGGTTGCTTACGGTGATGTTGGTTGTGTAACCACTGCGTGTTGCCGGGGAATGGCGTATCTGCGTCAGGTTGCTGGCTTCGTCGTAGGTGTAGGTGCGGGTGTAACTGGTATATGCGGAGCTGTCTGTAGGAAAGGGGACGGTAGCTGACGGTAAACGGCTGCCCTGCTGTCCGACGTTTGCCATCTCGCGCCCGGTGGCACTGACCAGTTGGTACAGGCTGTCGTAGGTGTAGGTATTTTCCGGCACCACTTTCTGATTACTCCAGAAGCGGGTTGCTTCAGCATCATTGGTGATTTTCAGCACGTTGCCCACCGGGTCATACTCATAGCGCAGGTCCTGCAGCACCTTGGCACCCGAAGCGTGGCCGGCAGGTCGCTCCGTCCGGATGCCGGTCAGGCGCTGCGTCTCTGCCTCGTACGTGTACGTGATCACCACGCCGTTGCCGTGATCCTCGCGTTGCTTCTGCCCGGCGGCCGAGTACGTCAGGGACTTCACGATAACCTGTTCCGTACGGTCCCTCACCGTCAGCCAACTGCCTGACAACAGTCCCGCCACGTCGTACCTCACGCGCTGAATATTACCTTTCGCATCGGTGGTGGTCAGCACCGTCCCGGTGGCGTCAGCAGTGGTCAGGGTGACATACTCCTCGCCACTGAGCAGATCATTCCATGCAGAGGCACCTTCTCCTTGCCAGTCAGCCACGGTGTCCGGGTTATCCGCGTCCTTCAGCAGACGGCGGGTGACGGAGAGCGAGACGCCTGTCAGCGCTATGCTGTCTGTCTGCACCAGTCCTGCCGTATCGTAATGACGGACGCATAATCCCGCCAGGTTCAGAGTCTTCTCTGCGCCAGTATTGCCGGCATACACGAAGCGCTCCGTGATGCGGGCGACTTCAGTGCTGATCTGCTCCGTCACGTTCAGTGGTCGACCCGGAAGCGCCGCATCCTCATACTGCCAGGTGCGGGTCACCGCCAGGCTTCTGTCCTCAGTGCCCTCATCGGTGGCGCTGATATGACTGACCACGATAAACGGTCGTCCGGCGACGTCGTTCAGACTGACGCTAGTACCGTTATCCGCCCCCTGTGTACGCAGAACGCCTCCGGCCAGGTCCGTCAGGTAGCTGAAATTTACGCGACCGGCGTCGTGCAGCCGCGGGTCGGCGCTCTGCGTCAGAAAGCCGCGTGCGTCGTACTGGTGGGGTGTGATGCGTTCATTTGTCACCTCAGGGGCATCAGGGTGGCGATGGTACGCGATGTCGCGCGCGGTCAGGCCGCGGTTATCAAAGACCGTGACCTTCGGGGTTCTGCTGAACAACGATGTGCTCATGGTATTCTCCTGTTTATGATATGTAGCCGGTCAGGCTGCACAAGAAATAGCTTTGTCGCAGATTTATTAATGGTCAACGACAATACCGCGCTCTGCCATCATCTCTGTTGGGTTGCGTAAACTCAGTGAGTAAACCAGATATCCGCGGCCACACTGAACAATAATATCGATGGGATAATGCAGGCGACGGAAGACGTTTCGGATCAGAGAAATGGGCAGGTAATATTACAAAAAAAACAGCATGTTATATAACAATGCCTTAATGCGACAGAGTCTCCGCGAGTGCATAAAATTATAACTAAAATAGAATCTGCACCTGATATTCAACCACAGGTGCAGATGTTATTTATTAAAAATTAAAAATTAAAAATTAAAAATTAAGCTAGCTGTTCAAGTCGTAAATTATTAATGACCTTATACTCCTCGGCCTCGCCCGGATAAATCATGAGAATATCCATCGGTAGATCGATGCCCGGCGCTATAACATTGCCCTTTGTACTATCAAGGAAACACCAACCATTGACCGACTTATCTGTATTCAGCTCAATCCAACTGCTGTTTGCATTAAGCCAATCAACATCAACCATCGCGCCTTCTGGCAATAAGAAGGAGAGCTGCCAGCTGCGAACCTGCACCGAAGATGAAGTCAGGAGGAAATGATAGCTATACAAAAACTCTGGTTTATCCCATTGCTTACGCCAGTGAGATTTATACTCTTGTGAAACATCCAAATCGCGCTGCTCCGTCACCTGAATCACCGAGCTAGCCTGACTGTCACCGTTATTTGTGTAGCCGTTTGGCATGGTGAGTTTTGCTGTCATCGTTGCCGTCCCTGGGTTTTCGCCCATCAACGGAATATTGATATTGACAGACTTGCCGGCGGAAATATCAACGGACGGAGGGAAATATCCTACTGAGACAATCGCAGAATCGGATACCGTTACGCCAACAGAAACCCCTTTAATATCAGATGATTCAGAGTTAGAAATGTTAAGTACATTGTAATAGGTTTCGTCACTGGTCAGCACCAAATTGGATGCCACAGACATCGTCAACTCAACGTTAATGGCAGTCACGCTAACCCGAGTATTGATTTGGTTAGCACCACTATTAATCACGCCAATAGGCGTATGCAGTTGGGAAGTCAACGAGGTCGAGCCAATCGATTTACCCGTTAAAGGGATTGAAACCTTGACAGAGCCATTAGCGGGAAGAGTGCCAATTGCGGCAACATTTCCTACAGAAACAACATTGTTGTTAGCAGAAGAGACATCCAGAGTTAACCCACTCACGGCAATATTACTTTTGTTTGCAATAGTTAATTCTGCAACATAGGCTTTGTTCAGTGCAAAACTGATATTTTCTAGGGACATCGTAAGATTAACGGTTTCTACCGGGCGTGCGACCACCGACTGAGTTGCATCATTCCAGGTTCCCTTGCCCAGCGGATAGCTAACCAGTGACGGGATACTTTCACCGGCTGCCACCGACAGAGTTTCCCCGTCCAGATAAAGTCCGGAAACCAGCGTACCATTCTGCGACATTTTGTTTACGACACTGGAGACGCCATCATGACCGCCCACATAGAAACCGTACGACTCAAGCTGCTGTCGATTAAGTTGAATATCACGTGAAATAATGAGGATATCACCCAACTCCTGCTCATTGTAATTAATATTAGTGTAGAGTGCTATTTTACCCGCTGGGCACTTGTTTTCACCACGAGCATTTTTAATAAGCTGAATATCTGACATAATAATAGTCCTTGTTCTGAATAAGTAAGCGGAAAAGGCAAAGGTATGAAACCTCTGACTACCGCAATATGATTAGGTAATTAAAAATTAAAAGTAGAACGTTACAACTGAACCAATAACATACTCGGTTCAATTAATTAATAAAGGTATTTGCGGGAAATTAATAGTAGTTAATTACTTATTTGGAGCTTGAGGGCATTTTATAAGACAATCATTTTTTATATAATGGTTCCATATCAATTGCTCGGACTCTTTCGTATTAAGGTGCTGTCATATAATATGCTGTTTTTTGTGATATTACCTGCCCATATCTCTGATCCGAAACGTCTTCCGTCGCCTGCATTATCCCATCGATATTATTGTTCAGTGTGGCCGCGGATATCTGGCTTACTCACTGAGTTTACGCAACCCAACAGAGATGATGGCAGAGCGCGGTATTGCCGTTGACCATTACATGTTGGGATGCAGCTTATTTCGACGGGCAAAGATAATCCTGGCCGGGATTGAACTGATACATAGGATACGAAAAGGGCAATACAGAACCTGCAAAGTGAGGGATTATCACCCGCGGAACACTCAATAACCGATAACGAAACTTTTGCCAATTTCATGTCACTGATGCGACAGAGCACAATTCCAGGCACCAGATTTTAGGGGTGAACCATTGACAATGAGAACATCTGTCTGCTATTTCATTTGCCAGGTTTTACCTCCCGTAACCGTACGATATCGGGATGGAGAATCTCACTGTAACTCAATAATAAGTAAAGGGAATTAGTTTATGAAGAAATCATTTATTGCCTTATTTCTAACATTCTCAGGTTTTGCCACATCCGCGTATGCACAAGATGAATTAACTTATAGCAAACTGATGATGAATCCAGATATAAAGACAGAGTTTAAAAAGATGATTGGGAAACAAAAGTTGCCTAAGTGGGTCACAGAAGGCGGCACGTATTCCCCTGGCTAC
Organism: Yersinia entomophaga; assembly: GCF_001656035.1. Classification (NCBI taxonomy): domain Bacteria; kingdom Pseudomonadati; phylum Pseudomonadota; class Gammaproteobacteria; order Enterobacterales; family Yersiniaceae; genus Yersinia; species Yersinia entomophaga. Next base: position 4,183,434 of record NZ_CP010029.1, read on the forward strand.
AACGTTGAGATCGGTGGGAATAAATATGTGGTAATGACTTCATGTAAGCCCCATGATTGTGCTTCACAACGTATCGCTGTGCTCTATTCTCCTGAATCAAAAAGATTAGCAGGTGTATTTTCTACCACTGACGAGATGGAAACAAACCAAAAGCTGCAGTGGCTGAGTATTCCAGATGAGTTGTCTATTGATGGAAAAACCATCTTATTCGCGGCACTGACGGGGAGTCTTGATAATCACCCAAATAGCTTTAACTTAAAGTAAAGTAGGTAAAGGTGGTGGGTATTCGTCTACCACCGTACTTTGCCCAAAGCGCTACATTAAATCAGGTCCCGTTAGTGCTGGAAGTATCACCAAAGACGATTTACAAATATATTCCAGCAGCCGAACAGGGGGAATGACGTTTTGTGACGCCACCATAAAGTGGATTAGTCGATACGCAAGCTGGGCAGTGCCATGTCGTAAGATATTTTCAAACTTGATAGTTGGCTAAGAGCGAAGAGCAGGTCTTAACTCTTCGCATCCGCAACATAGATTGTCATCGACTTAATCACTTTAACAGTAACCGTACCCCCAGAAATGCCATGAATCCTCCGCTTAATTTATCTATAAACTTGCGGTATCTAATGTAAGCCTGACGTGGTCGGTCGGTTGATAATAAGCATGAAACAAGTGCATACCAGAGCACATCAATAATGAACGCCATTAAAGGCAGGATAATATACATGGCAGGCTGAATATTAGTGGTAAGCGCTGCGGAAAAAATACTGGCAAATACCAGAGCGGTATGGGGGTTGCTGATTTGGGTAAATACGCCAGTAGTAAAAGCTTTTGATATGCTGATATCCTCTGTGCCTACTGAATGGGTAATTCTGCCGGAAGGACGACGAAACATTTTCAGCGCCAGCCACAAAAGATAACAACCACCGGCAATCTTCAGGCTCGTATAAAGTGACGGAACCAGAGTCAGCAGGGTATGAAGGCCCGCTAACGCAATGACCGCAAAGACAAGCGCACCAAAGCCCATCCCCACGGCCACCGCTAATGCCGCACGTCTCGAACTGGACATGGCTGTTCGCGCAACGAGCAGAAAACTGGCTCCCGGGCTCATTGCACCCAGAAGGATAGCCAAGCCAATTGCAGAAAGTGCAATCAAATCATATGTCATAATTTTACTCCAGCCATTTAATTTACCCTTCAGTTCTCTCATTGCGTGATCCGCGCACCTCATGAACCGAGCTCAATTTCAACATAACACGATGTCACCCACTTCCGCTTTCACTCAAGCGGACATCCTGGCCTATTAGCTTGAGTGATGGGCATTCCACTCATCACGAGTCATTTCCCACAACTCTGAGTCCAGAAGGCCGCTGACGAACTGTTTCTTTTCCGTTTTGATTAGGCGCATACCGCTGCTGACTGAAATGCTCTGAGAACGGAGATTTTTAGTTGCTTTTGGAGCACGCAATACTGCCCTGTTCAAAGTGTTAAACCAGTAATCTGTCGCCGCAAGACTGGCTTCGCGCATTAATCCGCGCCCCTGATATTCAGGAACCAGCCAAAAGCCACGATTATTATCTTCTTCATCATCTAGGCAGATAACACCTATTAAATTGTCAGGATTATCCCGGTGCCGTATGGTCCAAACCCAGGCGACTCCTTTTGCCATAGCTGGCAGCGCGACGTTATTAACATAGTGCGCTGCACCATCGTCAGGATAGGGCCAGGGAACCGATGCCACCATATAACGGACAATTTCCCAGCGTGGAAAGCGTTCTTGAATTTGTGATGCATCCTCAGCAACTATTGGCTTTAACAGTAAACGCTCTGTTTCCAGCGTGGGTACTTGCATGGCTCTTTTCCTTACTGGTTAATATATCCGTGACCATTTTTTACTGATTCAATATTTACTATGATTTATAGGGATGTACAGAAGATATTCAGGTAATCGGGTGGAAGACCAGAACCCGCTACGACGAAGCGAAGTTTTTGCTGGCACTTGAAGCGCGACGCTCGCCTTTACTTAGGCCATAAAAAGCTTGTTGGATGTCTCAGGGCGTGAAGCGGACTTTTAGTCCAAGGGTATAAATGTATTTCTGACTGCTAAAAGACATTTATAAAAATTTAATGTCTTACCCTAGAGGGATAAAATTACTTGATCAAGGCATCGCGCATGTGGCCTGCCTCCTCCAAGTAAGATGGGAAAGCGCGTAATAATCATTTGGTCGATCAGATCTTCATTGAGGAAATTTTGAATTGTTCGCGCCCCGTTTCAGGGAATAACAGAAAGCGGAGCGGCCGCGACGAAGGGCACTTTATGGCTTTCCCGCAGCGTGGCTCACATTCAATGCTCAACGGTGACCGGCCTCACTATTAATTAACATACTGTGGATTTTGTCATGACCGCTTCTGGCACTTAGCAGGTGGTCAAATCTAATTAACCCAGAGTAGAAAAGGGGGCAGACTAAATACTAATCAGTAAAAATAAATGCCCTGATTCATTGCCAAAATATTTTCTGATAAGAACCAATGCCTTTCCTAGAAACCGTCCAAAAGCCATGACTCAGCCCTTCACAAGCGATAACTCATAAATTATGCTGTATGCATATACAGTTTGCTGGGCTTTCATCATGCGTTTTCACTCCCTCTCGCCGCTGCGCGAAATTGTTCCTATCCCGTTGTTTAATGCAACGATCCCGGCTGGCTTTCCCAGTCCGGCGGCGGATTACGTTGATAGGCCAATCGATCTGAATGAGCTTTGTATTGCTCATCCGGCAGCGACTTATTTTGTCCGGGTGACCGGTAATTCAATGATTGGGGCGGGGATTTTTGACGGTTCGCTGCTGGTGGTGGATCGCAGCATTTCCCCGAGCCACGGCGATATTATCATTGCCTCTGTTGCCGGTGAATTCACGGTCAAGCGGCTGTGCCTGAGGCCTGTCGTACAGTTAGAAGCGATGAATCCTGATTATCCGCCGATAGTTCTGCACGATGGCGGGGATGATTTGGAAACTTTTGGCGTTGTCCGTTTCGTTATCAATGAGGCATCCGGTGTTTGCCCTGGCTGATGTAAATTCGTTCTATGCGTCCTGCGAAGCCGTATTCCGGCCAGATTTGCGCGGGCGGCCTGTGGTGGTGCTCAGCAATAATGATGGCTGCATTATCGCCAGAAATCAGGAAGCGAAGGCTCTCGATATCAAAATGGGTGGGCCATATTTTAAGCATCGACAGCTTTTCGAGCGGCACAATGTGGCGGTATTCAGCAGTAATTACGAGCTTTACGCGGATATGTCCAACCGGGTGATGACTGTGCTGGAAGATATGGCTCCATCGGTTGAGATTTACAGTATTGATGAGGCCTTTCTGGATGTCAGCGGCGTAAGCAACTGCATGAGTCTGGAGCAGTTTGGTCGTAACGTGCGGGCACGGGTATTGTTATGGACCGGACTGACCGTGGGGGTCGGCATTGCCCAGACCAAAACGCTGGCCAAACTGGCGAACCATGCGGCCAAACAATGGAGCAAAACCGGCGGCGTGGTGGATTTATCCGATCCGCTCAGGCAACGCAAATTGCTGGCGATAACACCGGTGGAAGATGTCTGGGGAATAGGGCGGCGGATCGGTAAGAAACTCAATCTGTTAGGTATCAAAACGGCGCTGCAACTGGCCGATACCAGCCCACAGATAGCCCGCAAACATTTCAGCGTGGTACTTGAGCGAACGGTGCGCGAGCTGCGCGGCGAATCCTGCTTGGCGCTGGAAGAATTTGCACCGACCAAACAGCAAATTGTCTGTTCCCGTTCATTTGGCGAGCGAATAACTGACTATCAGGATATGCGTGAGGCAATATGTGGCTACGCCGTGCGCGCAGCTGAAAAGCTACGGGGAGAACATCAGTATTGCCGAGGTATCTCCGCTTTCATCAAAACCAGCCCCTTTGCGGTGAATGAAGCCTACTATGGCAACGTGGCCAGCACCCAACTCTATACGCCCACGCAGGATAGCCGAGATATTATAACCGCCGCCACGCGTTGTCTGGACAGTATTTGGCAGGATGGTCATCGCTACCAAAAGGGGGGCGTGATGCTGGGCGATTTCTACGGTCAGGGCGTGGCACAACTCGGGTTATTCGATGAAAACTCGCCGAAAGCCAATAGTGAACAGCTCATGGCAACGCTGGACAGAATAAACCAGTCAGGCAAAGGGAAAATCTGGTTTGCTGGGCAGGGCATACAGCGCGCATGGCAGATGAAGCGAGACATGCTGTCACCGGCGTACACTACTAGGTTGCAGGATTTATTGAAGGTGAGGGCTTGATGTTGTTTGGATTCATAGGCTGTTTTTTTCTGCATATCCTGTGCCCAGTTTCCGGCTAGGTATTCCCGCTCCGAGTAATCCCACCGAGATCACGGCGATTAATCAGTCAGCCGATTACGGCGAGGATGACCCAACCGACGACGATACGCGTTTTTATGTGGAAACCTACGTCACTTTATGGTTAAGAAGGGCCGCTGGGGCCGGTATCGCAAGAGGTCACGATCACCTATCCTGGCAGTAGTGTGGGTCCGTACCCCCTGAACATCTCAGTTCCCCCATTTACTCAGAATAAAAGGGCTGGCTACAGTGATGTCCAGCCGGTGGATATTCCCCATGGGCGCTGGGTGGATTTGCGGTTGGAGAGGAGGGAGGTTAAGCTTTCGTCCGTTGGATAAAAACTGATTAAAGCGAGCGACTACGGTTATCTAACATAGATACTTATTTTTAAAAGGAATTAAATGTATGGATGAGCAAGAGCTAAAGAACACATTATTGAGTTTGGGGATGGATAATGTCGATGCCACTCTATTGATCAAGATAGCAAAAAATAAAAAAACCAGTGTAAGTCGAGTTTTCATTATGAGCCTGCTAGGTTTATATATGGGGACTGCAACTCTTATTGCCATATATTTTTTATTTACATATAAAATGGAGAAGAACGAGGTGTTGATATTTTCAGTATCTTACATACCAGTTGTGTTAATAATTTATTTCTTCACTCCATCTTTAAAAAAATTATTTTGGAGTTTGAAAGTTTTAGTTGCGTTAAAGTGGAATTAACATGAGTGGTTTTGCGATTAATACTCAAGAAAGAAAAAGAGGATACAACTCGTATTTTTCATAGGTCTGTAGCTCATGCATATTATTGACATACCCCCCAGAAGTGGTTTTATTAATAGTGAAACGGAGTTAGTTACTGATTATATAAATGAATTTAAATTAGGACACTTATCACTTGGTGAGGCTACGTCTAAGCAGCATGAACAGTACAAAATATTGGAAGAAAGATATTTTTATTTAATAGCGAACAATGCAAAGTTACTTGCTGTAATAAAAAGAAAAAGATAAAAACTCAGTTAGCAATATTGTCTTGGCGCAGGTTGGTTTCGTTAGTGGCGAGTTACAAGTAATAGGTGGACATGGTCTCTGTGCAGCAAGTATGGGTGCCGTGTGTGCTTCATTTGGGGCACCTCTAATGGTTCATGAAGCAGAAAATCCATGGGGAAATACACATTATTTAGTCGTGTGGGAAGAGGTTATTATTACATCATTAGAAAACGCGTATATCTATGCGGTAGAAAAATCAGGTTAGACAAAAATAGCGGAAAATTGCCACTCTATCGGAGATAGAGTTCTTTCTATGGGGGCTGGATTCAGACATGTACTCAAGCCAGATGCGTGGAAATTATTTAGGTATATTAAGAATGATTCTATTATAGGATAGGAATACTATGGTTGCTCCTGTTAGCCCACAAAAATATTGCAATTCCTCCGTATCTACGGACATATTCTATCCCGACGTCAATCGAAATATTTTTTAGACAATAACTCATTTCCTTTTTAGGTTGAACTCCATTTTTACCATCGAGATAATGTGCTAATACTCTTGTTTATTTAAAATAATACAAGCTATTTGGTGTCTTTATCGCAAGGTAAAAACCTAAAAATAGGTCAATTAAAATAGCAAAAACAACAAAACTACCGGTAGGCTCATTGGCCAGGTTAAACCAATAAGAAGCGCAGTAAAAATCCGGATTTTCCATGAGGGATCAACGCTGGTCACCAGGGTGATAACCGTGGAGAGGGCCATTCCAACCCAGTAGATCATTTTTAAAGCGATCCATGCAGATGACATTGTAATTCCAAAGCCTTGTTAACGTACGGTGACACAGCAAATAATTAACAAAGATTTTACGCCCACCGATTTTAGATCGCCAGCCTTAATCAGGACGAAAACGTACATTCGTATTTTTTTCTGTTCAAAATATGCACAATACAGATTTCCATTTCTGCACGCGTCGAAAAGTCCGTTGGGAGTCAGTCTAAGTTTTGTGATAGGAATTATTGCAATGATCGGAACAGCGTCTAAGGTGAATAGGTTATGTAAGCCGTATTCCCGATGACTTCTGACCATGGATAATCCTGTGATTACACTTTATTCTGACGCTGATTTTTTTAGTCCGTATGTAATGTCCGTTTTTGTTGCCTTAACCGAAAAACAACTTCCTTTTGAGCTGAAAAAAATCAATCTTTCGGATAATGAAAATATGCAGCAGAGTTACGCCCAACTCTCTTTCACTCGCCGTGTACCAACTTTGATTATTGATGACTTCCGAATTTCAGAATCGTCGGCTATTACTGAATATTTGGATGAAGCTTTTCCTGCCCCTGCTTATCAATCCCTATACCCGAACATGATGCAGCAAAGAGCTAAAACCAGAGAGATTCAGGCGTGGTTACGCAGTGATTTATTATCCATACGATTAGAAAGGCCCACAGAAGTGCTGTTTGGTGGGATGAAGTGCCCGCCGTTATCGACTATTGCCAGTAACGCGGCGGATAAACTATTCGCAGCCGCCAATTGGCTACTGGCTGATGGACAGGATAATTTGAACGGAGAATGGTCTATTGCCGATACTGATTTAGCTTTGATGCTTAATCGTTTAGTGATGAATGGGGATGATGTACCGGCTAATTTACAGCGTTATGTGTCCTATCAATGGCAACGCCCTTCAGTTCAGCAGTGGTTAACGCTGTCCAAATAAGCCACTACCTATTCGTGAGATCACTACCTATTCGTGAAATAGTGAAGGATGTATTTCGTGGCTGTCAGCTGCAATTATCTGATGACGAATATTGAAACTGTAGCAGCCTGCATTTAGATCTAAGGCTGTATTTCCCTGTTAATTATTCAGGATACCTGAACCCTGTAGGTTGGGTTGCCGTCTTGGGTAACTTGGTAGGCAGTGACATGCAGACATTCTTTAATGATCACACTGTTGTTTTTTAATCCGGTTCGAGAGATAAACGCCTCACCTCCAATACCGGATAAGATCAGTCTAGCCGACGGGCCGAAAAGGTTGATTTTTGCTCGATCATTTTTTGTCTGCGTCAGACAAGTTACTTTATTTTTGTTCATTTTAACTTCGATCAATGAAAGGGTGTCGTCCGAATTTACTAAAAAGAAGTCGGGCACTATCCGCTGACCCTCTGGGTTTTCAAAACGAACCTCTCGTCCCCAGCTTATAATATGTTCGTTGCGACATAAGAATAATGCTATTTCTATTTGTAACCAGTTTTCCCAACCGGTGATATCCATATCGCTAATTAGTCGTAGTTTGTGTTTAAAATCGGGATGATCAAAGAAAGTCTTAAGGGCTAGTGCGTAACTCATTGAAGCTCCATGGCGAATCGGTTAATTATTAAGTCAGAAAAAGGGCCGGGAAGCGTAGTGTAAATCGAATTTATCTGGCGTTATGCGATAATTAACGCACTGTTTATCGGTATTTTTATCTCTTACAATCGGTGATTTGCTCTTTGAGAGTGTATCTGCAATTTTATGGCGATGAGAATCAAGGCTGAAAAGTGAGAGAACAGGTCGCTAGAGCGGCTTGGAAGTACTGCGAGAGAATTCTGAACAATTAGCGCTGCCGGAGATTGTATCTTTTACCGCGTTAATTAATTTACGTTCTCAAACCGTGATGGAACGTTTAGGGTTGGAGCGGCAGAAACCCGATTTTGATCACCCCGGCGTTGCTGTAGGTTATCCATTACGTAAACATTGTTGGTATCGTGTGACGTGAGAACAGTGGATAACACGCTAAACGACTTTTCTGTCATGGTGAAAAAAGTAGTATATTGATAGATAAAGCAGGCTAGCGTGTCAGGCGGAAATTAAAATGTTCAATCGCATTAAAACGGCACGTTTTGTTAGCGTAATCTTAGCGATCGTTTTCCTGGGCGCCTGTAGCCAATTACCACGTAACCCTTTGCCGGTCGAATTAATGGACGAAGCTGAAATTCCCGGTATGCCAAATATTCGCGCGGCTGCTGGTCATATCAGCCCGATCTTCGAAGCAGATTTATTGCAATCTTATAAAGATGAACGACCGGATCAATTCCTCCGTCCTGACGGTCAGCGAGTCTATCCGCATTTAGCGCTATCCGGCGGTGGGCCTAACGGCGCATTTGGCGCAGGTTTTTTAAATGGCTGGAGTAAGACCGGTAAGCGGCCAGTGTTTAAAGTGGTAACTGGCGTATCGACTGGCGCGTTAATTGCGCCTTTTGCATTTTTAGGCAGCGATCACGATCAGGCGTTACACGATTTTTATACCACGACGACGACGCGAGATATATTTCATCTCGATAACTTATTATTCCGTCTTTTCTTCCGTGAGGCCCTAGCGGATACCAGCCCACTGTCACAGCTAATTGATGGCCATATTACTGCGCAATTATTGCGTGAAATAGCGGTGGAATATCGTCATGGTCGTCGTTTGTATATCGGAACGGTGGATCTCGATTCTCAACGCTTTTTTGTCTGGAATATGGGCTGCTCGCCACAAAAGGCACGCCGGAATCATTAATACTATTTCGCAAGATAATGCTGGCATCGTCCTCCGTGCCGGTGGCGTTTGCTCCGGTCTTTTTCGACGTGGTGGCCAAGGGTAAACATTATGACGAAATGCATGTTGATGGCGGCGTCGGAGCCAGAGTGTTTTATAACGGCGGCGTATTCAGCGGCAAAATTGTGCGCGCCAGAGCCGGTATTACGAATAGCAAAGAAGATATTTATATAATCCACAACGGCCAGCTCGGGCCACGTCCTGAACCTACGCCTCGATTGGTTCGGAATATTGCCATGCGTACTTTGGATTCTTCGAGTAAAGCTACGGTGGTCGGGGATTTATACCGTATTTATGCGTTCTCCCTAGCCGAGGGAGCCGATTTTCATTGGATCACTATTCCATCAAATCTTGATATCAATGGAGCCGAAATCTTTGATCCAGTGAAGATGGAGAAACTTTATCAGGCAGGCTACGCCGAGGCGCTGCGTGGCCCTGTATGGTCATTGCGACCGCCGGGAACGATCGAAATGGATGTGCTGCTCAGCGAGGCCGCGGCACAGCAGGCTAGCGAGACAAAATGACTTCACTGACCGACTGTGGCTGGATAACGGCTGAACGGGCAGATTTATTGTTGCTGAAAGGGGTTGTTAATGTACCAGAATTTCAACGGTGAACTGACTTGGGCTGAACGCCATATGACACGTACGCTGGCCGCAGTGGCGGCATTACCGGATCTCAGCCAGGTGCGTCTGGCCTGTAACATGCACCTGGATTTGAAAATGGCACCGCTGGTGGCCGGTTTATTGAGAAAGGGGGCGCGGGTTTATCTGACAACCTGTAACCCGACGACGGTACAAAATGATGTGGTGGAATATCTGGTATCTCAAGGCGCAGAAGCTCACGCCTGGCGAGACATGAGCGCTGAAGAATGGTCCGCTTCGTTCGATCGGGCGCTGGCATGGCAACCGACACACTTATGCGAAATGGGCGCTGATTTAACAACTCGGCTGCATCAGTCTCCTGATGGGCCTAAAATTAAAGCCGGCCTGGAAGCCACGGGCTCTGGTATTAGCCGTTTACAAGGTCTGGCTCCGCGTTATCCGATTTATAACTGGGATGATTTGCCGGTGAAAGAGGGGCTGCATAACCGCCATATGGTGGGGCTGACGGCTTGGCATACATTCTTCCAAACTACGCATCTAACCTTGCATGAGAAAAAAGTTGTGGTGATCGGCTATGGTCTGGTTGGGCAGGGCGTGGCGGCATCGGCTAAAGCGTATGGTGGTCAAGTATCTGTGGCAGAAATAGATCCTGCCAGAGCCTTACAGGCGCGTTATGACGGCTGGCAGGTTGTTGATTTGGCTGACGCTGTCAAAGAAGCGGACGTGATTGCTACCGCGACCGGTGCGAAAAATGTACTTTCCGGCGCTCGTCTGGCTGATGCCAAAGATGGGGTGTTTATTCTCAACGTGGGTCACGTTGCAGAAGAGATTGATACCGCTTTCTTAAAACAGTACCCGAGCAGTGAGCCGATGCAGCACGTTTTCGCCTATTCGGTTGGAGAGAAAACTGTGTATCTGCTGGCCGATGGTTCCATGTTTAATTTGACCGCGGGTTATGGCGATAGCCTGAATGCTTTTGATGTCACACTGGCTGTGATGGCCGCGGGGATTGGGCATATTGTTGGTGCAGGGGAGTCTGCGGAGGCGGCGGTGTATTTATTACCGCAGTCAGCTTGGAAGTCGGTGCTCTAACGCACCTTGCTGATATCAACGGGGGTCGATGGATTTCGGTCGGCCGCCGGATTTATTGCAAAAAGAAACGGTTGAGTTATCGATTGCCGCTGCCGCCACATAGACGATGAACAGCAGGTATAAAAAGAGATTATTGGTCATGTTGCACCTCCATTATCCTGAACGGATAACGTCTCTGAATACTGACTGTGACATCATATGAGCGATAAGTGAACAAAAAATGAACAGTCAGTGAAAGATTAATGACAGTGAGGCGAGTATTAGCAATATTTCTAATGAAGAAATTGCTTTGATGGAGAATTGTTTAGATTGAATTGGACTATTTATCAGACACTTGGTGTAATTTAAAAACAATTTAACCAGCATGTGATCAAGAGGGCAGTGATTGTGCTACACTATGCGGCCGATAATCAAGGATAAATCATGAAAAAAGTCTCAATTATTGCTCAGTGCTTAGTAAATGCTAAGAGTTTCAGTGAGATGTCAGAAGCTGAATCCTCGATCAAAAAAGTATTCAATGATAGCTATAGCGATCACTCATTTGACGAATGGAATACCGAAGTTTCCGCGTTGAGTGCCAAGCGAGTTATCAGCCTGGTTGCTGGGTCATCCAAGGTTCGCGTCAGAGGTTTAATTCAGGAACTGTGGAATCACTGATCCTGCTCTGATACTTAACTCCTCTCTGATTTTTCACTGCGTAGAGCATGCCTGTCATGCCACGTGGTGAAAAGTAGACCTTCCTGTTGCAGCGGTAACTCACCGCCGTTCTCTCTTCTCGGGCTGGCACGATCTCTAAACTGCTTTATAAAGCACAAATTTTAACCAATGACGGCGTTGGCACAGTTTCTTTGGCGCGGTTCACGTAACTTCATGACATAGACAACCACGAGGTAAGATTATGTCATTGATCGATAGCTTCAGAAGACTGATCAGCAAGGCTCAAACTAAAGTCACTTGCCCTGAATGCGGTAAGGCATCTCAGCAGGATACAGAAAAAGTGCAGAAAAATAAGGCGTTGGTTTGTCTAAAGTGCGGCAGCCTATTTTTGCCCAGCGATCAAAAACGTTAACCAAATACCATCGCTGCCCAGCGTAATAGCAGCAGAGCCAGGCAAATGCATAACAGTACCAGGAACATTTTCCAGTGCTTTTTATGTAATCTTTTGGTTACCATCATTTTCCTCTTATCTATCTGGTTCATTTACGTCAGTATAGTAACGAAAAACTATGCTGATGAGCAGATATACTCTGTGCGCATTGCTTGAGATAAAGTGTAATATGCGTTGTATCAATAATGTAAGAAATAGAATTCGAAATAAGGAAAATCATGGCCACTAGCCTTCCTCAAAAATATGAAAATGCTGAGCGTTGGGCATTTGGTGATACTGAAAGCGTCGCAGATGAGCTATTGGCGCTGGTATTGCAAGGCGTAAAAACGGCCACTTGTGCCTCTTTAGATGGAGATGGCGTACCGCAGGTGGGCGATGTATTTGTGGTAGTGAATGGAAAAAATGTGCCGGCCTGTGCCGTTGAACTGACGGAAGTGGATCTCAAAACCTACGATCAGGTCGATGAAGCACATGCTTTTGCCGAAGGTGAAGGGGATCGTACTCTGGCCTATTGGCGTAAAGAACATCAGCGCTTCTTTGAGGCTTATGATATGTTCTCACCTGATATGACATTGATCTGCATGAAATTTAAAGTGATTGAGACGTTTTGATTTTAGTCTGAAAACACGACTTGTTCGGCAGGAATGAATAATCTAACGATTCGATACGAATACTGCCCGATAAGGGTTAAAAATATTGAGGGAAAACCCGCCGTCTGTCACCTCGTGTTATTCGACGGACGGGTTTTCTTGCTAACCAACTATGTCATCCTCATTACCCAGGCATCCTGATGCCGATCATAATGTTTCTTATACAACAACGTTTGTTTCCCATCCAAGAGCGCCGGAACGCTGGTGTGGTCATCCCAACCGTCTAATTGCGTGCAAAGATCTGGATCTGATTTGCAGGGAATACTAAGCGTATTTTCCCCTTTGGTCTGCTGAGGGGATATTTGCGCATCATCAATCTCAAAACTGCCTATTTTTAATACTGACTTTCTCATTGAAACTCCTGGAGATTATGGTGGTAGGAGGTGTGACCAGATAAGGCCGCATTATTGAGAATAGCCGAGGTTATTAAAAGCGCCAAATGCAGACGTAGAAAAATACGGGTTTTTATTCGGCCAGTTTCTGGATGTTATATTGGTTACGCCCATTATTTTTCGAGAAATACAGTGCCTTATCCGCCGCTAACAGCAGATGAGATTGATCGATGTCGGGTGAGTGCACTAATGGATGATAAAAACTGGCACCAATGCTGATTGTCACTTTCTGGAATTCGCTGTCCGCATGTTTAATACCCATGATACGAATGGATTCCAAAATATGTTTAGCGACCAACGCTGCGCCAGCTTCGTCGGTATCGGGGAGAATTGCGGAAAACTCTTCTCCTCCATAGCGAGCGACAATATCCGTACTGCGTTTTAGTGATTTTCTTAAGGCGCGGGCAACCAATCTCAGGCAGGCATCACCAGAAACGTGGCCGTAGTGGTCATTAAAGTTTTTGAAATAATCAATATCGATCATCAATAATGCCAGTGGCGTATCTGTACGCTTGGCACGTAGAAATTCGTGAGATAAAACCTTCTTGAATTCCCGTCTATTCGGTAATTTGGTTAATGAGTCAGTGCGTGCCTGAATCTCCAGACGTCGATTGGCTTTAACCAGCTTTAGCTCCAGCAGCTTACGCTCATGAACATCTTCCGCCGTGCCATACCAGCAAATAACGTTACCGTCAGTATCCAGGCTTGGCGTGGCGCGAATTCGCATCCAGTTCCAGCCCTTTTCAACGTGGCAAAAACGGATTTCAATATCGAGAGATTCGCCGGTGCGCAGCGAATGCTCCCAACTGACCAGCGCGATATGCCGATCCTCTGTATGAATGGTTCTAACCCATTCATCTTCCAAGGCCTGTTTGCGAGTAAAACCGGTTATTTTTTCAAATCGGCTGCTGATATCGGTAATTCGGCCGTCGGGTGCCGCGGTCCAGGGAATTTGTGGGTTCAGCTCCACCATATTACGGTAATGTTCTTTGCTACTGCGCAGCGCGGCTTCCATTTGTTTCAGGCAACTGATATCTATCATGGCGACGGATAATCCGGTTACCCGGCCTTGGGTATCTCGAGCCGCTTTCATGCGAATAAAAAAAATGTGTTTCTCGCCGGGCATCTGAAATTCAGCGTCCAGAATATTTTCGTTATTATAAGCCCGCAGTAGAGCCTGACGTAGAATAGGAACAATGCTCGGCATGATCTCAACCACTTTTCGACCGTTAATTTCATTGGCGTGTTTACCTAATAAATTCGCCAAATAATCGTTAATGGTGACGTAGCTCAGAGTGGTATCAACAAAACATAATCCGGCGGGAGCGTTGGAATAGATAGATTCTAATTCAAATAAGCGCTGTGGGGCGTTGATAGGAAAATTTGTCAAGTCGCGATCTATACCTCTATAACCTTTGAATTCGCCGTGCTCATCAAATAACGGAACTCCGCTGGTTTCGAGTAAGATTTCAGAACCATCAATGCGGAGATTACGATTTTTTAAACCAGAAAAAGGGCGACGCTCGGCGCTGATTTTGCTGAAAACATCCATGAATCGCTGTGCTTCATCCTTGGGCATAAAATCATATAATGATTTACCGATAATTTCATGGGGCGCTCGGCCAAAGAACTCTAGGCATTTAGAGGATGAAAAGGTGTAGTGGGCATTAGCGTCAATTTCCCAAATCCAGTCTGAGTTATTCTCGATAATATCGCGCAACTTATTTATTTGTTGGCGTAGAGTCGTCGTCAAAGACTCATTTTTATTTTCATCATCTGGCATGATGTCACTCCTGTTTGAGCACGACTTCCTTGAGTAAGAAAAACTGTCACCATATTCTGGCTTGCTGATTGTATATCAGCCATAAAATGAATACAGCTTATTAGGAGTAATCTGAGCGGCTGGTGTTGAATTAATCCACTATTTTATAATGACAAAACATTAACCAAAGTAGAAACATAAGTAAATTTTCAGAATAATGTTTTGTCAGCTTTAAATTTATCAGCACACTCGGTAGGGAAACTAAATATTTAGGCGTTAATGGGTTAATTCATTATTACAGAATAGGCTAAATCTGTATTAATTACTGCGAACTCATCTCTGCGTTTGGACCTCGGTGGTTCATTGATTTTTATTCATTTTTTATGATGCCAGGTAAAACACCAGACTGTCCATGCTACGAATAATAGGTGACGTTATCATTTTTTGTTATATACAAAGTTAATTCTTTTGATGTGTTATCGGAAATATTGAGCGGTTTTAGGCTAAAGCTATTCATCTAATTTAAGTGTTCGTCAGGTTTTAATATGAATAATTGGTAATGGATTCTTCTATAAAAAACGAGTTTGACCGAATGTCTATGCTGACAGGGTTAGGATTTTATGCCAAAAAGAGATTGATTGTTGCAGCGTTCAGACAAGAAAATAATACTCGGTCAATATGCAGAGAAATATGGCTAGACCATAATTAGAATGCGTAATGACACCCTAGGGCTTTCATATAATCATCAAGGAGTCTGACTCGAATCTTGTTTACCTCAGGTTTCCTCTTCTTCTTTTTTAGCATATCGGATTCTTTAAAAAAACGCCGGATGGCCATAAACGACCTATCCGGCGAGCTTATTTAGAGAGGCTAGAAGCGAGGAATCGCTGTACCCCAATTGCGCCAATCTTTAGGTTCTTCAGTATTCAGCAAGAAATGCTGATTGACCGAAGCCTTCGGTGCCAATGGCGTTGTCGGTGGCGTTGCAAAGGCGATACCGCCGCGAATAAATTGCTGGAAGGTGCCGCTTTTCACTACGCCGCCGGTTAGACCAAACTGTAGGTTATAGCCGGAAGCCAGCCAGAACACACTGTTTTGCCGAACGAGCTGTTGGTATTTCTTACTGATTCGCAGCGAAACCTGTACTCGATCTGACATCGCGCCAAGATTGAATCCGGTGACCGTACCGACCTCCATTCCGCGGAACAAGACCGGCGTGCCGATCTGTAATGAACCGGCTTCGGCAGTATCCAGCACGATGCTCAGACCGTCTAGATAGCGCGAATCAGTAATGGTAGCGGTTTGTAGTTCGAAATTACGCAATGCCTGCCCACGCCCCGGTTCCACGTTAATATACGGCTGGAGTAGGGTGTCCAGGTTATTGACGCCGGCGGCGGAAATTTCCGGTGAAACGATAGAGAAGCGGGTGCCGAAGCGAGCAAAGCTCTCCACGTATTCTGGATAAAGTACCGCTTTGGCCAGAACTTCGTTGCGCTCGGCGGACAATTTCAGCGATTCGACCTGACCAATATCGATTCCCAGATAACGAATAGGCATACCTGCCGCCAGTTTGCTGGCATCGTAAGTGCGTAGCGTAATTTGGCTCCCCACGGCGCGGGCGGCGGTTTCTGTGGCATACAGGGTGCGTTTAACGCCTTTGCCCAAGGTTACGCCGTCGAGATTATCGAAGCTAATGGCGCCTTTGAGTGCCCGGTTCAAAGGCGAAGCTTGCACGGTGAGTCCGCTGCCGTTTAACTGTACTTTTGCTCCGCCCTCAGCCCAGAAGATACTTTTACTGCTCAACAGGTTACGGTATTCCGGCTGAATATAAACATCCACCTCAAACTCATTGGCTTTTGGGCGAACATTGACTATTTCGCCGACCTGAAACTTGCGGTACAGAACTACCGAGCCAGTTTGCACGTCGGGCAAGCTGCTGGCCGTTAGAGTGAGGGTCGTCGCAGGCAGGTTACCCAGAATACCGTCTTCAGCCTTTTCGCGACTGCTGTAGAGCGGATATTGGCTTTTCGGTTCACCTTTACCCCCGGCCAGCAGCTGAATACCGCCGTCAAACCATTCTTGTGCGCTGGCACCCTGAACATTGATGCCATCAATACCGATTTTGACGTCGATACGGCTGTTAACCACGAACTTGCTATCGTTATGCACCAAATGACGATATTTGGCCTCAATGGCAGCGGTAAAGGTGATACCGGAATCATCCAGCGTGCGGGTAATAACCTGCCCGATTTTAATGCCGTGCAGCACAATAGGTTGCCCGACATCAATACCGTAGCTTTGCGGCGCGGTGAGGGTTAACTTCAGTACATCCGGCTGCTGTAACAGGCTTTTGTTGCTATCTAGTACGATAAAGTGCTGTTGCGGCTCTCCGTCTCCGGGAACCAGCTCTAGCGTATTACCGGTCAATAATTCACTCAGCTTGGTATCATTGAGGCTGATACGTGGACTGTTCATTTCGATACGGCTGCCGGTACGCATAAGATCGACAACCGAAGGATCGATGGTCAGTTCGCCGGTGACCTTACTGTCTGGTTGCAATACCAGTTTGGTCAATGTACCAACCTGTAATCCCTGATAAATCAGCGGGGTACGGCCTTCAGCCAGATTATTGCCATTGGGTAAATCCAAGGTTATGGCTACGCCGCGGTTACTGTGGGCCAAATCGGGGTACAACTGGAACTGTTGATCGGTTTTGGCATCCTGGCTTTGCTGCGGTGAATCAAAGGCAATTGCGCCGTTAACCAAGGCCGCCAGACTCTCCATCTGGACTGACGCGCCGCTCAGGCTAAAATCGCCTTTAAAACCTGAGACATTCCAGAATCGGCTGTCATTTTTCACCAGATGAGCGAAGCGGCGATCAATCAGCACGTCAATGATTACACCATTGTTATCCGGCGCAATGTTGTAATCATAAACTTTGCCTACCGGAATTTTGCGGTAGTACACCAGAGAACCGGTATTGAGAGAGCCGAGATCTTTGGCGTTCAAATGAATCATCAGCTCGCCGGTATTCAGGCGGAATTTGGGTTGAGTATCTAACGCGGTGAAATGGGTTTGCGGTTTACCGTGGCCCGGCATCATACCGATATAGTTACCACCGACCAGTGCGTCTAACCCGGAAACCCCGGCCAGAGAGGCTTTGGGGGTAACCAGCCAGAATTGGGTCCCTTCTCGCAACGAGTCTTCCAAATCGTTTTTAATACTGGCAGTCACGACAATGCTGCGTAAGTCTTTGCTCAGACTGATGGATTGCACCGTGCCGACTTCAACCCCTTGATATCGAATAGGGGTACGACCGGCGACAATACCGGCGGCAGATTGAAAATCGATTGTGACTTCAGCTCCGCGATCTTGCCAGTTGGTATAAACCAGCCAGCCCGCAATCAGCAGAGCAATGAAAGGCAGCAGCCAGAAGGGTGAAATTCGGCGTTTGTGCCTAACCTGAGCCTCAGTCGGCGTATTCGGCGTTTCCTGTTGCATGTGCATCCCAAATCAATCGGCTATCCAGCCATTCAACGGCAAGAATAGTCAAAATTACCGCAGACCCAAAGTAAAAGGCAGCCGGTCCCATAGTGAACGAAAGTAGCTGATCTCTGTTGATCAGCGACATCATTAACGCAATAACGAACAAATCCAGCATTGACCAGCGGCCAATCCAGGTAATGACACGCATCAAACGCATACGGGTCTTCAAACTGTGCTGAGTTTTCAAATGAATACTCAGCAGCAAGGTAATCAGTACGATAACTTTAGTAAAAGGAACTAATACGCTGGCAATAAATACCACGGCGGCGATCGGCATATTGCCGGAGGAGGCCAGAGAAATCACGCCAGAGAAAATGGTATCTTCCATACGCACGCCGTTGGCGTAAACAATCGAGATTGGCAGCAGGTTGGCGGGCAATAGCAGCACCATAGAGGCAATCAACGCAGCCCAGGTTTTTTGCAGGCTGTGGCGGCGGCGATGGCGCAGCGGCGTGTGGCAGCGCGGACAGCGACCCTTGGCGTCAGGATGGCCGGTATAGTGGCAGGAGAGGCAAACCCGCAGCGTTTCCCTTGGCCCCGGCGGCTGTTCCTGCGGGTAAAAGCGTTCCCACAGTTGCTCCAGATTCAGGTGAATTAGCGTCAGAATACTTAATAAGGTTAGCGCCAGATAGGCCGTAAGCCCAAGCCCTGGGGAAATGTCGGCATATTCTTTGACTTTGATACAGGCAACAGCCATACCGATCAGATAGATGTCCAGCATCACCCATTCTTTTAATCTCTCCAGCATCAGTAACACCGGCCGCAAATTCATGCCGATACGGCTACCAATGCGCAGATAAAGGAGAGAAAGCGTCAGTGTGAGCGGCGCGCCAAAAATACAGAAAGCCACCATGCTGGCGGTTAAGGGGTCGCCTTGTTTGGTCATCTGCCAGATGCCTTCCAACAGACTGGCATCGATATGGGTGCCGAGCAGACGAATGCTGATTAAGGGTTCGCTAAAGGCAAAGGGCATCAACAGTAGCATTGCTACGGCCATTGCGGTTAGGCGAGTCAGGGACCAATCACGGCCGCTGACGACCTTGGCGCAACAGCATGGGCAATAGGCGGCCTGATTACCTTGCATTGGTGGCAGGGTAAATAGGGCGTCACATTCGCAGCAGCGCTGTTCTCGCGCGGTGGAAAGAGGGCGGTAAATCGCTTCTATCTTCATAAATATCTAATCGATGGCTCCGCCGGTGATGAAAAGCCCAATAGCAATATGGGTAAATGCCGAACCAGGGTACAGAAAGTCGAGGTATATAATTTGGAGCACATTAAATTCGCAGCGCATCAAATTACGCTATAAATCAAATATAGTGTGCGACGGGGCTGAGCCGCGGTTTTTATTCTCGAACGTGACAGCATAACCCGTTGTGTGAACCCTGAAAATCAGTCAATTCCCTATTGTAGGGAACTCTTTTACTCAGTTAAAGATGATTAGCCTTGTGGCAATGTACATTTAATGCTTACTTTAGAGAGGCTAAGCACCGGTTGCCTCTGGCTATTCTTAGGTTTGTTAATGGTTACGACATGAAAAAAGAAGAATTCTACGCGGAATTAAAACGCGATATGAGAGCATTAATTGCTGGTGAGCATAATTTTATCGCTACACTTTCCAATGTCAGCGCGCTGTTGTATGAGCGCCTCGACGGGTTGAACTGGGCCGGTTTCTACCTGATGGATGGCAATCAACTGGTATTGGGACCGTTCCAAGGGAAAATCGCCTGTGTACGTATTCCCGTGGGTAAAGGCGTGTGCGGTACGGCAGTGTCAGAAAATCGCGTACAGCGGGTTGCGGATGTCCACGCTTTCCCCGGGCATATTGCCTGTGACGCCGCCAGTAATGCCGAAATTGTCCTGCCAATCGCGATAAACGGCGTTGTCATCGGGGTTTTGGATATTGACAGCACAGTTTATGATCGTTTCGATGAAGAAGACGAAAAAGGGCTGACGTCAGTCTTGGCGGGGCTTTGCGCCCATCTTGAACACTGTGACGTTGCGAAATATGTCACACAGACTGCAAGTTGATACACGGATAACGTGGCAATTGCTGGAGGCGTCATTATAATGACGCCTGTTCATGCCTGCGCTGGTTGGCAAACCCGTTGTAATCAGGAAATTTCATGGAAAATCAACCTAAGTTGAACAGTAGCAAAGAAGTCATAGCCTTTTTGGCCGAGCGATTCCCGCTTTGTTTCACCGCCGAAGGCGAAGCACGCCCATTAAAGATCGGCATTTTTCAGGATCTGGTGGAGCGAGTTCAGGGGGAAGAGAATTTAAGCAAAACGCAATTGCGTTCAGCCTTGCGTCTATACACCTCAAGCTGGCGTTATCTTTATGGGGTCAAAGTCGGAGCAGAGCGTGTTGATCTGGATGGCAACCCTTGCGGTGTGCTGGAAGAGCAACATGTCGAACATGCCCGCAAACAGCTGGAAGAGGCGAAAGCCCGTGTTCAGGCACAACGTGCTGAGCAACAAGCTAAAAAACGCGAAGCTGCCATTGCTGCGGGTGAAACCCCAGAGCCACGTCGCCCACGTCCGGCAGGTAAAAAACCTGCACCACGTCGTGAAGCAGGCGCTGCTCCGGAAGCTCGTAAGCCTCGTCAGCCAAATCGCCCACAGCAGGCCCGTGCTCCTCGCCCAGCGGCAGAAGAGAACCAGCCACGCCCTGTGCCGGTCACAGATATCTCGAAACTGCAAATTGGTCAAGAAATCAAAGTCAGAGCAGGCAAGAGTGCGATGGACGCAACCGTATTAGAAATCGCTAAAGATGGCGTACGGGTGCAGCTATCTTCAGGTCTGGCGATGATCGTGCGCGCAGAACACTTGCAGTTCTGATACGGAGGCCAACCTAGGCATGAACAAATTTGTCAGATTAACAGCATTAGCAGGCTTGTTACTGGCGGGGGCGAGTTACGCTGGCGATACGACTACTTATCGTATCGATCAGTTACCTCAACTGCGTCAAGAGCCTCAGCACTCGACGGTGAGTGAGCGCGTCGCTTCGCGCTTCACTCGCTCTCATTATCGTCAGTTCGCGCTGGACGATCAGTTTTCCGCCAAGATATTTGATCGCTATCTCAATATGTTGGACTACAGTCACAACCTGTTGCTGGCATCAGATGTGGCACAGTTCGCCAATAAAAAGAATTCACTGGATGATGAATTAAAATCCGGTCAGTTGGATACGCCTTATGCGCTATTCAACCTGGCGCAGAAACGTCGTTTCGAGCGCTATCAATACGCATTGTCAGTGTTGGAAAGACCAATGGACTTTACCGGCAATGACACCATCGATTTGGATCGCGCCAAGGCGCCGTGGCCCACTAGCGAAGCCGAGCTAAATAAGCTGTGGGACGCCAAGGTCAAATATGATCAACTTAATCTCAAATTAGCCGGTAAAACGGATAAAGAGATCAAAGAAACGTTGACCAAACGCTACCAGTCAGCCATTAAACGCCTGACGCAGAGCAACAGCGAAGACGTTTTCCAGCTGATCATGAATGCTTTTGCTCATGAAATCGATCCGCATACCAATTATTTGTCTCCGCGTAACACCGAGCAATTCAATACTGAGATGAGTTTGTCTCTGGAAGGCATTGGCGCGGTATTGCAAATGGATGATGATTACACCCTGATTAACTCCATGGTGCCCGGTGGCCCAGCGGCCAAGAGTAAGGCGATTACCGTCGGCGATCGTGTGGTTGGCGTCGGTCAGACCGGTAAACCTATGGTCGATGTGATTGGCTGGCGTCTGGATGATGTGGTTGCGCTGATTAAAGGGCCGAAAGGCTCCAAAGTGCGTTTGGAAATCCTGCCTGCGGGCAAAGGAACCAAAGTGAAAACCGTCACCCTGACCCGCGAACGCATCCGACTGGAAGACCGAGCGGTTAAAATGTCGGTTAAAACCATTGGCAAAGAGAAAGTGGGAGTGTTGGATATTCCTGGTTTCTATGTCGGTTTAACCGAAGACGTGAAGGTTCAGCTGCAAAAACTGGCCAAGCAGAATGTGAGCAGTATTATTATCGATCTGCGCAGCAACGGCGGTGGCGCTTTGACCGAAGCGGTCTCTTTGTCTGGCTTATTCATCCCAAGCGGCCCGGTCGTGCAGGTGCGGGATAATAACGGCAAAGTGCGTGAAGACAGCGATGCCGACGGCATTGTGTATTACAAAGGCCCGTTAGTCGTGCTGGTGGATCGTTATAGCGCCTCGGCGTCTGAAATCTTTGCGGCAGCTATGCAGGATTATGGTCGTGCGCTGATTGTCGGTGAACCGACTTTCGGTAAAGGTACGGTGCAGCAATATCGTTCTCTGAATCGGATTTACGATCAAATGCTGCGTCCAGAGTGGCCTGCATTAGGTTCGGTACAGTACACCATTCAGAAATTCTATCGCGTGGACGGTGGCAGTACCCAGCGTAAAGGCGTGGTGCCAGACATTGTGATGCCAACCGGTGTCGATCCGGCGGAAACCGGTGAAAGCTTTGAAGATAACGCGTTGCCGTGGGATCGCATCAACGCCGCAACCTACACCAAGGTTGATGATTTGAAACCTTTCGAGCCAGCGTTATTGAAAGATCATGCGGCCCGTATCGCTGTCGATCCTGAATTTAAGAGCATTCAGGAAGATATCGTGCGCTTTAAGGCGTTAAAAGCGAAACGCAACAATGTTTCCCTTAACTATGCGCAGCGTGAGAAAGAGAATCAGGAAGACGACGCCACCCGTTTGGCGCGCTTGAATGAACGTTTCAAACGCGAAGGTAAAAAGCCGCTGAAGTCTTTGGATGATTTACCTAAAGATTATCAAGAGCCGGACCCTTATCTGGATGAAAGCGTCCATATTGCTTTGGATCTCGCCCAGTTGGAAAAAGCGCAGCAACCAGCCGCTAAATAAGCCGCCAGTGATGCAAAAATCATCCGGGGTCTCTTATGAGGCCCCGGATTTTTTTATGGTACGAGTGGGCCGTGATCGTAAAAAACGCGCTAAAGGATCGCCGGAGTGGCTGGGGCGGCGGAGGGAATCACGGGGAAAACGGCGCAGGAAGACGACTGAATGTGATAAAATATGTTCAAATTTGTAAAGTTATGTTGATTTAATCAGTTACGGCTTAACAAGCCTTGAAAATTTATTAGATGCCCATAGGATCAGGATATCTCAATAGGAATTTCGGTAAACGGCTAAACAAATAAGGAAGTAAAAATTTATGATGCGTATAGCTCTGTTCCTTCTCACTAACCTGGCGGTGATGTTGGTCTTCGGGCTGGTGCTAAGCCTGACTGGAATTCAGTCAAGTAGTATACAGGGGCTGATGATTATGGCGCTTCTGTTCGGTTTTGGTGGTTCATTCGTTTCACTGCTGCTGTCTAAATGGATGGCGCTGCGTTCCGTTGGTGGGGAAGTGATCGAACAGCCACGTAATGAAACCGAACGCTGGTTGCTGGATACCGTACGTCGTCAGTCTCAACAGGTTGGCATCGCTATGCCACAGGTTGCCATTTATCAGGCTCCGGATATTAACGCCTTTGCGACCGGCGCTCGCCGTGATGCTTCGCTGGTGGCAGTGAGTACCGGTTTACTGCAAAACATGAGCCGCGATGAAGCGGAAGCAGTTATCGCCCATGAAATCAGTCACGTAGCTAATGGTGACATGGTCACAATGACGCTGGTTCAGGGCGTGGTGAACACCTTTGTTATCTTTATTTCTCGTTTAATTGCGCAGGTTGTCGCTGGTTTTGTGTCTGGCGATCGGGAAAACGAAGGCAGTTCTTCTGGCAACCCAATGGTGTATTTCGCCGTGTCTATGGTGCTGGAACTGGTATTCGGTATTTTGGCGAGCATTATCACCATGTGGTTCTCTCGTCACCGGGAGTTCCATGCGGACGCTGGCTCAGCCAAATTGGTGGGTCGTGAGAAGATGATTGCGGCGTTGCAACGCCTGAAAACCAGCTATGAGCCGCAGGAAGAAAGCAGCATGATGGCGTTTTGCATCAACGGTAAATCTAAGACTTTCAGCGAATTGCTGATGTCTCACCCACCGTTGGACAAGCGCATTGAAGCACTGCGTACTGGCGAATACCTGAAATAAGCCACAACCGCTTGTGGTGAAGCAGTTAGAAAGCCCCGTGAATAGCGGGGCTTTTTTGTGCCTTTTTATTGTCGAATTTTCAGCGCGCTAGCTGGTTTTAGATGAAATGCGCAGCAGGCTAACCACCGCCGCCAGCGTGGCAAAACCGCCGGCAAGTAGCAAAGAAGCATAAGTAGCATTGTCCGCAAACTGATGGAACATTAAGGCCACTAACGCCGCGCCAGAGGTCTGCCCTAGCAGACGCGAGGTGCCTAACATACCGCTGGCACCGCCGCTGCGGTTGGGCGGCGCGGCAGAAATGATCGTGTGATTGTTCGGCGACTGGAATAAACCGAAGCCGACGCCGCAGAGCATCATGCGCCAGATAATATTCAAATCGCTCGGATTGGCCGGAAGAGTTGCTAGCAGGAAGAGTCCGCTGGCGAAAACTGCCAGTCCGATGCCGCCCAACAGACCCGCCTGATAGCGTTCCACTAACCGACCGGCAATCGGTGCGGCCACAACCGTTGCCAGCGGCCATGGGGTGAGCAACAGCCCGGTCGCCACTTCATCCCGCCCTAACACGTTTTGCAGGAAGAACGGCAGCGACACCATCGCCAGCATTTGTGCAATAAAAGAACAAATCGAGGTGCCGACGGAGAGGGCAAAAATCGGGATACGTAGCAGATCGACGGGTAATAACGGGAAAGGTTGCTTGAGCTGGCGACGCACGAAGAAAAAACCAATCAGTAATAGCGCTATGATTTCACCGGCAATTAGCGTCGGGCTTTGTCCTTGGGCAAAGCCGCTAATGGCGATAATCAGCAGGCCAAAGGTTATGGCATTCATCAGACAACTGACAATATCGAATTTATTACCGTTACTCTTGGCTACGTTAGCGGGTAAGTATTTCATGCCCAAACACCAGGCGAGCAGGCCAATTGGAACATTGATGGCAAAAAGCCATTGCCAGGATGCTATCGATAGTACGGCGGCGGCGATGGTAGGGCCAGCGGCGGCAGAAAAGGCCACGATCAGGGAATTAATGCCAATACCGCGTCCAAGTTGGGCTCGCGGATAAATGATTCGAATTAGCGCCGTATTGACGCTCATCAGCGCTGCAGCCCCAAACCCCTGTAATACCCGTGCAAAAGTCAACGTCCAAAGGGAATCGGACAGGGCGCAGAATAATGATGTCAGGCTGAAAATAAGCAATCCAGCCTGATAAACCCGCCGGTAGCCGATGATATCCCCGAGGGATGCCAGTGAGAGCAGCGAAATGGTGATGGCTAACTGATAGGCATTGACGATCCAAATAGAATCGGCCGGGCTGGCATTCAAATCGCGGGCGATGGTGGGTAACGCTACATTTGCAATAGTGCCATCCAGTACCGCAATAGTAATACCCAAAGCTATCACCAAAATGGCGGCGTAGCGCTGGGGAACCGGCAACCCATCAGTCTGAGAAGGTGTCATATGGAATTTTATCTGTAAAAGTAATGAAATGGCTAAGTATTATAATGCTAACGGCAAAGGTGGCAGATTGCATCTTTGCCACTCGGATAATTGTCATAGCTAATTGTCATAACTGATTGTCAACGAATGTGTGCAGGATGCAGGAGTGGCCAAATCATCATGATAAGACAGATAAAAGCCAGAAAATATCAATGCTATTGGCTAAAACGAAACTGCGATCACGGAAAAATGAAACATCGTTCCTATAATGGATTGTCACATGTTAACCAGCTGATGCTGCCAACATTTTTCATTCTCTGACGTTTTAAGGATTCCTCGGATGGCCAAAGGTAAACTCATTCCACTGACATTTCACACCTATCAGGATGCCTCTACCGGTGCCCAAATTACTCGTTTAACGCCTCAGGACGTGACCTGTCATCGTAACTATTTCTATCAAAAGTGCTTCACTCAGGATGGCCGTAAACTGTTATTTGGCGGCGCTTTTGAAGGGGCGTGGAACTATTATCTGCTGGATTTGACTACTCGGATAGCCACTCAATTAACCGAGGGAATCGGCGATAATACTTTTGGCGGTTTTCTGTCGCCAAACGATGACGCGCTATATTACGTAAAAAATGGCCGTAATCTCATGCGGGTAGATTTGGATTCACTGGAAGAATTCTTGGTTTATCAGGTGCCTGACGGGTGGATGGGGTATGGCACTTGGGTAGCGAATTCAGATTGTACTAAGTTGGTTGGTATTGAAATCAAGCAGGAGGACTGGCAGCCGTTAACCGATTGGAAGAAATTCCACGATTTCTATTTCACTCATCCTTGCTGCCGTTTAATGAAAGTCGATCTGCGCACCGGGCAATCAACGGTGATTCTTCAGGAAAACCAATGGCTAGGCCATCCTATTTATCGTCCTTTCGATGATGCTACCGTCGCTTTCTGTCATGAAGGCCCGCACGATTTGGTGGATGCACGTATGTGGCTGATCAATGAAGACGGCACGAATATGCGCAAAGTGAAAACCCATGCGCCGGGAGAGAGTTGCACCCATGAATTCTGGGTGCCGGACGGCTCGGCTTTGGTTTATGTTTCTTATATGAAGGGTAGCCCAGACCGTTTTATTTGCAGCGCCGATCCGCTCACGTTGGAAAATCGCCAGTTGACCAAAATGCCAGCCTGTTCCCATTTAATGAGCAATTATGACGGTTCTTTGATGGTGGGCGACGGCTCTGATGCGCCGGTAGATGTGCAGGACGATAGCGGCTACAAGATTGAAAACGATCCTTTCCTGTACGTATTCAACATGAAAACCGGCAAACAGCATCAGATAGCGCGCCACGACACCTCATGGAAGGTATTTGAAGGCGAACGTCAGGTAACCCACCCGCATCCTTCTTTTACACCAGATAATAAACAAGTGCTGTTTACTTCAGACGTTGACGGCAAGCCCGCACTGTATTTAGCGACTTTGCCTGAAACTGTGTGGTTATAGCATCTTTGCTCTGGCCTCCGGGGTAAAAAGAGGCCAAATCCCTATTTCTCAGTGTGATATCAGATTAATTATATTGCATCATTGCGCAATCTCACCGCTTCCTCTTATAATAAAACCATTGTTCTATTTTTTTTAAAACAAAAAAACGAGTAGGGTAACGACACAATGGCTACGAATGATTTTGATAAACAGCCCGACTCAGTTTCGTCGGTTCTGAAAGTTTTCGGTATCTTACAAGCGTTGGGTGAAGAGCGAGAAATCGGTATTACCGAACTCTCGCAGCGTGTGATGATGTCCAAAAGTACGGTTTACCGGTTTCTGCAAACTCTAAAGTCTTTAGGCTATGTGGCGCAGGAAGGGGAATCTGAAAAGTATTCGCTGACGCTTAAGCTGTTTGAATTAGGCGCAAAAGCGCTGCAAAACGTCGATTTGATCCGCAGCTCGGATATTCAGATGCGCGAATTGTCGAATCTGACCCGTGAGACCATTCACCTGGGCGCTTTGGATGAAGACAGCATTGTCTATATCCATAAAATTGATTCGATGTATAACCTGCGAATGTATTCCCGAATTGGCCGTCGTAACCCGCTGCACAGTACCGCTATTGGTAAGGTGCTGCTGGCCTGGCGCGATCGCGGCGAAGTGGAAGAAATTCTGTCTCATATCGAGTTTACCCGTAGTACCAAACACACGCTGGACAGCGCTGCGGTGCTATTGCCAGTGCTGGATCAGGTGCGTGAACAAGGTTTTGGCGAAGATATCGAAGAACAGGAAGAAGGGCTGCGTTGTATCGCCGTTCCGGTTTTCGACCGTTTTGGCGTTGCCATCGCGGGGCTGAGTATTTCATTCCCGACGCTGCGTTTCTCAGAGGAACATAAGAGCGATTATGTAAAGTCATTGCATCAGGCGGCGCGTAATATCTCGGAACAAATGGGTTATCGCGACTACCCGTTTTAATGGGCGGCGTTTAATGCATTATTAGCTAGGTAAATCCAGCGGCTCCTGATTCAGGGGCCGTTTTTTTTGCTGGTTTCCCCCATGATGGTAAATTCTTAAGGTGCAAATGATACTTATGCAGAATGTATCGTTTACATACCATTTAGTTTACATCAGTTACTGTGAATCGAGTTTATCAAACGACAGGGAGTGTGAATGATGAAAAAATTATTGCCGGCGGCGCTGTTGCTGCTTTTGGCTGGGTGTAGCAGTAGCCCGCATAAATTGATCGATCGCGGTGATTATCAGGTAGATACCACCCATCCTGCGGTGGGGCAGAACGATCGGGTGCGCTTTCTAGTGTTCCACTATACGGCGGTTGACGATGCGGAATCCCTGCGATTGCTGACTCAAGAGCAGGTTAGCGCGCATTATTTGGTGACGGAACATCCGCGTAAAGAAGGTGGCAAACCGGTGGTACTGCAACTGGTTCCCGAAGATAAACGCGCCTGGCATGCTGGGGTCAGCGAATGGCAAGGACGTACCAGCCTGAATGATACCTCGATAGGCGTGGAAATCGTCAATCTGGGCTATACAGAGGAGCTGCTAGGGCGTAAGTGGTATCCGTTTAACGAAAACCAGATTGAATTGATTGAGCGGCTGGGGAAGGACATTGTTGCCCGTTATCATATTGCTCCGACAGATGTTGTAGCGCATAGTGATATTGCTCCGCAGAGAAAGTCCGATCCCGGCCCGTATTTCCCGTGGAAACGTTTATATGAAGCTGGCATTGGCGCTTGGCCAGACGAAGGGCGGGTTCAGGAACTGATTGATGGCCGTGATAAACACGAGCTGGTGCCGGTTGAGTCTATTCAGAAAGCGTTAGCGACTTACGGGTATAAAATCCCGCTAACCGGTGAACTGGATGAGGAAACCCTGAAGGTGATAGCTGCCTTCCAGATGCACTTCCGCGCCAGCGATTTCAGCGGCGTACCGGATGTGGAAACCCTGGCTATCGCACAGGCTCTGGTGGAAAAGTACCGTAGTTAATCCAGTTTGAAGAACCCAGGTGAAACAAAATTGAAAAAGCCGGACAGTTTACGCTGCCCGGCTTTTTACTGATTACGATAAGTGAGACATTTAGCGATGCGCTAATTCCACCTCGTCATCACTGTTTAGAATCTCTTTGTCGGTTTGTTTCATCAATTGGCTGGTGATGGTACCGGCAGTCATAGAACCGCTTACGTTCAAGGCGGTACGGCCCATATCAATCAAAGGTTCAACGGAGATTAACAGAGCAACCAGCGTGACCGGCAGACCCATGGCTGGCAGTACAATCAAGGCTGCAAAGGTTGCGCCGCCACCTACACCGGCTACGCCAGCTGAACTGACGGTGACCATACCGACCAATGTTGCAATCCAAATCGGGTCCAGTGGGTTGATACCTACGGTTGGAGCCACCATCACCGCCAGCATAGCCGGATACAAACCGGCACAGCCGTTTTGACCAATCGTTGCGCCGAAGGACGCAGAAAAGCTGGCAATGGATTCAGGGATACCCAGACGGCGAGTTTGCGCTTCCACACTCAGTGGGATGCTGGCAGCACTGGAACGGCTCGTGAAGGCAAATGTCAGCACCGGCCAAACTTTCTTGAAAAATTTCAGCGGGTTGATACCGGTAAAGGCAATCAACAGACCGTGAACCACGAACATGATCGCCAGACCCAGATACGAGGCCACAACGAAGCTACCCAGTTTGATAATGTCCTG
Organism: Yersinia entomophaga; assembly: GCF_001656035.1. Lineage (NCBI taxonomy): Bacteria > Pseudomonadati > Pseudomonadota > Gammaproteobacteria > Enterobacterales > Yersiniaceae > Yersinia > Yersinia entomophaga. Next base: position 4,213,263 of record NZ_CP010029.1, read on the forward strand.
AACGTTAGAGCCAGCGACGACCTTGGTCATCAATGCCAGCACGCCGTATGGGGTCAGTTTCATAACCAGACGAACCAGTTTCATCACCCAGGATTGCAGGGTATCGATAGCAACCAGTACGCGTTTACCTTTTTCAACGTCGTCTTTCAGCAATTGCAGTGAAGCAATTCCCAGCAGAGTCGCAAAGATAACTACGCTGATAATCGAAGTTGGGTTTGCACCGGTTAAATCGGCAAACGGATTTTTCGGGATAAAGGACAAAATCAGCTGAGGCACGCTCAGATCCGAAACCTTGCTCAGATAATTGCTTTCAATCGCGCTTAGGCGAGCCGCTTCCTGAGTGCCCTGAACCAGACCTTCAGCGGTCAGGCCGAACAGATTGGTGACAAATACACCGACTAACGCCGCAATCATGGTAGTAAACAGCAGGGTGCCGATAGACAGGAAACTGATTTTCCCCAGCGACGCCGCATTATGCAGCTTGGCGACGGCACTTAAAATGGACGCAAATACCAACGGCATCACGATCATTTGCAGTAATTGTACATAACCGTTACCGACGATATTGAACCAGGTAATAGATTCTTTCATTACCGGGTCGTCAGAGCCATACACCAAATGCAGGCCGAGGCCGAACACCACGCCTAATGCCAGACCAGCCAGAACTTTTTTGGCCAGGCTCCACTGTTTGTGACGGGTTTGTGCCAATAGCAACAGCAATGCGACAAAAATCGCCACATTAATTACGAGCGGTAGGTTCATCCCCAAATCTCCAAAATTCTATTATGAATACTTTTTGCGTATTCTATTTATATTGCTGACCTTGATAGGTCGCGAAGCCAACTATCCTAACAGTTACTGAGTTGGCTCACTTATATCCAAAAAGAATTTGATATAATTTTTTACGCAAATTTGTATAAAGTATATGCTTTGGGTGATGATTTCGGCAGTTAATTGTGATCAGAGTTTGAAACTCTTCAATTGCTCAACATAGGATTGGACGGGAAATGAGCGGTCGCTCTGCCAGTAAACGGCGTAGCATACTAAAAGTACGCAAAACACGCGTTCCAGCTGATTCCCTTTTTGCGAATTGAGCAGAGGCAGGCGAAACCGCCAACGGCACGGCCACAGCAGTGGTACGCCAGCAGGCGTCAGCATATCCGCCAATAAATGGCTGAAATAGCCGACGATCATCGCATGCATGACGTCAGGTGGGATAAACCAACTGCGGGGAATTTCAAGCTGAAATAACGCTATTCCACCGAGGATCGCTAATAAACTGTGGGTAAAACCGCGATGGCCAAAAATCCGTGCAATAGGCGCGGAAATCCACTTCAAGCGTTGCCCCAGAACAGAGCGGGGATGGTCAATATCAGGTAGTAGAGACGTCAAAAGGGCGCCCGGTATAATGTGCCACCAGTCCCCCTGTGTAAGCTCGGGAGTCAACCCGGCTTTTTTGGCAAAAATTGCGCAGGCGACAGAAAAAATCAAATGCCCTTCCGCGGTCATACAAACGTCCCAAACTATAACTGTTAATTTATCCAGTATATGGGATTTCTCTGGGTGAAGATAGCCGTTACGCTGTAACTAAATGTCACATTAGGAGTGATTTTAGGGTGAATGTTGTTTTTTCAGACAATCCACAGCTGGCGCGTGGCTGGGCGGCGGATATTACAGGAAATGGAAGGTGAAAAAAACGGGGAAAAGCGACTGGGAGTCAGATTTTTCCCCAAACACGGGTAACAGGTTTGCAGCGGCAGTTACTGCAATACTAATGATGAGTATTCAATCAAATCGGACATACTGAGGTTATAACGGTGACCAGGTTATAACGACGATCAGAAGGTGTACTGCACCCCCACGCGGAAACGGGTCTGGCGTTCGTCGGTCAGGCTGCTGCCAGAAACATTGCCGATAGCCACATAAGGTTTCCAGTTTTTATCCCATTTGTAGGCCAATTTGACATCATGACTCCAGTCATACTTTTCGTTATTTGCCAGAATTTTGTCCTCAGATTTTTTGTAATCCAACTCATATTCGACGGAGTAATCTTTCAGGAAGTTATAGGCAAATAGCAGGGTGAATTGATGGCCTTTCTCAGTATCTTTGGTGGAAGGCTGGTTACGTTTGTAATAAGGGCGATAGCGTAGAGACGTAGAGAAATCGTCAGTAAAGGCAACTTTGCCGCGTAAATATGGCCGGTAGTTATTGCTGTCTGATGAGGATTCCAGAGAGAAGCCCGGTTCCAACTGGAAGGTCTTGTTAAATTTATACACATAGCTGGCTACCACTTCGGTACCATTACTGACCTGTTCGTGAAAAGGTTTGTTTGCGGTGTTGTCCGAGCTGTGTTGCCGCCATTTGCCTTCCAAAGAAAGGCCAAAGCCGTTAGCGAAACGGTTAGAGAACAGCAGACGATCTTTATGATCGTTCGAACCGCTATCCAGCATTTCATGACGATAATCGATAGTTGTTGCCACAGAGCTGAAACTGATAACTGATGCCATTGCCAGAGTAAGTAATTTAAATTTCATTTTTATAATCCCTGAGTGATGTATTTTCGCATCAATAAAGAATACATTCTTAAAAAAGAAACATCGTTTCATTTATTGTGGTTTTATATTCTATTTATTATTTTAATAATTTTTGTGATCGATGTCGTCATTGTTCCCTAATAAAATAAAAGCATTTTAAACTTGTGATGACGATCTAATTGATTGTTTTTATTGTAATTTAATCAAGCAGAAAAACCCCGCCAAATAAATGGCAGGGTGAGTTTAGTGCCTTATTCTTCGATTTATCGCATGGCGCGTTTTAAAATTCGGTCACCCTGACGATTAAAATATTCTGCAGTTTCCTCTACGGTTTTCTGACCATAATCGATGTATTGAATGGCGTCGCCAAATAAAGAAACAATTTGTGGATCATCGAAATAAGGCGAGGTTTTCATTTCGTGCGGCAAGGCTAATGCCATATTTAGGCCAGATACGGACGGATCGGTATCTTGAATAGTGCCGCTGGTGCGTAATTGTTCAACCGCCGTCGCGCTAAGCGGCACGCCGCGTTCCAACCCAAGCGCTTCCACACCTTCTTTGCTGTTTAGCAGGAAGTTAATCAGAATGGCGCTTTCTTTCGGATGTTGGGTAGATTTGCCAATAGACAGCATTTGCGCAGGTTTAAAGAATAAACCGGCATCTTTGGCACCTGGCAGCATTGGGTAGGGGCCTAACACCAATTTAGCCGGTTTTTTCAGGTTGTCGGAGTATTTATTAATGGTGGAGTTCCACATATATGTACCGGCCCACTCACCGTTAATCCAGGGTTTCATTTCGTACATATTACTTTTGCCGAAGGATGCATAGTATTTGGTCGAAGGCATTACATGGCTATCTACCATTTTCTTATACAGAGTAAAAAACTCCACCCATTGCTCTTTGCTATAGGCAAATTTTTTGTTGGCTTCGTCAATCGTTGGAATATTGTATTTTTGCGTCATATAAGAGCGAATTAACGCCAATGTGTCCTGATGCTCTAAAACGACGGGATAATATTGGTTGCCCAGTTTTTCTTTAAATACGGCGCCTGCGGCTAGCAGCTCGTCCCAATTTTTTGGATATTCTAGACCCGCATTTTTCCAGGTTTCATCGTTAAAATAGAAAATACGGGCGGTAACCGAAATCGGAATACCGTTCAGTTTACCGTTAACCGTAGTTTGCTGTAATTCTTTGGGATCGAACTGATCCAAATCCAACGTGTCTTTGACTTTAAATAAATCGTAGAAGCCTGCGCCATCTTTAGAGAAAATCGGCAGCCAGTTCCAGTTGGTTTGCATCACATCCGGTTCAGTACTACCGGCAATTTGCGTAGTTAAACGAGAAAGATGGCCGTCCCAACCGGTATATTCGGCTTTAACGTTAATATTCGGATGCTGCTTATGGAATTCCTCCAAAGCTTTTAGCGTGACCTGATGGCGGCCATTACCACCCCACCAGGACATACGAAGATTAACCTCATCCTGAGCAAAAGACTGGTGTGATAATAGTGCCAGAGTAGAAGCTATCAGCGTGTGTAGGATCGCTTTTTTCATTGGGTACTGCTCCTGTTAAAGAGAGATGTTTTTTTCTGTTTTTGCGTCAAAGATATGGCATTTATCCATATCAAACTGGAAATAAACGGTACGGTGCAGTCCGTTCTCAATAATGGGACGAGCTTCATCAGAAGGCAGACGGCAGGTCAACTCGAAGTCATCGACTTTGACGTACATAAAGAACTCATGCCCCATATTTTCTACCCGCACTAATTCACCCTGAGAGTGATGGGTGGTGAAAGGCGCTTGTGACATACGAATAAATTCCGGACGCACGCCGAAGAAAACTTTTTCTCCGCTGTGTGCCGCTACTTTTCTTTGTTGGGAAGGATTTAATACCAGCGTATATTGACCCACCGTCAGGCCAATTTGCCCCTCGGTTTCTACCAGTTTACTCGGCTTAATATTCATCTCCGGCGCGCCAATAAAACCGGCGACAAACATATTGACCGGATAGTGATACAAATTGTCTGGCGTATCGACCTGCATAATATGACCCAGTTTCATCACGCAGATTCTGTCACCCATGGTCATAGCCTCGGTTTGGTCGTGTGTGACATAAACCGTGGTAGCAGCTTTACCGCTTTTCTTTAATTGCTTATGTAAATCGGAAATACGGATGCGCATTGATGCGCGCAATTTAGCATCGAGGTTCGATAACGGTTCATCAAATAAGAACACGTCCGGTTTTTTTACAATGGCGCGCCCCACGGCAACGCGCTGAGCTTGCCCACCAGAAAGTTGACGCGGCAGCCGATCCAATAAATCTTCTAATTCCAGAATTTTGGCTGCTTCGCTGACCTGAGTTTCAATTTGTTCTTTTGGTAATTTGCTGAGCTTCAGGCCAAAGGCCAGATTTTCTTTCACTGTCATATGTGGATACAGCGCGTAGTTCTGAAACACCATGGCAATACCGCGAGATTTTGGTGCCAGATTATTAACCACCCGATCGCCAATACGCACTTCCCCATCGCTGATGGTTTCCAGACCGGCCAACATGCGTAGAGTGGTGGATTTCGCGCAGCCGGACGGCCCGACGATAACCATAAATTCGCCGTCGTGGATGGTCAGATCGATACCGTGTACCGCTCTGAAACCGTTGGAATACACTTTGCCTAATTTGTTGAAAATGACTTCAGCCATGATAAATCCTCTTTTAACCTTTAATTCCGCTGCTGGTGACGCCCTGCACGAAATAGCGCTGAGCCAGGAAGAAAACAATGATGGATGGCAGAATGGAAATACTTGCCATTGCCAAAATCTCGTTCCACGGAGCGCCTTCCGTTACATCGATAGACATTTTCAGAGCCAGCGCAATCGGGTATTTATCGACGCTGTAGACATAAATCAGCGGGCCGATAAAATCATTCATTGACCACATAAACTGGAATAGGGCGACGGAGATAATGGCCGGTTTAAGAATAGGCACGACTACGTACCACAGCACTTGGAAGGAATTACAGCCGTCAATTTGCGCCGCTTCTTCCATATCACGCGGTACGCCGCGCAAGAATTGAATGAGCATAAAGACGAAGAATCCCTGAGTAGCAAAAGCTAAGGGTAAATACAGAGGTAAATAACTGTTCAGCATGCCCATTTCGCGAAACATTATGTATTGCGGGATCAACAGCACGGTACTTGGCAGCAACATGGTGGTAATCAACGTAGCGAACCAGAACTTTTTCCATGGAATATCGAAGCGGGCAAAACCGTAGGCGACGATAGTAGAGGAAATAATGGTCAGAATAACTTTCGGGATGACGTATTTGAATGTGTTCAGCATATAATGGCCGAAATTATATTCAGTACCGGTTTTCCAACCATTAACAAAACCGTCTTTCGTTGCGTGCTCTGGCCATAGTCCTAAAGTCGTGAAGATCTCGTTATTCGGTTTAAATGCGGCGGAGAACATCCATAATAATGGATACAACATTAATAACCCGACGATAATTAACACCACATAACGGAGGGCCGCACTTATTTTTTCTTTTCGCAATGTCCGGCTGATTTCTTCAGCGGCGCTTTGCTGTGTAGCTGACAGATTTTCTGATTGAGATCGCGGGTTTTGTTGGATATCAGTCATTTTTTCCTCCTTTATCGGCGGAGTAGAACACCCAATATTTCGAAGATTTAAAGGCAATCGAAGCGAATAAAGCAACAACCAAGAATAATATCCAGGCCAATGCGGCACCGTAGCCCATGTCGAAATATTTAAATGCGGTGTCATAAATATAAAGGGAGAATAAATAAGTGTAGTGCGTTGGCCCGCCACCGGTAATAACGTAAGGGGCAGTAAATTCCTGGAAGGCCTGAGTGGTTTGCATAATAAAGTTAAAGAAAATAACCGGTGTAATTAATGGCACCGTGACTTTCATAAACATTTGCCATTTAGAGGCACCGTCTATCATGGCGGCCTCATACTGAGACTGAGGAACGTTTTGCAATGCTGCGAGGAAGATAACCATGGCGGAACCAAACTGCCAGACGCGCAGCAGTGTTACCGAGGTTAACGCCAAAGAAGGTTCGCCGAGCCAGTTAACCGGATCAAAGCCAAGCACGCCAATAAAGCCGTTCAATAAGCCGTCGATGGCAAATAGCGCACGCCACAGTACCGCAATGGCCACACTGCTACCGAGGATTGACGGAATATAAAAAGCGGTGCGAAAGAAGCCAATGCCTCTTAACTTAAAATTTAGGACAAATGCAATGCCTAAAGCGAAGGCCAGCTTTAATGGAATCGTCAAAAATACATAGGCAAATGTAACGCCCATGGATTTCCAAAATAAATCGTCCTCAGTTAGCATATGACGATAATTCTCTATCCCATTAAATACGGGCGGATTCATAAGGTCATATTCAGTAAAACTGAGAAAGAAAGATGAAACAAAGGGGAATGCCGTGAAAACTATCAATCCTATTATATAGGGAGAGATATAGGCTAACCCCAGCATTCTGTTTTCATTCATAATGCTTACCTATTTTATTAAAAGAAAAAGCTAAATTGTCTGACTCAAAAGAGTCGGGTAAATGAAATCGATATCGTAAATTACGTTATTGCTGCCATTCCTTTGATAGTCCCCGTGGATGTACCCACCATTAGTCAACAATACCGGCACTTCGGCTAATTTATTTTCTTTGGCAGCAATTAAGGTTAATAACGTTAAAGCAATAGGATCATCGATGCGGACATAGCGATGTTGTGCAGACTCAACAAATAATCCCCGATGGTAGTGCTGTTTAAATAATGTTTTCCCTACGCGCCAGGCGAGATTAAACAATTGTTGATCCTGGCAATGCTGCGCCAGCTCTATGAATGCTAAAAGTAAATAAGGGGAGGCTGCCGGTGGCTCAATCGCTAATAGGGTAGTGTGAAAAGGTCTCTGTTTTAATTCGACCAAATTTAAGCGTTTCAAAATAACGCTGATTAGGTCGAACAACTCATCGTCGTTGCTTAAACGCCAGGCGCGTACCAGTGGCAATAAATAATCAGGATTTAAAGGACAGGGTTTGATTTCGCAGCCTTTTGAACCGTAATAACCGTCTCTGGGAAGAATATAGCCAGTCATATCCTGACCGTCGATCCACAAGGGGCGCAGAGTATTACTTTTTAGATCATAGGCAAAGCGATAGTAATTTTTGAGTCCTTCAATGACCCATTTTTCCATTTCTGCGTCGGGATGTTGACGCAGAATATCCAACATTGCCAGTGGGTTATCCACTAGTAGCGGGCGCATATCGCGGAATAATACATTGGCTTCTCGCGCTAGATAGCCAAATTCTGCGCCAAACTGACGCGCCGCCCGATCGCCATACCAAGACTGAGTTTGGTTATCATCTGCGGGGATCGGCTGGCGTTGCAACGGTGAGCTGAATTGATAGGCAGGTAAACCGGTTTCAGGGTGACGTGCCAGAACGTATTGACGATATAAATGTTTTCCCCAGGCCGCAGCCTGATCATCGCCAGTGAAGGCGGCATATTTAAAGGCGGCATAGATCAGATCGGTGCCGGCGTTGACAAAGGTTAATCCTTTGGTTTCAGGCAATTGTGGCCAGAGCGCGGGATCGACAACATCGTGGCGCGGATGTGCAAAAACCTGTGGGTCTCGTATTTTGCTGTATTCACCGTGGCGACCTAAATCCAGCGTTTTCCAATCGTCAACGTGTGCATGCCAAAATCCTTGTATGAAATTCAGCGTGGATTCACGATCGATTTCTGCTAAAAAATCATAATAAGGAAGGTGGTGCTTAAGCTCATGCACCAATGATTTTGATGCTGGCCCTTCGGAACTCAGGGTATCCAAGTGAAAGAAGTGGTGCCCACCCCAGGCAAACAGGCCGCTGGCGGTATGAACGCCATGCTGTAAGAAATAGCGCGTTTGGATTTCTGCTCGTTGCCGGTACTGTGGGTCATGAGTTACCTGGCTGAGCGCTGTCAGGGTTCGCAGCCAATTTTGCTGGCTGGCAAAATTCGAAATAGGCACCCGACGACCATCAGCGAATTGCCAGCACACCGGCTGATGGGTTACCACATCGAAACCGTCGGCTAGCAGCGGGGTGGGATGAATCTGGCTTTGACCAAGAGTTTGCACTGAATCTGCATGCTGGCGAATCGCCGTCAGCCACTGTTTGATGTCTGCTTCGCTGCCTTTAATGTCGCCTGCAAAATGCATCGCCGTCACCTCTTGGTGGAACCAAATTACAGTTCCTTATAAATAGAAACATCGTTTCAATACATTATATTTGGATTTATTGGCGAGTCATTGAGCGAATGATAAAAGTGTGATCTAAGTTGGAACGTTGTTTTGATTTTTTTAAGCGATGAGTTTTAGGCTGCAAGTGATTCAAGAGGTTTACTTTTAAATTAATGATATATAATAAGAAATATACGGTGTTAGGAGTGGCGGTATTATTTCGCGCAGGCGAGAAGCTTTACAATAACTTTAGTGTATTGATTGTAATCATAATCATAATCATGCTTTCGTTGTGAGACAGATCGTGTCCATTGAATTTAGGCAACACAAAAGCACAGCGTTGCGCGCCGTGCCTATGAAGTTTATTCGTCAGAATTAGCGAGCTAACCAACCACCATCCACGGCGATAGTGTAGCCACTAATATAATCGGAGGCATTGGACGCTAGGAATACCACCGGCCCCATCAAATCACTCGGTAAACCCCAGCGAGCGGCAGGGATTCGATCCAAAATCTCTTTGCTACGTTCTTCATCTTTACGTAATTGCTGAGTATTGTTGGTTGCCATATACCCAGGGGCTATAGCATTGACGTTAATATTGTATTTGGCCCATTCATTTGCCAGCAAGCGGGTCACGCCCATTACGGCACTTTTTGAGGCGGTATAAGAAGGAACGCGCACGCCTCCCTGGAAAGACAACATTGACGCTACGTTGATGATTTTGCCGCCGGTTTCCTGCTTGATAAATTGGCGGGCGACCGCCTGTGACATAAAGAACACCGTTTTGATATTTACATTCATCACATCATCCCAGTCTTTCTCACTGAAATTGATGGCGTCTTCCCGGCGAATAATTCCGGCATTATTGACTAAGATATCGATTTTGCCGAATTCAGCGACCGCTTGTTCCAGTATCCCCGGAATACAATCAATATTGCTAAGATCGGCGGTCAGGCTATAAAAACGGCGGCCTAATACAGTTATTTTCTGAATGGTTTCCTGAGGTTCAACAATATTAACGCCGACAATATCGCAGCCCGCTTCCGCCAGACCAATAGCCATACCTTGGCCCAAACCAGTATCACAGCCGGTTACCAGTGCAACTTTACCTTTCAAATCAAAGGAATCTAAAATCATAGCTGAAGTCTCTTTTCATGCGGTTTATTGATGGCCGCGATAGCAAGATCATGAAGAGAACCGGTATTTCCCAGCTCTCCAATCGGTCAATATTCCATTTGGACAATTTTTAACGTAGGTCACTCACCGCGATGTGGTCCATATCGCCAAAGACCTGATTTTCGCCCACCATGCCCCATATGAAGGTGTAGCGCTTAGTACCCACACCTGAGTGAATAGACCAGCTTGGCGAGATAACGGCTTGTTCGTTGTGAACGAGCAGATGGCGAGTTTCCTGCGGTTGGCCCATCATGTGGAAAACGGCCGTTTCTTCATCCATATCGAAATAGAAATACACTTCCATACGGCGATCGTGGGTATGGCACGGCATGGTGTTCCACAGGTTGCCCGGAGCCAGTTTGGTCAGACCCATTGTCAGTTGGCAGGTTGGCAATACGTCCGGCACGATATATTTGTTGATGGTACGGCGGTTACTGGTGGCATCGTCACCCAGTGTTTGCGGTGCGGCTTCTGCCAGCGTGATTTTTTTGTTGGGGTAAGTGGTGTGAGCCGGTGCGCTGTTATAGTAAAACTTTGCCGGTTGAGTGCTATCTATGCTACTGAACTCAACGTTTTTCGCACCTTTCCCGACATATAAAGCTTCTTCGTTAGCAATTTCGTAAGTCTGACCGTCAACCACAATCAGGCCTGGCCCACCGATGTTAATCACGCCCAGTTCACGCCGTTCCAGGAAGTAGCTCACGCCGAGCTGTTTCCCCACGTCATCCCCAATGCTGACGGTTTGGGTCGCCGGCAGAACTCCCCCGACGATGATGCGGTCAATGTGGCTATAGGTCATGGTGTAATCATCTGCGACAAAAATCTTTTCAATTAAGAATTCGCGGCGCAGGCCAGCGGTATCGAGTTGTTTGGCGTGGTCGCTATGAATGCTTTGACGAACTTGCATGTCAGTGCCTCTCTTTCAGAACAGTATCTTAGATGGGTAAGCCCGCAGGAGAAACGCAGTGTGCCGTTGAGAAAGGGCTTCTAGTACGAAGCTTTTTTCTTTCTTTAGCCAGCTACGTTTCTGGTGATGTTGAGGATAATAGTTCGTGTGGGATGACAATTCAATAAAAATGGAACTATGTTTTATTATTTTTTTGAGTGATGTCATGAATTTTGGTTTTTCCCCGCGATTTACACCTTTGGTGCCAGTAGAATGCAAAAGAATTCGCGAGCTGGCCGTGGTTTAACTGCGATAGGCCGATTTAACTTCATGAGGGTGCAATGATGCATATGTTCTTTATCAATGATGAAACTCCGTGGGAAGTACTAGGAAATGGGATCAAGCGAAAGGTGATGACCTGGAGCGACGAATTAATGATGGTTTGCGTTCATTTCGATAAAGGCGCAATTGGTGTGGCGCATCAGCATGATATTCATGATCAAATCGCCTATGTGGCGGCGGGAAGTTTTGAGGTAGAAATTGACGGACAAAAACGCATCTTAAAGGCTGGAGACGCCTATCGGGCGGTAAAATATGAAATGCACGGTGCGGTGTCTCTGGAAGCTAATAGCATGCTAATCGATACTTTTTCACCGAAACGTGCCGATTTCCTGTGACACAAAGGATCGCTTAGGAATGCTTTCCGAAGAGATAAATGAAGTGATGGGGAATGAAGGGGGAACTTTCCCCCTTAATCTGCCACATTATCAACCAGAGTTAGCAGTTAAATCGGGCGGCGTAACGAGAATATTTATCTGTACGATGATTTAATGCGAGAAGCGTATTGTCCAGAATTCTGCCATCTTCCTAAGCCTATAAGCCTAATAAAGCGTTAAGCTGGGTTAAGAAATGTCTTCAACCCGAAGTTCCTCTAACGAATCCAGCTGGATATCTGCCAGCGCCCAGCGAGGATCTTCACGTAGCTCTGCCGCAGGAATGACGATAGAACGCATTCGCGCAGCTTTGGTCGCTATCATGCCGTTAAACGAATCTTCCAAGGTCACGCATTCCAATGGGTCAACGCCCAGCTCAGCGGCGGCGTTCAGATAAACTTCAGGGTGCGGCTTGCTGTAAGGCAGATGTTCTGCGGACATCAAACAGTCAAAGTATTTCTCCAATTCGAACATGGCTAATACTTTTTGCTGCATCACCAGTGGGGACGCTGACGCAAGACCGATTTTCAACCCCTGACGGCGACACAATTGCAGCGCGTATTCAACGCCGGGAAGTAGAGGGCGGGTTTGCTCCACCAGTTCAATAGAGCGGGCAATAATTCGACGGCAGACTTCCGCTTCGTCGGGGCCTTGCCAAGGTTGGGTTTTGTACCACAGCTTAACCACCAAATCGATGCGTAGCCCCAGAGTGTTGGGCAATTTGTCTCTGGACGTGGTATCCAGCCCCAGTTCACTGAATATATCTAACTCGGCTTGGAGCCAAAGCGGTTCGGAATCAATCAGTAAACCGTCCATATCAAAAATAGCGGCTTTTATCGGATGCAGATTAGCCATCAATCATCGCTCCTGTCGGTTGGAGATATAAGAGAAACACACTGTAGCATTGTGCTGCCGTTACGCTAAAACTATTGCTGCGCGTTGTTTCGCAAAACCGCCTGAAACTGGGTTTGCAGCACGCAATTTGCCTGTAATGATAAATAAATTGAGTTTTTCCCATAAGAACATCCATTCGCTGGGGATTAATAAGCTAGGCTTGGATGACGCAGATCGATGATTATTACGGTGAAATCATTGCACACCTGACAGAAAGTACGGGTAAACTGTACCAATAAAGTGTGGCACTCATAAGGGGAACTCATGACGTATCAACAGGCTGGTCAGGTCGCTGTGGTCAAAAGGATTGCCGGCTGGCTGGTATTTATTCCGGCACTACTATCGACGCTGATCTCAGTGATTAATTTTGTCTATCATTACAGCGAAAAAACTGCGGGTGTAAATGCAGTAATGTTGGATTTTATCCATGTTATGACCGATATGATCCGTTTTAACACCGGTTTTTTGAACATATTTTGGTTTAACTCGCCGGTGCCTAGTCTGGATGCGGGGTTCTCTGGTGCCAATATCATGTTCTTTATCATCTACATGCTGATTTTTGTTGGTTTGGCACTACAGGCTTCCGGCGCTCGGATGAGTCGGCAGGTCAAACATATTCGCGAGGGGATTGAGGATCAGCTGATTCTGGAGCAGGCCCGTGGCAGCGAGGGGCGGACTAGAGCGCAATTAGAAGAAAAAATCGTTGTGCCGCGACACACTATTTTCTTGCAAGTGTTTACCCTCTACATTCTGCCAATCATTATCGCTGCGGTGGCTTATTTTGTTATTCAGCTACTCGGCGCGATGGCCGCGGGCTAACTATCTTGCCTGAAATAAACACTGTGTCTGAAATAAACACTGCGTCTGAAATAAGCACAGTGTCTGAAATAAAAAAGCCTGTATCCGCGAGGAACAGGCTTTTTTAACGGCTAATAGCGATTTATTCAGGGTGTAACAGTTGTTCTACCGCTTTTTGCGCGGCAACCAAATGTTGACCACCAAATAGGTTACTGCGGTTTAATAAATAGTAGAGCTGATACAGCGGTTGCCGTTCAATAAAACCGCTTGGCAGTGGCCAAACGCTTTGATAACCATCATAAATTTGAGCCGGAAGGTCGGGGTAGAGCGGTAGCATGGCGAGATCGCATTCTCTGTCACCCCAATAGCAGGCGGGATCAAAGATAACGGGGCCATTGGCGCTGGCGGCGCAGTTAGCAGGCCAAAGATCGCCGTGTAAAAGGGAAGGCTGCGGCTGGTGGTTTTGTAATTTCGCCTGAACTAAGGCAATGATTTCGTCAATATCCCCGAAAATCATGCCTTTCTCTGCCGCTAGCTGTAATTGCCAGCCAATACGTTGCTCGGCAAAAAATTGTGCCCAGCGCCGTTGCCATCCGTTCGGCTGGGGTGTGGTAGACAGATCGTTATCGAAATCAAGGCCGAACTGTAGCTGTTCACTCCATTGATGCAAATGTGCCAACTGCTGCCCCAGACAATAGGCTGAGTGCACATCCAGAGATTTGAGTGGCAAATACTCCAGTAATAGGAAGCTGCTGTCGTCGCGATCGCTACCAACGCCGTAAACCTGCGGAACACGGACTGTTTTACTGCGAGCGAGCAGGGAGAGCTGATCGGCCTCGGCGGTAAAAATAGGCAACATATCCCGACGATCGCATTTGACGAATACATCTGTATGACCATAACTAAGTCGCCAAGCTTGATGAATATCACCGCCGGGCAGTTCGGTACGCTCACGCACCTCGGCATCGCCGAGTTGTTCGCTTAGTAGACGATTCACTGCTTGCCACATGATTCACCTCCTCAGAGCTGCCAGTTATATCATTAGGTTAACGTCTTTACCGTGTAAAAAACAGGAGCTGGCGCACAGGGATACACTCGCCGAAAACCTCAGATCAGTTTCAGGGGTGAATCTATCGAGCGTCGAAAGGAGGAATCCCGCGCCGCTCAAGAGCAACGCGGGATAAAGTACGCGTGGAACAATTATAGCAGCTTAGTTTTAGGCTCACCGTCAGTGCTATTTTGTCCTACTTTACCCAGAGGACGGGGGCGTTTAACCGGTTTAAAATGGCTGTATATTAGCGCCGCAACAAAGAATAAAGCTTGAACGATAACGATGCAGGGGCCGGTGGCTCCATCAATATGGAAACTGATCAAGGTACCCAACACGCAGGCGATAACCGACACTAACGTTGCCACAATCAGCATTTTATCGAAGCTGCGGCATAGCATAAATGCAATGATGCCTGGCGCAATCAGCATGGCGATCACCAGAATGACCCCGACGGCTTGCAAAGAAGCGACGATAGTCATGGCTAACAGGCACAACAAACCGTAATGCAGCAATTTAACTGGCAAACCTATTACTCTGGCGTGATTAGGATCGAAGCAATACAGCATGAAATCTTTGCGTTTCAGCAACACGACCAGCAGCGTTATCGACGCAATCCATAGGGCCTGTTTCAGTTCATCCTGCGTAATGCCTAACATATTACCGAATAGTATGTGGCTAAGATGTTGATCGGTATCCATACGGGAAAATAGTACGATACCAAAAGCAAACATGCCTGAAAAAACGATGCCCATCACGGTATCTTCTTTCACCCGGCTGTTATCTTTCAAATAACCGGTGGCTACCGCGCAAAAAATACCGGAAACAAAGGCGCCTATGGCTAAAGGAATGCCTAGCCAGAATGCCAGCACGATGCCGGGTAATACCGCATGAGAAATCGCGTCTCCCATAAGCGACCAGCCCTTCAGTACCAGATAGCAGGACAATACGGCGCACACTACGCCGGTAACGACCGCTGCCAGAATGGCGCGCTGCATAAAGGGATAGGCAAAAGGCTCGCTGAGCAGGGTAAATAGAGTATTCATAGGCTATCTCCCTGCGGTTTTACCGTGCTGTTGCGCTTTCTGTGAATGCGAAAACGCGTTGCCAACAGGCCGTGTTTGGGAGCAAAGACAAACGCCACCAGGAAAACTAACGTTTGTAGCGTTACAATTACGCCGCCGGTTGCCCCATCCAGATAGAAACTGAGATAAGCCCCGAAAGCGCTGGTTAACGCGCCGATAGCGATGGCAAGGATTAGCAAGCGACCAAAGCGGTCAGTCAGGAGATAAGCGGTGGCGCCGGGGGTGACGACCATGGCTATCACCAGAATAGCGCCGACAGTTTGTAATGCCGCTACGGTACAGGCGCTTAGCAAGGTGAAGAACAGAATTTTCAATCGTAGAGGAGAAATCCCGATCGACATCGCATGGTTTTCATCGAAAAACACTGCCAGCAGATCTTTCCAAATCACGCACAGAATAACGAAAGAAACCAGAATGATAATTTCGACCTGCAATACATCTTCATCGGCGATACCGAGAATATTACCGAAAATAATGGATTGAACGTTCACCGAAGTTGGGTTGAGGGAAACAATCAACAGCCCGACGGCAAAGAAGGTCGAAAATATAAAACCAATAATGGCATCTTCCCGCAGCCGTGTGATGTGGCGCACTAGCGTCATGGCAAGCGCGGCCAGCATACCGGTAAAGAATGCGCCAGCGGCGTAAGGCAGGCCGAGAGCATAGGCTCCAGCCACGCCCGGCACCACCGAGTGGGAAAGAGCGTCGCCCATCAGCGACCAGCCTTTGAGCATCAGATAGGCGGAAAGAAAGGCGCAAACCGCTCCCACGATGGCGCTGACCCAAATAGCCTTTACCATGTAGTTGTAATTAAAGGGTTGTAACAGAATTTCCAGCATTAGGTTTTCTTCTCCTTTTGCTGACGCTGCGCCGGCGGGCTGTCTTTGGTCTGACCATAGAATACTGCCGGACGTTCATCATCGGTAATCACCGTCACGGTACGCGGATCGTTATCATCGTGCAGATCGGGACCGGATAGGTTGATATGGCGCAGGACGCCGCCGAAAGTGATCTCCAGATTCTTTTGGGTGAAGGTGGTTTCAGTCGGACCCGCGGCGAGTACGGTCTGGTTGATCAAAATAACGTGATCGCAAAATTCCGGCACGCTACCCAGATTATGCGTCGATACTAAAATCAGATGCCCTTCGTCACGCAGCGCCCGCAATAGATCGATAATGGCATTTTCGGTCTTTACGTCGACGCCGGTAAAAGGTTCATCCAGCAGTAAAACCGAACCTTGTTGTGCCAGCGCCCGGGCAAGGAACACGCGTTTCTTTTGCCCGCCGGAGAGTTCGCCAATTTGCCGCGAGCGCAGCGCGGTTAGTCCCACGCGCTCAATGGCTTTATTTACAATAACCCGATCCTGACGGTTGGGAATTCGCAAAAAATTCATTTTCCCGTAACGGCCCATCATTACAACGTCTTCCACTAATACCGGGAAATTCCAGTCAACTTCCTCGGTCTGCGGCACGTAGGCAATGATATTTTGTTTGAGTGCATGAATAACCGGTTTCCCGCTTAGTTGAACGCTGCCTTCAGTGGGTTTGACCAGCCCCATAATACTTTTGAATAAGGTTGATTTACCGCTGCCGTTCACGCCCACTAATGCGCAGATAGTTCCCCCGTCCAGGGTAAAACTGGCATTGTGGATGGCCGTATGGCCGTTGTTATAAGTCACAGAAACATCATCGACTATCAGTTCAGGACGAACAAAATCCGCATTAATCATTGGCCAAATCCTTCCGCAATCGTGTTCACGGTGGTATTGATCAAGTCGATATAAGTCGGCACCGGGCCTGTCGCATTCGACAATGAGTCAACATAAAGCATTCCGCCGTATTTGGCGTCGGTTTCTTTAGCGACTTGTCTGGCGGGTTTATCCGAAATGGTACTTTCGCTAAACACGACCGGAATTTTATTGGCGCGAACGATATCGATAACCCGGCGAACCTGCTGTGGAGAGCCTTGCTCCTCGGCGTTGATTGGCCACAGATACACTTCTTTGAAGCCATAATCTTTAGCCAGATAGCTGAATGCACCTTCACTGGTGGCCAGCCAACGCTGACCCGCTGGGATTTTGTCTAAACGTTCGCGTAGTGGGGTATCCAGCGCGCTAATTTTCTCTGCATAAGCTTTGGCGTTACGGTTATAAGTTTCCGCATTAGCCGGATCGTGTTTTTCCAGAGCTTTACGGATATTATCGATATAAATCAGAGCATTGGTAGGAGACATCCATGCATGAGGATTAGGAATGCCTTTATAAGGCCCTTCGCGAATAGGCAGCGGTGTAATGCCTGCGGTGACA
Organism: Yersinia entomophaga; assembly: GCF_001656035.1. Taxonomy (NCBI): domain Bacteria; kingdom Pseudomonadati; phylum Pseudomonadota; class Gammaproteobacteria; order Enterobacterales; family Yersiniaceae; genus Yersinia; species Yersinia entomophaga. Next base: position 4,230,946 of record NZ_CP010029.1, read on the forward strand.
ACGACGGATGGAACGTCTTTCACATTCTCAAAAAAGCGGTTAAACCAGCGCTCAAGATTCATCCCGTTCCAGAGCACTAGATCGGCCGACTGAGTTTTGACGATATCTTTTGGCGTTGGCTGGTAATCATGAATTTCAGCGCCCGGTTTGGTAATGGATTCGACGATAGCGGCGTCACCGGCAACGTTTTGCGCAATATCCTGAATGATCGTGAATGTCGTTACGACCTTAAACTTCTTTTGGGAGGTCGGATTATTTGTGGCGAACGCGGTAGTACTGACAAATGAGAATAATGCCAATAGCGCAAACAGGGTAAAACGGCGTAAAAATATGTTCCCGGTGTAAGTCAAAGCAGGCAGAGAGGTTTTTTTATACTGATATAACATTGCGATGCTCCCTTTTATAAATGAAAATGATTATCAATATCATTTGGTTTTAAGTCAAGTATCACCATACAATAAAGCTAAGTTTACTGATAGTTACGTTATATCACCTGATTATTATGTTTATAATCGCCAAAATGTACCAAAAATATATTTTGGCGTGATGACAAGTTGTATATGCTACAAAACGGCCTACCAAAGTGGGGAATACTGTGAATCCAAAACTAGGTTGCCTTATGGCAATATTATTGTTGGCTGGGTGTGCTAAACAGACCCCTCCAACACAGTCGAAAAATGGTTGGTTGAAGCCCCCGCAACAGGGGAAGTTCAATCCGAGTTCCAGAACTGATAGTGGAACCGTAGCTTATAACGAATACATAAAGCAGGCCGCCAGCCATTACGGCGTTGATGAAACCTTGATCAAAGCCATTATTCAGGTTGAGTCCGGCTATAACCCTGAGGTCGTTAGCACCTCCAATGCGATAGGGCTGATGCAGATTAAAGCCTCTACCGCGGGGCGCGATGCCTACCGTATGAAAGGGCGCAACGGGCAACCCAGTTCCCGCGAGCTGAAAGACCCGGCGGTCAATATCGATATTGGCACCGCCTATATTAATATTCTGCAAAACCAGCAGTTGGTCGGCATCAGCGATCCGCAGACATTACGTTATGCCACCATTGTTTCTTACGCTAACGGTGCAGGCGCGATGCTGAGAACCTTCTCCTCAGACAAAAAGCTGGCGCTCAATAAAATAAACCGCCTCAGCCCAAACGAATTCTATCAACATATTCAAACTAAGCACCCAGCACCGCAGGCCCCGCGTTATTTATGGAAGGTGGACACGGCTTACCGAGCGATGACGGAATAACAGATTAAATCGCTAACCGATGCATCTTGCAGGCAGTATTTCATCGGTTAGCGTTTATCTTCATTGGTCAAATGTTTCTGTCTCATCCCGCGCCTTAATTTCTGATATTTACACTCCTTTGCACTTTATCCCTTATTGCATTCATTAATTTATTGCTAATGCGTCACGTTATCATTTAGTGTTTTCCTCACTGAAATAATAAATTTGCTGTGTTTTGCCAAGGAGCCATAACGTGCGATTAACGCTTTCCCTGACGGCACTGGTATGTGCCTCGCTGTTTTCTACTTCATCCCTGGCAACAACTTATCCGGTGACGATTACTGATACTGATGGGCAGAGGCTCACTTTCAAGCAAGAGCCTAAGCGTATTGTGATGCAAGACGGAAGGGACATTCTGACATTGGCTTTGCTGGATCGCAGCGATCCTTTTGAGCGGCTGGTGGCCTGGAATAATTTGCTGAGAAAAAGCGATGGCACGACCTGGAATCTGCTTAGTAGCAAATGGCCTAAGGCCGAAAAAATAATGGATATGGGATTTAGCGATAAAGGCGAAGTTAATCTGGAGGCCGTTATTGCGAAAAAACCAGACTTAATGGTGGCTCAGCTTCGTTCTAAGAGTTTATTAATTAACCTTGGGGTGTTAGATAAACTCAAACAGCTAAACATCCCTGTGCTTTTTATTGATACCAACCTCAAGCCACTGGAAAATACACCTAAAAGTATCACGCTGTTAGGTGAAGTTATTAATCGCGAAGCTGAGGCTCAGCAGTATACTGATTTCTATCAACAGCATTACCAAAACATTATCAACAAAACTCGCAGCGTTGAGCCAAAACCCTTGGTGTTTGTGGAAGCTAAGGCGGGTTTGGGCGGGGTCGAATCATGCTGCTTTACTCACGGACATGTAGGCTGGGGAGCGCTGATTGAAGCTGTCGGGGCACATAATATCGGTTCAGATTTATTACCGGGAGCCACAGGGGATGTCTCGCTAGAAAAGGTCATCGCGCTGAAACCTGCGGCCTATATTGTCTCCGGTTCGCAGTGGGCAAGTAAGAATAATGCGGCAGTACCTTTCGGCTATGGGGTGACACAAAATCAGGTAGATGTTGCCTTTACCAAATTAAAACAGCGTCCTGCTTTTGCGCAAATTTCGGCGGTTAAAGAAAATCGGCTATACGGGGTTTATCACAATTTTTACAATCACCCTTATAACATTGTAGGGATGGAGTATCTGGCGAAATTTATCTATCCGGTACAATTTACCCAGCTGCAGCCACAGGATACTTATAACGAAATTATTGCCAAATTTACTCAAATTCCGACAGAACCTGCTATTTTGGGGGCGCAGGCTTCGGCGGTGAAGCCTTAATAAAATAAACACATTTTTAAAAATAGCCCCTGATTGGACTGCGCCTTACTAGGTTGGGCACTCAATTTAGGGGCTTTGACGTTTTACATAGCCGGATGGAAAGTTGAAGCAATTTCCAGCACACCATTAATAATGAATTGCACGCCCATGCAAACTAATAAGAATCCCATCAAGCGGGAAATAGCCTCGATGCCGCTTTTCCCTACCCAACGCATAATGGCACCTGAGCTCAACAAGCATCCCCACAGGATAAGGGATACGACGAGGAAGGTTAATACCGGAGCCACGGCCAATACCCAAGGAGTAAAATCGGTATGGTCTTTCATCGTCGCGGCGGAACTGATGATCATGGCGATAGTACCTGGCCCGGCGGTACTAGGCATAGCCAGTGGGACAAAGGCGATGTTAACGGAGTTACGCTTCTTTAAATCCTGTGATTTGGCTTCCAATTGGGTATCTTCGGTCGATTGCTGAGGGAACAGCATACGGAAACCAATAAATGCTACGATTAATCCACCGGCAATTCGCAATCCGGGTATAGAAATACCGAAGGTGCTCATCACGACCTGACCGGCATAGAACGAAATAGTCATAATAAAGAAGACGTATATCGAGGCCATTCTAGACTGATTATTCCGTTCCTCTGTGGTCATATTGCCCGATAGTCCCAAGAGCAAGGCTACAGTAGTCAATGGGTTAGCTAAGGGAAGCAGCAACACTAACCCTAAACCAATGGCCTTAAATAACTCAAAAATACTTAACATCAATCAAACTCCACAAACTTAGTCATATCCCTGAAAACCAAATTGGGCATTACCTTGCTATTTTGTCTCAAATAAGACAAAAAATGCATAAGAAACCCATCTTGCATTGATGTGCTCTATGAGTAAAGGCGCATAAAGAAGATAGGGGGAGAAGATCGGTGTTTGGTGTTGTGTGATCCGGATCATAGCTCGACAGTCCGGTAGTTGGTTCACCGCCAAAAATATCGAATAATCATAAGATTGTATCAATTTCGGGGAAGGGTACTTTTGTGTGTATTTGTGATATCAGCGTCGAAGATGAATATGTTCGCCAGCCACTCTCAGCCTCGGCAGCTTGGGTTTTGGATCGCCAGGCTGCTCGTTCCCGTGGGCGTTTGCGTTTCCTGAAACCGAAAAGAGAGCCTCGTCCTCGTTGGCGTCTGGCTCCATTAAAAGACACTTATGAAATCCGTTTTTATCCTCAGCGATTACCTGAACTGTGGTTCTTCAGTGCTGAAAGTGCGTTGCGTAAACGCTTATAATATATAGAAATGTACGTTTGGACATTTCAATTGTCTGACCCAATGCTCCAATCAACCCCCAAAATGCCGCCTCTTATGGTGGCGTTTTTTACGTAATTGAATAAATAACCTTTACTGACGATTTTTCTGAGAAAAGAAAGCGCTATTTTGCCAGATCCTAAACGGTTGATTGACACCCGCGCCTGTTGAATATAATTTCAAATATCGAGAATAATAATTCAGTTGGTATTTGTGATGTCTAACCCATTAACACCGGTAGAAAACCAGTTTTATGCTTATAACGCTCACGATTTAGCTGCATTTTCAGCCAACTTTAGTGAGGATTTTATTGCCTACCGTATGCCGTCTTTAGAACCATCAATTGTTGGTAAAATGCAGCTGGAGGCCTTCTATCGTACCCAGCGTTTTAATCAGGCCGAGTTAAGAGCAGAGTTAATTTCGCGGTCGGTTTTGGGGAATAAAGTTTTTGATTATGAAAGAATCTATGGTTTAAGCGCAGAGCCAATCGAAAGCGTAGCTATCTTCGAGGTGGTTGAAAGTTTGATTGTAACAGCTTGGTTTTTCTATAAATAGAATGATGAAGCAATCTCGCCGTTGATATCTGCGTTTCAATAAACCGTAGATATCACGGCGTTTAATGTTATAGTTAAATGGCTATTAGTTAAATACCTATTAGTTAAATGCATAGATAACTACGATTTTTTCCCTGAATAAGGTCTAAGTAACTCATCCAATATTTCCATTCTTTCACCCACAGGGATGTAGATAAAACGACAAAACCAACCTTTTATTTCCTTATTTTTTACTTGTGTCCGTAAGAAATATCGGTGAAATACTTTTAGGTCATCTTCAATGTTACTCATGATTTATTCCTTTTACTAAGATATTCATTTAATACTAAACAATAAAATAGGGAATAAACACTGATGATATTGGTTATTTTTGTTCATGTTTTCTAAATAATTGAAATACATGCATTTAATTTGTTTCTTTAAAGGCGTGGTGCAGGAGGTTCATTTCTTCTGAAAACATCACACCTGGTATTCTGGATGAAAATCAAAAGCACGCCATTATCTGATAACCAATGGCATATAAGCATCCTATTATAATTAAGGTGAGGCCAATAGCTAAATACGATAAAGGAATGCAAATTCCCGATAGTTCACTCCATAAACGTTTAAACATTTTCACTTCCTTGTGTAATCAGAATAATGATGACAAATAAATAAATAAGATAAAAATCGGTTCTTCAGATCAATAGGCCATGATTGATCGGTGAAAGCTATTGTTTATCTCGCGTACACTTAATTTGTTGTGATAAATTTAGATGAATAAGTGAATGGTAACGTTTGGTGATGCCCTTGAGCGACATTCAATAATAAGTATCTATTAAATTTAATGTTTATTAATGGGATTGAAATAAATTTATTTTCCAGCATCGGTTTAAATGAGCGTGCTAATTTTACTTTTTATCAGATTGATTATTTGCATATAGCATACTTCGCCATGATTAGGCGTGCTAAAAGCTGTTTCGTTATGATATGGGTAAAGGTGGTTAGGATAAGCGTTTAGTAATTTGCTGATAGATAGAGCGGTTGCATTGGGGAAGGGCGATAGATAAGTGAATGATTTGGTGACAAGCGACATGGGTCATCAAAACGAACATACCGATAAGTGATGAGCTGATAAAAAGCCTAGACGCTATAATATTAAAACGCCTCGGCTGCATAAACAGTCGAGGCGGCGTTCCAGTAACCATTGCTACACGGAAACGGAAACCCATTATGAGCAGCTTTTTCTGGAATAGCAATATGGATGATGGGAAGCTTAAGTGATTAAATTGCAAATTTTCTTATATCGAAGCCCTCCCAAAGAGGGCTTGATGGGGTGATGAACCTAGGCGATTAACTATGATCAGAAAGGAGGCCAGTAGTGGGTCTGCTCATGCCAGCCTCTTTTATACATACAGGCATCAATAACGGCATTGCGAGCTGATGCATTACGATCTTTCTGAACCGTTTTAAATTCAGGTTCTTTCTCGTAGCGATATCCCTTGTCACAGCCATCTTTACCCTTTTCACAGGATTTGTATTTATCCTGATAAGAGAATTCAAAATCAGTCACGATATCGGGACTGTGTCTCTCGTAGCCAATAGCCTTACATTCCGCAGAATCTCTTTCGCGGTCTAACTGTGTAGCACCACCTTTTTCCCATTGGGTACAACCAGAAAGAGCAAGGATCAAAAGAACAAAAAGTGAGTTAAAATTTTTCATCATTATGTCAGCAAAAGTTTTCGGAAGAATACGCGAAGAATCCGTTTCACGGTTCTCATTCACGAGTAAGGAACGGAGAGTAATAAATAAGGCATCAGTAATGCAAATGACAATTGAGTACGTTTATCAATCGTTGAGTTATTGATGATTATCTGAACGATTGATTTAAGTCGAGGAAATCTGTCTGTCATCACCACAAAATTGAATTTTTTTGTACGTAATTCAGGCTGATTCCACTTCTTATGATAATAATCGCAGCCTGTGTCTTTATAAATGAGACTCAAATTGGCATCATTGCGTTAGAAATCACTTTTTAGGATGGATAGTTATGAAGCAGTTTCCTTTCGACCAACGTTATGAAATCGAAAATGCGAGCGGTGAACGTGAATATTTCATCGAAGGTGATGTATATATTCGTTTACTAGAAGGATCTCCAGTTTACCGTATTGATGGCTATGAAGTTTATACTCATGGCGATAATGGTGAATTAGTCGGTTTTCTGGAAGGTGAACGTATTACCCGTTTGGATGGCGAAGAACTGTTAGTTATTTTAACTCAATAACGCTATCGCCTTCGACTCGCTTCGTATTTGAAAACTATTGGACTCGCATCAGATAAGAAATCGCCACCTGTATTTCAGAGCGTAAATATAGGCGGCGATTGATAGCTACAGGAAGATGAAATGCGTTAGAAACGGTAATTTAACATAGTCACTAACACATCATCGGTGCTGATACGGTTAGCACGAGTAAATTCATTTTCTTTCAACAAGTTAAGTTTGTATTCAACGATCACAGCCATATTCTTGTTCAGATCATAAGTTGCGGCAAGATCGATAAACTTCACCATATTTTTGTTGTCGCCAAATTCGCTTTCGAGATTTTTGCCGCGTCCCTGCAAATAGGCGATCGATGGACGTAAACCCCAGTCAAATTGATATTGCGCGACAAACTCTATGGCCTGAGTCTGGTTGGCAAAGCCATCTTTTCTACCGACATAGTGCATATTTCGCACATCCGCGTACATGGCGGCCAGATAAATATTGTTGGCGTCATATTTCACACCTGCATTCCAACCGTCGGCTTTTTTACCGCGATGATCCAACTGTTGCTCATCGGTACGTTTCGATGCGGCATAAGATGCGCCGAAACTGAGACCATTATCCAGCGTGTACACTGCGGATAATCCCATACCATCGCCGTTTTGGTTAGCTACGCTACGCGGGTTATTGGTACGTGGACCTGTTTGATCTTCAGTATTATTCCAACCGTCGTTTTTGCCTTGGACCTGAAGTCCGATATCTAGTCCATCTACCAAATTGAATAGATTGCGGTTACGGTACGTTCCCACATTGTTGGTACGATAGGTCATAAAGTTATCGGTATTATCGTAACTCTGTCCACCAAATACAGGAATAACCGCGCCGGTCCATCCATTAATATCGTTTAATATTCCGTAATTACGACCGTAATCAAAAGATCCATATTCACCGAAGCTCAATCCGGCAAAAGCAATACGGGTAGTATCTTTCTTAGTGCCCGCACTTTCTGCCTGATTCATTTTGACGTTATATTCCCATCGGGCATAGCCAGATAGGGTATCGTTAATTTTGGTGTCGCCGGTTAAGGTAAATTTAACTTTAGACTGGTCGCCAGCAAAACCCTTATCATCGGAGAAATAATGGCGAACCTTAAAAGAACCGGAAAGTGCAATACGGTTGCCATCTTTATTGTAGAGCTCTGCCGCACCAGCGGGTTGCACCATACATGCCAAAGGTACTATTACTGCAAATAATTTCAAATTGAATAATTGCGATTTCATCTTCTTCCCTGGTTTTTGTTATACAAAATTATTTCCGCAGTAAATTAACCAAGCGTGATATATTTTTATGCGATGACGCTCACAGTTATCCTTATGCAACAAATATGTACACCACAAAAATTTGAAGCTGCTCGCGTTTTAATCTCACTGACTGAAGATAATAGAACTGGTAAGGGATGAATTAATTCTTAAAACAACGGTAAGGCAGCTAAGATGAAAAACAGAACAAAGGCGCTGAGTGCATTAGCATTAATTTTCAGCAGCTATTTTAGTATTCAGCACGCAATATCGGCACCGTCGACCGATATTTTCCCCGGGGCAACGCTGACCCAATTACAGTCGCAATACCCTATTCATTGGGTCTCTGTAGAGCAAATTTCTGCGAGTTTGAAAGGGAAAGAGCCAATTAGTGTAGGTTTTGATATTGATGACACTTTGCTCTATTCCAGCCCGGCGTTTTTCTACGGGAAAATGATTTACTCACCTGATAGTTTTGATTTTTTAAAGAATCCTAAATTTTGGGACGAAGTCAGTAACGGATGGGACAAATTCTCTGTGCCAAAAATTTCAGGCGCAGCCTTGCTAAACATGCACTTATCGCGAGGTGACCGGGTGTACTTTATCACCGGTCGACCAATGCCATCTTCCGGGAAGGAAACGGTGACAAAAATCTTACAACAGGATTTTAATATTCCTGATGAACAGTTAAATAAAGTGATATTTGCCGGGATTGGCGATGGAGCCAAAGTGAGCCATATGAAGGAAAAAAATATCTCGATATTCTATGGAGATTCCGATAATGATATTGCTGATGCTAGAGCTGCAGGAGCAGAAGGTATTAGAGTGTTACGGCCATTAAATTCTACCAATAAACCTATGCCTAAGAATGGTGATTTTGGTGAGAAGGTTGTCATTAATTCTGATTATTAGTTCACGCTAATATTGGATCGGGATTGACAGCGACTCAAGGTAAGTCCCGTACTTACTGACATTGTGAGTGTAGCAATGGACTGTATTATGCCCGTTAGAGGCAAAACATTATCTTTATTTATTATGACTAATACACCAGAAGAAATTGAACGACCTATTTTACAACTCTTTCAGAAGTATCCACAGAACAAATATAGCGTGCAGGATGTAATGAGGAGCCTACAGGAAATTAGCCGCTATAAAATAGAATATCGGTTGAAAAAACTCGCAAATAGAAGGCTGATAACCTGCCACAAACGCAAGGTGGGAATCGTCATTCGTTACTATTGGCAACTAAACGAGCGTAAGGAATAAGCTCAGTGGCGAGTGATTACGTAGTAAAAATAGCGATTGACTTTGATTTATCGGTTTGTTGTTTCTCATTTTCGCAGAGAAAAAACGTCGCACAAACATATATGTTTTTAGCTACGTAACAACCGGGGCACATGGTTAGGTATAAAAATACAAACAGTGGAAGGGCGGGCACTTCCACTGGCAATCATTCTAGGCTAGGCAATCTTTCGACAAAGGTATTTATCTTTGATCACGCCATCAAAGAAACGCCCTTTAGACACCACAGACATAAAATCGTTATAAACCCGTATTGGCACGTTAACATACTGATAAATGTCATTACCACAGAACTGTATTTCCAATACATGACTCTCTGGGTCATACCCAATTGAGTGAATTCTCGAAGATGAAACCGACTGTCGCTGCAAGAAATAGTCCTCCTAGGTGAGGTAAACGTCCCTGAAAAAAATACATCGTGTCTTAAGTGTGTGCGTCCTAAGTACATCATACTCGCTGAATCGATATGAGTCATAAATACATTTGTGAATGTATAACTCATTGTGGCTAAAGCTATTGTATGGGCTTATGAATTAAAAAGGTAAGTACTTTAATGCCCGTGGCTTTGACAGAGCGCAACCACAGGAAGGTTGTTTTAGTATATAACCGCAAAATTCCAGCTCGACGGCACTTGGCAGCTGCAAAGCATCACTGATATCTTGGGTATGGTTTATTGAATATGCAGATTGGTCGCGGGTTTTGGGTTAAACGAGGGAATATATGTACAACGACAATGAAAAGAAATTTTACGTTATTTTAAACCGCAATTGCGAGACTCCGACTCTGTTTAACGCGGCTTGCCATTTAACCGCAGGAATAACAGATTTGATCGAAGAACGTGAATTTCATTCTTATCCCAGCACTATAGAGGGAATCAGCGCAAATATGAGCCACTATCCTATGGTGGTATTACAGGCAAAAAACAGTAGCCAACTGAGCAACTTAATTTTGAAATGCCAGGAGCAAGGTGTTTTGTATAATTTCTTCACCACGACGATGCTTTCGCATTCAGCGGAACAGCAAATTTCTGATACGGCAAACACAGACTTTGAAAAATTGGATTTTGTCGCTGTAGCTTTATACGGGGATGCAGAGATGTTGAAACCCTTAACCAAGAAATTTTCTGTCTATCGTTAGTTGAAAGCGCAGGGGGATTATTTAGGAAGAAATACTCCCCCTTGGCTGCTTTTGGCCCGCTTTTCAGTCGGCGAATTGTCATTTAGGTAACCGCTAAAACCCAAGGTAAACTACCGGCTCTGTTGTTTGAAATATCGCCGAATACTTAACTATTCTTCAGTATTCAAGGATTTCAGCTCTTTACTGAGAGAAATCGAAAGTACGATTCGAATCACGACAATAGAAGCTAGAATGATTAATTCTTTGTAATCGGGTTCAATGATCGTCTTCAAAATGTCTGCCGGGATTAATATTTCCAGTGCCAGCAACAGATAACCACCCAAATCCAGTCGAATACGTTGAATATTTGATTCGCCGCGCTGCAGTTCGTTTTTTATAAATGCGAATAGGCATTTAACCACGCCATAAATCAAAACTAAAACGCTAACAATATTTAGCCCACTGGCTGCCAACATGATGAAAGTATGAATGTTCATTATTGGGTTACTCCCTGAATAGTAGGCCGTTTTCCCTTGTCACCGCGGGCGCGGGAAGCGTCTTCAGTATAGCCCTAAATACTGGCCGTGGGTGTTCTCACATCCAGTCGGCTGCAATGTAGATTTTAGTGGTGCAGAATTTGTCAGATTTAAAATAAATAAGCGACGAAGGTAAAGCAGCGGTGAAGGTTGAAAATGCTTCACCGCTGAGCCATAAACAAGGCTATTTAATCATGATTATCTTAGTTGTGAGAATCTCGTAGCGCTTCAATCGCTCGTTCCAAAGAGTCAATATCATTGCCTGATAGCAACGGTATGATTTTGTTAATTTCCTGCTCTGGCAGGTCATAAATTTGCAGTGCTAAAAGGCGGCGAATAATATCCTCAGAAAAGCGGGTCTTTATTGCGCTAGCTGGATTTCCTCCAACGATTGTATAAGGGGCGACATCGCGGGTGACTATGCTGCCTGAGGCAATAATGGCACTTTCACCGACGGTAACTCCGGGCATGATCATAGCTCTCATCCCAATCCAGCAGCCATCGCTCAATATTGTGTCACCTCGATGCTGATAAGATTCGCTGATAGATTCCATAAAGGGATAGAAGCTGAACCAATCAATGCGGTGAGTATGGTTTCCACCCATTAAAATAACGGCTTCCGCGCCTATACATACATAATTGCCAATGATCAGTTGGTCAATCTTTCCGAGAGGTTCCCACTGTTGGCTAATGGCATCACCGTGCAGATAGCGAACAACCGATTTTTCAAAACCTTCATCCCAGCAATGGCTGTAATAGCTGTGCGTACCTTTGATGATGATATTAGGATTTTTCACCGTTTGGTGAAGTAGCTCTGTTTTCGACCAATGTTTATCTTGCATGGTCTCATTCCTTTTTCAAAAACATCCGAGCCACGAACGTAAGTTAGTGGCAGTGATTACACGTTCAAATCATCACCGCCGGTTAAGCAATTCGAGGTTGTAACAGTAGGGGGATATTTATCATATTCAATGCCTCTTTTAACCCTGAAATGCTATTGCTCATTGCCAAACAAATCAATGATTCAGAACCGGAGATTTAGCCTTTATTTGGCTTTAGTGTGAATCTTCCTACGTCAAAATAGGGAATTAAATGCATTTAATCTTAACCCGCTATCACAAAAACGCATGTGGGGCAGAGCGTTTGAGAAACTAAAGGGCAGGGATATCAACATTCCCACTTCTGCGGGTGGATAATCACATATTGTGAGTGTTACTATGTTTTGTCAGTTATTGCGTCACACCATAGATACAAAACGAGTTGTGTACATATGAGTGTATATATCAGGCAAGGTAAAGTCGGATAGCGCACATAACAAATTGAATTTAAACTAAATTATACTGTTACATGTGATCTGTCGTGTAAGCAATCCACCTCATTCCCACTCGTTCATCTCCGTTTAAGTCCTCGCAGAAAGCCACTAACCATCAAGATTCTCGGCACTATACCCGTTCATGACTGTTTCACTTTGTTCTATTCCGTGCGTTAATATTTGTGTACCAAATTGCGTACCAAATTTGCCGGAGTAATGTCGTGGCGCTGAATGACACGAAGCTAAGAAAAATAGTCGGAAAACCCTACGATGGCCCGACTGAACTTCCTGACGCGAATGGATTATCTGTCCGGGTTAGCCCTAAGGGGCTAGTTTCGTTTCAGTACCGCTATCGCTTTGCTGGGAAATTACAGCGCATGAAGATCGGCACCTATGGAACTATGTCGCTAAAAGAAGCGAGGGATGCTGTTGAAGTGTGCCGCCAGCACCTCAGTGAGGGGAGAGAGCCGTCGGTTCAGCGCAAGATGGCAATGAGCGAAAAAATTCAGGCCCCGAGTGTTAGTGACTGCATAAGCGAGTGGTTAGAAAGTCCCCAGGCTAAAAAGCTGGTTAAGTATGATTACTGGATAAGGATGTTTGACCTGCATGTCACGCCATATGTTGGAAGAATGACGGTCGATGAGATGCAGATAGCACACTGGGAATCAGTCTTTAAGCGAATGAGGGAAAATGGCGCACCGGTGATGGCTGGCATGATGCTGGTCAAGATGAAACAGATTTTTAACTATTCGTTACGGCGTAACCGAATCATCCGGAACGTCCTGACTCCATTGTCAGTCGCCGATGTTGGCGATCCAATCCGAACTATTGACCGATTCCTTAACGATAAGGAGATAGGACTATTCTGGCTTGCTGTCGATTCATCCAAGCTCGCATACCAGAATAAGCTATTTATAAAATTAGTTTTGCTTACTGGCTGTCGCGGTATAGAGCTGCGCATGGCTAAAAAGCAGGATTTTGATTTGGATAGAAAGACGTGGGCAATACGGGAGGAGTTATCTAAAACCCGGCGCCGGTTCGTGAGGGGGCTTTCTGACGCCGCAGTGACCATGCTAAGAGAAGCGTTTGATATTTATCCTAAGCTGGGCCAGGTATTCCCGCCGGCAACGATTCAGACCGACAGGCCGATGTCCGCAGGGGTTCTTTTATCGATGGCCGATCAGGTAGGCAGGGTGATGGGCGTGACTGATTGGGCAATGCATGATCTGCGCAGAACCGTAAAGACAAAAATGGCAGAACTCGGCATTGCACCGCATGTATCAGAAAAGATACTTGGGCATAAAATGGCGGGTATGCTCGCGGTATATGACCACCATGATTACATACGCGAGCAGATAGAGGCGGCAGATTTGTGGGCGTCTAAGATTCAAACGTGTGTCGATGAAATCAGCCCCATGTCCTGACAGAATTTAATCACGTCCTGGTATCGGAATAGTGCGCCACCTTTAGGGGCTGACAACTCCTTTACCTCGGGTGGGAATGGCGTATTTTGTTGTTTCCATTCTTTGCGGCGATGGTAAAAGGTCGTTCTCGATATCCCGCCGAGCATTTGCTGGATAGCCGTTCTGTTTATCAGAACAGGAGGAACATCGATTTTTATATCATTCATTGTTGGCCTCTTATTTCTTTGTCGATCTGCCTGACGAAATAGCTCAACCACCGCTTAGCCGAAAACGAGTTAGGCGGTAGGGCGGTTATTTTTTTTGCGTAGCGATCGAGGATTTTCGTAACGATGGGGTCGTGCTGAGTTTTAGGTATACCGGCGGTGGAATTAATGATTTCTGTTCTGCACTGCCGGGCAACCGATCTGATGGCATTTTCGATTGTTGCTTCCAAACATTCACTCCTTCCAGCAGAACAGCCACCAGTAGGCGATGATGCCGCCGATAAAGAGCAGCACCCAATCAAGGTGAATTATTAGTTCGCTCATATTCCTTCAGCTCTCCCCGGTATCAGTTGAATAGACTTACCGCACTCATTGCCCCAAGTATCCCACCCGTGCAACTCCTTCCTTGAAAATAACTCGATGCGCTTCACATCCCCATAAAGCATTTCCAGCCGGTTTCGAACTTCCCACGGCTTTTCGCTGTGGTGACCAAGCGGCGAGTAAACTACTTGCTTAATACTGGCGTTCAGCCGCTCCAGCCCCCGCCCGCGCACGGCGATTAACACATCTTCCGTGTTGGCTCTCGTGTAGTTACCGCCATTCATCCGTGACTGGTCATTCAGTAGGGTGAGGAAATCGTAAAAATCCTGCACCTCACCGGCGGCCAGAGCCTTGTTAATGTGCTCTTCGGCCAGTTGGTTTAGCTTTACCCAGGTGAACCCCTTCATCGTGCGCACCTGGAAACCCCAGGATTCGGCGACTTCCTGAGCCTCTTGGTTGAAATTTCCCGTGTACCACATGGCTAGCACAGCATCCGGTGCTGACATCGACCAGACAGGCAAGCGTTTCAGCTCTGCTAACGTCATCGTTCCATAGTGATTATTTGCCGCCCCGTTGCTGGCCTTGTTGCTGTACTGCCACGGCGGGTCGCAATAGATAAGCTGGTAGTCACTCATGCCGCCTCTCTTAACGCTTTCAGATGCGGCGCATTAGCCTGGAAAACTGCCTCGGCGAAACCACGAGGTGTAGCGCTTCGCAAATTAGCCCTATTCTCACTCGGAGCCATTTTATGAATACGGTCATCTGGAACCCCTACACCAACCGCCTTGAATTCATTTGGCATGACAAATCCCCCACCAGTCCATAGGCATGTTTTCTTTGTATAATTGTCATCAGGCTCGTAACCAGTAAATTGATGAGGGTGAAAGAAGAAATCAGGTTTTCGCCAGAAAGAGCTTATTTGGCTTACTGGGTTTTCAATCATGTATGGAACACGAAGCATTTCGCTAATGACATGACACTGCCAAACAACTTGCATTGCTTTAAACTGAAATGCTGGGTCAATCGTTCTTTTTGAATCAAACCATCTCGCACCGCTTACAGCTAAATCAGTGCACGGTGGAAATGCGGCTACAAATACCGGGTTATGTATTGAGCGCAATAAATCCCATACGATCGGGGTATCAATTACATTCCCAACTCGGGTTATTGATTTGGAAGTGCTAATCCCGCTGGGGTGCTGTGGGTCAATTAAGATTGCATCATACCCAGCTGCTATCCACGGGGAAGCCATAATCCCGGTTAGGTCGCACAGGCAAATAATCACGCCTTTATTCATGCCGCATTCCTTTTCCGCCGTTCGTCAATCTCATGGTCATCCCGGCAGTCAGCATCACAGAACAACCCGCGAGTAATTGCCCGGCGGCACTCATAAAAGTGGCAGCGCCCGGTGAATGTCATTTTTGGCTTTGGCCGGTTGGCTATTGCGGTGTCGATGTTGTGCTGTTCGAGAGCTGAAGCGTTATCGATATCGTCGGGCATTAGGCCACCTCTGCAATTTGGTATGGGATCATGCTAATCAGCACGTATCCCGGCTTTATATCGCCGATGTCGGCAACGTGTGTTATTTGGCGATTAACGAAGCTTCCGGTGTAGTTACCGGCGTCGAATTCACGCAGCGTTAGCGTGTCACCCACCTGGTAATTACGGTCATTGAGCCTTATCTCGGCAGTCTTAATTCCCTGGTATACAGGCGCAAAGAATTCCGGTCTGATTTTCAGTCCGTGAGTTTTCATAGGGGATACTCCAGATTTGGTGAAATCCGTTTCCGTGAGTCCGTAATTTATGGGGTATTAATTGGATGTTTTAATTTGGGTGTTAATTGAATGGATGTGTTCTAAAACCGCATTATCTACCTGGTCGTCTGTTACTAAAGGTGACCACCTAGCTATGTAATATTCCTCCGATCCTATGCTGTATTCTTCTACAGGCATAAATTGATGTTTAACTTTTTCATCTTTTCTCGTGTGGTTAACTCCGATCAGAACAGTTCCTCTAGGCGCTGTAATGATATCGGTTTTGCCATCTGGTTTTATTATTACGACTTTACATTAGGCATATATCCTCCTTTGTCAGGAGAATTATAGACCCGCTATCGGCGTACTTCGCCACAGATCAGCACTACCGCCGGGCGGCGTTCTTTAATCAGTGCGGACACGTTCTGGCATTCTGTCTGGGTAGGGTAGATGTTTTCTGAAACTGGCAGCGCTTCGCAGGCGTCAAGGCCGCAGGAACTGACAAGTAGGACAAAGCCGATTAGCATATTTCCTCACCTTCTAACCGTGTATTCAATGCCACGCAAGGCTAGCGCCGCCATGGTTTTTTCGAGTGATATCATGGGGCCATAGTCATCATAATTCGCTGGCGCTGGAAGTGTTACTGAATCTGCTGGCTTGGCCGCTGTGAATAACAAGGTACCTACCGGCGCGTCATTAATCCAACCGAGGGTTTTATTGCCGTTACAGCTAATGACTTGGCCTATAGGTTTCTGCTGTTTCAGCTCTGCAAGTTGCTCACGCAGTGATAGCAGTTCTTCTAATGCCTCCGCATCATTGAGTGCCACCTGACTATGTTCAACTGACGACCATTTCATTTCGCTAGCTATTTTTCGAATTTCTGCAATTCGTTTTTCCAGCTGTTCTTTACTCAGCATCTGCATTCCCCTCTACCGTGAAACCGGCTGCCTCTATCGCATCAAATGTTTTTGACCAACTGATAACATTACATCTTGATGATTTTAAATATATTTTCTTTGGCAATACAACCGGCTTGCTTAGCTTCTCGTTTGCCGCTGATAACGCTGCTTCACTTGCAATCAATTCGATGCGAAACTTCTCGCTCACGATGTAGTGAAGATTGCGATCACGCTGAGCCGCTTCCAGCTGGGCTATCAGTGCGTCTAAATCTGGCATTGGTACGGTTAACTGGTCAGATCCGTATGACTTGGCTATTTCAAACTTACTTTTAAGGCGAGCAATTCTCAATTCTTCGATATTCCTATCCATCATGCCTCCTGCTTGCGACGTGAGCCTTTGTATTCAGGCTTTGGCTCATGCTGTGGTTTGCAGATTGTGTGTTTTAAAATCTCAATCCAATTTTTTCTAGAATTAATCACCCATCCCCCGCCTTCAGTATCGAAAAAATTTTCATCCACAGGGACGGCAAGACGCTCCAGCAATTCACACGGAACGGCAATAGTGTCGCATCCTGAGTTGTAATATCTGATTTAAGATAAAATCTTGTCCTCTTCATAACGCCCAGCAGACTCTATTTTCCCTCTATATCCAGCGTTGTTTTCCGCCCACAAAAGTATGTAGCGGCTATGGCGCATAGTGTGATTTACGCTGATGACAAAATATTCCTTCGCCATATCAGTCACCTCAAAACGAATCGATAATCAGATAAGCAATACCCGCACAACAGATAGCGAGTATCACCGACAATATTAAAAGCCACTCGGATGGAGTGACTCGGTATTGGAGTGCCTTGTTAATGGCTTCTCGAATTTTTGACACAACTATTCCTCAGCAGACYGRCTGCCGGTTAAGTGGAGGGGTAAGGGATTTAAGCCACCAGTCCGTTAGCAGCGACTGATAGCTTCAAGCATGAGTTGAACCGCTCCGCAATCAATTGCGCTTTAAATGGGTTCCGTTCAATGCGGTTCTTCGGGGTAATCCATCCATGATGTATTCGGGRATAAGGTAGCGTCACCGCGCCTACCGTGATGTTTCCATGCGGATTATCCATATATCTGTTACCCCACGGATTCTTCCATCTCAGCTTTTCTGATGCTGTAAATGTCGATCGCCTTTTCCAGCTGGTCGGGGTGGCTAGCGAGGACACGCTGGCTGTATTTGAAGAATTTCTCCAGATCTGCAACTGACTTTGCGTTGCTGGCTGCGTTGGTGAAGTCAGCAAGCAGGGCATCAGGTGAGCGCTCATCTACTTTTGTCGTCTCCAGTTCGCCCTCGATTGGCTCCGCTTTCTTGGTGTTGATCATCTTGTTCAGGTCGGCATTGGTGCGCGGGGTTACATCTCGCTCAGGCTTTGGTTTTCCGTCCAATTCATCAGTGGAGTAAACGCCGAGAATAACCTCGGGGCAGTAGAGGCGAGACCAGCGCTTAACGGCTAGATAGGCCAATTGTTGCTTAGGGTCGCTTGCCCACAGGGTGGAGTTTCTCACCTGAGCCTGAGACAGAAGAAGCTCAAGAACGCGCGGTTCATCCTCCCCCTTCATCGTCGCCCACACTCGAATCCCTAAGCCTTTCTCGTCTGCCAGAGTCCAGTCTGGTGCTATGTATTTATTGCCGTTCTTTGAAACTTTTTCTGCGAACTTGCCGATCACGTTTTCCCATGGGCCAAACCATTCATAATGAATCCGGTCTTTTGTAGGTGCCATTGCGTAAATTACCGCGTTGACCAGTTGCGCCTCATACCCCAGCGTTCCGCTGACGACGTGGGTTTTCTGGGCAACAACAAACGGGTTCATACCCCATTGAACGGCTTGCATTGCAACAGCCATGCAATCAGCTTTGTTACCGGCAAGATGCGATGGGATTGTTGACCGGCCACTTGCCATTAGCGTTGCAAAATTTTGGATGGCCATCAGATTTTGAGGGCTAAAAATAGCCACGTTCGCATTGGTGATAGCTGGCTCATTGCTGAGTTCGATGTTGGCGATGTCAGTCATTGTTCTTTTTCCTTGCCCATGCCGGGCGGTAAATGGTTTCTACACCGCCCCATTCGTTGGTGAGTCGGCATTCGTGATAGGTTTGCAGGTTCTTTCTGTAAAGGTCATGCCCAGCGGCTACATCGTCAGCATCGAGCTGAAATACGCGGGTGGGGTATCGACCACAGTTAATGGTTTCGCTTACTGCGATAAACAGAAATGTCGGGTATTCGTTGAAGTGATTGAGATAGCCGTCCCGGTACATAGCGTCCTGCACGTGATACCGGAACTCTTCGATGTGTCGCGAGAAGCGATCCATGTCAGCCACTTTTTTCACATCCACTATGATTGGCTGACTGGTGAGAAACTTGTCCGGTCGGATCCGGCATAGTTCTGATGTTTCTTCATCCGTCCAATAGATTGAAGATTCGCAGTATCCTTCTGCTTCTAAAAAGTATCTGGCCGCCGGGTGGGCCATTGCACTCCCTTGCATCAGTTCCAGCTTCCGGTGCTGTTCAAAGTCCATTACGGTCTTCCCTGACTCTTCGCACTCTTTCAGAAAGTCCTTTTCTGCTGCCTTACCATCCGTTGTGCGCCGGTTAAACTCTGGCGCTTTGATGAATCGCTTATCGAACTCATCAGGTTCAAGTAGCAGGCAGTGGAGTGCTGTCCCCATATCCAGCGCCTTTAGCTTTTCCGTATCTACAGGCGCTGTTTTCTTCCATGTAAGTATTGCGGGGTTAATAGCCACATCATCCAGTTGCGACTTACTTACCCCCGGACCCGAGTGATAATCCTCGTTTGATATATCTTGATAGTGGCCCGGTTCCATCATGCCGCCTCATCATGCTCAGCCAGTCGCCGCTGTATTCCCAGCGCCTGTTGCCATTTGGCATTCTCAAATAGGACGTTGTAGAGTGCGGTGTCGAGCCCCTCGAAGTCGTACTCATCAACTAAAATATTGAAAGCTTCACGGTCGAATTCAGGGAGGTGTTCAAAGGTTTTAATTAGGTTATGAACCCGCAGTGCCTTTTCCTGCCTCTCTGCGACTTGTCCAGCTTGTTCTAAATCTTGCTCGTTCAATGAGCTATAAAGCTTCCTTGCTTCGGTAATGTCGGTAGGTGTCATAGCGGATTACCTTTCTGTTGAAATATGCTGAGAAACCAGCGGATCCACGGATTGGTGTTTTTTACTTTTGGCTGATGTTGGCAATAGCGACCCATGACGGCATCGCCAGTTAGTACGAATTGGTACATGAGTGGCTCCTGAAATTTAAGTTTGATTAGTAAGTGATACGAACTGAGGAAATGAGGTTCTTAGCGATAGCGGCTACACATTTCTGTGCGCAATCTTCTGGCAATCCGTTTGCAATTAAGTCGGCTACTGCTTGGCGGTTGATGGTGCGACGGTGTTCAACGTCAGCCGCGCGCTTGGCTGCTTCATCAGCAACACGTTTCTCTTCAGCTAACCGGGCATCTTCTTTCTGCTTGGCTTCACGTTGAACTCGCTCAGCTTCCTGCTGTGCTTTAAGTTTCTCGGCTGCGATAGCTTCCTGCTTCTCGCGCTCGACGCGTTCAGCTAATTCCTTGGCATCACGCTCAGCTTTGGCTGCGGCATCCTTGGCGGCCTGTTCTGCTCGTTCCTGAGCTAGTTTTGCATCACGTTCACGTTGTTCCGCTGCTTCAATGTCACGCTTGGCTTTCTCTTCAGCTTCACGCTTCGATTTCTCTGCTGCCTGTTGAGCAATGAATTCTTCATGTGCTTTCCGCAGGCGCTCAACTTCATCAGCTTTCGCTTTGGCGTCACGGTCGAAAGCGTCATTCATCAGCAGGGCCATCTCATGGTCAGACTCTTTCTTGGCTGCCCGTTCTGCTGTAATGCTGGCGTCCATTTCATGGGCTTCCTGCCACATGGCCGAGTAAGCTTCTTCGGCTGCGACACGTTCCTGTTCGGCCTCCCAATCAGTAACCGGCTTTCGGATTGCTACTGCAATATTATCCAGTTCGTCACGAAACTTTTTTCTGTTGGCATCTATCAGAGCAGGCCGTGCTTTTAGCTCAGCAACTAACTCTTTGGCGCGAACCTCAAATGCTGCTTTAGATTTACGCACTTTGTCAGCCATCGTGTATAAACGCCGCGACCCTTTGCCGTATTCAGGTCGCCAACCACTGAACCGGCTGTCTTGCGAACGTTATCAATCAGCTCATCAATGAATTTGTCATTCAGTAACGCAACTTCCAAATCTACTTTTTCAGCTGGCAAGGTGACGAGCGCCAGTTCCTTTTTTTCATCACTCATGCTCATTTCCTTATAAGTTTGCTTCGTAAAAAGACTTAATGGCGGATTCGAACTTTTTGAAGTCAAATGACCCAGCGTCACCAGCCGAATCGGATTCAATCCAAATTATTCCGTCTGCATAATTTGATATTGTGAAGTCGCCGATTTTCACCGCTTTGGACTTTCCGCTATCAACTGAGGGGTTTGTGTCTGTGTTGGTAAATAAAATACCCATGCTCATTTCCTTGTGTTTAGCCCACAGCAAAACACCGACGATGATGTCAGTTATTTACTCTGGGGATTGGTGGGGGGGGTTATTCTGGTATAGATTCAGGGACTGTTGGCTTTTCAAACTCTCCCCATGCTAGCAGAACACGCTCAGGTAGTTTGTCAGTCCAATTGCTAGTTGTTTGGTATTTGCCATCAGCGCCTAACTTGAACTCTTCGAAATACATTCGACCTTCATCTGGGTACTGAGCGTAGTAGCCAGTGAATCCAATAAACTCGCCATCTTCGTTAGTCCAGTCATCTAAGCCGCTAGGGGTGCCAGGTGGAAAATCACCATTCTCTTCAAAAGAAAGCAGTTCTTCATGGGTTGCTTCGGCGTTCAAATAATTCAACTCAACTACTCGGCGATTAACCTCTTTTAATGTTGCTATTCGCTCTGCTTTTCCATCTATACCAAGGCCGCCATATTTAATTTCATACTGGTAGATATCAACAACGGCCCATATTTTTATATCGCCTCCACGCTTTACAACTGGAAGTTCAGATGGATTTTTCCAAATTACCTCTTTCATATCTCACCTATTTAGTTGGAGGGGTTATTCCGCTTCTACAAACTCGCCATTCTCATTCAGCGAATACCAAACATCCGGCTTAATTCCGTTCTCGCCTACTTTACTGGCACGGATATGAATTAGTTCGCCTTCGCCATTTCGGTAGCACAGGACGATTGCGCCGCTTTCTGACGCTTTAGCCTTTCCACCATCACCGAATGAAGCCGCTACAGATTGCGATCCAGACACCTCTGCCGCTGACCAGTCGCCAGTGTTGGTTGCCGCTGACCGGTTGCCAGTGTTGGTTGCCGCTGACTGGTAGCCAGTGTTGGTTGCCGCTGACCGGTAGCCAGTGTTGGTTGCCGCTGACCAGTTGCCAGTGTTGGTTGCCGCTGACTGGTAGCCAGTGTTGGTTGCCGCTGACCAGTTGCCAGTGTTGGTTGCCGCTGACCGGTAGCCAGTGTTGGTTGCCGCTGACCGGTCGCCAGTGTTGGTTGCCGCTGACTGGTAGCCAGTGTTGGTTGCCGCTGACCGGTAGCCAGTGTTGGTTGCCGCTGACCAGTAGCCAGTGTTGATTGCCGCTGACTGGTTGCCAGTGTTGGTTGCCGCTGACCGGTCGCCAGTGTTGGTTGCCGCTGACTGGTAGCCAGTGTTGGTTGCCGCTGACCAGTCGCCAGTGTTGGTTGCCGCTGACTGGTAGCCAGTGTTGGTTGCCGCTGACCAGTTGCCAGTGTTGGTTGCCGCTGACTGGTTTCCGGTCATGATCTGCTGTTCAAGCGACTTATCAACTTTGCTCCAGATCCAATCAATCCCGCGCTGAATAAACTGAGGGAGGGTTAGTTCTTCTGTGATGGTTATGCTGGCGCTTGCGATTTTTGTATCGCCATCATCTTCGCGGTCAATAACACCAAATGATTCAGTTACTGCATACCGGCTATTTGTTGGCGGGTAATATCCGAAAACATCAAATGGGCATTCACAAGCGTGGAAGCCAGAGCCGCATGCCTCGACCTTGCCCTCATGCGTATACGTTTTGCCAATTTCGAACTGGTAGCCACGGCACTGAAGATTTTGGTCGAAGCCTTTAAAGGTAATAACTGTTTCTTTGCTCATGCTGCTTCCTTGAATTTTTGGAATAAAAAAGCCGCATTAAGCAGCTCGTTGTTTGTTTCAGTGGTCTTATTGCTGCCACCGGTTAAGTGGCAGGGGTAAGATCACTGGGGTTCCGAGATGAAATCTAATACTTCCTGTAAATCACCGTCACACAGAGCTACATATCCATCCGCATGCATTCGCTGAAGCCATTCAATGCTTATGTTTCGATATTGACTCATCATTCATTCCTCATTTACCAGCCAATAAAAAAGGCCGCGTTATGCAGCCTTGAATCCTGTAACCTCAATCCGACATATCGGATAGGTATAAAGCTTGTTGTCCTGAACAATCTTCTGCGCAGCTTCCATGCTGTCAGCGCTGTCACAGAACTTAATGTTCTCGTAATACGCGCCGTCGTCGTTATCCGGCTTGCCAGCCAGAACAGTGAAAGAAAGTGTCATTCTCTTACCCCTTAACTATGTGGTGGGCTTCTTTGCGGTTGGTGCGATGACCAATAAATAGTTGCCTGAACTATCTTTAACCACGTCAGGCGGCGGTGGTTCTGCTATACCCCTACAGCAAGAAATCGAATAAACTGTAATCACCCCTACAGTTAGAGAATTATTCAAATGGACGTTTTTTCTAGTTTGACTGCAGCAAAGCAAGCTTTTGATTTATTGAAGATAATAAAAGAAAGTCGTGATGAATTAGTTATCAGGAAAGCAGCAGGTGATCTTTCAGAAAAAATTACTGAGTTACAGATGCTTAATGCGGAACTCTCTGGCCTTTATCAGGCTGAGCGATACATCACAGGACAGCTTCGCGAAGAAAATAACAAAATCGAGATGTTTATTGTGCAGGCCGAGAACTACGAACTTCACAAAACGGAAGGTGGATCTGTCGTGTACAGATCTAAGTCTTCTTCCGATGACGTTATTGAGCCTCATGACCTTTGTGCACACTGCTTCGGCGATCACCAGATATCTATACTTCAGCCTAGCATTCAAACAGTTAAGTCCAATAATTTCTTTGTTCATCAGTGCCCCCGATGCCAAAATGAATACCGCATGAATAAAGTACCACCGCTCCCTGATGTACATATCCCACACAGCATGAAGCGCTACTAAAATCACTACCGCGCCGTAACGCTCTCACTCTTACGGAAGCCTGCTGCAAACTTAGCCACTTCAGGCAAACATATATTGTCCGCGCTTGGCTGCTCGGCGCTGCGAACCGGTACAGGAATCGTTGCTTTGTATACCCGAGCTGTGCAGCCTGTGAG
Source organism: Yersinia entomophaga (assembly GCF_001656035.1). Lineage (NCBI taxonomy): Bacteria > Pseudomonadati > Pseudomonadota > Gammaproteobacteria > Enterobacterales > Yersiniaceae > Yersinia > Yersinia entomophaga. The sequence continues at coordinate 4,255,299 of NZ_CP010029.1, forward strand.
GGCTGTAGCGATGTTCTTTTCTAACCGACCCTCTGCTGCACATTTAGCTCTGTAACGAGCTGTGCGTCGCTCTCTCGAATTCATGATTACCTCCGGTGATTGGCTTTGGTGGTGCCGGTAGTTACCGGATTTCCTTGATGCTTCTAACAGCTATCGATTTGGCATCACGTTCGCATTGCGATCCGGTTTGCTTATTCACAAGGCCGTTGTCTTACCAGCACCGCCAAAGCCAACTTCTCTTTGGTGCCCTCGTATCAGGGCAATCTAATTGTTAAAGAGCGTGCTTCCTGTCGTACCACTTCGGCGTCCTGCCGTGTTGATGGGATAAATAATCACAGATTGTGTTTTGATCGTCAACACGAATTGTGTTTAATTGGGGCGCTTAAGTGTGATGTTATTGATTTTTAATGTAATTTAATTTGAAAATAATTCAGACGTGACCCTTCGCACCTGGATATCAGGCGTGAAAAGTGTGAGGTGAGTAGTGTTTAAAGCGGGCAGGGTGGTGAGATTGTCAGATTACAGGCGCAAAAAACCCGGCAGCGGGGCCGGGTTTCTAAGCGACAGCATTTTACTTGATATAATATTTTGACAAAACCGCAATCAAAACAGCTACAACAAGAGATCCAATAATTTTCCAAGTTTGATTATTAAGTTCTTTATGTAACTCAGTTTTCACTGATTGGATGTCTTCTTTTGAAGCTAGTTTATCTTTGATGATGGCCACGTCAGTTACGAGAGTGGCGACTTTGGTTTCTAAATCTTTTACTCTTTCAAGCATGTCATCACCTCCTCCATTCCCGCTACCATGTTGACGATTATCGCCCATATCCTGATCATCTGCAATGACAGGGGCTCTGGTTATGATGTTGACCGCTTCAACCATCAGCGCGCTCCCTGCGTTTTAGATACAAAAAAATAACACTCAGCTGAATGCAATATTTTCTCATTTTCTATTTGGTCTGGGGAGGAATATATGGAACAAACCACCTTATGCGCGCCTTCATTTTTAACATTCAATCCAAGAAGAGCCATGCTTTCTATGCTCACATAATCGTCAGCTGAAGGGGATGCGGCAACTAACGGTTCAGCCGATAACTTGTCTTTGGTGTCATTCATAATACTAATGTCTTCATGGAGGACATCTACAACAATTTTATATGTTTTATAGGATCTTATGAATAACCCAAAAATTATTCCAAGATTAATTCTTCCTGGAATATTTGAGACTTTAATCCAAGGTTCTGGTTGCCTAACCACCCTGGCTGGATCACCCTCTCTGATTTCGTGGGTGTAAATAAATGATATTTTTTCCATAACCAGACCTTTATTTATATTTGCTAAATCTCTATGGGCTAGCAGTGGGTTTACCTAAGCCTCATTATTTTTCTGAGTGCTTTTACTGACTCAATTCCGTCACGATAGATAGCGCTTATATCATCATGCTGTTCAGGCCGTTTTATCCTGTCCCTGCATTGATAATATCTATCCCACACAGCTTTCAATTCTTTGCTCTTTTTGTTAGTTACTCTACGGGATAGCATTTCTATGTTTTGGTAAGGCAGCGGGTCGACGCTTAGCGAATCATTGCCCTCCCATATGCTTTGTATCAACTCCAATTCGGCTAAAATCGGTTCCGCAATAGCATTCCATTCTTTGCGATTATCGTTCCTCACGGCAGCCTTGTAGCCAAAATAGTATGTTGCAGGTAATGCAACGACTGATATAATTATTGCAATAGTTGCAACCGCATCACTGTATGTCATGGAGATATCCCTATGTCTTTCTCAGGTTCCGATATTCTTGCCACTGTCGCATTAATTGCTTCGGTTACTAACCTAACGGTCGTCTTGTTTATGTGCTGGCGTGCCCGAAATTGGTAGGGCTAGCAGTGGGTTAGGGTATTAGACTAACCGCATTTTGGTTTCGACAGCTACGCCAATGATTTTGCAATTCCCATTAATCGGCACAAGAGGCCATGCGGGGTTAAGACCACGCAAATATTTAGCTCCGCCGTCAATGATCAGTTTTTTAAATGTAGCTTCGTTAGCTGTTTCCAGCTTCGCAATAACTAGACTGCCGTTTCTTGCTTCTCTTCCAGTATCGAAAAGAACGAGTGTATCTTCAGGAATGCTAAGCCCAGTAGGGGCTGTCATCGAGTCACCCTCAACACGCAACCAAAAGCCATTACCTTCAATTCTCGCGTCTGACTGAAACCACTCATCGATATCTTTTAGTGCGTAGGGTTCAATAGCTTCGCACCATGCCCCGGCACTAACCCAACTGATTAGTGGATATTTCTCCCCCTTGATATTAGGGCCAACGTAAGAAAAATTTGATGGCTCCTGATCGCCAAAAAGAATTTGAGATGCCGAAACCCCCAAAACCTTAGCGATTGTTTCTGCATCGCTAGTGCTTAATTTTCTAGCGCCAGATTCATAATTCCCAATTCTTGACTGTGATTTCCATCCGCACAGGCTTGCCAAGGCCCCTTGGGTAAGGCCTTTATTTTCTCTAAGGCTTTTCAGCCTTTTTGCAATTTCATCATTCGTATTCATGCACATCTATTTACCACAATCCGTGTTAATTGGCTTTCACGATTTGTGTTGAAATTAAAACACAAAACGTGTTTAATTGAGGTTGAGTGAATCATTAAGGAAAACCAAATGAATCAAATTGCCACAGTACGGAAAAAACTTGGCGTCACTCAGTCAGTTCTTGCAAACACCTGCGGTTGGAAACAGTCACGAGTTGCCAACTATGAATCAGGTATCCGAGTTCCTGATCTTGAGTCATGTCGTCGAATAGTAATGGCGCTTAATGAGTTGGGAAGCAACGACACATTAGATGAAATTTTCCCGCCAAAAGCTGCATAGAAACACCGCTCTTTACACAACTTAACCGCCCTGACTCGAGGGCACCAACAAAGTGGTCAATCCCACGGACTGACTACGCACTTAATCAGAAAGGGAAGTATTACGCATGGAACGTGCAAGCACACGCAACAAGGCTCGAATCATTGAGAGCCAACTACTGAACAAGATTGCATTACGAGGCGTCACTGATATTGCTGACGCTGTTGGCGTTGATAAGTCACAGATATCACGCTGGAAAGAAAGCTTCATTCCGAAGATATCAATGCTTCTGGCTGTTTTGGAGTGGGGAGTGGTCGATGACGAGATGGCAAGGCTGGCTAAGTCAGTGGCGTTGCTGCTCGCAAAACAAAAATCCCCGGCGGCCACCAGGGATTCAGCAGAGCAGATAACAATGTCGTTTTAACTGGACAAAACAACAGGAGTAATTATGCGAAAGAAAAAACCAAATAGCAATACGTCAGACGCTACTCAATATCAACGGGCGGCAAAGCCTGATGAGCTTCTCATGGTCTGCAATGACAACCACGTTTTTGGCCGCAAGTTTGCAGAGATATTCCGCGGCATAGAAGCGAGAAGAGGGAAGGCCAATGAGTAACGTCTTAGCGTTTCGTCAACCAGACACAGCAAGGCCGGAGGCAACCGGTAAGGGGTTTGCCTTGATGCATAGAAAAATAATGGAACTGCCCTTCTACAGGACGGATTCTGAGGCAGTTCACCTGTGGATACATTTCATACTTACCGCTAATCACGCACCGGCAATAGTTAATACTGAGCTGGGTGATGTCATGGTTCGTCGTGGAGAGTTTATGACTGGCAGAAATAAGCTGGAACTGGCAACCGGTATTACCGGTAACCGCATTAAATATCTCATCGGTAAGTTTGAAAAACTTGGGATGATCACCAAGTCAACCACCAAGAAATTCTCATTAATTTACGTCACAAAATACGACGAATATCAGCCAAATTTAGTGCCAACAGATTACCAACAAAGTGCCAACGCAAAGCCGCTTACGCCAAGCGCTGGCGCGGAGGTTGTGCCAACAGATTACCAACAAAGTGCCACAAACAATGAAATAACTAATAACTCTATTACTAACGTAATAGAGAGTCCCTCTTCAGCCGATAAACCGGAAAAGAAAAAACCGTCATTCAGTTGTGAAGATGTGGTCAATGCTTATCACGACATTCTGCCAGAAGCCAAAGGCATAAGAGCACTCAGTGACAAGCGACGCAACCTGATCAAAACCTTCTGGGTGAAAGCCAGCAAGATAACTCGCCAACTGGACAGCCAGCCATTCACGCTGGAAAGCTGGAAAGCCTACCTGACTTACATTTCCACCAATTGCCGCTGGATGCTGGAAGACCGCCCTGATACTCGCTCCGGAAAGACGTGGCAGAAAAAAGGGTTGGAGTATTTCCTGAACGATGAAACTTATCTTCAAGTCCGAGAGGGGGCCAAGGATGACCGTTGATTACAAAACACCACCACACAACCTCGACGCAGAACAGAGTGTTCTTGGCGGCCTGATGCTGGATGACGGCAGTGATAACGTTGCTAAAGTCCTGTCCATGCTGAAACCCGAATCGTTTTACACCCGCCCGCACCAAGTTATTTTTTCTGAAATTAAAGACTTGGTTAGCAGGCAGATCCCTATTGACCTTCTGACACTATTCAACCAGATGGAGAACAAGGGGATTAGCAGCACTGTAGGTGGTTTTGCTTACATGGCAGAGCTATCGAAGAACACCCCCAGCGCCGCGAATATCGTGCATTACGCGATGGAAGTACGCGATAAGGCGATCACTCGTTACAGCATTGCCAAAACAAATGCGATGACCGAGTTGCTTTATGCCAACAACGGTATGACGGCGACCCAAAAGCTTGAGGCGATACAGGCGCTATCTACCGAGATCACAGATCACGCCAAGACAGGTAACCGCAGAGGACTGCGAACATTCGAGAGTGTGTTCTCAGATTGGGTTGATGTTGTCGAACAACGACTTTCCGGTGACCCGCGAGCTGTTGGGTTAACCAGCGGGATCGCATCACTGGACGCCATGCTGGAACCTAAGCGAATTGTGAAAGGGTCACTGTTCGTGGTTGGTGCCCGCCCCAAAATGGGTAAGACAACGCTCTATTCAAACATGGCTATCAACTGCGCACTGAATGAGAATCTCCCGGCGCTGGCGTTTAGCCTTGAAATGCCTGATGTGCAGCTTGGCGAAGGCATGATTTCCCAAGCCTCAGGAGTATCCAGCAGTAATTTTTATCTTGATGGGTACGACGATAACCGTTTTGCGTTGGCGTCTGCGAAAGGGTTAGAGCTGGCGAGAAGTGGCAATCTGTACATCGACGATACGCCGGGACTTTCACTGTCTCACATCGTTTCTGAGTGCCGCCGCATCAAGCGCGAACGTGGTGTTGTAGGCATGGTATTAGTTGACTACCTCACACTGATGTCAGCCGAAAAAGCAGACCGTAATGATCTGGCTTACGGGATGATCACCAAGGGGCTAAAGAACCTCGCCAAAGAACTTGATTGCGTTGTCGTTCTGCTGACTCAGCTAAACCGTGATTTAGAAAGGCGCGTCAATAAGCGGCCTCAACCAAGCGACTCCCGCGACACAGGACAGATTGAGCAAGACTGTGATTACTGGCTGGGAATATACCGCGAAGGTGCTTACGACGAAAACGCCAATCAGCAGGACACCGAATTACTACTCCGGCTTAACCGGCACGGCAGCGGCGGGGTGGTATTCGTCGAGCAACGTCATGGCGCAATCTATGACTGCAACCAGGATCAGGCTAAAGCAAAGGCGGCTGAATCTGAGCGCCGGTCAACTAAAAAACAAGGTGGTTTCTAATGGAACTGACTCGCGAAGATGAATTAACCATTGAGCAATATATTCGCCTTGCTCACAACGGCTACACCGGCCCGGTATTTATCTGGCTTGACCGGCTGAAGGAGCTTCACATGAAACGCGCACAACTGATTGCCTGGACTGCTATCACCTGCGCCAGATACGAATCGAAGAGGGCTGCATGATGGACATAACTAAATCGCGGGAAGAGTTTGAAGCTTGGCTTAAATCGAAAATCCCAACGACTTACCGCCTTGCATTTGAGTGTGGCGACGATGGCGAGTTAACCAACTTAGCTAAAGCGTCAGTGTTAGATATGCGGACAGCGTGGCAAGCGTCGCGAGAAAGCATTGAGGTGGAGTTTCCAGACCAGCGAGATGAAAACTTCGACACTGATACCGCCTACAACGAAGGGTTGAGTGCCACCGCCAACGCCCTCCGAACTGCTGGCATTCGAATCAAGGGAGAGAGTGAATGAAAACAACGGAAGCCGTAATGTGCGTAGCATGCAGATATCACCACTTGAAGCTAGAGAGGGTTGTCATGAGTGATGAGTCTTCTGGCACCAAAAGAAAATGCTGCCCAAAGTGTGGCTGTGGCGGGTTTATTAACGTTGAGGTAAAGCCATGAAAGAATTAGATAGATTTACATCTGAGAGACTAGAAAGCCTTTGCGATTATCGACCAAACAGAGTCACTAATCTGATTAATTTCAGGGAAATCGCAGCACTAGCCCGCATCGCGTTAGCTGCAAAGAGGGCTGAGCCTGTTGGTTATTTAGAGCAAAACCATTTGGATTATCTTCGATCCGGTTCTGATGCTGATATTTGGCCTGAGGGCGGTGCAGGTGATATCCCTGTCTATCTCGCCCCACAGTTGAACTCTCCGGTAATTCCGGAAGGTTGGAAACTATTACCGAAAGAGGCAACTTTAGCCATGCTCACGCTATTGGGATTAACAGGCAGCTTTGAAAGTATGCAAGAGCGCTATGCCAATATGCTAGCCGCCGCACCGGAGAAGCCACTATGACAAAGCATACCTATCTACTCCGAAATACCCAGGTACGTGACAACGCCATAGCAGCGATCCGCAGTGTGCCGCTTGATGAGAAAAAGCCGATTGAGGTTCTCATTCAGGAGAAGAAACGCAGCAATGACCAGAATCGGAAAATGTGGCCACTTTTGCACGACCTATCAAAACAGGTTCTCTGGTTCGGTGAGAAGTACGATGAAGCTGACTGGAAAGACCTGATTACTGCGATGGTGGCTAAGGCCAAAAATCAGGATCAGCGTACGGCTCCTGGAATCGGCGGCGGGGTGGTGATGTTCGGCCAGCGTACTAGCAAGATGCGAGTGAGTGAGATGGTGGAGGTTATCGAGGCTATCTACTGGTTCGGCACTGAGCAGGGCGTGATATTCAGCGATGCATCCAAGCTGGAAATCGAGTGGGCTAACCGGTGGGGAAATACACCATGCGACAAAGGCAAAGCAGCATAGTTTTCGCCCTAGACAATCTTATCTTCCGCAAGACATCCCGAACCAAACCTAAACCCCCAATCCCCGCCAGCGAAATACCCACATATGACGCTATCTATCCGTTATTAGCTAAACGCTGGCTAAGACTCAGGAGTAGAAAGAATGCCTGATATTTACCAAAAGATTAACGGGGCCGATTACCGACGAATATTTGTCGTTGGTGATATCCACGGCTGCCTGAATAAGCTCGATGAGAAATTACTCTCAGTAGATTTCGATGAGAGCAAAGACTTGCTGATATCCGTAGGCGACCTGATTGACCGAGGTTCACAGAACGTCGAATGCCTCGACCTGATAACGCAGCCTTGGTTTCGTGCGGTTCGTGGCAATCATGAGCAAATGGCGATTGATGCACTGGATGGAAAATATGGAATGGCTGAATGCTGGGTAGCTAACGGCGGAATGTGGTTTTTCTGTCTCGACCCCGACCAAAAACTATTGGCAACCAGCTTAATTAATCAGGCCGCTGCGCTGCCGCTGGTGATCGAAGTGACAACTGACAGCGGTAAATATGTAGTGGCCCACGCCGACTACCCTGGCAATGAATATTATTACGGAAAGCCGGTTAGTGAGGAGCTTGTTATTTGGAATCGGGATCGCGTGGGTGACGCTATGGATGGTTTAGGTGCAGAAATAACTGGGGCAAAGCAGTTTATCTTCGGCCATACGCCAATGAGTAAACCCAGCCAATTTAAAAACCAATTCTATATCGACACTGGTGCGGTATTTGGGCGTGAGTTAACAGTTATCCAGATTCAAGGGGAGCAGGCATGACTCAGTTACCGCAATCCGTATGCGTGTATTGCTTCTTGATGCTTAACAAGGGTGAAACCTACGCCCAAAAAGAAGCGGCTAAGCGAGATGTCGGCACTGGGATTAATCAGATACCGGATATGTGGAGTTTTACCAGCTCAATGACCTCAACAGGCTGGATGAAGCGACCCGATGGTTTAATTGAACAATGGGGAGAATCATCCTTTTCCAGATCAAATGACCAGTTTTTTTATGCTGACGCTTTTTTCCCAATAGCGTTCCCCAATAAAGTTTTAAATATGAGTGTGACACTCCACGGCATCACCGATATTTCGATAATAGGAAAAACGCTCGCTGCGGATATGTTAGCAAGAACATGGGCAGCGATCCCACTGAGCAAGAAAAGCGGGGAAAACATCCCTACAGCGCAAAGAGTTATGTGGCGCGTTATTGGTTATTAAGTGAGGTTTAAATGAATTATTTCTACAGCCCAGCGAATAATGCCGCTTATCCAGAATCGTTAAAAACGGAATATCAGGCTGCGCAAAGTTGGCCGGAGGATGCCGTTAAAATAACGGACGAGACTTATCAGACGTTTTTTGCCTGTGCTTCGCCAGCCGGTAAAACCAGAATAGCCGGAAAGCAAGGCCAGCCAGTTTGGGAGGATATTCCCGTTTATGTCCCTACCGATGATGAATTGGCCGCCCGTGCTCGCCGCTATCGCGATGCTTTCATTCAAGCCACCGATCCCATGATGGTCAGTGATTATTCTATTGACGACGTACCGCTGACGGAAGAGCAGCGCAGCGAGCTAATCGCCACTCGTTTAGCGTTCAAACAGTGGCCGACGCTGGCGAGCTGGCCGCTGATTGAGTTGCCAGTGATTGCCGGGCTGGATAAATCCCGCTGGCTACTGACGGAAGCGGTGAATAATGGCTACGTGGTGCCGGTGTGGCCGCCAGAATTTCGTTAAATCTTTATAGGCCGCATCGTTCGTGGCCTATAAAAAATCACTCAGGCTTTAGTGGCCACTCGATATTTGGCGCAGTTGAAACGTCAACACGCATCAGCAAAACTCGATATTTTCTCCACTCTGTGAGGTCAGCCTTTTCTTTTTCTGTCGCATCTCCCATATCAACAGCATCCTGCCGCCAGGCAATTTCAGAATCAGCCGCCTCCCTTAATGCCTTTTTTTTCTGGACAGCGCGATATATCAATTCTTCAGGTGAAGGCGGTGGTATATCAACCCATACTGGCCGTCCATTTAATGACCCTATGGTCTTCCTATCTGGTGGAGTAGTTTTCCAGTATTCATTAGATTCCTCATCAGAAAGTAAAACAGCATCACTTGGCCAGGTTTTCTTGTTATATGTACCATCATCTTTCCATGCTGCAGGTATGAATCCATTTAAATTAGCGCTGTAATATACCATTGCATTTCCCTCAATATCCGATAGCAAAAACAAGTGGATTAGCTGTTCCAGGAACTGACCCAGAACCAAATACTTGTGAGAATAGGGTAATAGAATTTAAGTTGGTTGATGTCACTTGAAACATTTGGTCGCATGACCCCGTACCATTCCCCAGAGTGGACACGCTGGAGAACACGCAAGCAGTTGGGAATGCTATAGGGAACGAGAGTGGACCCATGGTGCTCTCACCAGTAGAGGATGGGCCAGCAAACCATTGAATGATCAATCCACCAGGAACATCAGGTATGCGAATATAATCTCTGGTGGTTACTGTTTTCGGCTGTTGTGCTGAGATTTGTTTCCATTCTGACCATGGGCCCGCCCCATTCCACTCAGCGGTCAGACCACGGACAAACTTCAGTCCTGAGTACGTCGTATACTCTTGCTGGCATCCATAAGCTGATTGCGTGACAAGCAGTGTTCCACTTGTATTTGCCGGGTAGTGCCTACCAGGAGTTGCTTGAGAATCGACGGATTGATACCAAACACCCACGCTTGACGTAATATTACCAAAACCATTTAAATCTGAAGTACCCAAAGACCCTTTAATAGGGAATCCACTAAGATTTGACAGCGCCAAAGATGGATTTGCAATATCCGAGAGATTACTGATTTTGGCAAGACCACCAATATTTGTCAGGGACAAAGATGGATTTGTAACATCAGAGAGATTACTGATTTTAGCAAGAGAACCAATGTCATTGGAGGTTGGTTTGTTATTGGGCCCGTAAAACTCAACCCATGATGCCCATGGCCCTGATCCAGTCCATGCACTAGATAATCCACGAACAAATTTACGACCAGAGTAGGCTGTATACTCTTGCTGGCATCCATAAGCTGATTGCGTGACAAGCAGTGTTCCAGATGATTGAATCGGATAATTCGCCGCCGAGGTTGCCAATATGTCGGTGGGTTGGTACCACACACCCGCAGAGGTTGCCCTATCACCCAGCGCATTTAAATTAATTGTCCCAAGATCTCCTTTAGATGCAAACCCACCAATATTTGATAGGGACTTTGAGGCATTAGTAACATCAGAAAGGTTGGCGCTTTTCTTCAGGGCATCAGCAGCGGCGGCAATGACTTCGCCCCGGCGAGCTATTCCCTACACAACAGCACCCGACCAAATGCCGGGGAAGATTTTCCCCAAACGGGGGGTGGGTCATGAAAATGTTGAAATCACCGGATGTATGGATGCTCATCATTGCCTGGATAGCAGACCACCGGGGTGAGTTACTTAGCGCGGCACTGGCTGCGTTGATGGCTTACTTGCGTGGCTGGTATGCCGGAGGAGGTAAAACGCAACGTATGCTTGATGCGGCCATGTGCTCAGTGATGGCATGGTTTATCAAAGATGTATTGGTTATAGCCGGGCTGAACCCTGACTGGTCATTAATTGCCAGCGTGTTCATTGGGTACATGGGTACGGATTACATTGGTTCGGTGCTAAAGCGCATCGTTGGCAATAAGACAGGGGCTGACAATGCAAATCAGTAGCACCGGAATCAATCTAATAAAACAATTCGAAGGCTGCAAATTGACGGCATATCCAGACCCTGGCACCGGCGGCGCTCCCTGGACAATTGGTTACGGCTGGACTCATCCAGTAGATGGTAAGCCCGTGGTTCGCGGCATGACTATCGATCAGCCTACCGCCGACCGGTTGCTGAAATGCGGAGTTGTCCAGTTCGAGCAGGGCGTTAACCAGATGCTCAAAATCGGCGTAACCCAGAATCAATTCGACGCCTTGGTATCGCTGGCCTACAACATCGGAACCCGAGCGCTCAGCACATCGACGCTGATGAAAAAGGTAAACGCGGGTGATGCAAAGGGCGCTGCGGATGAATTCCTGAAATGGAATAAAGCAGGTGGGAAAGAAATGAAAGGCCTGACTAATCGCCGGGCGGCTGAGCGTGAGCTTTTCCTGTCATGAGTCGCGTAACGGCAATACTCATCGCTGTAACGGTGGCTCTGCTATTCGGCCTGATGTATTACCACGGGCAAGTAACCAGGCTACAGCGCGACGTCTCTGACATTACCCAGATAGCCAACAGCAGACAGTCAGCCATTGACACGATGCTAATTCAGCGCCAGCAGGTTGCTGCTATCGATATCAAATACACCAAGGAACTGGCAGATGCCAAATCTGAGAACGAGCGCCTTCGTGCTGATATCGCTACTGGTGCTAAGCGGTTGCAGCTCAACGCCAGCTGTAAGCGATTGCCCGAAGCCACAGCCACCTCCAGCAGCGTTGATGATGCCAGCGCCAGACTTACTAACGCCGCTGAACGGGATTATCTCAGTCTCCGCGAGCGAATCGGAATTGCAACCAGCCAAATAAACGGCTTGCAGGCGTATATCAATAACGTTTGTCTTGCGAGGTAAGAGAAGGTGGGGACAGCATCCCCGCTGAATTAATCACCCAACTTTGCGGTAAGGGTAGCCAGCTTTTTTGATATGCGCATCAAAATACTGCCCCTTAGACGGTGCGTTCATTAATGACGTGTGAATGGAGGCCGGGACTCTCGAATATTGATAAATACCGCCTCCTAGAAAAGCAATTTCCAAAGTGGAACTTGCACTATCGTAACCAACTGAATGAAGGTTTGAAGATGAAACAGGTTGACGAATCAATTGATAAATCTCCTTTAAGTGGCAAAAGTGCCAAAGAGATGATCGAACACTTTAAGAAATATAACTTCGTGGATGATCACGGACACAGGCTAGACATGTGCTTGGACTTCACAGATTTGATTGAAATGGCCGTTTCGTAGGCTTGTTAGGCAAAAAAACACAAAAGGCTCGACTTAGGTCGGGCTTTTTTTATGCAGTAAATCCAGCGCATCGCAGCGCAAATCACTCAGAACCTTTCAGGATGACCCTTGAGGAACCGGCTGGCTGTCGGAGCCTTCTGAGGGCCGTATTCCTGTGCGAACAAGGTTCATCACTAAAAGGTATATCCGAATGAACATTATCCCTCTTAGCTATAAAGGCGAATCAGTACGCTTTAACACTGAAGGTTGGGTAAACGTCACTGACGTTGCTGAGAAATTTGGTAAGCGCATCGACAACTGGATGAGGCTGATTTGAAACGCTTGAATACATCCGGGCGCTGGATGAGGCAATGACTGGTGTGGAGTCTGAAATTCTACATCCCTCGAAATGCAGGTATGTAAAAACCAGTAAGGCGAGAAAGGATCGCGGAGGTGGTACATGGCTTCATCCAAAGCTATCGGTCGCTTTTGCGCGTTGGTGCGATGCTCGGTTCGCTGTCTGGTGTGATTTGCATATAGATAGCTTGTTGCGTGGTGAGCTAACGGAGCAGCAAAACTATGACCAGGCCTGCCGAATTCGCGATGACCGGAAATCAAAAGCAAGTGGTGGTGCACGAGAAATGGCACGTTGGCGCTGGGACAAACCTGCCCTAGAAGCAACCGTGGAATTCTGGCAGGAGCAACTGAAGTTAACGCTCGATATTGCCAGCTAAAAGAAAAACTGAGAGCCACTTTCACAACGGCTCTCCATTAACTAAAAGCACTCATATATCAGATAGGCGATCCCGACCAAAGAGGCCATCCCTGTAAAGGTTAGCCCCAATGCCAGGGTGGAGTAGCTCACTGTTGCAGCCATGTACCAACTTTTAAATTTAGCCCACATAGTCATCATCCTTTTTGTTTTGCAAAAGAATGACAGTCAAATCAGAGGGATGGAAATTGGTTGTACAGATCAATAATCGGCTATTGATCGTTTAAAACGATCGTTGAACAACGAGACGGGTCAACTCCGTCAAGCCGTAGCAAGGCTGCTATCTCGCTTTATTGCAGGCCACGGATTCAAATTTGAAGTAAGGAAATGATGGTGACCGATAAAACTGAGTTTGCTCGCGTCGTTCCAGAAATAATTCAAGATAAGGCCAGCGATTGGCTGCTTGGGAAGCTTGATGAAGAACTTGATGCGTTAAGAGATTTGGGGGCATCAGGGGTAGACATTACTCAAATTCTACCCGGATCCATCAGGGGGGCTAAGTTTAGAGCCGAACTTATTAGAGAAACCTTTATCACGCAGTATTCAGACGAGAAATAACCATGGCAAGCCTGACACAGAAGCAAGAGACATTCTGTCAGGCATACATCGAAACGGGTAATGCTTCTGAGGCATATCGGACGGCGTATGCTGCTGACAAGATGAAACCTGAGACCATTAACCGGAAAGCTAAAGAGTCATTAGACAACGGCAAGATCACGGCAAGGATTGCCGAATTGCAGGGTGAGATTAAGCAGCGCCATCACGTCACTGTTGACTCTTTGATTAGAGAATTGGAAGAGGCTCGGAAATCAGCTTTAGCGGCTGAGACGCCACAATCATCAGCAGCCGTAGCCGCAACAATGGGCAAGGCCAAGTTGACCGGCCTGGACAAAGTGATTGTCGAGCTGAGTGGCGGAGTTAAGGTCGAGCACAAATCTATTAAGGACATCTTCGATGGCTAATCCACATTTCAAGCCATTCGCCGAAAGCGCTCCATACAAAATAGCTTACGGCGGCCGTGGAAGTGGGAAGTCATATTTCTTTGCGGAACTTGCCGTGGAGGTTGCACGACGCATTAACACGGTAATTTTGTGTACTCGCGAGTTTCAGGGTTCTATTAGCGACTCAGTCCACAAATTGCTATGTGAGACTATCGATCGTCTCGGTTATTCCACAGAATTCGAAATCCAGAAAAACACAATCATTCACCTAGCAACCGGTGCTAGCTTCGTATTCTCCGGCATTAAAAACAACGTCACAAAAATAAAATCCATACAGGGCGTTGGAATCTGCTGGGTAGAAGAGGCCGAGGCGGTAACAAAAGACTCATGGGATGTACTGATTCCATCCATACGAGGCGACAAACACTCAGAGATATGGGTGAGCTTTAACCCGAAGAACATTCTTGACGATACGTATCAGCGCTTCATCGTCAGGCCTCCTGCTGGGGCGATTGTTCTGAAAGCCAATTACAACGACAACCCTCACTTCCATGACTCACCGCTCCCTGCGCAAATGGCTGAATGCAAAGAACGTGATTACGACCTTTACCTGCACATTTGGGAAGGTGAGCCGGTTGCCGACAGTGACTTGGCAATTATCAAGCCATCGTGGATTGCTGCCGCTATAGATGCCCATAAACTGATTGGCTTCGCCCCTTCTGGTCGTAAGCGAGTCGGTTTTGACGTAGCAGATGAAGGCGAGGATAGCAACGCTACAACACTGGCCCACGGCTCTGTTGTCATGGACTGCCAGCAGTGGAACAAGGGTGATGTAATCACATCATCTGATCGCGTCAAAAACTACGCAGAAAGCGTCACAGCAAGCGAGATTGTTTACGACTCCATTGGCGTGGGTGCAGGCGTAAAAGCTCACCTGAGGCGCGTCTGTGCGATACCGTCCAGCGGATTTAACGCAGGTGCTGCCGTATTCAAACCAGATGCTAAATATGCTGAAGGCAAGACCAATAAAGACATGTTCTCCAATATCAAGGCTCAGGCATGGTGGGGAGTCCGTGATCGCTTCTTCAATACATGGCGAGTGGTTAAGCACCTCGAAGCCAACCCCAACGACAAAGAATTCATCAAACAATTTTCAGACGATCAGCTAATCAGCCTTAGCTCCGGCATTAAACAACTGGAATACCTCAAGGCTGAGCTGTCACGCCCATGGGTTGACTACGACAATAACGGTCGCGTGAAGGTTGAGAGCAAGAAAGACATGAAGAAGCGTGGCATACCGTCACCAAATATGGCGGACTCGCTAATCATGGCATTTGCTCCGGCGCACAAACCATTCAACATTCCTGACGAGATACTGCAATGACAAGAAAGAAGGCTGTGCGAACAGCTCAAGCCGTGCAAGCACCTCGGCGGGAACTGGCGAAGATTACAAATGCGCATCTTGATGCGGCGTCTGCTGCGAATGGCGAGAAGCCATTTGCTGAGTTTAAGCGTTACGAACCGCTACCAGGTGTGATTCCAGAAGATAAAGAAGAATCCGCTCTAGCGATGGACTCCACGCCTTACGATGTCATCAACGGCATGTTTATTGGTGGTGAATATTCTGGCTTTCGTGGCTACCCTATTTTGGCGGCAATGTCTCAGCAGGTTGAGTATGCGAACATGCATACCATCATGGCTGACGAGATGACGCGAAACTGGATTGAGGTGAAGAGCACCAAAGAGGGTGATCCTGATATCGACCTAATGGATAAGGCGCTGACCAAATACGACATTAAGCGCTTGATTCACGAAGCCGTAAGGCAGGACTCAGAGTATGGCGTGGCACACATCTTTATTGATGTTGGCGCCGATGACCTTGAGAACGAAAAACCCCTATTTCTAGACCCGCGCAAGATAACTAAAGGCTCACTTAAAGGCTTTCGTTGCGTAGACCCTAATTGGGTTTATCCGGCGATGTACAACTCAAACAAACCGCTTAGGCCAGATTTCTACAAACCCCAAGCATGGTTCGTGATGGGGGATACGGTGCATGAGTCTCGATTCATCGATATCGTTAGCCGCCCAGTGCCCGACATTCTAAAACCATCATATAACTTCGGCGGTCTTTCGCTGACGCAGTTAATGGAGGATTACGTTGTTGACTGGCGAGATGCGAAGAAGAACGTGATAAAGATTCTTCGAACTCTTCGAATGCGGGCGCTGAAGACGGATATGGATGCTAGGTTAGAAATCCCTGGTGAATTTGATAAGCGCATTAAAATGTTCACCAAGTATCAGGATAACTTTGGTATATGGGCTCTCGATACTGAAGAGGATCTGATTCATATGCAGACATCACTGAGTGAGCTGTCAAGCATCCTATCGAATTACCAAGAGCAACTCTGCATACCATCACGCACCACCAACCTGAAGATGTTTGGTAACGCCCCAGCAGGTTTGAATGCCAGTGGGGATGCTGAGATTGAGACGTGGCACGAAACGATATCCGGCTCGCAAGAACTGGACTATCGCAGAGCCATTGAGAACATCTTCAAGATTATCCAGCTTTCAGAGTTTGGCGAACTGAAGCCCGACATCTACTTCGAGTTTAAACCGCTTGATGAGGTCAGCGATGATGACCGTGCCAACACCAACAAGACTCGCGTTGAAACCGTGGTTGCTGCTGCTGATAGCATGCTGATTAACTCTGAAGAGGCGCGAGACGCACTGAAAAGCATTGAAGGTGCAGGATTCGAAAACCTGAAGGGTGACTATGAACCGGAAACCGAAGAAGAGTAGAAGCCTTCGGGCGGTCAACTATAACGCCGGTAATATCATTTGGTATCGCAGAGAGTTACTGGCTGTTATCAGAGAAATGAATGACGATGTTAAGAAACAAATCGTCCCGATATTTGAAGATAACCCACTGGCGATGGACGCTAACCCGGTTCAATTGTTGCGTAGTGCTTTGCGTGCTCTGTCTAGGAAGTGGGTAGAGCGCTTCATTAAGATGGCGCTACCTACTGCCGAATCAGTGACAAACAAGACTGGCGAGGCTGTTGACCGCTCATTACTTGCTGCTGCCCGTAAAGACTCAATGACAATTAACATGCAGTGGACTGAGGCTATGCTCGAAAAGCGAGAGGCTATCATTTCAGAGAATGTGGCGTTAATCCGCTCCATTCCTGAGAAGTATTTCACTGAAGTGGAATCGATGGTGTTTCGCTCAGTAGCCAAGGGTGGCGACCGCAAAGGATTGGCTGACGAAATGGAAGCTAACTTTGGCAAGCGTCATGGTATTACTCGCAGGCGTGCTGAATTCATTGCACGTGACCAGGTACGCAAGGCTACCAGCGCACTATCCAACGCAAGGCAACAAGCGGCAGGGATTAAGCGAGGCATCTGGTTACACAGTGGCGGCGGTAGCGAACCCCGCAAGAAGCACGTTCATGCTAACGGGAAGGAGTTCGACCTAGATAAGGGCCTGCCAATCGGTGACAAAGGGCAGCATGTGTTGCCGGGTGAAGAGCCTAATTGCGGGTGTGTATGGAAGCCAGTATTGCCATTCTGAAAATATAAAACGAACAAGGTCGCTTAGGCGGCCTTTTTTATTGCCCGAAAAACAGGAAAGAACATGAAAGATGTGAAGTTTGCCTTCGATAAGGCGAGCGTTCGTCGCTATGACGTTGACGGGATGCTTCATGTTGAACTGACGCCTATCAGCAAGGCTAACGTCTGCGTCTACTACGGCAAAGAGATACCCGATTGGGAAGCGTTAGGCCTTAACCCTGACAAGGCATACCGGTTGCTACGTGACCCTGAAGAACTCAGGAAAGCCGCTCCAACATTCAACAACAAACCAGTTCTAGACACTCACATCGCTGTGTCGGTAATTGACCCGCCAAAAGAACACATTATTGGTTCGACTGGCACTGACGCAGTGTACGAAGCTCCGTATCTGAAGAATTCGATGGGCATTTACGACATCAATTCCATTATCGGCGTAGAGAACAAACAGCAGCGAGAAATCTCATCTTCATACCGTTATCGGCTCGACATGACGCCGGGCGAGTACGAGGGCGAACCATACGATGGCGTTATGCGTGACATCGTTTGTAACCATGTGGCAATCGTGCCAAGTGGCCGGGCTGGCCCGGATGTATTTGTATATGACTCACTACCTACAGGACTCAAACTGATGTCAAAAATCAAACAACTCATGAGCATCTTCAAGCCGCTGATGGCTAACGATGCCGACCCTGAAGCTGTAAAGAAAGCGGAAGAGGACGTGGAAAAGCTCATCAAAGACGACGAGAAAGACCCCAAAACAGCGAAGGACGAGATGACCGACGAAGAAAAAGAAAAGTTAGCCAAAGACGAAGCGGAGCAGGCTGAGAAAGACAAGTTAGCCAAAGATGAGGCTGATAGAGCCGATAAAGAGAAGATGGCAAATGACAGTAAATTAGCTATGGATTCAGCGATTAAAGCCGTTGAAGCCCGCGCAGCCGCGCTTCGTCAGGCAGAACATGATATTCAGCCGATCAAGCATCATGCGATTATTGACATAGCAATATTGCATCTCGCTAGGCGTTCGGGCAGCGCTGGGGTCGGCCACCCAGCCACGAATATTCAAATCACCGTGCTGCCATGAAATCGCCAGCGCATGTTGCAGGAAGGCCGGGCCGCAAATACTGGCCAAACGACGTTCATGCTGCGAAGGATCTGGGGCCGCTCGATATTGGCGAACCAGCTTGCCGTTGTGAGTGAGGTGAATCGCCACGTCGAAGCGCGCCAACGCGATGCGGCGTACCACTTCATCAATATGGCCGAATTCGGTTTTTTCCGTGCGCATAAATTTACGCCGCGCTGGCGTGTTATAAAACAAATCCAGCACTTCCAGCGTACTGCCTACCGGATGGGCGGCGGGTTTGATGGTCACCGCCATATCCCGCCCTTCGGCGTAAGCCTGCCAGGCTTCGTTCTGTTCGGCGGTACGCGAGGTCAGCATCAAACGGGAAACCGAGCTAATACTGGCCAACGCCTCACCGCGAAAGCCCATGCTGAGAATGGCCTCCAGATCTTCCAACGAACTGATTTTACTGGTTGCATGGCGCGCTAACGCCAGCGATAAGTCGTCTTTAGCTATCCCACAGCCGTTATCACGGATGCGGATTAATTTTGCGCCACCTTTCTCAATATCAATATCGATTCGCGTGGCACCAGCATCCAGACTGTTTTCCACCAACTCCTTTACTACCGACGCAGGCCGCTCTACCACTTCACCGGCGGCAATTTGGTTGGCGAGTTGTGGCGGTAATATCTGAATCGGCATAACAAATCCCTTCGGTTAAGACTGTGGAATGGTGAGCGTTTGGCCGAGTTGTACCGAACCAGACTTCAGCTTATTCACGCGTTGAATCTCACTTTGAGATACACCATATTTCGCCGCAATAGCGGATAAAGTATCCCCGCGTTTAACCTGATGCTTGATCGGTTTGGCCGGGCTGATTTTCTTCACCGCAGGCACCTTGGCGACGCTAGCTACCGCGCTGCCAGATGCGGGAATTCGCAGGCGCTGCCCAACCCATACCACGTCTTTCTTCAGCGTATTATTCTGCCGCATCGCCGCCATACTGACACCGTACTGGCTGGCAATGCCGGATAGAGTTTCACCCCGTTTTACCATGTGAATCAGCGATTTACCGCTAATGGTGGCTTTCCCCCCACTGCTGACCGCACTGACTACCGGGCCAGGCTGATTAACACCACTTTGACGCGCTGACCTTTCAACCGCCGCTGTTGCGCCCAGCGGACGGTTTTCGACCTTTGGGTCGGCTTGTAGCGGATGCGACAGGAAATAACTGCGCAAGCCTTTGTAAATCGCTTGGGCAATTTTATCCTGATACGCACTGCTGCCGAGCAGCCGCTCCTCCGTACCATTACTGATAAAGCCGGTTTCCACTAATAAAGAGGGAATGTCCGGTGAACGCAACACGCCAAGACTGGCGTGTTCCGGCCTACGTTTATGAATAGAACCAATGGCTTGAAGCTCATGTAGCACTTTTACCGCTACGTCGTAACCCACCCGCTGGGAGTGACCAAATTGTAAATCCAGCACCGCCTGACTGAGATAAGGATCGGC